>CAVPKE010000005.1:0-229859 GCA_963705615.1 uncultured beta proteobacterium | reverse complement strand
ATGTTCTCCGAAAGACAGATCGCCATGCTCCAGACCTTCGCCGACCAGGCGGTGATCGCGATCGAGAACATGCGGCTGTTCAAGGAGCTGCAGGCGCGCACGCAGGAGCTGGCGCATTCCGTGGAGCAGCTGCGGGCCTTGTCGGAGGTGAGCCAGGCCGTCAACTCGACGCTCGATCTGGAGCAAGTCCTGGAGACGTATCGTCAGCCCGGGCGATGCAACTTTCCTCGAGCGACGCGGGCGCCGTCTATGAATTCGACGAAGAGAGTCAGGAGCTTCGGCTGCGCGCCACCTACGGGCTGGCCCCGGACGTCGTCGAGGCGCTGCTGGCCAAGTCGCTGCGGCTTGGCGAGGGCGCGACCGGCCGTGCGGCGCTGCAGCGCGTGCCCGTGCAAGTCGCCGATGTGCAGCACCACGAACGCTTACTCTGGCGTGCTGCGGGACATACTGGACAGGTCGGGCATACGCGTCGGTGCTGGCGGTCCCGATGCTGCGCGAGGGACGAGTTGTCGGCAGCCTTGTCGGTATCGCGTCGGACGTCGGGCAGCTATCCCACCCGAGGTCGTCGAACTGCTGCAGACCTTCGCCGCGCAATCTTCGCTCTGGCCATCCAGAACGCCCGCCTGTTCCGCGAGATCGAGCAGAAGAGCCGCGAGCTGCAGGATCGCAAGCCAGCACAAGTCCCAGTTCCTCGCCAACATGAGCCACGAGCTGCGCACGCCGCTCAACGCAATCCTGGGCTACACCGAGCTGATCGTGGACAAGATCTACGGCGAGGTGCCCGAGAAGATCAGCGAGGTCCTCGAGCGCGTGCAGAAGAGCGGGCGGCACCTGCTCGGGCTGATCAACGACGTGCTCGACCTGTCGAAGATCGAAGCAGGGCAGCTCACGCTGGGGCTGAGCGACTACTCCTTCAACGACGTGGTCCAGGCCGTGGTCAGCTCGGTAGGCTCGCTGGCCGCCGAGAAGCAGCTCCGGCTGAGCGTCGACGTGGCGCCGGACCTGCCGGTGGGCCGAGGCGACGAACGCCGCATCACGCAGGTGCTGATGAATCTCGTCGGCAACGCGATCAAGTTCACCGAGGCGGGCGAGGTCGACGGTGCGCGTCAGCGCCTCCGACGGCACGTTCCTGGTTGCCGTCGCGCGACACCGGTCCCGGCATCCGTGAGGAGGATCGGCAGAGAATCTTCGAAGAGTTCCAGCAGAGCGACAGCTCGCCCACCAAGACCAAGGGCGGCACCGGCCTGGGGCTCGCGATCGCCAAGCGCATCGTCGAGATGCATGGCGGGCGCATCTGGGTCGAGTCGATGCTTGGCATGGGCTCGACCTTCTTTTTCAGCGTCCCGGTGCACGCTGGAGAGCAGATGGCATCGAAAGTATGAGCAAGCGAATTCTGTTGGTGGAGGACCAGGAGGACGCTCGCCGGATCATGCGCGACCTGCTGTCCGCCAACGGCTACAGCCTGATCGAGGCGCACACCGGCGAACAGGGACTGACGCTGGCCGAGCGCGAGCGGCCCGACCTGATCCTCATGGACATCCAGCTTCCGGGTCTGGACGGCTACGAGGTCACGCGCCGCATCAAGGCCAACGCCGCATTGCGCCACATCCCGATCATCGCCGTCACGTCGTATGCTTTGAGCGGCGACGACCAGAAGGCGGCCGCGGCGGGGTGCGACGCTTATGTGGCCAAACCGTTCAGCCCTCGGCTGCTGATGGCGAAGATCCGAGAGCTTCTTGGCATGAAGCTTTTCTTGACTGCGATCTCAACGTCGGCTGACGTCAGCCCCCATCCCAACCTTCCCCCGCGAGCGGGGGAAGGAGACTAGGAGCGCTGCGGCACCATGCGCACTCCGCCGCGCATCCTCGTCGTCGACGACAACCCGTCCAATGTCGATATCCTGCGCGCACGGCTCGCGGCGCATGGTTACGAGATCGTCACGGCCGCCGACGGTGAGGAGGCGCTGGTCGCCGTGCGCGAGCAGCAGCCCGACCTGATCTTGCTCGATGTCATGATGCCCAAGCTGGACGGCATCGAGGTCTGCCGGCGCGTGCGCGCCGATGCGACGCTGCCATTCATTCCAATCGTCCTGGTCACGGCGAAGACCGAATCGAAGGACGTCGTGCAGGCGCTCGAGGCCGGCGGCGACGAGTACCTGACAAAGCCCGTGGATCAAGCGTCGTTGGTCGCGCGCGTGAAGTCCATGCTCCGCATCAAGGCACTGCAGGACACCGTTCGCGAGCAGTCCGCGCAACTCCAGGACTGGAACCGTACGCTGGAGCAGCGGGTCGACGAGCAGCTCGCCCAGCTCGAACAGCTGGGAAAGCTCAAGCGCTTCTTCTCGCCTCAGCTCGCCGAGCTCATCCTCTCCGGAGGCGCCGAAGATCCGCTCAAGAGCCATCGCCGCGAAGTCACCGTCGTGTTCCTGGACCTGCGCGGCTTCACCTCCTTCGCCGAGACCAGCGAGCCCGAGGAGGTCATGGGGGTGCTGCGCGAGTACCACGCCGAGATGGGGCAGGTGATCCTGGCCCATGAAGGCACGCTCGAGCGCTTCGCCGGTGACGGCATGATGGTGTTCTTCAACGACCCGGTGCCGGTGCCGGATCCTGCTGCGCGCGCCGTGCGAATGATCGTGGCGATGCGCGGTCGCCTCGCGGAGCTCACCGTGAAGTGGCGCAAGCGCGGGTTCGAGCTGGATTTTGGCGCCGGTATCGCACAGGGCTATGCGACGATCGGCGCGGTGGGCTTCGAGGGGCGCTGGGACTACGGTGCGATCGGCACCGTGACGAATCTCGCCGCACGCCTGTGCGGCGAGGCCAAGCCCGGGCAGATCCTGATCGCGCAGCGGGTGCTGGCCTCGGTCGAAGAGCTTGTCGAGGTCGAACCGGTCGGCGAGCTTCAGCTCAAAGGCTTCCTCAAGCCGGTGCCTGCCTACAATATCGCTCAGACTCAAGTAGACGGTGAAGTGACGTGCCCTCACCCCACCCTCCCCCGCCGCTGGGGAGGGCGAGGGAGGGGACTAAGCTCAGCGCGAGATCGCCTCCACCGCCGCCAGTATGTCGTCGTCGCTAGGAAAGTTGACCAGGTCGTTCGGCCCTTCCTTTCCTTCCACGCGTGCCCACCGGATGGTGCCACGCGCATCGATGAGGAAATGCCCGGTCAGCTGGGTGGGATGCGCCGCCATGATCTGCTGATCGGCTTCGGTCGGCTGGAAGCCGTCCTTCCGATTGAGGGTCTCCATCGCCTGCGGAACATTTAGCGGCTCCGGCAGCTCGCCGGTGGGATTGAACCGCGCGGAGAGGAACTGTGCCATTGTCGCTCGCTCCGGCCAATGGAGTTCGGCCGGGGGAGTCTCATCGGGCATGAATCCGATCTTCGGGAGACCGAACGCCCGGTGCGTTTGCACATCGGGATCCGCCGCGAGCAACACGCGCGTCGGGCGGTATTGAAAGTACTGCCGCGCGCGCTCTGCGGGCGTATTCACGATGGCCAGCGTTTCCACACCCTCGCGCGCGAGCTTGTCGCGCGTCATGCCGAGCTGCGTAACCTGCCGGCGGCAGAAGGGACAATGCAGACCTCGGAACAATCCGATAAGGACCGGGCCCTTCCCGCGGTAGTCCTCGAGACCGACCATTCCATCGCGGTTGACGGCCGGAAGGGCGAAGCTGGGCGCGAAGTCTCCCGGCTGCAGTGGCCGGTTCGGTGCTGTGGTCATGTTCTGATCTCCTTGGATCGTTCGCGCAGTCTCGACCCGTGCGATGCCGTGCGCACCGGCGTCGTCCCTGGATTACGCTGCGCTTCATCCGGGCTACCGTTTGGCTGCGGGGAGGCACTCAACGCGACATCGCCTCCACGGCGGCGAGGATCTTGTCGTCGGTCGCAGGAAAGTTTACGAGGTCTTCGAGGCCGTTGGCACCCTCCACGTACGACCAGCGGATCGTTCCTTGCGCGTCGATGAGGAACTGCCCTTCCATCTGGGTCCCGTGCGCCGCCATGATCTGCTGCTCCACCTCGGTGATCTCGTAGCCGTCTTTCTGGTTGAGCAGCTGCACCGGCCTCTGGGAAGGTCTTGGGCTCGGGCAGCTCCCCATTCGGATTGACCTTCAGGGTAAGGAAGCTGCGCCATCGTCGTCCGGAGGGGCCATTGGAGGGTAGCCGGATCGGTGTCGTCCGGCACCACCCCCACCTTGGGCAAACCGAAAGCTTGATGTGTTTGCACATCCGGATCCGCTGCCAGCAACACGCGCGTCGGCCGGTACTGGAAGTATTGGCGTGCGCGCTCCGTCGGCGTGTTCACGATGGCCAGCGTTTCCACACCCTCACGCGCCAACTTGTCGCGCGTGATTCCGAGCTGCACGACGTGGCGGCGGCAGAATGGGCAATGCAGCCCTCGGAGCAAAGCCACGAAGACCGGGCCCTTGTCCCTGTAGTCTTCGAGGCCAATCATTCCGTCGCGGTTGACTGCCGGAAGGGCAAAGCGGGGCGCAAAGTCTCCCGGCTGCAGTGGCCCGTTCTGTGCTGTGGTCATGTCTCAATCTCCTTCATTCCTGGGTTTCGCTGCGCTTCACCCAGGCTACATTTGTTTCAAGGCGCTCGCGTAAGAGACATACGCATTCCCTTCATTCCCGGATTCCGCTGCGCTTCATCCAGGCTACGGCTTCAGCCGAGAAACGGCAGCACGGTCAATGCGTCGGGTTCGAGACCGGCTCGTTCGCAGACCTCTTGCGCCTTGCGCATGTAGCGTTCGGCCTGTGCTTCGTCACCCGCGTCCAGGAACAGCGTTGCGAGCCCATCGTAGCAGGGAAACAAGAGCTGGGGCTCGCCCACGTTCTCGGCCAGCACCATGGCTTCCTGATAATAGCCCAGAGCGCGGCTTGGGTCACCGTGGCACTGGTAGATCTGCCCCAGCACCACGAGCGGAACCGCGAGGTGGTCGAGTTGACCCAGCCTGCGGTCCAGTTCGATGGCGGTGTGCGCAGCGCCGACTCCATCCTCGTCGCAGCGATTGGTGAGGGCGCAGTAGGCCACGGCGAGATTGGTATACAGACGCGATTGCAAGCCGAGGTCGCCGATGCGCTTGGCGGTCTCGAGCCCGCGTTCGCAGGTCTCGATCGCACGCGCGGGATCCAAAGTGCTGTACAGCACGCCCAGGTTGGCGACACCCCGGCATTCGATCTGGAGCAGGTCGGCCGCGCGCGCGATGGCAACGCTGCGCACGAGGTGAGCTACCGCGTCTTCGGGTCGATTGAGACGCGCCAGCGCCACGCCCAGCGTATTCAATGCGAGCGAGACGGCGGCCGACGCGGCCCGGCTCTCGTCGTCCGTCGCCGCACGGGCCGCGAGACGCTCGGCATGCGCCAGCGCGCGCTCAGCCCATCGCACGGCGCCGTCGTTGTCTCCGCTGCGGAACGCGAGCTGCCCCATCTCCTGATACAGGTGCGCAAGCTCGATGTGGTCGGGCTCGGCCTCGATCAACGTCAGGCCTTGTTGAAAGCAGCGCTCCGCTTCGGCTCGATCGCCCGCGTCCCAGTGCAGCGCCCCGATCTTGCGCAGCACGCGCGCTTGGCCCGGATGGTCCGCGGCATTCGCGTACCCATCACGAGCCAGCGAAAACTGTTGCAGCGCTGCCGCGCGGTCGCCCGCGGGGCCGAGCAGGTCGCCGAGCCGTTCGCGCACGGTCAGCCGTTGCGCCTCGAGACCTTCGCACGCCTCGAGGATTTCCAGCGCGCGCTCGTAATGGCGGATGGCATCGGTGTTGGCGTGGATCGCGCCCGCCCAATCCCCAGCAGCGACCAGGTAATGGGCGCCGCGCGGCTTGTCCGCGCTCAACCGGAAGTGATGGCCCAAGGCTTCGAGGTCCTCGAGCCGGCGGGGCTCCGGCCCGCACAGCCGCTCCAGCGCTTGGCCTATCCGGGTGTGGAGCTCGCTGCGCCGGCTCACGAGCAGGTTCTGGTACGCCACCTCGTGGAACAGTCCGTGACGGAACCTGTAACGGCGCTCCGTCGCAGCTCCCGGCGAGCCTGTCGCTCGTCGTCCGGGATGCGTCCACGAGCAATTCGGTGTCGACCAGCGCAGCGAGCGTTTGGTCGAGAGAGCCAGGATCGGTCGCCACCTCCCGCAACAAGGCCTCGGGAAATACAGGGCCGACCACGGCGGCTTCCTGGAGTGTCTGGCGGGCGGCAGCCGGCAGTCGATCGATGCGGGCGAGCAGCAGACCGTGGATCGTGAGCGGAACACGCACCGAGGCCGCATCGGGACGGTAGACCCATTGCCCGTGCTCTTGCACCAGCACGCCACCTGCGAGCGCGCGCACCATCTCCTCGATGAAGAGCGGATTGCCCCCGGCGTGCTCGAGGATCCGCTGCCGCAGCTCTTGCGTGATCTGCCGCTCAGCGGGGCCGACCAGTGCACCGAGCAAGGCACCGCCGTCGCTGGCCGACAGCGGCTGCAACCGCACGATCGTCTCCCCAGCGCGGCCGACAGCCAGCGCGCCAGCGCCTTGCGCGGCGCGGTGCGAAACGACCAGCATGAAGCGACGGTTCTGCAGGCGATCGATGAGAAATTGCAGCAGTTCGACAGAAGCTGCGTCCGCCCAGTGCAGATCCTCTACGACCAGCACCAGCGCGCTGTGCTGCAGCCGATGCTCGATGACGTCCTGCGCAGCGAGAAAGATCTGACGCTCGAGCTGCTCGGGGTCGATCTGACGCGTGCGCGGATCTTCCGTCTCGAACCCGAGCAAATAACCAAGTAACCCCGCGAGGCGCTGGACCTCGGCCTGGTCGGCCCCCATCGCCTGCACCCCGGCGACGAACTTCTTGCGCGCAACAGTGGGCGAGTCCTCGGGCGTCACGCCGTAGGCATCGCGCAGCAGCGCAGCCGGCACGCCGTAGGTGCGCTCGCCCACCGAGGAGCACACAGCCCGCCGGATGACCGTCGTCTTGAGATGACCCTGCGCCTCGAGCCGACTCTGAAATTCCGCGAGCAGACGGGTTTTGCCAGCGCCGGCTTCGCCCACGAGGGTGACCACCTGAGTCTGGCCTTCCAGCATTCGCTCGAACGCGACAAGCAGATCGCGGAGCTCCCGATCGCGCCCGACGAGTGGCACATCCGCCCCATGTGTCTGCAGGCCGCGGGCCGAGCGCGGCGTGGAAATTGCTGCAAGAGCCGCATAGACAGCAACAGGCTCGGTTTTGCCCTTGAGCGAAACATCGCCCAGGGATTCGAAGTCGAACGCATGCCGAGTAAGCGCATAGGTCGACTGGCTGACGAGGATCTGACCTGAGCTTGCCGTGCTCTGCAGACGCGCAGCGGTGTTCACCGCGTCGCCAGTGACTGCATAGGCGGCACCCGGTCCCGATCCGATGTGGCCCGCCACCACAGGCCCGGTGTTGATTCCGATGTGCAAGGCCAACGGCGAACCGATGCGACGTGTCCAGCGCTCGCTCAGGACGGCGATCCGGTCGCGCATATCCAGCGCGGCACGCAGCGCGCGTTCCGGATCGTCCTCATGCGCCACGGGCGCGCCGAAGACGCCCATGACCGCATCACCGACGAATTTCTCCACGAATCCTTCGACGCGCTCGATGGCCTCGGACATTTCCCTGAACAAGTCGCCTTGCAGCGCGCGCACCTCTTCGGGATCCAGCCGCTCGCTGAGCGCGGTGAACCCCGACAGATCGGAGAACAGAATGGTGACGGGGCGGCGGTCAGACTGCGCGTCGGCGGGAACGCCGGTGGCGCCAATGGAGCTCGGCGCCTGCGCCGGCCGAGATGTCGGCTGTTGCGCAGGCGCACTGGCAAGCCGCGCGCCGCACTTAGGGCAGAACGCAAAGTCGGCGGCGGCCTCGAACCCGCAGGCGGCACAGTTCATTGCACTTGATTACCCATGATGCTCAGCCCAACTTAGGACTCCTTCCCCCGCTTGCGGGGGAAGGCGGGGATGGCGGCAAAGCGGTCGCAAACATTCGGCACCCCCGCCATGCCCTCCCCGCACCCTTCGGGCGCAGGGGAGGGAGCTGCGCGGAACCCAAGGGTCGTCAGTATCATACTGGGTCCCATAGAGTGGCGGGGCCGCGAGAGGAGCACGCATGGAAAGGACACGCATCGCCCTGATCGGGCTGGGCATGGCGGTGACCCCGCATGCCAAGAGCGCGCTGGATCTTGCCGACCGCGTCGAGGTCGCATTTGCCTTCAGCCCGAGCGCGGCTCGGCGCGCCAAGTTCGCCGCGCAGTTCCCATTCCCGCAGTGCGAGCGGCTGGAGACAATTCTCGAAGACCGGTCGATCGGTGCGGTCGCGGTGCTCACACCACCCAACACGCACCTGGAGCTGGTGAAGCGCTGTGCCGCAGCGGGCAAACACATCCTGCTCGAGAAGCCGCTCGAGATCACCACCACGCGTGCGCAGGAGATGGTCACCGCGTGCCGTCGGGCGAGCGTCAAACTCGGCGTCGTGCTGCAGCATCGGCACAAGCCGGCCGCCGAGCGTCTCGCTCAGCGCGCTGCGCGCCGGTGAGCTCGGTCCGCTGGTCGGCGCCTCGGCGATCATCAGGCTGTGGCGGCCGCAGAGCTACTACGACGACCCGGGGCGCGGAACCAAAGCGCGCGACGGCGGCGGCGTGCTGCTCACTCAGGCGATTCACACGCTCGACGTGCTGCTCTCGCTGGCGGGCGATGCGGCCGAGGTCAGCGCGTACGCTGCCACCACCGCGGTCCATCGCATGGAATGCGAGGATCTAGTGTGTGCAGCAGTGCGATGGCAAAGCGGCGCGCTGGGCGTGATCGAGGCCACGACCGCCGCTTACCCGGGCGCGGCCGAACGCATAGAGCTTTCGGGCACTCGCGGCACGGCGACGCTCGCCGGCACGGCGCTAGAGATGCGCTTCGACGATGGCCGCAGAGAAGCGCTCGCGGCCGACGGCTCGGGTGGCGGGACCGGCGCAGATCCGATGGCGTTCCCGCACGACTATCACCGCAGCGTCTGGCGCGACTTCCTCGACGCCGTTCAGGGCGGCGGCGAGCCACGAGTCAACGGCGAGGAAGCGCTCCGAGTTCATCGTCTGATCGATGCGCTGCTCGCCAGCGCCGCGAAGGGCGGGCCTGTGCGGCCAGAGAGCAAATGAGCCCGGGAGCAGCCACGGTTGGCACTGCTCCCGGCCTCGAAGTTTCTATTCGCTAACTTTGTTGTTCCGAGCCGCCTGCATCAGCTTCTTCTCGTCCTGCGGCGTCAGCTTCGGCCGGGTGATGGTCAGCGTGATCTTGTTGATCTTGCCGGTAAAGGCGAATGGCACCTGGTAGTCGCCATCGTCGACCGGCGTACCGGTGTCGGAGCCGACGTCGAGGTTCTCGTCCCACTGAAGGATCAACGGAATCGTGTGCTCCATCTTCTGGCGTGCGACCTCCTTGCCGTCGACCCTGAGCACGCCGGTGCCGCTGCGGCCGATGCCGCTCATGCTGTTGAAGGCCAGCGTGCCCATTCCTAGCCCGTCGTATTTGAAATCGAACTCCAGCGTGTGCTTGCCGGGCGCCAGCACATCAGGACCTTCCCACTTCACTCGCTTCAGGTCGACCAGGTTCCACGTGAAGACCGGCTTGCCCTTGAGCAGATAGAAGCCGTAGCCGCCAAAGCGGCCGCCTGCGGTGATGAGCATGCCTTCGGCGCCGTCCTGCGGAATCTCGACCTCGGCCTTGTAGGTGTACGATGCGTTCAGGATGCTCGGCGCGTCGCCGTACGGCGTGCCCGTGAGCGGGGCGGTCCACGTGAACACGTTGCGGCCGGCGGTAATGCTGGGCCGTGGCGTGATGAGCCGAGTAGCCACCGTCGCGTCGAGCGGCAGGACCTGGTACTTCTTCGCCTCCTGCCAGAAGATCTTCTCGAGCTCCTTGACCTTCTTCGGATGCTTCGCGGCAACGTCCTCCGACTGCGTCCAATCGTTCCTGAGATCGTACAGTTCCCACGGGTACTTCGCAGGGTCCGAGCCGATTCCACCACTGATGTCCCACGGTGGCCGCATGACCTTCGTGCTGGCGATCCAGCCGTCGTGGTAAATCGCATGATCGCCCATCATTTCGAAGTACTGCGTCCTGTGCGTCGACGGCGCATTGGTGTTCTTCTTGTCGAAGGTGTACATCATGCTGACGCCTTCGATCGGGCTCTGCTTGATGCCATCGACGATTTTGGGGGCCCGCACTCCGGTCGCCTCCAGAATCGTGGGCACGATGTCGATCATGTGGTGGAACTGGTGACGGATGCCTCCCTTGTCCTTGATCGCCTTCGGCCACGAGATCGCCGTGCCCTGTCGGACGCCGCCGAAGTGCGACGCGATCTGCTTGGTCCAGGAGAACGGCGTGTCGAACGCCCAAGCCCAAGGCACCGCCATGTGCGGATAGGTGCGGTCGGTCCCCCAGGCATCGTAAAAGTACTTGAGCTGGTCCTCGACCGGGACGATGACGCCGTTGAACATGGCCACCTCGTTGGGCGTGCCGACCAGCGTACCCTCGGCGCTGGTGCCGTTGTCGCCGTTGATGTAGATGATCAGCGTGTTGTCGAGCTTGCCCATATCCTGGACCGCCTGGATGACGCGGCCGATCTCGTGGTCGGTGTAGGCAACGTACGCGGCAAAGACATCAGCCTGGCGGATAAACATCTTCTTCTCGTCGGCCGAAAGCGCATCCCAGCGCTTGAGCAGGTCGTCCGGCCAGGGCGTGAGTTTGGCGTTCTGCGGAATGACGCCCAGCTTCTTCTGGTTGGCGAAGATCTCGTCGCGCAACGCGTTCCACCCCTTGTCGAAAAGATGCATGGCGCTGATCTTCTCGATCCACTCGGGCGTCGGGTGATGCGGCGCATGGGTGCCGCCCGGCACGTAATAGACAAAGAAGGGCTGCCCAGGCGTCAGGGTATTGACCTGGTTCATGTACGCGATCGCCTCATCGGCCATCGCCGTGGTCAAGTTGTAGCTGGGGTCGTCCCTGAACGGATAGATGTACGTCGTGTTGCGGGCGAGGTTCGCCGGCTGCCACTGGTTGGTGTCGCCGCCCATGAAGCCGTAGAAGTATTCGAAGCCCATGCCGATCGGCCATTGGTCGAAGGGGCCGATCGAGCTAGCCTGGAAGGACGGCGTATTGTGGTTCTTGCCGAACCACGACGTGCGGTAGCCGTTGTCCTTCAGGATCTTGCCAATCGTCGCCTTGTCCCTGGTGATGAAGCTGTCGTAGCCCGGGAAACCAGTCGCCTGCTCGGCGATGACGCCGAAGCCGACCGAGTGGTGGTTGCGGCCGGTAATCAGCGCGGCGCGCGTCGGCGAGCACAGCGCCGTGGAATTGAAATTGGTGTAGCGCAGCCCGTTGGCGGCGATGCGATCGAGCGCCGGTGTCGGGATCACGCCGCCGAAGGTGCTGGGGACGCCGAAGCCGGAATCATCGGTCATGATCAGCAGCACGTTCGGCGCACCCTTCCGCGGCTCGATGCGCGCCGGCCAATAGGGCTTCGAGCCCTGCGTGGTGCGCTCGATCTTGCCGCCGAACTTCTGCGGCGGCGCCGGAATTTGATCGCCCTTGATCGTCGTCGTCGCGCTGGGTGAACCCGGCACGCCGGTGATCTGCTGCGCCATTGCCGGAACGGCCGCGAGCAGGGCGGCAAGACCGGAAACGAGAAGCATGGCTGCTCTTGTCCTCATCCGTGATCTCCGTGAAAGGTGTCGAAGCTAATGACGGGAGCCCCAGTTGCTGAAGAACTAGGGCGGCACATTCTAAAGCATCCAACTTTCACGCGGGCAAACGCTAAGTGTCGTCGCCCTGTTACTCGTTTGGCGCTTCGCTCACCGCTGCCGCCGCTACGAGCTTGATCGCCTGCTCCGGACACGCGGCCACACAGAGTCCGCAGGCGTGGCAGTCCTGCGACCGCACGGCATAGGCTTGCCTCCCGCCATGGGCCCACGCTTTCAACCTTCCCACCAGGGACAGCCCAGCGCGGTCTTCAGACGCCAGGGCGTGCAACTCGAACACATGGTAAGGACACACGTCCACGCATTTGCTCTTCGCTTCACAGCGGTTGCGGTCGATCACCGGCACGAAGCGGCCGGGGAGACCGCTGCAGTCGGGACGCAACTCGTTTTGCGCTTCGCTTATCTCTGGCTCCGCGGTTTCACTGCCCTTCATTCGCGCTGCTCGCTTCGCTAAACCTATGGCTCCCGGGTTCCACTGCGTTTCACCCGGGCTACTTGCTGCGTGCTGATGTCAGCGCTTGCGCTGCGCCCGTGCGATGTCTTGCTCCGATGCGCGTTTCAAATGCCTCCGCTTGCGCTGCTCGCTGCGATGGCCGCGGCGGTCCTCCTTCGCAAAGCGCTTCTTCTTCGACTGCCGAGGCGAAAATCTGCGACCACTTGCCGTTCTTGAAAATGATCTGATAGCCGCCGGTGAGAATCTGGAACGGCTTCTTGACCTTCTTGAGTTGATCGAAATGCACCGAGCCCGGCTTGTGGAAGTCTTCGAAGTAAGCCGGGTACACGAAGTCGGTCATCGG
This sequence comes from uncultured beta proteobacterium, assembly GCA_963705615.1. GTDB lineage: Bacteria > Pseudomonadota > Gammaproteobacteria > Burkholderiales > SHXO01 > SHXO01. The sequence goes on along the minus strand of CAVPKE010000005.1, from coordinate 217,341 downwards.
AATGCCGTTGACGGGAAAGCTGAGCGCCTCGACCGGATCGGCGCTCTCGTAGGCATAGATCGTCTTCGGATCCGGGCCCGTGGTCATCAGGTTGATCGCCGGGTCCACCAGCATCTCCACCAGTTCGTGAGACGCGGACACGCTCACGAGGTCCTTGTTCTGGAGCGTGGTCTTGACGAAGACTTTGGCCTGTGGCAATCCATCGGGCGTAAGGTCATGGTAAGCAAGAGCGCCGGGCTGATCCGCGTCGTCGAGGAACACCATCGCCCAAGCGCCTTTCAGGAATCCCCTGGACTTCACCAGCTTCGCGGGTGTGCCCCACACGGGCGCCACGTACTTGTCCACGAACACCTGCATGGCCGCGATCAGGGCATCGAAATCCACCCCGAGCGCCACGGTCGCTTTGTTGAAGCATGCAATCTTGGGCAGCTCCCCCTGATTGAACGCGCCGAATATCGGTCTCTTCGTTGCCATGTGTGCTCCTCGAAAATCGCAGTCTTAGACTCGTGCGATGGTACTCTCGCCAGGGGGACGAGAGGAGACAACTGCACTGCGCAGACCCGAGTGCTGTCGTCGACCGGCAACTACTCAACGGCCTCGGATCTGCGCGAGGGCCTGCCACGGGGCGTCGACCGACCCGGCATGGAACAGAAGATAGGCGCCCAGCGCGTCGACGGGACCGACGCAGATCAACTCGTCGGTCGCGATGGGCGTTTTGATCGCTTCCCGCATCAGCACGCGTCGGGTCGCTGCGAGATCCGCGCTGCGCAAAGCGATCCCTGCGATATACGGCAGGTCAGGCAGCGTGAGGTCCGGCAACATCGCCGCGGCTCGGCTTGGGCTGACGAGCAGAATATCGCCGCGCTCCAGAGCAACGACCGCGCATTGCTCGTCACCGCCGATCTCTCGGCCGCAAAAGCGGCCATACCGCAGAGCCGCCTCGACCGGATCGCGAACGCAGATCAACAATTGTGTCAGCGCGTCGACCTGATTGTCGTGCACCGTCGAGCCCGGGGTCCATAACAGCTCGGGCGTATGATTGGTCAACATCTGCACCCTGCCTTCCGCCATCTCGCCGGGCTCGGTGCGCAGCACCGAGTAGGCCATCTGGCGCTCGCCCTCGACAGTCGCGACGCGTCGCCGCAGGTTGCACGATCCGTTGCATGGCAAACCCAGCGTTCACGAGCCGACGCCGCTGCGCCGCCATGTCAGCGTGAGTGAGCGCAATGAGGTGCAAGCCCTGGTAGCGCGCGACTGCCCTGCGCAGCTGATCGGCGAGCGGAGTCTCACCGGTTGCAGCGAGCATTTCGATGAATCCGCGCTCGAGCAGCGCCAGGCGGTTCGACGTGCCTGTCGGCACCAGTTCGCCGTGTTCGTTGGCGTTGTGTTGCACGTTGAGCGGCGAGACCTGGAAACCGAGACGCTCGAGTTGACGCGCCGCAGCCTCCAGGTCGGTGACGAAGAACCCGACGTGGTCCAGGAAAATCTCGTCGCCTTGCGGCAGTTGCCGGTCAATCCAAGCGGTCACGGGTCGGCCGGTTCAAGCATAGGCACGGTAGAGCGGGCTCGCGAGGAAGTCTGTGCGCAATATCGCATAGGCCAGCACATCCTCGAAACGTCCCCACTTGCGCACGCGCTGCCTCAGGAGTCCTTCGCGCTGCAGCCCGAGCTTCTGCAGGACCTTCCCGGATGCGGGGTTGCGCGCCATGTGGAAAGCATAGATCCGGTTCAGATCGAGCGACTCGAAGCCGAACCGCACCACAGCTGCGCCAGCTTCGGTTGCATAGCCTAGACCCCAGAGCGGCTTGCCGATCCAAAAACCCAGCTCAGCTTGCGCGTGTTCCGGATCGATATCGCGCAACTCCACGCATCCGGCGAGCTGCGCGGACGCTTCTTCGATGACCGCAAAGCTCACTGCGCGGCTGAGCTCCGGCTCTCGCCAATGTCCCGCGATCCAGTCGATCGCGAGCTGGGGCGGATAGGGATGCGGGATGGAGATCGTGGTATCCGCGATCTCGAACGCTCCGGCGAGCTCCGAGAGCGCCGCAGCATCAGCGGGCGCGAAGGGCCGGAGCAGCAGGCGCGCGGTTCGAATCGTCGGCGTCGCTGGCACGGCTGCGCTGGAATCCTAGCTCAGCCAGCTACCTGTGCGACCCGGCGTCCACCACCGCGAGCGCGGTCATGTTGACCAACCGGCGCACAGTAGCGGTAGGGGTGAGGATGTGGCAGGTCTTCGCCGCGCCCAGCAGGATGGGCCCGACGGTGATGCCCTCGCCGGCGATGACCTTGAGCAGGTTGAAGGAGATGTTGGCCGCGTCCAGCGTGGGCATGATCAGGAGGTTGGCCTCGTCCTTGAGTCGCGAGTTGGGAAACGCCTGCAAGCGGATCTCCTGCGACAGCGCCGCGTCGCCGTGCATCTCGCCGTCGACTTCCAGATGCGGCGCGAGCTGCTCCAACAGCTCGCGCACGCGACTCATCTTCCGCGCCGAGGGCGTGCGCGCGCTGCCGAAGTTGGAGTGGGACAGGAGCGCCACCTTGGGCACGAGCCCGAAGCGATGTACCTCTTCCGCAGCCAGCATCGTGATCTCGGCCAGCTGCTCCGCAGTCGGATCGGGATTGACGTAAGTGTCGCAGATGAACAGCGTGCGCTCGTCCAGCAGCAGCAGGTTCATCGCGGCGAACTGCTTCGCCCCCGGCCTGAGACCGATCACGTCGGCTATGTAGTTGAGATGCGTGCTGTGCTCACCGTGGGTGCCGCACAGCATGGCGTCGGCCTCGTTCTGCTGCACCATCAGCGCGCCGATCAGCGTGGGGCGTCTGATCACCTCGCGCTTGGCTACCTCCACCGACACCCCCTTGCGCTGCATGAGGCTGTGATAGAGCTGCCAGTATTCGGGGACGCGCGGGTCATTGTTCGGGTTGACCAGATCGAAGTCGCGGCCTGGGCGCACGCGCAGGCCCAGCTTCTCGAGCCGCGGGTTCACGACCTCCGGGCGCCCGATGACGATCGGCCGAGTGAAGCCTTCGTCTACCACGGTCTGCACGGCGTGCAGCACGCGCTCGTCCTCGCCCTCGCAGTACACCACGCGCTTCGGTCTGTTCTTGGCCGCCTCGAACACCGGCTTCATGATCAGGCCGGAGTGGTAGACGAACTGCACGAGCTGATCCCGGTAGGCGTTGAGATCGGCGATCGGGCGCGTGGCTACGCCGCTGTCCATCGCTGCCTTGGCGACTGCGGGAGCGATCTTGACGATCAGCCGCGGATCGAAGGGCTTGGGGATCAGGTACTCGGGGCCGAAGGAGAGGTTGGTATCGCGGTACGCCATGGCCACCACGTCGGACTGCTCCTGCTGCGCCAGTTCGGCGATGGCGTGCGTGGACGCCAGCTTCATCGTTTCGGTGATGGTGGTCGCGCCGGCATCCAACGCTCCCCGGAAAATGAACGGGAAGCACAGGACGTTGTTGACCTGGTTCGGATAATCCGAGCGCCCGGTGGCGATGATGCAGTCGGGGCGCACCGCTTTGGCGTCCTCCGGCATGATCTCGGGGTTCGGGTTGGCCAGCGCCAGGATGAGCGGACGCTGTGCCATGTTCTCGACCATCTCCGGCTTGAGTACGCCGCCGGCCGACAGGCCGAGGAAGATATCGGCGCCCGCGATGATCTCTGCCAGCGTTCGCGCCTTGGTGTCTTTCGCGTAGCGGGCCTTGTACTCGTCCATCTCCTCCACTCGGCCCTTGTAGACGACGCCCTTGATGTCGGCGACGGCGATGTTGTCTACCGCCAGCCCGAGACCCACGAGCAGATCGAGACAGGACAGCGCCGCCGCGCCTGCGCCCGAGCACACCAGCTTGACCTTGCCGATGTCCTTGCCCACCACCTTGAGGCCGTTGAGCACCGCTGCGCCGACGATGATGGCGGTGCCGTGCTGATCGTCGTGGAACACCGGAATCTTCAGCCGCTCGCGCAGCTTGCGCTCGATGTAGAAGCACTCGGGCGCCTTGATGTCCTCGAGGTTGATGCCGCCGAAAGTGGGCTCGAGGCTGGCGATGATGTCGACCAGCTTGTCCGGATCCCGCTCGTTGATCTCGATGTCGAACACGTCGATGCCGGCGAACTTCTTGAACAGCACGCCCTTGCCTTCCATCACCGGCTTGGCCGCCTCCGGGCCGATCGCCCCCAGCCCGAGCACGGCTGTGCCGTTGGTGATCACGCCGATGAGGTTGCCGCGTGCGGTGTAGTCGCGCGTGCGGGCGGGGTCGGCGACGATCTCTTCGCAGGCCGCAGCCACGCCCGGCGTGAATAGGCCAGCGCCAGATCGCGCTGGGTGATCAGGTTCTTGGTGGGGGTGACCGAGATCTTCCCCGGCTTGGGTAGCCGGTGGTAATCGAGCGCTGCCTTTCTGAATGAATCTTCCATTGTGTCCTTCGTCCGAGCTGCCTGAACGTCATCGCGCGAATTAACCGTCAAGCCCTTGGGATCGTGCAGTTCAATTCGCGCAGTTCATTGCCTCGGTGTGCTGGGGCAATAACACGAATTGTACGCTGGCGACCGCCGCGCCCCGCACCCAGCCGCCTCGGCGCCTCTGTTAGACTGCCTGCATCTTCGTCCGCTTCGACAGCGTCGGCATGTCCTTTTTCACATCCAAGCTCAGAAGGTTCGGGGGCCGGGTTTTGGCTGGCGCTTGCATTGCGTTGCCAGCGCTCGCGGTGCACGCCCAGAACGGCAGCACCCCGCTCATCTGGGAGGCGCGCTCGCCCAGCAATACGGTGTATCTGTTCGGCACTGTCCACGTCGGCGCGCGCAAGCTGTACCCCCTCAGCCCGGCGGTGGAGCGAGCCTACTCGGCGTCGGGCGTGCTGGCGCTGGAGGCGGACCCGACAGACCAATCCGCGATGCTCGCGGCCACACAGAGCTCGACCTACAAGCCACCCGACAGCCTGGCGCGTCACATCTCGCCACAGCTGATGGATGAGCTGAGGAAGGCGCTGCCCGCGGTCGGTCTGCCGGTCGAGTATGCCGAGGTGATGCGGCCGGAGCTGCTGGCGATGACGCTGGCGATGATGGAAGTCGGGCGGCAGGGGTACGACCCGAACCTCGGCCTGGACATCTACCTCGCGCGGCGCGCGAAGCAGGACGGCAAGCGCATCGTCGAGCTGGAGTCGATCGCGGGGCAGCTCGCGCTGCTGAGCAGCTTCTCGCCCGAGCTACAGGAAGGCATGCTGCGCTCGGCGGTGGACGGTGTCAGCAGGGGCAGCCTGAGCGCAGACATCCGCGATCTCGTGTCGGCGTGGAGGACGGGCGACGAGAAGCGTCTCTGGGACCTGGTTAACAAGGAAGTCGACGAACTGCCGGCGGCGCAGGCGCGGGAGCTGCGCGAGCAGCTGTACGACGCGCGCAACCGCGAGATGAGCGAGAAGATCGCGGCGATGCTGACGGGCACCGATCCCACCCTCGTGGCAGTGGGTGTCGGGCATCTGCATCGGAGGCACCGGCATCGTGGAGCTGTTGCGCAAGAAAGGCTACAGCGTGCGCAGACTGTAGCGTCAAGCACTGGGCGCACCTCCACGGCGCACTCGACAGTATGAACGACATCGCTCGCACGCCCCGTACCGACCTGTACCCGGACATCGAGCCGTTCGACTCCGGCATGCTCCGGGTCGACGCTCGCCACACTCTTTACTGGGAGCAGTCGGGCAATCCTAACGGCATTCCCGTGGTCTTGCTGCACGGCGGCCCCGGGGCGGGCAGCAGCCCCGGTCAGCGGCGCTTCTTCGATCCGGCGTTCTATCGCATCGTGCTGTTCGATCAGCGCGGCGCAGGCCGCTCCACCCCACATGGCGAGCTCACCGACAACACCACGCCGCACCTGGTTGCGGACCTGGAGAAGCTGCGCACGCACTTGGCGCTCGAGCGCTGGCTGCGTGTTCGGCGGCTCCTGGGGCAGCACCTTGGCACTCGCCTACGCGCAGGCACACCCCGAGTGCTGCCTGGGGCTGGTACTGCGCGGGATATTCCTGTGCCGCGACCACGAGGTCGACTGGTTTCTCTACGGGCTGCGCAGCGTCTTTCCCGAGGCGTGGCGCGAGTTTGTCGAGCCGATCCCCGAACCCGAGCGGCAGGACCTGCTGGCAGCGTATGCCAGCCGGCTCAACCACCCCGACCCCGCCGTCCATATGCCGGCGGCGCGGGCGTGGAGCGCCTACGAAGGCCGCTGTTCGACTCTGCTTCCCAACGCGGAGACGCTGGCTTATTTCTCCGGCGATCACGTGGCGCTCGGGTTGGCGCGCATCGAGGCGCACTATTTCAGGCACCGCGTTTTCCTCCACGAGAACGCGCTGCTGGACAACGTGCACCGGCTGCGCAAGACCCCGGCGGTGATCGTGCAGGGCCGCTACGACATGGTCTGCCCTGCAGTGACAGCAGACGACCTGCACCGCGCCTGGCCCGAGGCCGAGTACATCGTCGTCCCCGACGCCGGGCACTCGGCGTGGGAGCCGGGGATCCGCGCGCAGCTCGTAGCAGCGATGGAGCGGTTCAAGGCAGTGCGCCCGCGCCCAGGAAACGGCGCCTAGGGCCGTTCCAACTATGGAGCCGCCGATTTCGCTGGCTCGGCGAGCGCAAGACGGCAAATCAATTGCGGACCGAGTCCGTCTGTTACGGGCTTAGCCGGTGACACGCTACGGTCCCCTGATGCTGATGCTCGGCCTGCTGCTGGGGCCCACTTACTACATCTTCTGCGAATACCTGAGCGGCGAGGACGGCGAGACCTTCACCCTTAGCGAGCGCGCTGCTCGCTGGACGTTGCCGGACGGAACGATCCTGCACGTTGCCCACGGCCAAGCCTTCCGCCCGGTGACGCTGAAGCTCGATCCAGAAATGAACCGGATCGCATTCCGGCTTACATTCGACGCGGCGTCCGGAAGTTCGGACGCACCGAAGTCGACCGACGAGTACCAGGTCACTCTTCTGCAATCGGATCAGCCGATCTTCGAGCGCTCGCTGGCGGTCAAGCTGGCGCCGGGCGGAAAAACGAGCGTTGAAACCGATAGACTCGAGTTCTACTACCCAGGAGACTACGACATTCCTGCTGCAGGAAGCAGGCGCGCCTCGCGTTCCGGTCTCCCAGGTGACGCTGCAGCTACGGAAAAAGATCGAAACGCTGTTCCTGCCGCTGATGTGGAGCGGCTTCGTGCTGCTGGTCGCCGGTCTGGCCCTGACACTGGAGCCGTACCTGCCGCGCGGTCGCTTGCGCTGAGGCCCGCGGGCGCGATGTCCTTACAAATGCCAACCGCGCCTTGCCCCAGGCGGGGCGGTTGCGCAACAAGCGGATTTGCACGGATACTGGTTAGCCAAGAGTCGCCGCGCTACAACAGTCGGCGCACCCGGATACGCGCACCGGTTCCGAACGCCGGCCATGGCGGCTGGCGCGGGCTCATTTCATATCACACGGAGATTCACCATGCAAAGCTGGAAGCCCATCGCGTTCGCTGCCCTACTTACATCTGCCACTTGGGCAACGGCAGCGGAGCCCGAAGGCGGGGGGAAGTGTGCCATGAGCGCAGCCAACGGCACCTCGCTGCCGACCAGTTGCTCGGTGGTCTGGATCTCGCCGCAGGACAAGCTGTACTGCTTCAGCAGCGAGGGGGCCAAGCGGGTGTTCCTCGAGGACCCGGAAGCGAACGAGCGCAGGGCCCAGGCGTTCTTCAAGAACCCGTCGCTGTGGGAGAAGCTGAAGAAAGAGGAAACCGGAGGTTAAGGAAGGTCGAAAGCGTAAGCGCCACGCGCATGCCCGCGATCCCACCTGTCCTGCTGACCTATATCGAAGGCCTCAAGGCCCACGACGTGCCCGGCATTGCAAACACGGTGGCCGACGACCTCGCGTTCGTCTCCGCTAACCGGACGCTGAACAAGTCCGAGTTCCTGAAGATGCTGAACGCGCTCTATACGGGTTTTCCGGACTGGCACTACGATCACGATCCGCCGCAGTGGCAAGAAGACCTGATCGCAGTGAAGTGGCGCCAGGGGGGCACCCACAAGGGGGTGTTCGCGATGCCCGGTCTCGACCCGGTTGCCCCGACCGGGCGAACGGTGAACATCCCGGAACACTATTTCTTCTATCGGGTAGCGGGGGAGCGGATCGTGATGATCCGCCCCGAAGTCGTCCCTGGCGGCGCTCCGCGCGGGATCCTGGAGCAGATCGGCGTGCATCTGCCGCCCCTCTGAGGGCACGGCATCCACCCGCCAAGCTCAGCACTGGCGCGACAGCCACACCGAGGAGTGGCCGCGCTCCTGGTCATTCGGGCGTGGTATTACCCTCGCCCGGGGGCTGAGCCGGGTTCTCCTGCGGCTGGGGATTGGCTTTGTTCAACTTGCGTTGTCGCTTCTCTTCCTGCTTTTTCTTCCTGGCCAGGTCTTTTTGGCGCTTTTCGTACTGGTAATTGGGTTTGGCCAACTTGGCGTCCTTTGTGATGGGGTTTGGATCTATACGACCCGTGTGGGTATGCCACAGTCAATAATAAACCCTCCACGCCTGGCCTGGTATCCACAGACTCGCCTCTCCCCGCTTCCGCCGAGACGGCAACCCCGGCCGTCGCTGGGACGGCGGCGAGCAGCAACACAGAGGCGAGCCCGCCCAGCACCGCTCATGGCAGGCAGCCCCACCCAGAAGGTTCGTTCGCGTGAGGGGACAGATGTGAGACCGCCGCACTAGCGCTTGCCGATGCGTCGCACCCCGACGCGCGGTTTCGCCGTCGCCTTCTCGGCCCGCCCCGGCAGCGGGAGCGCGGTCTGGTACTTCACCTGCTTGAGCGCGAAGCTGGATTTGATATTGCCCACGCCCGGCACGCGCGAGAGGAAATTGAGGATGAAATGCTCCAGCGCTTGCAAGTCGGGCACCACCACCCGCAACAGGTAGTCGGCATCCCCGGTCATGAGATAGCACTCCATCACCTCCGGGCGATCGCGTATCGCGCGCTGGAAGGTTTCCAGCGCCGGCTCGATCTGCTTCTCCAGCGTGACCTGGATGAACACGCTGACCTTCAGGCCAACCCGCAGCGGGTCCAGCAGCGTCACGTAGCGGCTGATATAGCCACCCTTCTCCAGCGCCCGCACGCGATTCAGGCACGGCGAGGGCGACAGCCCGACTTGACGCGCGAGGTCCACATTGGACATGCGGGCGTCCAGCTGTAGCAGCCCCAGGATCTTCCAATCTGTCGCGTCCAGTTCCATTGGCAATATTTTCCACTGAAATCAGGCTCTGTTACGGCATTACATTTCTGCCAGGCCGGCTCCCACTAGGATAATCGAAACCATGTGCTGCGCGAATACGGGTACGATGTGTTTTTCGAATGCCGGTTCTGTATGCCCGCGTTTCGTCTGCACCGCTGCGCCATGCACGGCACCAATCCTCGAGCACGGGGCACGAATCACGCGTGCACCAATTCAGCAATCACGAGTCACGGATCTCCTATGACCGACCTTTCCGACCTCAACTTCTCCGGGCACTGGGCGGTGTTGCCGCCGGATCAGGATCCAACGGAGACCAAGGAGTGGATGCAGGCGCTCGATGCCATCATCGAGAATGAAGGCCGCGAGCGCGCCACATTCATCCTGCGCAAGCTGCTCGACCACGCGCGCACCCAACGCGTCGCGCTACCGCCCGTGCTGAGCACGCCCTATTGCAACACCATCTCGCTCGCCGACCAACCCCAGTTCCCAGGAAACCTCGAGACCGAGCAGCGGCTGATCGGGTTGGTGCGCTGGAACGCATTGGCGACGGTGGTACGCGCCAACAAGTTCTCGTCCGAGCTGGGCGGGCATATCGCGAGCTACGCGTCGGCCGCCGACCTGTTCGAGGTGGGTTTCAACCATTTCTTCCGCGCCGGTCAGGCAGGGGACCTGATCTATTTCCAGCCGCACTCCGCACCAGGCATCTACGCCCGCGCCTTCCTCGAGGGGCGGCTCGAGCGAGGAGCACCTGGACAACTACCGGCGCGAGGTCGGCGGCAAGGGTCTGTGCTCCTACTGCCATCCGTATCTCATGCCCGAGTTCTGGCAGTTTCCCACCGGCTCCATGGGACTTGGCCCGTTGATGGCCATCTACCAGGCGCGCTTTCTGCGCTACCTGGAGAACCGCCGCATCCTGGCGACCTCGGGGCGCAAAGTGTGGGCCTTCGTCGGCGACGGAGAGATGGACGAGCCGGAAGCGCTGGCAGGGCTGTCGATGGCCGCGCGCGAGGTGCTGGACAATCTCATCTTCGTCGTCAACTGCAATCTTCAACGCCTCGACGGTCCGGTGCGGGGCAACGGTTCGATCATCCAGGAGCTGGAGGGCCTGTTCGCCGGCGCAGGGTGGCACGTCATCAAGCTGCTGTGGGGCTCGGACTGGGATCCGCTATTCGCGCGCGACCACGAGAGCGTGATTCTGAAGCGGCTGCACGAAACCGTGGACGGCGAATTCCAGAAGTACGCCGCCACCGACGGACGCTTCAACCGCGAGCATTTCTTCAACAAGTATCCCGAGCTGCAGGCGATCGTCGCGCACATGTCCGACGAGGACATCGACCGTCTGAAACGCGGCGGGCACGACCCGGTGAAGATCTATGCCGCGTACCACGCGGCGGTGAACCACAAAGGTCAACCGACGGTGATCCTGGCGCAGACCAAGAAGGGCTACGGCATGGGCCACGGCGGCCAGGGCAAGATGGGCGCGCACCAGCAGAAGAAGCTGGAAGACGAAGCGCTGCTGTCCTTCCGCGACCGCTTCGCGCTGCCCCTGTCCGACGAGGACGTCACCAACGTGCGCTTCCACAAACCGCCCGCCGACAGCCCAGAGATGAAATATCTGCACGCCCGGCGACAGGCACTGGGCGGCTACCTCCCGATGCGCGCGGGAAAGGGCCCCAAACTGGCTGCGCCACAACTGTCCGCATTGGCCAAGTATCTGGAGGGTACGCATGGGCGCGAGCAGTCCACCACGATGGTGTTCGTGCAGATCCTCTCGCAGCTGCTGCGCGACGCGGAGCTGGGTAAGCACATCGTGCCCATCGTGGCCGACGAGGCGCGCACCTTCGGCATGCAGGCGCTGTTCCGGCAGGTCGCGATCTACTCCTCGGTCGGGCAACTGTACGATCCGGAGGACAAGGACGAGCTGCTCTACTACAAAGAGGCCAAGGACGGTCAGATCCTGGAGGAAGGGATCAGCGAGGCGGGTGCCGTCGCCTCATGGATCGCGGCGGCCACCAGCTACAGCAGCCACGGCGTTCCGATGCTGCCGTTCTACATCTTCTACTCGTGCTTCGGATTCCAGCGCGTCGGCGACCTGATCTGGGCCGCGGGCGATTCGCGCTGCCGCGGGTTCCTGCTCGGCGCCACCGCTGGCCGCACCACGCTATCGGGCGAGGGGCTGCAGCACGAGGACGGCTCGAGCCATCTGCTGTTCTCCACTGTGCCCAACTGCGTAGCCTACGATCCCTGCTTCGGCTACGAGCTGACCGTGATCCTGCAGGACGGCATGCGGCGCATGTTGGAGGAGCAACAGGACGTGTTCTACTACGTCACGGTGATGAACGAGAACTACGCCCATCCCGCCATGCCCGAAGGCGCACAGGAGGGCATTCTGCAAGGGCATGTACCGGCTGCGGCGAATCGCGAATCACGGGTGCACGAGTGCACGGGTTCAACTCCTCGGCTCCGGCACCATCCTGCGCGAGGTCGTTGCGGCGAGCGAGCTGCTGGAGCAAGACTGGGGCATCGCCGCGGACGTCTGGAGCGCGACCAGCTTTACCGAGCTGCGGCGCGAGGGCATGGACGCGGAGCGTCACAACCGCCTGCGGCTGGACGATGAACCGAAGCAATGCTGGGTCGAGAAGTGCCTCGCGCCGACCGCAGGCCCGATCGTCGCGGCCAGCGACTACATGCGCGCTGTTCCCGACCTCATCCGTCCGTATATTCCCATGGTATCCACGGGCGCGCCGCGGCGTTACGTGACCCTGGGCACTGACGGCTTCGGCCGCAGCGATACCCGCGCCGCGCTGCGCAGCTTCTTCGAGGTGGACCGTCACAGCGTCGCCGTTGCAGCGCTCAAGGCGCTCGCCGACGAGGGGACGATTGAGCGCGGCGTCGTCCGGCAGGCCATGGCCAAATACAGGATCGATCCGACCCGGCCCAATCCCTGGGACGCCTGAGCCGACCCGGCTCTGCTCGCGGCATCCGCGGCGGGGAAGGAGCTGCGTTCCCCCGCCGAGTCGGCCTTTCAACACCCGCCAGAGGCGCTTCGTCTGGCTCATTTCCTGCTCCTGCTTCCGGCGTCTCAGCCCAAAGACGGGAGGCAGGCATGAAACCAACCACCTTACTCGTTTCCGGCGCTCTCGCGCTTGCCAGCGGCGACCTGTTGGCCTACCAGATTGTCGAGAGCCGCTTCCACGTGGAGGTGGCCCCCAGCAAGTACGTCGACCAGCTGGTTCTGCGCTGTGAAGACGGGCGGCAAATCACGGTCCCCTGGCAGTCGAAGCTGGCCGAGTCCTGCGGCGAAGATCTGATGGGCAATGTCACGCTTCCGCCCGCCAGCGGAGCGCCGATCGACGAACAGCAGAAGCAGGCGATGCTCGAACAGCTGCGTTCGCAGTACGGCAACATCTCGGAGAAGCAGGTGGAGTTCATCTCCGGGCCCGCTGGCGTGTCCACGCGCTTCAAGCCGCCCATCGTCGAAATCCTGAAGAAGTACGAGAGCTGCCGGAAGGCCCTCAAAGACAAGAGTTACTGCGCGGGGGAGCGCGACAAGGCCTTGGCTCGCCTGGCTGACCCGAAGCCGACCCCCGCCGCAGCGCGCGCGCCGGAGCCCACTGAGACCGCCGCACGCGAGCCGGCTCCCGCAGCGCCAGTGCCGGAACCTTCTACCCGGCAACCTGGGCCAGGGTCCGCGCCGCGGGAGGCAACGCCTCAGCCTGCGGTTACACCCGCACAACCAGAGGCAACACCCCAGTCCGCGCAGACCGCGCCCGCCACCCCGGCGGCCGCCGAGCCGCCGCCGGCGCAGCCCTCTGAGGCGGAGGCCCGGGCCGCCGCCGAGCAGAAGATCAATCAAGACTACATGGCGTGCATGCGCGCAAAGCCGAAGTTCGCTTGCGATCAGGCTCGAACCAAGGCCTTGAGCGCGCTCGATAAGCCCAAATCTCAGAAGCAGCAGCGCAAGCCCGCTTCCAAAGCGGTCGGACCCCAGGCACAGCGCTGACCTCTCGGTCGGTTGTCAAGCGCCGCCGCGCTCGCCGGCGGCGCTTGCGTTTGGAACGGCCGATTTCACCACCTGGTTCGATGCGGGCAGTGCTTCCAGCCCTGCCGCGTAGGCCGTTCCCGCGCCACATGAAGATCCGGATTTCAGCATAATGTGGAGGCTTAGCCCCTCCCCACCGTCACCGACCGGAGAGCCCGTCCCATGCTTCCCCCACGCATCGACCCGGCCGCCGTGCAGCGCCGCATCGGCGCCTATGCCGACACTCGACAGACGCTGCAGCAGCGCGGCGATGTCTACAAAGAATTGCTGGGGTTCGTTCCCCCGCGGATCGAGGCGCGTCTGAACGTGACCGGCGCCTTAGACCCGACCATGCTGGACCTGCAAGAGCAGATCCGCTCGCACGGCATGTACCCCAAGTGCTTCGACGTGAAGACTGCGCAGCTCATGCTGTTCGGCATGCTGCTGATGGACCTGAGCGATGCGGCCACGCTGCACGCCATGGCGGCCCGCCGCGCAGGCGCCAGTTGGGAGGAGCTGCAGGCCGTGATCAATCTGTGTTTCCTGTTCCGCGGTCTGTCGGCGGCCAATCGCGGCGCGGAGATTCTGGCCAATCTCGCGAAACGCGAGGAAGAGGCGCCCGGTAGATGAGCGGCGTCATTGCAGCGGCCGTGGTCGCGCACGTGCCAACGCTGAGCCGCCGGGAGATCACTCCCCATTTTCAGCACACGCTGGTCGACGGCGAACTCGAGCTCGGCCGGGACCTGCGCTCGCTCAAGCCCGACCTGTGGGTGGTCGCCTCCACACACTGGGTTTCTACCTTCAACTGGTTCGCCACCTGCCAGCCCCAGCACGAGGGCACATGCGTCGCCGACGAGGCGCCGGATCTGATCCCCGGCATGCCGTACCGCTATCGAGGCGATCCCGACTTCGCGGTCGGCAGTGGTCGACGAGTGGAAACGCCTCGAAATCCCCGCAGCGCGCAACGACTCGCCGCATTACGAGTGGGACTACGGTACCTTCGTGCCGCTGTCGCACCTCGATCCCGGAGGTGAAGTTGCAGTGGTAGGCGTTCCGGTCGTGCTGATGGCCGATCATGCCGAGTGCGTGCGCGCGGGCGCAGCGATCCACGCGACCGCCCAGCGCCTGGGGCGGCGTGCGGTATTTTTGGCCAGCACGGCGCTCAGCCATGCGCTCGTGCGGGGCCGCCACTTCATGCCGACACCCGAGCGCGTCGACGCGGATCAGCGCCTGCTCAGTCAGCTCAAGCGCGGCGCGATCGACGAGGTCATCGCCGGCTTCGGCAACTACAGCCGCGTGGCGGTCGCTGAGATGGGCGGGCGAGCGCTCGCCACGCTGCTGGGCGTGACGAAAGCGCTCAGCGACGAAGGCAGCGGCCTCGAAGGGCGGCAGTACGGCGGCTATGCGCAGTCCTCGGGGAGCGGCAACGCCAACCTGCTGATCGCCGCGCACGAGACCTTGGCCCGGATCCACTGACGCAGCCGTCGGCGCCGCTCATGCGGGGGCCCCACCCGCTCGGTCCGGTTTGAACTCACCAGAGAACCCTGGATCGAGGCACCAGGCTCCACCGTTGACCTGCTCGAGGCAGCCCGCACGACCCCATGAAATGCCCTCGCTGCCAACACGATAATCCGCCCGAGGCGAGGTTCTGCGAGGAATGTGCTGCGCCACTCGCGCGCACTTGCTCCAATTGCGGCGCTCCGTTGCGCGAGACGGCGAAGTTCTGCCCGGCCTGCGCGCACCCTGTCGCACCATCCGCGGGGACGGCTGCGCGGTTCGGCGCACCCGATACGTACACTCCGAAGCACATCGCCGAGCGCATCCAGACCTCGAAGGGTGCGCTCGAAGGCGAGCGCAAACGAGTCACCGTCCTGTTCGCGGACCTCAAGGGCTCGATGGAGTTGCTCGCCGACCGCGATCCCGAGGAGGCGCGCAAGCTTCTCGATCCGGTACTCGAGCGGATGATGGAGGCGGTGCACCGCTACGAGGGGACCGTCAATCAAGTCATGGGGGACGGGATCATGGCGCTGTTCGGAGCGCCGCTCGCTCACGAAGATCACGCCGTGCGGGCATGCTATGCGGCGCTCCGCATGCAGGATGCCGTGGCCCGCTACGCCGAGGACCTGCGTCGACTTCACGGCGTCGATGCGCAGATTCGCATCGGTCTCAACTCCGGCGAGGTCGTGGTTCGCTCGATCGGCAACGACCTGCACATGGACTACACGGCGGTCGGCCAGACCACACACCTCGCCGCCCGCATGGAGCAGCTCGCGCGGCCCGGCACGACGCTCATGACGGAAGCGACGTTGCACGAAGCCGAGGGCTACGTGCATGTGAAGCCTCTGGGCCCGACGCCGATCAAGGGGATGAGCGAGCCGATCCCGGTCTACGAGATGATCGGGGCCGGCGCCGCGCGCACGCGGCTCCAGGCGTCTGCGGCACGCGGACTGACGCGCTTCGTCGGGCGAGACGCCGAGGTCGAGCAGCTCCGCCAGGCGCTCGAGCAAGCGGCACGCGGCCGCGGCCAGATCATCGCAGTGATGGGGGAGCCGGGGGTCGGCAAGTCGCGCCTGTTCTACGAGTTCATTCACTCCCATCGGACCCAGGGCTGGCTCGTCCTCGAATCCAACTCAGTGTCGTACGGCAAGGCGACGCCGTATTCCCCACTGGTCGATCTTCTGAAGGGCTACTTCAAGATCTCTGGTCGGGACGATACTCGCGCGGTTCGTGCCAAAGTGACGGGTAACGTCTTGACGCTCGATGAGGCGCTTAAAGACAGCATTCCGCCGCTGCTCTGGCTCCTCGATGCGCTCCCCGAGGCCCACGAGTTTCTGGCCCTCGAACCGTCCAAGCAGCGCGATAGCGCGCTCGATGCCGTGAGACGCGTGCTGCTGCGCGAGAGCCAGAATCAACCGCTGCTGCTCGTGTTCGAGGACCTGCACTGGATCGACGTGCAGACGCAGGCACTGCTGGACGCCCTGGTCGAGAGCCTCCCGAACGCCCGTGTGTTGCTCGCGGTGAACTACCGCCCGGAGTATCAGCACTCGTGGGGGAGCAAGACTTACTATCGACAGTTGCGGATCGATCCGCTTCCGCCGGAGAGCGCGGAGGCGCTGCTGGAGCTGCTACTCGGCAACGACCCCGCCCTCAGCGCGCTGCGCCGTCTGCTGATCGAGCGAACCGAAGGAAATCCCTTGTTCCTAGAGGAGAGCGTCCGATCGCTCGTGGAAACAGAGGTGCTCGTCGGCGAGCGTGGCGCCTATCGTCTGGGCAAGGATCCCATCGCGATTCAGGTCCCAGCCACCGTTCAGGCGGTCCTTGCCGCGCGCATCGATCGCCTTCCGCCCGACGACAAGCGGCTTCTGCAGACGGCCTCGGTCATCGGCAAGGATGTGCCGTGGACGCTGCTGCTCGAGGTTGCGGAATTGGGCGAAGACGAGCTGCGGCGCGGCATCGCGCGCCTGCAGGCCGCCGAGTTCGTCTACGAAGCGAAGTTGTTCCCCGATCTGGAATATACCTTCAAGCACGCGCTGACCCACGATGTCGCCTATGGCAGCCTGTTACAGGATCGCCGCCGCGCGCTGCATGCCCGGATTGTCGAGGGGATCGAGCGCGTCTACGCCGATCGTCTGGCCGAGCATGTCGACCGCCTCACCCACCATGCCTTCCGCGGCGAACTTTGGCACAAAGCGACTCACTATCTGAGCCAGACCGGCTCGCTCGCCTCGCAGCCGAGTATCGGCGCCCTCATCGACGGCCCCGAGAGTCCGGCCCACCTCTGGTGGTGCGGGGAGCACGACCGGGCCATAACACTCGCGCGCGAGGAACAGGCCGTAAGCGCGAGCTTCGGAAATTTCGCCGGGGCCATCGCCTCCAACCTCCGACTGGGGCAGGCCTACCATTCACTCGGGGAGTACTCAAAGGCGATTGAAGTGCTCGAGCGGAACGTGGCGCTGCTCGAGGGTGACCTGCGCCAGGAGATGTTCGGACTAGAGGGCTTGCCGTCGGTCTTCTCCCGCGCGTGGCTCGCGCTCTGCCTGGCGGAGCAGGGGAGGTTCGACGAGGCCGCGGCGCACACCGAGGAGGCGGTCGCGCTCGCGGAAGCTGAGAATCATGCCTACAGCCTCGTCGTCGCCCACGCGGGAAGGGGAATGCTTCACGGCCGGCACGGCGATTACGCGAAGGCGATCGAATCTCTCGAGCGCGGCCTCGCGATTGGCCACGTGTCCGACATTCCGGTTCTCTTCCCGCTGATTGCTGCGCCCCTTGGATGGGTGTACGCACGCGCCGGCCGGCACGACGAAGGGCTGCGACTCCTGCAGGATGCCGTCCAACGGGCCGAGGCGATGGAGTTTGCCGCCAACCACGCGCTCCGCCTCGCGTGGCTGGCCGAGGCGTACCTCCTGGCCGGGGATGGAGATGCCGCGAAGCGCCTCGCGCTACGCGCTCTAGAGCTCGCGCGACGGCATGGTGAGCGAGGACACCAAGCCTACGTCCTGAGGCTGCTCGGAGAGCTGGCGATGAAGGAGAGCGTGCCGGACGTCGAACAGGCCGCCGAGCACTATCGCGCCGCGCTCGCGCTGGCGCAGATGCTCGGGATGCAACCGCTGATCACCGCTCTCGCTAGCTGCCTTCCTTGACCTCGACGATCTCGTCGGCGAGCGAGCCATGCGCCTCCCGGTGCACGGCCTCGGCGGCCTCTTTGCTCGGGGCCTCGACGAGGCAGAAGACCTTGCCCGTGCCCTCGTCGAACCAATACCTCAGGTACTTGACGCCGTGCTTGTGCTGGCACGCCAAGTCCTTCCTGTGGGCCTCTGCGACGCCGGCAGCCGTCAACCCTTCAACCTTGTTGTGTACGTCGAGATAGAGTGGCATGTCCTCGAACCCCCTCGGTGTAGATAAAAGCAATCCCCAGCGCGGGATTGTCGTCTAGCGTGAGCAGCAGCGTCAAGGACGACGGGCGAACCGCAGGCGGACGCAGTGCAGCGCACGCCGGCGAAGCGCAGGCAGCTTTGCCGTTCAATCCGAGAGACCGGCAAACAACGGCGTGCTCAGATACCGCTCCCCGAACGACGGAATGATCACCACCATGAGCTTGCCTTGATTTTCCGGCCGGCGTGCGACTTGCAGCGCGGCCCACATCGCGGCGCCGGACGAGATGCCGACCAGCAGGCCTTCCTCTCTGCGCCATGCGCCGCGCAATGTCGAAGGCATCGTCATTCTTGACGCGCACCACCTCGTCGTAGATGCGAGTGTTGAGGATCTCGGGGATGAAGCCGGCGCCGATGCCCTGCATCGGGTGCGGACCGGCCGGTCCACCCGAGAGAACGGCCGAGGCATCCGGCTCGACTGCAATGCAGCGGAACGACGGCTTGCGCGCCTTGAGCACTTCGCCGACGCCGGTGATGGTGCCCCCGGTGCCGATCCCGGAAACCAGGATGTCGGCTTTCCCGTCCGTGTCGCGCCAGATCTCCTCGGCCGTAGTGCGACGGTGAACCTCGGGGTTCGCAGGGTTGCGAAACTGATCCGGGATGTAATAGCGCCGGTCGGCAGCGGCCATCTCCTCGGCTTTCTTGATCGCGCCCGGCATGCGTTCTGCGCCGGGCGTGAGAACGAGTTCCGCGCCGTACGCGCGCAGCAGCGCGCGCCGCTCCTTGCTCATGGTGTCGGGCATCACCAGCGTGCATTTGTAGCCGCGCGCCGCGCACACCATCGCAAGCCCGATGCCGGTGTTGCCGCTGGTGGGTTCGAGGATGATCGTGTCGGGCTTGATCAGGCCGGCCTTCTCGGCCGCCTCGATCATCGACAACCCGATCCGGTCCTTCACGCTGTGCGCCGGATTCTGGAACTCCAGCTTGGCCGACGACTTCGGCTACGCAGCCTGCCGAGAGCCGATTGATGCGCACGAGCGGTGTGTTGCCGATGAGCTTGGTAACGTCACTTGCAATGTTCATCGCTTCCTCGCTGTTGACAGGTCAGAGTAGCAAGAACAGCGAGCAACGACAAACGGCCAGTGCGTTTCCTGACGTCGAGCTTACTGGCTGGGAGCCGCCGAGCAGGCGGCTTGAAACAAGCCCTGCTCGGGCTGGAACACCCCGCGCACCGTGATTACCTCACCGTATAGCCGCGCCCATCGAGACACGCGCTCATCGCCCGTTGATAATCCGCACGCTTCGGTGTCGCCGGAGCAGCCCCGGGCGCCAGCGTCGGATCGTAGCCGGTTTGGCTCACCGCCCAGCGATGGCACTCGTAGCGATCGGTTGCCTCTTGCTGTTGACTTTGGCCCTGGCGGGGATAGATGAACAGCTGGTCTTGCGGGGCCTGGGCAACGTTGCCGGGAGGCGGCTGCTCTACGATGACGTTGCTCGGCGGCGGCGCGACGACGGTATAGCCCTGCGGGCCTTGCACGTAGTACACGTCGTTGGCGTAGTAGTAAGGCACAGTGCCCACCCATACGGTGGCATAGAACGGCGGCAACACGGGGACCACGACGCCGATCGGCGGCGCGACGACGACAAAGCGTGCCGGGCCCTCGGCGTGGTACCACACCCCGCCGGCAAAATAGAACTGGACGCCGGCATGAACCACGAGCCGGGGGCCCGGCGGCAGCGCTCCGAACACGTAACCGTGCGGCGGGTAGTAGCGGTCGTGATGGTACCGAGCGTCCAGGAACTGATGCTCATGGAACTCGTGCTCGCGGAACTCATGCTCGCGATAGCCGTGCTCGTCTGCAAGCGCCACCGGCACGACGCTTGCCGACAAGGCGAACAAGAGCCCGAACGCGAGCCGGCCAACTCTGGGAAAACGAGACATCGGGTCACCTCCTAGGCTCGGAAGACGCGGGCGGCACGCTCTCGCTGCCCCCCGCTCCCGTGAACATTCAGCTCCCACGGCGTGCATGCCACCGCAGCAGCTTCTCATCGGCGATCTGCTGTTGTTCGGGACTCAGCTCTGCGTAGAGCGCCTTCGCGGCCTGCCCCACCGTTTCGAAAGCAGCCGCGCGCTCCTTCATCCACGCCACCTGGCGATCTATGCGTTCAGGGGCGGTGCGCGCAGCGGTCCTCCCGCCCTGATGCCGCGCTTTGAACTGCTCCATCTGCTGCAGCACGGTGTTTGTGAACGCCGACCATTGCGCCTCCTGCTCCGGGGTGATGGCGAGCTCGGACTTGAGCTGGGCCAGGCGCTGTTGTGCAAACGCGACCGGGTCGTGTCGCTTGGCGTCTGTTCCGGCCGAGTCGGCTGCGCGCGCTCGCAACCGTCGCATCCTCCCGATCCTCGTCCGCGGATTGAGCAAACCCCGGACCGCTAGTGGCGATAGCGCTCAGCAGCAAGAGGCACTCCGATCAGAACAAGCTTTCTCGTTGCTTTCATGGCAATCTCCTCAACAGGTCAAGGCCGACGCGTCTGGGCGCGGCACGAGTGCTACACGCTGGATTAGACCAAGCGCGTGTAAGCGCGATATTGCGTGCGGGCGGGGTTTCGTAACGGCGTGTTGCCCTTGTTGCAAGCGAAGCTCCGCGTCCGCGAGCAATCGCGACCAGACTCGCCAGAGGATGCGGCGCTGCGCCGCAGTGTCAGGCGGCGAAGCGTGCCTCGGGCAGGCCGCGCACTCCGGGACGTGCAGCAAACAAGCCACCGGCGAGCGGCTCGCGCGCGAGCTGCTCGGGAGTGAGGTGCTGGCGCGCAGTGGAGATGTAGAGAGTGTCCAGGTCCTTGCCGCCGAAGCAGCAGCACGTCGGATTGGAGACCGGCAGCTCGATCACACGGTCGATCTTGCCGTCCGGCGTGTAGCGCACCACTCTCCAGCCGCCGTACTCGGCATTCCACAGGCAGCCCTCGGCGTCCACGCAGGAGCCATCGGGATACCCGGGCTGGTTGCTGCAGTCGGCGAACACGCGCTCGTTGCGCATGGCACCTGTCGCGAGGTCGAAGTCGTAGGCCCAGATCGTGTGCAGGTGCGTGTCGGCGAAGTACATCACGCGGTCGTCTGGGCTCCAGGCAATGCTGTTGGGAATCACGATGCCGCCGCGCATCTTGGTACAGGTACCGTCCGCGTCCAACCGATAGAGCGAGCCGGACGGCAGACGTGGCCCATCGCTCATGGTGCCGGCCCAGAAACGCCCGCCGCGATCGCAGCGCCCGTCGTTGAATCTGTTTGTCGGGGATGTCTCGTTCCGGCGCAGCGACCAGCTTCCGCGCACCCGATCCCGGGTCGAGCAAGTACAGCCCCGACTTCATAGCCGCGATGATCGTGCCTCCAGAACGGGTCAGACCGAAGCTGCCGATGGCTTCGGACAGCGACACAACGCGCATGTCACCATCGGCCGGGTTGTAGCGCTTCACCGAGGGCCCGCGGATATCCACCCACCACAGGACTTGGTCGCGGTCGCACCAGACGGTGCATTCTCCCAGCACGTCCTCACTAGAGATCACGCATTCCGCGACCATCGCCATCGCAGTTTCTCGATTCAAGTTGTGCAAGCCGACACTCGACGCCGACGGCTTTTCCCGATTATAGTCCCGTGCTTTGCGCGGCCCGGATCCCCGCCCCAAGCGGCGCGCGCGCCGACGGAGAACCAGGACGACCCGCCGAAGTGATAGTCTATGTTCGAAGGTCGCCACATCATCCATGCACTGCCCCACCTGTCAGCACGACAACCCAGCCAACGCCGCCTTCTGTGATGAATGTGGCGCGCGCCTCGAGGCGCCGTGCCCATCCTGCGGGGAATCCAATCGCGGCGGAGCTAAGTTCTGCGGTGCTTGCGGCCATTCACTGAGCCCGGAAACTAATGCAGGTGCGCCGGCGATACCCAGGCCTTCTGTCTATACCCCCAAGCACCTGGCCGACAAGATCCTCACCTCGCGCTCGGCCATGGAGGGCGAGCGCAAGCAAGTCACAGTGCTGTTCGCCGATCTCAAGGGCTCCATGGAACTGCTCGCGGATCGCGATCCCGAGGAGGCGCGCAAGATCCTTGACCCGGTCCTCGAGCGCATGATGGAGGCCGTGCATCACTTCGAGGGCACGGTAAATCAAGTGATGGGCGACGGCATCATGGCGCTGTTCGGCGCGCCGCTTGCTCACGAAGATCATGCGGTGCGCGCCTGCTATTCAGCGCTACGCATGCAAGGGCAGATCTTCCGCTACGGCGAGGAGATGCAGCGCAAGCAAGGGGCGCCACTCCAGTTACGCGTCGGGCTCAACTCCGGCGAGGTCGTTGTGCGCGCTATCGGCAACGATCTGCACATGGATTACTCGGCGATTGGACAGACCACGCACCTGGCCGCGCGCATGGAGCAGATGGCAAGGCCAGGCACCGTGCTCATGACACCTGCAACGCTCAAGCTGGCTGAAGGCTACGTGCAGGTTAGGCCGCTGGGTCTGGTGAACATCAAGGGACTTTCGGAGCAGACGGAGGTCTTCGAGCTGACTGGGGCCTCTGCCGCGCGCACGCGGCTGCAGGCGGCATCGACGCGTGGGCTGACGCGCTTCGTGGGCCGGCAGCGCGAGGTCGACGTGCTGGCCGAGGCCTTAGGCAACGCCGGACAGGCAAGGGGCCAGGTCGTCGCGATCGTGGGGGAGCCCGGGGTGGGTAAGTCCAGGCTCTACTATGAATTCACTCGCTCGCATCGGACCCAGGGCTGGCTCGTAGTCGAAGCGGGGTCGGTCTCCTACGGCAAAGCGACACCATACCTCCCCCTCATCGACCTTCTCAAGGGCTACTTCGGCATCGGCGACCGCGATGATGCCCGCAGCATCCGGGAGAAAGTCACGGGCAAGCTCTTGGCTCTGGACCGCTCGCTCGAGCCGCTGCTGAACCCGCTGCTGGCGCTGCTGGATCAGCCGGTGCCCGATCCGGATTGGCCAAGCCTGGATCCCCGGCAGCGGCGACGGCAAACGCTCGATGCGCTCGCGCGCTTGTTCCTGCGCGAAGCGCAGGCGCAGCCCCTGATCCTCGTGTTCGAGGATCTGCACTGGATCGACTCCGAAACCCAGGATTTTCTCGATGGCCTGGTAGAGCGCATCCCCGCGGCGCGCCTCCTGCTGCTCTTCAACTACCGGCCCGAATATCGTCACCCTTGGGGCAGCAAGACCTATTACGCCCAGCTTCGACTCGACCCGCTGAACGCCGAGACCGCCGAGGACCTGTTGCGCGGCCTGCTCGGAGCGGATCCTGGAGTCGAGCCCCTCAAGAAGCTTCTGATCCGGCGCACCGAAGGCAACCCCCTGTTCCTGGAAGAGAGCGTACGCACCCTGGTGGAGACCGGTGTGCTAAGTGGGGAAAGGGGCGACTATCGGCTCGCGCGTTCGCTCGAGAGCATCGAAGTCCCCGCCACGGTGCAGGCCATGCTGGCTGCGCGTATCGACCGGCTTCCAGAGGACGACAAGCGATTGCTGCAGGCGGCCTCCGTCATCGGTATGGACGTGCCCTTCGAGCTCCTGCGCCAAATCGCTGATCGCGACGAAGACGTCCTGCGCCAGGGCCTCACGCGCCTTCAGGCCGCCGAGTTCCTCTACGAGTCGGGGCTGTTCCCGGATCTCGAATGCACCTTCCGTCACGCGCTGATGCACGATGTCGCGTACGGCAGTGTGCTTCACGACCGGCAGCGAATTCTGCACGCGCGAATCGTGGAGGCGATCGAGACGCTATACGCGGATCGGCTGGCCGAGCAGGTCGAGCGGCTAGCTCATCACGCCGCCCGCGGCGAGGTTTGGGACAAGGCCGTGACATACCTCCGGCAGGCTGGACTCAAAGCGTTCGAGCGCTCGGCGAACCGCGAGGCGGCAGCGTACTTCGAGCAAGCCATCGATGCGTTGGGGCACCTTCCGCAGCGCCGCGACACCACCGAGCGGGCAATCGATCTTCGCTTCGACCTGCGCAGCCCACTGTTTGCAATGGGAGAGTTCCGCCGCACCCTGGATCACCTGCGCGTAGCCGAAGAGCTCGCGCTGGGTCTCGACGACCAGCTCCGACTCGGTCGCATCACGGCGTACATGACCAATTCTTTTTGGCGCATGGGGGAGAACGAGCGAGCTCTCGAATCCGGGCGCCGTCTCATGGCCATCGCCAACACCCAGGATGACCGCACCTTGCAGGTGATGGCGGATCACTATCTGGGCCAGATCAACAATAGCCTTGGCGAGTACGGGCCGGCAATCGGTTTTCTGGCGAAGAACGTTCAAGCGCTTCAGGGAGATCTGCTGCATGAGCGCTTCGGCATGGTCGGCCCCGTTTCCGCGCTCTCCCGAGCGTTCCTCGTTCACTCTCTTTCCGAGCAAGGGGAGTTCGACGAGGGAGCAGCAAGGGGCGAGGAGGCAGTGCGGATCGCAGAGGAGGTCAAGCACCCGGTCACGCTCATCGAGGTCTATTGGTCGGTCGGCAGTCTGTACTTGCGTAAAGGGGACTTGGAACGGGCAATCCCGCTCCTCGAGCGTGGCGTGGCGGTGTCGAAGGAAGCGAACATCATGGGCTGGTTTCCCTGGGTCGCGGCACCGCTCGGTCTGACCTATGCGTTGTCGGGTCGGGTAGCCGAAGGAGCTGCCTTGCTTGCACGGGCGGTCGAGGCAGCCGAGTCCATCAGGATCCTGGCATATCACTCCCTCGCGGTGATGTACCTGGCGGAAGCGAAGTGGCTGGCTGGCGAGCGCGAAGAGGCTATTGGACTCGCCAACCGCGCGTTGGAGCTTTCGCGCACGCGCAAAGAGCGTGGCGTCGAGGCGTGGACTCTGAGGCTTCTCGGCGAAGTCGGCGCGCGGAGCGACGCACCGGCGGCGAACGCGGAGACTACATACAGAGAGGCGATGGCGCTGGCCGACGAGCTCGGCATGCGGCCCCTGGCGGCTCACTGCCGTGTCGGCCTGGGCAAGCTGTTCGCGCGCATGGGGCGTGGTGATGCGGCTCGGGAGAACCTCGCAACGGCACTGTCAATGTACCGCGAAATGAAGATGCGTCATTGGCCCGAGCAGGCAGAGGCGGACCTTCGCCTACTGGCAAAGCGCTGACAGCCCAGAGCAAACGGAGCCAATACGCTCCTAGCGCTGCCCGATGGCAGGAGTTGGGGCTCGGAATTCGATGTCCGAAAACGGCGAGCCGCCGGGCGGGCCGACGCCTACAATGGCGCGATGCTGCTCGATGCAAAGCACTGTTATCACGCGCTCAGGACGCATGACTCTCGCTTCGACGGGCGCTTCTTCGTGGGCGTAGCGTCCACGCGGATCTATTGCCGCCCGGTGTGCACGGTCAAGACACCGAAGCAGGAGAACTGCCGGTTCTTCCCCAGCGCAGCGGCCGCCGAATCAGCCGGGTTCCGCCCCTGCTTGCGCTGCCGGCCCGAACTCGCGCCGGGCAATGCCAGCATCGATGCCAGTGCGCGGCTTGCGCAAGCGGCAGTCGGCCTGATCGAGGACGGGCTGCTCAACGAGAGCCGCATCGATCGGCTGGCGGCGCGCTTGGGGGTGAGCGATCGGCATTTACGCCGGGTGTTCCAGACCGAGTTCGGCGTCTCGCCTGTCGCGTTTGCGCAGACGCAGCGTTTGCTGCTGGCCAAGCGGCTGTTGACCGACACCGCAATGCGCGTCACGGACGTAGCCATGGCCAGCGGTTTTGGCAGCTTGCGGCGATTCAATGCACTGTTGCGCACCCGCTACCGGCTCAGTCCTTCGGAGTTGCGCCGGCAGGCGAGCGGCGCACACCCCTCCGACGTGCTCACCTTCCAGCTCGGTTATCGGCCGCCGCTCGACTGGGACGCGCTGCTGTCCTTTCTCGACCGGCGCGCGATCGAGGCGGTGGAGCACATCGATGATGCGCGATATCTGCGTACAGTTCGCGTCGAGCAAGGCGGGAAGCGCCACACCGGCTGGATCGCCGCGTGGCCAGCAAGGCGCAAATCCGTGATCGAGCTGCAATTGTCCGCTTCGCTTGCCGCCGCCGTTCCGGTCGTGCTGGCGCGGGTGAAGCGCCTTTTCGACCTGTCCTGCAACCCAGCCGAGATCGCGCTCGCGCTGGGGCCACTGGCAGCGCGCCGCCCGGGGCTGAGGTTGCCTGGCGCCTTCGACGGATTCGAGCTCGCAGTGCGCGCGATCCTCGGACAGCAGATCACGGTAAAGGCCGCCCGGACGTTGGCCGGCCGCTTCGCCGCCGCTTTCGGCGAACCGATGCAAACATCGGTGCCCTCATTGTGCCGGCTATTCCCTTCGGCCGAGCGGGTGGCGGCGCTCAAGCCCTCGGACCTCGCAGAAATCGGCGTGATAGCTGCACGCGCCAACGCTATCGTATCGCTCTCACGTGCGGTATCTGCCGGTGGCCTGATCCTCGACCCAGGAGCCGAGGCGGGAGCGACGCTGGACCGGCTGCGCAGCCTGCCGGGTATCGGCGAGTGGACCACTCAGTACATCGCCATGCGCGCCTTGGCCTGGCCCGACGCATTCCCGCACACGGACTACGGCGTGCTCAAAGCGCTGGGCGAGAAGGACGCGCGCAAAGCATTGACGCGTGCGTCTGCATGGCAGCCTTGGCGCGCCTACGCCGTGATGCATCTGTGGCAGTCCCTGGAGAGAGGAGATCGATGAAACACCATACCTACATCGACGGCCCGCTGGGTCGGATGCTGCTCACATCCGACGGCCGCGCGCTGACAGGGTTGTACTTTGTTGGACAGAAGCACGAGGCGATACCCACTGGCGAGCGTGCAGACGAGCCTCGCGCAGCGCCGTTTGCTCAGGCGCGGGCAGAGCTTGCCCAGTACTTTGCGGGTGAACGCCAACGCTTCGAAGTTCCGCTGGCGCCCGCAGGCACGCCGTTCCAGACGCGCGTGTGGCGAGCGCTAGCCACAATCCCATGTGGGACCACGGTGACTTATGCAGCGCTCGCGCAGTCCCTCAGTGCGCCGCGCAGTGTGCGGGCGGTCGCCGCTGCGGTCGCGCGCAACCCGATTTCGGTTCTCATCCCCTGTCACCGGGTCATCGGCAGCGATGGTTCGCTCACCGGTTACGCCGGCGGGCTGGAGCGCAAGCGCGCACTGCTCATATTGGAAGATGCGGCGGGACCCGTCGCTTGGGAAGCGGAGAAGCGCAAGTTCCTAGCGCGCCCTGCGGCTGCGCGCTGGGTGTTGAATTCGGCGCCCTAGGGCCGCCACTCGCGATAGCCGTCGATGCGGCCTTCGGCATCCACTGCCTCGAGGCGCACGGGAAACCCCCACAACCGCCCAAGGTGGCGCAAGACCTCGTTGGCCTGCTCCTCCGCCAGTGGGCGTCCGCGAAACACCGGGCTGCGCAGCGTCAGGGAACGGTCGCCGTCGCGCTCGTAGCGCGCCACCTGGATGTCGGGGAGGAGGTTCTCGCGCTTGTACTGGTCGGCCATCATCCGGCGCACGCGCTTGTAGCCGTGCTCGTCGTGGATGCTGTCCACCTCCAGCTCCGCTTTGCCGACGTGGTCCGCCACCACGAACAGATGCAGTTCGCGGATCAGCCGCGGCGACAGGTACTGGGCGATGAACGACTCGTCCTTGAAGTTGCGCATCGCGAAGTCCAGGGACTTGCGCCACTCGTGTTCCGGCCAGCTCCGGGAACCAGGCGGCGTCTTCCTCGGTCGGATCCTCGCAGATGCGCCGGATGTCGTGCATCAGCGCGAATCCCAGGGCATATGGATTCAGGCCGTGATAGCCCTCCTGGTCAAACCCACGCTGCGAGACGACGTTGGTGTGGATATGCAGGAACTCGAGCATGAAGGCGTCGTCCACCAGCTTCTTCTCGTAGAGCCGGTTGATCAAAGTGTAATGCCAGAACGTGGCCCAGCCTTCGTTCATCACCTTGGTCTGGGTTTGTGGATAGAAGTACTGAGATAGCTTGCGGACGATACGCACCAGCTCCCGCTGCCAGGGCGCTAGCCGCGGGGAGTGCTTCTCGACGAAATAGAGGATGTTCTCCTCCGGTTCTTCGGGAAAGACCGTGGCGGCGGCCGCGGCGGTCGATGCGGGCGCGGCCTGCGGCAGCGTGCGCCACAGGTCATTGAACTGACGTCGCTGGTGTTCCTCGATCTCGTTGCGGCGCGCCTCCCTCTCCTTGGCGGAGATGCGGCTGCGGGCGCTTGTAACGGTCCACGCCGTACTCCATGAGCGCATGCGAGGAATCCAGCAGCTCCTCAACTTCGGCCACCCCGTAGCGCTGTTCGCATTCCATCACGTAGCGCCGCGCAAAGACCAGATAGTCAAGGATAGCGTCGGCCTGGGTGAACTGCTTAAACAGGTAATTGCCCTTGAAGAACGAGTTGTGCCCGTAGCTGGCGTGCGCGATCACCAGCGCCTGCATCATGAGAGAGTTTTCCTCCATCAGGTAGGCGATGCAGGGGCTGGAGTTGATGACGATCTCGTAAGCCAGACCCTGGTAGCCCTTGCGGTACGCCTGTTCGTGGCGGATGAAGGCCTTGCCGTACGACCAGTGCGGATAGCCCAGGGGCAGGCCGGCCGACGCATAGGCGTCCAGCATCTGCTCCGAGTTGATGATCTCGATCTGGTTCGGATAGGTGTCGAGGCCGAACTCCGCCGCGGTCTGCGACACCACCTCGTCGTAGCGCTCCAGCAGCTCGAAGTCCCACTCCGGGCCATGCGGGAGCGGGACCGGGAGCGCATCTCGAGCATCCGGTCAGGTGCATTCACGCCTTCCCCGCTCCTTCCTAAACAGGTCGCGGAAGACGGGATAGATCTCCTGCGGCTGGTACACCTTGCGCATGGCGAAGTTGCGATCGGAGCTGCCCACCTCCTCGTACTCCACCCACAGGCTGCTGTTTCCGGACTGGTTCTCGTCCGGGCACTCGATATAGGCGAAGTAGCGCGTCAGGCGCAGCACGCGCTCGCGCAGGAAACGTGCGCTTTTGGCCGGGTCGGCCCCGAAAGCGTCTCCGTCCGAGGCCTGCGCGCCATAGATGTTCCATTCCGAGTTCGGATAGCGCGCTTCGCAGATCTGCTGCATGAGCTCCAAGGCGGAGTACACGACCGTGCCCCCGCTTTGGGTATCGTAGAAGAAGGTGTCCTCGTCGACCTCCTGAGCTTCGTCGGTGTGGCGGATGAAAACCAGCTCGACGCGCTCGTATTTGCGGGTCAGAAACAGGTAGAGCAGCGTAAAGAAGCGCTTCGCGAGATCCTTCTTGCGCTCGTCCATCGACGCCGAGACGTCCATCAGGCAGAACATGACCGCGCGCGCGGCCGGCCTGGGTACCGCGATGCGGTGGCGGTAGCGCAAGTCCACATCGTCCAGAAACGGCAGGCGCGCCAGGCGCCCTTCCAAGTCCACGATCTGGTTCTCGAGCGCCGCGATGCGCGCCTGCGGCTGGCCTGCGCGGGCCGCCACCTCCAGCGCCTCGCGCGCCTGCTCCAGCTCGTCGCGCAGTGGCCCGCCCAGCGCGATGCGCCGTGCCAGCGCCGTCTTCATGGTCCGTCCCACGCTGAGGTTGGCGGGCGTGCCTTCCTTGACGTAGCCGGCGCGGACCAGCTTCTTGTCTTCGGCCTCGGCGATGGCGGTTCGCATGAGATTGGGCAGCTCGAGGTCCTCGAAGAAGATGTTCAGGAACTCTTCCCGCGACAGCGTGAAGACGAAGTCGTCTACGCTCTCGCCGGTGCCAGACTCGCTGCCGCCACCGCCGCGGCCACCGCCCTCGGGGCGCGGGATCTTGTCACCGCGCACGAACTCTTTGTTGCCGGGATGCACGGATTCCCAGTCACCGCCCGCGCCGTAGCGGAAACCCGGTTCGGAGATATCCTTGGCCGGGACCTTGACGTCGCCGCCCTTGGCCATGTCCGTGATGGAGCGCTCGGCGATCATGCCTTTGACTGAGCGCCGGATATGCTCTTTGTAGCGCCGCATAAAGCGCTCGCGGTTGACCGCGCTCTTGTTGCGCCCGTTCAGCCGGCGGTCGATGAGGTAATTCATAGCGGGAGCACGAGGCTCGAGGGACGAGGCCCGAGGCGGGAAACCAGACCAGCCGAGCCCGACCATGCCCGACTTGCGTTCCCCGGCTCTGGGCTAGTGGTCACGACGACTTCTGCACCCGCAGGTACCACTCGGACAGCAGCCGAACCTGCTTCTCGGTGTAGCCCTTCGATACCATGCGGTCTACGAAGTTCTGGTGCTTCTTCTGGTCCTCGGCTGAGGCCTTAGCGTTGAATGAGATGACCGGCAGCAGATCCTCGGTGCTGGAGAACATCTTCTTCTCGATCACCTCGCGCAGCTTCTCGTAGCTGCTCCAAGCCGGGTTCTTGCCGGCGTTGTTGGCTCTCGCCCGCAGCACGAAGTTCACGATCTCGTTGCGGAAGTCCTTCGGGTTGGCGATACCGGCCGGCTTTTCGATCTTTTCCAGCTCGGTGTTGAGCGCCGCCCGGTCGAAGAACTCCCCGGTGTCCGGGTCGCGGAAATCCTCGTCCTGGATCCAGCAATCGGCATAGGTCACGTAGCGGTCGAATATATTCTGGCCGTACTCCGAATACGATTCCAGATACGCGGTCTGGATCTCCTTGCCGATGAACTCGGCGTAGCGCGGCGCCAGATAGCCCTTGATGAACTCCAGGTATTTGCGCTTGGTCTCGTCGGGGAAGTCCTCCCGGGCGATGCGCTGCTCCAGCACGTACATCAGATGCACGGGGTTGGCAGCCACCTCGGTCTGGTCGTAGTTGAACACGGTGGACAGAATCTTATATGCGAAGCGGGTCGAGACGCCGGTCATGCCTTCGTCCGGCCCTGCGTAGTCGCGGTACTCCTGGTACGACTTGGCCTTCGGGTCAGTGTCCTTCAGGCTCTCGCCGTCGTACACCCGCATCTTCGAGAAGACGCTGGAGTTCTCCGGCTCCTTGAGCCGCGACAACACCGAGAACTGCGCCATCATGTCAAGGCTACCCGGAGCGCAGGGCGCCTTGGCTAGCGCGCTGTTGCGGATCAACTTCTCGTAGATCCTGACCTCCTCCGACACCTGCAGGCAGTAGGGCACCTTCACTATATAGATACGGTCGAGGAAAGCTTCGTTGTGACGGTTGTTGCGAAACGATTGCCACTCCGATTCGTTGCTGTGGGCGAGGATGAGACCGTTGAAGGGGATCGCGGAGAATCCTTCAGTTCCTTTGAAGTTGCCTTCCTGGGTCGCCGTCAGCAGCGGATGCAGCATCTTGATGGGTGCCTTGAACATCTCGACGAACTCGAGCATGCCCTGGTTGGCCAGGCACAGCCCACCCGAATAGCTGTAGGCGTCGGGATCATCCTGAGCGTATTTGTCGAGCTTGCGGATGTCGACCTTGCCCACCAGCGAGGAGATGTCCTGGTTGTTCTCGTCGCCCGGCTCGGTCTTGGAGATCGCGGTCTGCCGCAACACCGAGGGCTGGATCCGTGCGACGCGGAACTTGGAGATGTCGCCGCCGAACTCTTGCAGTCGTTTGATGGCCCACGGAGACATGATCCCGGTGAGATAGCGGCGGGGAATTCCGTAGTCGGACTCCAGCACGCCGCCGTACTCCTCCGGCCCAAACAGCCCGAGCGGAGACTCGTTGACCGGCGAGCCCTTGAGCGCGTAGATGGGCCGGCGCTCCATCAACTGCTTGAGCCGCTCGGCGATGGAGGACTTACCGCCGCCTACCGGCCCCAGCAGATACAGGATTTGTTTCTTCTCTTCCAGGCCCTGCGCGGCGTGTCTGAAGAAGGCGACGATCTGCGAGATCGCGTCCTCCAAACCGTAAAACTCGGCGAAGGCAGGATAGCGCTTGATGAGGCGGTTGGAGAAGATGCGCGACAGCCGCTGGTCGAGTCGGGTGTCGATGAGTTCGGGGTCGCCAATCGCCGCCAGCATGCGCTCCGCCGCGGACGAATAGGCGCCGGGATCGCTCCGGCACAGCTGCAGGTACTCCTCGAGCGACAGTTCGTCCTCCTGTCCGGCGGAGTACTTGGCCTTGTATCCCTCAGCAAGCTTCATCATCGCAGCTCTCTCCTAAAGTTGTTTCAGTGCATCGCTTCTGTGCTCCCTTCTTATTTTTTGTATGACCTACCCCGACTCGTTCGCTCGCTTTAAGCGACCGAGAGATCCGTTTCTCGACTGGACTCCGGGCTCGCTCACCACTGATCATCCCGCGTACTACGTCATGCTGACGCAATGCTTAACGCAGAAGACCCGATTCTGTAGACGGAGTTCATGCGCTCGGCACCGCAAACATCTGCAGACGTTGCTGCATGCGCCCGCCGTTCTCGCCGAGCTGGTGAACTGCGAATCGCTCCGCCATCACCGGCAGCAACCGCCACTCCGCCGCGCTTCGGCTCAGCATAAGCAGCTTTCTTGCCAGAGTCACTAAACGAAGGTTCTAGCTAGGAAAAGCGCAAAGCTCAAGCTTGCAAAGATCCGACATGGTGCAATGTTTACGACGTCGGCGACTAGTGTGGTGCAGAAGTGGTTCAATGCAGTCGAACGAACATCAGCAATCTGTTTCAACGTTGCACATCGACTCGCGTTGTCGTTGCTCGACGCGACTGAGCGCATCCGAGCAACACAAGCAGCATCCAAATCGGACTGCCAGCACGCGACCACTGCTCGCGTCGTCAAGGAAACTAACCTTTCTATCGCCGGTCTCAGCGACCGTCACCGTCTCTCCCGTGATGCGGCGCGGAACACGACAGAGCGCGGCACAAAGAAGCATCCAGCTGCTGACGGGTGCGCCCGCGTACGGGGTCATATAGTTGACCTTTATTGGCATATGTGATGCTTATCAGCAGGCAGGGAGGCTTATTGGCACGCCCTGGTGAAGCGCAATCGCGTCCCAGGGTGGTAGGGAGTGCCAGGATGCTCAAGCGAACCGTTTGTATCGTCGGTGCTGCTTCCGGTCGTGGCGCACGCAACGGTGGATGCGAAGCGGGCCCGGAAGTGCTGCGCCGTTCCCAGCTTTCCACGCGTCTGTGGCGCGGCGGCCTCGACCCGATCTGGGACGCCACTATCCAGCCCGACGCCACGACCGATGACACTGCAGCTGTGCGTGGCCTGTGCACGCGTCTATCCCGACGCGTCCGGAGCATAACTGAGCGCGGCGCATTCCCGCTGGTTCTCGGCGGCGACCATTCTTGCGCCATTGGCACCTGGAGCGGGGTCGCTGCGGCTGTCCGGGCGCGCGGGCCCCTGGGCCTGATTTGGATCGACGCGCACATGGACGCGCACACCCCTGCGACCTCTCCAAGTGGCGCGCTGCACGGCATGCCGCTCGCCTGCCTGCTGGGCCATGGCGAGCCCTCGCTCGTCGCTTTGATGGACGGTCAAACCCTGGTTCCCGGCCACGTCTGCCTGGTTGGGGTGCGCAGTTTCGAACCCGATGAGGCGGAGCTGCTCTCCCGACTGGGCGTGCGCGTGTTTTCCGTGGATGAGGTCGACCAGCGCGGACTTGGCGTGGTGATGTCGGAAGCGCACGCGATCGCCACCCGCGGGACTGCCGGATTTGGCGTTACCATCGACCTCGACGTGATCGACCCGGCCGAAGCGCCGGGCGTGGGCTCGCCGGTGCCGTGGGGGCTGGAATGCGCGGCGCTGACAGACGCACTGGCCACCGTGAGCGGCGACCCGCGGCTGATAGCCGCGGAGATCGCCGAGTACAACCCGCGTATCGACAACGAAATCCAGACCGCCGGCGTCGCAGCCCAACTCGCGACGGCACTGCTGGGGGTTGACGAGGTGTGCGAAGACCGGCGCGGCGTGGCGGAGCTGGAATGGCAGTATGGAGCACACAACTACGACCCTCTGCCGGTGACCCTGGTGCGCGGAGAGGGTGTGTACGTGTGGGATGAACATGACCGCAGGCTCCTGGACATGATGAGCGCCTACTCGGCAGTCAGCCATGGCCACTGTCATCCGCGCCTGACGCGCGTGCTCGCGCAGCAAGCGGGCACGCTCAACGTCACGTCTCGCGCCTACCGCAACGACCGTCTCCCCCTGTTGTTCGAGCGCCTGTGCGAGGTCACCGGACAGGAAGCGGTGCTGCCTGCGAACACCGGCTTGGAAGCGGTGGAAGTGGCAATCAAGGCGGCTCGCAAATGGGGCGCCAAAGTCAAAGGCGTGCCCCAGGACCAGGTGGAGATCATCGCCTGCGAGGGCAACTTCCATGGCCGTTCCATCGCGATCCTCGCCATGTCCTCCGAATCGCAGTACCGGGACGGATTCGGTCCCTTCCCGCCGGGGTTCGTGCGCATCCCCTTCGCGGACACGCAGGCGCTCGAGCAGGCCATCACACCGCGTACCGTGGCGTTTCTGGTGGAGCCCATTCAGGGCGAGGGCGGGATCATCGTCCCGCCTTCGGGCTACCTGGCGCGCTGCGCGGAGATCTGCCGGCGGCACGATGTTCTGTTTATCTGCGACGAGGTGCAGACGGGGCTGGGGCGCACCGGCCGCATGCTGGCGTGCGAACACGAGCAAGTCAAGCCCGACGGCTTGATCCTGGGCAAGGCGCTCGGCGGTGGCCTGCTCCCCGTCTCGGCCTTCCTGGCACGGCGCGACGTGATGGACGTGTTTCGGCCGGGCGACCATGGCAGCACCTTTGCCGGCAATGCGCTGGCCGCAGCCGTCGCCTTGGCGGCCATCGACGTGCTGCTGGAAGAACGTCTTCCCGAGCACGCGGCGGAGCTCGGGGACTACTTCATCCGCCAGCTGCGTGCAATCCCAAGCCCACTCGTCCGTGAGGTGCGTGGCAAGGGCCTGCTGATCGGCGTCGAGCTCAAACCCGAGGCAGTTGGTGCCCGGCTGGTGTGTGAGAAGCTGCTTCAGCGCGGTGTTCTGACCAAGGACACTCACCATACCGTCGTACGCTTCGCGCCGCCGTTAGTCATCACCCGCGCACAGATCGACGAAGCGCTGGTGATCATCCGCGAGG
Organism: uncultured beta proteobacterium; assembly: GCA_963705615.1. GTDB lineage: Bacteria > Pseudomonadota > Gammaproteobacteria > Burkholderiales > SHXO01 > SHXO01. The sequence continues at coordinate 182,221 of CAVPKE010000005.1, read as the reverse complement.
TCCTGCTCGAGCTAGGCGGCGAGTTGCGCAGCGCGGCGTGAGCTGAGCTGCCACCGCCATGGACGCTGCCCTCGATCTACTCACCCGACTCGGCATCGCCGAGCGCAATCCCGGGGCCTGCCTGGGGCCGGAGTGGTTGCCGGCAGACGAGTACTTCCCCTCCCTCAACCCCACCACCGGTCAGGTCATGGGCTGGGCCGGCCGCTGCGCTCGCAGCCAGTACGGGTTAGTGCTGCGAGCTGCGGTGCAAGCCTTCGACGCCTGGCGCATGGTTCCCGCCCCACGCCGCGGCGAGCTGGTGCGGCTCATCGTCGACGACCTGCGCCGCCACAAGTCCGCGCTCGGCAGCCTGATCGCGCTGGAGACCGGCAAGATCAAGCAGGAAGGCGACGGGGAAGTCCAGGAGATGATCGACATCGGCGACTTCGCTGTCGGCCAGTCGCGCATGCTCTATGGTCGGACCATGCACTCCGAGCGCCCGCGCCATCGTATGTACGAGCAATGGCACCCGCTCGGGGTGGTGGGCGTGATCACCGCCTTCAACTTCCCAGCCGCCGTGTGGGCGTGGAACGCCTTCATCGCGGCGGTCTGCGGGGATACCGTGGTCTGGAAACCGTCTCCCAAAGCGCCGCTGACCGCCATAGCCATCCAACACATCGTCAACGGCGCGGTGCGACAGACCGGGCACCAGGGCGTGTTCTCGCTGGTCGTCAGCGACAGGCCGGAGCTGTCGCAGTGGCTGGTCGAGGACGCACGCGTCCCGCTCGTCTCCTTCACCGGCTCAAGCCGGGTGGGCCGCCAGGTGGCGCAAGCGCTCGCCGCGCGCATGGGACGTTGCCTGCTGGAGTGCTCGGGCAACAACGCAGTGATCGTAGACGAGACGGCGAACCTCGATCTGGCGGTACCGGCCATCGTTTTTGGGGCAGTGGGCACCGCCGGTCAACGCTGTACGACCACCCGCCGCCTGATCGTGCACGAATCCCGCGCTGAAGAGGTCGAACAACGGCTGATCAGCGCCTATAGACAAGTTCAGATCGGGGATCCGCTCGAGACTGGCACTTTGATGGGTCCGCTGATCGACGAGGAGGCGCGCGCACGCTTCCGCGAGACGATAGCTGAGCTGGAGCGGCTGGGTGGCAAGGTGCTGGTCGGCGGGCAAACTCTCGAACGGCCAGGCTTCTTCGTCCAGCCCACCCTGGCGCGGGCCGAAAACCACTGGGGCGTGGTGCAGCGCGAGACCTTCGCGCCGGTCCTCTATCTCATGCGGTACCGGAACATCGAGCAGGCCATCGCCCTCAACAATGCGGTGCCGCAAGGCCTGTCTTCGGCGCTGTTCACCGACAGCTTGCAACGCGCGGAGCAGTTCCTTTCCGCCGCCGGCAGCGACTGCGGCATCGCGAACATCAATATCGGCACCTCGGGCGCGGAGGTCGGAGGGGCATTCGGCGGCGAGAAGGAGACCGGCGGCGGGAGAGAGGCCGGGTCGGACGCCTGGAAAGCCTACATGCGCCGCCAGACCAACACCAGCAACTGGAGCCGCGACCTGCCGCTCGCGCAGGGCATCCAGTTCAGAATCGCCTAGTCTAGGGAAGCTCTGACCTAGGGCCTGCCGAGCGCCGGCCCAACAATCGAGACGTCCCCTCGCCACCCTGCAGGTGGTGCCAGATCCCCGGGGATTTGTGCGCCGCTCCGGCGGGCTTGATGCCTCGCCGCCGGATGCCACTAGGCACCCCGCCCACAAAGTGCTAGTTTAGCGTTGCGGATCCGGTAGAAGGCCGCCGGGTCCGGACGAGCACAAGAAGAAGTTCGGAAGAAGTTCGGCCCGAACCCAACAGCTTCAACGGGCAGCAGCCTGCGCCTGCCACCTCAGCGGCGCGCAACATTTCACCAGCAACTCGGAGGGATCTTTCATGACACAAAAACTAATGGTTAACGGTCAGACCTACGAGGTCGACGTGCCGCCGGATATGCCCTTGCTCTGGGTGATCCGCGACGTCATCGGCCTCACGGGCACCAAGTTCGGCTGCGGGATTGCCGCCTGCGGTGCGTGTACCGTGCACGTCGACGGCGTGGCAGTACGTTCCTGCACGCTGCCGGTGAGCAGCGTGAACGGCAAAGTCACCACCATCGAAGGTCTGAGCGCCAAGGGTGACCACCCGGTGCAGAAGGCCTGGGCCAAGAACATGGTGCCGCAGTGCGGTTATTGTCAGAGCGGACAGATGATGCAGGCCGCGTCTCTGCTCAAGATGAACTCGAAGCCCAGTGATGAGGATATTGATTCCGCTATGGCGGGTAACATCTGCCGGTGCGGGACCTATACCCGCATTCGTACGGCGATCAAAGAAGCCGCGGGGGTGAAGGCATGATTACCATCGAAAACCTAAGTCGGAGGACGTTCCTGAAGGGAGCCGCTGCGCTGGGCGGCAGCTTTGCGCTCGGACTCATTCTGGATCCGTTTAAGCCCCATCCGTTTTACGGCAGCTTCATCGGCGGCGCCGAGGCAGCAGAAGGTGTGCCGCCGCCGGCCGGGACGCTGAGCCCGAACGTGTTCGTATCGATCGACAAGACCGGCACGGTCACGATCATCGCGCACCGCTCGGAAATGGGTCAGGGCGTGCGTACCAGCGTGCCCATGATTCTGGCCGACGAGCTCGAGGCGGATTGGAGCCGGGTCAAGATCGAGCAGGCGGTGGGCGACAAGATGTACGGCAACCAGTACACCGACGGGTCGCGCAGCGTGCGTCACAACTATGAGCGCATGCGCGAGTTCGGAGCGGTAACCCGTACGATGCTGGTGCAAGCCGCCGCCATGCAGTGGAATGTGCCCGCATCGGAGTGCAAGGCGCAGAACCACAAAGTCGTGCATGTGCCCACCGGCAAGTCGCTGGATTACGGGCAGCTGGTGGACACCGCAGCCACACTCCCGGTGCCGACCGCCAAGTCGGTCACGCTCAAAGACCCGAAAGACTTCCGCTACATCGGCAAGCCCATGCCCAGCATTGACCTTCCCAACATGATGGTGGGCAAGGCCATCTACGGCATCGACGTCAAGATGCCAGGGATGTTGTACGCGGTGGTCGAGCACTGCCCCGTGACCTACGGCAAGGTCAAGTCCTTCGATGCCAGCGAGGCGCTGAAGGTCCCGGGTGTCAAGAAGGTAGTGGAGATCCCGCAGAATCAGCCGCCGATCGTGTTCAACACGCTGGGCGGTATCGCCGTGGTCGCGACCAACACCTGGGCCGCCAACCAAGGGCGCAAGAAGCTCAAGATCGAGTGGGACTACGGGGCCAACGTGGTCTACGACTCCGACGCGTTCCGCAAGGACATGGAGGAGGAGAACACCAAGGAAGGCAAGGTGGTGCGCAAAGAGGGCGATGTGACGGCGGCGCTCTCGGGCGCGGCCAAGGTCGTCGAGGCGGACTTCTACGTTCCCCACTTCGCTCACGCGACGATGGAGCCGCCATCTGGCACCGCACTCGTGAAGGACGGGAAGTGCGAAGTCTGGTCGTCGTGTCAGGACCCGCAGGCAGCTCGCTCGACGGTGGCAGGTGCGATCGGATTCGACGAAAAAAACGTCACCTCGCACGTCGCACTGCTCGGCGGTGCATTCGGGCGCAAGTCCAAGCCCGATTTCGCGGCCGAAGCGGCGATCTTGTCGAAGCAGCTGGGCGTACCCGTGAAGGTCACCTGGAGTCGCGAGGACGACCTGCAGCACGCCTACTACCATACGGTGAACGCGCAGCGCATCGCGGCCGGCCTGGACCAGAACGGAAAGGTTGTCGCGTGGCAAAGCCGCTCGACGTTCCCGACCATCTGGTCCACGTTCGAACTCCCCGATCCGCAGTACGGGCACAAGATCGAGCTCAGCCTGGGTTACCTGGACTTGCCCTATGCCATCCCCAACATCCAGCTGGAGAACGGGAAGGCGAAGGCGCACGTGCGTATCGGCTGGCTGCGCTCGGTGAACAACATCCCGAATGCGTTCGCGCAGAACACGATGGCCAACATGCTGGCCGAAGCCGCGGGCCGCGACCCGTACGAGTTCCTGCTCGAGCTGCTGGGACCCGACCGCGTGGTGGACTTGTCCAGTACTGATTATTGGAACTACGATCAGACTTACGACGAGTACCCGATCATGACCAGCCGGCTCAAGAACGTGCTGCGGGTAGCGGCGAAGAACGCGGGTTACGGTAAGAAGTTGCCGGCACGCGAGGCAATTGGCTTAGCCGTGCACCGCAGCTTCACCACCTACGTGGCGACCGCCGTGCACGTCAAGGTCGACAAGAACGGCAAGGTGTCCATACCGCGCGTGGATATAGCATGCGATGCGGGCCGGGTAGTGAACATCGACCGGGTTAGGTCGCAGATGGAGGGCTCCTGCATCTACGGCATGAGCGCCTGTGTTACAGAGATCACCGCCAAGGAAGGCCGCATCCAGCAGAGCAACTTCGGCGAGTACCAGCTGGTGCGCATGCCCGAGGCCCCGCGCGAGATCCGCGTGCACGTCGTGGAAGCCAACAACTTCCCGCCGGGGGGTGTGGGCGAGCCGGGTACGCCTCCGTTTGCGCCGGCGTTGTGTAACGCTATCTTCGCGGCGACCGGCAAGCGCATTCTGGAGTTGCCGATCAACGAAGGTAAGCTGGCTGTTTAGGGCCGGTAGTGAAGTAATCAGCGGCGGCCACGTGCCGCCGCTTTTTTTCGTCGGGCCGACGCAGGCCGGGATCGCTTCATGCGTTTGAGGACATGTCTTACGGCGTTGGTGCTGTGCCTGTGCATTGGGCACGTTGAAGCCGGCGAGTTCTCGCTGAACGGGCGCGTGCTCGGTGAGCGCATCGACAGCGTGCTCAACGATCCGAGCTACGAGTGCGGCGGCGTATCAGCGTGCTTACTCTACACGGTGTGCACGCTCAAGCTCCCCGGCAGCGAGACCTTCGCCGGTGCGCCGCTGACAGGCCTGAGCCTGCATTTCGGTGGCGAACGGCTCACGGCTATCGAAGCTCAGTTTCCGGCACAGCACTTCGACCAGGTGCTCGCCGATCTAACGCGCGAGCACGGACCACGGCAATCCGAAGTGAGCGGGATCCTTCGGAGCTCTGCCAGCTCAGCCAGCAATAGCGTTTATCTCTGGCGCGAGGGACATCAGTTGTTGCGTCTCGATCGCTCCTCGCGCGACCCGGCGTACTCCTCGCTGATCATCTCGGAACGCAGCTTTCTGAGCGAGCTGCTCGGCCGGTAGACCGCGCCTAGGGCTTCTCTAGTTCACCGGCCAGAGTTCAAGAGGCGCAGCATGGCCTCGAGCCCGAGCACATAGGACTGCACGCCGAACCCTGCGATGGTGCCTGCCGCCGCCGCTGCGGGCACCGACTCCAGCCCGCGTTTGGCGATATTCGTCATGTGCACCTCGACATACGGAAACGGCAACGTCTGAAGGCAATCGCGCAGCGCATAGCCGGCGTAAGTGAAGCCGGCCGGATTCATCACCACCCCCTCGAAGCGCTCGTCTACCGCGCGGTATAGGCGGGCGATCGCTTCGCCCTCCACGTGGGTGTAGAAGATTTCCACTTCGTAGCCTTTGTCTCGCGCGTGCGCCCGCACCATCTCGTCGAGCTCGGCCGCGCTGGTGGTGCCATAGATTTCCGGCTGGCGCCGCCCCAGGTAGCTCATATTGGCGCCTTGTATCAGCAGTATCTTCGGCATTTCCTCGGCTCCGGAAACCATCTTGGCCCGGCAGTTGGTAACTCGCCGGCGCGGCCGGGCCAACCACTCGTGCAGCATACGCAAAGGCTGGCAACACCCGCGCATGCTACACGCTGGTCGCTGAGAGCGTCTAAACGTCAGTCCAGGTGCTCAACTAGACCACGCGGCGTGGGGTGCGCATCCGCTCCCGGGCTGCGATCGCTGGTATATTGCGCCGTTTTTCCCACCCACCGCGCTCGGCGTCGAGTTCATGTCCTACGCTTCCGCCATCCGCAAGCCCGTCGACGCAACCGCCGTCGCGACGATGACGCTGTTGTGCTTGATATGGGGTTTTGGGCATGTGGCGGCCAAGCTGGCTGCGCCTGGTCTGTCTCTGGTCATGCAAGGCGGGCTGCGCTGCGCAATCGCATTGGTCCTGCTCGTCGGCTGGGCGCGGCTGCGCGGCACTCCGTTGTTCCAGCACGATGGCTCGCTTTGGCCCGGGCTGCTCGCGGGCGGGCTGTTCGCCGCCGAGTTCCTGTTCATCTTCGCGGGGCTCAACTACACCGGCGCGTCACGCATGGTGGTGTTCATATACCTCACGCCGTGTCTCACGGCGCTCGGTCTGCATGCGCTCGTTCCGAGCGAGCGCCTGGAAGCGGGCAAGTGGGCCGGCATCGCGCTCGCCTTCGCCGGGATCGCCGTGGCGTTCTGGGACGGGTTCGCATCCGACCGCTCGTCATTGCTGGGAGACGCTTTCGGGGTAGTCGCAGCCGTACTCTGGGCCGCAACCACCGTCGTGATCCGCACTACCAAACTGTCGGTGGTCAGCCCAGCCAAGACGTTGCTCTACCAGATCGGGACCTGCGCCCTGACGCTGCCGGCGGCCTCCCTCCTTCTGGGCGAGCCGGGCGTGGTCGAGCTCTCTCTATTGGTCTGGGGAAGCCTCATGTACCAGGGCGTGGTCGTGACTTTCGCCAGCTACCTCGCCTGGTTCTGGCTGCTCACCCGGTATATGGCCACGCGACTCTCGGTGTTCACCTTCCTGACACCGCTGTTCGGCGTGATCGCGGCCGTGGTCGTGCTGCACGAGCCAGTGCGCCCCGCCTTCGTGGCCGCTGTGGTGCTGGTGGGCGCGGGGATTTACCTCGTGAATCGAGCTGGAAGCTGAGTGCTCGCCCGTTGTGGGACCTGATCAGAGCTGTTTAGGCAACCTTCAGCACGAAGTCGAAGTGGCCTGCCCTCACGCCATCAGCATCCGTCGTCGCCAATAGCAGTTCCTGCCGGAACAGGAAGTCGCGCCGGTTTTCCGGCTCGCCGGGAAAGTAGAGCTGGGTGGTGAGTACCGGCCCGCCGGCCGCCTGGACCTTGACGTGAATGTGGCGCGTGCGGCCGGGATAGACCCCCGGCACGATGGTCTCCAGCCGATAGCGTCCGGCGCTGTCGGTGAACTGGTGACCGCGCAGTCGGTAACCGCTGTTGTCGTACTCGCCTTCGCCGTCGCACTGCCAGAAGTCCAGAAGGGCACCGGCGACCGGTCTTGCAGCCCGTGGAAAGCACCCGCCCGGTGACGATGATCCTGGTGCCGCGCAATCCCGCCTCAAGGAGCGACGTGCGCTGCGGCGAGCGCGGCTTGAAGAACGGTCCTTCCATCTGGCGCGGTGTCGGCTCCTCGCCGTCCGAGCACGCCGGGGTCGGTGCCAGCTCCTGGAGTTGGCCGTCGGCTGCGTTGCCCTTCCATGTCGGCAGGGCAAGCGCGACGGGCAGCAACACACCCCAGCGACGAAGGAAGTTGCGCCGCTCATTCGCACGACCATGATCTCGCATCATCGTCTCCTGTACAGGACTAGATTCAGTCTGTCCGTCTGATCTCGTATCAAGCTCAGGGTGCCCAGTTCGGGGCCAGCAGGTGCTGCGCCAGCACCGCGTGCAGGCCGCAGACGACGAAAACCACCGCCATCGGGGCGCGCGCACCATCGTACAACACGCCGAACGGCGTGAGCTGGCCGGACCCGGGGCGATCCCGACTCCCGGCTTGCCAACACGCCCCGCTGCGGTGAGACTGCCTCCTTTCGGACTTGGGGAGCCGCAGATGACCACGCTCAGAATTATGGTTTCCCGCCATTCCGCGTTCTACAGCCCGTTGCTGGCCGCCATTGCCGGCGGGTTTCTCAAGGATGAAGGCTTTGAGCCGAGCTACGCCGTCGCGCCGCCGGGCAGGACCGTGGCACAGTTCATCGCATCGGGTGATATCGACGTCGCCCAGTCGGCGGTGTCAGCCAGTTGGACCGCGCTGCAGCAGGGCCGGCAGCCGCCCATGGTCCACTTCGCGCAAATCAATCAACGCGACGGCTTTCTCATCGCCGGGCGCAGCGCGGACTCCAGCTTTCAGTGGGACAAGCTGCTCTCTGGCGGGTTCATGTTCGTGCACGGGGGGCAACCTCAGGCGATGCTGGCCTACGCCATGCACCTGCGCGGCGTGGATCTCGCCAAGGCGAAGGGCCTGGACCGCGGTAGCACCGATCAGATGCTGAGCGCGTTTCGGGCGGGCGAGGGAGATTGGTTCCACGAGCAGGCACCCTACCCGCAACAACTCGAGCAGGAGGGCGTGGCACGCGTTGTCGCGTCGGTGGGCGAGGTGATCGGCCCGGTGGCCTTCAGCAGCGTCGCCGCCTCCGCTGAGTGGCTCAGGCGGCCAGAGGCGAAGCGCTTCATGCGCGCCTACCGCAAGGCGCGCGCGTGGGCGAATAGCGCGACGCCCGCCGAGATCGCGGCCGCCGAGCAATCCATGTTCCCCGGCATCCACCGAAACGCGTTGACGCGCGCAATCGAGTACTACCAACGGCTGGGCACCTGGGGCGGCGGCGTGTCCATCCCACCGCAACCGTACGAAACCGCGCTGGACGTGTTCAGCCACTCGCAGCTCATCACCCGGCGTTACCCATACGACCAAGTGGTGGTCGCGCCGCCCGACGCCTAGGAAAATCCAGGCAGCTTTCCTCCCGCACGCTCGTTCAGGCCCATCGCCACAATCACTGCTGCGCGTGCGCGGCCAGCACCTGCGCCACGCAGCAGGTCAATCTCTTGGCATAGGGGACGTGAAGGAACTCGTTGGGGCCGTGCGCGTTGGACTTCGGGCCGAGCACGCCGGTGATCAGGAACTGAGCCTGCGGGAAATGCTTGCCGAGCATGGCCATGAAGGGGATCGTGCCGCCCTCGCCCATCATCGCAGCCGGGCGCCCATAGTAAGCCTGCGACGCGGCGTTGACGGCCGCATGCAGCCATGCCGCAGTGGGCGGCGCACTCCAACCCGACGCGCCTTGGTCTGGCGCAAATACGACTTTGGCGCCCTCCGGTGGATCGGCTTCGAGGATCCGTTTGAGTTCGCCAGCAGCTTGCTCGCCATCGACCAGCGGCGGGATACGCAACGAAAGCTTCAACGCCGTCTTCGGTCGCAGCACGTTGCCGGCATCCGCGATCGCCGGTAGTCCATCGGCGCCGACCACGGCGAGGAAAGGTCGCCAGGTGCGGTTGAGCACGGCTTCACCAGGATCGCGCACCATGGGCCGCGTCCCGGCAGCGTAGGGGAACTTGGTCCAGGCCGTGTCGCCCAGAATCGCGCCAGCGTGCTGTGCCTGTTCGATGCGTTCTGGTGGAATCGCGCAGTGGAATTCGCCGGGTAGAACTCGTCCGGTACTCGAGTCCTCGATGCGGTCCAACAGCGACCGCGCAATGCGGAACGAGGAAGGCACGACGCCGCTGGCGTCGCCCGAGTGCACGCCCTCGGTCAGCACTTCGACGCTGAGCGTGCCGGCGGCGATTCCGCGCAGCGAGGTGGTGACCCAGAGCTGGTCGTAGTTGCCGCAACCCGAGTCGAGCCCGATCACCAGGTCCACGTTGCCAACGCGTGCGCTCAGCGCCTCGAGGTAAGCCGGCAGATCGTAGCTGCCGCTCTCCTCGCAGCACTCGATCATGCCTACGCAGCGGGCGTGCGCGATGCCCTGGCCGTGCAGCACGAGGATCGCGGTAAGGCAGGCGAATACAGCGTACCCGTCGTCGGCACCGCCGCGCCCGTACAGCCTGCCGTCCTCGAGTACCGGAGTCCAGGGGCCCATCGCGTCGCGCCAGCCCGTCATCTCCGGCTGTTTGTCCAGATGGCCGTAGAGCAGCACGGTGCGGTCTGTGGCGCCGGGGATCTCGAAGAACAGAAGCGGGGTGCGCCCGGGCAAACGCACAAGCTCAATGCGCATGCCTGGAATCATCTGTGCCCGGCACCAGGCGTGGGCCAGCTCGACGGCGGCTTCGATGTGGCCGTTGCGCTCCCAGTGCGGATCGAAGTGGGGCGACTTGCACGGGATGCGGATGTACTCGATCAGCCGTGGGACGATCTCTCGGTCCCACTTGTTCGAGACGAAGTCAGCGGTCGCGTCAGGGTTCAGATGAGCCGCGGCGGGCATCGGCGTGGGTGGTTGAAACGGTGAAACAAGTCTAGCAGGAAGAGGCTGCAGCGCGTGGGCACTCGGCGCTACGACTAACGCGCCTTCGATCGGCGCCTTTCGACTATGCTGCCTGCAGCGTGAAGCTCACCACGTCGAAGTCGTCTCCGCTCTCGGCCACCCGTCGCGGGTTGACCACGTAGCTACGCTCGTGAATGCGCATGGCGTATGCCTGACTCCACGACACGCTGTCGCGAGCCAAAACCAGCTTGACCTCTCCACCGGTCAGGCTGGTTTGCGCCTCGCCTGGGAGGAGCACCGCTGCGCTCGGCGGCCCCGCTTGGCCCAATGGCAACGGCGACAACTCGACCGCGACGCCGCCGCGAGCGAGGACCTGCACACCGACGGCGCGCCGTCCCATCTCATCGGTCGACAGCCGCCGTATCACCCCCACGCTCCAGGCTGCAGGCCATGTCGGCTTGGCGGACACCAGGGAGCCGATCGCGAGCCAATCGGGGTGGCGTGGCGGTAACACGGCGCCGAAGCCTCCGCTGCTTTCGTTCTCCACGGTCCAGGCTTCGGTGAGCTCGTCCACCTCGACGCTGCCCTGCTCCGCAGACACCACGTCCAGCACATGCTCAAAACCGTGTGCTACGTTGAGCGTGGACAGCACTCGGTGTCGCAGCTCGGAGCGGGCCGGCGGATCCGGGCCCCAGTGGCGCGCGAGGTGGTGCATCACCTCCAGCACCAAGCGAGCGGGAAAATCGCCAACCAAGTTGAGCTCTGCCGGCACGAGGCCGGTTTCGGTAGCGCGCTGCATGAGCCCCTGCACGATGACCGCCGCATGGCCCGGGCCGAAGAAACGTATCGCTCGTGACGGCGCCACTCCATCGCCGATGCGGTAGGGCGGACGGCCCGCATGCAGATCGACGGCGAAGTGGCAGCCTGCGGCGGGCCGCCGGTGCAGCAGGAAGAACTCAGCCACCGTCGCGATCACACGCTCTGCCACCACCTGGTTGGCCGGCAGCAGGTTCTCGGTGCCGGAGACAGACAGAACCAGCGCGCGCAGATATTCTCTTCGCACGGTCGAGTCACCCGCCATGGCTGGATAGAGCTTGAAGCGCTCGCTCATGAAGCGCTCGCGCTCGGCATACGCGAACAACACCCCGAGCCGAGTCCAGAAACCCGGCTCGACCGCGGCGTAGCGCAACAGGGTCCAGCGCAGCACGAGAGTGAGCGCGCGTATGGCGCGGGCGGTGATCGAGGGGACCAGGGGCGCGACGACAGCCGCATTCGGTTCGCCGGCCTGGAACAGCTGGAGCGAACTCTCATAACCCGCCGCCAGCTCCCGCGCGAGGTGAACAACGCCGTTCCAGATGCGCTGTTCGCGGTAGGTCTGCTGGCGGCCGCCGGCGTCGAGATACTCGCGTGTGACTTCCAGCCGCTGCTGCTGTACCAGCTCGTCCAAGCGGTCGACTACCTGGTACACCCGCAGTGGATCCGCCCTGATGCTTTGCCGATAGGCTTCCAACCAGAAACCAGCTTCCTCCACCCGGCGCAAGGGATCGAGCGTGCCATGGGAGAAACCCAGAAGCTGGCTGTCGAGGGCTTTGTCGTTCATCGCAACGGACCCGTCGAGGGGTGGGGAAGGGGCTTGAGGGCGAGGCCAGGTGGTAATTCAGGCCTCTAGCGCAAGCTCCGTACCAGGTCGGGGCTGGCCGTCAGGGCTTCCATTGCGAGGGGCTGCACCGGGCGTAGTTGGGAGCGTAAGCCGTCTCGGCACCGAGCTCCCGCGCCGCATGCCACGCCCAACGCGGGTCGTCCATCATCGCGCGCGCGATCGCGACCAAATCCGCACGCCCGCCCGCGACGAGCTCTTCGGCCTGACGGGCCCGCGTCACCATTCCAACCGCCATCACGGCAAGACCCGACTCCTTCTTGACCTTCTCCGCGAAAGGCACGTTGTAGCCCGGAGCGAACGGTATCTTCTGGCGGGGATCGACCTGGCCAGAGGTCACGTCCATGAAGTCACAGCCCAAGGCCTTCAACTCCCGCGCTAGGGTAACCGTCTCCTCCGGCGTCCAACCGCCTTCGACCCAATCGGTCGCTGACACGCGCGCGCCGAGCGGACGCTCAGCGGGCCACGCCGCGCGTACGGCCTCGAATACCTCGAGAGGAAAGCGGATGCGGTTGCGGGTACTTCCGCCATACTCGTCGTCACGCTGATTTGAGAGCGGTGACATGAACTCGTGCAAAAGATAGCCGTGGCCGGCGTGCAGCTCGACGAGATCGAAGCCGATGCGCGCAGCGCGTCGGGTGGCGTCCACGAACTGCTGCTTGACCTCTCTCAAGCCCTCGCGGGTCAGGGCAACCGGGGTGTGCCACCCAGGGCCGAAAGGTAAAGCCGAAGGGGCGACGGTGGTCCACGGGCTCTCGTCCGCGGCCAGCGGCTTGCCACCCTGCGCCGGCGGCTGCACGGAGCCCTTGCGGCCGGCGTGGGCGAGCTGGATGCCGAGCTTGGCGACTCCATAGCGGCGGCAGAAGTCGACCACGCGCCTGAGTGTAGACTCGTTGTCGTCGCTGTACATACCCAGGCAGCGATGCGAGATGCGCCCCACCGGCGAGACGTGGGTAGCTTCCGTCATGACGAGCCCCGCCGCACCCATCGCGAACTGTCCGAGGTGCATGAGATGCCAGTCGTTGGCCGAGCCGTCCTCGGACATATACTGGCACATGGGCGAGACCACGATCCGGTTGGGCAGCGTCAGCGCGCGCAGCTGAAACGGCGTAAACAGGGAGCTTGTCATCCGAGACGTGCTTGCGTATATCACGCCATTGCTGCCACGTACGCCGTCTTCACGGTCGTGAAGAACTCAACCGCATAGCGGCCCTGCTCGCGCGGACCGTAGCTGGAACCCTTGCGGCCGCCGAACGGAACGTGGTAGTCCACACCGGCGGTGGGCAGGTTCACCATCACCATGCCAGCCTGGCTGTTGCGGCGGAAGTGCGCTGCGTGCTTGAGCGAGCTGGTCACGATGCCCGCCGACAGCCCGAAGGGAGTGTCGTTGGCGAGCTGCAGTGCCTCGTCGTAGTCGTCTGCCAGCAGCACCGAAGCCACCGGGCCAAAGATCTCTTCGCGGTTGATGCGCATTGCGCTGCGCGTGTCTACGAACAGCGCCGGCTCGAGATAGAACCCCTCTTTCTCACGCTTCAAGAGCTTGCCGCCGTAGGCGAGCTTGGCCCCTTCCTTCTTGCCCTCCTCGATATAGAACAGATCCTGGTTGAGCTGGTTCTTGTCCACTACCGGGCCGATGTGCGTGCCAGCCTTGAGGGCATCGTCCACCACCAGGCCCTTGAGCCGCTCGGCGAGCGCATCGACGAACTTGTTGTGGATTCCCTTGGTCACGATCAGACGCGAGGACGCCGTGCAGCGCTGCCCGGTGGAGAAAAAAGCGCCATTCACGGCGGACTCCACTGCGGTCTTGAGGTCGGCATCGTCCAGGACCACAAGCGGATTCTTGCCGCCCATCTCGAGCTGGAACTTAGCCATCCGTGCAACGGCTTTCTGCGCGATCTTGCGCCCCGTATCGACCGACCCCGTGAAGCTGATGGCGTCCACGCGCGAATCGTTCACCAACGCCTCGCCCACCACGCTTCCGCGGCCCATCACCAGGTTGAACGCTCCAGCGGGCAGGCCGGCACGCGAGATGATTTCGGCCATGGCCCACGCCGAGCCGGGTACGAGATCGGCGGGCTTGAACACCACGCAATTGCCATAGGCGAGGGCCGGCGCCACTTTCCAAGCGGGAATCGCCGCCGGGAAATTCCACGGCGAGATGATGCCGACGACACCGAGGGGCTCGCGCGTGACCTCCACGTCGACACCCGGTCGCACCGAAGGAACCAGCTCCCCGGTGCGGCGGAGGACCTCGCCGGCGAAGAACTTGAAGATGTTACCGGCCCGCACCACTTCGCCCACGCCCTCTGGCAGCGTCTTGCCCTCTTCGCGTGACAGCAGCGTGCCCAACTCGTCTTTGCGCGCCAGGATCTCGCCGCCGATCTTATCCAGCATATCGGCTCGGGCCTGCACGTTGAAGCTAGCCCATCCCGGAGCGGCAGCACGCGCGGCCGCGATCGCCACCTCGGCCTGGGCCTGGTCGGCCTGGGCGTACTCGCCCACCACGTCGCTCAGGTCGGACGGATTGATGTTCTTGGACCAGGTGGCGCCCGGCGTCCACTGGCCGTTGACGTAATTCGAATGCTGCTGCGCGCTCATGGCGTCTCCTTGGGTTTTAGACGGTCGATGCTAGCCAAGCAGAGAGGTAGCGTCAAATGCATGCACGCGAGCCGCGGGAACCGCGCTAGCGCCCGGACGGTCTTGGAAGCAGCCGGTACACGAGAGGCAGGGAGACCGAAAACCCGTGACCGAGATGACATTCGATCGGCGCGGGTGCGCCCACCGGAAAGGCGCGCTCGACGGTTCGAAGCGCGCTCTGGTCCAGGAGCTCGCTCCCGGAGCTGCGCTCCACCCAGCCGCCCTCGAACTCGCCCTGGGAGTTGCATGTCAACAGAAACCAGACGGTGCCTTGGACGTCCGCGTTGCGGGCCGCCTCGGGGTAATCCTCCGGCGTCAAACGGCTGCGCAGGAGGCTCGCCAGCGCCGAAACGCAGGCGTTCATCGGTTCTTCCCCCTGCGGCGTCTGCGCCCGTACTCGCGGCGAGCCGATCGACAGAGCGAGCGTCGTCACAGCAAGCGCGAGAGCCAGCCTTCCTTGCATGACTTACTCCAGGGTTTGTAGAGCAAAGCTCGCGGGCCGATTGCCTCGCTTTGTGAGTATGGTACGAATGCTACGCTGAGGCGAACTTGCGTTCAGGCGGCTCGCAGCGGGTTTGGGCCGTCCGGGCAACAGCTATGGCGCGCCTGAGCGGCATGAGAGAATTAGTCCTTTGCGCGACACCGATTTCGATGCTGCCTCTCACCAGCACCGCCCGCCCCGCCGTTAGGGCCTTGCGCGCTTCCAAGATTCGCGAGGTGGCTAACGCTGGCATTGGACATGAGGACATTGCGGCCTTCTGGTTCGGCGAGCCGGACGAGGTCACCCCGGACTTCATCCGCCAGGCGGCGGTGGACGCCCTGAACGCCGGCGACACCTTCTACACCCACAACCTGGGGATCCCAGAGCTCCGCCAGGCGGTCGCCGGCTACCTCACCCGCCTGCACCGAGTGACGGAAGCGGAAGAGGTCGCGATCACCAACTCCGGCATGTCGGCGCTGATGCTGTCGGCACAGGCGCTGATCGGGCACGGCGATCGCGTGGTCGCCGTCACGCCGCTGTGGCCGAACCTGGTGGAGATCCCCAAGATACTGGGCGCGGTCGTCGATACGGTCGCCTTGCGTTTCACGCCGCAGGGCTGGAGCCTCGACCTAGACTGCCTGCTTCGCGCCCTCACGCCCGATACCCGGGCGGTGTTGATCAATTCGCCCAACAACCCCACTGGATGGACCATCGATCACGACAGCCAGCGTGCCATCCTGGAGCACTGCCGCCGTCACGGGATCTGGATCGTCGCCGATGACGCCTACGAGCGTCTCTACTACAACGGCGTGGCGAACGGGGTGCCGACCGTGGCGCCTTCTTTCCTGGACTTCGCTACACCCGAGGATCGCGTAGTCAGCACCAATACCTTCTCCAAGAGCTGGCTGATGACCGGCTTTCGATTGGGTTGGATCGTAGCGCCGAAAGCGCTCGCAACCGACCTGCCCAAGCTGATCGAGTACAACACGTCGTGTGCGCCACCTTTCGTGCAGCGCGCCGGCGTGGTGGCAATCGAACAGGGCGAGCCGGTTATTGCACGCACTTCGGCGCGGCTGCGCAAGGCGCGCGATTACCTGATCGAACAGCTCAACGCTACGCCGGGGGTTCAGGTCGCCGCACCGGCTGGCGCCATGTACGCATTCTTCCGTCTCGACGGCGTGGATGACAGTCTGGCGCTGTGCAAACGGCTCGTGGCCGACGCCGGGCTAGGACTTGCGCCTGGCATCGCCTTCGGGCCCGAGGGAGAGGGCTTCGTGCGCTGGTGCTTCGCCGCGAGCGAAGAGCGGCTAGCCGAGGGGGTCCGCCGCCTGCGCGGCGCTCTAGGCGCGAAGCATCGCTGATCCGACCCCGAACAATCATGGATCGCCCGCCCATCAGCAGTCCTACTCGGTTCGAGATCGCAGCCTGGATCCTCACTGGGATCGGGTTGCTCCTGGTGCTCGAGCTCCACCTCCTGCCCGCCCTGCTGGCTGGTCTGCTGGTGTTCGAGCTGGTGCACATCATGGCGCCGCGCCTGCGTATCTGGCGTATGGGCCACGAGTGGAGCAAGGTGGTAGCGGTGACCGTGCTCACGGTCATGGTGGTTGTGCTGATCATCCTCATCATCATCGGGGTGATCGGCCTGCTGCGCACCGACGTAGGCAGCGTCTCGGCATTGTTGCGACAGATGGCCGAGATCATCGACGGCTCGCGCCGAGCCCTGCCGCCCTGGTTGGTGGAGAATCTTCCTGCTAATGCCGACGAGCTGAGGCAGACCGCGGCAACGTGGCTGCGCGAGCATGCTCGCGAACTGCGCGGCGTGGGCACGGATTTCGGGCGCGCTTTCGCCCACATTCTGATCGGCATGATCATCGGCGCCTTCGTGTCGCTCAGCGAGGCGCGCTCCGGCCAGGAGCTGGGTCCGCTCGCACAAGCCATGCTCGAGCGCGCCGCGCGCGTCGGCAACGCTTTCCGTCGCATCGTCTTCGCTCAGGTCCGCATCTCTGCCCTGAACACGACCCTGACGACCATCTACCTGACCATCGTCCTGCCGCTGTCCGGCGTGCACCTCCCGCTGACCAAGACCATGATCGCCATCACATTCGTGGCCGGGCTGCTGCCGGTGGTCGGCAACCTCATCTCCAACACCGTGATCGTGATCGTGAGCCTGAGCCACTCGTTGTACGTCGCGCTCAGCTCCCTGGTCTTCCTGGTGGTCATCCACAAGCTCGAGTACTTCGTGAACGCACGCATCGTCGGGACGCAGATCCGCGCGCGGGCGTGGGAGCTGCTGCTGGCCATGCTCACCATGGAGGCGGCCTTCGGGATCCCCGGTCTGGTGGCAGCCCCGATCTACTACGCCTATCTCAAGGATGAGCTGAAGAGCCGCGGATTGATCTAGCGCGCGCAGCCCATCCGACAAGTGCTGCTCAACCGGCTCTGTGAGAGAAATAGGCGATGCCTCTGCTGTTCGGTCGCCTGAGCGACGAAGACTATGCTGACATCCTGGCCCTGCAGGAGGCCAATCTGTTCGACAACGTACCCGCAGAGGCCCGGCACGAAGGCTTCCTTTCGGCGCGGTTCTCGCGCGAGCAGTTTGCGCTGATGGATCGCGACGTCGGCGTGCTGGTCGCGCGCGACGCGGAGCGAGCCGTCGGTTATCTGTGCGTTTCGGGAGTCGAGTTCAATCGGCAGTTTCCTTTGCTTGCGGCCATGATCGAGCGCTACGGTGAGGTGAGCTTCCAGGGACGGGCGCTCGCCGACCAGGAGACTTTCGTGTACGGGCCAGTCTGCGTGGATCGCGCGCATCGCGGGCGTGGCGTGCTACGCGGTTTGTTCCGGACCTTGCAGCACGAACTCGCAGGTCGCTTCGATGCTGGTGTGGGTTTCGTGGCCGAGGACAATGAGCGCTCGCTGGCGGCCCACGTCGACGGCCTGGGTATGCACGACGCGGGCGTGTTCGAGTTCAATGGCAAGCGCTATCGAATCCTAGCCTTCGCCATGGTGGAGCCCGGCGACTGATCCTTGCGCTACCGGCAACCGTGGATGAATTGTGGCCCACGTCACCTTTTCTCTAGCCCAGCTCGAACGCGCGGCATCGATCGTCTACGAGGCGATGCCTCCGACGCCACAGTACGCGTGGCCCCTTCTACGCCAGCTGGTCGGCGCCGACGTGTGGGTGAAGCACGAGAACCATACCCCGACCGGTGCCTTCAAGGTGCGTGGCGGGCTCGTCTACTTTCGAGACTTGAACCAGGTTGGCCAGCGGCCTGCCGGCGTCATCAGCGCGACGCGAGGCAATCACGGCATATCTGTCGGATTCGCTGCGCGCCGCGCTGGATTGGCCGCAACCATCGTCGTACCACGCGGCAACAGTCGCGACAAGAACGCCGCGATGGCGGCGTTGGACGTCGAGCTGATCGAGCACGGTGACGACTTCCAGGCGGCGCGCGAACATGCCATCCACCTGGCGCAGCAGCGCGGACTGCATATGGTGCCGTCGTTCCACCCCCTGCTGGTGCAGGGCGTGGCCACCTACTCCCTGGAGCTGCTGCGCGCCGTGCCCGACTTAGACGTAGTGTATGTCCCCATCGGCCTGGGCTCGGGTATCTGCGGCATGATCGCCGCGCGTGAGGCGCTTGGCCTCACGACCGAGATCGTCGGCGTGGTATCGCAGCAGGCGCCGGCCTACGCCCTGTCCTACGAACAGCGCCGCCCCGTAGAGCATCCGGTAACCACGTTGATCGCCGACGGAATGGCCTGCCGCACGCCGGAGCCGAACGCGCTGGAACTCATCTGGCGTCACGCAGCGAGAGTAGTTCAGGTAAGCGACGAGGAAGTGGAGAAGGCCATGCGCCTCATGTTCACCGCCACACACAACGTGGCGGAAGGCGCCGGCGCTGCTGCTTTGGCGGCGGCGCTGAAAGAACGCAAGCGCATCGCCAGGCGCAAGGTGGGATTGGTTTTGTCCGGTGCGAACGTCGATCGCGATGTGCTCGCACGCATCCTCGCCAGCGAGTGACCTGCAGCGGACAAGGACCCTACTGCTGACTCATCGTTACCGCCGGGCTCCGATTGCCTGCGGTTCGCGTTCTCTTGCCTTTGGCGCGCAGCTTCCATACATCCTTGAGAAGATCTACGAGAGCGCCGATGACCGGATCGTGCTCGCGCTCCAGGAGGTAGACGAACTTCAGTTCGGTGGTCAGGCGCACGTCCTGCCAAAGGCAGACCTCGCCCGCGGCGGCCTTCTTGAGCGCGAGATCTTCGCGCATCAATGCCATGCCGAGGCCCGAGACGACCAGAGAGCTGACTACGCGCTCGTCGTCGGCTTCGACCACTTTGCCAGGTGCGATTTCGTGCTGACGGAAAAGCGTGGTCGCGAGCTGATTGTGGGTACTGATTGGGGGCGTCATGATCCACGGCTCGGCCGCAATCTCTTTCCACGCGGCGTGTTCGAGCCGCTCCTTCCAAGCGGCGGGTGCCACAATCCGATAGGTCAGCTCGCGCAGCGCAACGCCAGCGACACTGGGGTGGGTCAGCCCGCCGTAGTAGAAGCTGGCGTCGAGCTCGCCCGCGCGAATCTTCTCGAACGCAGCACCCGTCACCTCATGGTGCAGCTGGATCTCGATCAGCGGAAAGCGCTCCACTGCAGCGCTCATGAGCTCGCCGACCCGAATCAGCTGCGGATCGGATAGTGTCCCCACGCGAGCAACACCTGCGACCTCGCCCTTGATCGTACGCGCCTCGTTGCGCAAGGCCTGAGCCGCCGCCAGCAGGTTCTGCGCTTCCGTCACCAGCCGCTTGCCAGCGGCCGTCAGCGTCATCCCGGTCGAGCTGCGCTCGAACAACTCGAGGTCCAGCTCTTCTTCGAGCGCTTTGATCTGCGCACTCAACGCCGGCTGGCTGACGTGCAGCTTGTCCGCGGCGCGCGTGAGGTGACCGAGCTCGGCAACCGCCACAAAGCCGCGCAACTGATAGAGCTCCATAGAACCTTCACCAGTGCTGGAGAAGGCTGAATCCTAACACAATATGCTGCGTCGCAACGTGACCGATCAGGAGATCTGATGAAGCCCATTAAAACAAACGATTGGAACTCTCAGAGGGCCTCGGTTATGTTTCTTATCGCAGTGCAAAGCAGTGCGAATAACCCTATATCACGTAAGGTGTTAGATCATGAACTCGAGAACTCTGTGGAATGAGCGTCTAGGTATGTTGATGGCCTGTGGGAGCCCCGGCAGCGCTTTGGCTTACCACCTGGGTCAAACCACTTTCCAGCCGCTGATGGTGCGTCGCAATACAGCGACTGGGGCGGGCCTGGACGACGCCGAACGGGGACCTATTCCAGGCACGATCACTAACTTGGAAGTCGAGGCAGGCACAGGCCCCATCGATCGGGTCCGAAGCTGGTTCCGACGCGCCTTCGCCCGCCTGGAGACGTGGTCTTGGCAGAGGCAGATGCGAGAGCGCGAAGCCTACCTTGCGCAGGCGACGGACCTCGCCGATCTCGAGGCGCGCATGCGCGATCTGGACGGTGACGCGTTTCTTTCCCGTGCTCGGGCACTGCGCTGAGGAGGCGCCAAATGAGGAAATCATTCGAAACTGTGTTGGCGTGGCTCTCGATCTGGCGGAGCCGTGGTGGCGCGCGCGCCGACGCTGAGCCGGCCGCCCCTATGCCCGAACACGAACGCCGGTTGCGCGAGTTGGAAAAAAGCGGGCGCATCCTGTTCTTGCCGTGAGCCGGCTTGGAGAGGCGGGCACCACACATGGCCGGCGCGAGTAGTGCGGCCGTTGTGGTGCCCGAACGCTGCCCCTTGTGAACTTGTTGAGGATTGAAGGACACCAGGATCGAAGGACACCGATGTCAACGCGCGAGCCTCTACTAGCTGCATCCTTGATGCTGTGCATGCTCGGCAGCGCGAATGCAATGGCCCCGGAGCGGGCCGTTATCAAGCCCGCTGATGGTGCTGCGGCAACTCGCGCCGTCTCGCCCCATGCACAGCTCATGCGTTTTCTGATGCAACCGGTAGAGGACCCAGATCGACTCCGTGGCTACCGCATCGCCATTCTCGCCGCGGACGGTGTGGACGGGTTCGATCTCGAAGTCCCGCGAAGCTTCCTCGCCGAGCGAGGCGCGACGGTGCACGTCATTGTGCCGCGTCCTGCCAGTGCCTCGCCCGCAGCCGGCTCGGGTGCGCCGACCGAGTCCGATACCCAGATCACAGTGCTCGAACCCTCGGGCGAGCAACACACCGCGTCGTTCGACCGGTTTGTGGATCAGGTTCAGAGCTGCGAGTACGACTTGGTCTATCTTCCCGCCAACCGCACCTTCTCGGCAGAGTTGGCGCTGGCGGGGCCACCCAGCATCGTGTTTCTGCAACAAGCTGCGCGAGAGGGCAAGCCGATCTTCGCAGCCGGCAACGCCGCGCTGGTGCTTCTCAAAGCCGGCTTGCTCGATAACAGCACCGCGCCCGGTGACCCCAGGACCCTTGTGAACCTGTCGTCCACAGCCGCCGCAACGGATGTGCCATCCGTGAGCGCGCTCATCTATACCGGCCGCGATGCCTTCGACATGCCGGTCTTGATGGACAATCTGATCGCCACGCTATTGGGCCGCCCAGTCCAACGACAATAAGCAGCCATCCGGCTGCAGCCGCGAAGCCATGCGCTCCAGGCGCACTCTCCCTCACCACGTGCGCGCGCCGCTTTTGTAACAGCGTTCCCGCAACGCGCCGCCGCGACCATCTTCTCCTGCCGCGGCACAAGGCGCTGCTGGCTGCCTGTTGACATGCTCTGCGTTATATATTCTCATATATAGCACTTGCCTGGCATCAGACAGAACAAGGGCAAGCAAGAGTACGGGAGGGGACAATGAACAAGAAGAGCGCTCCCGCGGGCTCTCGCAGCCTGCGGGTTGGGGATGTGTTGCGCCTTGTTTTCTGGATTTCTCCACGCACAGCAGTCCGATGCCACCGAGGAGCGGATCAAGAAGCTGGAAGAGCAACTCGAGGCCGTCACCCAGGAGCTCAAGACGCTCAAGGAGGAAGCAGCTGCAAACAAACAGAAGGCGGCCGCTCCCTCGCCGGAGGCCGAAGCGCTCAAGAAGGAGGTCGAATCAGCTCAAGGGCGAGATCGCCGAAACGAAGGACCAGGCGACCGCCACCGACGCCAAGGTCGAGCAGAACGGCGTGCGCGCCTACTTGGGCCCTGGGCTGGTGTTCGAGGATCCGCGTGGCAGGTGGCGCCTGCAGGTGAGCGCCAGGGCACAGCTCGATTACCGAGCGTACTCGCCAAGCTTCGCAGACGCCGACACGTTCAGCGTCCGCCGGGCTCGCATCGGCGTGGGCGCATCGTTTCTCGATTATTACTACGTCTATGTCGAAGAGGAATTCGCCAACCAAGCGACCAACCCAGCCCCCTCGACCGGGCCCCAGCTCACCTTCGCCTACATCGACTTCAACTGGTGGAGGCCGGGCCTGAGATTCCGCGTCGGGCAGTTCAAGCCCAACATCGGCCTGGACAATACCATGCTGGACCTTCAGACCGACTTCCTGGAGCGGGCGCTCACCCAGAGCCTGTTCCAGAACCTGACTTATGACGCGGGCGCGATGGCGTTCGGGGAGCCGATCCCGGGGCTGTTCTTCAGCGCCGCATTAACCAACTCCACGGGGCAGGGCAACAACGAGCTGCAAGGCAACGCTCAGCAGGTGCAAGGCGACCGCCTCATGTCCACGCTAAGGCTTGTATACAACTTCGCCGAGGCGCTCAAGATGCCGAACAACGTGATTCACTTTGGCGGCACGTACCAGACCAGCCAGCAAGCGAACAGCGGCGTAAACGGGCAGACGCCCTACAGCGCAGCGTCGGTGCAAACGGAGGCGCGCGGGCTGACGTTCTTCATTCCGCAGCCGTTCAACCCCACCGGCGCGCCCGCGGTGGTCAGCAATATCAACCGCCAGGTGGTCGACGTCGAGGCGGCGCTCGCCATCAAGAACTTCAAGGTGCAGGGTGACTACGTGCAAGTCGACTACGGCGGGAGTGTGATCGCGTCGGGAGCAAAGTTCGACCGCACCCTCAAGGCCTACTACGCGACGCTCGGCTGGGTGCTGAGCGGCGAGTATTACTCCGACTGGTATCGCGAGGGCACCTTTGTCCGGCCGCGGCCAGCCAACAACTTCACCTGGGGCAAAGGGGGTGGTTGGGGCCTTTGGGAACTCAACTTCCGCTACAGCTACTTCGATGGCACCGACTTCAACACCGGCAATCCGCAGTTCACGGGCCGCCCCGGCACGAGCACGAGCTTTCCCAACATCACGCAGGGCACGAACAAAGCCCAGGCATACAGCTTGGGCCTCAAGTGGCAGCCCAATCTTTACACGCGCTTCATGATCAACCTCATCCGCACCGAGTTCGACACACCCGTCACCGTCAACGGGCAGCAGACCAGCTACGAGAACGCCATCACGCTGCGCGTACAGGGGGACTTCTGATGAGTCAGGAACCTCGAATGACTTTGTGGAACTGCATCGACTCGAGCGCGGGCAAGCAGAACTCGCGTTTAGGACCAGGTTCGATATTGCTGTGCGTGGCTCTGCTATTGTCTCAACTCGCGACGCTGCCCGCGCAGGCGGCAGATCTGATGGTCGCCGCCGCGGCCAGCCTGACGAACGCGTTTACGGAGATCGGCAAGGCGTACGAGAAGAAGACGCCGGGCACCCGCGTGCTGTTCACTTTCGCAGCTTCCGGACAACTTCTTCAGCAGATTTCGCGCGGAGCGCCCGTGCATGTGTTTGCCTCGGCCGATCTGGATACGATGGATCGAGCCGAGAAACAGAAGTTGATCCGGCGCTCCTCCCGCGTGAACTTCGCCGCGAACAAGCTGCTCGTGGTCGTGCCGGGTGATTCTGCAGCCGAGATCTCGAAGCTTTCGGATCTGGCGAAACCGCAGGTGCAGAGAATCGCGCTAGGCACGCCCGAGACCGTCCCGGTCGGCCGCTACGCGAAAGGAGCGCTCGATAAAGCGGGCTTGTGGGATCAGTTGACGCCGAAATTCATCTTCACCCAGAACGTGCGGCAGAGTCTGGACTACGTGTTTCGCGGTGAGGTCGACGCGGGCTTCGTCTATGCGACCGATGCGGCAATCTCTCCGGTGAAGGTGCGAACGGCCTTCGAAGTTGCCCTGGAAAGCCCCATCCTGTATCCCATCGCGGCGGTAGTAGGTTTCGGCGAGGAGGATCGCGCGATCGACTTCATCGCCTTCGTGCGTTCTGAGCCGGGCCAGTCCATCCTAGCCAAGTACGGCTTCCTGAAGCCCTGAGTCTGGCCCGCCCACGGAGCATCCGGCGGCTGAGGCGCGCCCAGCCGAGAGGGAGTCCCGCTGTCGAGGTGTCGGCTGCCGACAACCTGCAAGCGCCGGGCAGGTCCGCCTCGCCTGTTCGCGTCAGACCTTTCCGACAATCACTTCCGAGGCTTTGATGATGGCGACCGCTTGCTCGCCCACCTTGATGGCAAGTTCCTCGGCTGCATCGTTCGTGATCGTAGCCGTGATGATGGCCGGATGCTTCACCTCGATCTTCACGATCGTGGTCACTGCGCCTTTTCGGACTTCACTGACGACGCCCTTGAGCTGGTTGCGAGCGCTGAGCTTCATGACCTCTCCTCCATATCTAGTCTAGCCGTTGAGTCGGGCTTGGGGGAGAACCGCACCCCGCTATATCCTAGCATATATAGAAAGGCGTCAGACCGTGCACAGTAATCAGTTGACAAGCCCGCTATATGTGTTGGAATATAGCGTCAAGGAATGAGGAGCGGAACTATCCACACCTTGGGTATTCCACCAACTTCATTTCCCCTTCGAGTTGGGGGCAGCGTCCTGAAAGAGCGCTGCCCTTTTTTCTTGGTTTGTGGCACGCTTGGTTCGTGACGTACTGGCCGTCGTTGAACGGCGCCGGGGTGCGTTCGCATTGAATAACGGGAGGATTCCAATGAGCAAAACGCTGTTTCGTGTACAGCTTGCTGCAGTCGCCCTGGCTCTCGCCGGGGCCGGTCTGGTTCACGCTGCCGAGCCGCTGCCGTCTTATCCGGTGAAAGGCCAGGTGGTTCAGCGGCTGAATGCGTTCGACAACCCCGAAGGCTCGATTTTCAGCGCCGATGGCAGGTTCGTGTTCATCTCCAACTCCGCTGAACTAGGCATGCCCGACAAGGGTTTCCACTGGACTCACAAGGGCGGCTATGTCAGCAAGCTAGTGGTCCAGCCCGACGGCACGTTGAAGATGGTCAACGAGAAGCTCATCACCGGACTCACGGGGCCGGTGGGCATGGCGGTCAGTCCGGTTGCCACGAGGAAGTTTCCCAAGGGCACGATCTTCCTGATAGAGGCATGGGCGCCACTAGCGGAGGCTGACGGCACGGAAGTGAAGGATCCGAGCGTGCTGGATCCCAAGATCATCGCGTTCAACACGGATGGCAAGATCCTCGGCGCCATCAAGATGGGAGAAGGGTCCTCCGCGGCGGCTGCGGCTGGGGTAGTCGCGACCTTGGGCAACGCCCTGGCCTTCGACAGAGAGGGAAATCTTTATGCGATAGATACGGGGATCGCCGGCGGCACGTTCAACCCGCCGATCGCGACCAAAGGGGGTGGAGCGTACATGTTCCCGATCTCATCGCTGGATGCGCTGGCCAGCGGCCAATCGGCGCCCGTGTCCTACATTCCGGTGCCCGAGGGAGGGCCTGACGGGATTGAGGTCGCTCCCGATGGTGCGATTCACTTCAACACGGTGGGTGCGGTAGCCGGGCTGAAGGATCCCGCCGAGGGCGGCATGTACCGGGTTACCAAGGACGACTTCAAGAACGGGAACCTGCCTGCGCCGTTCGCGACGGGCCTGGGAGCACTGGACGGACTGGATTTCGCCGGCAGCGTGCGCCTGGATACGGAGATCAAGAACACGAACAGCGTTATCGTCACGCCACCCTACGGTGTGCCGATGATGCTGACCTACGACCAGGACATCAAACTGGCCGGCCCTGCCGACATTGCAGTGCGCAAGATGTCCGACGGAAGCTACCTGCTGGTAATTCCGGAGTTGTCGGCGACTTCACCGAACAACCACGACAATCCGGTGACCGTGATCCGGCTGCCGGCCAACTTCGACCGGTTCTGAAGCGAGGTTGGTGCAACTCAAAGGCGAAGCAGTCCGCTGGCCACACCTCCCGGTTCTGGACGGTGAGGCTGTCTGCTGAAGTCAGGGCAGTCGCGAAGTACGCGGCTGCCCTTTTCTTTTCCGGCGCGTACTAGGAAGCCCGCCCCAAGCGCAGTACCGTCAGAGCTGCCGGACCCATCGCGCCTGGCACTTCTCCCCGAGGGAGCGTAATCGGTATGCGATCTGTAAGTGCGCCCCTAATACCGTACATAGGTTGTCCTACTCGCAACCCAAAGTCAGACGTTTCGACGGGAGGAGCCATGATAAGGTCGCTTGCCGCATCGTTGGTATTTGTTGCGACCGCCGCCGTGATTCCTGATGCCGCGAGATGTAGAGGCTAGGTCGTCCTGTCCGGAGCGGCCGCCGCCGCCGTCGACTGGCAAGCAGGTGCCATGGTCTTCCGAGCTTCCCCGCGACTGGAAGAACGATGAGGGCCAGGAACTGAGCCTCTTCAATCCCGCCGCTGGGGAGATCGAGCTCGAGTTTCTCGGGACCGAACCCAATTGTCCAACCGGCGAGCACCGCAAACTTTATCTAAAGGACGCGACGTTCGATGGGACGAACTTGCGCGGCAAGATGGTCCGTTGCACGGCCGCCCAGGAGCTCATCAAAAAATGCGGAATGCCGACCACCTTCGAGACGGACTTCTACACGATCAATGTGACGAGGAACCAGATCGAAGGCTATTACCGCAGCGAGTGGTTCGACCCCGTCAAGGATCCGAAGTCTGGGGAGTGCCCCTATGTGCGCAACGAGTCCGGCGACGGATGGTGCCCGTTCACGCTTACCCTCGGCGGGCCCTCTCCCTGTCCTGATACCGAAGCCGTCGTACGGCTAAATTCGGCGGTTGCCTT
Source organism: uncultured beta proteobacterium (assembly GCA_963705615.1). Taxonomy (GTDB): domain Bacteria; phylum Pseudomonadota; class Gammaproteobacteria; order Burkholderiales; family SHXO01; genus SHXO01. The sequence continues at coordinate 155,264 of CAVPKE010000005.1, read as the reverse complement.
CACGCATGATATCGCCGACAGGGCGCAGGGTGTCGTCACCGACGCCGACCTGCGCAACGCGATGTCCGGAACCTCCAGCGCGCTTGGCGCAATCCAGGGCGTCTTAGGACGACGTGATTTCGGCGGCGAGCAAGTGCAAGGAGCTGCACGAATCGATGGCGCTGTTGCAACGATTCGCGAACGCGATTGACGAGGTCAACAAAGCGAAATGCGGTCGGCAGCTTGCAGCAGGATTCGACCACTTGTTTACGACCGCGGGCGAGGTCGGTGAGAAATTCGTGAAGATTCCGGAACTCACGCCAGTGTTCCAGATCCTCGCCGGCAACCAACCTTCTACCGCGATGTGCGGGAAAGCTGGACCCCGAACAGCGTTGGGGAGCGCAATTCAGTCAGATCGATGGCTACCAGATGTCTGGCTGTTGAGGCCGCGCTCGCCGAGCTTGCGTCCATCTATGGAGCGAGTGGGGAGTCCCGCAGTGCGCAACTGCCCATTTGTTCGGCGCCCTTTAGGGAGCTTGGCCCAAGCGCAGCACCGTCAGCTGGCGGACCCATCGCGCCTGGCGCTTCTCCCACGGCACGACCATCCGCAGCGGCCCCTCCTTCGGCGGCAGCGCCTCGCCATTCTTTCGATCCGCGATAAGGATCAGACCATCGGTGAAGCCCGCGTCGAATTCGGGCAGCGCATAGACGACTTTGTAGCCATCCGCACCTTCGGCAACAACGTAGAGCGACAACTGTTGGCCGCGGAGGTCATGTCCAAGTGGAGCAGCAACGAGCTTGAGAATTTCTCGGGCAGGAACGCCTTCGAAGGTGACGACGGCTCCTCCATGATCCTGCGCCTTGACTGTCGTTCGCGGCAGCTTCCCCCAGTCTTCGGCTGCTACCAGGTGCTGGGAACCGTCCAGACCGATCACGCGCAGCTGAGCGGCTGAGAGGTCTTGTTGACCGTGGCCGGAAACCGAGGCAGCCAAGCCAAGAATGATCAACCCCACCGATAGAAACGGCTGAAAGAGGTTGGACAAGACTGAAGACTCTCGGATCATGAGAAGACCTCGCAGGGTCGGACTGAAGAGGCGGCTTGCGCCCACTCCAGGATCGAGCTCGCTATATTGTGTCATATATAGCGTAGCTTGGCCACTTTGCCGGATGCCTGTCTGGCCGCACCGCCAACGCACAGGCCCTGCATCGCCGCCGGTTGCGTCGAGAATCCATTTGGTGCAACATGGATTAATCGAAATCCGCAGCGGGCAACAGGTTTGCTAATGCTTACAAGGCCGTAAGCAGCAACTGGGCGCCCGCTGAACGAGCATGGCCGGACAACTGCGTTTCCAGAAGCACCCTTGGCGCCTCTTCGTCCTGCAGGTCGCGTTGCTGTGCTCGCTGATGTTGCACGGCCTGGGCTTACTCCATAAGCACGGCACGCCCACACAGCAGGACGCGTGTGCCGCTTGCCAGGTCGTCAATTACCACGCGGCGCTGGACCTGCCTGATGCGGACTACAGTTCGCTGCCACCCCTTCTTGTTCTGTTCTTTCTGGTAGTTCCTTGGCACCGGGATGTGGCGCCCGGCGCAACCTTATTCGCTCGCCCACCTTCGCGAGCACCCCCTTTCTCTATCTTCTCCTAGGCCGCCCGCGCTCCCGTGCATCTGCTTGCACGGCAGTTCGGTACAGGCCTGCGATTTGCCTGCGCGTGGCGCGCTCCCTTTCAAGGATTGCTTCTCCGTTCATGATGGGTAGTGCCCCCGGGTTCTAGCGACGGGGCTTGTCAGCGAACAGGACTCGGTCACCTTTGCCAGGGTGATAGGACCTTGCCTCACGTGTTCGACCAGCAGGTACCAGATCTGCTACGGCAGCGAGATCGGGGAATGACATCTCAGAGTGGAACGACCCGTTGTGGCCGCATGCAACGGCGACCAAGTCCTCAAATGCAAGTCCTCAGATGAACGGACCGTGGTAGTCTTGCCTCGTCTGCAGGGCGTCTGTAGGCTGACCAATGTCAGAGATCGTATTCACGCTCAAGCACCTTCGCCACGCCTATAACGGGCAGGAGGTGCTTCGCCTGGACGACTGGTCCGTTGCGGCGGGCGAGCATTGGCTGGTTCTGGGCCCTTCCGGTAGCGGCAAGACGACGCTCCTGCATATCCTCGCCGGTATTCTTACGCCGACTGAAGGCAGCGTATCGGTGGCCGGACGCGCTCTGGACAAGCTACCGGCGTCCGAACTGGACCGCTTCCGCGGCCGTAACGTAGGCATCGTATTCCAGCGGCTACACCTGATATCCAGTCTCACGGTCCTGGGCAACCTGCTGCTTGCGCAGTATCTGGCTGGTGCAAGACAGGACGTCGATGGCGCTCGCCTGCTGCTCGGCAGCCTGGGGCTGGCGGACAAGATGCACAGTCGGCCGCACGCGTTGAGCTTTGGACAATCGCAGCGGGCCGCGGTCGCCCGAGCCGTGGTGAACAAGCCGCGCCTCATTCTCGCCGATGAACCTACTTCCAATCTGGACGACGCGAACGCGGCCGCCGCCCTGGACGTGCTGCTGGACCAGGCTCGATCATGCAACGCAAGCCTGGTCATCGCCACCCACGACCGCCGCATCAGGGAGCGGTTCGAGCACCAGATTCGCTTAGGCGCAATCCCGTGAACCTGCTCCGCCTGTCGTTGGCCTACATCCGCGCAAGAGCGCTGAACGCGGCGCTCAACGTACTGCTCCTCGGGTTGGGTGTTGCGACCATCGTCGTACTCTTGCTTTTCACGCACCAGCTCGAGCAGCGGCTGGAACGCGACTCAAAAGGAATTGACTTGGTGGTGGGAGCCAAAGGCAGCCCGTTGCAGCTGATCCTCTCCTCCGTTTATCACGTGGACATTCCCACCGGCAACATCCCGCTCGCGGACGCCGAGAAGCTCAAGAGCAACCCTCTCATCAAGGATACGGTGCCGCTCGCGCTCGGGGACAGCTTCGAAGGATTTCGCATCGTTGGAACGGATCACGACTACGTCTCCCTTTACCAAGGCCAGGTCACCAGTGGCCGGTTGTGGGAAAAGCCCTACGAAGCGGTATTGGGTAACGAGGTCGCATCCCACAGCGGGCTCAAACTGGGTGAACAGTTCGTGGGCAGCCACGGCCTAGTGGAAGGCGGCGAAAAGCACGAGCACTCGCCTTACACCATCGTCGGTGTTCTCGCTCCGAGCGGGAGCGTCCTGGACCGCCTGGTGCTCACCAGCGTGGAAAGCGTTTGGGAGATCCACGGCCAAGGGCCCCATGCGGAGGAGGACGACGACGAAGACAGTGCAGATCCGCAGCAAGCCCAAGCACCTTCAGCCACAAGAGCTGACCGCGGTCTTGGTGCGGTACGCATCTCCGATGGCGGCGGCCATGCTGCCGCGCCAGATCAACAGCTCAATCCGCCTTGCAAGCCGCCTCTCCTGCTTTCGAGTCGGCCCGGCTGCTCAATCTCGTCGGTGTCGGCGTACAAACCGTACAAGCGTTCGCGCTGATCCTGATCCTATGCGCCGGACTGTCGGTCTTCATCGCTTTGTATAACGCTCTGCGCGAGCGCAGCTACGACCTCGCCGTGATGAGAAGCCTGGGGGCGTCGCGCAGCAAGCTGCTGGCGGCGATTCTCTTTGAGGGGCTGATCCTGGCATCCGCGGGCGTCGTATTGGGTTTAGCCTTGGGACATGTGCTCACGCAGGTACTCGGAGCCTGGTTGCATGCAGCCCAGCGCGTTCACATCACAGGTTGGACTGTTGTGCCAGGCGAGCTCGCGCTCGTCTTAGCCGCGTTGGCAGTCGGATTGCTGTCCGCCTTGCTCCCGGCCGTTTTGGCTTATCGCACCGACATCGCCGCTGTTCTTGCACGGAGGTAACAAATGAGACGACTGATCCTGGATCACGGCTTCTGAGCCTGATCTGCCTCGTTGGCGTTTGCCGCCAATCCGTCCGCCGTTGAGCCGACACAAACGGCGGAGCCGCCTGCCGCCACCGGAGAGGCGCGGCTAGGAGCCGACATCAAGGGCATAGTCTCCTGGAAGACGCTCGGGCAAGTCGAGGAAGTGAAGGTGAACAACCGGGCTCGTCCCCGAGTTCAGCGCCCAGATCACTGCCTTGGACAGCAAAGAGGTGAAGTTTCAGGGGTTCATGATGCCGCTCGAGCCAGGCATGAAGCAGAAGCATTTCCTGCTGTCCGCGAACGTGCCGAGCTGCCCGTTCTGCATGCCGGGGGCCCGGATTCGTTGATCGAGGTGCAGTGCAAGAAGCCCATCGCCTTCAACATGGAGCCGATCGTCATCTCCGGGAAACTATCGGTCTTGAAAGACGATCCAACCGGTCTCTGGTACCGCGTCACCGACGCGACGCTGGTATCGGAGGGTAAGATGTGAGACGGATCGGTCCGACTGCGAGACGATGCCGGTAAGACACAGGCGTCCGCGCCGCCGGCATGCAGAGGTTCGCGGGCAGTGGCCAGGAGAACGGGGAAGAACAGGCGTGACGAGAAAAGTGACGGTGCGCGAGTGGTTTTACCTCGGTTGTCTTGGCGATCGGCGTTGCGCTGGGCATTTTGGCCACGATGTTCATCGGCGCGCGGCCGCCAAAGGGCGATCACCCGTCGAACTTGCTCGAGGCACCGGGCGTCGTTCCCTGGTACACGTTGAGCAAGGTGAGCTTTGTTCAACGCGACGGCAAGTCCGCGCTTCAGTTCAGCGACGGGATCCAGGCGCTGGACGGCAAGGAGATAAAGCTGCGAGGCTACATCACACCCCTGCAACTGGGCACCGGACAGAAGCATTTCCTGCTCAGTACCAAGCCACCGTCGTGCGCCTTCTGCATCCCGGCGGGACCGGACGAGACCGTAGAGGTGTTCAGCACGACAGCGGTCAAATACTCGCTCGAACCCGTCACGGTCGCCGGCAGGTTTGGCGTGCTCGACAATGATCCGGGCGGACTGTTCTACCGGATGGCAGACGCCGTGCAGGTGGCGGGGACACCCTAGCGGGAATAAGGAAGCTCCGTGCGAAGCGTCCTTAAGCTTGCAAGCGGGCGCGGCCGTTTCTAAGGCAGGCTGACGATTCCCGTACCGGTCTCAGGGCCAGACTGCAATCGAGCGCGCTGCTGCCGCTTCCATCACGGGCGGTCGCGGGTGGTGCTCACGCAGCATCGCCACTAGCGCATCAAAGGGCAGCGGCGCGGCTGAAGTAATAACCCTGGATCTCGTCGCAGTCGTGCCCGCGCAGAAACTCCAGCTGCTCGCGCGTCTCCACGCCCTCGGCGACGGTCTTGAGCCGCAGGCTGTGAGCCATGGCGATGATGGCCTTGGTCAGCGTCGCATCGTCGTTGTCGCCGGGCAGACCCTGAATGAAGGTGCGGTCGATCTTGATCGTGTCGATGGGGAAGCGCTTGAGGCCGGCCAGGGAGGAGTAACCGGTGCCGAAGTCGTCCATCGCCACATGTACGCCCATGTCCTTGAGCCGTGCGAGTATGCGCGCCGCATGCTCCGCATTGCGCATCACCATGCTCTCGGTAACCTCCACTTCCAGCAGGGAGGCCTCCACGCCGAACTCGCGCAGCGTCTCGCTCACGAGCTCGATCAAGTGGTCATCGGAGAAGTGGGGCGCGGAAAGGTTCACCGCAACGCGTAGAGCCCCCATGCGGTGCGCGCGCACGAGCTGTGCCGTATCTTCGCAGGCCCTGCGCAATACCCACTTGCCCATCGGCACGATAAGGCCGGTCTCCTCCGCCAGCGGGATGAAGTCCGCTGGAGCAACCAACCCGTGGTCGGGATGTTGCCATCGCACCAGGGCTTCCATGCCGGTGACGCGGCCGGACACGATGTCCTGCTTCGGCTGGTAGTGCAGCACCAGCTCTTCGCGTTCGAGCGCGCGGCGCAGCTGGGTCTCGAGCGTGAGCCGCTCCAGGCTGTGAGTGTCGGCCTGAGGGGAGTAGTAGCGCCAGTTGTTGCGGCCCTGCTCCTTGGCCCGGTACATGGCGATGTCGGCGTGCTTCTGCAGGGCATGCAGATCTCCCCCATCGGCGGGATAGGCGCTGATGCCGATGCTGGCGGTGACGTGCAACTCGCGATCGCCTACTGCCAATGGCTGGGCAATCGCCTCCAACACCTTGGCCGCGACGCTGGCGGCATGCTCGCTGTCGGGGACGTCCTCCAGCATCACGATAAACTCGTCACCGCCAAACCGAGCCACCACGTCGCTGGTGCGCAGGCACTGGCGCAGACGCGATGCCACTTCCCTGAGCATGCGGTCGCCCACGTCGTGGCCCAGCGTGTCGTTGATGTTCTTGAAGCGATCGACATCCACGAACAACAGCGCTACCGAGGTTCCTGCGCGCTGCGCCCGGCTCAAGGCATGGTCCAAGACCTGGTTGAACTGGGCGCGGTTGGGCAGTCCGGTGAGCGCGTCGTAGTGGGCCAGCTGCCGGATGCGCTGTTCGGACTCGTGACGTTCGATGGCAATCTTCGCGATGTTGGTGATGCGCGCGGTCAGTGCGGTCTCGGCCGGCGAGGGGTCGCGCGGCTCGCGGATGAACACCGTGAATGTCCCCAGAACCGGGTTCAAACCGCCTGGTATCGGCAGCGACCAGCAGGCACGCAGTCCGTTCGACCGGGTCGTGCTCCGCAGCTCCTGCCACAGCGGATCGCCCGCCAGATCCGAGACGATCACCTGCTGTCTGCCCCAGGCTGCAGCGCCGCAGGAGCCTGCGCGCGGGCCGACCGGCACGCGTGCCATGGCATTGCGAAGCTCAGGCGGAAGGCTGGGCGCAGCCGCCAGCTCGAGGTGGCCGCTATCCTGGCCGAGCAAGTGCACCGAGCACAGGGTCCATCCGGACTGCTCCTCCACCAGGCGGCAGAGCAAGTCGAGAACTTCCGGCAGGGACGAGCCGGTAGCGATCGCTTCCAGCACTCGCCGCTCGCTCTCCAGCTGCAGCTGCTGGCTCTTGCGTTCGGTGATATCGAGCACGGTTCCGCGCAGCTTGTACGCTCTCCCCTCGGGGTCTGGCTCGGGCTGGCACAGGGCATGGATCCAGCGCACCCCCTGGGCCGGCGTGAGGATGCGAAACTCCGTCTCATAGGGCTCGCCGTGTTCCACCGCGCGCCGCATCAACGCCTGCACGCGCGAGCGGTCGTCGCGGTGGATCCGCGCAATGAGTTCCCGGCAGGAAGGGATGGTGTTGCGCCCGCTCGGCTCCGTAGATGCGGAAGGTCTCTGCCGACCACACCGCATCGCGCCTGGACGGGTCGTACGTCCAGCTCCCGAGGTGAGCCATGCGCTGCGCATCGGCCAGCATGGTCTCGCTTTGCCGCAACGCCAGCTCCTTCTGCCTGCGCTCGGCGACCTCGGTCTCGAGGCTACGGTTCAATGCCTCGGCCCGGGCCGTGGACTCGGTGAGAACAGCGATCAGCTGACCATTGCGGCGGCTCAGACTCAGGCTGGTGTGCAGAGCGGCGTTCACATGCTTGGCGACTGCAATCATGGCTAGCCCATAGAGCACGGCCATCACGCTCATCGAAAAGTAGATCTCGCCCCCGTGCAGCAGAAACTGGAGGGCGATGGGCACGGTGGCGGGCAACGCGAAAAGCACGAATGCGGCCAATACCGGCGAAAGCGTGGCGACCGAGCCCGCGATCATCCCCGCCACGACGAACGAGGTGAAGACCTGGTGGGGAAACGAGCTTTCGGGGAAGAACAGGACAGCTGCCGCGCCCCACAAGATGCCAGAGGCGGTGGCGCCGAGGAGGAACGAGTTGCGCCAGCTACCGATTTCCGCGTGCGAAGGACGCGCGCGCTGAAACGCGTGCGCTTGCGAGAAGCGCGCCAGCGATACCAAACCGATGCAGAGCAACCACGCCACCACCGTGACGTGCTCGACCTGCGACCACTGCACGAAGGCCAGGATAGCGGAGTTGATGAGGGCGACGAATTGCGAGAGCAGCGCATTGTCGTACAGCAGACGAACCTGTTCGGTCAGGACTTCATCGCTGCCCCCCTGCGCGCGGAATTGCTCGGTGTCGTGTCGCGCCGGCGGTATGTTCGGCGCTGTGACTTCCCCTGTCGGCATGTCTCTGCGTTCTGGTTCTACGTTGACGCGAACAGGATCGCGCCTGTCGCGGGCGGCCCGACGGCCGCATGAGTGCAAGAGAGAAAAAGCAAACCGCGAGCCCGTAGCTTGGGCGAATGCAACAGCAAGGTAAATTCTCGCCAGCCGGCGACGCGGGAGCGAAGCCTACTGTGCGTCGTGGGTAACTGAGCGCGATCTAGAGCCCGAACTGGAGCGCAGCCAAGCGCGAGTACAACGGATTGCTAGCGAGCAGCGTCTCATGGGTACCCACGCCCACGAGCCGGCCCCGGTCGATAACGGCGATGCGGTCCACGCGCCGCACTGTCGCCAGCCGGTGCGCGATGATCAGCGTCGTGCGGTTCTGCATGAGGCGCTCCAGTGCCGCCTGCACCATGCGCTCGCTTTCCGAGTCGAGCGCGCTGGTGGCCTCGTCCAGCAGAAGGATGGGCCGGTCCGACAGAATTGCGCGCGCGATGGCCAGACGCTGGCGCTGGCCCCCCGAGAGCCGAACGCCGCGCTCACCCAGATCCGCGTCGTAGCCGCCGGGAAGACGCTCGATGAACTCGGTGGCGAAAGCAGCATCGCACGCAAGTCGGATCTGCTCCTCACTCGCATCAGGCCGCCCGTAGCGCACGTTGTCGCGCACGCTGGCAGCGAAGATCGCCGGCTCCTGTGGCACCCAAGCGATGCGCTGGCGTGCGCGAGCCGGGTCGGCCTGCCTCAGATCCACGCCATCGAGTCGCACTGCGCCAACGCTCGGATCGTAGAAGCGCATCAGCAGCTGGAACACGGTGGTCTTGCCAGCACCTGACGGACCGACCAGCGCCAACTTGTCTCCGCGCTGCACGCTGATCGAGAACTCCTCCAGTGCGGGCTGATCCGGGCGGCTGGGGTAGAAGAAGGTGACTGCGTCCAGCTCGACCGTACCGCGTGGCGGCTCGGGCAATCGCAATGGCGCCGCCGGCACGGTGACTTGCGGCCGCGTGCGCAAAATCTCGATCAGCCGTTCGGCAGCGCCCGCACCCCGCTGCAGATCGCCGATCACTTCGCTAATCGCGCCCGCAGAGCCTGCCACGACAGCGGCGTAGAACACAAACGCCGAGAGTTCGCCGGCGGTCAGGCGCCCGGCTAGAACATCGTGGCCGCCGATCCAGAGGATGATCCCGACGCCGCCGAATACCAACATGATCACGGCCGCCACCAACGCCGCCCGCTGGCGGATGCGGCCCAGCGCAGTCTCGAACGCGGCCGCCAGACGCTGACCGAACTGCCGCCGATCCTCAGCCTCGTGCCCGTAAGCTTGCACCGTGCGGATCTCGTGCAGCGTCTCGTCCACGTGCGCGCCGAGATCGGCGACGCGGTCCTGGCTCGCGCGCGACAGCCGGCGCACCCGGCGGCCGAACAACACGATGGGCGCAATCACCATCGGGACCATCAGCAGCACGAGGGCGGTCAGCTTGCCGCTGGTCAGCGCCAACATCACCAGGGCGCCGATGCCGAGCAGCGTGTTGCGCGCCGCCATCGACACACTCGTCCCCACAACCTGTTCGAGCAGCGCAGTGTCGGCGGTGATCCGCGAAGTGATCTCACCGGTACGCGTCTGCTCGAAATACCCCGCCGACAGCTCCAAAAGATGCGAAAACACCGCGCCCCGGATATCCGCGATCGCGCGCTCGCCCAGCCAGGAAACCAGGTAGTAGCGGATATACGTGCTGCTCGCCATCACCACGATCACGCCCAGCAGCGCGAACAACGCCCGGTTCAGCGCGGTCGCATCGCCCTGCGCGAAGCCCATATCGACGACTCGCTTGAGGCCCTGCCCGATGATCAGAAAGCAAGCCGCCGCCACGATCAAAGCGATCGCGGCACCCACCATGCGGGCGCGGTACGGCGCAACAAAATCCCACAGGATCAGTAGATGGCGCAGCCGCCGCAGCCCACCCGCGGGCTGAGATGCGGCTGGAGCCAGGAGATCGACGGGCTCGGGTTTCAAGCCGAACTCTTCGCTGCTGCACGCCGCGATGGCACTTGCGAAGCGCGCAGCCTTCGCTCGTGCGGGAACGACAGCGGAGCAAATCCAGGCCGCGGTGCACATCGCATCAACGGTGCACGCGGTTGCCGTGACGCTCGAGACGGAACAGACACTGCGGACTCAGCCGTTGGCGCAGGCCGCGTAACGACGAAGACCATGGGCGCGCGAATGGCCCATGTTACGGCTTGGGCGGACTGGCGCTCCCCTTGGCCGACTCCTGGATGGTCTGCAGCGCCGACTTCTGCATCTCCAGAGTCTTGATGGTCATCTGCAGGAAGGTGAGGTTCATCTTCAGCCAGTTCTCGACCGAACGCAGCTCGGCGATCTTCTTCTCGATCTCGCCGATGTCCATGGTCGGCGTGAACATCCCGGGGATCGGGAAAGACGTGGGGTTCCACATCTTCTGGAAGAACTCAAACAGGTCCTTCGAGGAGTCTTCGCTCATCTCGGTTGCTACATCGTCGGGCCGAGCACCCAGGGCGCGAACTCGTCCTCTCCGTAGCCGAAGATCTCGCTCTTGGACGGCTGTCCCGAGGCGGTCTTGACGATCATCTCGAAGAACTGCTGGCCCACTTCCTCGATGCTCGCCTTTCCGTCCACGATCACGCCGCAATTGATGTCCATGTCCTCTTCCTGGCGGTCGAACAGGGCACTGTTGGTGGCGAGCTTGAGCGAAGGCGAAGGCTTGCAGCCGTAGGCCGACCCGCGCCCGGTGGTGAAGCAGATCATGTTGGCGCCACCCGCGACTTGGCCGGTGGCCGACACGGGATCGTAGCCGGGCGTGTCCATGAACACGAAGCCCTTGGCGGTAACGCGCTCGGCGTACTCGTAGACCGCCATCATCCCGGTAGTGCCGCCTTTGGTCGCCCCGCCCAGCGACTTCTCCAGGACGGTGGTTAGGCCGCCCGCCTTGTTGCCAGGTGACGGGTTGTTGTTCATCTCGCCGCCCAGGCGGGCGGTGTGCTCCTCCCACCACTTGATCCGCTCGACCAGCTTCTCCCCCACCTCGCGGGTGACAGCTCGGCGAGTGAGCAGGTGCTCCGCGCCGTAGATCTCGGGCGTCTCGGACAGGATCGCGGTACCGCCGTGACGCACGAGCAGGTCGACCGCCGCGCCGAGCGCCGGGTTGGCCGAGATCCCCGAATAGCCGTCCGATCCACCGCACTGCAGCCCCAGCGTCAGGTGGCTCACGGGCACCGGCTCGCGCTTGACCTTGTTCGCCTTCGGCAGCAGCTCTTTGATGCGCGCGATGCCCTCTTGTATCGTCTTGCGCGTGCCGCCGGTCTCCTGGATGGTCATGGTCTGCAACTGCTCTGTGCGCTTGAGCCCCTGCGCCGCGAGAAGATCGTTGATCTGGTTGGCTTCGCAGCCCAACCCCACCATCAGGGTGGAGTGCATGTTGACGTGGGTGGCATAGCCCCCCAGAACGCGGCGCAGCACCTCCACCGGCTCGCCGGTCGACCCCATGCCGCAACCGGTCTTGTGATGGATCGGCACGACGCCGTCCACATTGGGATAGTCGGCCAGCGCTTCGCCCTTGAAATGGTCAGCGATCATGCGACACACATGGGCCGAGCAGTTCACGCTGCTCATCACGCCGATATAGTTGCGGGTAGCCACGCGACCGTCCGCGCGACGAATGCCCATGAAAGTGGCGGGGTTGGCAACGAACTGCGTCGGTTTGTAGTCCTGGCAGAACGCATAGTCGCGCTGGAAGTCGCCCATGGCCAGGTTATGCACGTGCACGTGCTCGCCGGCTCGGATGGGACGGGTGGCGAAACCGATGATCTGGTTGTACCGGTGTACCGGCTGACCCTCCGCGACATCGCGTATGGCAACCTTGTGGCCGGCGGGGACGTTGACCGCGACGCGGACGCCCTCCTTGATCAGCTCGGTCCCCGCGGGCAGTTCGACCCGCGCGATAACAACGTCGTCGTTCGGGTTGAGCTTGATGGTCAGGTCTGCAGTCTGCAGCATGGGAACCTCCTTGGGATGGCAGGCCCGGGTGCGCGTTCCCCGGTAACAGCCAAGAGCGTTATTTTAGAGCATTTCGCGGGAGCGGCCACTGCGCGCGGCTTGACAAGATGTTCAAAAGCGAAGGCGGCAGCCGGGTTGGGCCGTATCGGTTCGCGTCTACCCGATCGAACGCCTGCGCGCGGGCGGCCGCGACTCAGTTCTTTACGGACTGCCTGCCAGCACTCCGCTCAATGCGATTCCCGGGGTATCGGCGCGCCACTGCCACAACAGCCAGGAGTCCATGAAGGGGCCCGCGCAGGGGTCGGGCGCCCTGCCCCGCCAGGATTCTAGGGTCCCGGTCGAGCGCAGGGCGCCGCCGCCTGGGGGTCTCCTCCCCCCAACTCCTTCACTCTTTCACCGCGCCGGTCATGCCGGCCACGTAGTACTCCACGAAAAACGAATACATCACCGCCACCGGCAGCGAGCCCAGCAGTGCACCGGCCATCAGTGCGCCCCAGTGGTAAACGTCGCCTTCCACCAGTTCGGTGATCACGCCCACCGGCACCGTCTTGTTCTCCGACGACGAAATGAAGGTGAGCGCGTAGATGAACTCGTTCCAGGACAGCGTGAAGGCGAAGATGCCGGCGGAGATCAGCCCCGGCACCGCCAACGGCAGGACGATCTTGACCAAGATCTGCCAGCGCGTGGCGCCGTCGATGAGCGCGCACTCTTCCAGCTCGAACGGGATGGTCCTGAAGTAGCCCATCAGCAGCCAGGTGCAGAACGGGATCAGGAACGTGGGATAAGTGAGGATCAGCGCCAGCTTGGAGTCGAAGATGCCGAACTTGAACACCATCGTGGCGAGCGGAATGAAGAGGATGCTGGGCGGGATCAGGTAGGCCAGGAAGATCGCCATCCCGGTCTGGCGCGAGCCCTGGAAGCGCAGCCGCTCGATGGCGTAGGCGGCGAACACGCTCGCCGCCAGCGACGCGAAGGTGGAGACGACCGAGATCAGGATCGTGTTCCACATCCAGCTCGGATAGGCGGTGTGGAAGAGAAGCTTGCCGAAGTGCTCGAGCGTCGGGTGCTTCACCCAGAACGGATTGCCCGCGGTGGACAGCAGCTCGGCGTTCGGCTTGATCGACGTCACCGCCATCCAGTAGAACGGGAACAGCAGCACGATGAGAAAAACGCAGGAGCGGGATGTACACCGTCACCACCTTGCGCGGCAGCGACACCAGGTACGCCATTCCGACGGTTTGCTCGGTGTCTTTCATCGCTTCGCTAGTCTTTCGTTCCCTGCTGCCAGCGCCTGCGTTGCAGTCCGAAATACGAAAACAAGATCGCCGCCAGCAGGAACGGGATCATCGCCGTCGCGATGGCTGCGCCCTCACCCAGGGCGCCGCCGGGTATCGCGCGCTGGAACGACAGCGTCGCCATCAAGTGCGTCGCGTTGATCGGGCCGCCGCGCGTCAGCACCCAGATGAGCTGGAAGTCGGTGAAGGTGAACAGCACGGAGAAGGTCATCACCACGGCGATGATGGGCGTGAGCATCGGGCAGCGTCACGTTCCAGAACTTCTGGAAGCTGGTGGCGCCGTCGATGGCAGCAGCCTCGTAGAGCGAGGGCGAGATGGTCTGCAGCCCGGCCAGCAACGAGATGGCGATGAACGGCACACCGCGCCAGACGTTGGCGATGATGACGGACATGCGCGCCAGGTTGGGCTGGCCGAGAAAGTCGATGTAGGTGTGTATCACCCCGAGCCGCTCCAGCATCCAGCTCACGATGCCGAACTGAGCGTCGTAGATCCACCAGAAGGCGATGGCGGACAGCACCGTGGGGACGATGAAGGGCAGCAGCACAATGGCCCGGATGTATGCCTTGAACGGAATGTGTTCGTTGAGCAGCAGCGCCAGCCACAGGCCGAGCGCGAACTTGGCCACACTGGCGATGAAGGTGTACAGGAACGTGTTCCACACCGACAGCCTGAATACGCTGTCCGTGACCAGCCATTCGTAGTTCTCGATGCCGATCCACTCGCCCGGCCGGCCCACTTTGGCGTCGGTGAAGCCGAGAAACACGCCCAGACCCAGGGGATAGGTCAGGAACAGCAGCAGCAACGCGCCCGCCGGCACCATGAACAGCACGCCCAGGAAGTGGCGGTTGTCGAACAGCTTGCCGAGAAACGACTGCGCCCCCGACGGCTGGGCCATCCCGGGTACGAACTGCGTCTGCGGCGCGTTCATGGCAGGCCCTAGCTGTAAAACCGTTTGGCGCGACGTTCGGCCATGTGCATCGCGTCCTGAACCGAAGCCGAGCCGGTGGCTGCCTGAGCGATCATATCCACGACGGCAAAGTCCGCCATCGCGGCCGCCGAAGCCGCGCCGAGCTTCCCCGGCCATCCGTTGGGCAGCATCAGCTTCACCGCGTCACGGTAGGCAAAGCGCTTAGGATCGGACTTCCACACCGGGCTCGACTCGTAGTAGCGCAGCGGCTGAGTCACGAACCCGAGGGAGGCCTCCATCCAGGGCTCGTATTGCTCCTTCTCCCACATGAACCTCAGGTACTCCCTGGCCGCCTGCGGATACTTGCTGTACTTGAACAACACGGCGGTGAAGGCGAGCCCCATCTCCGTAGGCCTGCCGATCGGGCCGATCGGCATGTTCGCGTGGTAGATGTCGTCGGCCATCGCCTTGACCTTGGGATCGGCCGAGTTCTTGGCCGCGTAGTAGATCGACACGCCGTTCGTTGTGAGGCTGATCTCTCCCGCGAGGAAGGCCTTGTTGTTGCTGGGATCCAGCCACGACAGCGTGCCCGGCGCGAAGGTCTCGTACAGCTTCTTGGCGTACTCGAGAGCCGCCTCGGTTTCCTTGGAGCTGATCGCCACCCGGTTGTTCTCGTCCACGAGCTTGCCGCCGTGCGACCAGAGCAACCAGTGGCACCAGATGTTCGCGTCGCCGGTGGCGTGACCCAGGGCCATGCCGGGCGGCGTGCCTTTCGCCTTGAGCGCCTGGCACAGCTTCAGAAAGCCTCCCGTGTCACGCGGAATGCCGTTGAACCCCGCCGCTTTGACCTGGCTCGCGCGGTACACGATGGCGCTCGCGCCAGCGCCCATGGGAACCCCAATCCAGCGGCCATCACTGGTGCCGTACTGGCGCGCCAAGTCATACCAACCGTCGTATTTCTTGCCGAGGTATTCGGCCACATCGGAGACATCGACGAGCTTGTCGGGATACAGATGCGCATCGTCGTTCGTGCCGATGATGATGTCCGGCCCGCTGCCGACG
This sequence comes from uncultured beta proteobacterium, assembly GCA_963705615.1. Lineage (GTDB taxonomy): Bacteria > Pseudomonadota > Gammaproteobacteria > Burkholderiales > SHXO01 > SHXO01. Next base: position 139,916 of record CAVPKE010000005.1, on the reverse strand, counting down.
TTCGCAGCCACTGCGGCCTTCGGTCGCAGGTCCTCCCAGTTCTCGCTCTCCACCGTGACCGGGATCCCCGTCGTTTCGGTGAATCTTTTGCTGTTGGCCAGCCATTGGTCTTCGTCGCCCTGCACGAAGCGCTTCCAGCGCAGCACGCGCAGCGTGGCTCCGGCCTCGGGCTTGAACGACACTTGCTGCGCCGACGCCTCACGAATCAGAAGCGATTGCCCCAGCGCTGCTGATGCGGCGATGCCGCCCGTCGTCTTGAGAAAGTCGCGGCGCGTGTGGGTCATCTCATCCTCCGATCCGGGCGCGGCCTAGGCCAGCCGTTTGCCGCTCGCGGGGTCGAACAGGTAGGTCTTCTCCGGTATCGGTTGCAACCGGATAGTTTCGCCGGGTTTGAAGATGTGACGCTCGCGCGAGACCACCGTCACCTCGGTGTCCGGAGAGCCTGCAATACACTTGCGTGTCGGCGCCCGGTGGGCTCCACCACGATCACCTCCGCCGGCACGCCGCCCTCGTTGATGACGAAGTGCTCCGGGCGCACCCCGAGCGTCACGTCGCGGCCGTCCGCTTCGCGGCACGCGGGCGCCGGCAGCTCGCTGGCGTTGGACAGCTTGACTGCAGACGCGCTCCGCGGGCGCGAACCGGCCAGGCAGGAAGTTCATGGCGGGCGAGCCGATGAAGCCGGCCACGAACAGGTTGGCGGGGTTGTCGTACAGCTCCAGCGGAGAGCCGATCTGCTCTACGTTGCCGCCGTTCATCACCACGATCGTGTCGGCCATGGTCATGGCTTCGATCTGATCATGGGTCACGTACACCGACGTGGTCTTGAGCCGCAGGTGCAGCTCCTTGATCTCGGTGCGCATCTGCACCCGCAGCTTGGCGTCCAGGTTCGAGAGCGGCTCGTCGAACAGGAACACCTGCGGGTCGCGCACGATGGCGCGGCCCATGGCCACACGCTGGCGCTGACCGCCCGAAAGCTGGCGCGGGAAACGCTCGAGGTACTCGGTCAGACCGAGGATCTTGGCCGCGACGTCGACCCGCTGCCGCATCTCGTCCTTGCTCCTGCCCGCCAGCTTCATGCTGAAGGCCATGTTGTCGAACACGGTCATGTGCGGGTAGAGCGCGTAGTTCTGGAACACCATCGCGATGTCCCGGGCCTTGGGCGGGATGTTGTTGACGACCCTGTCCCCGATCCGGATCTCGCCGCTGGTGATCTCCTCCAGCCCGGCGACCATGCGCAGCAGGGTCGACTTGCCGCAGCCTGACGGACCCACCAGCACAACGAACTCGCCGTCTTGGATGGAGATGTCGACACCGTGAACGACCTCGACGCGGCCGAACGCCTTGCGCACACCCTTCAACTGGACAGAGGCCATTGGCGGTTCCTACGCGGGGTGCAGCCGGAAGCGAGCGCGCTCTAGTTCTGATTGTGCGCTGCAAGAGCGGATGGTGGACGATGCCACTCCGGTCTCCTCCTAAGTCTTCTTCTATTCGGAAGGGCAGTCTAACTGAATTGAGGATTTCGCGGCAAACGGCAGCGCAGACCCAGAATCAGCTGCCGCCGCTGAAGGCAACGCGGCTGGTACCCTGTGGCATACTAACGGCCGACCGCGCCGGCGCACGGCCGGCTCAGGTGAGTGGGAGGAGGCGTGAGCGGCAGACTGCAGGGCAAGACCGCGTTGGTGACCGCAGCGGCCCAGGGCATCGGCCGCGCCACCGCGTTGGCCTACGCGCGCGAGGGCGCGGCGGTGATTGCCACCGACATCAACACCGAGAAGCTGGGCGAGATTGCCTCCACCGCTGGCATCAAAGTGCGCCGGCTCGACGTGACCGACCCGCCCGCCATCGTCTCTCTGGCGACAGAGATTCCCGTGCCGAACATCCTGGTCAACTGCGCCGGGTTCGTGCATCACGGAACCGTCCTCGACTGCAGCATGAAGGACTGGGACTTCTCGTTCAACCTCAACGTGCGCTCCATGTACCTGCTGATCCAGGCTCTTCTGCCGCGCATGTTGGACAACGGCGGTGGTTCGATCGTCAACATAGCCTCAGTGGCGGGCAGCATCAAGGGCATCCCCAACCGCTTCGTGTATGGCGCCAGTAAGGCCGCAGTGATCGGCCTGACCAAGTCCATCGCGATCGATTACGTCAAGCGCGGGATCCGTTGCAACGCCGTGTGTCCGGGTACCATCGACACACCCAGCCTGGGAGATCGCATCAACGCCTTTGCCGACCCGGTGAAGGCGCGAGCAGATTTCATCGCGCGCCAGCCCATGGGGCGGCTGGGCAGGGCCGAGGAGATCGCCGATCTGTGCGTCTACCTCGGTAGCGACGAGTCCGTATTCATGACCGGCCAGACGGTGATCAACGACGGCGGTGTTTCGCTCTGAATCGGTTGGTCCAGCGGGTCAGCAATAGACAACTGGAGGGAGAAGACAATGAGACTGGTACGTTACGGTGACGCAGGCAAGGAGAAACCCGGAATCCTGGATGCACAAGGCGCCATTCGCGATCTGTCCGGCGCGGTCGCCGACATCGACGGCAGCGCGCTCTCCCCGGAAGGGCTCGCCAAGCTGCGCGGCCTCAAACCGGACGCTTTGCCGAAGGTATCCGGCAGCCCGCGCCTGGGCCCGCCCCTGGCCACGCCGAGCAAGCTGGTCGCCATCGGGTTGAACTATTCAGACCACGCCAAGGAGGCCAACCAGGCGATTCCCTCCGAGCCGATCATCTTCATGAAAGCGACCTCGGCAATCTGCGGCGCCAACGATGCGGTGATCTTGCCCAAGGGCTCGAAGAAGGGCGACTGGGAAGTGGAGCTCGCGTTCGTGATGGGCAAGAAAGCGCAGAGCGTGAGCGAGGCCGATGCGCTCGGCTACGTGGCCGGCTATCTGATCTGCAACGATGTCTCCGAGCGGGAATGGCAGCTCGAGCGCGGCCCCACATGGGACAAAGGCAAGAGCTTCGATACCTTCGCCCCGCTGGGACCTTGGCTGGTGACCGCGGACGAGATCCGCGATCCGCAGGGCTTGGCCATGTGGCTGGAGGTGAACGGCAAGCGCATGCAGACCGGGAACACCAGCACCATGATCTTCGGGGTGAAGAAGCTGGTGTCCTACATCTCTTACTGCATGACCCTGCTGCCCGGCGACGTGGTGACGACCGGCACGCCGCCAGGCGTCGGGTTAGGCGTCAAGCCCAACCCGGTTTTCCTCAAGCCAGGCGACAGCATGCGCCTGGGCATCGACGGACTGGGCGAGCAGAGACAACAGGTGAAGGGCGGCTAGCACTTCCGCGCGGCTCAGCAGCGGCGGGGCGCATCGATCCGATGCGCCCTGTTGCTTTGTGGGACTGCGCTCAAAGCAAGAGAACCCAAATCGGAGGAGACAATGAGGGCAATATTGGCACTGGTGGTCGGAATCGTTGCGGCGGGCATCGCCACTGAGTCCAGCGCCCAGCAAGATCCGATCATCGAAGGCTTCAAGCTGGTGGAAGCGGCTTCGGTTGCCGACGCCATGGAGCAACTCTACGGAAAAAAGGCCTACATGTCGCACGACATGCGGCCCTTGGCGCCGGTCAAGTTCGCCGGCCGCGCGGTCACCGTGTTGCTGAAGAAGGAGGAGCACCGCGAAGGCCCGGCCGCATCCAAGGGCATGCTCGACGCCATCGACACCGCCGCACCCGGATCGGTCTACGTCATGGTGGTGGAGGACGGTCTCGACTACGCCGGGATTGGTGGACTCATGTCGACCGCCATGAAGTACCGAGGCTTCGCGGGCGCGGTGATCGACGCTTCTGTGCGCGATACACCACAAATTCAGAAGCTGCAGTTTCCCGTGTTCAGCCGTGGCGTGGCCCCGTCCACGACGATCAATCACTACCGCTTCGCCGGCTCCAACATCCCCGTCACGTGTGCAGGCGTGGAGGTCCGTCCCGGAGACATCATCGTGGCCGACATGGACGGGGTGGCGGTAGTGCCGGCGGACAAGGCGGAGGAAGTCCTGCGCAAAGCCCAGCAGCTCGACGACGTCGAGCACCGCATGATTCCGTTCATCGAGAACTACAAATCGATCAACGAAGCGGTAAAGCAGTTCGGGCGGATCTGAGCGCCGCCTGTTAGCGCTACTGCCGGTACGACGAGTCGGTTCGATCCAGCTTGCGCAGCAGGCCGGGCCAGGCGAGCTGGCCGCCGAGTCCGCGGGTGGCGGCCTGTCCCTGCGCCGCGATGCCCGCCAGGATCGCCTCCGGCACGCGTATCACTTCCCCGCCGCCGGACTGCGCCAGCACCTGAATGCGGCAGGCCCGCTCGAGCACGAACATCGCGAGAAAGGCATCGGCCACGCTCGGACCCACGGTGAGCGTGCCGTGGTTGCGCAGGATCATGAAAGTGCGCTGGCCGAGGTCGCGCACCAGGCGCGCCTTCTCGTCATCGCGCAGCGCGACACCTTCATAGTCGTGATAGGCCAGCGCAGCCAGCGGGAACAGCGCGTTCTGCGAGATGGGCAGCAGACCGTCCTTCTGCGCCGAGACAGCGACGCCCGCGTCGGTGTGCAGGTGCATCACGCATTGGGCGTCCGCGCGTGCCGCGTGCACTGCGCTGTGGATGACGAAGCCCGCCGGGTTGATCTCGTAGGGCGAGGGCATGACTTTGTTCCCGCTCAGGTCGACCTTCACCAGGCTGGAAGCGGTGACCTCCTCGAACAGCATCCCGTAGGGGTTGATCAGAAAATGGTGATCGGTCCCCGGCGACGCGCGCAGTGAGGTGCGTGAAGACGAGATCGTCCCAGCCTTGCAGCGCGACCAGCCGATAGCTGGCTGCCAGATCGACACGCGTCTTCCATTCCTCGGGCGTAACCTGCGAACGCACTGCGGCTAGCGTTTTGTCCACGGCACTGTTCATATCCTGCTCCTCCACCATCGCGTTCCTGGTGCAGTATGCCCAAAACGTTGCTGTGCCGCAGCGCTGCGCGCGGTCGCTCTTCGCCCTGAGGGCGCGAATCGCGCACCTGTCTGGTTTGCTATCGATCGGTGGATGTCGCGGCTGACATTTCTTTAACAGCCGCGGTCTGGCCTGAACATTGCGTTTATCCAGTCACGATCTTGATGAGGGGCGCAATCATGGGAAGCAGGGATTTCAGGACGGAGGCGACGAAGGCCCGGCCCATCCTGAACGAGCGTGACTACCAAAACGCCAAGGCGCTGCTGGCCAAGGAAATGCATCAGAAGCACACGGAGCGCGTGTGGGCGCGTCTCGAAGCGTTGATGCAAGAGGTGGCCGAGTACGAACGACGGTTCCTGGAAGGCGAGGAAGACGACGCGTCCCGCTGGGTCGAATACGCCTACGCCTCGGTGCTCGAGGAAACCGACGCGCCGCAGCGCCGCTGGTCAGACATCTCCGGTGAATAGGGCGGCTCCGCTCCCGCTGTAGCTAGACCCGTTCGGGGCCCTCACCCCGACGGAACCTCTTCTCCCCGGCGCTGTGCCGCAGCGCCGATCCGCGTCCTGCTCTGACCACCGGCCTTCGTTGCCGGTCGACCGAGTCCTTTCCTCGCACGGTTACACCTGCTCCACGCGACGCTTACGCAGGGGCGTGGCGCGTGTGCCACACCTGCCGGTACACTGAGCGCTTTCCGCGTAACGGAGGAGTGCACATGGAATACGTCAATCTGGGCTCGACCGGTCTCAAGGTCTCGCGCATCTGCCTTGGCTGCATGACCTACGGCTCGTCCAAGTGGCGCGACTGGGTGCTGGACTACGATCAAGCCAAGCCTTTCATCCGCAAGGCGCTCGATTTCGGTATCAACTTCTACGACACCGCCGACGTGTACTCCGCTCGGCGAGAGCGAAGTCGTGCTGGGCAAGGCTCTAAAGGAGTTCGGGGTGCAGCGCGACAGGGTCGTGGTCGCCACCAAGGTGCTTCAACCCGATGGGCGAGGATCCCAACCAGCGCGGGCTGTCGCGCAAGCACATCATGCACGCCATCGACGACAGTCTCCGCCGCCTGCAGCTGGACTACGTGGACCTGTATCAGATCCACCGCTTCGACAAGAACACGCCGATCGAGGAGACGCTGGACGCGTTGAGCGACGTGGTGAAGTCCGGCAAGGCGCTCTACATCGGCGCCTCGTCCATGTACGCCTGGCAATTCGCCAAGATGCTGTACACCGCGGATCTGCGCGGCTATGAGCGCTTCGTCAGCATGCAGAATCACTACAACGTGGTGTACCGCGAGGAGGAGCGCGAGATGAATCCCGCTGTGCCGCGACCAGGGCATCGGCGCTCATCCCCTGGAGCCCGCTGGCGCGCGGCTTCGTCACCGGCAACCGTCGCAAGGAGGACAAGGGTGAGACCAAGCGCGCGAAAAGCGACGACTTCGCTCACCAGATGTACTACCGAGACTCCGACTTCACCGTGGTGGAGCGCGTGACCGAGATCGCGAAAAAGCGCGGCGTGTCCAACGCTCAGATCGCGCTCGCCTGGCTGCTGCAGCAACCCGGCGTCACCGCACCGATCATCGGCGCGAGCAAAATGCACCATCTCGAGGACGCGGTAAAGGCGCTCGAGGTGAAGCTCAGCGACGAGGAGCTGAAGGCGCTCGCCGAGCCCTACGAGCCGCATCCGGTGCTGGGGCACTCGTAAGGTGCGCGAGCACTCGTTCTGCCCGCCTGTTTTCCAACCGGAGGCGCTCGCACGGCGCACGTAAGATGCGGGGAATAGACTTGGACGCCCGGCGCCTGTGCACGGCGCCGATGATGGACTGGTCGGACCGCCACTGCCGTTACTTCTTCCGGCAGCTCTCGCCGCGCGCGCTGGTCTACACCGAGATGATCACGACCGGCGCGCTGATCCACGGCAACGTGGCGCGGCATCTGCGCTTCCACGGCGAGGAGCACCCGATAGCGTTGCAGCTCGGCGGTAGCGATCCGGCGGAGCTGGCTTCCTGTGCGCGCCTGGGTGAACAGTGGGGCTACGACGAGATCAATCTCAACTGCGGCTGCCCGTCCGAGCGCGTGCAGCATGGCGCATTCGGCGCCTGCTTGATGGCCGAGCCGGAGCTGGTGGCGAACTGCATTAAGGCAATGCAAGACGCGGTCGGCATTCCGGTAAGCGTGAAGCATCGTCTGGGAATCGACCGCATCGAGGACTATGACTTCGCTCGCCGCTTCGTAGACGCGCTCGCCACTGCGGGCTGCCGGACATTCATCATGCACGCGCGCAACGCGGTGCTGAAGGGGCTGAGCCCGAAGGACAACCGCGAGGTCCCGCCGCTGCGCTACGCCGACGTTTATCGCCTGAAGCGGGAGTTCCCGGAGCTGACCATCGTAATCAACGGCGGGATCGGCAGGTGGGCGCAGATCGAACAGCACCTGGCCTGCGTGGACGGCGTGATGCTGGGCCGCGCCGCCTACCACGATCCGTATCTTCTCGCCGAGGCGGATTGCCACCTTCATAGTCACTCGCCGGCGCCCACACGTGCCCAGGTGGTCAATGCGATGTACGAGTACGCGAAAGAGGAGCTGCTGCAGGGCATCTCCCTGCGCGCCATCGCGCGGCACATGCTGGGCCTATTCCATGGGCAACCGCGAGCGCGTCTGTGGCGCCAGATGCTGTGCGACGCGCCGCGACTCGGGCGCAACGATCCGGGACTGCTGCTCGAGGCGCTGGAGGCAACCGGCGCCGACAACGCCCAAGCTCCGGTGTCTCCCGCGTCGCCGTTGCTATGCGCCGACGCCCAATCCGCAGATACCTGAAGGTGAGGACTCAGCGGAACGAGGCGCCGCGGCGTCGGTCGGTCTGCGCCACATAGCGGTGCATCAACGCAGGAGTGAGGGCACCGAGGATCAACCACATCACCGCGGAGACCGCCAGTGAGCCCAGAGCGAAGGCGTGCACCATGTCCCGCGGCAAGTCACTGTCCGCGTGGATCGCCTGTGGCGCCCCCATCAGATGCGGCAGCGCGATCAGCGCAACGCCGAGCAGTTTGAGCGGCATCGTTCTCGGGAACGCGATGCACGCCAGGCCGACCGCGGTCGTCACCGCGGTGGTGATCCACCACATCTGCCGCGCGAGGAGGTCGGCGGGCTGCGCTCCCGGCAGCTCGGGCGGCAGACCCAGCGCAGGCGCGAGCGCGAAGCTCACAAACCCGGCCAGTCCCCAGACCAAGCCCCGGCGCCAGCTCACCTCGCCCCGGAGCACAAAGCAACCGGCCAGCAGCAGGGAGAACCCGCACGCACCGAGGCAGGTGAACAGCACGGAATAGACGGTCCGCTCGATGTCGATCGCCTGCATTGCGTGTGCATGCCCAACCGGCTCGAGCAGCTCGGCCCGAAGAATCAGCGGAACCAAGAACAGCTGCTGCAGGGTGGCGGCGACCAAACCCGCCGCCAGCCCCGCCATGAGCGCCGCTGACAGGAGGCCGCGCAGGGACGATGCGCGCCCCCGCGAGGCGGTCAATGACACGGGAAGTTCAGGCTGTGGCGGGCATCGTGGGCCGCATCGTGGATGGTTGCGGAACCGGCGAAACCCACTACATAGAGGACGGCAAATCCGAGCGCGATGGCGGTCGCGGCGTGCCATAGCGCCGCGCGCCTTGGCACACGAGCCTCAGCGCCACTGAGCTTCTCAGAATGAGTCGTGGACGGATGCATTGCGGTTCCTCCTCCGCTGTTTCCCGTTTTATAGACCACCGCTCGTGTCCTCCGCAAGGCCGCTCGCTCATCGCTATACTCTGCCGCTGCTGCGCACAAGAGGTCGGCCGATGGCCAGCGACACCGGTTCACAGCACCAGAGCAGGCCCCGGACCGTACGCGTTTGGGACATTCCCGTGCGCGTGTTCCACTGGCTCCTGGTCGCCCTGATCATCGTCTCATTCACCACTGCCCAGATCGGCGGCAATGCGATGCAGATCCACGAGCTGTCAGGGTTCACCATTCTCACGCTCGTGCTGTTCCGCTTGCTATGGGGGATATTCGGCAGCACCTATGCCCGGTTCAGCCGATTTTGTGCGCCACCCGGGGCAGGCGATCGCGTATGCGAGATCGCTCAGGCGGGGGCGGCCCACCTTCTACGCAGGCCACAACCCGCTGGGCGGCTGGATGATTGTGGCGCTGCTCACGTGCCTGTTGGTGCAGGTGGGGACCGGGCTGTTTGCCAACGATGACATCATGACCGAAGGCCCGCTGTACGACTGGGTGTCCAAGCAGACCAGCGACACGTTGAGCGAGATCCATGAGACCAACTTCTACGTGCTCGCTGTGCTGATCGCGCTGCACGTCTGCGCCGCTCTCTACTATCTATGGGGCAAGCGCGAGAACTTGATCCTGCCCCTGTTCACGGGGCGCAAACAGCTGCCCGAAGCGCAGGATGCTCCCGAGGTGCGTGGCGGGCCCCTATGGCTGGCGCTGCTGCTCCTCGTGCTATGCGCAGGTGGGGTCTACTTGTTGGTGAGATGACACCGGCAAGCCCACGCGCGATGCGCGTGGCGTTGCGCTCGAAACTCGCGCCCGCTACTTGTTGCGGTACTTGTCGTGGCAGGCCTTGCAGGCCTTACCGGTTTCGCCTACCTGGGCTTTGAGCGCGTTGAAGTCGCCGCTCTGAGCAACCTCCGCCAGCTTCGCGGTTTCCTGCTGCATCTTCTCGAGCTTGGCCTTGAAGTCGTCCATGTTCTCCCAGATCTCGGGCTTGGCCTTGGTGTTGCCGCCCGTGTCGGTGCCCGGCTGGAACCCTTGCAGCGGCAACCTGCTCACGAACGCGACGATGTCGGCATGCTTGATAGCGGCGTCCTTGTCGTAGGGGATCTTGGCCTGGGCCATGGCCGCCAGCGGTCCGAAGTTCTGGCCAACGAGGAACATCGCAGACTGGCGGTACTTGATCGCGTCTTCCGGCTTCATCTGCGCCCATGCGCTTACGGCTGCGCCGACCGCTACTGCGAGCACTGCGAGAACTGTAACGTTTTTCTTCATGGCCGCTCCTCCACGCTAAGGACGCGGCGATTCTAGCATGCGGGGTTTGTCGGCCAGGCGGCTCGAGCCGGTCGAGACCGCGACGCTCCTGGTCGCGTCGCTGACGTATCACAGGCGGCGCAGAGCGCCGCCCAATTCTGTCACGCGTTGGCGCTGGATCAGTTCACCCGGATCGCGTCGGCGTAGCAGTACAGCTCCGGCCTATCGGAGGGCTTCGAGCGTCCGTCCAGGCAGATGGCGTTGATCAGGCCATTGGCGCCGGCATCGGAAGCCACGCGCTTCATCGCATCCATGCCGTCAGTCTCGGACTTGAAGGTCGGGAATGTGATGTTGCTGCGCCAAGAGTCGATCCAAACATGCTGGATCAACTTGTACTGGCTCTCGAGGAGGTCCGGGGTCTGATAGACCTTGATCTCCGAAGCTGGGACAGTGGCGCCCTTGGTGGGCGCAGGCTTGTTGGAAGCGCATCCGGCCGCAACGGCTACAAGGAAAGCGGCGGCAACACAGCTGAGGGTTCGAAGCAGACCGCACCCTCCTCGATGGATGAAATTTGCGTTTTCAAGTCCCACGTTTTGAAGCGACATAGCTGAACTCCGAAGGCTCAATCCAGAGCGAATATTATCTCTTACCGGGCCGCCTGTGGGCAGCAAGCTTCATGCCGGAAACCTGCGGTGCAGCTCGGCCACCTGGTCGACGGTCAGCAGCTTGGTCTGCTGACCGCGCAGGAGCAGATAGAGCTTCGCGGTCTCTTCCAGCTCCTCGGTCGCGTACACCGCCGTCTCGAGGTCCTTACCCGCGACCACCGGTCCGTGATTGGCCAGCAGCACAGCATGGTGGCGGCTGGCCACCTCGCGCACCGCGTTGGCCAGCGCGACATCGCCGGGCGCATAGTAGGGCAGGAGGGCCAGCCTGCCGATCTTCATCACGTAATAGGCGGTGAGCGGTGGGATCGGGTTCTCGTGGTCGATGTCCGCCAGCACCGAGACCGCCACTGAGTGGGTCGAGTGCAAATGCACGATGGCGCGCGCGTCCGGGCGCTGCGTGTACATGGACAAGTGCAGAAAGGCCTCTTTGGTCGGCTTGTCGCCAGAGATCGGAGCACCCTTCTCGTCCACCTTGGAGAGGGTCTCCGGATCGAGCCGGCCGAGGCAGGAGTTGGTCGGGGTCATGAGCCAGCCGCCGTCGACTCGCGCGCTGATGTTGCCCGAGCTGCCTGCGGTCAACCCGCGGTCGTACATCGATTTCCCGAACCAGCAGATCTCCTCGCGCAGCTTCGTCTCGGTCATGGCTGTGGCTTTGAACGTTGCTAGGGTTGGACGCGGAAGGCCTTGCTGAAAAAATCCGGTGCGCCGAAGTTGCCCGATTTCAAGGCCAGTGCCAGCGTCGGCTCTCCGATGCTGAACGTCCAGGGTACGCCGGGGTCGATCTCGGGGCCGATGAGCAGCCCCTGCACGCCAAGCGCGCTGACGACCGCGCCCGATGTCTCACCGCCAGCCACCACCAGCCGGCGCACGCCTTTGCCAACCAGGCCCTGTGCGATCCGACCCAGAGTGCGCTCGATCATCGCACCGGCCTCCTCGCGGCCGATCTCGTGCTGCACAGCGCTCACCTGCTCGGGAGTGGCGGTCGAATAAATCAGCAGCGGTTTCTCGCTGAGGCGCGTATCTGCCCAGGCCAGCGCCTCCTGCGCCTGGTCGCGGCCGGCCGCGATCGCCAGCGGATCGAGGCCGAAGGCTGCGTGGGCCTTCTTCATCTCGGCCACCTGCCCTTGCGTGGCGACCGAGCAGCTCCCCGCCAGCACTGCAGTTGGACCGCTCACCTTGGGGAGCTCGTAGTGTAGACCGACCTTGAGCAGACCCGCGCGCACGAAGTTGGCAGGCAGGCCCATCGCCATCCCCGAACCGCCGGTGACCAGCTTGAGGTGGGCGCAGGCTTCGCCCAGCGCGATGAGGTGCTCATCGGTGATGGCGTCCAGGATCACATGCCGGACGCCGGTGCGCCCCAGTGCATCGAGCGCATCGCGCACCGCCCGCGCGCCGTTGACCACCGTGGCATATTGGACCAGTCCGACCTTGTGCGGCGTTTGCCGCTGCAGCACCCTGACCAGGGAGGGATCGGTCATCGGCGTGAGCGGGTGGTGGCGCATGCCGGACTCGGACAGCAGCTCATTGCCGACGAAAAGATAGCCCTTGTAGACCGTGCGTTTGTTGGTGGGAAAGGCTGGGTTGAACACGGTGAGATCAGCGCCCAAGGCGTCCAGCAGCGCATCCGCCACCGGACCGATGTTGCCCCGGTCGGTGGAGTCGAACGTCGAACAATACTTGAAGTAGTACTGCTGCGCGCCGCGCTTGCGCAGCCAGTTCAGTGCGGCCAGCGACATCTGCACCGCCTCTGCTGGAGGATTGCTACGCGACTTGAGCGCGACGATGATGCAGTCTGCCGGCGGAACCTCGAGGCCGGGCTGTGGCACGCCCAGGAGCTGTATCGTGCGCATGCCGGCCTTGACCAGCGTGTTTGCGAGGTCGGTGGCACCGGTAAAGTCGTCGGCTATGCAGCCGAGCAGCAAGTTCACCGCTGGGATCCTTTCGCGCGCATGCAGTCACGAGCCATGACCAGCGGCCTCACTTCCAGTGAGGCGGCCAGGTTTTCTGAAAGTAGGGCAGCGCCTCTATGCGCTTCATCCACGCGGTGAGATTCGGGCCGATGGCGCTGCGCAGGTCGAGGTCCGGCTTTTTCTTTTCCATCCTGAGGCTGAGCGCGATGAGCGGATAGAGCGTGAGGTCCGCCGCGGACAGCTCGCCCGCGAGGTAGTTCGCCCCGGATCAAGCCTTCCCATAAGGCCAGTTCCCGAGTCACCCCCTGCCGGCCCTCGCTGATCTTGTCCGCATCCCATTTGTCCTGCGCCGTGAACAGCACCTGGTCGACCAACTTCTCCATCGCGAGTGCGTAGTATTGGTCAGCCTCCTGGACCATGCGCCGGATCAGGGCGCGCTGGCGCACGTCGCCCGGGAACAACTTGGGTCCGGAGTATTTCTCGTCCAAGTATTCGACGATCGCCACCGATTCGTAGAGGGCAAATCCGGCGTCCACGATAGCTGGCACCTTGTGCCGCGGGTTGATAGCGAGATACTCGGGCTTGCGCAGGTCCCCCGCCGAGAAGGACACTGTCTTCAGCTCGTAGGCGATGTGCTTGTGCTCGAGCGCGAGCCAGACACGCCAGCCATAGGGCGAGCCCGACCCGTAATAGAAGGCGAGGGTCATCAGGCCGAGCGCGCGGAGCTCGCCCCGAGCGCGCAACCGGCGATCTTCCAGTTCCCATCCGGCTGCCGCTCCATGATGTAGAACGCGATCAATACCGAGGTCGTCGGGCGTCACGATCTCAAGTGGCTGTACCGGCTGCTCTGACAGCACAAAGTGCTCCAGGAACCGCACCGTCCCTGGCCTGTACACCGCGCCGTAGCCGGTGCGCACCATGTTCATGAACTCGCCGGGGGTGTGGAACTGCTTCTGGATACCGGGTGAAGCGAACGAGAATGCGGCGTCGGCATCGTCGCGCTGGAACGCGTCCAGCTGGGACGTGATGACCGCCCGAATCGATTCCCAGTCCGCCTCCGAGGGGTCGTCGTGCGCCGCCATGCCCGCCTTGACACCGGCCCACAAGCCGGCGAAAAGCACGAGGCAGGAAAACAGTCTTGCGGAGCGATTCACGACGGCACAAGAGAGCGACCGCGTTACAGCGAACACCGCCATCCTACTCTTTGCCGCGCAAGCAGAGAAGGCGCCTGCAGCGCGCCCGGGCTAAGCGCTTGCATATAATGGTCCGATGGATGAGATCGTCCTTCGCGCTCTCCGCAAGTGGCCCGACGTCCCCGCAGTGTACGGTTGGCTCAGCCTCGATCGGCGCGGCAATTGGTCCATCAAGGGCGAGCGCGTCGCCAACCCGGCGCTGGCAGGCTTCATCGCCCGCAACTATGCCTGCGACGCGATGGGGCGCTGGTACTTCCAGAACGGCCCGCAACGGGTGTTTGTGACGCTGGCCTATGTGCCATATGTGTATCGCACGCTTCCGCTGAAAAGCGGTGGCTTAGGGCTTGAGCGCCCACACCGGCGTGTCAGCGCACAGACCTGGCACTGCCTGGCTGGATGATACGGGTGCCGTTCTGCTCGAAACAGAGTTGGGCGTCGGCGTGATCCACGACTCGGACCTGCCCGAGCTCGTGGCATCTCTGTGCGGGCCCTCTGGAGAACCGCTGGAGGACAGCGCGATCGAACGGCTTCTGACGCTCCCACCGGGCGCGGAATGCGGCGCCCCAAAGTTGATGCTCGCCGGGCATGCGCTGGAGCTGTCGCACATCCGCTCAGCCGAGGTGCCGGCTCGCTTTGGCTTCGTGCCGGACCCTCGCCCGGCACCCGGCGAGCCTGAGTGCTGAGGCTTACTTGAGTCGCCGGCGGCTGTAGTCGTCTTCGATGCTGTCGCGGTAGAAGCTGACCATGGAAGGCGCGGCCATGAACCGGCGCTGTACCTCTGGCGGAACCTTGGAGTACTGCCAGATGCTCCCGTCGGTCAGCTCCACCTCCAGGGTCTGCGACCCCGGGTCGTAACCGGCCGAGCGGATCAGGCTGGAGTTGACCTTCTTGCGTTCCACGACCTCCTCCTCACTTAAAACCGGATGGTTTGAGCATAGAGAAAGAAACTACTTCTGATCTGCCGCGCCGGAGGCTATTTTATGCGGCTTTATCGACGAGGTCCTGCGGGTGATCGATTCCCTGCAACTCACCGACAACTACAGCGTGGCGACGCCAGTCGACTGGAAGCAAGGCGAGGAGGTGGTGATCGTGCCCTCGCTGCAGGACCCCGAGCTGATCAAGCAGAAGTTCCCCAAGGGCTACAAGGCGCTCAAGCCCTACCTGCGGATGACACCGCAGCCGAACCGCTGAGCAGACCGCTGCGGCTGTTGATCCGCGCTCCGCACAACCTCGTGCGCAAACCGGTCGAGCCGCGCAGGATCTCCACTCCGATGCACACGAGTTACGGCTTCACGTCGTCGAAACTGCCGCGCGCCGTCACTTCCACTCCCGTTTGCGTCTGGGCCAGGAGTTAAACTCGACCAGCGTTACGACCGTCGTGGAGAAAGCAATGCCAGCGCTGTCGAGCTCATTGCTACTCCTGCCTCGCAGGACAGCTAGACAGCAAGGTATCGAGTTCTAGACCGGCGTGGCGGGGGCGACGCAGCGCGAAGCGCGGACGGACTGAGAACGGCGTCGCGCGGGGGGAGAGCTCCGCTTGGCGGAGCGAGAATAGTCATCCCAGACCCGGGACGACCGGAAACGCTCACAACCGGAAGCCGCGTCCCGTCTCTCGATCGACGGATCACGCATCGACTTCCACCCAACCGCACCACTGGACCGAGACTTCGGCCGCGAACGCGGTGCGGCTCAGCGCATGCTCTGGCCTCTGGAGCAAAAGCCCGCGGAGGTTACTGGTATCCTCACGGATGCAGACCTCCCGCGAGCATCCTGGAAGCTAGAGCTTAGTTCGGCCGGTTACCAGAAACCGGGAACGGCCAAGCTGCGGGCGCGGGAGCGGGTTTTGGCGCTGCCGGAGCAGCTGGCTCTGACGACTTCGCAGCCGCCGGTTTCTTGGCCGCCTTTCTCTTAGCCGACTTCTTGGCAGCCTTTCTCTTAGCCGGTTTCTTGGCCGCCTTTCTCTTAGCCGGCTTCTTGGCCGCCTTCTTTTTCGCCGCTGGCTTCTTCGCGGCTTTCCTCTTGGCCTTGCGTGCCGGCCGTTTGCGCCTTGCCGGCTTCTTCTTGGCGGGCTTCTTCGCTGCCTTCTTCGCAGCGGGCTTGCGCGCCGGGGCCTTTCTCTTGGCAGGCCTCTTAGCCGCCTTCCTCTTGGCGGGCTTCTTCGCCGGCGACTTCTTCTTTGCCGGCGACTTCTTCTTGGCAGCAGATCTCTTCTTCATTGCCATTGCGGTTTACTCCTCTAACGTTGACGACAGTACCCAACGCACCTTTCGGTGCGACCACATCACCGCGGCGCGCCCCTAATAGCAGCGGACCCCGGTTCAGCAGTTCCTCACATCCACCCGCCTCGCGGGCAGATCAGTCCCAACTCAGCGCGCCCCCGGTCTGATAGTCGATGACGCGTGTCTCAAAGAAATTCTTCTCCTTCTTGAGGTCGATCATTTCAGACATCCACGGGAACGGGTTGGACGCGCCCGGAAACAGCGGGTCCAGCCCGATCTGCTGGCAGCGCCGGTTGGCCACAAATCTCAGGTACTCCTTGAACATGGGAGCGTTGAAGCCCAACACGCCCCGCGGCATGGTGTCCTCGGCGTAGCGGTACTCGAGCTCCACACCCCTGCGGATCAGCTCGCGCGCCCCGTCGCGGAACTCCGGCGTCCACAGGTGCGGATTCTCCATCTTGATTTGGTTGATGAGGTCGATGCCGAAATTGCAGTGCATCGACTCGTCGCGCAGGATGTACTGATACTGCTCGGCCGCACCCGTCATCTTGTTCTGACGGCCGAGCGCTAGGATCTGGGTGAAGCCGACGTAGAAGAACAGGCCCTCCATGATGCAGGCGAACACGATCAGGCTTCTGAGCAGCTGCTGATCGGCTTCCGGCGTGCCGGTCGTGAAGGCCGGATTGGTGAGCGTGTCGATGAAGGGGATCAGGAATTCGTCCTTGTCCCGTATGCTGGAGATTTCATGGTAGGCATTAAACACCTCGCCTTCGTCCAGCGCCAGACTTTCGACGATGTATTGATAGGCGTGGGTGTGGATCGCCTCCTCGAAGGCTTGTCGCAGCAGGTACTGCCGGCACTCGGGCGCGGTGATGTGGCGATAGGTGCCTAGCACGATGTTGTTGGCGGCCAGGCTGTCGGCGGTGGTGAAGAAGCCCAGGTTGCGCCGGATCAAGCGGCGCTCGTCCTCGGTCAGACCATCGGGGTCCTTCCACAGGGCGATGTCGCGGCTCATGTTGATCTCCTGCGGCATCCAGTGATTGGCGCAGGAGGCCAGATACTTCTCCCAGGCCCACTTGTACTTGAACGGGACGAGCTGGTTGACGTCGGTCTTGCCGTTGATGATGCGCTTGTCCTCGAGCCGGATGCGGCGGAAATTCTCGGGCATCTGGACCGTCGCCACCGCAGACGGCGCAACCAGGTGGACCGTTGCAGCAGCTGGCTGCTCAGTTGCGATGCTGGTTGCCATGTTCAGGCCGGCATTCAAGACGGTCTGTATGCCAAGTCCAGCTACGCTTTTCGTCTCTTCGAATTGCAGCATTCGTGGTTCCTAAGCGTTTGGTTTTGTAAGCAAGCTCTATGCCGCTAAGATAGTTCGCGCTATTGACACACTTCGCAGCCGGGATCATCGATCGCGCAGAACTTCGCTTCCGCGCTGCTTGCGGGCGCACTCGACATCGGAGCCGCGGCCGTCAGCGATATGCCGGACAGCCCACCATCGGCGGGCACAGCGTTCAGCGCTCCCGTCTTCACCGTGGACTTCTCCGCATGGGTGGCGCCCATCGTGCGCAGGTAATACGTGGTCTTGAGACCGCGGAGCCACGCCAGCTTGTAGGTCTCGTCCAGCTTCTTGCCGGAGGCCCCGGCCATGTAGATGTTCAACGACTGCGCCTGGTCGATCCACTTCTGGCGCCGGGCGCCCGCCTCCACCAGCCACGCGGGATCGATCTCGAACGCCGTCGCATACAAGCTACGGACTTCGGGCGGTATGCGATCGATCTTGGCCAGGGTGCCGTCGAAGTACTTCAAGTCGGAAACCATGACCTCGTCCCACAGGTTCAGCTTTTTCAGGTCAGCCACCAGATACTCGTTGGCGACCGTGAACTCGCCCGACAGGTTGGACTTCACGTACAGGTTCTGGAAGGTGGGCTCGATCGAGGCCGACACCCCGACGATGTTGGCGATGGTTGCGGTGGGCGCGATCGCCAGGCAGTTGGAGTTGCGCATGCCGAACTCCCGGATGCGGGCCCGCACGGCCGCCCAGTCCATGGTCGACGAGCCATCCACCTCCACGTAGCCGCCGCGCTCTTCGCGCAGCAAGGCGAGGCTGTCCTGGGGCAGCACGCCGCGGTGCCACAGCGAACCTTCGAAGGTGGCGTAGGGCCCGCGCTCCTCGGCCAGCTCGGTCGAGGCCCAGTAGGCGTAATAGGCCACCGCCTCCATCGAGCGGTCGGCGAACTCCAGCGCCTGCTTGGAGGCATAAGGCACGCGCAACAGATGCAGGCAATCCTGGAAACCCATGATTCCGAGCCCGACCGGGCGATGCTTGACATTGGAGTTGCGCGCCTTGTCCACCGCGTAGTAGTTGATGTCGATTACGTTGTCGAGCATCCGCATCGCGGTGGCCACGGTAGCCTTGAGCTTGTCGCGGTCGAGCCTCCCGTCCTTGATATGGGCGGCCAGGTTGATCGAGCCCAAGTTGCAGACCGCGATTTCCGAGGCCGAGGTATTGAGCGTGATCTCGGTGCATAGGTTGGAGCTGTGCACCACGCCCACGTGCTGCTGCGGCGAGCGGATATTGCACGGGTCCTTGAACGTGATCCACGGATGCCCGGTCTCGAACAGCATCGACAGCATCTTGCGCCAGAGCTGCGCGGCGGGGACTCTCTTGAACAGCTTCAGCTCACCTGAGGTAGCCTTGCGTTCGTATTCCAGGTAGGCCTTCTCGAACGCTTTGCCATACCGATCGTGCAGGTCGGGGACATCGGAGGGCGAGAACAGGGTCCAATCGCCGTTCTCCATCACCCGCTTCATGAACAGATCGGGTACCCAGTTCGACGTGTTCATGTCGTGGGTCCGGCGGCGGTCGTCCCCCGTGTTCTTGCGCAGCTCCAGGAACTCCTCGATGTCCATGTGCCAGGTCTCGAGGTAGGAGCACACCGCCCCCTTTCGTTTTCCACCCTGATTGACTGCTACGGCGGTATCGTTCACCACTTTCAGAAACGGGACTACACCCTGGGACTTGCCGTTGGTGCCCTTGATGTAGGAGCCGAGCGCCCGCACCGGCGTCCAGTCGTTGCCCAGACCGCCCGCGAACTTGGACAGCAGGGCGTTTTCCTTAATGGCGTCGTAGATACCCTCGAGATTGTCCGAGACCGTGGTGAGATAGCAGCTCGACAGCTGCGAGCGGCGCGTGCCGGAGTTGAACAGCGTGGGCGTCGAACTCATGAAGTCGAAGCTCGAGAGCACGTTGTAGAACTCGATCGCCCGGGCCTCGGGCTCGACTTCGTTCAGAGCCAGACCCATGGCGACGCGCATAAAGAAGGCCTGCGGGAGTTCGATGCGACGACCGTCCACGTGGAGGAAGTACCGGTCGTATAGCGTCTGCAGGCCAAGGTAGCCGAACTTCAGGTCGCGGCTGGCGTCCAGCGCCGCACCCAGGGATCGGAGGTCGAACCGCTGCAGCCTGGGATCGAGCAGCCCCGCCGAGATGCCGCGCTCCACGAAAGCCGGGAAATACTCGGCGTAGCGGCTCCGCATGTCAGCGTGGGTGGCTTCCCCGCCCAACACCTCGTGGCGGATGCTGTGCAGAAGCAGGCGGGCGGTCACATAGCTGTAGGCGGGATCCTCCTCGATCAGGGCGCGGGCGGACAGGATGGCGCCCTTGCGCACCTCGTCCATCGGGACGCCGTCGTAGAGATCCTTAACTACGTTCTGCAGAATGAGGTCGGGGTCGACCGCACGACCCAATCCCTCGCAGGATTCCTTGAGCAGCCGCCGCAACCGATCCATGTCCAGTGGCCGTGACTGCCCGTCCTCGGACACGTTGAGCGCGTGCGGTCGTCGCGTCGGCGGGGGCGGCTGCCTTTTGCTGGGCGCGCAGCCGCGCGCGCTCCTCGCGGTAGAGGACGTAGGCGCGCGCCACGTCGTGCTCGCCGGAACGCATCAGCGCCAGTTCCACCTGGTCCTGAATGTCCTCGATGTGGAAAGTGCCCCCGGCCGGCTGGCGGCGCATCAGCGCGCCGACCACCTGCTCACTGAGCCCCGCGACCAGTTCGCGAACGCGGGCGGATGCGGCGCCCGTACCGCCGTTGACGGCGATGAAGGCTTTGGTCACCGCCACCGAGATCTTGGTCGGCTCGAAGCCGACCACCGCGCCGTTGCGCCGGATGACCTTGTACTCAACGTAACGCGGATCGCGCTGCGTCTCTGCCAGCATTACACCTTCGCTCGGAAGGGACGCAGACGACTTGAACGCGGGCTCGGTGGAAAGCTGCATTCGAATCTCCCCGGGTTCTCGCGCCGGGTTTCATGTCGCTGTCGCGCGACATGGCGTCCCGGCTATCTCGTTCTAGACCACTAGATGTTGTGTGTGCTGATGCGCTCGTACACTAATTCTAGTGGTGCGGTGGTGTCAAGATTTTTCGTCGCCGCAAGTGCGGGCGTGTTGGGTGCACGCTACGAATCTACTGTCCGCAAAGGGACGCGAGCGGAGCAACCCAGACGAGGCGGTGCAAGACGGAGCGGTGGGGTGTTGGTGCAGAACAGCGTCGCGGGCTCGCGCCAGCCGCGAGCCCGCGGGTTCAGCGGACGAGCTCGGCTGCAATCAGTGCGCGGTAACGAGCCCAGTCGAAGTAGGGCCCGGGGTCGGTCTTGCGCCCCGGAGCGATGTCAGCGTGGCCTGCGATATCTTGTATGGGATAGCGCGTGCAAAGGTCTCGGGTAAGCCGCGCGAGCTCGGCATACTGGACGTCGGTGAAGGCAAGCTCATCGCTGCCCTCCAGCTCGATGCCAACAGAGAAGTCGTTGCAACGCTCGCGCCCTCGCCACCGCGACGCTCCCGCGTGCCACGCACGTCGCTCACAGGGCACGAACTGGATCAGCTCCCCGTCGCGCCGGATGAAGAAGTGGCTGGAGACCTCGAGCCCACGCAGGCCTTGGTAATACGGGTGGGCGTACGGGTCCAAACGGTTGAGGAATAGATCGACGACGCAGGGGCCGCCGAACTCCCCGGGCGGCAGGCTGATGTTGTGCACCACCAGCAATGAAACCGCGGTGCCCTCGGGCCGCTCATCCTGGTTGGGAGAGCTGATCTGGAGCGCCCGCAGCAGGCGGCCTTCCGCGTCGAAAGCCGGCGTGGATACGCCTGTGTGTTCACCTGGCTTTAATTCGCGTCGCCGCTTCATCACCGAACCGACTTTGATCACCAAACCGAGTTGATCGCTGAAGCGGCGAATAGGCGGTCGTCGTTGTCCGTGCGCGCCGCCTCCCAAGCGCCCGCGATGGGAGGCTGACCCGCGCCCACGGTCGGGATGAGCGCGCCAACGCTGAACAAGAGAAGGGCTGCGAAGGTGTGCTGCATGGTCGGTCTCCGAGGCACCCGAGGAACGCGGGTTCCCCACCGCGTCAGTTGATGCCGAGGCGCTCCATGCGATAACGCATGGCCCGGAAGGTGATGCCCAGCAGCTTGGCCGCCGCCGTGCGGTTGTAGCGGGTCTTCTCCAACGCCTCGAGGATGGCCTCTTTCTCCACCCGGTCGAGATACTCCTGCAACGGCCACTTCCCGTTGCCGCCCTCGGTCGCGGGCGTGACTTCCACCGCCTCGGGTGGGGTGAGCTGCAGATCGGGCATCGTGATCTGCTGACCGTCGCACAAGGCCATGGCGCGCTCCAGGATGTTTTCCAGCTCGCGCACGTTGCCCGGGAAATCGTACTGCATGAGAGAGTGCAAAGCGTCCTCTTCCAGCTGTGGACGCTGCACTTTGGCCTGCCCTGCCAGCTTATCCAGGATGGCGCTGGCGATGTCCGGGATGTCCTCGCGCATGTCGCGCAGCGCCGGCATGCGCAGTTCGATCACGTTCAATCTGTAGTAGAGGTCGTGGCGGAACTTGCCCGACTCCACGCAATCGGCCAGGTTTTGGTGAGTCGCGCTGATGATGCGCACGTCCACCGCATCCTCCTGTGTCGAGCCGACCTTGCGCGCCTTCTTCTCTTGGATCGCGCGCAGCAGCTTCACCTGCATGGGCAGCGGGAGGTCGGCCACCTCGTCCAGGAACAGGGTTCCACCATTGGCCGCCTGGAAGAAGCCGTCACGATCGGCATCGGCACCGGTGAACGCGCCCTTCTTGTAACCGAAGAACTCGCTCTCCATCAGGTTCTCGGGGATCGCACCGCAGTTGACCGGTACGAACGGCCTCTCGCGCCGTACGCTCTTCTGGTGGATCAGCCGCGCTGCCAGCTCCTTGCCGCTACCCGACTCGCCCGTGATGTGCACTGGCGCCTCGCTGCGCGCCAGCTTCTCAATCAGCCCGCGGACGCTCTGGATGGCCTGTGAATCGCCCAACAGGCCCTTCTCGCCCTGCGCCTGCTCCACCACCTTGGCATCGTTGGCCTTGGGCAGAGACAGCGCCGACTTGACCAGGGTGCGCAGTTGGTCCAAGCCTACCGGCTTCGCCAGGTAGTCGAACGCGCCGGCTTTGAGCGCTGCCACCGCGTTCTCGGTGTTGCCGTGCGCGGTGATGACCGCCACCGGCAGATCCATACTGGTCTTGGTGATCTGCTCGACGATCTCGATGCCGGTGCCGTCGGGCAAGCGCATGTCGGTCAGGCACAGGTCGAAGTGGCGCGCCGCGAGCTTGGCCTGGGCTTCCTTCACATTCATCGCCCGCTCGACGTCCAGCCCCATGCGCAACAAGGTCAGTTCGATCAACTCGAGGATGTCGACCTCGTCGTCCACCACCAGCACGCAGCGCTGTGGCGCCGATGCGCGGCCGCCCGCGGTCCGCTCGCTCCGCTTCAACCCCTGACCCCTCTGAACACGATCATGAACATGGCGCCGGACGGTTGCTCGACGTACTCGAGCGAGGCATTGTTGGCATCACAGATCTCGCGCGCGATGTACAGGCCCAGACCCGTGCCGCTCGCCGCGGTGGTGAAGAACGGCTCGAACAAATGCGGCCGGATCGCCTCGGGTACACCAGGTCCGTCATCGGCGACGGCCAATTCTACTCCATTCGCCGGCTCGCCAGCGCGCACCGAGATG
The DNA here is from genome assembly GCA_963705615.1 of uncultured beta proteobacterium. Lineage (GTDB taxonomy): Bacteria > Pseudomonadota > Gammaproteobacteria > Burkholderiales > SHXO01 > SHXO01. Next base: position 116,953 of record CAVPKE010000005.1, on the reverse strand, counting down.
CGCAGGCTCGCGGGCTTGCGCTGGCAGTAGCGCAGGGCGTTGCGGCACAGGTTCCACATGACCTGATTCAGGTGACTGCGGTCGACAGTGATGGCTGGATCGATATCGATCCTGAGGCTCACCACCTGATCGGTCACCTTCTCGATCTGGCAAAACTGAGCAACGAAGGTACGCAGGAACGCGCCCAGCTGGAAAGTCTCGCGGTGCGCCCGGTCGCGCCGGTTGAGCTTGAGCACGTCCTGCACCATGCGGTCCAGCCGCTGCGTGTTGTCGTGCACGATCTGCAGCAGCCGGCGCTGGGTTTCGTTGCTGTCGGACTCCTCCAGCAGCAGCTCGGCAGCGTGGTTGATGGCGGACAAGGGGTTGCGGATCTCGTGCGCGATGTTGGCCGTCAGCCGCCCCATGGCGGCGAGCTTCATCTGCTGCGCCTCGGCCTGGATGCGCGTGAGATCCTCCAGGAACACCACCACGCCCACGCTGCGGCTCTTGCCAACCGGCACGAAGCGCGCCCCCATGAGCCTGTGGGTGAGCACCGTGCGCATGGGATCGAATCCGGCACCCGGGTCCTCGCGCCAGCGCTGCAGGCGGTCGGCCAGCGCCGGGGTGTAGTCGCGCAGCGTCAGATCGCGGCCCGCCTTGGGCAGGGGCCCGAGGATCTCCACCGCGCGCCGGTTGATCTGCCGGATGCCACCCGACTCGTCCACGACCAACACCCCGTCCTTCATGTCCTGGATGACGAGCTGGTTGACCTGCGCCATGTTGGCCAGATCCACCTCGCGCTGAGCGGCGAGCTGCTCGCTGGCCTGGGTGTAGCGAGCCAGCGTGTGGGCCAGCCAGGCGGTAGCGAAGTAGCCCACGCTGAGAAGCCCGGCTTGGATGTAGTGGCCGAAGCTCTCCTCGTGGAGCAGGACCTCGTAGGTCTGCTCCGACAGCATGGCGACCGTTGCGAGCGCGGCAAAGAACAGGGTCATGCGGCCACGGCTGATGATGCCCGCAGCCGCGAGCGACGCCAGGAGCAGCAGCCCCAGCCCGCTGCTCACTCCGCCGCTGCTGTAGACCAGGAGCGTCACGAACACGACATCGGCAACCACCTGAACGCATAGCTGGACGTTGAAATCGGGGCGGTGCGAGGTGATCGTGGCGACGGAGAAGACCGAGAACAGGATGTAGACGACGGTCGCATACAGGAACGTCGTCAGGCTGCGCGTGCCGAATACCGCGTCCTCGAACACCGCTGCGGTCACCAGCAGCAGCGTCGCGACGATGAGCCGGTAGATGTTGAAGTAGAACAGCGAGCGCCAATAGGAGTCCATGTAACCCGCGTCGGGGATCATGCCGCGTGTACGCAATGCCAGCTGTTGCGCGGTCATGGCGGTTAGCTCCAGTGGCGCCTAGTGCTTGCTGGGCTCCTGTAACCCCAGGCGGCGGTGCTCGTCGCTGCAGAAGAACTGGCCCCGCGAGGTAAAGCTTTCGCTGCGGGGCAGATGCACCCCGCACACGGAGCAGCGGACCATGTCCTCGGGTGCCGATCGGTCCCGGGGCGTGGATCGTCGGGCGGAATCCTGGATGCCGGCATCACGGCGAAACCCCCTGAATAAGAGATAGGCGACGATTGCCAGCGCGATAAGAAGCAGGAACTTGGCCAAGGCGGGTCCGCGAGGGTTGCAGCGGCGCCCATCATAGCGCTGTTCGGACTAGCCGGGCGAGCCCAGGTGCAGGAACACTTCCACGCCCTTGCGCACGGTCATGACGGCAATCGCGGCCAGCAGCAGGAGCATGACGCGCTGGATCACCCGGGTACCGGTGGCGCCGAGCAGCCGATGGATCAGTTCCGCAAAGCGCAGAGTAACCCAGGCCAGGATCATGTTGGCTATCACCGCGATCGCGGTGGGCAGCCGTCCGTACTGGTCAACCAGCAACATCGACGTCGTCAGCACGGCCGGCCCTGCGAGCAGTGGCACCCCGAGGGGCACTGCCCCGAGGCTGTCGGCCGGCACCCCTGAACCGCGCTGCGGCGCGATCAGGTCGCTCAAGCTGAACACGAACAGCAGCGCGCCGCCCGCAACCATGAAGTCGGCGACGGTGATGCCCAGTACGCGCAGCAGCGCGTTGCCACCGAACACGAACGCGAGCGCCACGGCAGTGGCTGTGAAAACAGACTGGCGAAGGATGCGCTGGCGTTGCGCTGGAACAACTGGCTCGGTCAACCCGATGAACAGGGGCACGATGCCAATGGCGTCCACCGCCACCAGCAGGGGCAGGAAACACAGCCAGAACGCGTCCATTTTTGCTGGGCGTGGATGCGCGAAGGGGATTGGGCGCTCGGTCGCTATTCAGTCGACGCCAGTATGCAGTCGACGCTGGGACGGATGGAGCGGAATGGTCGGGGTGAGAGGATTTGAACCTCCGACTCCTGCGTCCCGAACGCAGTACTCTACCAGGCTGAGCTACACCCCGATCCAGAAGACGAATCGCCGTCCAACGGCTGGATGCGCCGGAAAAGCTCGGGAGCGGCGCGCCCGCGCGTGCAGATTAACCCAGGGGACGGCGGTCAGTAGGTGCGGGAAACCGCAAAGGCGGCCAATTGTAGCAGACTGTCCCGGTAGGATGAATGCGGCAAGCTCGCCACCGCCTCCATAGCGCGCTGGGATTCGAGCGTGGCCTGACGGCGCGTGTAGTCGAGCGCGCCGGTGTCCCGGATCGCAGCCAGCACCAGCTGGAACTCCTGCAGGCCGCCGTGCTCGACGGCATTGCGGATGAGCCCGGCCTGCTCGCGGGTGCCGCGCTGCATGGCATAGATCAGCGGCAGCGTGGGCTTGCCCTCGGCCAAGTCTTCGCCCAGATGCTTGCCGGTCTGCTCACGGTCGCCGGAATAGTCCAGCACGTCGTCGATGAGCTGAAATGCGGTGCCCAGATGCATGCCGTAACGGGCCAGGCTGCCTTCCACCTCTTGCGTGGACTGGCTGATGATGGCGCCGATCTGGCCGGCGGCCTCGAACAATTTGGCCGTCTTGTAGTGTATGACTCGCAGATAGTCCTCCTCCGTCACGCTGGAGTTGTGGCAGTTGAGCAACTGCAGGACCTCGCCCTCGGCGATGATGTTGGTGGCATCCGCCAGCACCCGCATCACACGCATGTTGTCTTGTTCCACCATGATCTGGAATGCACGAGAGTAGAGAAAGTCGCCCACCAGGACGCTGGCCGGGTTGCCGAACAGGGTATTGGCGGTGGCCTGGCCGCGGCGCAGGTCGGAGTCGTCTACCACGTCATCGTGCAGCAGCGTGGCCGTATGGATGAACTCCACCACTGCGGCCAGCTGATAGTGCGCGCTTCCGCTGTAGCCACAGGCGCCGGCCGCCAGCAGTACCACGGCCGGGCGCAGGCGCTTGCCCCCACCGCTGATGATGTACTCGCTCACTTGCCGGATGAGCGCCACGTCGGAATGCAGACGCCGGCGGATGACCTGGTCCACGCTGCTCATCTCTTCCGCGATCAGGCGCTGGACGGGCTCGAGGGTAGCGGTAAGCATGATCAAGGGCAGGTTCGGGCTGGTAGGGTCAGCAATACAGGGGCAGGATACCACTGACGCCCGGCCGAGAACTTCGGCGCGCGGCCCCGCGCCCGAGTTTGACCGCTATGGTAAGTGTCTGTATACTTCAGCGTTTTTTCGCGGGCCTGCCCGAGCGGATGACCGCGCGGCCAGGTTAAGAGGGCGAAGCTTATGTATGCGGTCATCAAGACCGGCGGCAAGCAGTACAAGGTGTCCGCCGGCGAGAAACTCAAGATCGAATCGATCCCTGCCGAGGTCGGATCACAGATCGAGCTCGACCAGGTGTTGTTGGTGGCAGACGGCGACAAAGTCACCACCGGAACCCCGCTTGTCTCCGGCGCAGTGGTCAAGGCGACGGTGGTCTCGCACGGGCGCGGCGAGAAGATCAGCATCTTCAAGCTGCGCCGCCGCAAGCACTATCGCAAGACGCTGGGTCACCGGCAGAACTACACTGAGATCGAGATCAACGGCATCGCGGGCTAGGGAGCAGCAATCATGGCGCACAAGAAGGCAGGTGGCAGCTCGCGCAACGGACGCGACTCCAACGCCAAGCGACTTGGCGTAAAACGCTTTGGCGGCCAGCGGGTTTTGGCGGGCAGCATCATCGTTCGCCAGCGCGGTACGCGCATTCACCCGGGCGAGAACGTCGGCGTGGGCAAGGATCACACCTTGTTCGCAAAGATAGACGGTTACGTCAAGTTTGTGATCAAAGGCCCACGCAAGAACAAGACGGCGACGATCGTGCCCGCCGCTTAAGGCGAGTGATCCTCCCGTCAAGAAGCCCTATCATTCGATAGGGCTTCTTCGTTTCTGAGACTATGAAGTTCATCGACGAAGCGCTGATCGAAGTCCACGCCGGCAAGGGCGGCGATGGAGCGGCCTCGTTTCGGCGCGAGAAGTACATCCCGAAAGGGGGGCCGGATGGGGGTGACGGGGGCCGCGGCGGCAGCGTCTACGCCGTAGCTAACCGTAACATCAACACGCTGGTCGAATACCGCTTCGCGCGCATTCACCGCGCCAAGAACGGAGAGGTCGGGCACGGCGCGGACTGCTACGGGAAGGGCGCCCCGGATATCGTGCTGCCGATGCCGGTGGGAACGGTGATCACCGACGCCGATACCGGCGAGGCGATCGCAGACCTGGCCCAGCACGAGGAGCGAGCGCTGATCGCCAAGGGCGGCAGTGGCGGACTCGGCAACATCCACTTCAAGTCCAGCACCAACCGGGCCCCGCGTCAGTTCACGCGCGGTGAGCCGGGTGAGTCGCGTCGGCTCAAACTGGAGCTGAAGGTGCTCGCCGATGTCGGCCTGCTGGGCCTGCCCAACGCAGGTAAATCCACTTTCATCCGTGCCGTTTCTGCCGCTCGGCCTAAGGTGGCGGACTACCCCTTCACCACCCTGCATCCACATCTGGGCGTCGTCCGAGTCGACGTGAACCGCAGCTTTGTCGTGGCCGACATCCCCGGGCTGATCGAGGGCGCCGCCGACGGCGCCGGGTTGGGCCACCAGTTTCTGCGCCACCTGCAACGCACGCGCCTGCTGCTGCATATCGTGGATCTTGCGCCGATGCACAACGCTGCTGACCCCGTGCGCGATGCCAAAGCCATCGTCGAAGAGTTGCGCAAGTACGACCCGGCGCTGTCCGAGAAACCGCGCTGGGTCGTGCTGAACAAGGCCGACCTGATCCCGGAGAGCGAGCGCGGCAGCCACGTCCAAAGCTTCGTCGACGGCTATTTCGGTAAACGCCGGCGTACCCACAAGAGCGGCAATGCTGCAGACGAGCTGCGTGTCTTCGTCGTTTCGGCCCTGACCGGCGAGGGCTGCCGCGAGCTGAGCTACGCCGTGATGGCGTTCCTCGAGCAGTCCGCGGACGCTACAGGGGCCGCGACTGCGGAGTCGGTCGCAGCGCCGGAATAGGAACCGACGCGATGTCCTCGGTCCTGGTACACGCCAAGCGCCTTGTCGTCAAAGTCGGCAGCAGCCTGGTGACCAATCAGGGGCTCGGGCTCGACCACGCGGCTGTAGCTCAGTGGGCGGAGCAGATCGCCGAGCTCAGGCGCCAAGAACGTCAGGTGCTGCTGGTGTCTTCCGGCGCCATCGCCGAGGGCATGCAGCGGCTGGGCTGGAGGCGGCGTCCGCGTCAACTGCACGAGCAGCAGGCCGCCGCCGCCATCGGCCAGATGGGGTTGGTACAGGCCTACGAGTCGTGCTTCCGCACGCACGGGCTGCATGCAGCTCAGATCCTGCTCACGCACGAGGACCTCGCCGATCGGCGCCGATACCTGAACGCGCGCTCGACTCTGCGGACGCTGCTGGCGCTGGACACGATCCCTGTGATCAACGAGAACGACACGGTGGCCATCGACGAGATCAAGTTTGGCGACAACGATACGCTCGCCGCGCTGGTTACGAATCTGGTGGAAGCCGACGTGCTCGTCATCCTCACCGATCAGCAGGGACTCTTTACGCGTGACCCGCGCCGTCATCCGGATGCCACGCTGATCAGTGAAGCGAAGGCCACCGATCCCGATCTGGAGCGCATGGCCGGCGGCGTCGGCAGCCATATCGGCAGCGGCGGGATGCTGACCAAGGTCCGTGCCGCTAGGCGCGCGGCCCGCAGCGGCGCCCACACTGTTATCGCCTCAGGACGCGAACCCGAGGTGTTGTTGCGGCTCACCGGCGGCGAGATGATCGGCACCCAGCTCATCGCCGAGACCATGACGCTCGCAGCGCGCAAGCAATGGCTGGCCGATCATCTCCAGGTACGCGGGCAGCTCAGGCTCGACGCCGGTGCCGTGCGAGCGCTGGCCCACGACGGCAAGAGCCTGCTCCCGATTGGCGTCGTCGATCTGAGCGGAGACTTCGAGCGAGGCGAAGTGGTAAGCTGTCTGGACCCGGACGGACGCGAGATCGCGCGCGGGTTAGTGAACTACAGCGCAGCAGAGACGCGCAGGATTCTGCGCGCGCCGAGCAGCGAGATCGAAGCTCGGCTCGGCTACATCGACGAACCCGAATTGATCCACCGAGACAACCTCGTCCTGCTCTAGCAGGACGAGGTTGCGGTGTAGGCTAACTTGCCTTGGCAAGTTAAGGCCGAGGGCTTCAGCCATCGGCCGGCCGAAGCCACAATTTGGTACTGCTTTGGCAAGACCAAGTTGCGGCGTAGGCTAACCTGAGCGCCGCTTGGCGCTCTGGTTAAGCGAGCCCGGCGAGCGGCCGGAGCCACAATCTCGTATCGAAGCAGGACAGTGCTCCGACGCAGATTAATCTTCAGGTGAAGCAACCCACCATGAGTTACGCATCCTGCGCTTGGCTCCTTCTCCCGGCTCTCGCACTATCCCCACATGCGATCGCCGGCCCGGACATCCGCGAGGGCCTGTGGGAGGTCTCGGTCCAGGCGGAGGTGGGCGGCCAGCCGATCAGCGCCGCGCCGATGGTGGTGCGGCAGTGCATCAGCAACCAATCGGTTCAGGACCTGATGGCGCAGATGGGCGGGGCGGGCGCGTGCCAGATCTCCGACTTCCAGCAAACCGGAAACCGCGCGCGCTGGAACCTTGCCTGCACGGGAGCGATGGAAGTGAGCGGGACGGGCGAGACCGAGTTGGGGGCCGACCAATTCACGGGCCGCATGAACTTGGTGGTAACCATGAGTGGCCAGAGCCTGCCCATGGTCCAAGACTTTCAGGCCCGGCGCCTGGGCGAGTGCCAATGACGCGAACAACAGGTTGGATGATCGCGCCCTGACCCCAAGGTCCAGGTACCGATCACAAGTCACGCGTTGCTACAGGTTAGGTCTGGTGGGGCTTCGGTTGTCCCTGGGCGGGGGATACTTCAGCAGCCGAACCAGCTTGGCCGAGTCGCCGGCGGGGCCCACGGAAGACACGCCGCCGACGCACAGATAGTCCTTGTACAACGTTCCCCGGTAGTTGTTGAAGTTGAGGTCCTGGATACGCCGCCACTGCGGCGCCGGGTCCACCGACCAGGTGCGGTCACTTCGGCCGTAGGCGTAATCCTTCCATTCGCGCTCGCTGCAGCGCAGTCCGGAGAAGGTCGTGGTCTCGGTGCTTTCTGGAGTGCGTATCACGAGCGCGAAGCGCACGATCCGATCGGGGCCCACCGTCAGCGAGGAAGTGTCGATAAAGAAGCGGTTGCTGGTCTGTCCACGCAGGTAGAACTCGGTCAGGTTCGAATCCTTGGGGTACGGCGGCGGTGGGACATTCGCTTCGACGAAGGGCTGTTCTTCCGGCACGCCCGGCAGCGGCCCTTCCTGCTTGCCGCGCGGCGGCGTATTGCGCGCCGGCTCGGTAGGCACGTGCGAACACCCGAACAGCAGCAGGAGCGCGCCCGCCCCCGCCCAGCAGCGCGCGGACGACCGAGCGCCGCCGGTCATGTCCTGTACACGTGTGCGCGCGTGGCCGGATACGCGGCCGTGCCATCGGGCTGCATCTTGATCCCCAGCAGCTGATAGACAGAGATCCAGCCGCGCATGAAGGCGTGCGCGGAGCCGGCCATATAGATCAGCCACGTCCGCAGCCGTTTCTCCCCGACTATGGCGCGGGCCTCGTCGCGCCGCGCTTCCAGGCGATCCACCCAGTGCCACAGTGTCCTCGCGTAGTGCGGGCGCAGGCATTCAGCGTCCCATACCTCCAGGCCCTGGCGCGACATCTCCTCGACCACTGCCGTCACGTGCATCAGCTCCCCGCCCGGGAACACATACTCGTCCACGAAGTCGCCGATGCCGCCACCCAGCTCGGCATCCTGCAAGGAGTTGGTGGTGATGCCGTGGTTCAAGCACCAGCCCCCCGGGCCGCAGCAACCGCTGGATCTTGTCGAAATAGGTCGGTAGGTTGCGCTTGCCCACATGCTCGAACATGCCGACGCTGGCGATCTTGTCGAAGCGCTCGTTGTCAGAGAGGTCGCGATAGTCCTGCAGCCGCACCTCGCAGCGGTCGCCCAGGCCCAGCTCCCGGATCCGCGCGCTGGCGTGCTCGTACTGGCCCCGGCTCAGAGTGACGCCGAGCGCCGTGACCCCATAGTTGCGCACCGCCCACAGGACCAACCCACCCCAGCCGCAGCCGATATCCAGAAAGCGCTCTCCGGGCTTGAGCATGAGCTTGCGGCAGATGTGGTCCAGCTTCTGCTCCTGCGCCAGGTCCAGTGAGTCGTCGGGTTGCTTGAAGTAGGCGCAGGAGTAGACCCGGTTGCGGTCCAGCCACAGCGCGTAGAAGTCGTTGCCGACATCGTAGTGATGCTGGATGCTGCGACGGTCCGCGGCGCGGCTGTGGCGCCACCACATCCACGCGCGCTTGCGCGGGTGATAGACGCTGTGCTCCCTGGCCACCAGAGACTCGCCCACGCGCAGAACATCGCGGAAATTGCCCTCTAGGTCGATCTCACCCTCAACGTAGCTCTTAGCGAGCTTGCCCAGGCTAGGGTTGACGAGGTTCATGAGCGCCTGCGGGGAGCGCACCGTCAGCGTCACCGGTGAAGGCGCGCTCGGGGCCAAGGCGCGCCCGTTCCAGAGTCTGACGTTGAACGGCGCCTGCATGTCTCTGAGTCGCCGTTCTAGCATTGACAGGACGCGGTCTCCTCCAAGCACGGTTGCCATAGTTCGGTCTCCGTGCGCTCCGAGGTCATTGTTCGAGTTAGGGCATACGCGGAACGCACCCCTATTCTACCCAGCGGCGCCCGCTTGTCGAGACTCGCCTCCGGAGAGCGGCGCCTTAGAACCGGAGGTCCTTGAGCAGAGACTCTCGCACCCCCGCAGCTACCCGATCGACCGTGGCCTGGTAGTTGGGATGGTCCACGCCCATGCGGATGTTGGCGCCGCTGCCCAACGCCTTCTTCATGGCCGGGTCCAGCTCGAAGCGCAGGAAGTGAACCGAAGAGGTCTTGTCCTCGGTTTCGCGCTCAAGGTCCTCGTCGGCCACGGCGTAGACCTTCGGGCAGCCTTCCACCTGGACCCAGACGCGGTCCTGAATGCCGACCATGCGCGCCAGTGCATGTCGGCGCTCATCGATGTCGGGAAACTGGATCATCATGGTCGCCTTCCAGTTGCTGCCGTCCGGTACCAGAGGGTTATAGGCGTCGAGCTCATCCTGGATACCGTGTTGCTCGAAGATCCGCTCCGCGCGCAGCATCTCCTGGATCTGGTAGCGCATGGTCATCTCGTCCTCGAACAGCAGCGTGACATGGTCACCGAGCTGCACGCTGCGGTTCTTCTTGTGGGCCATCACGTTCGCGCGGAACTCCTTGCGGACCTTGGCGTAGGCTTCCAGGGTCATCAGGCTGTCACGGGTGATGGTGGGCATCTTTCGCTTCCTCTTTGCTACGCTACTCAGCATTCGCTAGATCTCCAGAGCCCGCGCTCGACAGGGCGACAGGGGTTCACAAGCCGTACGCGATCCGCAGCAGGGTGAGCGGGTGCTCCTTGCGGGCCTGCCCTTCGGGCCCGATACCCTGCTGGATGTGGCGCCCGGCGATTGGGCAGTCAGAGCTGATGTACGTGGGCGAAGTTGCCGCCATCGCCTTGAACACCGGCCGGCCGATCTTCATCGAACCGGCGAAGAATTCCTTCTTCACGCCCCACGTGCCGTCGTGACCGGAGCACCGCTCCACGGTATCGACCTGCGTCCCCGGCACAAGTTTCAACACCTCCTGAGTGCGCAAGCCGACGTTCTGGACGCGCAGGTGGCAGGGTACGTGGTAGGAAACCTTCCCCAGGTCGTTCTTGAAGTCGGTCTTGAGCAACCCGTCCCGGTGACGCAGGGACAAATACTCGAAGGGGTCGAACATGGCGTCGGCCACCCGTTTCACGTCCTCGTCGTCAGGGAACATGAGCGGCAGCTCCTGCTTGAACATCAGGGTGCACGAGGGAATCGGTGTGAGGATCGCGTAACCCTGCCCCGCCAGCCGGGCGAGCGGCGGTAATGTTGACGGCCTTCAGTCGAGCAACCGACTCGAGGTCGCCCAGCTCCAGCTTCGGCATGCCGCAACAGGCCTCTTGCTCGACCAGCACAGTGGGGATGCCGTTGTGCTCCAGGATCGCGAGCAGGTCATGACCGATACCCGGCTCGTTGTAGTTGACATAGCAAGTAGCGAAAATCGCGGCCTTGCCCGGGGAGTTGCGGCCATCGATGACCGGGACATCGCTGCGCGGATGTGCGTGGCTGCGGAACTTGCGGCTGGTGTAATCGGGCAGCACGCGATCCTTCGCTACCCCCAGCACGCTTTCCATTAACTTGCGTGTGGCCGGCGTGCGGTTGACCTTGTTCACGGCCTGCACCACCACCGGAATGGTGGCCAGCTTTCCTACCGCGTCGGTGCTGGACAGCAGTTTGTCGCGCAAGCTGGTCTCGCCCTTCTTGTACTTCACCGCCTTGGCCCGCAGCATAAGATGCGGGAAGTCGATGTTGAGCGGATGCGGCGGCACGTACGGGCATTTGGTCATGAAGCACATGTCGCACAGGTAGCACTGATCGACGACCTTCCAGAAATCCTTCTTTTCGACCGCGTCCAGTTCACCCGTCTTGCTTTCGTCCACCAGGTCGAACAGCGTCGGAAACGCATTGCACAAGTTGAAGCAGCGCCGGCAGCCGTGGCAGACGTCGAACACCCGCTCCAGCTCGTGCAACAACAGGCCTTCGTCGTAAAACTCGGGCGTCTGCCAGCCCAAGGGGTGCCGCTTGGGCGGCTCGAGATTGCCTTCGCGCATCAGCAGTCCGGGGATCAGGAAACAGGGAGGAAAACGAAAGCGCGAGGCCTCGCGCCCCGCGCCCCGGGAGCGACTTCAGTCGACCAGCGCATCCAGCGCCTTCTGGAACCGATTGGCGTGGGAGCGCTCAGCCTTGGCCAGCGTCTCGAACCAGTCGGCGATCTCGTCGAACCCTTCCTCGCGCGCCTGCTTGGCCATCCCCGGGTACATGTCCGTGTACTCGTGAGTCTCGCCGGCGATGGCGGCTTTCAGGTTCAAGCGCGACTTGCCGATCGGCAGGCCGGTCGCGGGATCACCGACGGCCTCCAGATATTCCAGGTGGCCATGCGCATGACCGGTCTCGCCTTCAGCGGTGGAGCGGAACACGGCGGATACGTCGTTCTGGCCTTCAACGTCGGCTTTGTTGGCGAAGTAGAGATAGCGGCGGTTGGCTTGCGATTCACCTGCAAACGCGTCCTTCAAGTTGCCTTCGGTCTTGGATCCTTTCAGTGCTTTCATGTTGGCCTCCTCGGGTCGTTGAGCTTCGAGAACCCGGCGAGAGCTCGGTGCGAGAGGCTGACGCCGGGAAACCTAGAGTTAGACTGAGTCTAACAGCTGAACGCAGTATAGGAACCGATGCTGCGGATGTCAAACAACACGTTGGTCTGATCCAACGGCCGGGCCTGCCAGCGCTTTGCGACGAGCTCTAATTAGTCATCGCTCACTTCTGATTGATCCCTGAACCAGCTTCGCGAATGCGTTGAGCTGGTCGAAGTCCAGCCAGCGCACCACGACCACCAGATCGTGGTCCCGATCGATCCAGATCACGTTGCCGCCCGAACCGAAGGCGAAGAAGCTCGACTCGGGCGCGCTGGGCACGGTCTTGCGCCCCGTGTTAAGCCACCACAGGTACCCGTATTGCGGGGCGATGTCGGTGGGCTGCGTCGCCATGCGGACCCAGCGCTGGGAAAGGATCTGGCGACCATTCCAGTTGCCATCGCGCAGGAACAGATAGCCGAACCGCGCATGATCGCGGGTGCTGGCCCACAAGCCCCCGCCCCAATGGCTGCCGCCGCTGACCGATTGCACCGCGCGCCCGTTGAGCTCCACGTAGGAGTTGCGGTAGCCGTGCCAGACCCAGGTGTCGCTTGCGCCGATGGGGTCCATGATCTGTTCCTTGAAGATCTGCGGCAGCGGCTTGTTCCAGACTCGCAGCAAGGCCAGCGCGAGCCGGTTCACGCGCACGTCGTTGTACTCCCAGAAGGTGCCCGGCTCCTCCAAGCGCGAGCGTAGCCGCGGCGCCGATCTGCGACGTCGGGCTTGTCCCACAGCACCCCTTCCCACTCGCTCGTCTGGTTCAGCAGCATGTGCCAAGTGATCTTGGTGTTGTGCGGGCTGTCGAACCCGCCGTCCTTCACGTACTTCCATACCGGGTCCTTGACGTCTTGGATCAGCCCGCGATCCACCGCCAGACCTGCGACGCTCGACAAGTAGCTCTTGGCGACGCTGAAGCTCATGTCCACCCGGTAGACATCGCCCCACTCGGCGACGATGTAGCCATAGCGGACGATCATGCCGGCCGGCCCGCCCCGCTCCTTGGTCTCGCCAAGCACCTGCGGAAAGGGCTCTCTGGCCACGTCTGCCTCGATCTGAGCGCGCACATCGCGCAACCAGTTCACTTCGTGGGCTTGCGCGAACTTCACGGCCTGCGCCACCTTGTCCGGGTCCATGCCTACGGCATCGGGCGCGCGCTGCTCCCACTCGTCGCCTGCCCCCGGGTAATATACTTGCGCCGCTCGCGCCTGCAGCAGGGCAGCCAGCGCCAGCAGCAGTGCCATGACCCCGAAGCTTCGAGGCCAACGGGATTGTCTGATCATCTCAAGCTCTTCTCCGGGTGGACGATGCTCTACAGCTGGAGGCGCCAACTGTCCCACCTTCTTATATCATCTCGTCCACGCAACGGGCGGACCCTCGGTTTGTCGTCAGGGACCGGCAGTCGGAGACACCGGGTGGCGACATGTCCGGCTGAAAACGGGTAACTTGTCGCGTTGCCGGCGCAACGCCAGCCGGCAACTCCAGGGGCGCAACGCAAATAACAGAAGAACATGCTGATAAGACCAAACATCGGCCTGAACATCGAGCAGGACGAGCTCAAGGGGTTTGCGCGCACCACCGCGGAGATCGAATGGCTGCTGCTCGTTCTGGCGCTCATCTATCTGGTCGCCGGCGGCGCCAGCGAGGAAGGCAAGGTGGCCATCAGCATGGCCCTGTTCTTCTTCGCCGCATTCATTCTGGGGCTGCACTACGTTCGCTTCTACCGCCAGGAGACCCGGCTCAAGATCGCGCTCGAAACCTGGGTGATGATCTTGTTCATCACCTGGGTGGTCTGGTACGCCGGCGCCATCCATAGCCCGCTGCTCAACCTCTACCTGCTGCCCATCATCGCCAGCGCGCTGATCCTCGGCAAGGTCATGACCTTCGTCGAGATGGTTGCCGTCGCGCTTTGCTTCATGGCGCTGCACTACGACCCGAAGACGCGCAGCCTGGCCTCGGTGGCCTACTGGGGCGAGCTTCTGGCCCTGCTCGCGCCGGTGATCCTGGTGGCCTACATCACGACCATGCTCTCGGCCGACATCCGCTACGCCGTGGACAAGATCAAGCGTGTGTCCGACACCGACGATTTGACCGGCCTGTACAACATGCGCGCATTCTCGGCCATCCTGCACCGCGCGTTCAAGCAGTCGGTGCGCCACGCGCACGCGTTGTCCATTGTCATGATCGACTGCGACAACCTCAAGACCGTGAACGATACGCATGGCCACGAAGCCGGCAACCGACTCCTTCAGCACGCGGTGCGCTGCATCCGCGAGGAGCTGAGAGGCTCGGACGTGGTGGCCCGCTTCGGCGGCGACGAGTTCATCGCCCTGCTGCCCGAGACCGAGGGCAAGGGCGCCAGAGAGATGGGAGAGCGCATCCGCCGCGCCATAGAAACCACGAACATGGACGTGCGCGGCGGCGAAATCCACACCACAGTCAGCGTCGGTATCGCGAGCTACCCGTCGGACGGAGGCAGCCTCGAGGTCATCATCGACAAAGCCGACAAGGCGATGTACCGGGCCAAGCAGCAGGGCCGCAACAAGGTCGTGGCGGCCTCGGACGACTGACCGCGAACCAAGAGCGAAGAGCGCTTCGCTGCGAGACCTGCGCTAGGAAAGCTAGAGGTCGAGCGAGCCGGCTTCGAAACCAGAAGGCCAGCGCCGCCAGCGCGAGGCCCGTCATCCCAATCATCGGACGGTAGCCGACATATTCGATTCCCAATCCGACCGCGGACACGCCCAGCGTCTGCCCCAAGAACAGGCAGAACGCAAAGGCAGAGACTGCAGATCCGCGCGCTTCAGGGCGCCATTTCGGTGGCGCGAGTCTGCAGAGTGTTGTGCAGCATATAGAACGCCAGGCCGAGCGCCGTGATGGCCGACGCGCCAATGACCCACCCCGGAGCGAGCGCGAGGATGACGAAGCCCACCAGCAGCATCGCGCCACCTGCTCCTACCAGCCCGCGCTGGCCCAGCCGGAGCAGTAGGATCCTCACCGACACGCTGTAGACCACCCCGCCGACTCCGAAGCCCGCCAGGATGAACCCAATGGCGGTGTAGCTCAGGCCGAAGTCGTGCCGCAGATAGGCTCCCAGATAACCGAACGCACCGAAGAACAGGAATCCTTCAATGGCAACGGCAAGCAGCACGATCCGCACTCGGCGCAGCCGCAACAGCGAGGCGTATCGCCTCACCGGGCTAACGCCTGCAGCCCGGCTCAACTGCTTGGCGCTTTGCGCAGCTGCTAGCGGAAGCAGCATCAGACCGATGATCAGGAACGCAGCCGCCGGAACCAGGAACGTCGAGCGCCAGCCGATGGAGTCGCTGAACACGCCGCCCAGCAGCGGGCCGAACGTCTGTCCCAGCAGGTTGCCCGCGATGAAGCGCCCGAGCAGCGCCTGTCGACCCTGGTAAGGCACGTTGTCTCCTACGAATGCGAAGGACAGCGGGATCACGGCCCCCGCAGTCATCCCGGTCAAGAAGCGAAACAGCGCCAAACTTTCCAACGACTGGGCGAGCGCGCAGGCAGCGCAGGCCGGCGCTGTCAGCAGCAGAGCAACGGTGACCGCTCGCAGCTTGCCGATCCTGTCGCCAAGCGGACCGTGAACCAGCTGGAACAGCCCATAGGCGAAGGTGAAGCCGGTGATCAGCACGGCGGCCGCGGCCACGCTGACGCCGAAGTCGTGCGCAACCTTCGGCAGCAGCGGCTCCGCCAGGCGCATGGTCAGTCCGGACACGAAGCCCGCGCTGGCCAGCAGCAGTAGAGATCGTCGTGTGTCCATCGCCGGAGAATACCGCCGCCTCAACGGACAAAAGCGCGTATGGTACAGCGCCACGCGGGGCGGACGCGGACGTAGCGGCTCGCTGCTCGGGTAAGATTAGCGCGCTCGATGCGGTGATAAGCATATGGACACGGTTTCCAGCCTTGAGACGAGCGCAGTTTTCAACCTCTGCGCGCGCGCAGCAGGGCGTCCGCAGTCATGACCGAGCGCGTGGAATGCGTTGTGATCGGTGCGGGCGTGGTCGGACTCGCCATCGCTCGCGCGCTGGCACTGGCCGGCCGCGAGGTGATCGTGCTGGAGGCGGCTGAGGGCATCGGCACGCACACCAGCTCGCGCAACTCCGAGGTCATACACGCCGGGCTCTACTACAACCCGGGCTCGCTCAAAGCGCGCCTGTGCGTGACCGGCAAGCACATGCTGTACGACTACTGTGAACAGCACGGCGTCCCGCACCAGCGCATCGGCAAGATCGTGGTAGCCACGGATGAGGCCGAGATCGACGCGCTCAAGTCCTACGTGCAAGAGAGCCGAAGCCAACACGGTCAACGACCTGCGCTGGCTGAGTCGGGACGAGCTGCGCGAGCTGGAGCCCGAGGTGCGCTGCGTGGCCGGGTTTGTCTCCCCTTCGACGGGCATCATCGACAGCCACGCCCTGATGCTCGCGCTGCAGGGCGAGGCGGAGGATCACGGCGCCAGCGTCGTGTTGCTCAGCCCGGTGCAATCGGGTGAGGTGCGCGCTGGCGAGATCTGGTTGCGCGTCGGCGGCGCTGAACCCATGACGCTCGCCTGCAACGCAGTCGTGAACTCCGCTGGCTTGTTCGCGCAGAACGTCGCGCGCTCCATCGCCGGCCTTCCGTCCGCGAGTGTCCCGCCACAGTACTTCGCCAAGGCGCACTACTACGCCCTGTCGGGCAAGTCGCCGTTCCACCGCCTGGTCTACCCGGTGGCGACGCAATGCGTTCCTCGGCGTGCACGTGACCCTCGACCTCGCAGGTCAGGCTCGCTTCGGACCTGACGTGAGCTGGGTGGACGGCGTGGACTACGCCTTCGATCACTCGCGCGAGCCGCTGTTCTACGAGGCGATCCGCCGCTACTACCCCGGGTCTGAAGGACGGTCAGCTCACGCCCGGCTATACGGGTGTCCGCCCGAAGATCTCGGGGCCGGGGGATGCAGCGGCCGATTTCGTCATTCAGGGACCCCGGGATCACCGCGTAGCGGGACTGGTGAACCTCTACGGCATCGAATCGCCGGGGCTCACCGCATCGCTGGCGATCGGGGAATACGTGCGCGATCTGCTGGCTTAGAGACGTCAGCAAGCCGCGCCTCGGTTGATAAGCCCCGACCGCAGGCGTAGCATCATCGGTTCCCGGGCAACGCCGTGCCTCCTCGCATTGTTCTTCCGGCAGGTCAGGCAAAGACTCGGTGACGATCCGCAGCCCTCGACTCGGCGCGTGGACCAGCGGGCGAAAACGCAAACCAACAGGAGGAGATCCATGTCAGTCAAGGTTTCCATGACCGTGAACGGCAAGCCGGTCACGGCTGAGGTCGAGCCGCGCACGCTGCTGGTCGATTTCATCCGCGCGCAGCTGCGACTGACGGGTACCCATGTCGGCTGCGACACGGCCCAGTGCGGCGCCTGCACCATCCACATGAACGGCGCCGCCGTGAAGTCCTGCAACATGCTCGTCATGCAGGCCCAGGGCGCCAACATCGTGACCATCGAGGGGATCGCCGCGGCCGACGGCAAGCTGCACCCCATGCAGGAGGCGTTCCGCGACCATCACGGTCTGCAGTGCGGGTTCTGCACGCCGGGCATGGTGATGAGCGCCATCGACCTCGCCAAGCGTCATTCCAGTCTGACCGAGGCCACCATCCGCGCCGAACTGGACGGCAACATCTGCCGCTGCACCGGCTACCACAACATCGTGAAGGCCGTGCAGGCTGGCGCACAGGCGATGAGGAGCTGAGCCATGGGCGAGATGAACCTGATCGGAACCGCGGTCAAGCGCAAGGAAGACTATCGCTTCTTAACCGGCGGCGGAACCTACACCGACGATGTCCAGCTCGATCGCCAGACCTACGCCTATTTCGTCCGCTCGCCGCACGCGCACGCGGCGATCAAGCGCATCAACAAAGACAAGGCGCTCAAAGCGCCCGGCGTAGTCGCGGTGTTCACCGGCGAGGATTTGGCCGCAGCCAAGGTGGCGGGCCTGCCTTGCGGCTGGCTCATCACCGATGTCAACGGCCAGCCCATGAAGGAACCCGCTCATCCGTGTCTGGCGCAGGGCAAGGTGCGTTACGTGGGCGACCATGTCGCGGTGGTGATCGCAGACTCGTACCTGCAAGCCAAGGATGCCGGCGAGTTGGTCGACGTGGATTACGACGTGCTTCCGGCGGTGGTGGACGTGGCGGACGCACGCAAGAAAGGCGCGCCAGCCCTACACGAGATCGCCCCGGACAACACCTGCTACGTTTGGGCGCTGGGCGACAAGGCGGCCGTGGACAAGGCCTTCGCCTCGGCGCATCACGTGACCAAGCTCGACTTCGTCAACAACCGGCTGATACCCAATGCAATCGAGCCGCGCGCCGCGCTGGCGAGCTACAACCGGGCCGAGGACAGCTACACCTTGTACGTGACCAGTCAGAACCCGCACGTAGAGCGGCTGCTCATGACCGCGTTCGTGCTCGGGCTACCGGAGCACAAGGTGAGGGTCATCGCGCCGGACGTGGGCGGTGGCTTCGGCTCCAAGATATATCTGTATGCCGAGGACGTCGTGGTGACGTGGGCCTCCCGGCAGATCAACCGCCCGGTCAAGTGGACGGCGGAGCGCAGCGAGTCCTTCCTGAGCGACGCGCATGGTCGTGATCACTTGACCCACGCCGAGCTGGCCTTGGACAAGGACGGCAAGTTTCTGGCCATGCGCGTGCAGACCACCGCCAGCATGGGCGCCTATCTCTCCACCTTTGCGTCGTGCATCCCGACCATCCTGTACGCAACACTGCTGGCGGGTCAGTACACCACGCCGCTGATCTACTGCGAGGTGACCGCCGTATTCACCAACACGGCGCCGGTCGACGCTTACCGCGGCGCCGGCCGCCCGGAAGCCACTTACGTGGTGGAGCGCCTGGTGGAGACGGCTGCGCGCGAGATGAAGCTCAATCCGGCCGAGATCCGGCGGCGCAATTTCATCCGCGAGTTTCCCTATCAGACGCCGGTAGCGCTGCTGTACGACACCGGCAACTACGAGGCGACGCTGGGCGAGGCGATGAAGTTGGCCGACGTTTCCGGCTTCCCCGCACGCAAACAAGAAGCCGCAGCGCGGGGCAAGCTGCGCGGCCTGGGATACGCCGCATACATCGAGGCCTGCGGCATCGCCCCGTCCAACGTCGCTGGCTCGTTGGGAGCGCGCGCCGGCCTGTTCGAGGCGGGAGAGGTGCGCGTGCATCCAACCGGCAAGGTGACGGTGTTCACCGGATCGCACTCCCACGGCCAGGGGCACGAGACGACTTTCGCGCAGGTGGTGGCGAGCCGGTTCGGCATTCCCATCGACGACGTCGACATCGTGCACGGCGACACCGGCCGTATCCTGTTCGGCATGGGAACCTACGGTTCGCGCTCCATCGCCGTCGGCGGAACGGCGATCATGAAGGCCGTGGACAAGGTGATCGCCAAGGGCAAGAAGATCGCCGCGCATCTGATGGAAGCGGCCGAGGCCGACGTGGAGTTCACCGACGGCATGTTCAAGGTGGCCGGCACCGACAAGCAAGTCCCTTTCGCGCAAGTCTCGCTGACCGCTTATGTACCGCACAACTACCCGCTGGACAAGCTGGAGCCCGGGCTCAACGAGAACGCGTTCTACGACCCGACGAACTTCACGTTTCCCGCCGGCACTTACATTTGCGAAGTGGAGGTCGATCCGGACACCGGCAGCACGGAAATCGTGAGCTTCACTGCGGTGGACGACTTCGGGAAGATCATCAACCCGATGATCGTGGCCGGACAGGTGCACGGCGGGCTGACTCAGGGGATCGGCCAGGCGCTGCTGGAAGGCTGCCGCTACGACAAGGAAAGCGGCCAGCTCGTCACCGGCAGCCTGCTCGACTACTGCATGCCGCGCGCCGACGACGTGCCCAGCTTCAAGCTCGACACCAAGGAAACGCCCTGCACCCACAACCCCCTCGGGGTAAAAGGCTGCGGCGAAGCCGGTGCCATCGGCGCGCCAGCCGCGGTGATGAACGCCCTAACCGACGCGCTGGGCGTGCGCGACCTGGAGATGCCGGCCACGCCCGAGCGCGTGTGGCGCGCGCTCCAGCAGACCAAGACGCGCAACGCAGCCTGATCGCAGAGGAGATAGACCATGTATCAGTTCAACTATCACAAGGCCTGCGAGCGTCGCCGATGCGGCGGCGTTGCTGGCCCGCAATCCCGACGCCAAGCTGCTGGCCGGCGGCCAGACCCTGATCGCAGCCATGAAGCTGCGCCTCGCCGCACCGCCGGACCTGGTGGACCTGGGGGCGCTCGCGGAGCTGCGCGGCATCAAGGCCGACGGCGGCACGCTGTCCATCGGCGCGATGACCCGCCACGCGGAGGTGGCCGCCTCCAAAGAGGTGATGCAGTCCATTCCGGCGCTGGCGGCGCTGGCCGCCAGCATCGGCGACCGCATGGTGCGCAACATGGGCACCATCGGCGGCTCCGTCGCCAACAACGATCCGGCCGCCGACTACCCGGCCGGGGTGCTGGGCCTGGGCGCGACCGTGAACACCAACAAGCGCAAGATCGCGGCCGATCAATTCTTCAAAGGCATGTACGAGACCGCGCTCGAGCCGGGCGAGATCATCACGTCGATCGAGTTTCCCGGTGCCCAAGCGCGCCGGCTACGCCAAGTTCAAGAACCCGGCCTCCCGCTACGCCATCGTTGGCGTATTCGTGAGCGAGGGCGGCAGCGGTGTACGCGTGGCCGTCACCGGCGCCGGGCCGTCCGCGTTCCGCGTGCCCGAAATGGAGAAGGCGCTGGCGTCGAAGTTCTCGCCCGACGCGGTGGCCGGTATCAAAGTCTCCGCCGGTGGGCTCAACTCCGACATTCACGCGTCCAGCGAATATCGCGCGCACCTGGTCACGGTCATGGCCAAGCGCGCCGTGCAAGCAGCGCTCGGCAAGTAGCTTCTCTTGTCTCAGCCCCCGCCCGTCTCCATCGACGAGACGATCGACCTGCTCGCGCGCGCCGACTACGTGGCCGAGCGCGGTCTCGCCACCGCCGTGTTCCTGGCGCTGCGCATGGGACGCCCGCTGTTCCTGGAAGGCGAGGCCGGCGTGGGCAAGACCGAGATCGCCAAGGTCCTGGCTCAGACGCTGGGTCGACGGCTCGTGCGCCTGCAGTGCTACGAGGGCCTGGACATCGCTTCGGCCGTGTACGAATGGAACTACACGCGGCAGATGATCGAGATCCGCCTGGCCGAAGCGGAGGGCGTCAAATCCCGCGAGGGGTTGAGCCAGGACATCTTCTCCGAGCGCTTCCTCATCCGCCGTCCGCTCCTGCAGGCGCTGGAGGGTGACCTCGGTGCGCCGCCGGTGCTGCTGATCGACGAGCTCGACCGCACCGACGAGCCGTTCGAGGCCTACCTGCTCGAGGTGCTGTCGGATTTCCAGGTGACGATCCCGGAGATCGGCACCATCAAGGCGCAGCAACCGCCCATCGTCGTGATCACCTCCAACCGCACGCGCGAAATCCACGATGCGGTCAAGCGGCGCTGCCTGTACCACTGGGTGGACTACCCCGATGCACAGCGCGAGCTGGACATTCTGCGGCGCAAAGCGCCCGGCGCCTCCGACCGACTGTCGCGCGAGGTGGTCGCCTTCGTGCAGCGCTTGCGCGGCATGGATCTGTTCAAGCTCCCGGGGGTGGCCGAGACCATCGACTGGTCCAAGGCGCTGGTGGCCCTGGACCGAGTGGCGCTGGACCCGAGTCTAATCGACGACACGCTGGGCGCATTGCTGAAGTATCAGGACGACATCGCGCGCGTCAAAGGCAGCGAGGCGGCGCGCATTCTGTCGGAAGTCAGGGCCGAGGTCGGCTAGGCGGAGCAGCAGATGTGGTGCATCAGCATCTGGGCCGGGCGCGCTGGTCGCACTCTCGGTCGCCGCGCCAGCCACGGCGCGAGCGCAGGTGTCTTCACTGCCGATCTTCGACGCGCATGTGCACTACAACCTCGACATCGGCCGCCCGGTGCCCGTCGAGACCGTGTTCGAGCTCTGGCGGCGGGCCGGTATCCGAGGCGTGCTCCTGACCAGCCGTCCGAACGACGGGACACGTGAGCTGCTGGCCGCCGCGCCGCCCGAGTTCCAGGCCGTCGCCTTCGCGCGTCCCTACGTCGTCGCATCGGATGTTCGGACCTGGTTCCGCGACCCGGCGATCCTGGCCATGATCCAGAAGGAGCTCGCGCGCGGCATCTACAAGGGGATCGGCGAGTTCCACATATTCGGCCGCGATGCCGACAGCGAAGGCTTCGCCCGCTTCGTTGCGCTCGCTTCACAGCATCGGCTGTGGCTGCACGCCCATTGCGACGACTACGTCATCGAGCGCATCTTCGCGCTCGACCCGGACGCCCGGGTGATCTGGGCGCACACCGGCATGAGCACGCCCCCGGCACGCGTCGACGAGCTGCTCGGGCGTTACCCGAGGCTGTACGGCGAGCTCTCCTACCGCGAGCGGAATCGCGGAAGAGGACGATGCGCTGTCTCCCGCCTGGCGCGCGTTGTTCGCGAAGTATCCGGAGCGCTTCCTGTTGGGTTCCGACACCTGGGTTCCGGAGCGCTGGCCTGATGTGCCCGCGATCATGCAGAGCTATCGGGCCTGGCTGTCACAGCTGCCGCCCGAGGTCGCGGAGAGGATCGCATGGCGCAACGGGGCCAGGTTGTTTCTCGGCCGATGATTGCGACGAGCGGCAGCATCGGGACGTCTGGCCGAGAACGTCATGCACTTCGCGCGGGTGCTGCGCGGCGCGGGAATTCCGGTCGGTCCGGACCGCGTCATCGACGCGCTGAAAGCGCTGGAAGTGGCGGGCATCGCGCGCCGCGACGACTTCTACTGGACGCTCGCCTCGCTGTTCCTAGATCGCCGCGAGCAGTTCGAGCTGTTCGACCAGGCCTTCCACATCTTCTGGCGCGACCCGCACATGCTCGAGCGCGTGATGGCGCTGATGCTGCCCAAGGTCTATGGCCGCGGCCAGGCCGACGAGCCGCCCACCCAACCGCGTGACGGAGGCGCTGCTCCCGCGCGCGCGTGCGCAGCAATCCCCGACCGACGCGCAGCAGGAGGTGGAGCTGGACGCCGCCTTCACGGTCTCCGACCGCGAAGTCCTGCAGCGCGCCGACTTCGAGACCATGACCAGCGCCGAGTTGGCGCAGGCGAAGCGGATGATCGCGCAGCTTCGGCTGCCCATCCCCGAGGTGCGCACGCGGCGGCTGATGCCGCATCCGCACGGGTCTCTGGTGGACATGCGCTCCACGCTGCGGGCGAGCCTGCGCGCGGGGGCCGATGTCATTCCCCTGCGCCGCCGTTCGCATGTGCTGCGCCACCCGCCGCTGGTCGTGCTGTGCGACATCTCCGGCAGCATGAGCCGTTACTCGCGGATGTTCCTGCATTTTCTACATGCCGTGACCAACGACCGAGACCGCGTCTACACGTTCGTCTTTGGAACGCGGCTCACCAACATCACGCGTTATCTGCGCCACCGCGACGTCGACCTCGCGCTCAACGGCGTGGCTCAGGCGGTGGCCGACTGGTCCGGCGGGACCCGGATCGGCGCCAGCCTGCGCGAGTTCAACCTGCGCTGGTCGCGCCGCCTGCTGGGCCAGAACGCCGTCGTGCTGCTGATCACCGATGGCCTGGACCGGGAGCTCGGGGACGATCTCGGGGCGCAGATGGAGCGCCTGCACAAGTCCAGCAAGAAGTTGATCTGGCTCAACCCGCTGTTGCGCTTCGAGGGATTCGAGCCGCGGCCGGCCGGAGTACGCGCGATGCTGCCGCATGTGGACACCTTCCTTCCCGCGCACAATATTGCGAGCCTTGTCGACGTGGCCAGCGCGCTGGCCGACGCAACGAGACCAAGGAGACCGCCATGGACATGACCGGCGAACAGCTGATCGCGCTGCCGCAGCAGCGGGTGTGGGAGGCGCTGAACGACCCGCAGATACTGAAGGATTGCATCCCGGGGTGCGAGACCATGGAGAAGGTGTCGGACACCGAATATCGCGTGGTGCTCAGCGCGGCGGTCGGCCCGGTGAAGGCCAAGTTCAGCGGTAAGCTCCTGCTGTCCGACCTGAATCCGCCTAACGCCTACGCGCTCAACTTCGAGGGCTCGGGCGGCGCGGCCGGATTCGGGAAGGGTGACTGCAAGGTCACGCTGTCGGCCGCCGACGGCGGCACGCGCCTGGCCTACACTGCCCACGCCACGGTCGGCGGGAAGCTTGCGCAGGTCGGCTCGCGGCTGATCGACGGCGTAGCGCGCAAGATGGCCGACGACTTCTTCGCCAGATTCAACCAAAGGCTGGTACCCTCAGCGCAGCCGGCGGCAGCCGCCGCACCCAAGGCGAAGATTCCGCTCTGGGCCTGGGTGCTCGGGATCATCGTGCTCTTGCTCCTGGCTTTGTTCCTGGCGAAGAGTACCGGGGGATACTCAGGAGGAGCAATGAACAAACTGGACCTGGCCGGGCGCGTCGCGATCGTCACCGGCGGCGTTTCCGGCATCGGACTCGCCATCGCGCAGCGCTTCGCCGATTCGGGCGCAACGCTGAGCCTGTGGGACCGCGACGCCCCCGCTCTCGGCAGGCTCGCCAAAGAGCTGGGCGCCAAGACCAAAGTGCACACCGCCAACGTCGACGTCGCCAACTATCAGCAAGTCGTCGCCGCCGCCAAGGACACGGCTTCGGCGCTGGGCAAGATCGACATCCTGGTCAACTCGGCCGGTGTCGCTGGCGCCAATGCCATGCTGTGGGAGTTCCCGGTCGACGAATGGATCCGGGTCCACAACGTCAACTTGCACGGCGTGTTCTACACCTGCCGCGAGGTCGTCCCTCACCTGCAGAAAAACGGCTATCGGCCGCATCGTCAATATCGCCTCCATCGCCGGCAAAGAGGGGAACCCGAGCGCGTCCGCCTACAGCTCGTCCAAAGCCGCGGTGATCGGCCTCACGAAGTCGCTGGGCAAGGAGCTGGCGAAGCAGAACATCACCGTCAACTGCATCACGCCGGCTGCGGTCAAGACGCCGATCTTCGACCAGGTCACGCAGCAGCACATCGACTATATGCTGCAGAAGATCCCGATGGGCCGCTTCGGCCGGGTGGAAGAGATCGCTGCCATGGTGTGCTGGCTATGCACCGAGGAAGCCTCCTTCAGCACCGGGGCCGTGTTCGACCTGTCCGGCGGGCGCGCCACGTATTGACGCGCGCCACGTATTGACACGCGCGTCGCCCTGCATCCCATCTTCCCGACGTTGCATCGCCGGAGCGAGAAAGCTGTACGTGGCGCTGCCTGAGCCGCGGCAATGAGATTGTCGCAGCACGGCAAGGGCGTGCTGCTCATGATCGGCGCGACCCTGTGCTGGGCCAGCGCCGGGATGCTGGTGCGCAACATGCACCTGACGCGCGGCTGGGAAATCACTTTCTGGCGCTCGCTGTTCATGACGCTGTTCGTGCTCGGCGTCCTCTTAGCCCAATACCGCGGCGCCACTTGGGCACGGATCCGCGCGGTGGGAAAGCCCGGCGTGATCGTCAGCGCGCTGTGGGCGCTCATGTACGTCTGCTTCATCCTCGCGCTGGGCCGCACGAGCGTGGCCAACGTCCTCGTTCTCACCAGCGTCTCGCCCTTCACCGCCGCCCTGCTCGGTTGGCTGTTCTTGCATGAGCGCGTCCCCGGGCGCACCTGGGTCGCGATGGTTGCGGCCTTCGGCGGCATCGCGCTCATGTTCGCCGAATCTGTCGGCAGCGGTGGCTTGAGCGGTAACCTCATCGCCTCGGTCATCCCGGTCGCCTTCGCCTGCAACGTCGTGATCCTGCGCCGCATGCACGCCAACGTCGACATGATCCCCACGCTCGTGCTGTCGGGTGTTTTTTCTATGCTCCTCACCCTGCCACTGGCGGTTCCGTTTCAGGCGGGAGCGTGGGATCTCGCGCTGCTTGCTATCATGGGCGTGGTGCAACTCGGTATCGGCTGTCTGCTCATGCTGGCGGCTGCGCCGCGCCTGAAGGCGGCCGAAATCGGCCTGCTGGCGGTGATGGAGATCGTGTTCGGCACGCTCTCGACCTGGCTGGTGGTGGGCGAACGTCCGGGCCGGCTCGCGTTGCTCGGGGGCTTGGTGGTCATCGGTGCGCTCGTGGTCAACGAACTGATCGGGCTGCGCGGCCGACCCGCAAGCCCAAGCGAGGAAACGGCCGCTGCCGCGCAGGCTGGACACTAGGGAGACGAGTTTGAGTGAGCGATCCGACTCGCTCGCGGCGCGCCTGATGAACTGCTATGCCGCCGCGGTGCACGACGTTCTGCGCGGCATGGGGCACGGGCGCTGCGTCCTGCCGTCGAGCATCAAGGCGCTCGACCCGGCAAGCAAGCTGGCAGGTGAGGTCTACACGGTCAGCGGACACGTTGACATGACTCGCGACCCGCACGACACGTTGGTGCAATGGACGGGTTTGCTGTCAAAGGCGCCGCCCGGCAAGGTGCTGGTGTGCCAACCCAACACCCACGAGATCGCGTTGATGGGCGAGCTGTCGGCGGAGACGCTGAACTTTCGCGGTGTGCGCGGCTACGTCGTTGACGGCGGCTGTCGCGATACCGATTTCATCCTGGAGCTGCGCTTCCCGGTGTTTTGCACCTTCACCACGCCAAAGGACATCGTCGGCCGCTGGGTCCCCGACCGGTTCGGAGAGCCCATCACCATCGGCGAGGTCACGATCAGCGCGGGCGATTTCCTCCTGGCCGACCGCGACGGGGTGGTAATCATCCCGGGCGCAATAGCGGAACAGGTGACCGCGAAGACCGAACAGGTCCTGCAGACCGAGAACGCGGTGCGCACCGCGATCCTGGCGGGGATGGACCCGCAGCAGGCGTATCTGAAGTTCGGGAAGTTCTGAGGCAGATCTCTATCGACATGTTCGTGAGGAACGCCGGCATGGCGGAGCAATTGATCACAGAACCACCGTGCTGCAAGCGTTCGAGCGCGCGCGTGTCACTGCTCTGACTTGCCGGAAATGCCGAGCTTGCGCATCTTTTCCCACAGATTCTTGCGGCTGATGCCCAGGCCGTCGGCGCTCTCGGTCACGCGCCACTGGTGCTCTTCGAGCACCCGGACGATGAACTCGCGCTCGCAATCGCGCAGATAAGCTGCGAGCGTTGTATCCGGGGTAGGGCCATCCGCCTGGTCCTGTACGCCGTCGGTCTGGAACAGATCCCAGGGCTGGATGAGAGGACCACGGGCTAGGATGCACGCGCGCTCGACCGCATGCTTCAGCTCCCGCACGTTCCCCGGCCAACTGTGGCGCAGCAAAGCAGACTCCGCTTGCGGGCTCATCCTGCACGGGCGTCCTGTCGAGCCGGCGCAGTGGTCCAGGAACCGGCGCGCCAGCCACAACGACGTCCTCCTGGCGCTCGCGCAAGCGGCGGAATGCGCAGCTGAATCACGTTGATGCGGTAGTACAGGTCCTCGCGGAACCTGCCCTGCTCGCACCAGCTGGCGCAGATCCTTGTTGGTCGCGCAGATCAGGCGCAGGTTCACCGCGATCGCGCGCTCCCCGCCCACGCGCGTGATCTGCCGCTCCTGCATCGCGCGCAGCAGCTTGCCCTGCATGAGACGGCGACATGTCGCCGATCTCGTCCAGGAACAAAGTTCCGCCTTCGGCCTGCTCGAACACGCCGCGCCGGGAGCGGGCCGCGCCCGTGAACGCTCCCCGCTCGTGACCGAACAGCTCCGACTCGAGCAGGGTCTCGGTCAACGACGCGCAGTTGACGGCCACGAACGGCCCTCTGCCGAGTGTCGGCTGCAGACCGTGCAGCAGCTGGGCCACCCGCTCCTTGCCCACACCCGACTCGCCAGTGATGAGCACGGTTTCGCGGTGGCTGGCCAGCCGCGGCAACAACTCCTCGATCCGGCGCATGACCGGCGACACGCCCAGCACCGGCTCGTGCCGCCGACCTCGCCGCCGGCACGCCTTGCGTGGCAATCAGGTGACGCGTCTTGTCGATCAGCTGCTTCGATGTCGAACGGCTTGGTGATGTAGTCCGTGGCCCCCAGCTTGAGCGCCTCCACGGCGCGCTGCCACCGAGGCATAGGCGGTGATGAAGAGGAATGGCGGCAGCCGTACGCCGCGCGCGAGCAGGGTGCGCAGCAGCTCCTCGCCGTCCACGTCCGGCAGCCGCACGTCGCTGATGATGGCGGCGTAGGACTCGCGGCCGATGCTGCGCAGCGCGCTGCGCCCGTCGCGGTGCCAGTCGAAGGTGAAGCCTTCCAGCGCAAAACGGTCGCACAGCGACTCGCCCATGATGACGTCGTCCTCGATCAGGCACAGTCGCGGGGTGCCGCTCACGCTGGCGTCTCCAGCGGAATTCGCACTTCGAAGCGCGTCAGAGGTGGGCCGTTGGTCACTCGGATCTCGCCTCGCAGCTGCTGGGTGATCTGATAGACGATCCACAGCCCCAGCCCCGTGCCGGCCTCGCTGCTAAATGGCTCGAACAGATGTTCGAGCTGCGCCGGGCTCAAGAGGTTTGCCATCGTTGGCAACGTCGATCAACAGATGCTCGGCCTCGGCGCGAACGCTGCAGGCCACGTAGCCACTGTGCGCGGCGGCCTGGACGGCATTGAGCAGCAGATTGATCAGAACCTGGCGCAACTGAGTCGACGGCAGCGGCACTGATCCTTCGACGTCGTTGTTCCAGCGCACCACCAGGTGCTTTTTCGCCGCCTCGGGGACCACCAGCGTGTGCACGTCTTCGAGGTCGTCGCGCGTCAACGCACGGCTTTCGATCCTTGCCTCCACCAGCAGTGCGGCGATCGTCTCCTTGATCTGCACCAGGCCGCGCTCGACCAGGGAGATGGTACGCGCGGTCACGGGGTCGGCATCGCCGTGCCGCCTGCAGGTATTGATGGCGTTAAGCATGCCGCCCAGCGGATTGTTGATCTCGTGCGCGATGCCGGCGGTCAGCCGCCCGATGGAAGCCAGCCGACTGGCAGCGATCATCTGCCTCTCCAGGGCCTGCTTCTGCTCCAGTTCGTGCAGCATGGCCTGGAACTGGCGGCCAAGCCGGCCGATCTCATCGCCTCCGGTATACAGGTCCTGCGCGACGCGCGGCGAGGGCTCCCTGCCCGCCTTGCCGAATACAGCCGCCAGCCGCACCAGCGGCTCCACGATGCGGTTACCCGCGAACCAGCCGATCGGCAGCAGCACTGCCAGCACGGCCAGGGTCGAGACCAAGACCTGCAGCAAGGTTGCCTCGATGCGCTGCAGGAGCAGCGACTCTGAGTACAGCACCAGCACACGGCCGAGCAACGTCAAGTCGTCTGACAAGATCGGCACCGCCACCACCAAGTGCCCGGGAACCACGCCTTCGAGCACGGTGGGCGCCGTTGGGGAAGCGCTCGCCAGCCGGGCGGCCAACCCAGCGTACTCAGCACCAGCTGCGGTGAGCGGTTGCAGTGTCGGGAACACGGAAGGGATGGGAAGACACGTAGATCTGATTCTCGCTGTTCAGCACCACGGTGACCTTGCCGCGCGAGTCCTGAGCCGGTTCGCCCTCGAAGGGCGTGACGATCATTTCGTAGGCCGACCACATCTCGTCGCGCAGCATGATCGGTGCGAGCGTGCGGGCGAGCGTCTTTCCCAGGCTTTCCGCGCCCGCAACCATCTCGCGGCGCACGTCATGATAGGCCTGCAGCGCCAGCGCCGTGGAGATCACCAACGCCGTCACCAGGATGACGAAGCTCACGCTGAGTGGGATCTTGTAGCGATAGCTGAGATTGCGAAAGGGCAAGCGCAGCTGCGGCAGGGCTACGTTGCGACCGGGCGTCAGCGGGTACGCCTCTAGTGCTCCCGAGCGTGTCGCCGCTCGGTGGCTTGTCCCGGGATAAGGTCACACCCGGATCCGGCGCGCCCATGTCAGTTGGCCTCCGACTTCGGCGCACGGCTCGCGTTGGCGGCGACGCCCGAGCCCACCAAGCCCGGCTGCCGCGCCTGGACGTAGGCGAGGATCTCGGCGATGCCGTCGAACACGTGCGGATCGTCCGGCGCGAAGCCGTCCAGATTGAGCCGAGCTAGGAGCTGGCGCCCCTGCACGTCCTGACTCATGTCCAGCGAGCACGTCCTGCATAGCGTGGAAGTCTTTCTCCCCCATGCTGGCCCGGGCCACCAGCGGTGGAAAACCGTACAGAGCGGACTTTCGCACCACGCGCGTCTGGGCCGTGAGTTCGGGGTGCGTCTGCTGCAGCGTCTCCCACACATAACCGTCCACGGCGCCGCCATTCGCGAGCCCTGCTGCCACAGCGTTGACGACTTTGCTGTGAGCCCAGGTGAAGAAGCTCTTCTGGAAAAAGACCGTCGGGTTCTCCCCCAAGCGCACCAGCTCGTATTGAGGCACGAGGAAGCCGGAGTTCGAGTTGGGATCGGAATACGCGAAGATCTTTCCCTTCAGGTCGCGGAATGATCGCGTCGTCGTGTCCGATTTAGGGACGATCAGGTAGGACTGATACAGCGGCCGCCCCTGGTAGAGGGGGATAGCGAGCAGCCGCATGAAGGACCGATTGCGCACGTATGGGTAACCACAGACCCAGGCGAAGTCGAGCTGGTCCTTAGACAGCAGCTCGGTGATCTCCTGATAGCTGCCGCGATGAACAAAGCGCACCGGCCGCCCGAGGCGCTCCTCCAGGTAGCCCTTCCAGGAGCGCAGGATCGCAACCTGGTCCTCCAGGATCACTGCGGTGGTGCCGAATCGGATGGGCCGCGAAGGAACGTCGTCGGCAGCGAGCGGGATCGCGCGCCCAGAGTAGAAGCGCGAACATCGCTGCGCAGGCCATCACTAGCGCAGCAGCTTCGCGCGACAACCGGCGTGCTCGTCCTCGCTGTCGGACACGACCGCGTGCCGCGGGGAGCAGAGACCAGCGTGAGAACGACGCACGCCGCACGGTATCCGGCAGCGCAGTCATCGCCTCCTCCTTCGAGTGTGTTGTCGTGGCGCTTGAACGCGCCCTTCTCTGCTCTAGCTATGGTAACGCGTTCGCGGCCCCTGCCAATAGCCCCGAATCGCAGTTACCGAACGGTAACGTCAGTTGCGGCTCTATCGGCGGGAAGTTACTAGCTTGTAACCCTGTTGCAAACGATTCAGGCCAAGTGCCTGATTCGCTTGTCGCTCTAGCAGAAGAATCAGCTGGAATGGCCATTGCGTAATCAAACCGACGCGCGATACGTTCCGCGCGTAATAACGTACAGAACAAGGAGACGGTCATGAGCTTCGAAGTCACTCGAAGGCAGTTCCTGAAAGTCAGCGGCGCGGTGGCGGCCACTGCGAGCGTCGCCGCAGTACCCGGCACCGCCGAAGCCGCCACAACGAGCGGACGCGTCACGCTGCCCTATCCGAGCAAGGCGCTCGCGCAAGGCATCAGCCTTGCAGGTGAACGCGCCTCAGTCTTTCAGCTATCCGGATGCATCGTCGCCCTGCACGCTCGTGAAGCTGGGCAAGAGAGTCCCTGGCGGCGTGGGTCCGGACGGCGACATCGTCGCCTACAGCATGCTGTGCACGCACATGGGCTGCCCCGTCAGCTACGACGCGGCCGAGCGCACCTTCAAGTGCCCATGTCACTTCAGCATGTTCGACGCCGAGCTGCGGCGGCCAGATGATCTGCGGCCAGGCCACCGAGAACCTGCCCCAGATCGAGCTGCGCTACAACGCGAAGGACGGCTCCGTCGCCGCGGTAGGTGTGAACGGCCTGATCTACGGCCGCCAGTCCAACATCCTCTGAGGGAGGCGACCATGGCCACATACAAGGACCGCATCGCGCTGCCGCCGGTCAACGCGCAGAAGACCAACATGACCTGTCACTTCTGCATCGTGGGCTGCGGCTATCACGTGTACAAATGGGACTCCAACACCGAGGGCGGTCGCGCGCCAGACGCAAACGCGCTCGGGCTGGATTTCCGCAAGCAGCTGCCGGCCATGGCGGTGATCATGACACCCGCCATGACCAACTCAGATCACGGACAACGATGGCAAGCAGTACAACATCATGATCGTGCCGGACAAGGGCTGCTCGGTGAATCAGGGACTGTCCTCCACCCGCGGCGGCAAGATGGCCTCGGTGATGTATACCGACTCGCGGTGTCGGCAAGGAGCGGCTGCACTATCCGCGGCTTTATGCTGCGCGACCAATGGCTGGACACGGGCTGGGATCAGGCGCTCGCCGTCTACGGTGGTCTGATCAAGAAGATCCTGGACCAGGACGGCCCGAGCGACATCATGTTCTCCGCTTCGACCACGGCGGTGCCGGCGGCGGCTTCGAGAACACCTGGGGCACCGGCAAGCTGATGTTCAGCGCCATCCAGACCCCCGTGGTGCGCATCCACAATCGCCCGGCCTACAACTCCGAGTGCCACGCCACGCGCGAGATGGGTATCGGCGAGCTGAACAACAGCTACGAGGATGCCGAGGTCGCAGACGTGATCTGGTCCATCGGCGGCAACCCCTACGAGACCCAGACCAACTACTTCCTCGCCCACTGGGTGCCCAACCTGCAGGGCGCCACAGTGGACAAGAAGAAGAAGTGGTTCCCGGGCGAAGCGGTCGGGCCGGGCAAAGGCCATCTTCGTCGACCCGCGCCGCACACCCTCCATCGCCATCGCCGAGCAGATCGCGCCCGGCCGGGTGCTGCACCTGGACATCCAGCCCGGCACCGACATCGCGCTGTTCAACGGCCTGCTTCACCTATGTGGTGCAACAGGGCTGGATCGACCGCGACTTCATCGCCAAGTACACCAAGGGCTTCGACGCGGCAGTGCAAGCCAACCGCCTGAGCCTGGAGGAAGCGAGCCAGCATCACCGGCGTATCGGTCGACAAGCTGCGCACGGCGGCGGAGTGGGCGTACAAGCCCAAGGCCGGCGGGCAGCGTCCGCGCTCCTGCCACACCTACGAGAAGGGCATCATCTGGGGCAACGACAACTACCTGATCCAGTCGGCGCTGGTGGACCTGGTGCTCGCCACCCACAACGTGGGCCGGCGCGGCACGGGCGTCGTGCGCATGGGCGGCCACCAGGAGGGCTACACTCGTCCGCCCTATCCCGGCGACCACAAGATCTACGTGGACCAGGAGATCATCCACGGCAAGGGCAAGATGATGACCTGGTGGGCGTGCAACAACTTCCAGACCAGCAACAACGCCCAGCAGCTTCGTGAAGTGGTGCTCGAGCGCAGCCAGATCGTCAAGAGCGCCATGAGCAAGGCCCGCGGCGCTTCGCCCGAGGAGTTGGTGAACGTCATCTACGACGCCTGCAGCAACGGCGGGCTGTTCGTCGCCAGCATCGACCTGTACCCGACCAAGCTGGTCGAGGCAGCGCACCTGCTGCTGCCCGCCGCGCATCCTGGCGAGATCGAACCTCACCTCCATGAACGGCGAGCGCCGACTGCGCCTGTCGGAGAAGTTCATGGACCCGCCGGGCGAAGCCAAGCCCGATTGCCTGATCGCCGCCGCCATCGCCAACACCATCAAGGCGATGTACCAGAAGGACGGCAACGCGGACATGGTCAAGCGCTTCTCGGGCTTCGAGTGGAAGACCGAGGAGGACGCGTTCAACGACGGCTTCCGCCGCGCCGGCCAACCCGGAGTCGGGCCCATCGACAGCCAGGGCGGCGATACCGGCAACCTCGCGACCTACGAGCGGCTGCGCGCAGCGGGAAACAACGGCGTGCAGTTGCCGATCAAGGAGTACAAGAGCGGCAAGCTGATCGGCACCGAGATGCTGTACATGGATGGCAAGTTCAGCACCGCGGACGGCAAGGCCGAGTTCAAGCCTTCGCCCTGGCCGGGACTGCCCAAGACGGTGGCCGACCAGAAGGCGAAGTACAAGTTCTGGATCAACAACGGCCGCGTGAACGAGGTGTGGCAGACCGGCTACCACGACAAGTACAACGCCTTCGTCAGGGAGCGCTGGCCGATGGCGTTCCTGGAGATCAATCCGGGCGACGCCAGCTCGCTGGGTATCGGCTCGGGCGATGTTGTCGAGGTGTACAACGACTTCGGCTCGACCTATGCGATGGCTCTTCTGGAGCCACACGCCAAGCCGGGCCAGACCTTCATGCAGTTCGGCTACTTCAACGGCGTGGTCGGCGACGTGGTCACCGACTGGACCGACCGCAACATCATCCCTTACTACAAGGGCACGTGGGCCGATGTACGTCGTGTCGGGACAGTCGAGGCGTTCAAGAAAACCGTCACCTGGAAGGAGCGCCAGTACAAGGCGTGACGAGCGTTCGTCCTGCTGAATGACGCCACCCGCACCAGCGGGTGGCGTCTTTTCGCCTGGATAACGTTCAGCCGCATCCGAGCGAGGCCGAGGGCGAGCTTACGGCGAGGATCCGCTCAGCGCGATGGGAGCGTTATCCCGGGCCTCGGTACTGTCCACCACCCCTCGGGCCGTGCTGCCAATCCCGACCTTGACAACAGCCTATATTTCTATAATTATGGAAACATGGAATCGGCAGAGGCAGTAACGGCGCTCAGCGCGCTGGCGCAGGAGACGCGCCTTTCGATCTTCCGCCTGCTGGTGCAGGCGGGACCGGAAGGCGTCGCGGCCGGCCGCATCGGCGAGGCGCTCGACGTCCCCGCTGCGACGCTCTCGTTCCATCTCAAGGAACTCGCCCACGCCAGCCTGGTGTCCTCGCGCCAGGAGGGGCGTTTCATCTACTACAGCGTCGACTTCGAGCGCATGGCGGCGCTCATGACGTTTCTCACGCAGAACTGTTGTCAGGGCATGCCGCAGGAGTGCCTCACGGTGGTCGAGACCGCGCTCGGCCGCTGCTGCCCGCCCGAACCCAAACGCAAACCCGCAAGGAGCCGCCCATGAAACGCTTTCACGTGCATGTGTCCGTTGACGACCTGGACGCTAACATCCGCTTCTACTCTACGGTATTCGGTACCCCACCCAGCGTACTAAAGAGCGACTACGCCAAGTGGATGCTGGACGATCCGCGCATTAACTTTGCCTGTCCAAACGAGGCGCCAAGGCAGGCCTCGACCATCTCGGCGTCCAAGTCGACTCGGACGAAGAGCTGGCTCGCGTTGCGCGAGCAGGTCGGGCAGGCGGAGATCGCAGCGCTGGACCAGACCGGTGCAGCCTGCTGCTACGCGAACTCGAACAAGTATTGGGTCACCGACCCGCAGGGCATCGCGTGGGAGACCTTCCACACCCTCGATTCGGTGCCGGTATTCGGAGAGGACAATCGCAGCGCCCCTGCCGCACACGAAGCGACGGCTTGCTGCACGCCCGCGACCAAGCCCTCCCGCATTCCCGTCGAGGTCGCGGCCGATCGCCGCTGCTGCGGCTGAGCCCACGCGCGGAGACTGTCGCTATGGAGAACCGGACGTTGAACGTTCTGTTCCTCTGCACCGGGAACAGTGCGCGCAGCATCATGGCCGAAGTCATGCTCAACAGCATGGGCCAGGGGCGGTTCAAGGCGTATCAGCGCGGGAAGCCATCCCAAGGGAGCCGTCAATCCGCTCGCCGTCGAGCTGCTGCAAAAGAACCGGCTGCCCACCGAGGACTTGCGCAGCAAGGGCTGGGAGGAATTCTCCCAGTCGGGGGCCCCCGTCATGGATTTCGTGATTACGGTGTGCGACCAGGCTGCCGGGGAAGTCTGCCCGATCTGGCCCGGCCAGCCGATGAACGCGCACTGGGGAATCGAGGATCCGGCCGCGGCGGAGGGCTCGGAGGAAGAAAAGCGCAAGGCCTTCTTCACTGCCTATAACCGCCTGCGGAACCGACTGTCCATCTTCACCAGCCTGCCGATAAGCAAGCTCGACCGGTTGAGCCTCCAGCGTCGGCTCGACGACATCGGCAAATTGCGCGAAAAGGGGCAATAGAGGATGGACGGCGTCGCATCCGCCGCGCTATCGGCCGGCAAGCCCGCGCTGGGCCGGTTCGAGCGCTGGCTCACAATATGGGTCCTGCTATGCATGATCACGGGCATAGCGCTCGGTTGGGCTCTCCCTGCGCCGTTTCAAGCGCTGGGCCAGATGCAGATCGCACGCGTGAATATCCCGGTCGGCTTGCTGATCTGGGTCATGATCGTCCCGATGCTCGTCAAGATCGACTTCGGCGCATTGCACCAAGTCGGCCGCCATTGGCGGGGAATCGCGGTCACCGTCGGCGTGAACTGGTTGGTCAAGCCATTCTCTATGGCGTTGCTCGCCTGGGTCTTCGTGCGCCACGTATTTGCATCCTGGCTGCCGGCGGACCAGCTGGACAGTTACGTGGCCGGGTTGATTCTGCTCGCC
Source organism: uncultured beta proteobacterium (assembly GCA_963705615.1). GTDB lineage: Bacteria > Pseudomonadota > Gammaproteobacteria > Burkholderiales > SHXO01 > SHXO01. The sequence goes on along the minus strand of CAVPKE010000005.1, from coordinate 80,813 downwards.
GCGGCGCCTTGCACAGCCATGGTGTTCGTATGGAGCCAGCTGTCGCGCGGCGACCCCTATTTCACGCTGAGCCAGGTCGCACTCAACGACGCGATCATGATCATCGCTTTCGCGCCAGTCGTGGGACTGCTGCTCGGACTGTCCTCGATCACGGTGCCCTGGGACACGCTGCTCACATCCGTGGTGTTCTACATCCTGGTCCCGGTGGTCGCCGCACAAGTCCTGCGCAAGATCCTGCTGGGGCGGAGTCCTGGGGCGCTGGAACGTGCGCTCGCGCACATGCAGCCGGCCTCGATCGTTGCGCTGCTGGCGACGATCGTGCTGCTGTTTGCATTGCAAGGCAGCCAGATACTGGCGCAGCCGCTGGTCATCCTGATGCTGGCGGTGCCCATCACGATTCAGGTCTACTTCAACTCGTCGCTCGCCTACTGGCTCAACCGCCGCCTCGGCGTCGCGCACCGTGTGGCGGGACCTTCCGCGCTGATCGCTGCCAGCAACTTCTTCGAGCTGGCGGTGGCCACGGCCATCAGCCTATTCGGCTTCGAATCCGGCGCGGCGCTCGCCACTGTCGTGGGCGTACTGATCGAAGTGCCGGTGATGCTGTCGGTGGTCGCGATAGTCAACGGCACGCAGCGCTGGTACGAGCGCCCGCCCGGCGGTGAGTCGGCCTCAGCCTGAGGGTGACGTGTGCGTCCGCGGCTCGGGCCATACGGCAGTCCCGGCGCGGCGCGGCCAATCGCGGCTCGGGCCGCAGCAGTGCTCGGCAGAGCGCATATGAAAGTCTTCGGCTTCGCGGGACCCTCCGGCAGCGGCAAGACCACGGTGATCGAGAACGTGATCCCTTTGTTCTCGGCGATGGGCCTGTCGGTCTCGGTGATCAAGCACACGCATCACGACTTCGACGTCGACAGACCCGGCAAAGACTCATGGCGCCAACGTCAGGCGGGTGCCAGGGAGGTTTTGCTGACGTCCGACATGCGGTGGGTATTGATGCATGAGCTGGGAGGTGCGCCTGAGCCTGAGCTGCCCGAGCAGCTCGGGCACCTTTCTCCTTGCGATTTGGTGCTTGTTGAAGGGTTCAAGCGGCAGCCAATCCCCAAACTAGAAGTCTGGCGGCTCGCTAACAACTCACCGCCGCTCTACCCCACCGATCCAAACATCGTGGCGATCGCGACCGACGCGAAGCTCGACATTGCCTTGCCGACATTCGCGCTCGGTGATTATCCGGGGCTCGCACAATTCATTCTCCGGTCGGCGAAGCCGGCTGACGGACTGTTTTTCACGTCGTCCGGCACCGCATGACACACTCCCTTTGTTCGGGCTGATTCAAGCGTGGTATCACACCTGATCCTCGTCGTACTTTTCCATCAGGGGCGACCACGCGTCAACCGCTTCAACCGAGAGCTCTTTCGTGAACACGGCGTGAGGCACATTCGAGGGGATCGCGATCACTTCGCCCTCATTGACTCGAACGACTCCCTCATCCATCTCGAAAAATAGCTCGCCTTTCAAGACCATCGTAATCTGTTCGCTTTCGTGACTGTGTCGTTCGAATCGACTGTGTGGGTCGACCTCGAAATAAGTCAACATGGTCTGTTCCAACGCGACGCCCCACATTCGGGCCCCCGGGATATCCGGTCGTAGGCGCAGTACCTCTTTCGGAAAATAGCGAGCCTCGTTCTGTATGTCTTTGGCGAGGCATACGGCGGTGCTTGGGCAGAGGTCGCGAAATTCTGCCGTCGTGCCTATTTCTGGCGGCACATCAGCGCGATCGACCCTCTCGAACCCAAGCTTGGAAAAATATTCCTGCGCGCTAAGCGTCAACAAGTACAACTTGGTGATCCCCCGGAGATGGGCATAACCCAGCAGCCTCGCGTAAAGCGCCTTGCCAACGCCCCGATTGCGGTACCGGCTATCAACCGCCAGCGAGCGCAGCAGCGCGGTCCGACCCAAAAGCTGTAGCCCGATCACTCCCGTCAATTCAGCTCCATCCTTCGCAACTATGAAGTGGTCAAGGTGTTCATGGACGTCCTCGTTAGGCAGGCCGCAGTTCAATAAGAGCCGCTGCACGACGGTTGCATCCGAAAGAGTGGCGAACGAAAACGTAAGACTGCTCATATCCTGATCACGGGTATTTCGTTTTTGAACGTAAACAGATTCTGCCCTGAAACGATAAATGTGGGCACGTCTTTGGTTCGACTTTAGTGGCCGGCTAGCCTCTTGAGCGGCTGGATACGAGCCAAGACCGGACATTCGTTTCCGATCTGGCTGTTTAGGGAACGTACGGGGCGAGCGATTACGCACTAACGTCTTTGGCGTGGGCCCAAGTAACCTGATCCAGCTTTCTGCGCGTGTCAGCCGCGCTCACTTCGACAGCTCGCCTTTCTGACGCAGGTACTCGTCTCGACTGATCTCGCCGTGCGCGTAGCGCGTCTTGATCTGGTATAGCGATGATGGCGCGTAAGGACCTTCCCTCCACCACCCTCGACCGGCATTCCTGCCCCTGAAGGTCGTCGCGATGAGAGCCGCGATGACCACCAGGAAGGTCAAGAAGAGAAACATGCCGATGAGGTGAAACGCGGCCCATCCTTGCCAGCCGTCTGTTCGGCCCCACCAGCCCATCCCGTGGGCTGGTCCCATGTGCTGCCACATACCCCAGCCGTCGGGCCGCTGCATCTGCCACACCGTGCCGGTGCGGCGGTCGATATCGAGCTTCTGCACGAGCGAGTTGTCCACGGTGACGATCTCCGCCGTAATGGTACGGTCGTCTTTCTCACCGACGTTGCCCAACTTCAATCGGGGATTGCCGTTTTGAGCGATCCAACGCTCGAGGCCGCTGCGCGCCTCATCGACGGTCAGCTCGTGCCCTGCGGGATGAACTCCGAACCACAATTGCCCAGAGCCAGCCCAGAAAGGCGGCCCGCCCGGCACGCTAGTCGTGAGCTGCGTAGACCGCTCCTGTTGCGATTGCTGCGCCAAGCCGTGGCCGGCGGTGACCCCCACGGTTACGAGTAAGACAAATGAGAGGAGCCGTCTGGCTGTCATCGGGGTATTCCTTGTACGCGTCTCGTGTGTCAGCCGTGGCCTTCGGTCTCGATGTCCTGTTTCATTTGGGCGTACTGCTCTTTGGTGATCTCGCCGCTTGCGTAGCGCCGATCAAGAATCTGGCGCGGCGTTTCCTGACCCCACGACTGTGAGGCTGGGCCGGGGCCGTGCCAGCCGGACGGCCCCCAACCGTGACCATGCCAACCCCCGCCACGCCAGTCTCCAGCGTGGCGAAACAGAAAGACCACGAAGACGAACATCAGGATCATGAAGATGAGCGGGATGATCCAGAAGAAGGAGAAGTGCGGTCCCCACCATTGTGCCCATTGCGAGCAATCCATCTCGGACTCCTTTCGCCAACAGTAATATCAGCCGTGGTCCCAGCGGCGGCGGATCAGATTGGGTGATGTCCAAAGCGGTCGCGACTCCTTCAGCCCCTTTTAGCGCCGCGCTGTCATCAAGGACCGTATTCTGCTCACGCAGGCTCCTTCGTTCCTTCCAGATCGCGCCGCATCTGCTCGTACTGTTCCTTGGTGATCTCACCGCTTGCGTAGCGACGGTCCAGAATATCGCGTGCCGATTCAGACACGCAGCCGGACGGTCCGCAGCAGCACCCAGGCATCGCACGACTGCCGTTCTTTTGTGTCGTCTCAGTCATCTCATCTCTCCTATCAATGGATCAGAGGTTCTTTCTCGATGGTTCGACACAGTAGATGCAATGGTTTACAGCCGTCGTTGCCACAACGATCATCTCTCGCTCTATCTTGCTTAACCCGCTCTCTTTCAACATGAGTGCGTCGAAGTAGGCGCAGAAGGCGCGGAATTCGTCCGGGCGATGTGCCAGGGTCAAGAACACATTGGGAATAAAGCCGAGCTTTTCCTGCACGGCGACAATTCGGTCGCGAATATCGGCGGGCGACTCGTCAACGCGCGGTACCGGGTAGCGGCTGATCGGATAGTCTTCCATAGTTGAGTCCTTCAGCTCGGATCGCTCACAACTCGTTCATGCCGCTTGGACTGGCACCAGCCCTAAAGGCGTTGAAGAGAATTCAGCGGATCCACCTATTCAAGCCGAGCGATTTCATTCGTTCAAGTCACGCCGCATCGCCTCGTATTGCTCCTTCGTGATCTGCCCGCTTGCGTAGCGGCGGTCGACAATCTGGCCTGGTGTTTCGCGCCCGTTACCAGTTCGAGGTCCCGCACCGCGGCCGAAAGGCATGCAGCCGCCACCCCCGCGTCTAAACATCATGAACATCATGGCCACCATAAAGATCAAGCAGAGAAGGGGGAATATCCAGAACATAGAGAACTGAGCTCCCGAAGTTGGGTCCATGGCAACTCCTTTCGGAGAAACGTACGTTCGTCAAGAAGGGCCGAGTCATCCGTCGCATCCGAAGCCCGCGGCAGTGGGTTGCCTCCTTTCTACCCTTTAGACGAGTTGGGACGGAAAAAGGATACAGGCGAGCTACGTCGCCGAAGGGTCCAGATTGGACGTGCGGTCGCAGGCTAATTCGTTTCGCTCATCCCGATAGAACTCACATCCAGTTTCGAACTTCCTTTTCAGTTCCTGTCGCGCGCGGTGCAGTCGGATCTTCACCGTGTCGAGGCTCACGCGCAGAATGTCGGCGATCTCCTTGTTCCTGAATCCCTCGATGTCGCTCAGGACGATCACGCTTCGATAGTTGTCGGGGAGTTCGTCGATGAACTGCTTGATGCAATCGTTCATCTCTAGACGGATAACCTCGGTCTCTACCGAAGGAGCTGCTTGGTCAGGTAACAGCTCACGTTCTTCCTCGTTGACGCTGCTTTCGGAGGTCGATGTATCGTTCCACGCGACCACCGCACCCTGCTCAGGCGCCCGGCTGCGCAGTCTATCGAGCGCGACGTTGGTGGCGATTCGATAGATCCAAGTGGATAGCGAGGCTTCTCCGCGAAAGGTTCTTGAGCCCTTCGCTCACCTTCACAAAGACGTTTTGAGCGAGGTCCTCGGCCTCGTGCTCTCCTACGAGGCGGGTAAGGTAACGGAGGATCCTTGACCGGTAGCTGTCATGGATTCGTTGGAAATCAACAGCGGTCTCGGACATGAAACGATCTCCATTTCTACCAACGCCAGGCTACGCGGGTCCCAGAGCGGGAACTTGACTTGGATCAAGGACTTCTCAGGTGCAATATCTCCAGCCTGCATAACATCCTCACCGCCAGGGCCAATAGTTTGATTGAGGTGCAGACAACTAGCCGTTAGTGCAGGCGATGCCTCTCCACAGAGCCGAATGGTCGGTATGGGTCGAGGATCGCGGTAGGGACCATTGCGCACCGCGAGTAGCCTCATCGTTGAGCGCGCTGGAGCAACGCTCCTGTGAGCGGAAGTTGATCGGCGTCGGACGGTGGCTGATACGCGGACAATCCACACTGCTTGACTTTGATCAAGTCTCGCGCGTTACAGCGCTTGCATACTCACAGCTGCACGGCTGTTCATCGTCTCATAGCGATCCGGCGCGCGGAGAGTCCGATGAAAATTCTGACTGTGTATGCTCATCCCGACCCTAAGTCATTCTGTCACGCCGTGCTGGAGCAGTTTACGAAAGGACTTGAGGACGCTGGGCACACCAATGAAGTGATCGACCTCTACGCAACGAGATTTGATCCCGTTCTGAGGACCCGGGATTTGCCCAACTGGCTTCCCGATGAAAACGCACCCGATGTAGTCGAAAAGGTGGTGAAGGAACGAGTATTGTCGGCCAATGCTGGCTTGCTCCAGCGATTTGTCGCGTGGAGCATGTTTCGCAACAAGAGTCCCTTGGAGGTCGTAACGCTGCTGAGGAAAAGAGGACCAAAAGACGTGCGGGAGCAGCAGGAGAAGGTAGCAAAAGCAGATGCTCTGGCGTTCATATCCCCCGTTTGGTTCGTCGGATTTCCAGCCATTCTCAAGGGGTGGATCGAGCGGGTATTTACTCTTGGGTTTGCATTCTCATTGACGTCGGCAGGCTGGCGAGGCGATATACGAGGCCGACTCCCGCTTCTCAAGCATGACAAGGCTTTGATCATCAACACAACGATCTTCAACGAGGAGGCTTATCAATCCGGACTGCGCGAAGCGATGGAGAGACTAATTGATGAGTTCGCTCTTCACTACCCGGGGATTCGAGCGGTCGAGCATGTGTACTTCTACGCCGTCAACATGGCCGACGAAAAGACTCTGCAAGGCTACCTAGAGCGAGCCTATCTCCTGGGAAAGGAGTTTGCGCGGTAGCGACTGCGCCAGGGACCGGATGTCGCCTTTCTTGTGTCCATACTGGCTGCGTAGGCCAAGTGACTAACGGAGCTGACCCGTTTGCGCCGGTTCTACCCCACCGCTAAACCGGTCATTCGAGCAGTAAGTTGAAGGGGCGTAGCTCCTCAGGCTCGGTAATGCCGCTTGGCCCGCCGCTCGGCTTCTGCGGCAGCCTCCTTGGCCGACTTCTGCCCGCTCACCGCCTGCGCGAACATGTCGGTCACGATCCAATCGGCGAGCACTCCGGCCGACGCGTAGCCGACCTCACCGGCGTAGCCGCTCCACACCATGCGCTTCGCCACGTCTCGGAACGGCACCAGCTTGGGATCGGAGGACCATAGCGGCGTCTGCGTGTAGGCCTTGAGCGTGGGACTCATGTAGCCCCAGGCGGCGTCCTGCCAGGGCTGGTACTGCTCGCGTTCCCACATGAAGCGCAGGTATTCCTTGGCCGCGTTCGGATACTTCGTGTACTGAAAGATCATGGCCTGCGACAGCAGATGCAGCTCCATGGAGTGGCCCACCGGTCCAAGCGGGTGGATCGCGTGGTCCATGTCTGCAGCAATCGCCTGCTGGCGCGGATCCTTCGAGTTCTTCGCGACGTAATAGATCGACACGCCATTCGAGGTGAGGCTGATCTTCTCTTCGAGGAACGCGTTGTTGTTGCTGACGCCGGTCCAGGCCAGCACGCCGTCGATGAAGGTCTTGTAGAGCTCCTGCACGTACTCGATGGCGGCGACGGTCTCGGGGCTGTTGATGACGACGTTGTTCTTCTCGTCCACCATCTTGCCCCCGTGCGCCCACAGCAGCGAGTGCAGCCAAGTCTCGCCGTCGCCGGTGGCGTGGCTGATCGCGAAGCCGGGCGGATGCCCGTTCTTGGACATCTTCTGGCACAGCTTGAGGAACCCGGGCAGATCGGTCGGGAAGCGATCGAAGCCTGCCTCGCGCATCCATGACACGCGATAGTTGAGCAGCGCCCCGCCACAGCCGAGCGGCAGCCCGATCCAGCGGCCCTTCCCGGCGCCCGACGCGAGCGTGCCGTAGCGCTGCGCGATATCGAACCAGCCGCCATACTTCCCGCCCAGGTAGACCGCCAGATCGGACACGTCCACCAGCTTGTCGGGAAAGAAGTGCGGATCTTCGAGCCAGCCGAGCGCGACGTCTGGTCCGGTGCCGACGTTGGCGGCCAGCGCCAGCTTGGGCCGGACGTCGTCGAACCCCTCGTTGCTGATCTGCACCTCCACGCCCGTGACCTGCGTGAACTTCTTGGTGTTGGCAGTTCCACAGGTCCTCGTCCGCCTGGATGAAGCGGCGCCAGCGCATCAGCTTGAGCTTCGCACCCGGCTCTGGAGTAAATGCAAGCTGGGTCTGCTGCGCTCCCACTGGCGGCACGCTCGCAGCGACCGCTGCCGCGCCCAGTGCCTTGAGCACTTGCCGACGCGTGTTGTCCGTCATTGCTCTCCTCCGTCCTCTTGCCCAACCGACTCCTGCTGCGCCCAGAGAAACTCGAGCAGCCGCGGGTGGAACTTCAAACCCAGCAAGGTCTGAGCGAAAGCCCCGGCGGCGATCTCTTCCAGGCTTGCGATGCCCGAGGTCCAGCGCCAGCGCCCGAGCCCGAGCAGTGTCACGCGATAGGTGCGGCTGAGCGGAGGCTGCGGCGCGATTCGCGCGAGATGATGATACAGCTCATGCGCGAGAAACACTGGCCTGCAGTCTGTTGCATTCAGCATCCCGCGCAGCCTCGAAGCTGCGAGACGATCCTGCATCTGCGCAATGGCGTTCCGGTACAGCGTGATCGTTGGCGGCCGCTGGGTGTATTCCGAGAACACGACCACGCTGCCGAAGCCTGCATCCGCGTCGCTCTCGACGATGGCAACGGCGAGCCGGTGTGCGATGGTCCACGGGTCCGTGCCGCAATCGCGGCTGACGGACTCGGCGCACACACGCCCCTCCGAGAGCGCTGCGTCCACCAGCGCGGAACGTGCTTCTGGCGGGACGCGCTGGAACACTGCATCCTCGGCCAGAAGCGACTCGCCTAGCGCTCGTGCGGTCAGCAGCGGCGAGCGCTTGAGCGCGTCGTCGCGCAACTGTGCCGTCGGTCTCATATCCCGCGCGCACCCTCCACGCTGATGAGCGCCACCGGCGTCTCCGGCGCGAGGCCGTCCAGCTCGCTGCGGCCGATGGCCAGCGCCTGGTCCAGCGCTGTGACGCCGGACAGATCCACGACTCGGCGGCCCGCAATCACGAATACATCGGGCGTGATCACGCTATCGCCGTTGTAGATGGTCACCTGCTCCCACACGCGGCGCAACTGATCCAGCCCGTCGCCCGCGCTCGCGCCAACCACCAAAGCGTGACTGCGCTGGACGCGGATCACGCCTTCCCGGTCGACTGCGCGCACGGGCGTGCGGCGCCGCTTGAACCAGCGCAGCCTGCGCTCCTCGACCTCGCCCTGAAACACGCGCATCTGATCGGTCGCTGCCACCAATCTGACCGTGTCGGCTGGCAGGCCCATCGAGTCCGCGGCAATGACACGCGCCTGCTCTTCGGACACGTCCTTCAGAAGATCCTGCGCGCGCATTTCGGATGCGCCGGTCGCAGTGGCGCGCACGCGCTGCGCTTGCGGGTCCACTTCGATCATGACCTCCACGTTTTCCGGCGCGGCGCCGAGCTTGACGACGGCGTCGAACGCCTCCCGTTTGATCCGCTGCAGGTCTTCCGGGGTAGCGATTCGGGATGACCCGCTCCACCGTCTCGCGGACCAGCGCCAGCGCTACGCCGATCGAGGAGATGACCTCGGCGTCCTGGGAAATCTGGAAGGCGAGCCCCATACGCTGCGCGACGAACGGGATGAGCGCAGCGGCTCCGCCTCCCTCGCCCACCAGCAAGGCCTGGTCGCGGTCCAGCGCGTACTCCGCGAGCAGGCTGTCCACGACCGGGATCACCTTCCGCGAAGCTTGCTCGAGGATGCGACGTGCCGTCTCCTCCACGGTGACGCCCAGCCGCTCCGCCAACGGTGCCATGGCGCGGCGCACCGCATTCGCGTTCCCGTGCGCATGCCACCCGGGCTTGGCATAACCGAGCAAGTTCGCCGCGCAGGTGTTGGTGATGGCGTAGCGGGTGCCGCCGCGCGTGCGGATGGCGACGTAATCGTCGGGGTCGCCTTCCTTGGGACGGAACAGCTCCAGCTGCGGCTCCTGAATATCCTCGGGATCGGCAAACGCGGAATAAGGCAAGCCGGCGATGTGCGCGCTGCGCGGACCGACATCACCGATCTCGCTCCCGCGCACGCGCACCATGCTGCCGCCCGCGATGCCGATCACGCGCACGTCGAGCGAGTTGACGTAGGTGTCGTGGCCGCCAACCCGGGCGTACTTCACCGTCGGACGGCCGTTGCGGATGACACCGATGTTGGTGCTGGTGCCGCCCACTTCGAAGTAGATGCCGTCGGAGACTTTGAGATACATGAGCGCGCCGGCCACGCTGGCAGCCGGTCCAGACAGCATCGTCACGGCTGGACGGCGGCGCATCTCCCGGATGTCCATTACGCCGCCGTCTCCACGCATGATCATCAGAGGTGCCTCGATGCCCGCCTCGCGCACGCTGGCCTCGGTCATGTCGGCCGTGGCGATCATCTTCGGCAGGATGCTGGCATTGATCACCGCCGTGCGAGTTCGGGTGGTCAGCCCATACAGCTTGCTGATCTCGTGCCCGCCGGTCGCGGGTAGACCCATAGTGGCGGCGATGCGCATCACCAGCTCTTCACCGCTTCCGTCGTCTACCCCGAAGGCACTGCTCGCAACCACCACCTCGACGCCTTCGGAGCGAAGCTCCTCCAGCATCCGGCGCACCGCCTGCTCGTCCAGAGCGTCGGTGGTCAGAAAGCGATGCGCAGGCCGCAGACGCCGGCCCGGCGCCAGCTCGATCTCCTTGATGCTGCTCTGGCCCTTGGCCAGCAACGCCTCCACGCGGCTCGCCATCCCGAGAACACCCACCGTGGCCACGTCGCCTTCCAGCAGCGCGTTGGTCGCCTGGGTAGTGCTGTGTGCCAGGAACACGACGTCCCGCGGCTGCACCCCAGAGCGCTCGAGCACGTTGCGGAACACTTCGATCACGCCGCGCGCCACTCCGCGTGCGTCGCTGTGGGTGGTCAGCACCGAGTAGCGCTCCACCACCTCGAGCGTCGCGTTGTCGATCAGCACCGCCTTGGTGAAGGTCCCGCCGACGTCGATGCCGATGCGGTAGCTCTTGCCCTGATTCATCCCGCCGATCCTGAGACCCTCAACTCTGACCCAGCAGCGCGTAGCAGATCGCCGAATTGATGGCCACCATGAGACAGCCGAACGGCAGCGCTGTCTTCAGGAACTGCCCGTGCGACACCTTGGTGTAGCCGATGGTCCACAGCGTCCAGGAATTGGTGGGGTCGACGCTGCCCTGCATGACCGTGGGCGCGAGCCACAGCGCATACAGGTAAGGCACCGGGATCTCCTGGTTCGACAGGATGATGGCCAGCACCGCCGCGCCGGTGCCGACCACCACCAGCGGGCCGCGATAGATGCTCAGAATTCCCGCCGAGCAAGCCGAAGAACATCGCCGCCTGCGCGTTGTTGTGCGGGAGGATCGGGCGCGAAGATCGGGCGCAGCGCCCCCGAGATCTGCGGCATCTGGCCGGCCACGATGATCATCCCGCAGATGGTCCACAGCGCGGCGATCGTGGCGATATCCGGGAACGCGTCGTAGAACGTCTTGTTGAACAAATTGAGCTGTCCCTGAAAGCTGCGATCCTTCCAGGTCAGCGCCAGCGCCAGCACGATGCTCAGCAGAAAGGTGGGGATGATCTCCCACTTGAACACCATGATCATGAAGACCGGGAACGAGCGGCACCAGGTAGGTGTAGTACGGCGTGCGCTTGCGCGGCGGCTGCCCCGCCGCCGCGAGATCCACGCTGGCCATCTTGCGCACGCCCAGCGCGCGCAGATTGAAGTAGATCATCAGCCAGGCGCACAGCACGTAGACCCCCATGCCGATCATCCAGAACTTGAGCCAGGGCGCTTCGTACTCGATGCCCGGGGAACAGCAGCTTGAAGGTGCCGAACAAGGCGGGGTTCACGTACATTCCGGCGCCCACGCCCATGGTGAACGCCGGCGCGGCGACGCGCGCCGGTATCCCCTGGCTCATCATGATCGGCAGCGCGACCACGCCGATCGCGATCGCCGCGCCGACTCCGTACATGGACGTGAACAGCAGCGCGGTCACCAGATTGATGACGATCGCAGTGACGAGCGGGCGGTCTCCCGCCAGCTCCGCCGCCGAGCGAATCACGCTCTCCGCGATCCCGGTCTGGATCAGCACCTGCGCGAACCAGGCGCCGAACACGATGACGATCACGGCGCTGGCGTACTGGACGCCGCCGCCCTGCAGCACCTTGGCCTGGATATCCTGCACGCTGATGCCCGCGATCACCGCCCAGACGATGGCGAGCAGCAGCAGCATGATGACGGGGCTTTGGCCGCGCACGATCAGCGCGACGACCACGAGGAACACGGCAAGCAAGACGATGCCGGTTGTGTATTCCATTGATCTTCTCCTCCCGGCCCGGCGCGTGGACGCGCCTTGTCTGACTATTGACTTTCGGTACAGCTAGCTCCGAATCACCAAACGACGCGCGTTGCGTAAGGTGTGGATGACTGCAAGGCGTCGCGAGGCGTTCGCAGACGAGGGCCAGCGACGGCGAGCCCGCTACTTCGGATTGCGCTTGTCGGTGCCGCGATACAGGATCTTGTTGGCTTCTTCCGTGATGCGCCGGTGCGCTTCCACCGCTTCGGGATCGAGATCGGCCTTCGGGACCGGCTCGGGATCGAAGTGGTGATAGGTATCCACGCCGCGCACCAGCGTCGCGCAGTCGCGCGGTCCCTCGGTCTGGCGCACGTAGGTTGGGACGTAGCGGATCGCGTAGCCGATGCGGCGGTAGTCGGCGTGGTTCGGATCGGAGCCGTGAACCAGGCGCACGTGATGCAGCGAGAACTCACCGGGCTGCAGCTCCACGTCGACGGCGTCGGCCTCGTCCACCTCGACCATGACTTCCTGGCCGCGCGTGAGCAGGTTGTTCTCGGCGTAGGTGTCCTGGTGGGGAAGCTGGTCCTTCAAGTGGGACCCGGGAATCACGCGCATGCAACCGTTCTCCACGATACTCACCGACAGCGCCACCCAGGCAGTGACTACATCGGGATGGCTCAACCCCCAATAAGTGGAATCCTGATGCCAGGACACGTAGCTCGGGTCGCGCGCCTCCTTGATGAAGAAGCTGCTGCTCCAGACCAGCAGGTTGGGCCCCAGGATATCTTCCACCGCATCCAGGATAGCCGGATGGCGCATCAGCTCGTTTGCCCAGGTGAGAATGAGATGCGGTTTGCTGCGCAGCGAGCCCCGCAGCGGACCGCCTAGCGTCGCCTCGGACTGCTCCAGCCTGCGCGCGGTAGACAAGCGCCTCGTCGGCCGACAGCGCCCGGAGCGGGAAGTGATAGCCGTTGCGCGCGAAGGCGTCGACTCTGAGCTGGCGTCAGCTGCTTGGTCTTGCGCTGGGCTGAAACGGAGGCTGCCGCAGCAGGCTCGGTCATGGGGCGGGGTTCCTGGTGCTCCTCAGACCCTGGTTTCGACTACTTGGCCGCCGCGACCTCAACTCGCTCGAAGTAGCGGCGCTGGGCCGAGGTCTGGTTCTCGTAGATGGAGCCCGGGTTCAAAGCGGGCGGCAGGGGCATGCGCACCGGAACCTTCTCAAGTCGCGGCTCGATAGTCGCCTCGCCGCACAGCATGCGACTGTCGTATTCGTCGAGATTGGTGAAGTTGACCAACGGCCAGGCGTCGGCTGCGCCGCACTCATAGAGCAGCAGCTGGCGCGGTTTGCTGGAGGTGTTCTGCGCCGACCCGTGCACCAGGCGCACGTGATGGAATGAAGCCGATCCAGCCTTGCCGGTGACCGCGACCGCCTTGTCATAGGGCAGCTTGACGCTGGTCGGGTCGATCGCGCCGCAAAAGCGGCCGTCGGCGTGGTGGTCGTAGACCGGGCCCTTGTGCGTGCCAGGCAAGACCATCAGCGGCCCATTTTCCAGCTCCACGTCGTCCAGCATCACGCCGATCGCCAGCAGATCGTCGTTGGTGTGAGGGTAAAAGGCCCAGTCCTGGTGCCACTCCACGGGTGAGCCGTACTTCGGATCCTTCATGTTCAGCTTGGAACCGTGCAGCCGAACGTTGGGCCCGAGCAGTCTCGTGCACACCTCCATGAGCGCCGGGCTCTTCGCGAACTCCCAGAAGATGGGATGCACCGAGTGGGGCTTCTTGATGCGCCGCACACGCGGAGCCTGAGGTGTGTGCGACGGTTCCAGGTCGTACACGTTGTCGTGCTCCACAACGCCCTTGGCCTTGGCGACCAGGTCGGCGATGACCTCTTTCATTCGAGCCCGGGTGCTGCGGTCCAGCACGTTCTCGACCAACAAATAGCCGTTTTCTCGATAAAAGGCAATTTCCCGATCCGAAATCACTCGCTTTCCTTTTCCCCGATGTCTATCCACTCAGTGTCGCGGCCCGTCGAGGGAGCGTCGGGCCCATTGATGTGGTGTTCCAGGCGCTCGCACGGTTAACGACGCGCCGGCGACCTGGCTGCAGTGCTGTTGGCGTCCAACCCTTAACGTTAAGGCGCTCTACCCAAGTATGTCAACGGCAGGTCGAGAGGTGGCCGGCCAGAGGTCGATGCGCCACATGCTTGCATGCAGCTTACGTTTGTGGTGTGATGTTTGCCCCGCTTGGTAGGAGTGGCTCAGGCGCGCGATAGATTGCGCCGGGTCCTCTGCTCCGCGCGGCACAAAAAAGTAGTCCTCAAACATCTTTGGGAAGGAGATTGTCATGAGACTGAATGCCATTATCGCGGTCGCAGTCGCGGCCGTGTGTCTTGGCGTCGGCGATCCGTCGCGGCGCAGACCCTGAAGGGCCCGGTCAATGACGCGCCCATCACGGAGAACTGGTTCCCGACCAAGTGGGGCGCGGACGACAAGGCAGGCAGCGCCAATCACATCAAGAACCCGGCCAACATCAAGCGCGCGCTGTGCGACCATCAAGCAGTACAAGGCCATCACTGTCGGCAAGTACTATCACCGCGAAGCACCGGCCTTTGGTGCGCGCAGCTGGCAGATGAGCATTCCTGGCACGCCGACCGGCGGCCCGTTCGGCAAGAACGCGCTCATTTATCACGACGAGCTGCTGACTACCGAAATCGGCCAGATCCAGCACTCAGTTCGACGGTCCCGGCCACATCGGCGTCAACACCTCCAAGGGTCCAATGATGTACAACGGCCGCATCACCTGGGACAACTACGAGCGCGGCGCCGGCGGCCGGGTGATGGGCATGGGCCCGATGGGCGTCGAGAACATCGCCGGCGGCTTTGTCTGCCGTCTGGTGGTGCTGGATGCGGTGGCCTACAAAAAATCCAAGGGTCTGATTCCCGCCAGCGCCGAAATGCTTCCGATCCCGAAAAAGCCGGAGATGCCTCGGCATCGTCACTGCAGACGACGTCAAGGGCATGATCAAGGCGGAAGGTCTCGGCGAAATCCAGTCCGGCGACTGCGTGGCGTTGCACACCGGTCAGGGCAACACGTGGGGCAATGCCCATTACCCCACCATGACCTCCGAGCAACGTGCCGCTGCCCGCGCGATTTTCGCACAGGGCGAGCCCGGCTTCGGCATCAGCGCGTGCGAGTACTTTGCCTCCCGAGATATCGCGCTGACAGATGGGCGACACCTCGGCAAACGATGCGCAGCCTCGGTGAGCAAGGCGACGGCTAGGCGGTTCCCTGCCACACCGAGATGAGACCCGCCACGGCATCTGGAACCTGGAAAACGTCGACACCGAGTCGCTGGTCGAGGCCGGCATCAAGGAAGGCGCGTTCATCTGGGCGCCGCTGCGCATGATCGGCGCCACCGGCTCGCCCGGCAACCCGGTCGTGCTGTATTAACAACTAGAACGAAGAGTTACACCCTCGGGGGCGGCGACGCGAGTCGCCGCCCTTTTTGTTCCCTCCTCGCCCCTTCACTCTCTTCCCACCTTTCACTGGTCTACTCGAACACCGCCTCCACCGTCCCGAGGCGCTCGATTTGCATCACCACGCGGTCGCCGCGATTGACCCATTTCGTTTCCACCACGCTGCCGGTAAAGACGAACTCGCCCGCGCGCAGGTGTCTGCCACGGTGCGCCAGCGAGTTGGCCAACCAGGCCAGCGCCTCGAAGGGATGGCCCATGACATCCGCGCCGCGTCCGCGCCCGACCTCCACGCCGTTGATCCAGGTCACGCCGCTCAGCGATGCCAGATCCAACGAGCGCCAGGCGGCGACCGGCTCGCCCAGCACGCATCCGGCATCAAAGAAGTCATCGGCGATGAGCGTGGGCGTGTCCAGGCTCTTGTAGTCCACGTAGCGGTCGTCGACGATCTCCATCCCCGCCATGACCTCGCCGACTGCCGCGGCTACCGCGTCGCGGTCGAATGGTGCCTGCTGAAGCGGGAGATCCGCGGCGAGGCGCACCACCATCTCGCACTCGACGCCGGGTCGCACGTAGTCGGCGTGCCGTATGGTCGCGGGAGTCCTATGCACCTGGCTCTCGAACACGCCGCCGGCACAAGGGTTGGGAATGCGCAGGAACTCCTGCATCACCTTGGTGGTGCAGCCGATCTTGTGGCCGGCGACTGAGCCCAGGCCGGCAGCCGTCAGCAACCGGTGCAGTTCGTCCTGGACCGCGTAGCCGCTGGCTTCATCCGGGGGGCGGACGGAGGCGTCGAGTTGCGCCAGCCGGCGGCGTGACAGCCGGTGATCGCAGATGATGCGGGCAGCGCCCAAGTGCCTCTCGCTCATGGCTAGTCCTCAGGAAAACGCGTCGACCATCGCTGCGCTGACCCCTCGGCCTACGCAGCGAGCCAGATGACAGAGACGAACACTGCGAGCACGACGGCGATCGTGACCCCAATGCCGAGCTGTTGGCGAACGGCGTCCGGGCGCACGGTGAGCACGCGGTCAGCCTGGAGCAGCGCCCAGATCATCGCAACCAGGCCCACCGCCGACGGCACCGCTGCCTGCCAGCCCAGTCGCCGCCCGAGGACGTAGACGAACAGATAGTACGCGCCGAAGAACGACGCCCAGACCGTCATCCGAACCAGCGCGCGCACGGCTGCCGCAGCGGCGCGGGTGGCCGGCTTCACTTGCAGTCCGCCGAGCCTCGCGGTAGATGGCCCGCACGCCGATGAAGACGAAATACGCCAGACCGATCCCGAACAGCCCGAGCACGCCGAACAGGATGAACTGGAACAGGCTGTTGTCGAGCATGATGGGAGCTTCCCCGGCGGCTGGGCCGATTGCGGAGAACGCGCATTTTACCCGAGGCGTGCCGCCCGACGCCGCGCCGCTCGTGCGCATGCTGCATAGCGGCGAGGGGCGGCGGCGACAACCTAAGCGTCGATACTCGCTTGACACTCTTATCGGCTGTTCAACATAATCGACCGGCTGTTCGGAGCGCCCATTCCCGAGGTGGTTTGGCCCGGGCGCCAAATCGACAACGAAAAACTCACAAAGGAGGAGCCATCATGGGGAATTTCCTTCCCTTCCTTCGGCGCCCGAGCCTGAACAAAGGCTCTTTCCTGGCGCTCCTCGCGGTTGCAACGCTAGTCTGGAGCGGCGGCGCAGCGGCGCAGAGCGCTGCCCAGAGGGCGGTGGACGCGGCCAAGAAGATCTGCGCGGGCAAGACCGATCACCATCGTCTGGGAAGCGGGGCTGCAGTCCGAAGACCCGAAGAACTTTTCCGGTCCTAAGTGGGAGGAGCTCACCGGCTGCAAAGTGAAGGTGATCGAGGTGCCCACCGCCGAGATGTTCACCAAGATCATGCAGGAGTACCGCGCGGGCACCGGCGCGTATGACGCGCTCAACGTGATCCCGGCTTGGATGCCCGACCTCGCCCAGGCGGGGGCCCTCGAGGTGCTCGATCCCTACGTCGACAAGTACGGCTTCCGCGCCGAGCTGCAGAAGATCGCGCCGACCTACCGCGACAACCAGATGACGGTCAAGGGCAAGATCTACGGCTTCCCGGACGACGGCGACGTCTTCCTGATGTACTACCGCAAGGACATCTTCGCCCGCCCCGACCTGCAGAAGGAGTTCAAGGCCAAGTACGGGTACGATCTCGCGCCGCCCAAGACCTGGAAGCAGTTCGACCAGATCGGCAGCTTCCTCACCGAGAAGCTGAAGGGCGAGGGCATCTACGGCGCCTCGTTCTTCCGAGCAGCCGCCCTACACCATGTTCATGTTCGAGGAGCGCTTCCGCAACGAAGGCGGCCGGTTCTTCGACCCCGCCACGATGAAGGCGACGGTCAACAGCCCGGTCGGCGTGCGGGTGTTCACCGAGATGCGCAACGAGAACAAGTTCATGCCGCCGGGCGTGGAGAAATTCGGCTTCGTGCGAGAACCTCGCGGTGTTCCTCAAGGGCGAGAGCGCGATGACCATCTCCTGGCCGCCCTACGGCCGGTTCGCGGCCGGGTACCTGGCCAACGAGAAGAAGCTGGACTGGGTGCCGAAGTCCACGATCGCAGGTAAGGTCGGCTACGCGCTGCCGCCGGGCGGACACCCCGAGCTGGCCGCCGGCTTCGCGCTTTCGGTGGCCTCCACCAGCAAGCAGAAGGAGCAGGCCTACCTGTTCATCCAGTGGCTGAACAGCGAGGACATCTCCAACCCTGCGCGTCCAGCTGCCCTACGCGCTGCGCGATCCGTTCCGCGATTCGCACTACGTGAACAAGGACTACCTCGCCAAATGGCCGGACGCGAAGTATCTACCTGGCGGCGCTCCAGGACGCGTCGCAAGACCGGCCTGCTCGACCTGTCGCTGATCCAGACCGACAAGTACGAGGAAGCGCTGCGCCAGGGCATCGGCCGTCTATGGGCCGGCGACGATCCGAAGAACATCCTGGACGACGTGGCCAAGCAGTGGGACGAGATCACGCAGCAAGTGGGCGTCGACAACCAGAAGGCCGTGTACACCGCCTGGGCCGCAAAGTCCGGGGCGTATCCAGCGGCGGCAGCCCCAGCGAAGAAGAAGAAGAAGAAGAAAGCGTGATGGCATAACCCGACCTGAGTCGGGACCGAGACCGGCGTCGCCTTACGCGGCGGCGCAGACTGAAACTGGATTGGGAGGGGAGCGCCGCGATAGCTTGAGCGCTCCCGGTTCTTTGGGCCCCTGAACAACGAACGACTATCGTGGCTCAAGCTTCCGCTCCCCGGCAAGCGGATTTCGCCGACCGCAACTTCAAGTACTTCCTGGTCGGCCCGTCGATCTTCGTCCTTTTGATCATCGGGATCTTCCCGCTCGTCTATCTGCTCGTGGTGAGCTTCCAGGGCATCACGATGACGGAGACCGACACCGGCTTTGTCGGGTTGCGCAACTACGCTCACCTGTTCCACGACAAGCGCCTGTGGGAGGCGCTGCTGCATACCGTGATCTTCACCGCCATCGCACTGCCGCTCGAGCTCGTGCTGGGCCTGGCTATGGCGCAGCTGTTCGTGGATCGGCTGCCCGGGCGGGCGGTCTTCATCGCCCTGCTCGTCCTTCCGGTCGTGGTCTCGCCCATCGTGTCGGGCTCCACGTGGTCGCTCCTGTTCGACAACCGTTTCGGCCCGATCAATCAGATCATCGGCTGGTTTGCCGGGCGCCAAGTCCCGCTGCTGTGGACCATCAACCCCAGCCTGGTGTATCCGGCCATCCTCGCGGCCGAGGTTTGGCAATGGACGCCGTTCATGTTCCTGCTGCTGCTGGCAGCGCTGGCGAACGTGGACAAGTCTCAGCTGGAAGCCGCCGCCATCGACGGAGCCGGCTGGTGGCGCACCTTCTTCCGCATCGTCCTGCCGGCGATCTGGCCGGTGATGGCGGTGGCGATCCTGATCCGCGGGTTGGACCTGTTCCGGCTGTTCGACATCGTCTGGGCGCTCACCAAAGGCGGCCCAGGCACGATGACCGAGACGCATCTCGATCTTCACCTACGTCAAGGGATTCCAGCAGTTCGAGACCAGCTACACCGCAGCGGTGGCGTTGCTGATCATCGTGCTGCTGTCGGTGGTGGTGTTCGCCGCGCTGAAACGAGTCGCGTTGGCGCGATGAGATCGGAGTTAGTGAGATGAACAGTCTGCATGGACGTCGCCGTATGCGCCTGAGCCTGCGGCTCGGCGCGGCGGTGGCGATCACGCTGTTCTTCCTGTTCCCGATCTATTGGCTGTTCATGATCTCGTTCAAGACGCCGGACGAGATCTTCTCCTACCCGCCAAAGTGGTATCCGGGTCAGCTTCAGCTCGGGAACTATGCCGTGCTGTTCAAGGACGGGGATGCCATCAGCGGTGTGGCATAGCCTGGTCGTCGCCGGCGGAAGCACGCTGATCGCGATGTTCCTGGGCACGATCTGCGCCTACAGTCTGGCCCGCTTCAAGACCGGCGGGGAGCACCTGGCCAACTGGATCATCTCGCAGCGCATGGTCCCGCCCATCGCGGTGGTGTTCCCGATCTTTCTGCTGTACGTGTGGCTCGGCTGGGTCGACACCTACGTCGGCGTCATCCTGCTGTACACGGCCTTCAATCTTCCCTACGTGATCTGGATGATGCGCGGATATATTCTGGACATCCCGCTTGCGCTGGAAGAGTCGGCGCTGGTCGACGGCTGCACGCGCTGGCAGGTGATCTGGAGAGTCGTGTTCCCCATGTGCCGCGCGGGCCTGTTCGCGACCGCAATCTTCACCTTCGTATTCGCCTGGAACGAGTTCCTGTTCGCCTTGGTGCTCACCCGCACCGAGGTCGTGACGTACACGGTACAGGTCACCTTCTATTTCGGCGGACAGTCCAATTTCTGGGCCAAGATCTCGGCCATGTCGGTGCTCGGCACGCTGCCGATCTTCATCGTCGTCGCGTTCATGCAGCGCTATCTGGTCCGCGGGATATCGCTGGGTGCGGTAAAGGGATAGCGATGGCTGATCTCAAGATCACCGGACTGCACAAGTACTACGGCTCCGTCCACGCCGTGAAGGGCGTCGACCTCGAGATTCCCGCCGGGGAGTTCACCGTGCTGGTAGGCCAGTCGGGCTGCGGCAAGAGCACGCTGCTGCGCACGATCGCCGGACTGGAGGACGCCGACCAGGGCAGCATCGAGATCGGCGGCGAGCTGATGAACCACGTCCTGCCGCGCGACCGCGACATCGCCATGGTGTTCCAGAACTACGCGCTCTATCCCTACATGACGGTGTTCGAGAACATCGCCTTCGGGCTGCGTGCGCGCAAGACACCCGCCGCGGAGATCGAACCGAAGGTGCGCCGCGCCGCCCAGATGCTGGCGATCGAGCCGCTGCTGGAGCGCTACCCGCGCCAGCTCTCCGGCGGTCAGCTGCAGCGCGTGGCCATCGGCCGCGCCGTCGTGCGCAACGCCCGCATGTATCTGTTCGACGAGCCGCTGTCCAACCTCGATGCCCAGCTGCGCGACGAGATGCGCGGGGAGATCAAGCGCCTGCATCAGGAGCTGGGCAAGACCATGATCTATGTCACGCACGACCAGATCGAGGCCATGACCATGGCCGACCGCATCGTGCTGCTGCGCGACGGCAAGATCGAACAGGCCGGCGCGCCCCTGGACCTCTACGAACGCCCCGCGACCCGCTATGTCGCCGGCTTCCTCGGCTCGCCGGCGATGAACTTCGTGCCGGCGCGGTTGCAGGACGGCGGCGCTCTCGCAGTGCAGCTGGCCGATGGCGGCCTGCTCGCGCTGCCGGCGAGCAGGCAAGGCAAGTTGGCAGGGCGGCGCGGGCAGGAAATCACGCTGGGTGTGCGCCCGGAGCACATCACCCGCGCCAGCGGCGAGCTGCGTCAGGGGCTCGTGCGTCACACCGCCCTGATCGAGCTAGTGCAGCCGACCGGCTCCCGGACCTATGCAACGTTCCGGCTGGGCGGCGCCGAAATGGTCGCAGAGCTGCAAGCCCATGACGTGTCGCAACCGGGAGAAACGATCGAGCTCGCCATCGACATGAACCGCGTGGTGTTGATCGACCCAGCTACGGAACTGGTGGTGTCGTAAAGAGACCGTGACTCGTGACTAGCAAGGACGCAACGCCATGACAACACCCAAGCCCTCTCGCGCGATTATCCAGTGCGGCACCGAGCAGCCCGACGTGGTAGGGCGGACGCTGACGGCCGGGCCATTGTCAGTAGAGCTCGACAACGGGCAGCTGCGCTATGTCAAGCTCGACGGCATCGAGGTGCTGCGCGCAATCGCCTTTCTGGTGCGCGACGAGAACTGGGGCACCTACGTGCCCAGCCTCAGCGGTCTCAAGGTCGAGCAACGCGCCGACGGTTTTTCTGTTTCGTATCGGGCCGTGTGCAGCAGGGGGAGTCGGGAGATCGCGTACGACGCGCGCATCGAGGGCCGCGCCGATGGAACCTTGGAGTTCACCGGGAGCGCGACACCCAAGACCGATTTTCTCACTGCGCGCACGGGGTTTGTGGTGCTGCACCCGCTCAAAGGCGTAGTGGGCAAAGAGGTCGAAGTCGAGCACGTCGACGGCTCCCTTGCTAAGTCGAAGTTCCCGGCGCTAGTGGACCCGGTCCAGCCGTTCTTGCACATCCGCGCGCTCGCCCACGCGGTCATGCCCGGCGCGAAGGCGACGGTCCGCTTCGAAGGCGATACCTGGGAGATGGAGGACCACCGCAACTGGACCGACGCCTCGTTCAAGACCTATGTGCGGCCGCTCGCGCTGCCCTGGCCCTACACCCTGAAGGCGGGCGAGACCGTTAAGCAGGCAGTCAAGGTGTCGCTGAGCGGTAAACCCTCCAAGCCCGCTGTAGGCGCCGCCAAGGGCGTGGCGATCGAGCTTGGCGCTGCCACGCGCGCGAGCATGCCGCCCGTGGGCCTCGGCATGCCGGCCGAGGAGATCGAGCACGCGGTGATGCAGCTCGACCTGCTAAAGCTCGCCTCGCCCCGCTTCCTGCAGTGCCAGTTCGACCCGCGCGCGAGGCACGGGCTGAAGGAGTTGTACGGCTATCGCGTGTTGTGCGAGCAGACCGGGGCGCAATGCATCCTGGAAATCGTGGTCGAGAGTCTCAACGACTATGCGGCCGAGCTGATGCGCCTCGCCGGCATGGTCACGCAGTCGGGCTTGCCGCTCGCTGCCATCGCAGTATGCCCAGTAGGCGACCTCAAATCCGTGCTCCCGGGCGGCCCACGCCCGCCGGCGCCGGGATTGGAGGCTTTGTACGCCAGGGCCCGTGCCGCATTCCCTGGCGTGCGCCTGGGCGGAGGCATGTTCTCGTTCTTCACCGAGCTCAATCGCAAGCACCCGCCCGCCGATGGTCTCGACTTCGTGATGAACACCACCTGCCCGATCGTGCACGCGGCAGACGATCGCTCGGTGATGGAGACGCTCGAGGCGCTACCCTACCAAGTGGCCACAACGCGCTCGTTCATGGGAAGCACGGCTTACCGCGTTGGTCCGAGCGGCATCGGCTGTCGCGACAATCCACACGGGAAGACGTTTACGCCCAACCCGGATAACGAGCGCGTATGTCTGGCGAGAATGGACCCGCGCCAGCGCGGTCTGTTTGGCGCCGCCTGGACCCTAGGCTACATCGCCACGTTCGCGCGCACGGACATCGAGTCCATCGCCGTCGGCGCGCCGACCGGCCCGCTGGGGATCATCTACCGCAAGACCGACTACCCGCAGCCCTACTATGACCAGCTCTCGGGTCCGGCCGTCTATCCGGCCTACCACATCGTCAGCGGGCTGTCGCGCGGCGCGGGCCGCAGGCTCGTCTACGCCGAGTCAACCGACGCTGCCAAGGTGCAGTGCCTGGCCTATCGGGCCAAGACTGGAACTACCTTGTGGATCGCCAACCTGACCGCCCAAGACCAGACAGTCGCAGTTCACGGCGCCAAAGGGGCGGTGTACGGCACCACGCTGGACGAGCAGAGCTTCGTCAAGGCGACCACAGATCCGAAGGGATTCCAGACCGGGTTCAGCTTGGTCAAAGACCCGTCCAAGCTCAGGCTCAAGGCTTATGCGGTAGCCATACTGTCGATCAATGACTGAAGGGTGCGGGCGTCGCCTTGAGACTCGACAAGCTCCGCATGGGTTATACGAGACGCACGCGCCGCGCCGCCGGCCAGAGCTTCCGCTGTTAACGATAGAATAGGCGCAGTTGGCCTGCGCCCCAAGGAAATGCGCCAGCACTCGCGAACGAGAGGAAAACGTGGGCGTTGATCGGTTCAAACACGTGAGCCGTTGGGATCAGGCGTTCGCTCCACAAGAGCAGGACGACCTGCTCGACCGGCTCGAGAACGGCCAGGTGCTGCTGTTCGAAGGGCTGCGCTTTGCGCTCACGGAGGCGGAGCAGGGCCTGCTCGCGCCGACTGCCTCCGATGGCCACTCCAAGAACGTCTCGTTAGACCCGTCCAGCGGCAAGGTGTCCGGAAGCGCGCTGGAGGGTGGGGAGCTGGAGCGCTTGCGACAGATGGTGCTGCGCTTTTCTACCCAGTCGCGCGGCTTTCTGGAACGACTTCTGCCGCGCTACGCGGAGAGGCTCGAGACCCGGCTGGCGAGCTACCGGCCGGTGGCCGTCGTGGGACGAGAGACCTCCCGCCGCAAGGACGACGCGCGGCTGCACGTGGACGCCTTCGCCTCGCGTCCCAACCAGGGGCGCAGAATCTTGCGGGTGTTCTGCAACGTCAATCCGGAGGGGCAGCCCCGCACATGGCTGCTGGGCGAAGCCTTCGAAGGCTACGCCCGGCACTTCGTACCGCGCGTGCGCAGGCAGCTGCCATTGGAAGCCTCAGCCTTGCGTGCGCTCGGGATCACCAAGTCGCAGCGCACCGCCTACGACCATCTGATGCTGGGCCTGCACGATCGTGGCAAGCTGGATGAGGAATACCAGCGGGATGCCTGGCGCGAACGGTTCGATTTCCCCACGGACTCCACGTGGGTCTGCTTCACCGACCAGGTCCTGCACGCCGCGCTGGGCGGCCAGTACCTGCTGGAGCAGACGTTCATGCTGCCAGTCTCGGCGATGCTTCACGCCGAGCGCTCGCCGTTGCGTATCCTGGAGCGCCTCTCCGGCCGCCGCCTGGTCGAAGCCGCCTGACCGGCACACACTCCCCGCAAAGCGCGGGTCCAGCACGGCAGGCGCGGTGAGACGTCTGCATCGCGTTTCGCTGCGGGATCCGCCAGCTCATACACAAACCTCGAAGGAGACCGACGCATGACACGTCCAGCGATCAACCCCGGCAAAGTCGACTGGTCCGGGGAGAACCCCGGCATGTACCTGAAGCAAACCGCGGACGGCCCGTTCGTCACGCTGATCAGCTTCTTCCGCGTCGCGCTCTCGCCACACGGGAAGGGACACGCAGCGTTTCTGCTGCTCGATCCGCAAGGGGCGGGCAAGGACCCGGCGCGGCCCAACGTCTGCTTGACCGACAACGAGCCGCTGGCGGCTTATCTGCGCGACGGCTTCGTCGCCTACTTCGGCGCGTTCAAGGGGGCGGCCGGGCTGTCCAGCTGCCGCATGCATCCGGGCTGGGATTTCGTGGCGGCCGGCGACGGCCGCACCACGCACACGGAATGGTTCCGCAGCACGCTTGGACAAGTCAGCCTTACATGGGACGCACTGGGTGCGCCTTTCATCGTCGAGCTGCCCAAGGAGAAGTCGGCAACCGGCAAGCACGAGATGTTTTCGCTGTTCGTCGAATCCCCCAGCGCGCGCGCAACGCTCAACGGCAAGGCCGTTGCGGGGCGGCCGTTCCCGCGTGAGTTCGCGGGCAAGAAGGACAGCAGCACGGCATTCCTCGCGTTCTCGGAGACCTGGGTCAGCGTCGACTGACGGGCGGCCGGCCAGGACGGTAAGTTCAGGTCGGCTTGCGCCCGACGCAGGATACCCAGGCCTGCGAGAACATCCCGACCGGACGCTTCGCCCACGCGCGGATGGCGTCCGCGTGTGCGTGCTGCCCGCCGTGCTCGAGCTGCACGGCAATGGCCCCCGCGATGTCGGACAGGTCGTCGTAGTTCTGATAGCGCGCCTGCGCGTTCACGTCGGTGCCGCCGGCCTCCAACATCAGTCCCAGCAGCTTGCGCCCGACGAGGGTGTCGCCTCCGTTTCGGTTCTGGATCTCGTTGTGCGCGCGCAGCGCCGCGTAGATCTCTTCGGTCGGCGGCGAGCAGAGGAATCCTCCCCAGTCGGGCGCACACACGCCAGTGACGCCCCCGGGTCGCAGCACGCGCAGAAATTCCTGCAGGGCTGCGCCGGGATGGCTCAGATGTTCGAGAAGCGCATGGGAGAAGACCGCGTCGAAGGTGCCGTCCGCAAATGGCAGCGCATAGGCGCTGCCGGTTCGAAAGCTAACGTTGGTGACAGCGCGCGCGGCCGCGTTGGCCACAGCGAGCCTGACCTGCGATTCGTCCATGTCCACGCCGACCACGGTGCCGTGGCCGACTCTGGCGGCGATGCCCAGCGTGATACTGCCCGGCCCGCACCCGCAATCCAGCACCGTCATACCCGGACGAAGATAAGGGATGAAGAACGCGCCGTGAGACTCCAGCGAACGGCGCGAGACGAAGCCCAGCGCGGCCTCCGAATATCCGAGTGTGTACGTTTCCGTCATATCCCGAATGGGTCCTTGCTCGCAGTGCCGCGCGGCCACGCGACCGACGTCATGTGGCCTCGGCTACGAAGCCGATCTTGGTATGGGTGCCGTCACAGTAAGGCTTATTGGCCGAGCCACCACAACGGCACAGCGCCGTGGTTCGGGTGCGCAGGATCGTGCGACCGGCTGCCGTCGCATAACGGCTTGTGCTTGGACGCCCCGCAGCGGCACAAGGTCGCCCGGTAGGTACTCCCCTGCCCCGCGATCTGAAGGTCGGCGTGGAAAGCGAGCGGGCCGTTCTCTCGAATGCGAACTACGTTCACAATCGGCGCCACCTCCTGCGGACCTGAATCGAGGCGCTCGTAGGTGATCGCCCCGGAAGGACAGTTGTGGGCGATCTCGGCCACCGCTTCGGGGGCCGCGTTGTCAGGGCAAATCCAGCCGCCCTGCGCGTTCGGCACGAATACATTCGGCCGCCCCAGCACGCAGTTGCGGGAGTGAATGCACCTGTGCCCGTCGAAGCGGACGACAATGCGCTCGCCCCGGTATTCCTGAACCTTGTCGCTCATAGCAGTCGCCTCTTGGAGGTGTCCATGCGAGGTTCGCATGCGCACCAGCCAGCCATGATAGCGCTGCGGCATTCCGATGCCAGTCAGCGTAGCCGCAGCCAGACTGTCCGACTCCGCGAGGCGACGCGGTAGCTTGCTGCGCTCGGGTAAAAGCCACCATCGGGGCGCAGCAGGCCGGGCTGCTCAAGTTCTTCGCGTGGCCGCCGTTAGCTTTCGCACACGCGCCGGGGCCGCTCGGACCCGGTCAGACAGGAGCCACAGGAAATGCGAAATGTCCCCACCCTCGCCGCAGCCGCATTGATCGTGGCCCTGACCCAGGGATGCTACACACAGCCGCCACTGGGCAGCACCTTCCACACCGGGAGGGTCCAGGGCGTTTACGTCGAAGCGTACAACGGAGTATTCGTAGAGCGACAGTTGGCCAGCGATGCCGCCGGCAAGGCGCTCTGTGTCTATGTAACCTTCCCGCGTCCGCTGCCCGATGGACGAACCTTCGTCACCGCGCAACTGCCCTCCGGGATGGGAGTCGATACCGGCGATCTGGTGCAGGTGCGCTTTGCGGACCCTGGAGCCTTCGAGGCAGACGCCGTTCCCGAGCGCAACCAGGTCACCGCTCTGGTGGCAAAGGGCAACACGCGACTTGCACGCGACGCCAGCTCAGCGTCACCCCTTCCAGGAACGGAAGCAGAGCGCCGCCATTTCTGACCAACCTTGACCCGGATCGGTACTTGCTTCGAGCCGTCGTGTCCAACCCGGCGGTAGCTCGCCCCACCTGACTCGATCTCGACCAGACCGGATGCTCGGAGCAGCAGCATGAGGAGCCTCATCGGTATCTTTGCTTTAGCCGCCGTCATCGCGCTCGTGCAAGGCTACGCGCGCAACGAAGAGCTGAACGGCAGTACCCACGAGGGCGTCATCGAGCGCGTCTTCGTCGAGCAGGACCTGGGTGTCTATGTCGACCGTGAGACCGCCCCTCGCAACAAGGTCGGCACCGCCTGGGTCGATGTGAAATTCCCAGAACCCCTGGCCGACGGCAGCACCACAGCGATCGCGTTTCTGCCCGCTACGCTCCGGGTTGAGCCGGGCGATCGCGTCGAAATGCGCTTCGCAGGCGGCAACGGCCAGCAGACCGATGCGGCGCAGGATCAAAACCGCGTCGTCGCCCTGCTGCAGCGGCACGGTCCCGTCACGCCCGCATCCGCCGGCAAGCTGGTCTTCCCCTCGGAACATCGCTCCGCAGCATTGGTTGGGCTGTAGCCCGAGCAGTCGGGTCCCTTCGGCCCGTCAGGGCCTCGATCGTCTCTTTCCCCTCAGCGCATGAACTGCGGCTTGATCCAGCGCGGCAGCGCCAGCACGACGTCAGGGAACAAGATCACGAATAGCAGGATAGCCAGCATCGGCAGCAATAGTATGGCGACGTCGCGGATCGCCTCGCGGATCGTGACCTTGCCCAGCGCGCAGGCAATGAGGAGGCACAGCCCGTAGGGCGGGGTCACCAGACCGAAAGCGATGGAGATTACGCCGATAATCGCGAAGTGGACGGGGTGCATGCCCACGCTGTGCGCAAGCGGCGAGAGTATGGTGCCGAGGATGATGATGGCCGGGATGGCGTCGATGAAGCACCCGATGACGAGAAACGATCCCGCCACGATGAGCCCTACGCTGGTGACGCCGCCTCCCCACTTGGACACCGCGTCCACGAAGAGCTGTGGTACGTGGAAATAAGCCAGCAGCCAACCAAACGCCGACGCGGTGCCGATGCAGAACAGGGAGATGGCGGCAAAGCGGGCCGACTCGTAGAACACGCGCGGTACCTGGCGAAACGCGAGCGCCCGGTAAACAAAGACCCCCAGCAACAGCGCGTAGAGCACCGCGACGACCGACGCCTCGGTGGGAGTGAACAAGCCACCGATGATCCCGCCCACGATGATCACCGGTGTCATCAAGGGCAGCAGTGAGCTACCCAACGCGCGTAAGAACTGCTTCCACGACGCGCGAGCGTAGACTGGATAGTTACGAAGCTTGGCGTACACCAGCACGGCTGCCATCAACGACAGCCCGATCAGCACGCCGGGGACCACACCGGCCAGAAACAACCCACCGATAGATACGGAGATGACCCCGCCCCAGACGATCATCAGGATGCTGGGCGGGATGATCACCCCCATCACAGACGCACAGGCGGTCAGCGCAACAGTGAACGGCGCGTCATAGCCCTGCTTCTTCATGGCAGGAATGAGCACACCGCCCACACCGGCCGCGTCCGCGGTGCTAGAGCCCGAGATACCGGCAAATAGCATGCTCACCACCACGTTCACGTGCCCGAGTCCTCCCGGCAGGTGACCGACCATAGTGCGCGCCAGCGCCACGAGCTTGTCGGTGATGCCCGCCGAGTTCATCAGGTTCGCGGCGAGAAGGAAGAAAGGCACGGCGAGCAGGATGAATGAGTTGTAGGACTTCAGCATCTCGTTGAGCAGCAGGAAGGGCGTGAGCCGCTCGTCGATGAAGAACACCGGGATGCACGCCAGGCCCAGCGCGAACGCGACCGGCACGCGCAGGATCAGCAGTGCGCCGAATACCCCGAACAGAAGCAGCGCGACTTCAAGCGCGCCCATGCCGGCCTTGGCGGAACAGCGCGACGTCGTCCCAGATCTTCTCGCACAGGAAGACAGTGAAGGCCACGCCCGCCAGCGGCCAGGCGGCATGGATGAAGAGCATGTTGAGCCCGGTCAGCTCCGATTCCTGGTCCAGACCGAACAGGGCGAACCGATAGCCGAAGGCGATGAAGGTGAGCGCCATCAGCAGCATCGCGATGTGGACGAAGATCCGGCTGATCGCCTGCCCGCGCGCAGTCCTGGGCTTGGGCAAGACATCCAGATCGAAGTGCGAACCGTCGCGCACGGCGATCATGGATCCGATCATGATGATCCAGATGAAGCAGAAGCGCGCCACCTCCTCGGTCCAGATGTAGCGAGGGATGAGCTCGGTGAAGCGCGAAAGGATCTGCAGCACCACCGGTACCACCAGCGCCATCATCAGCACGGTCACCAGCACCTGCAGAGTGCGGTAGACCGCGTCTATGGCGCTTCTCATCTGTTACTTGACGGCGTTGATTTGAACGAAGACGGTCTCCGCGCCCACCTCTTTGGCATAGGCCTGGCGGACGGGCTCGGTGAGCTTGAGCAGCTGTTCGCGGTCGGTAAACTCGATCAGCTTGATCTTCCCTTCCTTCGCCAGCCTCTCCAGGCGCTGCCGGTCCTCGCTCGACTCGAGCTGACGTCCGTACTCTCCCGCCTCCTTGCCCGCCTTGAAGATGGCCGCCTGCAGATCCTGGGGCAACCGCCGGAAGGTCTTGCCGCTGAAGCACAGCGGCCGGACCGTGATGGCGTGCCGGGTCTGGACGATATAGGGCCCCACCTCGTAGAACTTCATCTGCTCGACGCCGAGCGCCTCGTTCTCGGCCGCATCGATGACGCCGGTCTGGATAGCGTTGTAGATCTCGGCGTAGGCGATCACCGAGGGCGCCGCACCGATGGCCTGAAAGGTTTGCGTCTGGATCGGCGCACCCATCACCCGCAGCTTCAGCCCCTTCAACTCCGCCATGTTGTGGACCGGCTTGTCGACGATGAGGTTGCGCGTGCCACCGCCGGCGTAACCGAGGATCAGAACGTCGGCCTTCTTCGCCACTTCGTCCGCGATCGGCTTGAGCATGTCGGCGTCGAGCACCTTGCGCCACTGATCGATGTTGCGGAACAGAAAGGGCATGTCCATGAGCGGCGCCGACTTGGCGAAGGTGGACATGTGGGACGGAGATACGATGGCGTAGTCCACCGAGATGCCCTGGTTCAGGTAGGCGAAGTAGTCCTTCTCCAGGCCCAGCTCGCTGTTGCGATGAAGGACAAAGTTGACAGGCTTGCCGTAATACTTGCGGGTCAGCTCCTCGAACCTGAGCAAAGTCTTGTTGAATGTGTGCTCGTCGGCGAACTGCACCGCGCCGTGCAGCGTGATGGGCTGGTCGGCGGCAGCAGCGGGCGCGGCCCACGCGAACCAGGCAAGCAACAGGGCCAGCAGGCAACACCGCAAAAGCCGGACTACGCCTGCCGGCGCGCGATACTGGGTCGCGTTTCTCAGAGCCGCCATCGTTTCCCTCCTCCCGATCGTTGTTAACCCAACCGCTCCCGGGCTGTTCCGCTCGCGCCTAGCAGCTCATCGCGTCGGCCCCGCGCTAGCTTCGCATGGCCTGAATGCGCTGGGACAGCGCCGACTGCAGCAACGAGACGTCGGTCCCGAAGAAGATCAGCTGGAAGCCGCGCGCCAGATACTCCTTGGCGAACGCCTCGGTGGGCGCGGCAATCGCCAGCACCCGTCCGTTCTTCTTCGCGGCCCGCACGATGCGATCGACGGCGGCGAGGTAGGTCGGGTGCTTGAGCTCGCCCGGGACGCCGAGGAAGTTGGACAGATCCATGAACCCGATGCACAGGCAGTCGACCCCGGGGACTGCTGCGATCTCCTCCACGTTCTCGAGCCCCACCTCGGTCTCGATCTGCAGCATCAATAGACAGCGCTGATTGGCCCGCTCCAACTTCTCGCGCGCTGGTCCGCCGGTATAGTCGTCATGGGCCGCACCAAGTACCGCGCCGCGTCGGCCTGCCGGTGGATATCGAGTCCAGGACACGATGTCGCGCGCCTGCTCCACGGTCTCCACCATGGGGAGCATCACGCCGAGCGCGCCAACGTCCAGCGCGCGCGCCACGAACTGGTACTGGTAAGTCGGCACCCGCACGAGAGGGACGACGTCCAGTCCGCGGCAGTAGGCGACCTGCTGCTTGATCGTGTCAATGCCAGCACCCGAGTGCTCCATATCGAGGAGCACGAATTCGGCTCCCGCCTCGCGCGCGATCTGCGCCAGCCCGGGCGTGAAGAACTCGAACGCGAACAGACCGAAGCTGTTCTCGCCCCGCAGCAGCTTGGTCTTTAGCGGATTGTCTCGCATGCGTCCTGGCTCCGTAGTTGGTGAGCGGTGAGTAACGCGAAGGCCTGGCTCCCTCCCCTCCCTCACCTCCTTCACTTCCTCACTTCCTTCACTTGCTTTCAGTGATGGAAATAAGGCACGCGTCCCAGCACCTGCTGATTCACGACGTTCCTGGGGACGCGCCCGTGGGCCAGGTCGCGGCACGCGCTGAACACGCTGGCGGCGACGGTGTTGATGCACTCGTCGGTTAAACAGACATGGTGTGGCGTGACGATGAGGTTGTCGAGCTTGAGCAACGGGTTGTCGACCGGCGTGGGCTCCTGCTCGAACACGTCGATGGCAGCGCCAGCGATCGTTCTCTTCGACAACGCCTGGTACAGCGCCTTCTCGTCCACGATCGGTCCGCGCGCTGTATTGACGAAAAACGCGGTCGGCTTCATCAACGAGAACTGGTGCCCGCCGATCATGTGCCGCGTTTCCTCGTTCAACGGGACGTTCACGCACACGAAATCCGATTCGCGCAACAGCGTGTCCAGATTCACCAGCTTCACGCCCAGAGGCGCCACGGACTGCTGCGTCACATACGGGTCGCAGCCCAGGTGCCGCATGGCGAAGGGCATGGCCAGACGGAACAGCTCCGAGCCGATATTGCCCACGCCGATGGAGCCTAGCACGCGACCCGACAACCCGGTGCCCATGTGGTTGACCCGCTCGGCCCAGCGGCCCTCTCGCACCAGCCGATCCTTGATCACGACGCGGTGCGCCAGCATGAGAATGAAAGCGAGCGCGGAGCTGGCCACCGGGCGGCGCACGCCGTCGGGTGTGATGGTGAGGATGACGCCGTTGTCGGTGAGCGCGGGCACGTCCACGGTGTCGTAACCCACGCCGAAGCGCGCGACCAGTTTCAGTCGCCGATCCGGACCGGACACCGTGCGGCGAGTGACCTTAGCCAGCATCACGGCCAGGGCATCGTACTTGGCCGCGGTTTCGGGCGACAGCTCCGCTTCCAGCTGCGGCAGAAACTCCCACTCGATGCGCGGGTCGTCGAGGAGCGCGAGCGACGACTTGTCGAACAGGGGGCTGCCGTCAGGCTTCAGGTTGTCGCGGGTGATCCCGATTCGGAACTTTTCCGTCATGCATGCTCCGTGTTTCGTAACGCTGCCGTAGCCCGCTGAGCAGCAGGCGTGCAGCCACGGCAGTCACATCCCGCCTCACCCCCGCTTCCTCTTGACGGGCGTAGCGCCCTTCAGGGCGTGGAGCGCCTGAAGACCTTGCTTCAGCGCGCCCTGCAGCAGGTGCGCGTCGATGCCCATGGCAAAGAGCCGGAAACCCTTGGCCCAGTACTCCCGGCTCCAAGCGTCGTTGGCGGTCATGCACGCGAGGATCTTGTTGTGCTTGCTTGCGGCCGCTACCAGCTTCTCGATCGCCTGGACGTACTTGGGGTGATCGAACTGCGCGGGAATGCCCAGAAAGTTCGTAAGGTCGAAGTGGCCCAGCCACAGCACGTCGACGCCCGGAACGGCAGCGATCTGGTCGATGTTCCGGATGCCGTCGGCGGTCTCGATGAGGCACATGATCAGGGTGCGATCGTTAGCGACGCGAATCTTTTCCGCCACGTCGCCGCCCTCGTAGTCGTCGTGCGCGAATCCGAAGGCCGCGCCACGCCGTCCATGCGGCGGATAGCGCGTGCAGGAGACGATGAAGGCCGCCTCCTCCGCCGAACCGACCATGGGCGCCATGATCCCCATGCAGCCCACGTCCAGCGCACGCGAGATGTACTGGTACTGATTGGTGGGCACCCGCGCCATCGGCACGACATCGATGCCGCGGCACAACGCCGCCTGGGTCTTGATCTGGTCGTAATTCGTGCCGGCGTGCTCCATGTCCAGCAGCAAAAACTCTGCACCCGCCGACTTCACGATCTGCGGCAGACCTGGGACCAGGAACTCCCATCCGAACGCGCCGAACACCGGCTCGCCGGCGAGCAGCTTCTGCTTGATCGGGTTTTGCCGCATCGGCGTGTCCGCTACCCTATTTGTGCCACTTGCCGCCCCAGGACGGATGGCCGAGCGCTTCGCTGTTCACGACGTGGCGCGGACGGCGCCCGTTGGCGAGGTCGACCGCGGAGGTGAAGGCGCTTTCGCCGAGCAGCCGCATGCACTCGTCGGTGTGACACACCGCGTGCGGCGCGACGATCACGTTGTCGAAACCGAGCAGCGGGTTGTCCGCCGGCGTGGGCTCCTGCTCGAACACGTCTATGGCGGCGGCCGCGATGCGCTTGGACGCGAGCGCCTCGATCAGCGCTGGCTCGTCGACCACCGGTCCCCGTGCGGTATTGATGAAAAATACGCTCGGCTTCATCAAGCTGAACTGGCGTGCGCCGATGAGGTGCCGCGTCTGATCATTCAGCAGACAGTTGACCGAGATGACATCGGACTCGCGCAGCAGCGTATCCAGATCCACCATCTTCACGCCCAGCTCGGCTACCGCCTGCTGTGGAACGTTCGGGTCGCAACCCAGGTGGACCATGTCCCAGGGCTTGGCCAGGCGGAACACCTCCTTGCCGATGTTGCCCACTCCGATCACGCCGAGCACCTTGCCGGTGAGGCCGTAGCCCAGGTAGTCGCCCTTGTCCTTCCAGCGCCCCTTGCGCGTCAGCCGGTCCTTATCCGCCAGGCGATGGGCCATCGCCAGCATGAAGGCCATGACGCTGCTCGCCACCGGCCGGCGTACTCCGTCTGGCGTGATGGTAAGAAGGATGCCCTGCTCGCTGCAGGCGGCCACGTCTACCGTGTCGTAGCCCACTCCGAAGCGCGCCACCAGCTTGAGCCGGCGATCCGGGCCCGACACCGTCCTGCGGCTCACGCGCGAGCCGTACACGCACAGTGCGTCGTAGCGGCTGGCGTGCTCCGGCGTCAGCTCGGGAACCGACTCCGGCAGATATTCCCACTCGACCCGCGGGTCATCGAAGATCTTCAACGCCGCGCGGCCGTATACCGGTTCGCCGCTCGGGCTCAGCACGTCGCGCGTAATGCCGACGCGGAATTTGTCCTGCGCCATGTCGCTCCTCCTCCTGTCGTTGCGATCACTCGCGCTGTACCCGGGTTTCAGCCCGGTTGCGCGGCTCTCTGCTCTTCGTTCTTCTCGCCCGGGCTGCGCTTTACATCGATGCGGTGAACGCCCCGTCCACCGCTATCACATGGCCGTTCACGTAGGACGCCTCGTCCGAGGCCAGGAACACCGCTACCGGTCCGATCTCCTCCAGAGCGCCCCAGCGTCCCGCCGGCGTGCGCTTGCACACCCAGTCGTTGAATTCCTTGTTCTGGATCAGCGCCGTGTTCATCTCGGTGGCGAAGTAGCCCGGCGCGATGGCGTTCACGGTGATATTGTGCGGCGCCAGCTCCACCGCCAGCTCGCGCGTGAGCGCGTGCACCGCGCCCTTGCTGGCGACATAAGCGGAGATCGTGGGGCGCGCCAGGAAGGCGGCGGCGGAGCCGGTCATGATGATGCGGCCGGCCTTACGCGGGATCATCACGCGCGCCGCCTCCCGCGCCAGGGCCCACACAGCGGTCAGGTTAGTGTCGATCACGCGCCGGAAGTCGCTGGTCTCGAATTCGGTGATCGGTTTGCGATGCTGGATCCCGGCGTTGGCGACCAGGATGTCGAAGCGGCCATATCGCTTCACTGCACCCTGTATGCACGCTGCGCACGCCTGCTCATCCGTGACATCGAACGCGGCTGCCTCGCCCTTCAGCCCTGCCTTGGTCAATTCCTCGACGCGCGGCTTGAGCGTCGCCGCGTCGCGCCCGTTGATGAGGACCGTGGCACCGGCCTGGGCCAACGACTTGGCCATGGCCCAGCCCAGACCGCGCGACGCGCCGGTGACGAGCGCAACTTTGCCTGACAGAGAAAACACCCGAATCTCCTCCCGCTTTTTTTTGGTTCCGGCGCGATGCGCCGCACCGGGCAGTGCGGCCGCGAGCGCGAAGATCAGCCCATCGCGTTGCTCATGGCAATAGAACCGTCGACCCGGTCGTCTTGCGTCCCTCGAGATCGCGGTGCGCTTGCGCGGCGTCTTTCAGCGCATAGGTCTGATTGACCTCGATCTTCACCTTCCCTGACTTGACCACGTCGAACAGCTCGGCGGCCATGGCCTCGAGGTCCTCGCGCTTGGCAGTGTAGGTCACGAGTGTCGGGCGCGTCACGTACAGGGAGCCCTTGGCAGCCAACAAATTCAAGTCGAAAGCCGCGACCGGACCCGAGCCGTTGCCGAACACCACCAGCATGCCCCTCGCCTGCAGGCAGTCGAGCGAGCCCATGAAGGTGTCCTTCCCGACCGAGTCGTACACCACGGGTAGTTTCTTGCCGCCGGTGATTTGCGTCACGCGCTCGGCGAAGTTCTCCTTGGTGTAGATGATGGTGTGCTCGCAGCCATGTGCCTTGGCCAGCTTCGCTTTTTCCTCTGAGCCCACGGTGCCGATCACGCTCACGCCGAGCGCCTTCAACCACTGGCATGCGATCAAGCCGACGCCGCCGGCCGCCGCGTGGAACAGCACGGTCTGGCCCGGCTGCACCCGGTACGTGCTGCGAATCAGGTACTGCGTCGTAAGCCCCTTGAGCATCATGGCCGCGGCGGTCTGATCGGAGATGCCCTCGGGCACCTTCACCAGGCGATCGGCCGGAACGAGCCGGACCTCGGCATAGGCACCGGGAGGTCCGCCGGAATAGGCCACGCGATCGCGGGCCTTGATCCAGGTGACGCCGGGGCCGACTGCTTCCACCACGCCCGCACCTTCCAGCCCGATGCCGCTGGGCATCTGGAGCTGGTACAGCCCGGAGCGGTGATAGGTGTCGATGAAGTTGAGCCCGATCGCGGTCTGACGGATGCGCGCCTGCCCGGGTCCGGGGTCACCCACCGTGACATCCTCGTATTGCAGGACCTCGGGGCCGCCGTGCTTGTGGATGCGGATGGCTTTGGGCATGGTGTCCTCCAAGAAAGATGGTGTTCGCCGACCGGGCGAGCAATGCCGCGGCCTTGCGGCGAGGCTATTCTACCGGAGCGGCCTGAGCGTAGGCCGTGGCCCGGGCTGAGGAGCTTAAGGAAGGGAAAGCTGGCGCTGGCGATCAGTGCCAGCGCCGGACGAAATCGCGGATCTGCGGGTAGATGTGCTCGCGGAACTTGCGTCCGCTGAAGATGCCGTAGTGGCCCACGCCCTTGCCCAGCAGATGCTTGCGCTTCTCTGACGGGATGCTCCGGCACAGGATGTGGGCGGCTTCGGTCTGGCCGTTGCCCGAGATGTCGTCCAGCTCGCCCTCTACGGTGAACAGTGCGCAGGACTTGATGGCCTCTGGGCGTACCAGCTCGCCGCGCACGCTCATCTTCCCCTTTGGCAAGGCGAATTCCTGGAACACTGTTTTGATGGTATCGAGATAGTACTCCGCGGGCATGTCCATCACCGCGTTGTACTCGTCGTAGAAGCGACGGTGCGCGCTGGCGCTGTCGCCATCGCCAACGATCAGGTGATTGAAGAACTTGCGGTGCGCATCGATGTGGCGATCGGCGTTCATCGCCACGAAGCCCAGGTGCTGGAGAAAGCCCGGATAGACGCGGCGCAGGAATCCAGGATAGTTGTGCGGCACGCGGTGGATGACCTGGTCCTCGAACCAGGCGTGCGAGCGCCCCATGGCGAACTCGTTCACCACCGTCGGATTGCGTCGCGGGTCGATGGGTCCGCCCATCATCACCATGGTTTTGGGCAGCGCCGGATCCTTCGCCTGCGCCAGCAGCGACATCGCGGCCAGCACGGGCACGGTCGGCTGACAGACCGAGATCACGTGGGCAGTACCGGGCCCGCGCGACTCATCGCCGAGCAGGCGGATGAACTCCTGGCAGTAGCCGACATAGTCGTCGAGATGAAACGGGCCGTCGGCCAACGGCACCATGCGCGCATCGATCCAATCGGTGATGTAGACGTCGAAATCCTGCAGCGCCGACTTGACGGTGTCGCGCAGGAGCGTGGGATGATGGCCGGACAGCGGCGCGAAAATCAGCAACTTCGGCCCGGGGTTGTCGGTCGCTTTTCTGAAATGCTGGAGCACGCAGAACGATTTCTTCAGCGCCGGCTCGATGTGCACCGGCACGTTCTGGCCGTTGACCACGACGTGGTCGATGCCCCAGGCCGGCTTTTCGTAGGAGCGCATCAGCCGCGCCAGTACTTCCTGGCTCGCGGCGATGGTCCGGCTCAGAGGATGGTAGGCGAGCGGACTGTACGGATTTGTGAACAGCCGGTGGCTGGCATCGGCCCAGGCAACCAGCGGGGCCGTCATCGTCTTATGCAGCTCGTGCAGGTCGTAGAGCATCTGCCCTCCGTGTGAACATCCTGCGCCGCCGGAGATATTCCGGCTCACCCTTGGTATTACAGCAGGATCTATGCCCTAATGGCATGGGCAGCTGGTCAGCGAGCGAACTGTAATCAGAGCGTCATGGGGCGTCAAGCGCAGGTGCCAGCGGCGGCTCCTGCATCAGCGCGACCTGTTCCCGCAGCGAAAGAATGTGGTCCTGCCAGTAGCGCTGGGTGTTGAACCAGGGGAAGTTGACCGGGAACGTCGGGTCCTCCCAGCGCCGCGCCAGCCATCCGGCGTAGTGGATCAGGCGCAACGTTCGCAGCGCCTCGATCAGATGCAGCTCCCTCAGGTTGAACTCGTGGAACTCGCGATAGCCGCGCAGGACGGCCCCGAGCTGTTTCTCCATCGCCGCGCGCTCGCCGGACAGAAGCATCCACAGGTCCTGCACCGCCGGCCCGTTGCGTGCGTCGTCCAGATCGACGAAATGGGGTCCTTCGTTGTCCCAGAGCACGTTGCCCGCGTGACAGTCGCCATGCAGGCGGATGTATGAAACTCTTCCGGCGCGCTCGAAGCACTCGCGCGCCTGGTCGAGCACCTGGCGCGCCAAGCTCTCATAGGCCGGCCGCAGGTCCTGCGGGATGAACCCCTGGTCGAGCAAGAATGCAGCAGGTTCTTCGCCGAATGTCTCCACGTCCAGCGCGGGCCGGTGGTGGAAGGCACGCAACGCGCCGATCGCGTGAATGCGGCCGATGAAGCGCCCCATCCAGGTGAGCGTGTCGCGATCCTCCAGCTCTGGCGCGCGCCCGCGCTGGCGGGGGTACAGCGCGAACGCAAATCCGCGATGCTCGCGCAGCGTTGCACCCTGCGCGGCGGCTTGCGGCGCGCTCGCGATGTCTGCGTCGCGCTGAGGCGCGGCTGCAATCCGTTCGTCGTGCAGAGGCGCACGTGGGATGTCTTCGTCGCGCAAGGCGCACCTGGAATGTCTTCGTCGCGCAAAGGCGCGACGACCGGCAGCTCGGCCTCAGCCAGCTCGAGCGCGAAGGCGTGTTCCTCGAGGATCGCCTCGCGCGGCCAGCGCTGGGGGCGGTAGAACTTGGCCACCAGCGGCGGGCCGTCCTCGATGCCGACCTGGTAGACGCGGTTCTCGAAGCTATTCAGCGCCAGCAGCCGCCCGTCACAGCGCAGCCCGGTCTGCTCAACGGCGTCGAGGATGACGTCTGGGGTGAGAGCATCGTACGGATGCGGATGCGCGGGCGGCGTGTCGGGCATCCGGCGATTCTAGCCTGTCAGGAATTCAGCGTCGGATACGACGCGCTCCAGCACCCGCACCGGGCTCACGCGGCAGTCCGCCAGCAGGCCGAGGATGCTGGCGGTTACGTCGGTCAGATCGTCGAGCGCATCCAGCTTCCAGCCATGGGCTTCGGCGCGATCGCGGTCCAAGCGCGACACCAGACGCACGCCGATCGAACCCGACTCGAGTGCGGCAACTTCGGCCTCCGGGTCTCCCGTCTCCGAGCGCAGGCGTCGCAGCTCGCGGCTCGCGAAGGCCTGGAATGCGACTTCCTCGCGCGCGCGGCGCCCCTCGTGGAGCGCCTTCATCAGTCCCGCCGGTGGGCGCGGCAGCGGCAGCAGGGAGAGGCCGGCTTGTCCGAGCTGAGCGAGCAGTTCTCGGCTGAGCGGCAGGCCCCAGCTCCCGATGTCCCCGGCCGTTTCCAGAAACGACGGCGCGTGAGCCGGGGCGAGGACGACCCCGGCAAGGAACCGAAGGTGCACGCTCTCGCCTGCCGACTCCAGGCGGATCGGGGCCGGAATCACGTCGGGCCGGGTCTCGACCTGTCCGGATTCGACGCCCCGCAGTAGTGCATACCCGCGAGAGAGGGAAGCGCTTTCCAGGGAAGGCTCCGCGCACAGCGCTTGGCTGAGGCCGAAGGTGTGCGCGGGCCCGAGCGCGCCATGTGTTCGCAGAAGCTGCGTCATGGCGTTCGCATCGGGAACGACGCCCGAGATCTCGCCTCCCAACACCCCCGCCGCCACGAAAACCACCGGGATCGCAAACGCTCCGGCCGCGAGCACGCTCCCGGGGTCGGCGGGCGTGTTCATGACGCGGTCCAGCGCGTCCCACAGCATCAAGCCGGCGGCCGGCGAGATGACGTTGGCCAGAGCTGGCGTCACCAGGTCGTCGCGGCCGCTAGCCAGCGCTTCGCGCAGGTCGCGCTGCAGCCGATCCAGCAGCCGCCGGCGCTGCGTCGCATCAGCGGCGTCCGCAGCTTGCGCCGCGAGCCTGCTCATAGGGTCAGCGGTGGTTGTTGCGAAGCAGCGCGGCTCGGGCAGTCCTGGCATGGTGATGGGCAGCGGATGGGTGGGATCCAGAATCGATACGCGCCGTCTCGGTTTGCTCGCATCTTCCCCTTGACTGTTGGCGATTACACGCTAATGCTAGACAGTGGGTGTTTGTGCGGCTTGCAGCACCAAGGGCCGCCGGCACTCACCGATCTCGAGATGGACCTTAGTACTAACGGGGGAGTATAGACATGAGGCACAAACCAACAGGGTGGTTAAGCGAAAAAGAAGCGGCGCAGGTCACACCTGCGGAGAAGGTGTTCGAGTCGCCGATCCCGACACAGATCGTGTCCAACGGCGAGTACAACCCGATTGCCCCAGACCGAGAAGCAGCGTCAGGTCGAAGGGCTTGATCAAGGAGTACGGCGGACAAGTACGGCAAGTACCACGGGCATGGACCGCCGCTCGTTCCTCAAGTCCGCGTCGGGCATGGCGGCGGCGTTCCTGGCCATGAACAAGGTGTTCGGGCCGGTCTGGGACGTGTCCGAAGCGGAAGCCGCGGACAGGGACATGGCCGACGAGCGCGCCAAGAGGCTGTCGAAGCAGTTCATCTTCGACGACCAGACCCACTTCGTGCGCGACGACTTCGACAAGGAAGGGCTGCTGGGGCTGGGCAAGTACGCGTCCGAGCACTGGAACCCGAAGATGATCGACAAGGTTCCGCTCACGCTGCAGCGCTACAAGTTCGAGAACTATCTGAAAGAGATCTTCCTGGACAGCGATACCAAGGTCGCACTGCTGTCGGGCGCGCCCTTCGACGATCCGACCTGGTGGCTGCTGTCCAACGACCAGATCAACGAAGCCCGCGCCGCCATCAACAAGGTCGCCGGCAGCCGTCGCCTGTTCTCGCACTTCGTCTTCACGCCGGGCCAGGATGGCTGGGTCGAGGAGGTGGACCGAGGCATGGCCGAGTTCAAGCCCGACGGCTGGAAGGGCTACACCGTAGGCGACCCGCTGTCCCCATCCACCAAGAAGACCGATGTGGCGCCTGGACGACGAGAAGCTGATGTATCCGGTTTACAGAAGTTCCTGAAGTCGAGCAGCCGCAACGTCTGCATTCACAAGGGCCTGCTGCCGCTGGACTACGAGACCTCGTGGGCCGGAGTGTGGCAGTACGCCACCGTGGACGACCTGCCCAAGGCCGCGAAGAGACTGGCCGGCGCTCAACTTCGTCATGTATCACGGGGCGCTGCGGCCGTTCCTGGAAGACCCGGCCACCGAACTGGCGTTGTTCGAACAGACCGGCAACATCCGCTGGGTCGTCCGACCTGGCTCGCATCCCGAAGAAGTACAGCGTGAACAACGTGTATGCCGAGCTGGGCACCACCTTCGCGACCTGTGCGGTGGCCAATCCGCGCTTCGCCGCTTGCCTGATCGGGCAGTTCGTCAACGAGATGGGACCGGACAACGTGGTGTGGGGTTCCGACTCCGTGTGGTACGGCTCGCCCCAGTGGCAGATCGAAGCCATGCGCCGGCTGGAGATCCCGGACGACGTGATGAAGAAGATGGGGCTGGAAGATCAAGCTCGGCGGCGCCGGACAGCGAGGTCAAGCGCAAGATCTTCGGCGACCAACTCGGCCCGCCTGTACAACTACAAGATCCAGGCCGACTACGACCGGCTCAACAACGACAAGATCGCGCAGATCAAGTCGCACTACGAGAAGGAGCAGATCGGTCGCAACAACAAGTTCTACGGCTACATCGCGAAGCCCGCATAACTACCACCGCTGTTGAGTTGAGCCCGGGGACGCAAGTCCCCGGTTTTTTTCTGCCGCGGGAAAAAACAAGTCTTGGGGTTCTTGGCGGACGCGAGTCCTTGGGCTTGCCCGGCGGACATATTTCCCGGGCGCTTTTCTGATAGGGTATGCGGATGAGCCTCGATCCTGGTTCCCGTGCGCAATGGCTGGCACCAGCATATGCGGCGCTGGCGCTTGCTCTGTGTGCCTCCACGCCGCTCCACGCCCAGACCCCGACTACGGTTCGCACCGGCTCGGGCTTCGCCATCTCGCACGCCACGCATATCGTCACCAATGCTCATGTGGTCGCGCAGTGCAAGTCGGTGCGTGTCCTGTCCGGGGTGCAGCAGGCATCGGCCCGGGTCCTTGGCAGGGATGACGACGCAGATCTGGCCGTGCTGCAAACCTCGCTTAGCGTGCCAAAGACGATTGCGATGCGCAGCCAGCCTGCACTGCGTCTGGGCGAAAGCGTCATCGCGTTCGGGTTCCCCCTCACGGGCGCCCTGTCCCAGGGCGGAAACCTGACTACCGGCAACGTGAGCGCCCTGGCGGGCTTGCGCGACGATCCGAAATACATCCAGGTCACCGCTCCCGTGCAGCCCGGGAACAGCGGTGGCCCGCTGCTGGACGCCGGCGGCAACCTCGTCGGGGTGATCACGGCAAAGCTGGACGCGCTCGCTGTCGCCAAACGCAC
Source organism: uncultured beta proteobacterium (assembly GCA_963705615.1). Classification (GTDB taxonomy): domain Bacteria; phylum Pseudomonadota; class Gammaproteobacteria; order Burkholderiales; family SHXO01; genus SHXO01. The sequence continues at coordinate 38,159 of CAVPKE010000005.1, read as the reverse complement.
CGGGGACGTTCCGCAGAACGTGAACTTCGCGGTCCGGGCCGACGTGCTCGAGACGTTCCTGCAGGCCCACAAGATCCCCTACGACGTGGCCGTGACGGATAGCCAGCTCGCGGTGGCCGATGTTGCCGAGATGGCGAAGCAGGCGTCGGTCAGGGTCGAATGCACGCCATCGGGCGTCCCGACGTCGCAACCCGGCACGGTACGGGTATCACCGCAACTGGAGCCTCCCCTCCCGCCACCCCCGGACATGCCAGGTCGCCCAGCGCCGGTGCCGTCGGATGCGGCGGAAGAGCAGATGCTGCAGCAGGTCGAGCTGACCGAGGTGCGCACACCTTATCCCGGGACCGCACCGGCCATCCGCGAGTTGGACGTTGCGAACCGTTCACCCTATAGCGTGCTGCAGATCACGGTGGGATGGCTGGAGGGTCCCTCCGCGCGGCAATGTCCGGCGACGCGAACCGCTTATCGCGGGACGAGAGACTTGTTTGTCAGCCTGAAGGCAGGTCAGTCGGGCACGACGATGGGAGAGTTTTCCGAGCAGGCCAGGTACTTTTGCGTCCTCGCCGCTCAGTTCCTGTCCCCAGGGCGCCGAGACGAGCAGCCGAACAGCGAGCCCGGGGCCGCGGCACCGCAGGAGTCTCCGGCCAGGCCGTAAGCGCCGCCCGCTCCCGAGACGGCCGCACCGGCGCAGCCTCAGCCTGCGCCGACGCGCTAAGCTCGCCGCAGGCTGCGATCCGAAGCGGGCTTGCGCTGACCTCAAGCCACAGCCGCCGCGCATGATGCCCGCGTCGCCGAGCGGCAGGAGCAGAGCCTGAACTTCCTCGCTCACACCTACCTCGCGGGCGGCTCCGATTACGCTATCGTGGGCAGCCTGATGGGGGATTTCGTCAAGGGTCCTCTGAGCGGGCGTTACGGGACCGAGATCACGCGCGCGCTGGCCCTGCATCGACGCATCGACGCGTACACCGACGCCCACCACGTCGTGCGCGAAAGCCGCCACCGCGTCAGCACGGCACGGCGCCGCTTCGCCGGGATTCTGGTCGACGTGTTCTACGACCACTTCCTGGCGCGCCATTGGGAGGAGTACAACGACGTGCCCTTGGAGCGCTTCACCGCGCGCGTCTACTCTGTGCTGCGCCAGCATCACGCCCTGCTGCCCGAGCGCTTGCAGGTTATCGCGCCGCGCATGGCAGCCGCGGACTGGCTCGGTTCGTACCGTCACGTCGAAGCCGTCGGCCTCGCGCTCGATCGCATGGGCCAGCGGCTCAAGCGCGGCAATGCCCTGCTCCGCTCGGCCGAGGAACTGCTCGCGCACTATGAGGCGTTCGAGGCCGACTTCCGGGCGTTCTTCCCCGACGTCGTACGCTTCGCTCGAGGCGAAGGAAGCGGATGAGTGAATGAAGCGTCCAAACCGGTTCTGTTGGAGACAAGCATGAGTCAGAAGCTGTCGATCGCGGATCTCGCGCGAGTGTTTCTGCGCAATGGTACCTTCACCTTCGGCGGCGGAGATGCCACCACGGCCTCGCTGCAACGCGAGCTGGTGGCCAATCGCGGCTGGCTCAGCGAGCACGAGTTCGGCGCCTGCTTCGCAGTCTCGCGCGTCACCCCGGGGACGAATCTGCTCGCCTTCTCCACGGCGGTCGGGTGGACCCTGCTGGGGCTGCGCGGAGCGCTGTGGGCGTTGCTGCTCGCATCGATCCCGGGCGCCATCCTGCTCATGCTGATGACCGGCTTCTACGACGCCGCGACCGGCAATCCCTGGCTGGCGAGCGCCATCCACGCCGCGCTCGCCGCTGCAGTGGGCATCATGCTCGCAGCCGTCTGGACCCTGCTGCGACGGCCGCTGCGTCGCAGTCCCGCTCGCACGGTTCTGGTCGCCGTGCCCGCCCTGCTGCTGAGCTTGTATGGTTTTCTCAGCCCGCTCGAGGTGCTGGCGCTCGCGGCAGGTTTCGGGCTCGTGGCGCCGGAGCGCGAGGCGGCATGAGCGCCGGGCTGCTCTATCTGCTGCTGCTGAAAGCCACGCTGACTTCCTTCAGCGGGCTGTCCTCGCTGCCGATCGTGCGCGACGAGCTGGTGGTGCAATACGGCGTGCTCACCGACTCGCAGCTCAACGCCGCGGTGGCGCTGGCGCGCGCGGCACCAGGCCCGTTTGGGGGCTATGTGATCAGTGTCGGCTACTTCGTGGGCGGCGTTGCCGGCGGGATCGCCGGCTGGCTGGCGCTGATCACCCCGGCTTTGCTGGCGATCCCTCTGGTGCACTACTTCGCGCGCAGCACGGCCCACCCGCGCGCACGCAGCGTAGTCAACGCGGTGGTCATCGCGAGCGCCGCGCTGATCCTCGTGGCCACTGTGCCGATCGCCGCGCAGGCGCTGGGAAGCGCGACGTTGATCGTCATCGCCGGAGCGAGCACGTTGGTGCTGGCGGCGACCAGCCTGGAGACGGTGTGGGTCATTGCCGCCGCGGCCGCGACCGGTCTGCTCGCCGCGTGGTTCGGCGCAGCGCTCTAGAGCTACGCTCTTGATGTCTGCCGCAGAAGTTGTGGTATGACAGCCGAGAGCCGGATATAGTGTGCCCGGACGGCACGAGGCTTCCGGCATTTGAACGCGCGCCTGCGCAGCGTCGCCGAATCCGGCCCGGCACCGCCCGGGCCCCGTCAATCGCACATCCCACCATCTACCGAGCGCGGAGGATACGTTGAGATACCTTTCGTTTGTTGCAGTCGGGATCACACTGACATGGTTGAGTCTTTGCGGAGCTAGCGCGCAGGAATTGCAAGGCACGCTGCAGCGTGTCGCGCAGACCAAGACCATCCGGCTCGGTTATCTGAAGGAGGGGATCCCCTTTTCCTTCGCCGAGGTGCAGGGCAAGCCGCTCGGCTACTCGATCGACCTGTGCAATCGTGTTGTCGCGGGTATCCAGGAACAGCTCGGCCTGCCTAGGCTCGATGTCCAGTGGGTGGAGGTCACGTCGGCCAACCGCTTCGACCGCGTGGTGGATGGCACCATCGATCTGGAGTGCGGGACCTCCACCAACACGGTCGGGCGGCAGAAGAAGGTGGACTTCAGCCTGATGACCTGGGTCGACGGCGCCAGCTTCCTGGTCAAGGCCGACCAGCCCGCCAGGCGGCTGTCCGACCTGGCCGGAAAAAAGATCGCCGTGATGGCAGCGACGACGACCGAGAACGTGCTGCGCGCGGCGCTGACCAAGAACCACATCAACGCCGAGGTCGTCGTAGTGAAGGAGCATCTCGACGGCTTGAACGCGCTGGACAGAGGCACGGCCGACGCCTATGCCAGCGACCGGACCGTCCTCGTCGGTTTGGCGCTGGCCGTCGGTAGCCAGATGCCGGTCGCGCTGGCCGACGAGCAGTTTTCCTATGAGCCCTATGGCCTGGTGCTGCGGCGTAACGACGCGGACTTCAAGCAGGCGGTGAACCAGGTGCTCGCGGCCCTTTACCGTACCGCAGGCGTGATCGAGATCTACGATCGCTGGTTCGGGAAGCTGGCCAAGCCCTCGCCGCTGCTGATCGCCATGTTTGCGCTCAACGGCCTGCCGGAGTAGGGTCGGCTCAGGCTAGTCGTTGGCGGTCTTGAAGTCCGCCGGCATGACGATCTCGAGCATCTCCACGTCGTCCGAGTGGCCGAGCTCGGTATGCCGGATCCCCGGCGGCTGGTGTACGCAGGAGCCGGCGGCCAAGGTGACCTCTCCAACGCCTTCATAGTGGAATTTGATCCAGCCCTTGAGCACGTACACCATCTGAAAGTTCACCTCGTGGTGATGGCGCTGCGGCACGGCGTGCTTGCCGGGAACCGCGCGGATCACGTGCGCTACCACGAGGCCGGCGGTCGCCTCCTTGATCCCGAGGTCGCGGTACTCGAAAAACGAGCGCAGACCGCCGTCGAACCCGACGTCGGCGGCGTGGCTCACCGAGAACTTGAACGTGTGCTCCATCATCTGTCTCCGTTGCAATGAGCTGCGGATTCCCACGCCGACCGTAGTCGGCGCCAGCGAAGCTCCATATTACTCACGCAGGCCCGACCGCTGTTGCGGCTGGTCCCGCGCTTCGCTCCCCTTACCCGCCGGCGTCTGCGCAGGCGGCTCGAACCAGCGTTCCTTGGGGACGACCTGCGGATGCTGAGGGTCGCCCAGGTAGTGCGGCGACATGATCTGCACGCCATACTCGTTGAACACGTCCTGCACGTTGGCGTTGAGGTCGTTCAACGCGAGTGCGCGCTGCGCGGGCGCCTCGGGTCCGGCGTAAGCCACGAGCTTGTACTCCACGTAGAAATCCGACAGCGCGGACTGGATCACGTAAGGCGGCCGGCTCGCTCAGGATGCCGTGCGTGCGGCGCGCCGCCTCGAGCAGCATGGCATGCACCTGCCGCCACGGCGTGGCATAGCCGATCGTCACCTTCACCTGGAGCACGAATCCGCGCCCGGGGACGGTGCGAGAGTAATTGTGCGTGGTGTTGCCGAGCACGAAAGCGTTGGGCAGGATCAGCTCTTCGCCGGTGCCGGTGTGGATGCGGGTGGCGAACATGCCCAATTCGACGACCGTGCCTTCTACGTCTCCGATCTTCACGTATTCGCCCGCGCGCAACGCACGCGAGTACACCAGGATCATGCCGCTGGCCGCCTGCGCCACCAGGCTGGATGCCCCGATCGACACCATCAGACCCACCAGGACGGACAGACCCTTGAACGCATCTGTCTGTGCACCGGGCAGATAGGGATAGGCCATCACCAGCGCGAACAGCCATAGCACGATCGTGATGATGCGGCGCGTGGGTTTGGCGGTATCCTCGTCGAGCCAGCCGACACGGATATGCTGCGTCTCGACGCGCTGAAAGAATCCGTCGAGGAAATGCACGAGCGCGCGGGTGATCGCGAAAATCACCACCACAGTCACAAGCCCCGGTACCGCGTGGACGATTCCCTGCAGCATCGAACCCAACAGCCCCGTCAGGTAACCTCTGAGTTGCTCGCCCCACGGGCGCGTATAGGGGAACAGCCGGAGCGTGTAGGTCAGCCAGAGATAGGTGGCGAAGAAACCAAGCACCCACGCGGTGACGACGACGAGGCGCTGCGCCAACTTCAGGAACTGCATCGGGTGCACGACGGTGACGCCAGCCACCTTCAGCGTTTTTATTTTCTCTTTCACCGCCTTGGACAGCCACGCGCTCAGCCGGCGGTTCGCCTTGACGATGCCGTACACCACAGCGGCATAGATGAGCGTCGCCAGCGCCGCGAGCAACAAAGCCTTCAACAACTGCCGGATACTGGCCTGCTCCTGCACCTCCCTCAGCGCGAGGCTCAGCGCGCGCACCGCCTCGTCTGCGGTCGACTGGAGCGTCGCGCCCGCCAGTTCATCGACATCACCCGGCGTTACGCCGAACACGAGCTGGCGATCGATGTCGACCGCGATGCCCTCGGGTATGGTGCGGGACGTGACGACAGAGCCTCTGCTCCGATCCACCAGCAGCTCGATCCGTCTTTGTGCGCCTTCCGCGCGTTCGCTGGGTGTGTGGCCGAGGAACATCGCGCGGAAGACGACGATGGTGCGGTTGTTGAACACCAGCGGCGCGGGTGCCAGCGCCGCTCTCGTCGCGTCGGCCGCCGGTGCGTCGGCTGCATAGATACTGCCGGAGCCGAGCAGCGCCGGTGCCAAGATCAATGCTCGGATCATCCACCCTGCCCAAAATCGCACGTCAAATCCTCATAGTGCCGGAGTCAGAATCAAAACATACCATCGGATCCGCGCTTGCGCCGGGATGACATTCCGCGCCGCTCCCTGCCACACTGGTCAGCGGCCCGCTGTCAGCGCCACTGATCGACCCATTCGACCGCGATCGGGCCGCTATCTGGAGCGAGCAGCGCCCGCGGCAGCTCGACCTCGAAGTAGTCCGGTTCGCGCCAAAGCGCGTCGATGGGGGCGCCGCCGAACTTGCAGAACTGAATCGGCTGCCCGCCTTCCAGCCGGATCAGCGCGCATTCGAGCTTTGCGGTCTTCGACACGGCGGTAAAGCTTTCCAGCTCCGGGAACCCATGCAACCGCACGATCATTGCCGGCGGCCATCCGGCCCGTGGTGGTGCGCTTACCCGAGCGCGGCCGATACCTTTTACGCGGTATACATCCACCACCAATCGATCGACTTCGTGGCGGATCTCGATGCGATCCTGCGTGGCTTCAGCGATACCAGCCTGCGAGTCTTCTTGTGCGCTGACATCAGGCGCGAGACACACAACCACGAATAGGCGAGCCGCTTGAAACCAGCAGCGCTGCGCGCGTTTCATGGGGACGACTTCGGTATGCCAGCCTGGTCCTCGAGATCGCTGCGCGGAGCCGAGAACCATTCCTCCAGCAAACGGAAGCCGACCGCCAGCAGCGTCGGCCCGAGAAAGACGCCGATGAACCCAAACGCCAGCGCGCCTCCGAGCACGCCGAAGACGATCAAGATGAACGGCATATCGCTGCCCTGACTGATGAGCCAGGGCTTGACCACGTTATCCACGCTGCTCACGCCCACGCCCCAGATCAGCATGAAGATGCCCAATCCGGTCGAGCCTTGCCCGAAGAGCCAGATCGCGGCCGGCAGCCAGATCAGGGGCGGACCGACCGGCACGACGGACAGGAAGAAGGTCAACAGCGCGAGCAGCGCGGCGCCCGGCACGCCGGCGATGACGAAGCCGATTCCGGCCATCACGGCCTGCACCAGCGCCGTGCCCAGAATGCCATAGACGACGCCGCGTACCGTGTTGCCCGCGACGGTCAGCAGATGCCTGCCGCGCTCGCCGCCGATGCGTTCCACCCCGGTGATCAAACGCTGCGCCGCAGACAGCCCATCGCGGAACAGGAAAAACGCGACGAAGATGCTCAACGTCAGCTCCAGCAAACCACCGCCCAGCGCGAGCGCGATCTTCAAGAGCCGGCTGGTGACGGGCTCGATGAGACGCTGAGACTCATGCAATAGCTTTGCGCTGTCTGCCGCCAGGCTTTGCCAGTATGCCGTGACCTGCTGTCCGACGAGCGGAATCTTGGCCAGCCACGCGGGCGGCGGCGGCAATCCGTTTTCGAGCGAATGCCGCGCGAGCGCGGTGAGTTCCTTCACACTGCCCGCCAGCGTGGTGCCGATGATCACGAACGGCACCAGGATCACGACGATCATCGCCAACGTCATCACGGTCGCCGCCAGCGTCCGGCGCCCACCGAGCCAGCTTGAGGATGCGCTGATAGATGGGCCAAGTGGAGAAGCACAGCACCACCGCCCACAGCAGCGCAGACACGAAGGGCCACAGCACCAGCAGGCAACCGAAAAGCAGAATCGCCAGGACGATCCAGCCCAGGTTTCGCTCGATTCGCCGCGCCAGTGTGGTCATGGGAGCTGTGCGCACCCTTAGGAGCGCTCCGCCCAGCGGACTTCTACGGATCCGCTGTCGGGTTTAAGCAGGCTAGGCGGGACTACGACTTCGATGTAGTCGGGCCGCCTGCTCATGGCGTTCACGCGAGCGCTTCCCACCTGGCAGACCGGCTCGGCGCTGCCGCTCTGGTCCTTGACAGTCATGCAGTTCAGCTCGCCTGTTGCGGACTGAGCGGTGAACCTCGCCAGAGACGCAAACCCGCGCAGCCGCACAACCACTCTGCGCGGCCAGCCGCCCTTGGGTGCCCGCAGCTCGGCGCCGCCGCTGCCGCGCTGGTGGTAGATGTTGACCACCGAGGTAGTCCCTTCCATCACCACTTCGACGCGGTCGCTTGCGTTGGTTGCGGCGGGATTCGATACTGCGTTGGCTGCGGCGGGATTCGATGCTGCGTTGGCTGCGGCCGGATTCGATGCTGCGTTGGTTACGGCCGGATTTGATGCCGCGTTGGATGCGACCGGAGTTGATGCCGCGTTGGCTGCTCCCGGAGGCGCATCGGCCACCTTCTGCGCGATGTCGACCCAGCCGCCGCCGGTGGCCTGGTAAATGCGCACCACCGAGGCGAGCAAGGCGGTGCGCGCAGCGGCCAGATTCAGCTCGGCGGGGAACAGCTGCTGCTCGGCCTGCAGCACGTCGGTGTACGGAGCGTAACCGCCGTCGTACTGCAGGTAAGCGAGCCGGGAGTATTCCCTGAGCGCTTGCACCAGCGCCTGCTGTGCGGCGATCTGCTCGATCAGCTCCTGGCGCGTGACCAACGAGTTTTCCACATCGGCGAAGGCGCTCTGGATCGCAAGCTCATAGGACAACAGCGCGGCCTTCTGCCCCGCCGTGGCTTGCGCGACCTGGCCGGAGATGGCGCCGCCGGTGAAGATAGGGCCGATGATCGAGCCGCCGTAGCTCCACACCTGGGCTGGGCCTTTGAACAAGCTATTGAGCTGCGAGCTCGCCACACCGAACGCGGCGGTCAGCGAGATGGAGGGGTAGTACTGAGCCTTGGCCGCGCCGATCTGAGCATTGGCGGCGATGAGCTGCTGCTCGGCCTGCAGCAGATCAGGGCGCCGCTCGAGCAACTCAGAGGGCATTCCAGCGGGCACTTCGGGCAGCGTGAGGTCTAGCAGGCTCTTGCCCCGCGGGATCGGCCCCGGGTTACGCCCGAACAAGACTGAGAGGGCGTTCTCAGTTACGGCGATCTGCTGGCGGATGATCGGGATCTGGGCCGCGGCTGTCTGGTACTGGACTTTGACCTGCTCCACGTTCATCTGCGAGATCTGCCCGTGCTTGAACTTGAGGTCGAACAGCTTCAGCGACTGGGCGTAGGTGTTCAGCGTGCGCTTGGAGATTTCCAGCTGGTCGTCCAGGCCGCGTAGCGTCAGATAGCTGCTACCCACCGAGGCGACCAGACTCAGGATCACACCGCGACGGGCTTCTTCCGTAGCCAGCAGATTCGCCTGGGCGGCTTGGGTGAGCCGTCGCACGCGGCCCCACAGATCGATTTCCCAGCTCGCTCCGGCCAACACCTGATAATTGTTCGCCGGGTTGGGGCTGCCTGCCGGAATCGCCGTGTTTTGCGAAAAGCGCTGGCGTGCCGCATCGCCCGCGTAGTTGATCTGTGGGTAGAGCGGGGAGCGGGTCTGGGTGAGCACGCCTGCGGCCTGCTCGACGTTGGCCGCGGCGATCTTGACGTTCTTGTTGTTGGCGAGCGCATCGGCGATCAACTTGTCGAGCACCGGGATCGCCGAACTGCTTCCACCATTCGGTGTTCGCAGTCTCGGCTGTCTGCTTGGGCTCGTAGACATAAGCCGCGGGCGTTTCGACCTTGGGCTTGACGTAGTCGGGCCCGACCATGCAGCCAGCGAGGAGCCCGCCGGCCAGTCCGGCGATGGCTGACCGCCGCACGTCAGTCGCCCTCTCGCTTGGCGTGCGCGGCGCTCGTCGCGGCGCCGCCCGCCGCGACCTTCTTGCGGGCGAATCTCTCGCTCATGCTCTCGAGCAACCAGAAGAACAGCGGCACAAAGAAGATGGCGATGCAGGTCGAGGCGAGCATGCCGCCGATCACACCCGTGCCGATAGCGCGCAGGCTGTTCGCGCCCGGGCCGGTGGCGATGGCGAGCGGCACGCAGCCGAGAATGAACGCAAAGGAGGTCATGACGATGGCGCGCAGCCGCAATCCCGCCGCTTCGATCGCCGCGTCACGCGGCGACATGCCATGGTGCACGCGCTCGATCGCGAACTCGCAGATCAAGATCGCGTTCTTCGCCGACAATCCAACCAGCGTGACCAGGCCCACCTGGAAGTAGACGTCATTCTGCAGACCGAGCAGCCAGGTCAGCACCAGGGCGCCCAGTATTGCGAACGGAACCGTGAGCACCACGGCGATCGGCAGCGTCCACTTCTCGAACTGCGCGGCGAGCAGCAGGAACACCACGATCAGACCGAAGATGAAGGCCGACGACGAGGTGCTGCCCGATTCCTTCTCCTGCAACGCCTGCCCGGCCCAGGCATAGGCGAAGTCGCCGGGCAGGGTTTCGCCGGCGACCGCTTCCATCGCCTGCAGCGCCTGGCCCGAGCTATAGCCCGGTGCCGGGTTCCCGGTGACCTTGACCGCCGGGAAACCGTTGAAGCGGGTCACGAGCTTGGGTGAGGTGACGTAACGCGTGGTGATCAGTGCCGAGAGCGGGATGTTGGCCCCGCTGGCCGAGCGCACATAAACTTTTTGGAAGTCCTCGGGCCTGGCGCGGTAATTGGCGTCGGCCTGGACAATGACGAACCAGACCCGGCTGAAGAGGGAGAACTGGCCCGCTACTTGGGAGCCGAACAGCGTCTGCATCGCCTGGAACGCGTCGCCCACCTTCACACCCAGCACCTCTGCCTTGTTGCGGTCGAGATCCACGAACAACTGCTGGCTGGAGGCGCGGAAAGTCGTGCTGACACCCTGCAGCTCCGGCCGCTGCCGCGTCTTGGCGATGAACGCCTTGACCGCCGCGTCGGTGGCACGCGGATCGCCGGAGCCGCGGTTCTGGATGTAGAACTCGAACCCCCCCGTGGTGCCCAGCCCTGGAATCGACGGCGGGTTGACCGCGAACGCCATCCCGTCCTGGCGAACGAAGAACTGGGCGTTCAGCCGCTTGAGCGTGTCGAACGACAGCAGCGAGGGATCCTTGCGCTCCTCGAACGGCTTCAGCAGACCGAACATGACTGCGGCGCTGTTGTTGTTCTGGCCGTCGATGAAGCTGTAGCCGTTCACCGTGCCGACGTCCTGCACCGCAGGGTCCTTGAGCATGATCTTTTCCAGCTCCGCGGTGAACCGGCCGGTGACCTGCATGCTCGCCGAATCCTGCACCTGTACGAGGACGAAGAAGTAACCCTGGTCCTCGTCCGGCACGAAGCTGGCCGGCAGGATGCGGAACATCAACACTATTCCGGCGATCACGCCGCCGAAGGCGATGAGCGCGATCGGCCAGATCTTGAGCGTTGCCTTGGCCCCGCCGAGGTAGGCCCGCTGCAGGCGGTCGAAGCCGCTTTCGAAGGCCCGGAACACACGGTTCTTCTCGCCATGGTGGGCCTTGATGATGATGGCGGCGAGCGCAGGCGACAGCGTGAGCGCCATGATCCCCGAAATCACCATCGAGATCGCGATGGTGATGGCAAACTGCTTGTACAACGTGCCGGTCACCCCGCCCAGAAAGGCGACCGGCAGGAACACCGCCAGCAGCACCAGCACGATCGAAATCAGCGCACCGGCGATCTCCGTCATCGCCTGCTTCGCCGCCTCCAGCGGAGAGAGATTGTGCTTGGTGATGTTCGTCTCGACGTTCTCGACCACCACGATGGCGTCGTCCACCACCAGCCCGATCGCCAGAGTCATGCCGAACATCGTCAGCATGTTGATCGAGAAGCCGAGCAGGTGCATGCCCGCGAAAGTGCCGATGATCGATACCGGCACCGCCAGGATCGGGATGACGGTCGCCCGCAGCGACTGCAGGAAGACGAACACGACCAGCACGACCAGCACGACCGCCTCGAAGAAGGTGTGCACCACCTTGTCGATCGAGTAGAGGGTGAACTCGCTGGTATCGAGCACGATCTTGTAGTCGAGCCCGGTGGGGAACTTGGCCTTCAGCTCCTCCATCTTCTTGCGCACCGCCTTCGCGGTATTCACCGCGTTCGCTCCGGGCTGCTGATACACGCCGATGGTCGTGGCGATCTTGCCGTTCATTCGGCTCGGCATCGAGTAATCGCGCTTGGCGAGCTCGACGCGCCCGACGTCCTTGATGCGCACGATCGCCACGCCTTCCTTGTCGGTGCGGACGATGATGTTCTCGAACTCCTCGGGCTTGGTCAGCAAGCCCTGGGCCGTGACCACGAATTGCTGCTCGACGCCAGCAGGCATCGGAGGGGCTCCGATCTGGCCGACGCCGAACGCCTGGTTCTGGCTCTGGATCGCGCTCGCGATCTCCTGCACCGTGATCCCCAGCTGGGCCATCCGGTCGGGCCGCAGCCACACCCGCATCGCGATGTCGGGCGACCCGAACACCGAAGAACGATTCGCACCCGGGATGCGCTTCAATTCGTCGAGCACGTACAGGTTGGTGTAGTTGTCGATATACGTAGTGTCGTAGCGGTCGTCGGGCGAGTAGACCGACACCACCATCATGATGCTCGGCGACTTCTTGTCGACCACCAGCCCCTGCTGCACCACCACCTGGGGCAGCTGAGGCGTCGCCTGGCTCAGCTTGTTCTGCACGTTGACCTGGTTGATGTCCGGATTGCTGCCCGGCTTGAACACGACGACGATCTGCGAGTTGCCGCTCGAGGAGCTGGTCGAGTAGAAGTAGAGGAGGTTGTCGATGCCGTTCAGCTGGGTCTCGATCGGCGCCGCTACGTTATTCGCGATCACCTCGGCGGTCGCGCCAGGGTAGATCGCGGAGATCGTGACCTGTGGCGGGGCCATGTCCGGATACTGCTCGATGGGCGAAACGGACATCGAGACCGCCCCCGCGAGCACGATCAGGAGCGAGATGACCGCCGAGAGGATCGGCCGATCGATGAACAGATGAGTGAACATGCGCGGGCCGCTTACTTCTTCTTCGGCTCAGTAGGTTTGGCTCGGCAGGTTTCTCGGCGGGTTGCCCTGCCGCCGCCTCGCCGGCCTTGGCCGCTCCGGTCTCGCCCGGCGCGACGATCTTCACCGGCTGGCCGGGGATCACCTTGAGCACCCCTTCGACTACCACGCGGTCGCCCTTGTTCAAACCGTCGACGATCACGATGTCCTTCTCGCCGTTGTAGTCGCCCACGATCACCGGCCTCACCTCCGCCGATCCCGCCTGGTTCACGACATAGACCAAGTGTCCGTTGGAGCCCTGCTGCACGGCGAGCTGCGGCACGACCACTGCGTTCGGGCGCAGCGCGCCCTTGACATTTGCCGTCACGAACATGCCTGGCTGCAGCTCCCGCTTCGGATTCGGCAGCACCGCCCGCACGAGGAAAGAGCCCGTATCCTGACTGAACGACGGGTCTGCGAAGTTGATTTTTCCTTTGTGCGGATAGACTGTACCGTCGGAGAGCACCAGGTCGACATCGTAGTCTCGGCCCTCCGGCAGAATGATGCGGCCCTTTTGCGTGTCCTCTCGGAGTTTCGCAGTCTGGTTCTGCGACACGCTGAAATTGACCCAGATCGGGTCGATCGCCGCGACGTAGGTCAGGTTCGCGCTATCCGACATCGCGTTGATGAACGCGCCTTGGCGCTGAAGCGAGCGGCTGGCGAGTCCCGTAACCGGCGAGCGGATCGTGGTATAGCCCAGGTTGAGCTCGGCTTCGTGCACCTTCGCCTGCGCCGTGAACACCGCCGCTCTCGAAGCATCGAACTCGCCCTGCGCCCGGTCAAGATCGGCCTGCGACAGCGCGTTCTGCTGCGCCAGCGGCTTTACCCTCTCCAGGTTCGCCTTCGCGGTAACGAGGCGGGCCTGCTGGGACTGGAGTTCACCCTGCACGGCCTCGAGCTGTGCCTGGAACGGCTTCGGATCGAGCTGGAACAGCAGCTGCCCTTGCTTCACCAGATCGCCCTCGTGATAGGCGATCTTGTCGAGATAGCCCGAGATCCGCGCGACGATGTTGACCTGCTGCGAGCTCTCGGTCTGTGCGACGAAGCTCAACGAGTACGGAATCGTCTGCGGCTCCACGGTGATCACGCTCACGGCCGCCGGGGGGCGTTGCGATGGTGGCGTCTCCTTGGAGCAACCGGCGGCGAGCGCGATAGCGCAGACGGTCGCGACAGCCAGAGGCGAGAGCAACGATCTAGTCATAGTTTTAACTTATTTGATTACCAATGAAGCTTAGCCGAACTTGCGGCTCCTTCCTCCGCTTGCCACCCCACCCCTCCCCCGCGCCCTCGGGCACAGGGGAGGGAGTCTTTCGGCTCGAACGCGCATCGCGATAGAGGTTGAGATTCGTGGGTAATCAAGTCAACTTATATCATCCAGGAGGCCTGATAGGCGCGGTGCGGCACATTAGCGGGTGAGTCCACCATGGTCAAGAAATCATTGTCAAATGTCCATTCTGCTATATCACCGAGCCGGGGCCGTTTCCCGTGACTGCGGACGGATCTCGATCTGCAGCGACTTCAGAAACCGGTGCACCGCGCTCGACGTGCGGATCGGAATCGGGTCGAAGAAGTAGGTCTCCACCGGCCGCCACAGCATCACCCAGCCGATGACGTTGAACCCTTCCCCGAGTGCGCTGTTGATGAGCGGCGGCAGAAAGGTGATGGTCTCACTGCGGAACACGGACGACACTCCCACGCAGACGAGCAGGATCAGCACCCCGCGCAGCAGCAGCCGGCCGGCTTCGCGTCGCATCAACCGTAGCTCCGCGTCGTTGTCCTCGAGCTTGAGGGTGCAATAGCGCACGAGCGCCATGCGAGCGCGTTCGGCCAGGCCCGGCTCGATCTTGTCGCCGGGCAGCAGCACAACGAGCTTGCGTGCGCCGCTCATCTTGCGTGCCGCCATAAGCCTTCGGGCAACGCGCAGCAGAGCGGGTTCGCCCATGACTTCACCCTCGTGCTGGGCCAAAGGATCGGTGTCGGGGGCGGTGAAAAGATCCCGGATCTCGCCCACCTGAACCATGAGCTCCTCGCTGGACGCGTCAGCGTCGGCCACCGCATGCATGGACTCTCCTGGTGTGAGTGTTCTCGTCACGGCCCCCTGCGACCAATACGGCTCTTACAAGCCGGTCAATATCGGCACCAACGGCTGGTCGTTCGCACCCCGAGCGCAAACGGCGGGCCCAAAGCTGGTATCCTACGCCGCCCGCAGGCTCTCGTTCCTGCAGCTTGACGGGCACTGTCAAAATCTATGGAGACCAAACTCATGAGGAAGCTCGCAACAGCGTTGTTCGCCGTTCTCTCTTTCGCTGGCGCTCACACCGCGCTGGCAGATCAGCACAAGCCCGCCGCGGGCGGATTCTCTCAATCAGTGGAGACGCAAGCCACGGTTACGGCCATCGACCTCAAGACCCGCATGGTCACCTTGAAGGGACCCGACGGAAACGAAACCACCATCTACGTCGACGAGCGCGCGCGCAACCTGCCGCAGGTCAAGGTGGGCGATGTGGTCAAGGTCGCCTACCTGCAGGCTGTCGCCTGGAAGGTCAACAAGTCGAACAAAGCGGCGCCGACCGAGGCGGAAACGGCCGAAGTCCGCGCGAAACCCGGGGAGAAGCCGGGTGGCGCAGCGGGGCAGCGCATCACCTTCACCGCGACAATCGAAGCCATTGATCTAGCCAACGGCACCGTCACGCTGAAGGGTCCGCAAGGCAACAGCCGCACCATCAAGGCGCGCAACCCGGCCAACCTCAAAAAGGTCAAGGTCGGCGAACTCGTCGACATCACCTACACCGAGGCAGTCGCGATCAAAGTCGAGCCGGCGCCGCAGTAAGCACCCTCAAAGCACATCTCGTTGCTGCCGCCACCGGCGGGCTCGCGCGGTGGCGGGCTGTCGCCCTTCCCAGAGCCTACAGATAGCGCTCGGCCTTCGCGACGAGATCCTCTTTGGGCGGAAGCTCGCTGCGCGGGCAGCGCACGATGGCTATCGCAGCCCGCAGGTTCTCGCCGATGGACAGCTCGGCGAGGGCCAGCTCGTTGACTGGCCCGAGGGTGGCGTCGCTCGCCTTCACGCCCATCCGGCTCAGGCGCAAGGGCGTGTGGGTGAGCGTAACGTGCTGCTCGGGATGCGAGAACACATCGTCGATGTGCTTGATGTACCCATCCAGCGTCGCCAGGCTCGTCTTGGCTTCGATGTATCCGCCGACCGTTTCCTTCAGCTCGCGCTCGACCGCCTTGATCTCCTCCCCGATGGTCGCCGGGTCTTTGACGATGCCTTCCATCCCGTCGCGAGCGAGGTTGAGCATGCGCATGCGTGCGCCGAGGTAGGCCTTGTGCTCCTGCAGCTCGGTGGCCTTCATATCCAGCGCGATGATGCGGGACAACGCCACCTGCGCGAGACGCTGGATGATTCGCCGCCCGATCTCCAGACGCGTGGCGGCAAGCGTGGCAGCAGGCGCGATCAGCCGGTGCTCGGAGAAACTCACGGCTGACCTGGGCGACGTCGTGCCTCAGCGCGTCGCCCTCGAGCTGCGGGGCGAATACCGTGCGCTCCTCCTTTTTCATGCCGAGCAGCGCGTAGGCCTCCTGCACGTCGCCGGTTGGAGGGATTCTCGAAGAACGCGCGCAACTCGTTGCTGCGCCCGAGGCACGCAGGCACGTCGTCCGCGGTGGCGAAGAACGCATTCAAGCGCGGGTCGTCGTTCCACGCCGCTCGCGCCAGCAGGATGGGCTCCAACCCCTCGCGACCGATGGAGCGCAGGTACGCGATGCTCTTGCGAATGCACCGGATCCAGCTTTTCCCGATAACGGGCATGCGACCGGACGCGCGGCTCGACTTCCTCGACTACGAGCTCGATCATATCGGCGACCAGCTGACGCTCCGCTGCGTCGTCCGGGGATGCCTCGCGCCCGCCGAACAGCGCGCCCGCTACGCGCTCGAGAAGTGAAATGGCCATAGTTTTTTAATTCAAACGGTATTTGAGAGTGCAGGGTTTGATCTAGCGCAATCCAGCGGGCGATTTCCGGTCCGTCGCGTAAGACGCGCCGGACAATCGCGGGCAGGCATTCGGGGCGGACCTCACCAGTCCATGACCGGCACCCAGGCACGCAGCTCCCGACCCTGGTAGCTGCGCCCGTTGATGCGTTTCGCCAGGGTTTCAGCCTGCGGTCGCGTCATCTCCATCTCGATGAGCGCCGAGGGCGTTCCGCTTTCCTTGACGAGCTTGATCTTGTCCACGGGCGCGAACGGGCTCAGCGCCGTGCGAATCCCCTCCTCCGAGACGTCGTCCGGAAGGTTTGCTACAACGATACGCATCGCAGATTCCTCCATTCAAGGTGCACCGCCCATCGTACCGATGCGATGCCCAGGTTGTCGAGGCAGGCGCGGCCCGCACCCGGTTCACGCAGCACGCTACACGCCCGTCACCACGAAGACGTGACACTGCCAAGGCGGCACATCGAGGTAAAGCCCCCTCGATTGCAGATCATCTCCGTCGCGATCGTACTGCGCCGTTCCGAGCAGATCCCGCAGCCGCCACCGCCGGGCAGCAAGGTCGGCAAACGGCAGCCGGACATAGCACTGGCTCTGATGACTCGCGTAATTCACGCTGACGATCAGCCGATTCCCGACGGAATCTTGCCAAGCATAGGCGATAACCGCTTCGCAGGACCGGTTGCCCTCCCAGGCGGGAGCGCACTCCAGCAACCGCCATTCGCCTTGCCGCAAGACGGGGCGCCGCAGCAGCTCGAGCAGCCGCTCGTAGAACTGGCGAATGGCGGAATTCAGCGGCTCATTCGGACCGCGAACGAGGTGTGGAGAGATGCGCTTGAGCCGCCCGTCGAACTGGCCTTGATGAAAGAAGCGCAGGCCCGGCGCCAGATACGTGACGACGGCCGCAGCCTCGTGAAGGCCCTGCGGAAAGGTGGCCGCTGCCCGGGGCTCGTCGTGGTTTTCGAGGAAGCGCGCCAAGCGATTCTGGTAGTCCAGCCCGGCCAGGAGATGTCCTCGCACGGCTTGCGGATGCCCTTCGCGCAGGCGGTCGTACAGACGCTTGTCGTAGGCGTAATCGAAGCCCTGCTGTTGCATCGTCCACTCCAGGTCCCAGTAGACCTCGGCCATGAACAGGAACTCCGGGTGCTGCCGTCGCACCGACGCGATCGCTTTCGGCCAGAACGGCTCGGGCCGCCTGCCCCAGGTGCGCTCGAAGACGTCCGGCAGGATGAGCATGGCCATATCGCAGCGCACCCCATCGCACTGCCCGGAGATCTTGCCGAGCTCGGCGATCATCGCGGCCTGCGTAGCCGGGTTGCCGTAGTCGAGCTGCAAGGTGTCCGGCCAGCCGGCGAAATACGGGTCGCGCCCGTAAGCCAGCAGAAGAGGCCCGCGCGACGTGGTCACCCGGCCATAGTTCTGTGGCGAGCGGGTCAAATCGAGCTCGCTGCCGTGGATGAAGTAATCCGGATGCTGTTCGATCCACGGGTGATCCGTTCCCATGTGGTTCGGCACGAAATCCAGCATCAGGCGCAGGCCACGCTGTCGCAGGCGCTCGCGCAGGCGAGCCAGCGCGGCATCTCCTCCCAGAGCCGGAATGCACGACGTATCCGGTGACGGCAAAGCCGGAGCCCGCGATGTCCTCCTCGCGCAAGTCCGGCAGCGTCTCCTCGAACTCCTTGCGCCATTCGCGGTTGGCGCGCGAGATCCGCTGCCCGGCCTAGCCCGTCTGCCACACGCTCAGCAACCAGATCCAGTCGAACCCGGCGCCGGCGAGACGGTCCAGCTCGGCGTCCGGAATGTCATCCAGCGTGACCGGCCTGCCCAGCGAACGCGCCAGCTCCGTCAGCCAGACGCGCGTGTTGATCTGGTAGAGCGACGGATAAAGCGGATTCGGCACTTCAGACGTCCGCGTGCCGTAGCCGGGCTTCGGGGCGGGCTGCTCGCTGCTTGCTCCAATTCCGTAATGCCGGCGACTTTGCCCAGTTCCAGGAACTGCTCCGCCGAGCTGGTCGCAAACAGATGCATGGCCCGAGCGATGATCCCGGTCCAGCCTGTCTGATGGCTTGCCCCGAGACCGGCGCCGCTGTCGCCGTGGAAGTACTCGTAGAACTGGATGTAGTCGCGCCAGTGCGGGTCCTCCTGGAACTTCCGGGCTCCCCCGTAAACCGGTCGCCGCCCGTCCTTGTCGCGCAGGAAGATGCTCGTCAGCCGGCGCGAGATCTCCTCGGCGACTTGGTACAGCGTCATCTTGCGTCCGGAGCCCGTGGGACATTCGATGGTGAAGTCGTCCCCGTAGTAGGTGTAGTACTGCAGCAGGGCACGGATGATCAGCGCGTTGACGGGCATCCAGATCGGCCCGCGCCAGTTGGAGTTGCCGCCGAACATGCCGGTGTCGGACTCCGCCGGGAGGTACGACACCCGATACTCCTGGTCGCCTACGCGAAATACGTAGGGATGCTCGGCGTGGTAGCGCGAGAGGGCGCGGATGCCGTAAGGGCTCAGGAACTCGTTCTCGTCGAGCATTTTCGCCAGCACGCGCCGGAGCTTGGTTTCGTTCAAGAGCGCCGCGAGCAGCCGGCCGTTGCAACCGCGCAGGGCCGGGTCGTGGATATTGGCCGTGAGCTCCGGGCGCGCTCCGAGGAATCGGCTCAGGTGTTGGATCGTCTCCGGATGTTGCTTCATGAGCTCCCCTTCGAACACGGTGACAGCGCACAGCGGCAGCAACCCGACCATGGAGCGCACCTTCAGGCGCTGGGCCGTGCCGTCCGGCAGGCGCAGCACATCGTAGAAGAACCCGTCCTCCTCGTCCCACATCCCGACGTCGTCGCCCGCGTGCATCATCGAGGAAGCGATCTACAGGAAATGCTCGACGAATTTGAGACTCATCGGGATATAGGCCGGCTTGTGCAGCGAGAGCTGCACGCAGATCTCGAGCATGTTCTGGCAGATACAGCGCCATCCAGGCCGTGCCGTCGGCCTGCTCCAGATACCCGCCGGTGGGCAGCGGGGCGCTGCGGTCGAACACGCCGATGTTGTCCAGCCCCAGGAAACCACCCTCGAAGACGTTCTTGCCGAAGCGGTCCTTGCGGTTCACCCACCAGGTGAAGTTGAGCAGCAGCTTGTGGAAGCAGCGCTCGAGCCAGTCGACGTCACCCTGCCCGCGCCGCGCTTCCTCCAGCCGGTAGGTGAAGGCGGTGGCCCAGGCGTGCACCGGCGGATTGACGTCGCCGAAATTCCATTCGTACGCCGGGATCTGCCCGCTGGGATGCAGATACTGCCCCTTGAGCATCAGGTCCAGCTGCTGCTTGCCGAAGTCCTCGTCCACCAGCGTCAGCGCGAGCACGTGAAACGCCAGGTCCCACGCCGCGTACCAGGGATATTCCCACTTGTCCGGCATCGACAGGATGTCGGCGTTGTACATGTGGTGCCAGTGCTCGTTGCGGGGAGCTGCGCGCCGTCTCGACTTGAACGGGTTGGCGCCGCGTTCTTCGAGCCATTTTTCGACGTCGTAGTAGTAGAACTGCTTGGTCCACATCATGCCGGCCAGCGCCTGGCGCATCACGTTGGTCGCATCCGCGCTCAGCGACGACGGAATGACCGTCGGCGTAGAACTCGTCCGCTTCCTGCCGACGCGCCTTCATCAGCGCGTCGAAGTCGCCGAACGCGCCGCCGCGCGCGTGCCTTTGAAGCTAGCGCGGAGGGCGCCGTATCGCTCAGCCGCAGGCGAAGGGTCCGGGATTCCCCCGCCCCCACGGTCAGCGCATAGTGCGCTGATGCTTTCGTCCCCGATCTTCCCGGCATTCACCGCATCCTGACGGCCGTGGACGATGGAGTTGTTGATCCCGTCCTTGACGTAGGGGGTCCGATTGGGAACGCTGGACCAAGCGATCGGTATTGGTCTCGTTCTCCGTGAAGAGCAACGCGGGCGAACCCTCGACGTAGAAGAACCGTTCCCCCAGCTCCGGATGCGAGGCCGCGATCACGCTGCCAGCATTGCCCGTTGCGGCTTGCTTGAGCAGCGGTCGGGGAGGGTTGCCGCCCCACGACCACGTGTTGCGGAACCAGAGCGTGGGAAGCACGTGCAGGGTTGCCGGCTCCGGGCCGCGGTTGTACACGCTGATCTGGATGAGGATGTCCTCCGGCGACGCCTTCGCGTATTCGACGAACACGTCGAAATAGCGGTTCTCATCGAACACGCCTGTGTCGAGCAGCTCGTACTCGAGCTCGTTCCGGCTGCGCTGCCGGTTGGTCGCGACGAGCTCGTCATAGGGATAGGCCGACTGCGGGTACTTGTACAGATACTTCATGTACGAGTGCGTCGGAGTCGAATCGAGGTAGAAGTAGTACTCCTTGACGTCCTCGCCGTGGTTCCCCTCGCTGTTGGTCAGGCCGAACAGCCGCTCCTTGAGAATCGGGTCCTGTCCGTTCCACAAGGCCAGCGCGAAGCAGAGCAGTTGCTGGTCGTCGGAGATGCCCGCCGAGCCCATCCTCGCCCCAGCGATAGGCCCGAGAGCGGGCCTGGTCGTGAGTGAAATAGTCCCACGCATTGCCCGAGTCGCTGTAGTCTTCGCGCACGGTTCCCCACTGCCGCTCGCTCAGGTAGGGCCCCCACTTCTTCCAGGGGACCTCTTGCTCTCGAGCTTCTTGCAGTCGCGTGTGTTCGGCGGTCATAAGTGTTCCCTTTGGAGTGTGATCTGAAGGGTTGTATGTTTAGGCAGCACGCAGCCTCCCGTCTCTGGGAGGAACTCTAGGTGGGCTCACGTACCACCGGTTTGATCTAGGTCAATGGCGACAGTATAGGACCGCCTAGGCTCACGGGCAGTCGCGGAGTAGGCCCATCGCGGAGCAACCTCCCTTCAACGGGCGGGCATGGGGTGACCGTTGCGAGGATAGCGATCATGCGAAGGTGGGGCAGCATCTCGATCTTGTTCGTTATGGGAACCGGTTCTGCACTGGGGCAGATGACGACAAATCAGCCTGCAGTCGCGACGACGAATCCCACACCCGTCGTCGCGCAAGAACCCGCCGCACCTGCCTGGTCGTTCTCTGCCTCCGCGTACGTCTACTTCCCGCCCGACTCGCAGGACTACGTGCAGCCCACCATCAGGGCGGATCGCGACTGGCTGCATCTAGAAGCACGCTACAACTACGAGGCCCTCGACACAGGCTCGGCGTGGATCGGCTACAACTTCAGTGTCGGCGAGAAGCTCAAGCTGGACTTCACCCCGATGCTGGGCGGCGTGTTCGGCAAAACGAACGGGCTTGCGCCCGGCTACGAGTTCACGCTCAGTTGGCGCAAGCTCCAGCTCTACAGCGAGGGCGAGTATGTGTTCGACACCGGCAATTCGTCCGACAGTTTCTTCTACACCTGGTCCGAATTGACGCTGGCTCCGGTGGACCGGTTTCGGTTCGGTCTGGTGATTCAGCGGACCAAGGTTTACCAGACCGATTTCGACGTGCAGCGCGGTTTTCTGGTCCGCTTCACGTACAAGAAAGTGGATTTGAGCGCCTACGTGTTCAATCCGGATGCAGACAAACCAACGTACGTCTTGGCGGTGAGCGTGAATTTTTGATACCAATTTTCCCACTCGCTGTGCCATCCCCAAATCTGTCGATTTATTGATCTAACGCAATCCGGATAGGGGATGCTGTCCGAAAATATCCAGCCAATGTAGGTCGGGGGCCGGCACGCAGGTCAACGGATGCGACATGCTGATATCTCAAACACCAGGCGTTAGGAGGCAAGAGTTATGAAAGTCATCATCGTTGGCGGTTCGGCTGGCGGCGCCTCGTGCGCGGCTCGCCTGCGCAGGCTGGACGAGAAGGCCGAGATTGTCATGGTGGAACGCGGACCGTACGTTTCGTACGCGAATTGCGGGCTGCCCTATCACGTCGGCGACGTCATCCCGAAGGAAGCGAGTCTTTTTGTCGCGGACGCGAACACGTTTCGCTCCCAGTTCGCCGTCGACGTGAGAACGGGTTGCGAGGCCATCAAGATCTCACCGGACAAGAAGACCGTCGAGCTGCGCAATGTCGCAACCGGCGAGGTGACGACCGAGTCCTACGACAAGCTCGTGCTGTCGCCCGGAGCGCCGTCGATCCGCCCGCCGCTGCCTGGAATCGATCTCCCCGGAATCTTCGAGGTGAGGACCGTGCCTGACACGCGGGCCATCCGCGAGTGGATCGAACGAGGGTCCTTGTTCCTGTCCGGGATGGACAAGTACTCGGGCTTTCAGACGATGAGGCCCAAGACCCGTGCGGTGGTCATCGGGGGCGGATTCATCGGCCTCGAGACGGCGGAGAACCTCGTGCATCGCGGGTTCGACGTGACCGTGGTCGAAATGGGTGATCAGATCCTGGCGCCCATCGATGAGGAAATGGCGCGCATCGTAGAGGGCTACGTAGAGAAGCATGGTATCCGCCTCGCGCTCAATGACGGGGTGGCCGGATTCAAGCAGGCCGCGAACGGTACGGTCGATGTCCTCACCAAATCCGGGAAGACGCATCCGGCCGACATCGTGATCCTCGCGCTCGGCGTGCGCCCGGATACCGACGCTGGCGAAGATGGCAGGCCTGAAGATCGGCGAACGCGGGGGGATCCGCGTCGATGAACACATGCGCACGAGCAACCCGGATATCTTCGCCGTCGGCGACGCCGTCGAAGTCAAGGACTTCGTAACCGGCGAGTGGAGCCTCATCGCGCTCGCCGGGCCGGCGAACCGCCAGGGCCGTATCGCGGCCGATGTGATCGACCGGGCGCGACTCCCGCTTCCGCGGCAGCCAGGGCACCTCGATCATCGGACTGTTCGGTGCGGCGGCTGCCTGGACCGGCGCCAGCGAAAAGACGCTCAAGCGGATCGGCGACAAGGATTACGAGAAGATCTACCTCTACCCGAATTCACACGCAGGCTACTACCCGGGCGCCAGACCGATCGCGATGAAGGTCATCTTCCGCAAATCGGACGGGCGCCTCCTCGGTGCGCAGGCGCTGGGCGAGGATAACGTGGACAAGCGGATCAGTGCGCTCGCCATGGCAATCCAGATGGGCGCCACCGTCTACGACCTCGAGGAAGCAGAGCTCTGCTACGCACCCCAGTTCGGAAGCGCGAAGGATCCGGTCAACTTCGCCGGGATGGTCGCCGCCGATGTCCTGCGGGGCGACATGCCGATCAGTCACTGGGATGGTGCCGAGAAAGCGTTCCTCCTCGACGTGCGCGAGCCCGTGGAGCTCGCCGTGGAGCATGCGCCGGGCGCTGTCAACATTCCGCTCGGCCAACTACGGGCGCGTCTCGGCGAGCTCCCCCGCGATCGGGAAATCCTCGTCATCTGCCGTTCCGGACAACGCGCCTACTCCGCGACGCGGATCCTGTTGCAGAGAGGGTTCAAAGCCAGAAACCTCGCCGGGGGCATGCTGTCGCGGACCTACGCTACAACCTTCTGGGAGAATTGATCCAGACCGCGAACGGGTCACTACGCACCGGACCGGACTAGCGCGAGCGCCACAGCGGCCGTCTCATCCGGTTACCCGCATGCCACAAGCTCGCTGTGCGCGCGCGGCCCCAGGTCAGACAAAGAAATCGACCGTTGCGGTCTTGATGTTGTACATCGCCCCGGCGATCTTGATGGCACCTGCGGTCTCCAGGTCGGCGAGCACGGCGCTGCGGTTGCGGATCTCGCCTATGGTCAGCTCGACATTCTTGCGGGCCACCGCGTCGACGAAGTCGTAGTTCTTTGCGGAACGCTCACCCTCATACGAAGTGGCGTCCACCGCTGGCTGGATCTTCGCGAGCAACCCGGTGAGATTGCCCAGCTGCACCTTGTCGATCGCGCCCTTGATCGCGCCGCAAGAGGTGTGCCCCATGACCAGTACGACCTTCGCCCCGGCCACCTTGCAGGCGAACTCCATGCTGCCGAGGATATCGTCGTTGGCGATGTTGCCAGCCACTCGAGCGTTGAACACGTCGCCGATGCCGAGATCCATGATCGTCTCAGCGGGCGCACGGGAGTCGACGCAGCTCAGGATCACCGCCGCGGGATATTGCCCCTTCGCGCTCGCCCTCTGCTGGGCGAGGTAGTCATGCGGCGTCTCCTGGCCCCTGCGGAAGCGCTGGTTGCCCTTCCTCATCTCCGCGATGATTTGGTCGGGTGTCAGTCTGTCGCGCTGCGCTTTGGTCAGTGCGGCCGCATAGGCAACGCTTCCGAAGAAGCCGAACCCGAAGAGCGCCGCTGCGGTAGTCGCAGTCGAGGCCCTTAGGAAGGTCCTACGGTCAAGATGACGTGATCCGGCGGTAGGGTCAAACTTGTCGCAAAGGGGAGACCGGGCGCTGGTCGCACGCATTTCGGCACCGTTCCTATGAGAGGGTTGATAGAGGGAATTTCAACTAGGCCGATGCTACCGCCAGATGAATGCGCTTGCCACCTCAAGTCACTGAACAAGCCAGGGACTTGACCATCATCCATGCCGGCAGCGCCTCGATCAAGTTCGGTAGAATCGCCAGCGTGACGAAGTCGAGCCGGAAAACGCGGATCCAGCGAGCAGCATTGTGGTTCTATCTGACCGCAGGGGCGCTCATCGTCATCGCGATCGTCGCAATGACAGCCTACCTGGGGCCATACCCTCCGCGCGTGGTGGTGATGACCACCGGCACACCGGGCAGCGACTACGACGAATACGCCCGGCGCTACCAGTCGATTCTGGCGCGAGTCGGCGTCGAGCTGCGGCTGATGCCGTCCGCCGGCGCCCTGGAGAACCTCCAACGCCTGAACGACCCGCGCTCGGGCGTGAGCGTCGGGTTCGTGCCAGGCGGATTCACCAGTCACACCCCCTCACCGGACGTACTGTCGCTTGGCACACTGTTCTATGAGCCGGTTTGGTTCTTCTACCGCGGTGAGCTGCCGCTGGGGCCTCACCTGAAGGGGATGCGCGGGCGCAAAGTGTCGATCGGCCCGGAAGGCAGCGCCAGCCGGGCCCTGGCCTTGGAGGGGCTGGCCCGAAACGGTCTCGACCCGAGCTCCGTCCAGTTGCTCCCTTTGACCGCAAGCGAGGCTGGGGAACGGCTGCTGCGCGGCGAGATCGACGCGGCGATTATGGTGGCAGCGTGGGACTCGACCGTGGTGCGCCGCGTGCTCGCGGCGCCGCAAGTAGATCTCGTCAGCTTCCCGCGTGCCGACGCGTGGGTCGTGCTCCATCCGTTCCTGAATAAACTGGTGCTGCCGGCTGGCGTGGGGAACATGGCAGAAAACCGGCCGCCCAATGATGTCGTGCTACTCGCGCCCAAAGCGAGCCTGATCGTGCGCAAGGAACTGCACCCCGCGGTCCAATATCTGCTGCTCGACGCGGCGGTCGAGATTCACTCCGGCCCAGGTGCCTTTCAGAAGTCGGGGCAGTTTCCGGCCCCAGAGCAGGTGGACCTGCCGCTATCGCCGTACGCGCAGCAATTCTACAAGTCGGGGCCCACGTTCCTGCAGCGCTATCTGCCGTACTGGGCGGCCGTTTTTGTCCAACGGCTACTGCTGATCCTGATTCCGGTGGCTGCGGTGGCGTACCCCCTGCTGAGCGTCATCCCGAGCGGGTATGAATGGCGCATTCGCCGCCGCATCGCCCGGCTGTACGGTGAGCTGAAGCTCATCGAAGTCGAGTTGGAGGCCGATGCCGGCACAAGCGCGAACGATCTTCTGGCACGTCTTGATCGCCTCGCAGAGCGCGCCCATCAACTGCAAGTGCCCGACAACTTCGCCCACTTCGCATACAATTTGCGCGATCACATCGATTCGGTCCGAGCGCGCCTGCAGCGAGGACCGGGGGCCAGCCTCCACAGCTGAGGGGCTCGACTGGCGTGACCTGGTCAACCACGCTGCCAACTCCGTGATTTCGAGTTGCTGAGGCTCCGACCGAGGCAGTTCCCTAAGTCCTGCTCGCGTCCAAGCAGCTTCAGCGACCGAATTGCTTCGGGATCGTAAGAAGAAGAGCCGCGTTACCCAGATCCGCGATGGTTGAATGATGACTTCAACATACACCGCACTGACTCTGCCGTCCGCAGATGTTAGCCTTGGCGTCCCATGAGTTGGATCACCGTCATCTGGTCAATCTCAATAGGCGCGTGCTTGATGCTGGCGCTGCTACAACTGCTTGTCTGGTGCCGGGACCGGCGTTCATGGGCGAACTTGTGCTTCTCCGTCATGGCGCTTGGCGTGATAGGTCTCGCGATGGCAGAGCTGGTCACGATGAGGGCTAGCTCCCCGGAAGTGTTCGGGCGAGCGATTCGGTGGACGCATCTGGCTCATGGCTTTGGAATCGCCGGCAGTTTGGGATTTGTCCATTTCTACTTTGGCACCGGGAGACGCTGGCTACTCGCGCTGGCACTGGGGCTGAGGGCGCTCGCTGTGGTGGCGAACTTCACTACCGGACTGAACCTGCATATCAGCGCCATCCACAGTCTGCAGCAGGTCACCTTCCTCGGCGAGCAAGTGTCCATCCTCGGAGAGTGGGTGCCCAATCCTTGGTTGCGGTTGGCATTGCTGGCTTCGCTCCTGCAGTTGGTTTACGTGGCGGATGCCTCCGTCCGCCTTTGGCGCAGCGGCTCTCGCGCATCGCGACAACGTGCAGTGATTGTCGGCGGATCCCTGGTGTTCTTCATCGTCTTCTCGGTAGGCGATGCCGCACTGGTCGCGACTGGAATGCTGCGAATGCCCTTCATAGTGAGCTTTCCCTTCCTCGGCATACTGCTGCTGATGGGCTATGAGTTGAGCGGCGATGCGCTGCGCGCGGCGCAGCTGGGCCGCGACTTGGCTGAAAGCGAACAGCGGATGGCGCTCGCCGTCGAGGCCGCGAACCTGGGCATCTGGTTTCGTGAGCTCGCGCGAAGCGAAATCTGGGCGAGTGCGAAATGGCGCGAGTTGTTTGGCTTCACGAAATCCGAGCCGCTAAAGCTCGAGCGTCTTATACAACGTGTGCATCCCGACGACCGTGAAAGGGTCCGAGAGACGTTGGCGATGACTAGTGAGAACCAAGGTCACTACGAGACCGAACACCGAGTGGTGCTTCCGGACGGCCAGATACGCTGGATTGCCTCTCGCGGCCGTGTCGAGTTCGACGGCAGCAGTCAGCCGGTGCGTATGCGGGGTGCCTCACTCGATATCACGGCGCGCAGGCAGGCCGAGGAAGCGGCGCAGAGCTTGAGCGGGCGATTGATCCACGCACAGGAGGCCGAAAGGATGCGGCTCGCGCGCGAACTGCACGATGATTTGAATCAGAACCTCGCACTGCTCTCCATTGAGTTGGACCTGCTCTGCCAGAAGCCGCCGGCTGCCAACGGCGTGGTCAACGGACGGATGCAGGAATTATCCGCGCAGTTGAAGAACCTCTCGTCCAGTGTGCATCGGCTTTCCCACGAGTTGCACCCCGCGAAGCTGGAACAACTGGGCCTGGTAGCGGCGGTGGGTGGATTCTGCAGGGAAATCGGCGCGGCGCGCAAAATCGCGATTGAATTTGAGGTACACGATGTTCCGCGCGTGTTGCCGAATGACATCGCGCTCTGCCTCTACCGCATCGTCCAAGAGGGACTGCAAAACGTGGTGAAGCACAGCGGCGCCGCCGACGCGAAGGTGGAATTGACGGCGAATGCAAATGAACTGTGCCTCGTCGTTGCGGATCGGGGTTGCGGTTTCGAGTCACCGTCGTCGCTGGGCGAAAGTTCGCTCGGACTCGTCAGCATGCGCGAGCGCGTGCGTCTGGTGCGCGGACAGATTACCGTTCAGTCCCGCAAGGGTGAAGGCACGCGGATCGAGGTGCATGTGCCCGTGGGTGGATCGAATGGATAACTTGCTTGCAACGTTGCAACGAACCCAATTTCCATCAACGCGCCAGCTGCCGTGGCAAGACCAAGCGCACCTATGAATCGTCGCCCCCGCATCCTGCTGGCCGATGACCACACGATGCTGCTCGATGCGTTCCAGCGTCTGCTGGAGCCGGAGTGTGAGATCGTCGGCAAGGCGGCCGATGGCCGCGCGCTGATTGAACTTGCCTTGAAGTCCCACCCGGAGATCATCGTCCTCGACATCTCTATGCCGCTGTTGAACGGCATGGACGCCTGCGCTCAACTTCGGCGAGCGCTGCCCGACGTCAAAGTCGTCTTCCTGACCGTTAACGAAGACCCCGACCTCGCCGCCGAAGCGATCGGCCTGGGCGCGTCGGCGTTTCTGCTGAAGGGTTCCGCTTCCCGCGAGCTGATCTTGGCAATTGAAAGCGCGCTGTCAGGCCGCACCTACATCACCCCGCTGATTACCAAGGGTAAACCGCTCGGCGTGTTCCTTAGCGAAGCGGCCAAGCCTCTCCACCAAAAACTCACCTCCCGCCAGCGCGAGGTCCTGCAGTTGCTGGCGGAGGGAAAGTTGATGAAGGAAGCGGCTGATATTTTGAACCTCACCCCCCGCACCATTGCCTTTCATAAATACGCCATCATGGAACAGCTTGGCCTCAAGACCAGTGCCGAACTGGTTCAATACGCTGTCGCGCATGGCCTCGTGACTCCGCGCTCAT
The DNA here is from genome assembly GCA_963705615.1 of uncultured beta proteobacterium. Lineage (GTDB taxonomy): Bacteria > Pseudomonadota > Gammaproteobacteria > Burkholderiales > SHXO01 > SHXO01. The sequence goes on along the minus strand of CAVPKE010000005.1, from coordinate 9,112 downwards.
AGTCGCGCGCCGCTACGAAAGCCACCACCCCACCTGTCAAAACTGACAGTAGCTACTTCCTTCGACCCGGCCTATAACTCCGGGTACGTTCATGAACACGGTAGCCAAAATCGCGAGCGTGCTGCTCGCTGACGATCATGCCCAAATCCTGGCCCAGACCGCCAATGTTCTTACCCGCGAGTTCGAGATTGTCGGCTCGGTCGCCAACGGTTTGGACCTCATCGCGGCCGCGGCGTCGGCTCAATCCCGATGTGGTGGTACTCGACATCACGATGCCGGGCTTGGACGGTATCGAGGCAGCCCGGCGGCTCAAGCGCGCCTCGATTCGAGCGAAGCTTGTGATTCTCACGGTGCATGAGGACCCGGACTACGTGCGCTCCGCGTTGCACGCGGGATGCGACGCTTACGTGGTGAAGGCGCGCATGGCTTCCGACCTCATCCCAGCCATACACGAAGCCCTCGAGGGACATCGCTTCGTCTCGCCAACAATCGCCTTGGATGGGGAACCATAAATGAAAGAATCGCACCCGGTTTCCGTTCACGCGGCGGACAAGACGCCCAATACCTCGTGATCTGGGGCGACGACATCGTTGGATGATGAAGTTTCCGATGAATATGACATTAACCAAGGAGGTTCTGATGAATACGAAATCGAAACTTGCCCTCGCGCTGATTGCAACGGCGTTTGCCGCGACGGCGTTTGCGCAGCAACCCGGTGCAGGGGAGTGCCGCAGTCGTCACGAGCGAACCGGGCAAGGCCTCGGTCGCTGTTGCTGCGAAGATCTCCGCCAAGGTGGTGGGCATCGACAAGGCGACGCGCACGCTGACGCTGAAGGGGCCGCAGGGCAACGTCGTGGATGTGGTCGCGGGCGACGAGGTCAAGAACTTCGACCAGATCAAGCTGGGCGATCTCGTCGTCGTGCGCTACGCCCAGGCGCTCACGCTCGAGCTGAGGAAGACCAAGACCAAAGCCGGCGACGTGAGCGTGAGCGAGGGGGCCGCGCGGGCGGCGCCCGGCGAGCGGCCGGCAGTGGCCGGTGCGCGGCAGATCACCGCAATTGCCACCGTCACCGCTGTCGATAAGAAGAACAGCACGATCACGCTCAAGGGGCCCAGGGGCAACGTCGTGACGCTCAATGTGCACAACCCCGATCAGTTCAAGGTCGTCAAGAAAGGCGACCAGGTCGATGTGACCTACACCGAGGCGCTCGCGCTGAGCGTCGAGCCGGCGGCGGCACAGAAGTAGTGAGCGCAGTTGCACGGCAAGAGCCTCGCGAGACAGGGCGTTGATGCGGAGCAGCCGCTCCCGTTCAGCGCTGTGCTCGCGAGTTTCATCATGCTCGTAAGAAGAAGGAGATCGGTATGCTTTCCAAACTGATGTTGAGCTACTGGTGGGTCCTGCTCCTGAGGGGTGTGCTCGCAATCCTGTTCGGCATCGCGGCCTACGCGTGGCCCGGCATGACCCTGGTCACGCTGCTAACCCTCTTCGGCGCCTTCGCATTGGTAGACGGAATCTTCAACGTGTTCCACGCGTTCAGCGGGCGCAAGGAGGACGAACACTGGTGGGTGCTACTGCTCGAAGGGCTGCTCGGCATCGCCATCGGCGTCATCACCTTCCAGGCACCCGAGCTCACCGCAACGGTCCTGATCCTCTATATCGGCTTCTGGGCCATGGCCACTGGGGTTCTGCGCATCATCCTCGCTGTACGCCTGCGCAAGGAGATCGAAGGGGAGTGGTGGATGGCCCTGGCCGGCCTCGCGGGGATCGTCTTCGGCGTGTTCATGGTGGCGCGACCGGGCGCCGGGGCACTCGCCGTCCTCTGGCTCGTTGCTATCTGGGCAGTTGTGGGCGGAGTCTGCCTGGTCATCTTCTCCTTCAAGGTCAAGGCGCTCGGCGGGAGGCTCGACGAGGTCAGGCAGAGGCTCAAAGCCAGAGCCTAGGAAGCATGAGCTCGCACCAGGGCCAAACAGCCCCGTAGTGAAATGGCATCGCGTTCCCGGAGGCATGCTGTCGCGAACTCGCGTCGCAAGCCTCCGGGAGAGTGGAGCCAGACCGCGCACGGGGTCGTTCACCGGAGCGTTGGTGCTAAATCACGATGGATGCACTTCAACTGCTCCTAAAGGGCGTCGTCGTAGTGTTCGTCGTGTCGAGCATGCTGTCGATCGGCCTGGCTGCACGAATCGCCGAGATCATCGCGCCGATGCGCCATCCCGTGTGGGTTCTGCGCGCGCTGATCGCCAACTTCGTGCTGGCGCCGGGAGTGGCCTTGGCGATCGCCGCCGTGCTGCCACTCGAGCCCGGGTATGAACTCGGATTGCTGCTGCTCGGCTTCGCGGCCGGTGCGCCGTTCCTGCCTAAGCTCGCCGACATCGGCCGCGCCCACGTACCGACCGCGACAGCTCTGATGGTCCTGCTGATGGCGGGCAGCGTCGTGGCCATGCCGCTGGCGCTGCCGCTGTTGGTGAAGGGCCTGCAGGTGAACCCATTGCGGATCGCGGCGCCGCTGGTGGTGCTGATGCTCGCGCCGCTGTTGCTCGGCATGGCAGCACAGCGCTTTGTGCCGCAGGCTGGCGCCAAACTGCTGCCGGCGCTCACCAAGGTGTCCAACATCAGCTTCGTCGCCGTGGTGATCCTCATCTGCGGCACCAACCTCACGGCGCTGGTTGGCGTCGTGGGCAGCGGTGCCATCGGCGCAGCGATTCTGTTCGTGGTGATGCTGTTCGCTGGCGCCTGGGTAATAGCCGCGCCGGATGCCGCGGGGCGCCGCCTGCTCGGCTATGCAACGGCTGGGCGCAATATCGGCGCGGCACTGGTCACCGCAGGGGCAAGCAGCGCCGAGCCCCGGGCGGTTGTCATGTTGATCGTGACAGGAGTGGTCGGGCTCGTATTGCTGCTTGCCGCTGCCACCTGGGCTCGCCGTCGAGCTGGCACGGGCTGAGTATCGATCGTTCACCCGGATGGACCGGCTGCCGATGGCGCCCCGGGTAAATGATCGGCCGTCCTTGCGACTCCAGCCAGCGAGAGGAGTACAAATGAAGCGCGGACCGACGGGGAGACAGTCGTGAAGATCACTTGCCTGGCACTCGAGACCGGCGGCGCAATGAGGCCGGAGACCGAGGCCAAGGCGGTGGCCGAATGGCGGGCCGGCGCAGGTCCATACTGGATCGATCTCAGCGGTGGTCGGCCGGAGGCCGTTACGGCCTGGCTGGGTGGCCTGGGCCTGGATCCCGGGATGCTCGAGCTGATGCAAATCGGCGATGACGAAACGAGGATCGTCCCGCTGGCCGAGTCCGTATACGTCGCATACGCCGTGCCGGCGGGAGACGAACGCAGCAGGCCGGCTCACTTCGGTTGCCTTTGTCTGGATCGGCTCGTGATCACCATGCACGAACAGCCCGCCAGATCTTCGGTGCTCGAAGAGGCCCCGTTCACGAAGCTCAAGCTCCAGGAAGGGACCACCGCGGGGGTAGTCTGCGCCCTCGCTCTCGTCCATTCCGCGCGGCTGCGACACGATGTCCTGAGGCTCCGCCGGGAGGGGGACGTGCTCGCCGGCCGAATGGATTCGGATCCCGAGGCGGTCTCCCTGGGGGAGATCCTGGCGTTGAAGCGCAGGGTGCTGGCGCTCGGCGCCTTGGTGGATGAGGAACTCGCGGTTCTCGAGGTCCTGAAAATCAGCAACAAGCCCGCGCTGCCGTTGGGTCGCCTCGCGGAACCATTCCAGATCGCGATCGAGATCACGCGGGCGACCGATCGCGACATCGACCGCCTGGATCGCCGCGTGAGCGATCTCCAGCAGCGGTACCAGGCCGCCCAGCAAGACAAGACCAACCACCGCCTCGGCAGGCTGACCATTCTCTCAGCCATCTTCATGCCGTTGACACTGATCGTGGGGATCTGGGGCATGAATTTCGACGTCATGCCGGAGCTTCACTACCGTTACAGCTATGCGATCGCCCTCGGCGGGATGGCGCTGATCGCCGGCGGGCTCTACTGGTACTTCCGGTCGCGAGGGTGGCTCAAGTGAGCATCGGGCCGCGCTCATCCACCGCGTCCTCTGCGACCAGTACGCATCAGGAAACAGCATGAGCGATCAGAACAGCATCGAGAAAGAGGTCCGCAAGTCAGTACTCGGCCCCGTGGATCGGGTATCCGAAATGCTTTTTGGCCTGTTCATGGCGCTCACCTTCGTCGGTGCGGTATCCGTGGCAACGGCCGGGCGCGAGGAAATCCACACGATGTTCGCCGCCGCTCTGGGGTGCAATCTTGGCTGGGGCCTCGTCGACGCGATCATGTACCTCGTTGGCACCGTCACCGATCGCGGGCACTCGCTGAGGCTCGTCCGATCCGTGCGGGCCACCGCGGACGCGGGGGCCGGCCGCAAGCTCATCGAGCGTTCCCTGTCGCCGGCCATCGCGGGTTTGGTCTCGACCGCGGAAATCGAGGCGATCCGCGAGCGACTCGTGGCGCTGCCTCCAGTGCCGGAGCGACCGTCCCTGGAGCGCGAGGACCTGCTCGCCGCCCTCGCGATATGCCTGATTGTGGTCGCGGCGACCCTTCCTGTCGTGCTGCCCTTCGCGTTGATCCGCGACGTGGGAACGGCGAAGACCGTGTCCCGCGCCGTCGCGCTGGCGATGCTGTTCTGCGGCGGGCTCGTCCTCGGCCGCTACGCCGGCTACGGCAGCTGGAAGGCCGGGTTCATCATGGTGGCGCTGGGCACGGGCCTGGTGGGCGCGATCATGGCGCTCGGCGGATGAAGGCGGCGATACGGTGTGCTGACGCGTTCGCCGTCCTTGCGGGCCGCGCCGCCACTACGCGGTTCGCGTCGTGGAGTTATCCACGGGATTCTTCTTCGCCGTGCGCAGCACAATCTTCGTAAACAACTTTGGGCCAAACCCGAGTGAACCCATGAACCCCTTGCTCAAGGAAGTCCGTCACAACCCGATGCTCTGGCTGCTGGCCTTTGTGCCGGTGGTGTTTGCGGCCGCGAAGCTCGAGCCCGAAGCGCACACGCTGCTCTTCGTGCTGTCCGTGCTCGCCATCGTGCCGCTGGCCGCACTGCTGAGCCACGCCACCGAATCGGTTGCGGCCAAGACCGGCGACGCGGCGGGTGGGCTGCTCAACGCCACGCTGGGAAACCTGACCGAGCTGGTCATCGCGCTGGCCGCTTTGCGCGCCGGGCAATACGTGCTGGTGAAGGCGTCCATCGCCGGGGCGATCGTCACCAACACGTTGTTCATGCTAGGCGCGTCGTTTCTGCTCGGTGGACTCAAGCACCACATTCAGGAATACAACCGGGCCGGCGCCCGCATGCAGGCGGGTCTGCTCTTCCTGGCCACGGTCGCTCTGCTGATTCCGTCGTTGGTCGGCACAGCCGATTCGGCAGCGAGGGCAGCGTTTACCCAGAAGCTGAGCGTGGGTCTGGCGGTGCTGCTCATCGTTGCCTACGGACTGGGCCTGCTGTTCTCGCTCAAGACGCACCGCGAGCTGTTTGCCAGCGCGGAACACGCCGAGGACGGCGAAGCGCCTTGGCCCATCGGTCTGGCCCTGGCCACGCTGGCCGGTGTCACGGTATTGGTTGCGCTCGTGAGCGAGATCTTTGTCGAGTCGGTGCAGAAGGCGGCGGAGGCGTTCGGGATGACCCCTGCGTTCGTCGGTTTCATCGTCGTGGCACTGGTGGGCGGGGCGGCGGAAATGGCCGCGGCGTTTTCCGGCGCGCGCAAGAACCGGCTCGACCTGAGCGTGGGCATCGCGCTGGGGAGCGCTTCCCAGATCGCGCTGTTCGTGGCGCCGGTGCTGGTGCTGCTCAGCTACGTGATCGGCCCGACGCCGATGGACCTGCAACTCTGGCCGGGCGCGGTGGCGATGGTGTTCATCGCCACCCTCACCGCGGCGCTCGTCACAAACAGCGGGCGGTCGGCGTGGTTCGTCGGCGTGTTGGTGCTGATGGTGTATCTGATCTTCGCCATGACGCTGTATCTGTTGCCGCCGCGAGTGCAGTGAAATTGCTCTGTGATCCACACAGCGATGACATCGGCAATTGCGGTGATCTGCCGCGCACCGGCCACTGGCGAAACATCCACGGCCGCCGCCTGCCGCGTGAGCACCTGCACCTACGCGGCTCAGCGCGCCGGAATCCGGAACACGTGGATGGACTGGTCTTTCGCGGCGCAGCGCTCAGATTGCCGGGCCTTTTTCCTGTCGGACACCGCGACCAGTGTGTCCTCCGAGAGCCAGGCGATACCTTCGACATTGCCGTAGCTCTTCTTCGGAAAGCGGTAGACGGCGTCCGAACCGGGCACCAGCGCGTGCGCGCTCGCGTCGACCCGTGCCGTCCACCCCGCGCCGATGCCTGCGAGACGACGGCGAGGCGCCCGTCGCGGGGCGCTCGAGCGAGAGGTCGACTCGGCGCGACCTGGTTCAAGTTGTCGAAAACCACCAGGCCGTGTTGTCGTCGAGCAGCGCGACCCCACTCGCCTCCAGCCGGCTCTTCGTCTTCTTCCCCGGGAGGAGGCGGTACCGCTTCTCCTCGCGGACCCGCTCGAGCTTCTCGGACATGTTCTTTCCTCAGTGGAACCCCGGAATCAGCATTGGCGAGCCTCGAGAGCGTTGGGGCTGAGCCAGTGCGCCGCGGACGGGCCATTGCCGCAACGGCGCGCAGGGATGAGGCAAAAGGCAAGACCCCGGCCTCCCCGTCACAGGCCCATATCGAAGGTCGACATCTGCCGTGACTCAAGGGCAACGAGGTTAAGCTGGTCATGGGACGCGCGGTAGTCGATTCTTACGGCTGGTCAGCGCATGCCGCTCGTCACCCCGCCTTCGCCTGGTCTCGTGGGCAGTCACCTTGGTGATGAACGCTACGAAGACACCGACCCCCAGGACGATGTAGACGATGGTGAACACTTTCGACAGCGGCGTAGTCGGGTGAAGGTCGCCATAGCCGACCGTTGCAAGCGTGCTCACGCTGAAGTACAGGGCATCGAGGATTCCCCAGCCCTCGACCGTCGAGTAGAAGATCGTTCCGGAAACGAGCAGGCCGACGAGAACGAACAACAGCGCGCGGAACTCCGCATCCTTCAGCCCGTGGCCGAAGGCGCGAATGAAGCGCGCGAGGGTCAGTACAAACGACGACATTGATGCCCCCTTACGTACGTCAAGTATGCGCGAGTGCAACTTTTCCAGGGCCCGCACACCAACCCGACGCCCCGGCCAACACACCGGCTTGAGCCCTCCAGCGGCACGTGATACCGTTGGAATCCGTATCCGTTAGTTCGATGTATGGTACGCGGTCGCGCATACGGAGTCATTTTCGCCCTGGGCCCAGCACCTTTCGCTCTGCATGGATCGTCAGGGCATCCAACAGAAGGAGGACGTCATGGAAGAGTCTAAGAATCTGATCGGGTATGCCGGTGTCTACGCCGATGTCGAGGGCGCGAAAAGCGACTTCGAGGGGATCAAGGAAGCGCATCGCAAGAGCTGGATCGGCACGTACGATGCCGCCCTGTTCGAGAAGAACGCCGAGGGCAAGGTCAAGGTGCTCGACATCGATGCCACCCAGCGCACGGCCGGCGCCAAGGCCGGAGCGATCGTCGGCGGCGTGCTCGGCATGATCTTCCCGCCGTCGGTCCTGATGTCTGCGAGCTTGGGCGCCGCGGCCGGCGCCGCTCTCGGCAACCTGGGCAAGGGCTTCAGCAAGGGTGACATCAAGGACGTTGCGGAGACGCTTGAGCCCGGACAGGCGGGCATCCTGCTCATCGCCGACGCAACATTCGAGGCCGGCGCCGAGAAGCTGATGAAGAGGGCCAAGAGATTCGCCAAGCAGCTGGTCGCCGCCGACGCAGCCGAGATGAAGGCCGCACCGACCCGGCGCTAGACACTCGTCGCACCGGAAAGCGTGGAGTGAATGCGGAAGGCCGGCCGGACGGGCGGCCTTCCTCGTGTTCCAGCGACAGACCGACCAACACCAGTAGCGCCGTACCAACCAGCTCGGAAACGAATACTTGCCAGGGTACAACGCCGACCGATCCCATGGGAGCCTCAATTGCATGCTCGATGGGGGACGCACTTGATCCGGGTTCGCTCGCCGCGATCATGCCTGTGCGAACTGAATGACGACCTTGATATCGTCCGGCTGCCGCTGGAGCGCGCGCATGAAACCCTCCGGCGGCTCGCGCCGCGTGATTAGGCGTGCAAGCCACGCGCGGTCAGCGCGCGCGAGTACCTCTCCCGCTTTGTACCAGTGCCGCTTGTTGGCGTTGACGCTGCCGACCACGACGTTGTTACGCAGCACTATGTTGGACGCCACGTCGGCCGTCGGGAGCCCAACAGTGCGCCCGCCGCTCCCGACGCCCGTCAGGCACACGACCCCGCCCGGCGCAACGGCCTGGATCGAGTCTGCGATGAGCTGCCCGACGCCGGTGCATTCGACGATCACGTCCGGCTCGAAGCCCACGCCCGACACGGCGCCGGTGTGGTAGGTCGCCCCCAAGGCACGAACGAGTTCCGGCTTGGGCCCCGATTCGACCCGGTCGAGGACGTGGACCTCGAGCCCGTGCTGCTTTGCGACGAGGGCCGCAAGAAGACCGATCGGTCCGGCACCGGTCACCAGCACGGTCCGCGGCTCCCAGAACGCACGCTGGCCAACCGCGACAACCTGCTCCCACGCCTTCGTGACAACCGTCGTGGGCTCGAGCAACACGCCGAGGAGGCCGAGGGAAGGGTCGACCTTCATGGCGTACTCGGGCTCGATCCGCCAGCGCTCGGACATGTAGCCGTCGATCTCCTTGATGCCGCGCTCGGTGTACTGGCCGTTGCGGCACATGTCCCATTCGCCCACCGCGCAGTTTGGACAGGGAACGGGATCGGGACGCCGGACGATGCCGACCACCAGATCGCCCTTCTTGAAGCCCGCCGCGGGGCCCGGGTCCACCACCCGACCGAGTGATTCGTGCCCGAGCACGAGGCGCGTCTTGCCCCGAGGGGCCCACCCGTACTTGCCCTCCACGATCTCGACGTCGGTCCCGCAAACGCCGACCGCGATGGCTTCCACGAGAACCGCCCCGGCACGTACGTCCGGCTCGGGGATGTCTTCCAGGCGCGCGGTTTCCGGTTTGT
>CAVPKE010000004.1:0-484468 GCA_963705615.1 uncultured beta proteobacterium | reverse complement strand
GCGGTTCTACAGTGATGGCTTTCATCTCGGTTCCTCCGGGTTTGCCATGAACGTACTAGCCGATCATGTTATTGCGCCGTGCCTGGGAGGCCGCGCACGTTGAACTCGGGCGCGGCTCCCTGCTTCGGCTTGCCCGCGTACACGGTGAGGTGCGGATACGGAATCTCGATGCCGTGGGCGTCGAACGCCGCCTTAAGCCTCTGCAGGAATCCGCGCCGCACGCCCCACTGCTGCATCGCCTTCACCTTGAACCGGCAGCGGATGACGATCGCGGAACCGGCCCATTCGTTCACGCCGGCTATCTCGAGGTCCTCGAGGATGCTCGGGCCGAACGCCTCGTCTGCGCGCATCTCGCGCCCGACCGCGCGCATCGCCTCGATGGCCTCCTCGACGCTCTCGCGATAGGCGATGCCTATATCGATGACTGCGAACGCGAAGTCTCGCGAGCGGTTGGTGACGGTGCCGATCTGTCCATTCGGCACGAAATGCACGTTCCCCTCATAGTCGCGCAGCCGTATGTAGCGCAGCGTCACCTCCTCCACCTCCCCGCCGATGCCGGCAATCTGGACAATGTCACCTTGCCGCAGCTGGTCGTCGACCAGCAGGAAGAAGCCGTTGAAGTAGTCCTTGATGAGGCTCTGGGCGCCGAAGCCGATCGCGATGCCCGCCACGCCTGCAGTGGCGAGAATGGGCGCCACCGAGATGCCGAGCACATCGAGGATCAGCATTCCCGCGACGAGCGACACCACCACGCCGAGCACATTGCGGAATGCAAGGCCGAGCGTTTCGAGACGCCCCGCGCGGTCTTGGCTGGTGGCGCGACACAGGCGCGCTATCATGGCGCGGATCATGCGGTTGCCGCCCCTGGTCGCGGTCCATGCAGCGATGACGATCAGCGCGATGCGCAGCAGACCCTCGCCGAGACTGACCCATTCCCGTGCGCCGATGGAGCGCAATGCATCGAGTAGCGGTGTTTCCATGTTCTTTCCGGCTCCTCCGGCTACGGTCGAGCTGCGCGCGCTCACAGCAGCCACTCGATCGGCAGGATGGACAGGAAGCCAACGCCGGCGCGGCGCCAAGCGCTCGTACCCGGCTCGGTGTCGTGAATCTTCTCGCCGTCTGGCGTGCGCTCGATCCACTGCAGGCTGCCGTTGTCGGTCAGGCGGACTTCGTAGGCCCGAAGCGGGAGCTCGGTGTCGAAGAACGCCTTGAACTGTTGCGCCATCGCGGGGCTGTCGATGACCAGACCCATCTCGGTGTTGAGCTTCGCCGAGCGCGGATCGAAGTTGAACGAGCCGACGAACATGCGATTGCCGTCGATCTGGAAGGTCTTCGCATGCAAGCTTGCCGAGGAGCTGCCGCCGATCTTCTTGTCACCGGTCGGCTTCGGCACGTCCCCACGCTTGAGCTCGTAGAGCCGGATGCCGGCCCGCAGCAAAGCCTTACGGCGCTTGGCGTAACCGGCATGCACCGCACTCACATCGGTCGACTCGAGCGCATTGGTGAGCACGCGCACGTTGACCCCGCGCCCGGCGAGCGCCTCCAGCGCCGACGCGCCCTCCGCCATGGGCACGAAATACGGCGAAATCAGCTCGAACTGGGTGGCCGGGTGACCAACGGTCTCCAGCAGCCGCGTCAAGAGCAGCTCATCGGTGCGGTTTTCGGTGTCGAGGGTCTTCGCCGGATCGTCGTACACCAGGCGCGCATTGGTCCACTCGAACGCAAGCCGGCCCTCGCTCAGCTCGGTCACGAGGCGCGTCTCGCGCAGCGACTCGAGATACTGCGCCGATTCCGGGTCGGCGCGCGTCGCAGCGAAGGTCGCCTTGAGCTGCTCCACCGTTCCAGGGGCGGCCTTTCCCAGGAGCTTCTCGGCGGGATAGCTAGACGGGCTGCTCCAATACAGATCGAAGGCCTTGGACACCTCGTGCGCAGCCGGCCCCACTGCGATCACGTCCAGGTCCTGGAACGCCACCCCGTGGCCGGCGGCGAAGTATTCGTCGCCGATGTTGCGCCCGCCGACGACCGTCACCTGATTGTCGACCGTGAACGACTTGTTGTGCATACGGCGATTCAGGCGCCGGAAGTCGGTGACATAGTTCGTCCAGCGCGCCGTGCGATGCACCAGCGGGTTGTACAGCCGCACTTCGATGTTCGGGTGAGCATCGAGCGCGGCGATGGTCGCATCGAGCCCGGTTGTATTGTTGTCATCCAGCAGCAGGCGAACGCGCACCCCGCGCTCGGCCGCCTGCCACAGCGCCTCGAACAGGAGATAGCCCGTATGGTCGCCGTGCCAGATGTAGTACTGCACGTCGAGCGAGCGCTCCGCCGCGTCCGCGAGCAGGCCACGCGCCGCGAACGCATCGCGGCCGTGGGACAGCGGGTAAATCCCGGTCTTGCCGGGGTGCGCAGCCAGGCCGGGCGCGACGCCTCGGCCGAGCCGTGTGGTGTCCGTGTCTTGGAGCGCAGAGGTCATGCGTACGTCCTTCGAGGGTAGGCTGCGTGCAGCCTGCAGTGAACATGACACAGGCGGCAGCAAGGCATCTTCCAGTGGTAGAGAGGCGGCGCATGCTGATAATCAAGAAAAGGTTATAGAAAACAGCTCGGCCCAACAAAACGAATCAATCCACCCAGAAGGTTGCAGCGTGGTTCGAGACAGCATGCCGCGGGGATCGTTCTTGAGCTTCCTCTGCCGGCTGCTTCGCAACGGACGGCCCCTTTCTCCCATGGGAGAGGAGAGGCTAAGGCGCAGGCCAGAAGAAACTACGGTGCGCATGGATATCACCGACTCGCGCTACTGGCCTTCGCCAAATGCGCTTTGCTGCCAGTGGTTTTCCTGCCGACTACCTGTTCAATTTCCGGGGTTGCAAACACTTGCATGAGCCTGGCGATGACGCCCGTCCAGCCGGTCTGGTGGCTCGCGCCCAGGCCCGCTCCATTGTCGCCGTGGAAATACTCGTGGAACGACAGGTAATCGCGCCAGTGCGGATCTTCCTGGAACTTGCGGGTTCCTCCGTAGACCGGGCGCCGGCCCTGTGCGTCTCTCACAAAGATGGCCGTCAACCGGCGACTGAGCTCCTCGGCAACCTGAAATAGATTCATGTACCGACCCGAGCCCGTCGGGCATTCGACCGTAAACTCGTCGCCGTAGTATTCGTGGTACCGCAGCAGCGCCCGGATGATCAGGACGTTGACCGGCATCCACACCGGGCCGCGCCAGTTCGAGTTGCCGCCGAACAGTCCGCTGTCGGACTCCGCCGGCAAATAGGCGACCTGGCTGACCTGGCCGCCAGCAGAAATGACATAGGGATGGTCAGCGTGATAGCGCGAGACGGAGCGCAGGCCGTACGAGCTCAGAAACTCCTGCTCGTCGAGCATCTTCGCAAGCACACGGCGCAGTCTCTCCTCTTTCATGATCGACATGAGACGCCGGCCGGCGACCCCGACCTGTCTCGGATCATGGATCGAGGCGCATAGCTCAGGGCGAGCCTCCAGGAACCAGATGAAACGCTCCTGGATTTCGGGGAACCTTTCGCACTGCTCCGCCTCGAGCGTGGTGGCCGCGCAAAGGGGCAGCAGTCCGACCATCGATCGGACCTTGAGCCGCTGGGCTCGACCATCGGGCAGCCGCAGCACGTCGTAGAAGAAGCCATCCTCTTCATCCCACATACCCGCGCCAGCGCCCAGGTTGTCCATCGCCGAGGCGATCCACATTGAGTGCTCGATGAACTTGAGTGCCATCTCCGCGTAGCTCGGATCGCTCATCGCCAGCTCCGCGGAGATTTCCACCATGTTCTGGCTGAACAGCGTCATCCAGGCGGTGCCGTCCGCTTGCTCCAGGTAACCGCCCGTGGGCAGCGGAGCGCTGCGATCGAACACGCCGATGTTGTCGAGGCCCAGAAAGCCGCCCTCGAACACGTTGCGTCCCGAACGGTCCTTACGGTTGACCCACCAGGTGAAGTTCAAGAGCAGCTTGTGAAAGCAGCTCTTCAGCCACTCTGTATCGCCCACTCCGGTGTGGATCTTGTCGAGGCGGTACGCGAAGATCGTGGCCCAGGCATGCACGGGAGGATTGACGTCGCCGAAGTTCCACTCGTAGGCAGGAAGCTGGCCGTTAGGGTGCATGTAGTGCTCTTGCAGCATGAGCTTGAGCTGCTGCTTGCCGAAGTCGGCGTCCACAAGGCTCAGCGCCAACACGTGGAAAGCGAGGTCCCAGGCGGCGTACCAGGGGTACTCCCACTTGTCCGGCATGGAGATGACATCGGCGTTGTACATGTGGTGCCAGCCGTCATTGCGTGGCGCTGCCTTGCGCGTCGGGTTGAAGGGGTCAGAACCGTGCTCCTTGAGCCACTGGTGCACGTCGTAGCGGTAGTATTGTTTGGACCACAGCATTCCGGCCAGCGCCTGCCGCATCACGTTTGCGCCGTCGGCACTGAGTGAGGCCGGAATGATCGCCGCGTAGAACTCGTCCGCCTCCTTCCGACGGCTATCGACCTCCCGATCGAAGGCGTCACCGAACAGACTGTCTTGCGCGGTCTTGGTGCGTGCGAGCGCAGCGGGTGCGACATCCGACAGCCGCAGGTGCACCACGCGCGACTCGCCCGGGCCGATAGTCAGCCGGTAGTGCACCGCGACGATGGTCCCTGCGTTATCCGGGTTCACAGCGTCCTTGCGACCGTCGACGATGTAGTCGTTGATCCCGTCCTTGACGTAGGCCGACGGGTTCGGTGTCCCGAATATCCGCTGCGTGTTCGTCTCATTCTCGGTGAACAGCAGCGGGGTATCGCCCTCGCAGTAGAGGTAGCGCGTGCCCAGCCGCGGGTGGACGGCGCGGACGACGCCCCGGCCCGGGCGATCCGCGACCTGCGCGAGCGTCGGGCGCTTCGCGTCCGCATGCCAGGACCACTCGTTACGGAACCACAGCCTCGGCAGCAGGTCGAGGGCGGCGGCGTCCGGTCCGCGGTTGTGAACCGTGCAGCGGATCAGGGTGTCCTCGGGCGAGGCCTTGGCGTACTCGACGAACACGTCGAAGTAGCGATCCTGGTCGAACACGCCGGTGTCGATCAGTTCGTACTCGAACTGGTTCCGGCCCCGCATGTGGTTGGTGCGAACCAGGTCGTCGTACGGGTACGCGGCCTGCGGGTACTTGTAGAGGTAGCGCATGTACGAGTGCGTAGGCGTGGAGTCGAGGTAGAAGTAGTACTCCTTGACATCCTCCCCGTGGTTGCCCTCGGCGTTGGTCAGCCCGAACAGGCGCTCCTTCAGGATCGGGTCCTTGCCGTTCCACATGGACAACGCGAAGCACAGGCGCTGCCTCTCGTCGCAGATGCCGGCCAGCCCGTCCTCGCCCCAGCGGTAGGCCCTGGACCTCGCCTGGTCGTGGCTCAAGTAGTCCCAGGCGTTGCCCCCCTCGCTGTAGTCCTCGCGCACGGTTCCCCACTGGCGCTCGCTCAGGCCCGCTCAAGTATGGCCCCCATTTTTTCCACGGGATCTCTTGCTCCCGAGCCTGTTGCAGTCGCATGTGTTCGGCGGTCATGGGTGCCTCTTTGCGTGTACTTGGGGACGAACGAAGAAATCTATGCTATCAGCGCAACCGGGCCTTGCAATTTAAATCGAAACTCTATCTAGGCAAGCGCACGCCTGGTTTGATTTGCCTCAAGGATGGGCAAGTTGCTCAAAAGCGAGCGACAGCAACGTGGCTTGCGTGTCCCCGCAAGGCCTGGCGCGCCGACTAAGCCCTACGCCGGTGCGCGTGGATGATAAGCTCGCGTGATGGGATGGATTGACATAGCATGGCCGATGATCGGGGCGACGAGCCTCACCCTCGGCCTCATCTATCTGCTGGTCTGGGTTCGGCAACCGAGCCAGTACGGCTACTTGCTGTTCTTCGTGATAGCCGCATCGGTCGCAGCTCTCAGCATCTTCGAGCTGCGCCTGATGCGGGCGGCCGTCCCGGACGAGTACGCGGTCATTTTGCGCAAGCGCGCAGCCCGGCTTGCGAGCATACATTCCATGCCGAGCGAGCTGGTGGCCGGGCGGCTGAACAAGCAGATCGCAGCCGATCTCGGCACCGGAGAGAAGACCATCGAGTTCCATCGCGGGAACTTGATGAGAAAGCTCGGCGTGCGCTCGGTCGCCGATCTGGTCAGGCTGGCGGAGCGGGCCGGCGTGGCTCCCCCGGGCCCGTATCACCACTAGCGAGCCAGAGCAGCCGGCTCCGAGTCATCGCCGACGCACTCGAAGCCGAGCGTCAGCGCGTTCTCTTTGGCTTTGGCAACAACTCTCCCAGTGCGTACAGCGTTTTCTGCGGAAAGCGCTCCAACGGATAGTAGTGCGTGATAACGGCCACCGCTTGCTCGTAGCTGCTGATATCGAGATGGCGGAGCAAATAGCGGATGTCGTCCTCGTCGTGGAACTCCGCGCCGATCCGCAGTGACAGGCATTTCATGGCCAGCAGGTAGGCCGGCTGCGCCACCATCACGCGCAGATGGTCCAGCTCGAGGAACGTGGCGTACTCCCCGTGCTCACTCAAGAATCCTTTCACGCCATCGTTGAGCCAGTCGGCCTGCAGGCCCGCCTGCACCGCGACGCGCGCGGCCGCTTCCCGAACCTGGCGGGCGGGGCGGAACAGGCCATCCACATCCTCGGTAGAGGGGCGGGCGGCATAGGCCAGGCACATCACGGCCCCGCCAACCAGGAACAGCTCCCCCTGCGTATCTGACCGGCGTAGCTCCTCGTTCAGCAGCTCGAAGAGCCTGCGAATGTCGGTGTCACTGAGCGCCGCCATCTTGCGCGTAGCTCAAACCCGGGAGCCAACCGAGGCGTCGATGAAGATATTGCGCCGCCGGAAGGGCGGCGGCGAATGACTGAGCAGATGCAGGCGCAGGCTCATGAGGGTGGAGCCGAATACCGGCTCCGTCAGCGGAGCAATCGCGTGGGTCCACGCCGGCGGCACGACGCCCTGTCGCCCGCATGCATATTCCACCATCGCGGCGACATAGTTGGCGAGATGGGGCGTGAGCTCCGCGGGCGGCGACAGCACCGCTTCCCGGAGCTCGCCCGCATTGAGGCTGGCCAGCCAAGAGTTCAGCTCGGCCAGCGCGAAACGCGCGCCCTGTGGATCTCGGCAGGCCTCGGTGAGATCCCGAAAACGGCGCGCCGCAGCGGGCAGCACCCGAGCGAGTACATAAGCCGACATGTCCATACCGGCCCGCCGCGCCGCGCGCTGAATGGCGGCCTTCTCGGCCGGTGACACGCGAATCTGAAGCTGATCGGACTTGGCTGTGGTGCGCACGCGTTTAGAATAGCGCGAGACATGGGTAATCGTCAATACGTATGTGTTGACAACTAACTGATACGCTCGCCCTGCCCGGCTCCTGTCCCCGGCGCAACTCGACGCCAGCGCGAGCGCATCCGTGACAGCCAGCAGTCACCCGCGACACTGGTTCCCGGGACGCTGGACCAAGGTCCAGCCGAGCACGCAGTCCGGCTTGCGAGGCAGAAATTCCATGCCGAGCGAGCTGGTGGCCGTCGTGGACGACGACTCCGAAGTCCGTATCGTGCTGATGCGATTGCTGTCGTCCGCCGGCTTTGCGACGGAGGCTTTTGCGTCGGGCGCTGAATTCGCGAGTCATCAAGGAGCACAAACATCCGCCGGTGCGTAGGCCGCCCAATGTCGTTCCACGGCGGTGTTCGTATATCATCCATGCGGGCGCACTGGCCGACTTGATCTAAGTCAAAGACCCGAATGAGGCGCTGCGTATGCTTGGCCGTCGGACGGGATCGCAAGGACAAAGATCGTAAGAGCGTCTAAAAAGATGAGGTATGGTGCAGGCCGCTCGGCGAGGCGGAGTGAGCGCCGTTTGTGGGGTCAGCCCCGGCGATGGCGTCACCGCGCAGCTTCCTGAGGCTGTCGCGATTCTCGTGGAGAAGTCTTAGGAAACATAGACGTCATGTACAACCGTTATGCTAATTTCGGAGGAAGGACCGTGTATAAACATCTGCTGTTCATTCTGCTGGTCGCTCTTTCCGTTCTGCCCTTCGCAAGAGCGGATGAGAACAAGACCCAACTGATGTTCGTGCAGACTGCCGAGGCTCTAAAGGCCGACGGCAAGACCTTGCGGCTCGTCAATGTCAGCCAGCAGACTCTGTATTTCTCGGACCGGCCGGTGCGTATCGCCGGGCACATGACTATGCCTGCCTATCTGGATGAGTGGAAAGCGGCGGAAGGCCCGAACAATTTCAGTAGCGACCCACCCAACGCCACGCTGTCGGTCTATGCGCCGGGGCGCAACGACAACACGCTCACCGTGGTCGAGATCAGCCGTCCGGTCATCGATGGGAAGGACTTGGTCTATAGCTATAAGCTGATCGAGGGCACGATGCCTAAAACCGGTGGCGCGACTGCATTGTTCATCGATTGGATCGGCGTAGGCGGTGGGGTGGGTCCCGGCTTTCACGGCGTAGGCGTCGGTGGTCGCGGCGTTGGCTGGCGGTAGAGACGACTGCACCCCAGGCCAGTTGAAGCAACTTGACTAACAGGAGACCAGGATGGCAATAGCAAATAGCAGGATGTGGGCAGCATGGCTCACTTTCGGAGCGCTCGCGGTATCGGCGAGCGTCTCCACGACAGCGCGAGCGCAGGAACCGGCAGTAGATCCGGCTGCCGTGCAGATCCTGAAGAAAACGACAGACTACCTCAGCGGCCTGCAGCAGTTCAGCGTGGACACGCTCAACCTCCTCGAGGAAGTGCTCGACTCCGGCCAGAAGATCCAGGTCAGCGTCGCAGCCAGCGTCGTTCTGCAACGGCCCAACAAGCTGCGCGCAGAGCGCAGAGGCGATCTCATCAACCAGTCCTGGTACTACGACGGAAAGACGCTGGCTCTGTATAACTCCTCGGTGAACTACTACGCCTCCGAGCCAGCGCCGGGGACCATCGAGGAGACGCTGCACTACGCGCGCGATTCCCTCGGCTTGATCATCCCCGCAAGCGATCTCGTCTACCGCAACGCCTTTCCGTTGCTGATGCAGGACGTGACCTTTGCAGCAGTGATCGGTAAAGCGTTCGTCGGCGGGGTCAAGTGCGATCACGTGCTCTTCAGCCGCCCGGGCGTGGACTTCCAGATCTGGGTGCCAGAGGCGGGCCAACCGCTGCCGCGCAAGTACATGGTCACCGACACCGGCGCACCTGAGCTCGTGGAGACCATAACGTTGATGAGCAACTGGAACGTCGCGCCAAAGACGAGCGATGCCATGTTCACCTTTACGCCGCCGCCGAGCGCCAAGAAGACCGAGTTCATGCCGCCCGATAGCTGGTCTACCGTTTACGTGCTCACCCCGACGGGAGAAAACAAGTGAAGACGATCCTCAAGATTGCGATACTCACCCCTGCCCTCATCCTGTTGTTTCTCGTCGATGTGCCGCCTGAAGTTCCGCTGCAAGTCCAGCTGGTTCCGGAAGCGCACGCGATCTTCGGCGTGCGGCGCCGCGCTTTCCGCAGGGGCGCGGTCATCGGGGCAAGCGCGGCTACGGCAGCCACGGCGAGCGCGGCTGCCGCGCATGCTGCTGCGCCTCCGCCCGCCGCCGCTGCGCCTCCACCCGCGGCCGCGGCCCCACATCCGGCCGCCGCGGCACCTCCGCCCGCAGCCGCCGCCGCAGTGCCTCCGCCTCCGCCCGTGGCCGCCGGCAAGCCGTTGCCTCTCGGGACGGTTGTTGCCACTCTTCCCGCGGGCTGCACCTCGACGCCAGTCGGCGGCATCGACTACTTCTACTGCGGCGGCAATTTCTACCGCGCGGTGTTCCAGGGCAACAACCTGGTGTACGTGACGGCGCAGCCGTGAGTGGTTCGCAGCGGTAGCGACGGAAGCCCGGTACGCTCCGGTGCCTGCGCCGTGCCGGTCGGGCTCCCGTCAGCTTGAGTCGAGACCAAAAAAAAGGCGGAGACCAAAGAAGATGAAAGTAAACGCATCCCTGTCGGGGCAAACACGAGCGGTGCGTGCGCGGAAAACAACTCGACTTCTTGCGCTTGCGCTGCTCACGCTCGCCGTTGCCCTGGCCTCGTCCGCGCGCGCGGAGTTGAGCAAGGAGGAGCTGGCGAAGCTGTCGCAGAACCCTGTGGCCAACCTCATCAGCGTCCCGTTCGAGAACAACACCAACTTCAACTACGGTCCCCAGGGCGGCACGCAGAACATCCTCAACATCCAGCCCGTCGTCCCGGTCACGCTCAACAGCGACTGGAACCTGATCACCCGCACCATCCTTCCGTTGATCTGGCAGCCGCCGGTTGTCCAGGGTGAGAGCAACGCTTTCGGCCTCGGCGACATGCAGTTCTCGGCGTTCTTGTCTCCCGCCAACGCGGCGGGCTTGATCTGGGGTGTGGGAGCGATCGCCCAGCTGCCGACGCATAGCGACAGCGAGCTGGGTAACAACAACTGGGGGCTGGGCCCGACTGCGGTCGTTCTGCGGCTGGAAAAGGACAACCCGTGGGTCTACGGGATGCTGATCAACAACGTGTGGTCGCTCGGCACCAGCAGCGGAGCGCCCGCCTACAACAACCTCTTATTCGAGCCGTTCGTGAACTACAACCTCCCGGGCGGCACTTACATCAACAGCGTTCCGATGATCACCGCCAACTGGAAAGCCAGCAGCGGCAACCAGTGGACCGTGCCGCTGGGTGCGGGGTGTCGGCCACATCTTTCACCTCGGGCCGCTGCCGATGAACACGCAGATCGGCGCGTACTACAACATCGTCAGGCCCGACAACGGCCCGACCTGGCAGCTGCGCGTGCAGGTGCAGTTCATGTTCCCGAAGTAGCGGCAGGGCGAGACCTCGCGATTCGTTCGGGACCCGTCGAAGAGCGCGGGTCAAAAGCCGCCTGCGATCGCGCACGGATGCCAAAAACAGTTCAGAGGACACCAATGCAATCGATCAAACGCGCAGCTAAGGCATTTTGCCTTGGGGCCCTGTGCCTTGGGGCCATGGCTGCATGTCCGCTCGCAGCCGGCGCGGACGAAGCCGAGTCGCTGGGCGTGGTGGAGGCGGTCAGCATCGCCGTCGACGCATACGTCTACGGCTACCCGTTGGTCACCTTCGACATGGTCCGCAGGCAGCAGACCAACGTTGCCAGGCCGGATGCCGAGCATGCCCCGATGGGCCAGGTGATCAAGATGCGGACCTATCCGGCCGTCGACAACCACTGCTGTGCCGCGCCCAATGCCGACACGCTGTACACCATCGTCTGGCTCGACGTTTCCAATGAGCCGTGGGTCTTCAGCATTCCCGACATGGGGGACCGGTACTACATCATGCCGATGCTGGACGGCTGGTCGGAGGTTGTCGAGGTGGCAAGCTCGCGCACGAATGGCGGCAAGCCCCAGACGTACGCCATCACCGGGCCAGGCTGGTCGGGCGCGCTCCCGCAAGGCGTGACGCAAGTCAAGTCGCCCACCGGGATGGTGTGGATCCTCGGGCGCATCTACAGCACCGGCACGCCCGAAGACTACAAGGCAGTGCATGCGCTGCAGGACAAGTTCTCGGTCGTTCCGCTCAGCGCCTATCGCAAGCCGTACACGCCGCCGCCGGGTGTCGTCGATCCGAGCATCGACATGAAGACGGCGGTGCGCAAGCAGGTGAACGCGCTGGACATCGACACCTATTTCGAGACCCTCGCAAAACTGATGAAGACTAACCCGCCGACCGCGCAGGATGCAGAGATCGTCGCGCGGATGGCCAGGATCGGATTGGTCCCGGGGCAGGACTTCGACCCGAGCAAACTCGGGTTCCTCGATCGGGAGGCGATCAAGCTCGTTCCCAAGCTGGCGCTCCTGGACATGGGACTGCTCCTGAAGAAGCAGAAGACGACCGACGGGTGGCTGTACTTCACCCAGGGCGTGGGCAACTTCGGCACCGACTATCGGCTGCGGGGCATGGCCAATCTCCTCGGTCCCGGCTGGAACCGTCCGCAGGACGCCGTGTATCCGCTCTCGCAGAAGGATGCGAAGGGTGACGAATACAACGGCGAGCACAACTACGTGATGCGGTTCGAGAAGGGCCAGATGCCGCCGGCCGAAGCCTTCTGGTCGCTCACGATGTACGACACCGATTTCTTCTTCGCGCCGAATCCGATCGATCGGTACGAGCTGAGCCAGCGTAACCGGCTCATCACCAACCCGGACGGCTCCGTGGATCTCTACCTCCAGGCGGAATCACCGGGGAAGGACAAGGAGGCGAACTGGTTGCCGGCTCCGAAGGGGAAGTTCAACCTCGTGCTGCGAATCTACTCGCCCAGGACAACGCCGCCTTCGATTCTCGACGGCACCTGGACGCCGCCGCCGGTGAACCGCGTCCCCTGATGGAGGTAGCACCTCGTGACGATGACGGCTACGGACACTTCAAGACGCAAAGGCCGCAGGCGCGGCTGGCTGATCGCGCTGGCGATCGTCGCCGCCCTCGCGGTCGGCGGTGGCTGGTTCTGGCACAAGGAAGGCCGCGCCTGGCTGTACGGCGTGGAAGCCTATGTGTATGGCTTTCCGCTGATCGTGATGGATCTCACCAAGAGCCAGGGTACCGCGGTGGCCACGGGCGGTGAGATCACCGCGCCGATCAATCAGTTTGCAGTCATGACGAGGTACCCGGACGCATCGTTCCGCG
Organism: uncultured beta proteobacterium; assembly: GCA_963705615.1. GTDB lineage: Bacteria > Pseudomonadota > Gammaproteobacteria > Burkholderiales > SHXO01 > SHXO01. Next base: position 471,822 of record CAVPKE010000004.1, on the reverse strand, counting down.
CGGTGCCGCGCACCGGGCTGGACACGCTGTTCGCGGTGGCCTGGGCCGATCTCGACCGCGAGCCGCTGGTGCTGTCGGTGCCCGATACCGGCGGACGCTACTACGTGATCGCGCTGTTCGACATGTGGAGCAATGTCTTCGCATCGATCGGTAAGCGGACCACCGGGACCGCGGCGCAAAGCTTCCTGATCGCGGGACCACGCTGGCAGGGCACACCACCGGCGGACGTCAAGCAGGTCTATCGATCACCGACGCGCTTCGTCTGGGTGAACGGCCAGATGCTCTGCAATGGTCCGGCGGACTACGCTGTCGTCAACGCGCTGCAGAAGCAGTACAAGCTGACGCCGCTGTCGGCTTGGGGCCAGACCTATACGCCGCCGGCTGAGGTGCCCGTGACGCCCGGTGTCGACACGAAAACGCCACCCACCGCACAGGTGCACAAGCTGGACGCTGCAGCCTACTTCGGCGGGCTGGCGCGGCTGATGAAAGACAATCCGCCCGCCGCCGCGGACGCCCCGATGGTTGCCAAGCTGAAGGAGATCGGCATCGTGCCGGGGCAGGACTTCGACCTCGCCGCGCTGGACCCTGGCACCCGCCATGGCTTGCAGCGGGCGATGGATGGCTTCGCGCTTCTCGAGAAGGGCGTGAAGATGCTGAAGACCGATAACGGCTGGATCGTGATTCCGAAGGACTTCGCCAACTACGGCACCGACTACACCACACGCGCCGGCATTGCTCTGATCGGGCTCGGCGGAATCCTGCCGCACGACGTGGTGTACCCGACGGCGTTCGACGACGGCGACAACAAACCGCTGGACGCCGCCAACCGGTATGTCCTGCATTTCGACAAGGGCACGACGCCGCCCACCAATGCCACCTGGTCGATGTCGATGTACGACCCGCAGGGCTACTACGTGCCCAACGCCATCAACCGGTACAACCTGGCCATGTGGATGCCGCTCAAGTACAACCCCGACGGCTCGCTCGACATGTACATCCAGGCCGGCTCGCCGGGCGCGGACAAGGAGGCCAACTGGCTGCCGGCGCCGGCGAGCGGGCCGTTCAACCTCACGGTGCGCATCTACTGGCCGACGGAAGCGGTGCTCGACGGTACCTACAAGCTCCCGCCGGTAAGAAGGGTGCAATGAGCTTGACGTGCGTCAAGGCTCTGTCGGCAACGCGGCGATTACCCTGTCGCTTGTTGCAAGCAAGGCCTGCCGGAGGAGAAGGAAGCAGATCCCCGCACCTGCTAGCAGACCGTTCCTAATCTTTTCGGTGTCTCTTGCACAGAAGGAGAATCAGATGAAATTCGTTGGAAGGACAGTTCAGAAGTTTGCGTGGCTGGCGGCCGTTTCGAGTGCCCTCTTCGTCGCCGGTTGCGCCACCGTCGAGCAGAACATGGCCGAGCAGAGCAAGCTGCACATCATCCCCGGCAAGCAACTCCACGCGAACGGGCCCAACTATGAGTTCTGCGAGGTTGCGCCGATCTACGGCACGTCGAAGGCGAACGCGGTCGCCGACTTCTACAACCCGACCGGCATCGACCACTGCAGCCCGGAACAGTTCGCACAGATCGAAAAGGACAAAGAGAAGATCATCAAGGAAATGGGCGCAAGGGAGGTTTTCCTGAACCCTAGCCGTCATTGGACGTGGGACGAATTCTGGGTCTATGAGGTAGGCGACGAGCGCCAATTCGGACCGGTCAAGATGGTCTACATGGGTGTCGTGCCCGTGGCAGTGATGAAAAAGGCGGTCGGCATGGGCCACTACCATCCCGGCCAGATCAATCGCAGCAACAAGTACCTATACAAGACGGGGACCACGGTTTATCTGCTCGACATGCCCGACGGGAAGGTCCTGGTCATGCAGTCCTGGACCAACTACGTCAACAAGGGCGAGACGGCAGACAACCTCAAGGACCTGGGCAGCCAGTTCAAGCAGCTGCCGCCGGGCTGGAAGTTCCGGACGAAGGTGCTCGACCGCGACCTGACCATCCAGCCGCCGCCGCCGAACCACCTGGCGTGGGTGACACAGGACGAGTTCCTGAACACGTACCAGGGCTGCGGCTACGACGCGGCCTGCAACTACGTGCCGTAGGCTGAATCAGCGTCGCAACAGCGTCGGCCCTTTCGGCCGACAGGTCGATGAAGAAAGATGGTGAACGCGACATCAAGCTTTGCTGCAATGGCTTTCTGACACTGACACAAGGAGAGAACCAGACATGAGCAAGAACATCAAGTGGGCGCTCGGCATCGTCGCCGCTCTCATCGTCGTCGCGGCCATCGTCCTGTATCCCAGGTTGGTCGTGACCTTGCCGAACGACGGCGCTGACGCGAAGCCGTTCACCTTCAAGGACGTGCGCGGGCAACGCTACACCGAGATGTTCCTCATCGGCGGGAACGCGATCACCAAGGATCTCTCTGCGAACGTCTACAACACCTCGGGCCTCAACGGCGGCGCGACCACCGGGGATTCATGTCCCGCGGCGCTGCTGGACAAGGTCGATGTCAATGAGCTGAAGGACCAGTACCACGTGCTCGCCGCGTTCAAGAACGGCCCCCGCTTATGGACGCTGGACTGGATCGATGTCGAGATGGGCAAGGAGCTGGACTTCGGCGGCATGAAAGCACGCTGGGTGAATTGGCTGGATCTGAAGGGTCTCAGCCTGAAGCCGGGTGAAGCAGACTACAAGAACATCACCGTCGGGCGTCACACCAAGTTCGGTTTCGACAAGGGCAAGCAGGTATTCGTCCTTGAAGATCCGGAGGGCAACCCGTGGGTCATGAAGTCAATGAGCCTCATCACCTTTCCCGATCAGAAGTTCGATGAACTCGGGAACCTCGGCAGCCGTCTGAAACTTCCCCCGGGCTGGAAGTTCCGGGCCCCGGTCCTCGAGCAGGATCTGGTCCTCACGCCGGACAACGGCATCGCGCACATTACACAGGACGACTTCGGCAACACCTACGACCGCGCGGGCGGCGCCTACAGCAATTTCCGCCCGTAGTGGCGGCCAATGCCGACTTTGGTCAAACGAGATTCCATCGGCTTCGATGATGGCATCTCGGCATGGGTGTGATCAACGGCCTCGGGCATGTTACCCAGGACGATCTGGAGAACACCTACAACGCCTGCTTCGAGGCGAACAACCAGAAGAACTGCACCTACAAACCGTAGCCCGGAATTCGCCGCGCCTGCCGGCGCCGCGATCCACTGCGCAAAGCGCGGGCGAAACCTCGACGAAGCGACGGATGAACGGTGCGCGTCCTGCTCCCCCGCTCTTCTCCGTTCGCCACGCTCCCATGCACGGCGCTCTTGGCGGTGACGCTTAGCCTTGCCGCACTGCCCGGTGCGCGCGCTCAGCAGCTGGAACCGCGCTCCTACTCGAACCAGCCGATCGGGCTCAACTTCCTGCTCGCCGCCTACCAATACTCCTGGGGCGATGTGCTGACCGATCCGTCGCTGCCGATCAAGAACGCCGACGCCAAGGTCAATACCGTTGCTCTGGGCTACAGCCGCGTCCTCGACTTCTGGGGCGAGTCGGGAACGCTGGCGGTCGTGCTTCCCTACGCGTGGATCTCGGCCAGCGGCCAGGTCGAGGGACAGGCTAAGAGCGTCGAGCGCTCGGGGTTCGCCGACCTCGGCCTGCGGCTGTCGGTCAACTTGCTCGGCGCCCCGGCGCTCTCGCTGCCTGAGTTCCGCGACTACCGGCAGGACACCATCGTCGGCGTGAGCCTTCTGGTGACGGCGCCCACCGGGCAATACGATTCCACCAAGCTGGTCAACGTCGGCACCAACCGCTGGTCCTTCAAGCCCGAGGTCGGTGTGTCCAAGGCGCTGGGGCAATGGATTCTGGAGGGGGCCGCCAGCGTCACGTTCTACACCGACAACAACGAGTTTCTCGGCAACAACGTTCGCCAGCAGGAGCCGCTGTATGCGGTGCAGGTGCACGCGATCTACAACTTCAATCCCAAGCTCTGGGGCGCGCTCGACTGGACCTACTACTTCGGTGGTCGTACCTCCGTGAACGGCACCCTGAAGGACGACCTGCAGTCGAACACGCGCTGGGGTGCCACACTCGCGCAGTCGCTGGACGTTCACAACTCCATCAAGCTCTACCTCAACTCCGGACTGTACGCACGGACCGGAACCAACTTCACCACCGTCGGCCTCGCCTGGCAGCACCACTGGGGAGCGGGGCTTTGACTGCGGTGCAACGCGCGCTGCGTGTCACGTGGTGCTTCGTGACGGCGAAGCCGTGAATGCGCGCAGAGATAGGCGCCGAGGAGCTGACAAGCTGGTGCGGGACGCTGTATGGTTCGACCTGCAGCGCCGGCTGTTTCCGATAACGAGTGCGGTCAGCTGATGCAAGACCTCAATCGATGACAGCGCAGTAGATACGAAGGAGGATGACATGATTCGAGCCGTCGAAGTCAAGAGATGCTTGGCCGTTACGCTTTTCGCGACAATCGCCGTCGCGGCCGCGGCGCCGGTCGGCGCCGAGGAGGACAAGTCCGACGGAAAGTGGCATTTCACCGTCACGCCCTACCTGTGGCTGCCGGACATCAGTGGAACGGTCACGTACACCAATCCGGCCGGCGCCGGCGGGAGCGTCACCTCGCAGGTCGACCCCAGCAGCTATCTCGAGTCGCTCGACTTCGCGGCCATGTTCACCGCCGAGGGGCGCAAGGACAATTGGCTGGTGTTCACCGACTACATGTATCTTCACCTGGGCGGCCACGAGTCGGCGGTCAAATCGGTCACCGGCCCAGGTGGAATCGTGACGGAGCCGATCAACACGGGCGGCTCGACGAACATTGTCGGGAACATATGGACACTGGCCGGAGGCTACACGGTTTTGCACAAGCCGGACGTATCTCTCGATCTGTTCGCCGGGACGCGCCTGCTGAGCCTCTCCACCTCGCTCAGCTGGAGCTTCAGCGGGCCGACCGGTGCGCTGGCGCAATCGGGCAATGTCTCGCAGACGATGAACGAATGGGACGGGATCGTAGGCCTGAAAGGCGAGGTGCGCTTCGGCGAAAGCAAATGGTTCATGCCCTACTACGCCGACATCGGCGCGGGTTCGAGCAACTCGACCTGGCAGGCGCTGCTGGGCGTGGGCTACCGTTTCGCCTGGGGCGACGTGGTGTTCGTGGTGCGCAGCCTCTCGTACAACTTCACACGACAACAGCCAACTCGACCTGCGCATGACCGGACCCGCCCTGGGCGCGTCGTTCAGGTTCTGAGGGCCGGCGCACGCTGCATATTCTTTGGTGAGTCGGCCGCAGCCCAGCAGCACGCGGCCGCTGCGCGGGAGGATGCAGCTCGTCTGGGAACGAGTGAATCCGTCACTGCGGCTGGAGAAGTCGAATAAGAAGCAACCCGCAAGCACTGATAGGAGCGCTGTTCATCGCCGGGACCCCGAGCCTCTGGGCTGCGGAACAGACGCTCCCCGAACCCGCCTCGGGCGACGTGCTGCTACTCGACAACCTGGGGCGACCCGTCCCCACGCCGATGGAGAGCATGCCTCAGGGCTTGCGGCCCCGCTCCCAGACCGAGTTGAAATACCAGATGCCGATGCCGCAAAAGGGCGTCAAGCTGTCGCCCGAAGTGCAGGAGAAGCAACAGTCGATGCGGGAGAGCCTGCCGGCGTTCGAGTGGTTGCCGGCGGCGCCGCCGCTTCTGATGCCCTACCTGTACAGTCAGGACGAGTTCGGCAACACGGTCGCTCGGCCTGGGCCGCTTGTCGACGACGTCCCGCTGGAACCACTGGTGCAGGGAAGCAAGACTTGGCTATCCGGCCGGGGGTTGCGCTACTCCCTCGCGCAGACGTTCACCTACTCCGGCATGACCGATGTGATGCAAGGCGACAACGACCTGGGCAACTACAACCTCGATCTCGCAGCCAAGTGGGCGGTGTTCGATCGTCGCGGGGACCATAGCACTGCGGGCTGGCTCAGCACGCAGATCGAATATCAGACCGCGCTGGGCGGTGCCGGGCAGGAGCAGAGCGTCCAGGCCAACATCGGCTCCCTGACCAATCCGTTGCAGTTCCGTTCCAGTCACAGCGGCTGGCGCGTGCCGGAACTGGCGTGGCAGCAGTCGTTCGACGCCGGGCGATGGGTCGCGCTCGCGGGTGTGATCAACCAGGGCAACTATCTCGATGTCAACGGTTATGCCAACTCCGGCCGCGGGCAGTTCATCAACTCGGCGCTAGTCAACAGCATGGTGCTTCCATTGCCGTCCTACGACTACGCTCTGAACCTGCAGTGGCAGCCGAGCAACGACTGGTACGGCATGCTCGGCTATTCGGTCGGCAACGCTACCGCCGGCCAGACGCCGGGAACGAATTTCAGCTGGGACGCGTGGTCGCTGGAATGGGAAATCGGCTACATGACAAGCGACTTCTTCGGTCTCGGCCGGGGCGTCTATCGCGTCCAGCCGTTCCTGGCCCGCGCCGATGGACCTGTGCAGGGCGGGATAGGCTTCAACCTGGAGCAGCAGCTCGGCCCCGGCTCGCCGTTCGGATGGTTCGGGCGCTTCGGCGTCGGCGGCTCGCAAGTCTCCGGCGGCGCCAAGGCGCAGGTCGGCACCGGCTTCGTCATGAACGCGCCGCTGAAATACGCCGGATGGGTCCCGCGGCTGACCAACGACCTGCTCGGCGTGGGCTTCGTCTGGAGCCAGCCCTCCGCGACGACGAAGACCGTGTACCACGACAACGAGTACGTGTTCGAGACCTTCTACACGCTGCAGCTCTCGCCCACCAGCGTCGTGCAGCCCGACCTGCAGATCGTGTGGAACCCCGCATTCAATCCCGATCCCGGACCTGCCGTGGTGTTCCAGTTCCAGTTCGTGGTCAAATGGTGAGCCAGGTCGCGAGAAGGCGGCCGAGATGATCCGGCACGACTTATGAGGTGCGCGAGCGGGATGGTAGAATCGCATTGGCCGCCCCCCCGACACATCGCAGCGGTGGTGTGGGGCCGCACCGAACGAAGGGCGCTGAGCACGGCTCGACAGGACGACACATGAGAACGCTGGAGCAGCTTGGTCTATCGCCCAACGACGAAACAGCTATCAAGGCCGCGCGGCACATACTCTTCACGCGATTCCCCGTCGAGCGCGTGATCCTGTTCGGCTCCAAGGCGCGGGGAACCGACGATGCGGAGTCCGATATCGACCTGCTGGTATTGACTTCGCGGGAGCTCACCTGGCGAGAGCGCGAGGCAGTGGTCGGCGCGTTGTATGACACCCAGCTTCGCTACGACGTGCTGCTCAGTCCGCTGGTCGTGCCCACGACAGAGTGGGAGGCAGGTCTGTACTCGGTGTTGCCTTTGCACCGCGAGATCGAACGAGACGGGATCGCTGCGTGACCGAGGAAGAGGCGCGAGACCGGGCAGTCCAACATTGGTTGCGCAAGTCTGCCGATGCGCTGGAGTCCGCTCAGTCCGAGTTGCGGGCCGGCAGGCACGACTTTGCGGTCGAACCGCGCGTACTACGCCGCCTTCTATTCAGCGAGTGCGGTCTTGCTGGCCCATGGCCGGCATTTCGTGAAGCACACAGGTGTCCGTGCGGCGATTCACCAGACGCTCGTGAAACCAGGCCTGCTCGACCCGCGTTTCGGTCGCATTTTCGACCGCCTCTTCGATGCCCGCCAGCGCGCCGATTACCTTGCGCTGACCGAGACCCAGGCAGAAGAAGCCGCGAGCATGGCGGCTGAGGCCAGTGAGTTCGTGGTGGCGATGCGGACCTTGACCGCGCCCGCGGCGCCAACACCAGACGCGGCCTGATCGTGCGCACGGGCGACGGCGCGCTGCTCGCGCGTGCCGCGGCCCAATGCGGGCCACGGTCTCCGAGTCCACCAAGATGAATAGCAAAACCAATCAGCCGGGACTCATTCCGGGTTTGGCATGGCTGCGCGGCTATCCGAAGCGATGGCTGCGCGCCGATGTCACCGCCGGCTTGATAGCGGCTGCGGTGGTCATTCCCAAGGCGATGGCGTTTGCCACCATCGCGGGCCTGCCGGTACAGGTCGGCTTGTACACGGTGTTCGTGCCGATGGTCGTCTACGCTCTGCTCGGCACATCGCGGCCGCTCAGCGTCAGCACCACGACAACGATTGCCATTCTGGCTGCGGCCGAGCTCGGTGAGGCGGTCCCCAATGGCGGGGCCGCGGAACTGGCGATCGCGGGCGCCACCTTGGCAATCCTGGTGGGCGCCATGCTGGTGCTGGCTTCGCTGCTGCGGCTCGGCTTCGTCGCCAACTTCATCTCCGAGCCCGTGCTGGCCGGCTTCAAATCGGGCATCGGGTTGGTGATCGTCGTGGATCAGATCCCGAAGCTGCTCGGGTTCCACATCGAGAAGACGGGGTTCTTCAGGGATATCCTGGCCATCGTTCAGCACCTGCCCCAGACCTCGCCGACCGCGGCTGGCGCTGGCCTGGTCATGCTCGTGCTGATGTTCGGCTTGGAGCGCTTCATGCCGCGGGCGCCGGCCCCGCTCATCGCCGTCGCAGTGGGGATTGCCGCCTGCGGCCTCCTGGGTCTGCCGCACGCCGGCGTGGAAACGGTGGGAAACATTCCGCGCGACCTTCCGACCTTGGTCTGGCCGCAGCTCGACCTTGTCGCGCAGATGTGGCCCGCCGCCATCGGCATCGCTTTGATGAGCTTCACCGAGAGCATCGCCGCCGCGCGCGCGTTCGCGAAACCCGGCGAGTCGCGTCCACTGCCGAACCAGGAGCTGCTGGCGCGTCGGCGTGGCGAACGTCGCCGGCGGCTTCTTCGGTGCCATGCCTGCAGGCGGCGGCACGTCGCAAACGGCGGTCAATCGTATTGCCGGCGCGCGCTCGCAGATGGCCGAAATCGTCACCGCGGCAGCCGCACTCGCGACGCTGCTGCTTCTGGCCCCGCTCATCTCGCTCATGCCGAATGCGGTGCTGGCAGCAGTGGTCGTGGTCTACTCGGTCGGTCTGATCAGGCCCGCGGAGTTTCGCGATATCGCCCGAGTGCGCACGACAGAATTCTATTGGGCCGTCATCGCCTTCGCCGGCGTCGCCCTCCTGGGCACGCTGAAGGGGATTGTGGTCGCCGTGATCGCCTCGCTGCTTGCGCTTGCATATCAGGCGTACAACCCGCCCGTATACGTGCTCGGCCGCAAACGCGGAACAGATGTCTTCAGACCGCTGTCGGAGGAGCATCCGGAGGACGAGACCTGGCCCGGCCTGCTGATACTGCGAACCGAGGGGCGGATCTTCTTTGCCAACGCCCAACGCATTGGGGACAAGATGTGGCCGCTGGTCGAGCAGACCAAGCCATCCGTCGTCTTGATCGACTTCAGCGCCGTGTTCGATATCGAATACACTGCGCTCAAGATGCTCGCCGAGGCGGAAGAGAGGCTGCGGAGCGATGGCATCACAGCTGTGGCTTGCGGCTCTCAACCCGGACGTGCTCGCGGTCGTCAACCGTTCGAGAATCGGCAAGACCCTGGGCCGGGAGCGGATGTTCTTCAACCTGCAGATGGCGGTGAAGAAGTACGAGCAGGCGTCCGAAGGCGGCGGCTGAGCCGAGGCGCAGTACAGTCGGGGCAAACAAGGAAGAGCGGAGATGAAGCCATGAAAACCAAAGCAGGCAAAACCAGGGCTGCCAGAACCAGGACGGCCACGAAGCCGGCCGCCTCGCAGCCGAAGGAAAAGTTGAATCGAAAGGACTATGACAAAGAGCTTGCCCGGCTGCATGCCGAGCTCGTCAAGCTGCAGGAGTGGGTGGTGCACAAAGGCCTCAAGGTGTGCATCGTGTTCGAGGGCCGCGACGGCGCCGGCAAGGGCGGCACCATCAAGGCGATCATCGACCGCGTGAGCCCGCGCATATTCCGCGTCGTTGCGTTACCGGCACCGAGCGATCGCGAGAAAAGCCAGATGTACGCGCAGCGCTACCTGCCGCACCTGCCGGCGGCGGGTGAAGTGGTGATCTGGGATCGCAGCTGGTACAACCGCGCTGGCGTCGAGCGGGTGATGGGATTTTGCTCGGAAGAGACGGCGAAGCGCTTTCTGCAGGGCGATCCCGGCCTTCGAGAAGTTGATGATCGAATCCGGCATCATCCTGATCAAGTACTGGTTGGAAGTGAGCATGGAAGAGCAGACTCGCCGCCTCGCGGCGCGCATCGACGACGGGCGCAAGATCTGGAAGCTCTCGCCGATGGACCTGAAATCCTACAGCCGCTGGTACGACTACTCCAGGGCGCGCGACGAGATGTTCGAGGCGACCGACACGCCGTGGGCGCCGTGGTACGTAGCCGTCTCGAACGACAAGAAACGCGCCCGCCTCAACATCATCACCCACCTCCTCAGCAAGATCCCGTACAAGGAGGCGCCGCGCGAGAAGGTGAAGCTGCCGGACCGGCAGAAGCCCGGCGGCTATCGCGAGCCGGACTATCCGTTCAAGTACATCCCCGAGAAGTTCTAGCGCAGGCGAGCATCGTTGCGCGTCCACGCCCGGCACGACGGCCGGCGGCCTTTCAGGGCAGGAACCGCACGCGGCCGGTCTTCAGTTCGTAGATCGCCCCAACGAGCTTCATGACCCCTTCCGCCATCCGGGCCTGGCCTTCGGGCGTGTCCAGCAGTTGATGCGACCTTCCGCATTCGGGAAAGCCGGTATTCTATGGCGCCGATGTCGTAGATGGACCGTATCTTGGAGCAGCCGTGGGCGACAAGACGCAATCACCGCAGCGCCAATCTGGCGCACTGACACTCATCGAAGAGTTCTTTCGCCTGCAGGCTGCCGGCGGCATTGTGCTGGTTGTTGCTGCGATCGTTGCGCTCATCTGGGCCAACTCACCGTGGCGTTTGTTGTATAGCGACTTGCTCGGCTTGCACGTCGGAGTTCACGTCGGGAACCCTGGCGCTCGACAAGCCACTGCTCCTGTGGATCAACGACGCGCTCATGGCGGTATTTTTCCTGCTCGTCGCTCTCGAAATCAAGCGCGAGGTTCTGCAGGGCGAGTTGTCCAGCATACGGCAGGCTGCACTGCCATGCATCGCCGCGGTGGGCGGTATGCTCGGTCCGGCGCTCGTGTACTCGGCGATCAACTGGGGCGACCCGGTGACGATGCACGGCTGGGCGATCCCGGCTGCGACGGACATCGCCTTCTCGCTCGGTGTGCTGGCCCTTCTGGGGGAGCGCGCTCCGAGCAGTCTAAAGATCTTCCTGCTGGCTCTGGCAATCATCGACGACCTTGGCGCTATCGTCATCATCGCAGTCTTCTATGCGGGCGACCTCTCGCTGTTGTCGCTGGGCCTGGCGGCGGCGGGCGTTGTGGCGCTGATCGTCCTGAATCTCGCCGGCGTCAGACGCATCGCGCCCTACGTACTGGTCGGCATCTTTCTTTGGGTCTGCGTGCTCAAGTCGGGCGTGCACGCCACGCTTGCGGGGGTCGCACTCGGCTTCGCTGTCCCGCTGCGCGGCACGAAGGGCGACGGCGACTCGCCGCTGCGCCACCTGGAGCACATGCTTCACCCGTGGGTCACCTACGGAATCCTGCCGGTCTTTGCTTTCGCCAACGCGGGCGTATCGCTCGCGGGCTTGTCGCTGAGCAGTATTCTCGACCCCGTGACGCTGGGCATCGCACTGGGACTTTTTCTGGGCAAACAGATCGGCGTCATGGGCTCGACGTGGTTCGCCGTACGACTGGGCCTCGGCAGCCCACCAGCAGGGGCCACGTGGTCCCAGTTCTACGGCATGGCGCTGTTGACCGGCATCGGATTTACCATGAGCCTGTTCATCGGCACTCTCGCTTTCCAGGCGCCGGAATACAGCGATGCTGTGCGCATTGGTGTATTGGGCGGCTCGCTCATCTGCGCGCTCGCAGGCTACGTTGTCCTGTATGCAGCCGCCGGCAACGCGAAAAAGGCCGCTCCAGCGCATTGATGATGGACGGCCGCGGGGGAGAGCCTCTTTCGCCCATCCCCGCCTTTGGCTACCACGTAACCTGAAGGTTAGTGTCCGCCGCAACAAGCCGCCCTGCGGCGTGTTGTCCCCGCAAGCCAGGGAAGGAGTTGTTCGGCTGAGCTTCCTGGTAGTCAAGAAAAAGGTTCACATGTTTGTCCGGAATTTGTCACCTTGGCAGGTCAAGCTGCGCGCCCATGGATGCCGTGCAGGGCGCCCTTCTCGCGCTCGAGGCGGCTTCGGCGGCGCTCTATCTGACGATGGTCTCGGGTTTCCTCGTCGCGATGCGCCGCCGGACACCGGCTCGAGCGCCACAGAACACTCCGCGCGTCTCGATCTTGAAGCCCCTGGCGGGCATTGACGACGAGCTGGACGAGAACCTTTCGTCGTTTGCGACGCTCGACTACCCGGACTACGAGATCATTCTAGGCGTGGCGTCCGTCGACGATGACGCCTACCCTGTGGCGCGCCAGTTCGTCGAGACGGGTGGGCCATGAGCGGGTCCGCCTAATCGTGACCGATCCGGACGCTGCCACCAACCCGAAGGTGGCGCAGCTGCTCGCGCTCGAGCGGGCCGCAAGCGGCGAGGTCGTCGTGGTCTCCGATTCGAACGTGCGCGTCACGCCCCGCTACCTCGATCCGCTCCTCGCCGAGCTGTCGTTCCCGGGCGTCGGCGCCGTGTCCAACCTGGTCGCGGGCACCGGAGAGCGAACGCTCGGCGCAGCCATGGAGAACCTGCAACTCGGCGCGATCATCGCGCCCGGAATCGCCGCCTCGGCTTTCGTGTTAGGCAGGACCATCACGCTCGGCAAGTCGATGGCGATGTGGCGCGAGCCGCTCCAGAGCATCGGCGGCTTCGCGCGCGTCGCGCATGTTCTGTCCGACGATCACATGCTGGGAAGGGCATTCGCGCGGGCCGGCTACCAGGTGCGCGTGTCGCTCTGGCCGGTGGAGAACCGGAACGTGGACTGCTCGCTCGAGCGAACGATCGCGCGCCACACGCGCTGGGCGCAGACCAGGCGCGCTCTCGCGCCCGCTGGCGTTCGCGATCGAGCCGGCCCTGTCGCCCGTCGTGATCACCACCTTGGCGTGTGTGGCCTCACCGACGCAGACTGTTCGGCCTCGCTCTCCTGTCTGCGGCGGTCGTCCAGACGCATGCGCCATAGTCACGACCCGCACGCTTCGCGGCGTCGCGCTGCGCTGGTACTGGGCGCCGCTCGAGATCGTGCGATCTTACCTCTTGTTCTTCTGTTGGCTCAGGGCGTGTAGCAGCCGGCGCGTCACCTGGCGCGGTCACCAGGTCGAGCTTGTCCGCGACTCCGCGATCGTTCCAGCCGAACCGAGAATTCGCGGCCGCGTCCGCGGCACGGTGCGCGCATGACCTTCGTCGCCCTCCCGTCCCCCTGCCCGGATGAAGCCGGACATGGCCACGATCGCACAGCTCACGGACCTGCATCTCCTCGAGGATAGCTATGCGACTCGGCCGTTCGGGCCGCGCGCCCGACTTTCATATTTGAGCTTCGGCAGACGCCTCGATCCGGACGAGCGAAGAAAGCGGGCCGCTGACGCCCTGGAGGAAGTCCAGGCGAGGAGCGTCGATCATCTGCTCATCACGGGCGATCTGACCGAGGACGGCCACCTCGAGCAGTTCGAGGTGCTCGCCGAGCTGTTGAGCGAGTCGCGCATCCCGGCCGAACGCATCACCCTCGTGCCGGGCAACCACGATGCCTACATCGACGGCGGCGCCTTCGCCGAAGCGATGAAAGGGCCGCTCCAGCCCTATGCGGCCACGAGCTCGATCGGCACGGCGCTGCGTTTTCGCGACGTGACGATCGTCCCCGTGTCGACGGCCTTCCACCAATCGCCTCTGCGCTCGGCGGGAGCGATCGCCCCGTCCGAGCTCGAGTCTCTCGCGGGCATCGCAAAGGACCCGCGCCTCGATGGACGACCGCTGGTCTTCGCACAGCACCATGCCCCCGGCTGCCTGTTCATCCCGCTGCTGCAATGGATCGACGGCCTGAGCGAGCACAGCGTGCTCTTGGACCTCTTCAACCGCTGTCCTCACCTTCACGTCATGCACGGTCACACGCACCACGAAGCGAACCGGGCCCTGTGCCCGGGTGAAGCGCCCCGCGTGTTTTCAGCAGAGGCCGTGGTCGACGGGTCCTCTCCGCTTCGCCTCTACGAAGCATCGCCGGCAGGCGTGTCGCCGCTCAAGGTCGACCCGATTGACTTCCCCGCCCCGTCGAGTCGGCAAGCAAGCAGCTCAGCAATGTAGAGGTCCAGAGGGCACCAACTCACGCCGGCCAGGTCCAGTTGGTGATCTCGGTACGATCCGTGCCTTGCTCGCGCGCGTAACTCAAGTTGCGAATGATCTCGTTCTTCATGCTGTCCTTGAGATGCGCGGCTTTGCTCTGCAGGCGCGGCACACGGTCGATTACATCGATCACCAGGTTGAAGCGGTCCACCTGGTTGAGAATGGCGAGCTCGAGCGGTGTGTTGATGTTGCCCTTCTCCTTGTAGCCCCGCACGTGCAGGTTGTCGTGGTTGCGGAAGCGGTAGGCGAGCTTGTGGATCAGCCAGGGGTAGCCATGGAAGTTGAAGATGATCGGCTTGTCGACGGTGAACAGGCTGTCGAATTCGCGCTCGGTCGAGCCGTGAGGATGCTCGGCCGCGGGCTGCATCTTGAACAGATCCACGACGTTCACGAAGCGCAACTTGAGATCGGGCAGATGCTCGCGCAGGATCGCTGTGGCGGCGAGCGCCTCCTGCGTGGCCACGTCGCCGCAGGAGGCCATCACCACATCCGGCTCCTCGCCTTCGTCGCTGCTCGCCCGGGCCCAGATGCCGATGCCCTTGGCGCAGTGCACGATGGCCTCCTCGATGGTGGTGAACTGCAGGTGCTTCTGCTTGTCGGCGACGATGACGTTGATGCAGTCGGTCGAGCGCAGACACTGATCGGCCACGGCGAGCAGCGTGTTCGCATCCGGCGGGAGATAGACGCGAGTGACCGTCGGGCTCTTGTTGGTCACCAGATCGATGAAGCCCGGGTCCTGATGCGAGAAGCCGTTGTGATCCTGGCGCCAGACGGTGGACGACAGCAGAATATTCTGCGACGACACCGAGGCGCGCCACGGCACGTGGTTCTTGCAGATGTCCAGCCACTTGGCGTGCTGGTTGAACATCGAATCCACCACATGGGCGAAGGCTTCGTAGGTATGGAAGAAGCCGTGGCGCCCGCTCAGCAGGTAGCCTTCGAGCCATCCCACCAGCGTGTGCTCCGAGAGCATCTCCATCACCCGTCCGTCGCGCGTCAACTCCCCGCCGTCCGCATCCTCCGGCAGCAGATCGGCCATCCACGTCTTCTTGCTCACCTCGTAGATCGACTGCAGGCGGTTGGAGGCGGTTTCGTCGGGGCCGAACACGCGGAAGCTCGTCATGTTCGCGCGCATCACATCGCGCAGGAATTCACCCAGGGGCTTGGTGTTCTCGTGCAGCACTCTCCCCGCCTGCGCCACGTCCACCGCGTAGCCGCGAAAATCCGGAAGCTTCAACTCTTTGCGCAGCAGGCCGCCATTGGCATGCAGATTCGCGCTCATGCGCCGCGCTCCTACCGGTGCCAGCGCTCTGAGCTCGGGCAGCAATCGGCCGCCTGCGTCGAACAACGCCTCGGGCTTGTAGCTTCGCATCCAGCTCTCGAGCAGCTGCAGGTTGGCGGGATTGCCGCGCACGTCCGAGAACGGCACTTGATGCGAGCGCCACGAGCCTTCGACCTTGTGGCCTGCTATCTCCTTGGGTCCGGTCCATCCCTTCGGCGCGCGCAGCACGATCATCGGCCAGCGCGGCCGCTCGGCCTTGCCGCTGTCGCGCGCTTTCTTCTGGATGGCGCGGATCTCGGCGACGATCGCATCGAGCGTGGCGGCCATCTTCTGATGCATCTCGCTCGGCTCGGAGCCTTCGACGAAATAGGGCTTGTATCCGTAACCCACAAACAGCGCCTCCAGCTCCTCGTGGCTGATGCGCGCGAGAATGGTTGGATTGGCGATCTTGTAGCCGTTGAGATTGAGGATCGGCAGCACGGCGCCGTCGCGAATCGGATTGATGAACTTGTTGGAGTGCCAGGCCGTGGCGAGAGGCCCGGTCTCCGCCTCGCCGTCGCCGACTACGCACGTCACGATGAGATCGGGATTGTCGAGCGCCGCCCCGTACGCGTGCGACAGGCTGTAGCCGAGCTCCCCGCCCTCGTGGATCGAGCCCGGCGTCTCCGGTGTGACGTGCGAGCCGATGTGGCCGGGGAAGGAGAACTGTTTGAAGAACTTCTGCATCCCCTCCTGAGTCCTCGCTCTTGTCCGGATAGATCTCCGAGTAGGTGCCCTCGAGATAGGTGGGACCGAGCACGCCGGGCGCGCCGTGCCCCGGCCCGGCCATGAAGATCATGTCCAGGTCGTCACGCTTGATGACCCGGTTAAGGTGCGCCCACACGAAGGACAGCGCCGGGCTGGCGCCCCAGTGGCCGAGCAGGCGATGCTTGACGTGCTCCGACTGCAGCGGCTCCTTGAGCAGCGGGTTGTCCTTCAGATAGATCATGCCGACGGAGAGGTAATTGCACGCGCGCCACCAGGCGTCGATCAGTCGCAGCTCGTCGGCGTTGAGTGGTCGGGTGCCGGCCACAGCGGTCTTCGGCGCCCCGGTTGCGTGAGTACTTGGCGTCATGAGACACCTCCTTGAACGTTAAAGCGCTTCGCCCGCGCGAATCGTCTGGCGGGTGCGACTCAGACAGCGATCGTGATTGAAGAACTATACTCTCCGGTTACACCAGGTGCCCCGACATAGATCAACATCAAATAACGACTACGGCGCGGCCTTGCCGGTTGTCGCATTGGTGTCTAGAATCGCCCCAGGCGTACGCGCCTCCGCCCCGCGCAGGCTGGCTTGACGATCGCTACAGACGCGGCGGACCAATCTGGAGACATGAGCCATGATCCAACACGAGCTCCTGCGCGACCGAGGGATCTTGATCCTCAAACCCGACCGGGCGCTTCGGGCCGAAGACTTCACCGCGCTCGCGGCCGCCGTCGATCCTTACATCGAGCAGAACGGCAAACTCAACGGTCTGATGATCGAGGCACCGTCGTTTCCAGGCTGGGAGAATTTCGCGGCGCTGCTGTCTCATCTGCGCTTCGTGCGTGATCACCATCGCCAGATCCGGCGCATCGCTGTGGTCACGGACAGCTCGTTGCTTGCTGCGGCGCCAAAGATCGCGAGCCACTTCGTGAGCGCGCAGCTGCGTACTTTCGATGCCGCTAGTCGCGCTGCGGCACTCGCGTGGCTCGAGGCCGGGTGACCAGACCGCACCGCGGTGCTGTCAATTCAGGAATGCCCAGCGGGGCATCCCAGGTGCAGCTCATTGCACAGCGTAGACGATCCCGCTTTCTTTGGACGACACGGTCGTCCCCGCCTCCCCGGCGATGATCTTGCCGAGGTCCGCAAGCGCGCCGATCGCGGCTCGTTTGCCTGTGGCCGAGACGAACCGGCACGCCGCCTCGACCTTCGGCCCCATGGAGCCGGCAGCGAACTGCATGGCTCCCAGCGCCGCCGGCGAGCCGCGCCGGATCGCCTTCTGCGTAGGTTTGCCCCAGTCGACGTAGACCGCATCGGCGTCGGTCAGCATCACGAACAGATCCGCGTCCAGCTCGCGCGCCAACAACTCCGACGCCAGATCCTTGTCGATCACGCACTCGACGCCGACCAGCTTGCGGTGCGCACCCGGCTCGTAGATGGTCGGGATGCCGCCGCCGCCCGCCGCGATCACGATGGTGTTGCGCTCGAGCAGCCACTTGATCGGGCGCAGCTCGAAGATGCGCTTGGGCTCCGGCGAGGCCACGACGCGCCGCCACTTGTCGCCGTCCTGCTTGAACACCCAGCCCTTCTCCTTGGCGATGCGATCGGCTTCCTCTTTCGCGTAGACCGGCCCGATGAACTTGGTCGGGTTCTTGAACGCCGGATCGCCCGGATCGACTTCGATCATGGTCAGCAGGGTGGCGAAGGGCCGCTCGAACGGCAGCAGGTTGCCCAGCTCCTGCTCGATCATGTAGCCGATCATGCCCTCGGTCTCCGCGCCCAGCACATCGAGCGGATAGGTTTCCACCTTGCTGTAGGCGGCGCCTTGCAACGCCAGCAGACCGACCTGGGGCCCGTTGCCGTGGCCCACGACCAGCTGATGCGCGCTCGCCACCGGCGCGAGCGCTTCGGCGGCGATCCGGATGTTGCGGCGCTGATTCTCGGCGGTCATCGGCTCTCCCCGCCGCAGAAGGGCGTTGCCGCCCAGGGCTGTGACGACGAGCATGGTGCGATCTCTCCTAAGGTGCAGTCGATGAGAGCGTGCGGTGGCGCTGCCACACGTACACCGGAATTCCAAGCAAGAGCAGGAGCAGGCCGTACAGGACGGCCGTCGCGCCGCAGCCGTAGACCGTGAAGATCGAGAAGACGAACGCGATCCCTTCGATCACGGTGACCCGCGGCACCTTCCCGCCGCTGCCGGCCGTGCGCGCTGCGACCAGGCCGACCGCCAGCGCGCAAAACGCGTAGGGAATGACCGCCGCCATGGTGCTCAAGCTGACCACGAGGTTGTAGAAGGCACGCACGCCGGGCGAGCCCATTGCCTGGAAAGCCACCAGGCCGGTGGCGAGCACGGCCGAGAGCACGATGCCGACGGCCGGAACGCCGCGCCCGGACAATCGACCGAATGCGGACGGAAACACGCCGTCCTGCGCGGCGGCCATGGGCACCTGGCCCATCATCAGGGTCCAGCCGTTGAGCGCGCCGATCGACGAGATGATCACGGCGATCGCGACCGCGCCCGCCCCCCAGGCGCCCCACATGAGGCGCGCTGCATCGCTGAACGGGGCCACCGAATTCACGAGCTGCTTGCCGCGGCACGACGCCGAACACGACCACGGTCCCGAGCACGTAGAGCAGCGCGGCGACGCTGATGCCGATGATGGTCGAGCGGGGAATGGTGCGCTGAGGGTCGCGCACGTCGCCGGCCGGCACCGTCGCCGACTCGAGGCCGAGGTAGGCGAACATCGTCAGCGGCGCGAGCGCCGCGAACGAGGCGAGCAGCGATTCTCCGCTGGGATTGAACTCAGACAGGTTCTCTCGGCGAACGTAGAACAATCCGACCAGGGCGATGGCGGCGAAAGGCACGAGCTTGGTGTATGTCGTCACCTCCGCGAAGATGCCGGCAGTCTTCACGCCGCGCAGGTTGATCAGCACCACGAACCAGATGGCGCCGAGCGTCAGGATCAACGCCACGGGCTTGTTGAACAGGTGCTCGGGCGCGAGGTTCATGACCGCGCCGGCGAAGGCGAACGCGATCGCCGGCAGCGATGCCCAGATGGAAATCCAGTAGCCCCAGCCGACGAGGAAACCGGCGAAGTCGCCGTAGGCCATGCGCGTGTAGGCGTACGGGCCGCCGGTCGCCGGCGCGATCCGCGCCAGGCGCGCGAAGGTGAGCCCGAGGCAGATGGCACCGATGCCCATCACGATCCACGCGAGGATCGCGAGCACGCCGTAGGGCGCCACGGCGGAGGGCGACAGATAGAAGCCCGAGCCCACCATGTTGCCCACCACCACCGCGGTACAGGCGGCGAGGCCCAGGCTCTTGGCCGCGTTCGGCGTCGCCGCCATCTCAGCCGTTCGCGCACGGAGCTACGCGCATGGCGTCACTCGCCCAGCGTGGCGACCAGGATCGCCTTGATGGTGTGCATGCGGTTCTCCGCCTGCTCGAAAGCGATGTTGTACTCCGACTCGAACACGTCGTTGGTGACCTCCAGCCCGTTGGAGATGCCGTAGGTCTCGGCGATCTGTTTGCCCAGGACGGTCTCCGTGTCGTGGAATGCGGGCAGGCAGTGCATGAACTTGACGTGCGGGTTGCCGCTCGCCTTCATCAGATCCACGTTGACCTGATACGGGAGCAGCAGGTCGATACGCTCTTTCCACACTTCTTTCGGCTCGCCCATCGAGACCCAGACGTCGGTGTGAATGAAGTCCACGCCCTTGACCCCCTGCTTGGCGTCGTCGGTGATGGTGAGCTTCCCGCCGTACTTCTTCTCCAAGTCGCGGGCAATCGTCACGAATTCGTCCGAAGGCCACAGCTTCTTCGGCCCGCACAGGCGCACGTCCATCCCCATGAGGCAGCCGACGATCATCAGCGAGTGTCCCATGTTGTTGCGCGTGTCGCCGAGGAAGGCGTACTTGATCTCGGATATCGGCTTGTCGCTGTGCTCGCGCATGGTCATCACGTCGGCGATCATCTGGGTCGGGTGGTACTCGTCGGTCAGCCCGTTGAACACCGGCACGCCGGCGTACTTGGCAAGCGTCTCGACGCCGTGCTGGCTGGCGCCGCGGTACTCGATGGCGTCGTACATCCGCCCGAGCACGCGCGCGGTGTCCTTGAACGACTCCTTGTGGCCGATCTGCGAGCCCGCCGGATCGAGGTAGGTCACGTTCGCGCCCTGGTCGTAGCAGGCGACCTCGAAGGCGCAGCGGGTGCGGGTCGAGGTCTTCTCGAAGATCAGGCAGATCTCCTTGTCGTCGAGGTGCTTCTGCTCGGTGCGCGCGTACTTGGCGCGCTTCAGATCGCGCGCGAGGTCGAGCAGGTAACGAAACTCGCGCTGGGTGTAATCCTGCACCGTCAGCAGCGAGCGATTGCGCAGATTGAAGCTCATGATGCTCTCCTTACATAATGGTGACTAAGCTCGGCAGTCTATTGCGACTCGCACACGCTTTCAGAACGCGCTCGGTCCTCAATACGCTGGGTCGCGCGAGATCGGGCACGTCATGCAGTGGCCGCCCCCGCGGCCGCGGCCCAGCTCCGAGCCGCGCACCGTAATCACCTCGACCCCGGCCTTGCGCAGCAGCGTGTTGGTGTATGTGTTGCGATCGTATGCGACCACTACACCGGGCTCGAGCGCGACCACGTTATTGCCGTCGTCCCACTGTTCGCGCTGCGCCTGCCAGGCGTTACCGCCGGTCTCCACGACGCGCAGCTCTTTCAGCCCTAGCGCTTCCTTGACGACGTCGAACAGGTGTCCCTGGTCGGGGTGAACCTCCAACCCGCCGTCCCCTGTCGGGCGCGCGCTGTAGCAACGGACCTGGTCTACGACCTCGCGGAACGCCGTGCACAGGTCGCGGTCGCAGAAGCTGAACACGGTGTCGAGGTGCATGGCGGCGCGGCTCTTCGGCATCAGGCAGCCGATCACGCGCGTGGCCGCCTTCTGCTTGAACAGCCGATCCGCGACCTGGAACACGGCCTGACGGGTGGTGCGCTCGCCCATTCCGATCAGCACCACGCCCTTGCCGATGGGCATGACATCGCCGCCCTCCATGCAGGATCCGCCGAAGTACTCGTCCGAATCGCCCCACCAGATGTTGAACTCACCGCCCTTGAAGCGCGGATGGAACTTGTAGACCGCGCGCTGCAGCAGCGTCTCGGGCTTGCGCGCGGGCCAGTACATCGGATTGCAGGTGACGCCGTTGTAGATCCAGCAGGACGGGTCGCGCTGGAACAGCGTGTTGGGCACCGGCGGGATGATGAAGTCGGTGCCGCCGATAGGCGTCGGCCAGCATCGTCGCCCATTCGCTCTTGGGAACGTCCAGGATCGCGATGCCGCCGATCAGATGCTCGGCGAGCTTCTCCGCCGGCATCTCGTCGAGCCAGGGGCGCACGAAACGGGAGGCGCCCAGACCGACGTCGTTGACGGTGATGCGGCGGTCCAGCACCCAGGCACGCGCCGCCTTGTCTTTCAGCGTCTCGGCCAGCAGCTCGTGCAGGTCGAGCACCTCGATGCCGCGCTCGCGCATCTTGAGCACGAAATCGTAGTGGTCCTTCTGCGCTTCCTGCACCCAGAGCACATCGTCGAACAACAGATCGCCGGCGTTGCCCGGCGTCAGCCGTTGATGGGCCAGCCCCGGGCGGCATACCAGCACGGTTCTGAGCTTGCCGACTTCGCTGTGAACTCCGAATTTCTGCATCGTTTTGCTCCTCACTCGAGTCTCAGTCCGGCAGCGCCGTCCAGCGGAAGAAGTTGCGCGCGTCCTCGTCGGGCTTCCCGAACCACTTCGCGTACAAGTCGCCGAACTCCTTGGAGCCGAACAGCCGGCTCAAGGTTCGATCCACGACCAGACGAAAGTCCTCGTCGCCGCGAGCGAATGCGAGGGCTATGGGCTCGTACGTGAACTGGCGATCGAGGACGGTCAAATCGCGCGTTGACGGGCCGCGCTTGGCGATGTCCAGAAGGATGGCGCGCTCTCCGAAGAAGACGTCGGAGCTGCGGTCGAGCACCCGCCGGATGCCAGCCTCGTAGCCGTCGACAGGAACGACCTTCGCGGTGAGCTGGAACGTGTCGAGCCGACCGGCCAACCAGCGCTCGCTTGTCGTGCCGCCGACGACCGAGAAGGTCTTGCCCTCCAGGATCCGCGCCGGGTGCGCACGCCAGAACGGTCCCGACGGCGGCTTCCGGGACAGGACGTCGCGCAGCGCGGGAGAAGAGTCCGCACGCAGAAGCGCCCCGATCCCGCCCGGGAAGATCGCGATCGAGAAGGAGACTTCTTTCATTCTCGACAGCGACGCGGTAGCCGCGCCGCACAGCAGGTCGATCTTGCCCTCCTGCACGGCGCGGAAGCGATCCTCGAGCGTGACTGGCATCCACTCCACGGCCAGCGTGGAGAGCCCAAGCTCGGCTTTCACCTGCTCGGCGATACGCGAGCACAGCGCGACCGAATAGCCGGCCGGGTTGCCCGACTCGTCCCGATAGGAAAATGGCCGCGCGTCGGCTCGATAGCCGAGCGTGAGCTTGCCTGTTTGCCGCACCCGCTCCAAGGTGCCGGCGGGTCCCGGCCGCCTGCGCGAGCGGCGGGAGCAGCGCCGCGACGATTGCGATCGCGAAGATCGCGATCCGAGCTCGACGGCCCCGAGGGCTTCCCGATCGTGCGCTTTGCATGTTCTGTCTCCTCTCAACCGTCCGTCCGCTCACGGTCAGGCCCCTTTGGCCAGCGCGGCAGCCGGCTGCCCCGATGCGAAGCGGGGTGCAATGAAACCCCAGATCACGAAACCGATCGCCCATCACCAGCATGCCGCCGAGCACTGCGTCCTTGCCGGAGGCATACAGGGCGTAGACGCTGTAGAGCATCGCGACCAGCGCGACCACCGTAGTTGCGCCGGTACGTCGATCCGGTGACGCCCGCCGCCTGCATGATCACCGTCAACGCGGAGAGAGCGATGATGTAGGGAAGGACGTTGGTGACCACGGCGAGGTTCACCAGGGCGCTGAACTGCTTGCTGAGATCGGGCGAAATCGTCGACAACGCCATCAGGGACTGGACGACGCCCATGATGACCATGCCGATGATCGGTGCGCCCATCGAGGTCACTTTCGCGAAGAAGGCAGGAAACATGCGCTCGTCCGCCGCCGCCTTCGCAGTCTGGGCGAGCGTGAACTGCCAGCCGAGCAGCGAGCCGAGGCAGGCCATGACCGCAAGGGCCATGACGATGGAGCCAACCGTCGGGTTGAACATCTGGGCGTAGGCCAGGCCGAACGGGCCCGTCGATTTCGCCAGCTCGGCGTTCGGCACGATGCCCTGAATCACCGTCGTCGACAGGATGTAGATCGCAGCGGCGCCCAGAGTGCCTAACATGCAAGCGAGCGGGACATTGCGCTTTGGATTCTCTACCGCGGCCGAGTTCTGCGCTGCCGACTCCATGCCCAGGAAAGCCCACAGGGTGAGCGATATGCTCGAGCCCATGCCTTCCGCCAGGCTGAGTCCTTGAGGGTTCCAGGCCGCCGCGAACGTGCCGCCCTTGAACCAGAACCAGCCGATGATCGAGATCAACCCCACCGGCAAGATGACACCCCATACCGTCACCGCGCCGATGCGCCCCGTCAGGCTGGGACCTCCGAAGTTCGCGACCGTGGTCAGCCAGAGCAGCGCGATCACCCCGACGCAGGTGGCGATCGGCGTCGACGAGAGCCAGGGGATGAACGCGGTCAGATATCCTACGGCCGAAATCGCAACCGCGACGTTGGCGATCGCCAGCGACAGGAAATACAGAAAGAACACCTGAAAGTAGCCCGCTTTGCCGTAGGCGTCCTCGGCATAGGCGGCCAGGCCTCCCTCGCGTTGATTGAAGATGCCGGCCTGCGCGAACCCGTAGGCAATGGCCATCGAGCCCAGCGCCGTCACGATCCAGGACAGGAGCGAGATCGCGCCGACCTGCGCCATGTTCGTCGGCAGCATGATGATGCCGGAGCCCATCATGTTCACGGCGACGAGGAACGTCAGCTGGGTGAGATTCATCTTCTTCGCTTCTTGCATAGTGCCTCCTCCTTCATTCCCCTTCGCGACGCTCACTCGCGGACCACGTACGTGTGGAACTTGATGCGGCCGCTACTCGCGTTCCTGGAACACGCCCTGGACCTCGTAGTTGAAGCCCGGGAAGCGGTTGAACGACTCCTGAAAGGCCAGGAAGTAGTCGAGCATCGGCTGCGCGCGCTCGTCCCAGCGCTCGCCGGGGACCACGACACCGATGCCGGGCGGGTAGATCAATGCGAGAGTGGCGGAGATGCGACCCTTGATGCTCTCCAGAGGCACGTAGTCGACATCGTTCGCGACCAGGGCCTCGTAGGCGTCCTTAGGTGACATCGCGAGCTCCGGGAAGCTCGCCGCCCGGAAGCAGCGCCGCTGCAGATCCTTGACGTTCGCCTTGCGATAGAAGTCGTGCATCTCGTTGCAGACCTGGCGCAGCGTGTAGCCCGCGTAGCGCTCGCTGTGCGCCGCATACAGGGTTGGCAGGACCTCGGGCAGCGGTGCGTCGCGATCCCAGAGATTCTTGAACTTGACGAGCTTCGCGATCAGCGTGTTGAGCTTGCTCTCGTCCTCCGCCGGCGTCATCAGGAACAGGATGCTGTTGAGATCGCACTTCTCCGGGACTACGCGCTGCTCGCGCAGGTAATTGGCGACCACCGTGGCGGGCACCCCGAAGTCGAGGTACTCGCCGGTCTTGCGCTCGATTCCTGGTGTGAGCAGCGTGAGCTTGTTGGGGTCCACCATCGCGTAGCCGTCGGCGTAGCCAGAGTACCCGTGCCAGCGGCTGTTGGGATGGAAGTTCCAGCACTGCTGCTCGCGCTTGATCACCTCCGTGGGGAGGTCCTCCCAGGGAAGGTCAGTCGCATCCGCGGTGAACTTCGAGCCCCGGATCGTCACCACATCGGGCACGAACGGATCGAAGAACCATTTCTCCTGGTCGCTCTGCCCGGTGCGCGCGAAGTAGCGGCAGAACTCGCGGATCTTCTTGCGGGCCTCGATGCCCAGCTCGATGCACCGGTCCCACAGCATCTCACCGGCCTTGCCCTCGTGAACCTTGGCGTTCACGTCCAGAGAGGCGAACAGCGGATAAAAGGGCGACGTGGACGCGTGCATCAGGAACGACTCGTTGAAGCGCTTGTGCTCGATGAAGCGCCGCTGGCCGCGGATATGCTCGTCGCGCTTGTGGATCTGGGAAGCCTGCGAGAAACCGGCGCCCTGCTTGTGGACGGATTGCGTCGAGAACAGCCCGGGCATCTCCGGTGCCAGCTTCTCCAGCCGCATCGGGCTGTGGTCCTCGAACAGCGGATGGAAGGCGTTGTAGCCGATCCACGCCTCGTCCCAGAGCACGTAGTCGCACAGGTGCCCGATCTTCTCCAGGACCTTGCGGACGTTGTAGATCGTGCCGTCGTAGGTCGCGAGCTGGATGCACGCGAGGCGGAACGGGCGCTCGGCTTTGTGCCGCTGCGGGTCCTTCACCAGCGGGTTGGCCCGTATCTGCTCCCGGAGATATTTTTCGTCCCAGGCGTCCCAGTCGACGGCACCGATCATGCCGAAGGGATTGCGTGAGGTCGGCAGGAAGATCGGGATCGCGCCGGCCTCCTACCAGGGCACCCTGGTGGAGGGACTTGTGGTTGTTGCGGTCGAAGAGGACCAGGTCCCCGCGCCGCAGCACCGCGTTCGTGACCACCTTGTTGGAGGTGCTCGTGCCGTTCAGGACGAAATAGGTCTTGTCGGCGCCGAACACCTTTGCGGCGTAGCGCTGCGCTTCCGCGGCGGGGCCTTCGTGGATGAGCAGATCGCCCAAGTCCACGTCGGCGTTGCACAGGTCGTTGCGAAACACGCTCTCGCCGAAATGCTTGAAGAAGAGCTGACCCGCCGGCGACTTGCGGTAGAACTGACCGCCCTGGTGGCCCGGGCAATCGAACGCCACGTTGGCCTCGCCGTCGTAGGCCATGAGCCCGCCGAAGAACGGCGGCAGCAGCTCTCTCCCATACTTGACGAGGCTCGCCACGACCTGCTTCGCATAGAAGGCGGGCGTCTGCTGGCCGAGGTAGATGTAGCCGTCCACTTCGCCGAGCCCGCCGACGACGGCGATGTCGGAGATGCGGTGCGAGTCCGCGAGCGCCCAGAGCGGCGTGCGAAAGCCGATGGCGCGAACCGCTAGCGCCATCTTGCGCGCTTGCTCGAGGCGCTCACCGTCGATCAACGCGATGTACGCGCCGACCGCGGCGTCCTCGGAGACGTCGCGCTCGAAGCGGTCGGTCACCTCGACCTTGAAGTTCTCCGCGGCGATGTGGTCGAGAAGCTGCTTGGTCTGCGGGTTGGCGCTATCGACGATCGCGACCACCTTGAGCAGCTTGTGGAACGGGATCGGGATGGTGGGCGACTTGACCGAGCGTGGGATCATCGATCGGCTCCTTGTGTGATGCAGTCCACCAGATAGCGCCTGCCGCCGGCGGTCGGCTCGAAGCGCAGCCCGTGGATGTCGGTCTCGAAGCCGGGGAACTTCCGGTCGAACTCGCGCGCGTACAGCAGGTAGTCTTGAATCGACTTGGTCGCCGGCGTGATGCGCTCGCCCGGCATGATCACGGGAATGCCGGGCGGGTAGGGCACCACCATCACCCCCAGCGTGCGGCCCATCAGGTTGTCGATCTCCACGCTCTCCACGCGCCCGCGCACGAGGCATTCGTAAGCATCGGCCGGCCGCATCGCCATCTCGGGCAGCGTGGTGTACATGTCCTTCTGCGCTTTGGGCAGATTGTCCTCGCGGTAGGTCCGGTGCATCTGCTCGCAGAGATCCTTGAGTCCCATCTTCGCGTAGGCGTCCGGATGCGCCTCCGCCAATGCCGGCAGCACGCGCTTGAGCGGCGCGTTGGCGTCGTACAGATCCTTGAAGTTGATGAGCTCGGTGACGAGCGTGCTCCACTTGCCCTTGGTGATGCCCATCGAGAACAGCACCAGGAAGGAGTACAGGCCGGTCTTCTCGATCTCGATGCGGCGGGCGGACAGGAACCGCGTGACCACGGCGGCGGGGATGCCGTGCTCCTGCATGTTGCCGTCGGCAGACAGACCCGGGCGTGAGGATGGTGACCTTGATCGGGTCGACCAGCACGTGGTTCTCGGCCAGGCTCTTCGAACCCGTGCCACCGGTCGCCGGGTTTCAGCACCCAGGCGGACTGCTCATCGGTCGGCCGCTTGGCCATCGCGTCGGGCTGCCAGACGTCGAACCACCACGAGCCGTTCAGCTGCTTTTTCACCGCGGTCATGGCGCGGCGGAAGCTCAGCGCCTCGTCGATCGTCTCCTGCACCAGCGCCCGGCCGGCCGGCTGCTCCATCATGGCGGCGGCGACGTCGCAGGACGCGATGATGCCGTACTGCGGCGAGGTCGAGGTGTGCATCATGAACGCCTCGTTGAAGCGCGCCATGTCCAGCCGCTGCGTCTCGCCGTGCTGAACGTGGATCATGGACGCCTGCGACAGCGCGGCCAGGAGCTTGTGCGTGGACTGCGTGGCGAAGGTGATGGCGTGCGGCGAGCGCGCCGGGCGCTCGGACGAGATGGCGTGATAGCCGTCGTAGAACTCGTGGAAATTGGCGTAGGCGTACCAGGCCTCGTCGAAGTGCAGCACGTCCACCGCGTCGCCGAGCGTCTGCTTGATGGCGTCGACGTTGTAGCACAGGCCGTCGTAGGTGGAGTTGGTCATCACCATCAGACGCACCTTGCCGCTCGTCTCCTTCGCGAACGGGCTGGCGGCGATCTTTCGCCGAATCGACTCGGGCGTGAACTGCTCCCGCGAGATCGGTCCGATGATGCCCAGACCGTTGCGCGAGGGGACGAGGTAGATCGGCGTGGCCCCGGTCATGACCAGCGAGTGCAGGATCGATTTGTGGCAGTTGCGGTCGCACAGCACGAGGTCGCCGCGGGAAACGGTGCCGTGCCAGACGATCTTGTTCGAGGTCGAAGTGCCGCCGACCACGAACAGGGTCTCGTCCGCGCCGAAGATCCGCGCCGCGTTGCGCTCGCCTTCGGCGATCGGCCCCGTGTGGTCGAGCAGCGAGCCGAGCTGGCCCACCGACACCGAAATGTCGGAGCGCAACGTGTTCTCGCCGAAGAACTCGTAGAACAGCTGGCCCACCGGGCTCTTGCGGAACGCCGTTCCGCCGCCGTGACCGGGCGTGTGCCAGGAGTAGCTGGCGTGCAGCGTGTAGTCCATGAGCGCCTTGAACATCGGCGGCGGCAGGCGCTCGAGGTAGAGCTGCGCCGAGCGGGCGATCGCGCGGGCCAGGAACTCGGCCGAGTCCTCGAACAGGCGCATGAAGGCGTTCGCGTGCTTGAGCACGCTTGCCGGAACCATTTCCGCCGTGCGCTCGTCGCCGAACAGGAAGATCGGCAGCCGGTCGTTGCGGCTGCGCTTGGCGGCCAGCACCTCCTCCAGGATCTGCCATTGCTTCGGGGTGGCCTCCGCGCCGTCCACCGAGACCAGCCAGCACGATTCGCTGTTGAAGACGTTGACCAGCCGCCGCGCGTCTTCGTAGCTGAGACCGGCCACCACACGAAATCCTTCCTTCTCGATCGCAGCTGCGAGCTGCCGCATGCCGCGCCCGGCGGCGTGCTTGCCTTCGTAGTCCTCGTCGATGATGGCGATGGGAAACGCTTGTAGGAATTGCATGAATTCCTCCGCCGCGCGGCTAGAACTTGAACTGCCCGGAGAACTGGACGCGCACGTCGTCGGCCGACTCGCCGTTGAACTGCTCGAGCTTGCCCCACAGCAGCTCGGCGCCCGTCAGCACGTTCTTCGCCGGATACCACAGCAGGTTGGTCGAGGCGTAGCTGCCCTTGCTTGAACGCGTTGCCGTGCTGTCCGGCGGTGTTGTCCTGACGATGCGCGCTCAAGCCGAGCGAGCTGCTCCACTTGTCGCTCCAGTAGTGGTCGTAGTACACGAAGCCGCCGATCGACGGCACCGCCTGCGCCTGCAGGTTCGCATTCGGCGCGATATCGACGCCGCCGTCGTTCATGTAGCTCGCGATGGCGTGGCCGTAGACGAGCTGCCCCGTGATCCGGTCCTTGCCGAACGTGTTCAGCCAGCCGTTGACGTTGATGCCCCATCCGGTCACCGTGCCGGACGGGTTGCCGCTGGCGGTGGTGGTTGTCTGGTAACCGACCGAGCGCAAGATCCCGCCGGTCTGGAATTCGCCCCAATCGCCGTTGAGAGTCAAATTGCCCACGAAGTCCGGCCAAGGGGTCCAGCCCTCGACGCCCAGCGTCGGGTCGACGTCGGATACCTTCCCGGTATCGATGGCGGCGTTGGGAGCCTCGAGCGAAAACGCCAGCTTCATGCCGGTGCGATCGATGGGCGTATAGCGCACCTGCGGATTGCGCAGGAACGTCATGCCGCTGGGTCCCCAGTAGTCGATGATGTTCGGGAAGGTGTCGATGTTCATGAACAGGGTGTAGTACTGCCCCACTCCGAACTTCCCGAGCTCGGCCCAGGCGTTGAGCAGGCGGATCTGTCGTGTTGCCCCCGCCGGTGCCGAACAGGTCGAAGCTCAGATCGGTCTTGAGCTCGCCGAGCCGAGGTCGGGACGTAGCCCTTGAACGCGATCGCGCTCTGCCGGACGCTGAAGATGGTCTCGCCGTCCTGTGCCGCAACCGGCATCGCCCGGACAGGTGACCGGGATCTGCGACGGCCGCTCCGTGGCGTTCCAGTGCGGATTCATGCGCTTGAAGTCGTAGATGAGGTCCAGCTGCACCTTGCCGCTGATCTCCAAGCGCGCCTTGTTCGAGTCCGGTGCCCCCTTCTCCGGCGTGGCGTCGGGCGCGACGACCGGCGCTCCCGCGGCCATCGTCGGTGCAGCAGCAGGAGCCGGAGCGGCCGCCTCTTTTGCCTCCGCGGCTGCGGGCGCTGGGGCCGCCTTGGCCTCCGCCGGCGCTGGTGCCGCACCCGGCCGCGCTTTTGCCTTCTCCGCCTCGAGCGCTTCGACGCGTTGCTTCAACTGCCTGGATCGACTTCATCGCCGCATCGAGCTGGGCTTTCAGGTCGCTCAGCTCGTCGGCTTGGCACGTCACCGGACAGGCCACCGCGAACGCGACAGCAAGGATCAGCTTCCTCATGGGGTGATCTCCTCCTGAATACAACGGTAGCAGCTGCTGCTACCGTGGGACGCGCTCTTTGGCGTTCGAGTTTTCTCAATGAATGCTACTAGCTCCTCACGTAAGGTAGCAAGTCAAGCGTTGAGAAAAGCTCGACTGACTGCGACTTGCTATTCTGTTGCAACGCGGTTACAAATATGCGTCGCTTTTCGACTCGGGTGATGGGGATCGCCGTGCTGCAGCGCAAAACCGTTCTTTTCGTCAGCGGACTCGCCACCGCACTCATCGCTACCGCGTCGTGCTTCGCCGACGGTCTGGTATGGCCTCCGATCACCGAGCCACCCACTCACCAGTACGTGCCCGGCAAATGGGTCTGGGCAGAGCTGTTCAGCGAGGATGCGAAGACAGCAGCGCACTTTTACGCTCAGGCGTTCGGCTGGGCGTTCCAGAGCTTCGAGGCGCCGCGCGGCGCAGGCTACATCCTGGCAGTTTCCGACGGCGACCCGGTCGGCGGCATCATTCAGCGCGACCATACTTTTGACAACACGCCAGGAAGCCGTTG
The DNA here is from genome assembly GCA_963705615.1 of uncultured beta proteobacterium. Taxonomy (GTDB): domain Bacteria; phylum Pseudomonadota; class Gammaproteobacteria; order Burkholderiales; family SHXO01; genus SHXO01. The sequence continues at coordinate 440,872 of CAVPKE010000004.1, read as the reverse complement.
GCTCGGCATGATCTCAGTGCCGGACGTCAAGGCGGCGGCGCGCTACGCGGCGGGTCACGGCGGCAAGGTTGTCGTTCCGCCACGGCTTCTCAACGGGCGCGGCGAGGTGGCCATTCTCGCGGATCCAGAGGGTGCGCCGTTTGGTGTGATCCACTCGTCATCGGGAGATCCACCCGATTACCTGGCCGAAGACAAGCAGTGGGTGTGGATCGAGCTGTGGGCCAAGAACCCGAAGGCGATGGCGGATTTCTACAGCGGCCTCGCAGGCTACGAGCTCGAACCGCCGGTGGAGAGGCCGGACGGCACCTTGGGCTACTTCCTCGCCTCGGGCGGATATACGCGCTGCAGCATCATCCCCTTGCCCTCGCCCGCTGTTTCGCCGGCGTGGCTGCCCTACCTGCGGGTGGAGGATGTGAAGACAGCGACGACGCGGGCCGAGCAGGCCGGCGCACGCGTCGTGGTACCACCGAATGCCGCAGTCCGGGACGGCCACGTCGCCCTGATCGTCGATCCCACGGGTGCAGCGCTCGGCCTGGCCGAAGTGACGCCGGAGACGCAATGAGTCCGCGCGAGCCGCACCAGAGTCGCCCTGCGCGCCGCGTTCGCCCTTGTCGCGGCAGCCGCAGTTGTCGTTGCAGGCGGTTGCGCCAGTGACGGCGGCGGTTCCAGCAGCGTGGGCGTGAGCGTGAGCTACGGCTACGGCGTCTACTACGGCAGCGCGTGGGGATATAACAACTGGTACGGCGGCGGTTCGATTGACGTTGGACCGCCCAGCACTCCCCCGCCGTCTACCACGCCGCCCGGCGAGGCGCCCGCCGCATGCCTCCCATCAGCCAGTACGCCCAATGCCGCCAGCACGTCCCTCGGGGGGCGGCGGGAGGAGAAGGTAAGCGTTCGATGCGGACACTCAAGCCATGATGTTGACGCCGCCGTCGACGTACACGGTGCCGCCGGTGATGCGTCGGGCGTACGGGCGTAGCCAGATAGGCGCAGGCGAAGCCCACGTCCATGATGTCGACCAGCTCGCCCACCGGCGCTTTCCCCACCGCCTCGTTGAGCAGCAGGTCGAAGTCCTTGAGCCCCGATGCCGCACGGGTCTTGAGCGGGCCCGGCGAGATCGGGTGAACGCGGATGCCCTTCGGCCCCAGCTCGTACGCGAGATAGCGGCAAGCGGCCTCGAGCGCCGCTTTGATCGGGCCCATCACGTTGTAGTTGGGCACGACCTTCTGCGCGCCGTAGTAGCTCATGGCGAACAAGCTGCCTCCGTCGCTCATCAACGGCGCGGCCAGCTTCGCCATGCGGATGAAAGAGTGGCAGGAGATGTCCATCGCGCGGCCGAATCCTTCCGCGCTGCAGTTGAGCAGTCCGCCCTGCAGGTCGTCCTTCGGCGCCCAGGCGATCGAGTGCACCAGGATGTCGAGGCTGCCCCCAGTGCTTGGCGACACGCTCGAACACCGCCTCCAGCTCGCCCGGCTTCGAGACGTCGAGCGGCATGAAGATCGGCGCCTCCAGCTTGCGCGCCAGCGGCTCGACGTAGGCTTTCGCTTTCTCGTTGAGGTAGGTGATCGCCAGCTCGGCTCCGAGTTCGCGAAAGGCCGCACGCACAGCCGTACGCGATGGAATGCTCGTTGGCGATGCCCACCACCAGCGCTTTCTTGCCCTTGAGGACCGGGCGCGGAATTTCGAGTGTCATAGGTCAATGGCTTGAAGAGTTAAGAAGGCGAAGAATCAGGAAATTTTGATCGTGACGTGAACCACGCCCTGCTCGCGCTTCGTGCTCACGCCGAGCCCGCTCTTCTCGAACACCTTCAGCATCGCCATGTTGTTCGGGAGCACTTCAGCGAACAGCTCCTTGAGCCCGGATCGACGAGCGATCCCAGCAAGGTGCTTCATCAGCAGCGCGCCAATGCCTTGCCCCTGGTGAGCATCGTCTACAGCGAAGGCGACCTCGGCCGCTCCGGGTTCGGAAACGATGTAGCGTGTGCCGCCGACGATGACCGAGCGCCCATCCTCCTCGAGCACTGCCACCAGCGCGACGTGATTGACGAAGTCGACGTTCGTGTAATACGCGACCTCCTCGTCGGTGAAGGTTTGCTTGGGTCAGAAGAAACGACGATAGATCGACTGGTCGCTCATGCGGCCGACCGCGCTGAGCAGCTCGTCGCGATCGGCGGGCTTCAATGCGCGGATCTCGATCGAGCGGCCGTCGCGCAACGTCTCTGTCGCCGAATATCGGGCCGGGTCCACGCTGCTGTTCCGATGTGCTCTCGATCACACGGCGTGAAGCAGGGCCCGCGTGTGGCGCGCGATCATCAGCTCCTCGTTGGTGGGGATGACCCAGGCGGACACGCGACTGGCCGGGGCGCTGATGCGCGGGCCGCCCTTGGCGTTCGCGGCTGCGTCGAGCTCGACTCCGAGCCAGGCTGCGTCGCGACACACGCGCTCGCGGATGAGCGCGGCGTTCTCGCCGATGCCGGCGGTGAACACGATCGCATCCAGCCCGCCCAGTGCCGCGGCGAGCGAGCCCAGCTCGCGCCGGATACGGTAGAGGTACAGGTCTACCGCGAGCTTCGCGCGCGGATCATCGCTCGCCAGCAGCGTGCGCATGTCGCTCGAGATCCCCGATACGCCGAGCAAGCCGGACTGGTTGTAGATGAGCTTCTCGATCGCGCGCGCATCCATCCCGCGCTGATCCATGAGATAGAGGATCACGCCCGGATCGAGCGAGCCGCTGCGCGTGCCCATGGGCAGGCCTTCCACCGCGGTAAAGCCCATCGTGCTCGCCATGCTCTTGCCCGCCTGGATCGCGCACATGCTCGACCCGTTGCCCAGGTGCAGCACGACGGTTCGTCCGCCCGCAGCCTTCGGGTCGAACTTCGGCAGAACAGACGCGATGTACTCGTAGGACAGCCCATGGAAGCCGTAGCGGCGCACGCCCTGCGCGTGCAGCTCGGCGGGCAGCGCGAACATCTGCGCGATTTCCGGATTGCTGCGGTGGAACGACGTGTCGAAGCAGGCGACCTGCGGCAGATCCGGTAGCGCGCTCCAAGCAGCAGCCGGATCGGCGCCAGGTTGTGCGGCTGATGCAGCGGGGCGAGCGGAACGAACTTCTCCAGCGCCTGCAAGCACGCTCGGCAGTCCAGGCGCACGGGCTTGCGTGTATTCGAGCCCACCATGGACGACGCGATGGCCGACGCCGACTCAGGCGATCGCCGCCTAGCCCCTCGCGCAGATACGCCACCAGATACTCGAGCGCGCCGGCGTGACCGAGCTCGGCGCCCTCGCCCCAGGATTTCTCGGCGGCCAGCTTGCCGCTCCGATCCTGCGCGACGAAGTGCGGCGCGGTGTAGATGCCTTCGATCTGGCCGCGCTGCTCCAGCTCGAGCTCCTCCTTTCGCACCAGGAAGAGCGAGAACTTGATGCTCGAAGAGCCTGCGTTCAGGACGACGATGGCGTCAGCCATGAGGGCAGTGACTCGTGATTGCTTAACCGAGGCCGAAGCGAAAGCTCAGGCGACGGTCCGAGCGGGCGTCTCGCGCCGAGCCTTGGCGACGAGCGCGGCTACCGCACAGGAGGCGAGCCGCGTGGTGACCGAGTCGGCCCGGCTGGTGAGGATGATCGGCACACGCGCACCGAGCACGATCCCGGCGGCATCGGCGTCGGCCAGGAAAGACAGGCTCTTGGCCAGCATGTTCCCGGCTTCCAGGTCCGGCACGATCAGCACGTTGGCGCGGCCCGCCACCGGCGACTTGATGTGCTTGATCTCCGCCGCCTGCAGATTGATCGCGTTGTCGAGCGCCAGCGGACCGTCCAGTATGCCGCCGGTAATCTGTCCCCGGTCGGCCATCTTGCACAGTGCGGCCGCCTCGATCGTCGAGGGAACTTTGGGATTGACCGTCTCCATCGCCGAGAGGATCGCCACCCGCACTTCCCGAGCGCCGAGGGCGTGCGCGAGATCGATCGCGTTCTGCACGATATCGACCTTTTCCTCCAGCGTGGGCGCGATGTTCACGGCTGCATCCGAGACGATGAGCGCTTCCGAGTAGGTCGGCACGTCCATCACGAAGCAGTGGCTGATGCGCCGCGCCGTGCGCAGCCCGCCTTCGCGCGCCACCACCGCGCCCATCAGCTCGTCGGTGTGCAGGCTGCCTTTCATGAGGCACTCGGCCCGTCCCTCGCGGACCAGCCGCACGCCTTCGGCGGCGGAAGCATGGCTGTGCGGCGTGTCCACGATCTCGAATCGAGAAATATCGAGGCCGTACTTATGGGCCACCGCCTTGATCCGCGCCGCAGGGCCGATCAGGATTGGCGCGATCAGCCCCATCTCCGCGGCCTCCACGGCGCTCGCGTCAGAGAAGACTCGTCGCAGGGATGGACGACCGCGGTGGGCAGCGGCGGCAGCGTTTTGGCAAGCGCCAGCAGGCGCTCGTACTTCTCGTGCTTGCGCTCCACTTCCGGCCTGCGCTGCATCACTTCGCCGACGACGACTCGTGGACGCCGCGCCGCCGCGGAGCCGAGCACGGTGCGGATGCGCTCGAGCATCGCCAGCTGCTCGGCCGACGGCTTGACGCGCTGCACGCGTTCATCGGCAAGAAGCCGATCCAGCAACGTGAGCAGGCGGTCGCGATCGGCGCGTTCGCCCAACAGCACCGGCAGCGTCTCGATCGCCTTCTCGGGTTCGTAGCGCACGATGATCTCCTGCTCGCCTCGGATCCGGCGTGCCTGATCCAAGGAGATGGCCGGCAGCAGCTCACGATAATCGGCAATCAGCTCCTGCTTGAGCTGGAGTCGGGACAGCGGCAACGGCTCGCCTTTGCGCGCCAGAAGGAACGCTACTCGCGCCGCCGCTTCCGCATACCCGCCTTCGTCGATCGAGGCCAGCGCCTCCTTGACGAAGGGCAGCTCGCGCGGGTCGGTCACCCGCGTGTTCCTCGGTCGCTTCGCGCTTGTCTGCCAGATACAGCGAGAACAGGTTGCCGTACAGTTCGAAGAACGCGGCTTCGCTAACCGCATCGCGCATAGCGCGGTAGTAGTCCAGCGATGCGCTGATCAGCTCCGACCCCATCCTCTCGGCCTTGCGCCGCAGATCGTCGGGGCCCACGGCCTGCCGTTGTGCCTTCACCGCCTGTGCAACCGGTCCGAGCCACCCGAGCCAGGGGTTCAGATCGGATATGGCCCAGCGCTGGAAGCGCAGCGGGTGAAACTCACGCGCGAGCTTTGCGCCGTAGTCGTTGGACATGGCCTGTATCAAAGGCTGTGCGAACAGCTCGTACGCGCGCTGGTTGAACTCGGAGACGGCGCTCACAGCTTCGAAGGGCTTCTCGTCGGCGCGCTTGAAGCGATTCAGACGGGCCGCGATATCCTCCAGCCGGTGCTCGACGAAGCTGACTTCGTACACGGGTTTGCCGTCGGCGCCCTTGTGCTCGGCGATCTGCATGCCGTACAGCCCGGGCGGGAGCGCCTCGATCGATTCCATGACCGAGACGATCTGCGCGTGCTCCTTCTTGGCCACCTTGCCGGACACGAAGATCCCGAGGTGGCCGATATCCTGATGCAGCAAGCCGACGATCACCTGCCCGCGCGCCTTGATCTCATCGGTGCTGCCGTACACGTCGGCCACCCAGTTGAACGCTTGCTGGGGCGGCGTGATGTTGTCGCCCATCGACGCAAACAGAACAATGGGAACCTTGATCTCGCGCAGATCGAAGACACCGCCGTCGCCAGCCTTGACCGTGCCGGACCACAACTTGTTTCCGACGAAGAGGTTCTGCGTGATCCATTCGATCTCTTCCCGGTTCATCAGATAGAACCCACCCCACCAGCGCTCGAAGTCCAGGAAGCGGGGTGGTTCCGTGTCCACGTTGGCGAACACGTGGTAGTACTTGTCCCAGAAAGTGTTCGCCGGATTCAGGTTCTCGAAGTTCTGCACCAGCCAGGCGCCGTCGAACTTGCCCGCGCCCAGGTCCGAAGTCAGCGACGCCAGCCAGGTGCCCCCAAGCAGGCCGCCCGAGTAGCGCATCGGGTTGTCGCCCTCGCCTTCGCTCCAGGCGCCACCCCAGTAGGACATCGGCGCACCGTTGATGACGATCGGCCCGGTGTCGTCGGGATTGGCGGCGGCAACCATCATCGCGGCCCAGCCGCCCTGACAGTTGCCGACGACGGCTGGCTTAGGCGCATCCGGGTGCAGCTCGCGCACACGATGCACGAACTGCTGCTCCGCGCTGCAGACATCCAGCATCGTTTGACCGGGTTCGGGCTCGGGAAAGAAGATCACGAAATACACCGGGTGCCCGTCGCGCAACGCCACACCCACCTGCGAGTCGTCCTTGAAGCCGCCGATGCCGGGGCCATGGCCGGCGCGCGGGTCGATGATGACGTAAGGGCGCCGCGTTGCATCCACCTTCACGCCCTCGGGCGGGACGATCCGCACCAGCGCGTAGTTGACCGGCCGCTCCAGCGAACGCCCATCGACCACGGTCTCGTAGTCAAAATGCAACACTGGCGGCAACCCCTTGCGTGTCCGCTCGACGAAGCTATTGCCGCGCTGTCGCAGCGCGTCCCAGAACAGCACCGAGCGCTGAGCAAGGTCCACTGCGTAGCGCGCGCCATCGGTCCAAACATCCCACGGCGATGCGGCGCTTGTCGCCGACTCAGTCATGCAGGCGCTGTAGGCCTTCTCGACGCGCTCGCTGAATTGCTCCTGCGCGAGCCCCGCCCGCGTCTGAAAAACCTGCGCGACTTTCGCAGAGATGTCGTGGCTTCTGGACAGCTGTTTGGTCAGATCAGTCATAACTCGGTCCCTCAAGAATCCGGCGGCGCATTATACACGGTTGCTGCACCGCATTATCCGATCCTTGGGGCCGTTTTCTTTTGATCTAGCGCAAGAAAATGATGAGACGGCTGTGGCTGATGCCGCTTCGCAACGAGATTACTGCTTGTCTTTCATCGACATACCTTCCCCAGCTGACAAAGCCGGTATCATGTCGCGCAGCGCATTGCCGGCATCGTTCGGGCATCTCCGTGCAAATCGATCTGGGAAAAGCGGCGTCCACACTGATGCGCGATCATGCGCAGAAGCGCGATATCGTGCCTTTCGCGCGTGCTTGGGGAGCCACGGACCTGGCGGGCGCTTATGCGATCCAGGCGGCCTTTGTCGAGCGCATGCTCGCGACGCACGGGCCGCGCGTCGGCTACAAGATCGGCCTGACTTCGGCGCGCATGCAGAAGATGTGCAGCATCGACCACCCGGTCGCGGGCGTAGTGCTGCAGAAGCGGTCTGCTTCCAAGCGGCGTCGACCTTCGGCTGGGCGATCTGGTGCATCTCGGCATCGAGTTCGAGATCTGCGTGCGGGTGGGCCGCTCGCTCGCGCCGCGCGAGAAGCCCTACGAGATGCGCGAGGTGGCCGAAGCAGTGGACGCGGTCTGCCCGGCGTTCGAAGTGATCGATGACCGCAACTCGGCTTATCCGCTCGATCTGCTCTCTCTGGTCGCCGACAACGCCTGGAACGAAGGCATCGTGACCGGAGAATACCGGACTTCCTGGCCCGATCTCGCTGCTGCGCGCGGAACGGTCGAGCGCAACGGCGAAAAGATCGATGAGGGGCACGGGCGCGACGTGCTCGGCCATCCCTTCGAGCCCCTGCGTTGGCTTGCCAACCATCTGCGGGAACAGGGCCAGACCCTGCATGCCGGAGAAATCGTGTCGACCGGCAGCCTGGTGACGACGCGTTTCCCCGCGGCCGGGGAGCACTACCGATTCACGGTCGAGGGCATCGGCGCAGTCGAGATCGGCTTCCAGTCCTGAATCGATCACCGTCCCATTCGCACATCGAACGATCGTGACACGCGGTTGATCAGTTGGGGATCCTGCTCGGTAGCACCGGTCGTGTTGAACTGGACCCGCACGCTGCCGTCTGACTGTCTGCGGAGGGTCGCGGTCAATTCGATGCCGCCGCGACGCCCGCGAATGATGCCGGTAGACTGATCTGCGCTCGAGACCGTAACGCCCTGATCCTCGAAAGCGCCGCTCGTCCTGCAACACCGTTAACGGTCGGACTGTTCGCCACTGATCTGGCAGCGGGAAGGAAAACTGAGGTAAAGTAAGCGTACCCGGTAACCCCATCCCCGGCCGGCAGCTCATCACCGCTGGACGCTGGCCGCCGGGTAAATCCAGGGAGGAGGGAAGCGATGAGTGCGTTGCGAGCGGCGACCTGCGCGGTTGTTGCGCTTGCTACTGGACTGCTGTCGCCCGGCATTGCATTGACGCAGGAGCCAGCCTCTCCCGCTGCTGCGGCTGCGCCAGCGAGCGATCAGTACTCCGCCGACGAGCTCGAGCAGCTCGTCGGCCCGATCGCACTCTATCCCGATGATTTGCTCGCGATCATCCTTCCCGCCTCCACTTACCCGCTCGACGTGGTGAAAGCTCAGCGCTTTCTGGAGAAGTACAAGGCCGACTCGAACCTGAAGCCCGACCCCAGTCTTCCGGAACCCGTGCGCAATCTCTTGAACTATCCGGATGTGGTCAAGAAAATGAACGACGACCTCGACTGGGTGCAAGCGCTGGGCGAGGCGGTCGTGAGTCAACAAGCCGCTGTGATGGATGCGATACAGGCGTTTCGGCGCAAAGCATCGGCAGCCGGCAGCCTCAAGTCCGATGACAAGCAGATCGTCGTCACGGAGCAGGAAGTGATCAAAGTCGTGCCGGCTGATCCGCAGGTGATCTATGTGCCGCAATACGAACCGACCACGGTGGTCGTTCAGTCCGCGCCACCGATCTATTACCCGACGCCTTACCCCTGCTACTACTATCCCTATCCACCGGGGGCGGCGTTCGCCACAGGACTGTTCTTCGGGGCGATGACGGCATGGGCGTTCAACTGGAACAGTGCGCACATCGAGCACAACGTCAACATCAATCGGACCGACAACATCAATATCAATCGCGACAATCCGCGAAACCAGGATGCGGCAAACCGAGCCCGACAGGAGGGGGCCAAGCGTCCACAGGCTACCGGCGCGCGTGAGGGTCAGAGCTGGCGCTCGGACAAACAACCCGGACAGCTGAGCAGCGGCAGGACGCAACCGCGTCCAGCGGCACGGCCGGGCGACACGCAGTTCGGGAGGCAAGGCGGTGCACCACGTCCTTCCACTGGCAACGTCGGTGGCGGGCGCCCGACCACAGGCGATGTCGGCGGCCGCGATCTGGGAGGGCGTCAACCTTCTGCACAGAATCTCGGCGGAGCCGGCGCGGGAGGACGTCCCTCCGCAGGCGACGTCGGCGGGCGCGGGGATGCATTCGGTGGAGTCGGCTCCGGCTCCTCTGCAACTCGCGCGAGCGATCGCGGAGCGTCCAGCCGCGCGAGCTCCTCGGGAGGAGGTGGACGGTCCGGTGGGGCGCGCGCTAGCGGCGGAGGACGCGCTGGCGGCGGGGCGCGTGGGGGCGGCGGTCGCGGGCGATGAGGAAAATGACGATGATTGCGACCCGATATTTGCGTTGGTCGGTGCGAGCTTCAGCTGCGTTGGCCTTCATCGTTGCGATGCCATGGGCCCAAGTGGCGTGCGCGCAACGTACGTTCGAAACTCCGGAGGCCGCCGCGCAAGCGTTGATCGACGCCACCAAGGCAGACGACGAAAGTGCGCTGATCGATGTCTTTGGTGCAAAGTACCGCAGCCTCGTTGCAACCGTCGACCATGTTGCCGATCAGGAAGACCGCGAGAGGTTTGCTCGCGCTGCTGCCGAATACCTGGTGTTGCGGCGGGACGGCAACGACAAGGTCATCGTCATAGTTGGGTTTGGAGCCTGGCCCTTGCCGATCCCGATCGTGCGACGCGGCGCGGGGTGGCAATTCGATGCCGCTGCGGGGAGCGAAGAAATGCTGAATCGCCGCATCGGCAGGAATGAACTCGACGCAATCGAGGTCTTGCGCGCATACGTGAGCGCACAGCGTCAATATGCGTCAAAGCCGAGGGACGGTACTCGCGTGCGTGCGTTCGCACGCAAGGTTGCGAGCTCGCCCGGTAAGCGCGATGGTCTGTATTGGCCAGCCGATACTGAAAAAGGAGATGAGATGAGTCCGTTCGGCCCGCTCATCCGCGACCCGGACAAGCGCAGACCAGGCGAGCCCTACAACGGCTACTACTTCAAGATTTTGACGCGCCAAGGTGCTGCGGCGCCGGGCGGCGCTTATAGCTACGTCATCAACGGGCGAATGGTGGCAGGCTTCGCCATGGCCGCGGCCCCGGCACGCTACGGCGAAACCGGAATCAAGACGTTCATCGTGAACCACTACGGCGATGTGTATGAGCGCGACTTCGGTCCCGACACATTGAAGGTGTTTGGCCCGATCACCGCATATGACCCTACCGACAAGTGGCAGCTTGTTCCGTAACGCGCTTGGCTTGACGCACGTTAATCGTCTGTCTGGGGCCGGCGCGCGAAGAACAGGTAGCGGTTCAGACTGAAGAAGTATTCGCCGCGCTGTCCCAGCTCCTGCAGGTCCGCAACCCATGCGTCCGCTTCCTCGCGCGGCACGAGCCCATGCTTGCTTGCGTACGCCGCCAGCTGCGGGATCACGCCGAAGCTGTACGTGTCGGGATGGTAGCGATCGTTGATCAGACGTTATCGTATCTACGCGCAGGTTCTCGAACCCGGCTGAGCGCAGTCGCGCCGCCAAGCGTGCGCGGCAGCTGCGGGTGCGGACAGTGCCGGTCCCAGGCCTCGATCATGCGCCGCATGCGGGCCTGGTCGCTCGAATGCCACACGCAGGACTCCCAATCCGTGTCGACGATCACGGCACGAGCGCCGGGCTTCAGCACTCGATACAGCTCCGCCAGAGCGCGGTCGATGTCGGGAACGTATTCGTAAACCTGCGTGCAAACGGCGGCGTCGAAGCTGTGATCCGCGTAGGGTAACGCGGCGACGTCGCCCACGCGCAGGTGCACCCCGTTCAGCGCTGCGCAGCGGCGCCTGCGCGATCGCCATCATGCTCTCGGACGCATCGATGCACTGGATCTCGCCTCCGGGTCCAACCCGCTCGGCCATCTGCAGCGCCAGCAGGCCGGGCCCGCAGCCGAGGTCTACCACGCGCTCCCCGGGCCGTAACGCCAGCGCATCGAGCACGCGCTCGCGCTGCGCCACGACATCTGGCGTCTGATAGATCGCCTCGACGCGGCGCGCTTCGTTCTCGTCGAAACCTAAGAAACCAGATCCCGGATCGGGGTTCATCTCTCGCCTCACCCGACCGCGTGACGCTTGACGAAATCGCGGTCGAACGTGAGCCCCAGCCCCGGTCTGTTGGGGACCGTGAGCTGCCCGTTCACCGCGACCGGTGCGTCTTCGAACAATTTCAGCGTCCAAGGCATGTACTCGACGGTGAGCCCGTTGGGGACCGCCGCGACCAGGTGCACGTGGATCTCGGGCAGCAGATGGCTGACCACCGGGAGGTTGAACGCCTCCGCCATGCCGGCAACTTTGAGCCAGTTCGCGATCCCGCCCACCCGCAGCAAATCGATCATGACGATGTCGACAGAGCGCGCTTCGAGCATGTGGCGGAACGGCGCGATCCCGTAAACATACTCACCACCGGCCACCGGCGTCGCCAGCGCATCGGCGACCCGAGCGAGCCCCGGAAAGTCGTCGTGCGTCGTCACGTCCTCCAGCCAGTAGAAGTGGACGTCTTCGAGCCGACGGCCGATGTCGATGGCCTGGTGCACGCTCCAGCGCTGGTTGATGTCGCACATCAGGTCGATGTCCGGGCCGATCGCTTCACGGATCCTGCGCGCGCGATTCCACCTCGATCGCTGGCGTCGTTTCGCCCGGCAGCGCGAGCTGCATCTTCATCTGCTTGAAGCCCTTGTCCACCAGCGTGCGCGCCGCCTTGGTGACGTGGTCCAGCGGGTACGTGCGCATGAGCGCGCCGCTCGCGTACGTAGGCACGCGCTCGCGCAGCCCGCCCAGCAGCGTGGCGAGCGGCTGGTTCAGCGCTTTGCCCTTGATATCCCACAGCGCCATGTCGATGGCGGAGAACGCGAGCGTGAAGATCCCGCCGGGCCCTGCCGAGCCTGCCGCCGCCTCGCGCAGCTTGTGTCCGATGGCCTCGACTCGCAGCGGATCCTCGCCCACGGCCAGTGCCCCGAGTTGCTCGACCGCGTGCTTCAACGTGGCGGTGAGCGCGGCGCCGAAGAAAGTCACCCCGATGCCCTCGATACCTGCGTCGGTCTCGACCTGGAGCGTGACGAACTCGCGAAAGGGTCCTCCGAACGCGGGGCCGCCGGCAAGGGGCTCCTCGGAAGGCAAGCGAACGATCTGCGATTGGATGCGTGTGATTTTCATGGGGTACCATCGGGCCACCGACCGTCAGTTGCACTCGATCTTCGGCCCTGCTCGATCTGCACGTACATGTAAGCCACGGTTGCGAGTGGATCGCTCCGTTTGACTTGGGAGCAACATGACGGTCTCGCTGACCGTTTCATCTCGTCGTCCGATAGCTTCGTGTGACCAAACATACCAGATGAGCAGTTGTAAGCCCGGTCTTCGGGATTTTTCGCGTAGACCAGGATGGCCGTCGCTTCGTTCGATTTGGGTGCGGCTCGTCGCCGTCGCGAGTCGAGAGCGATGAGAGCGATCGCCCCGCACAGGTCTTGAGTTGGCTCATAGCGGCATCGTTCGGCGAGGACACAATACGTCGGACTGTTCGACGCACGCTCAGGAAATCAACGAGCAATCGGTTCAGCTCCTCTGGCTTGTCGAGCATCATCCAATGCCCTGCTCCCCTGATTTTTTCATAGCGCCAAGGCGCTTCTACGACCCGGCCGACAGCGCCATCTGCGGTTCGAGCAAGAACGGATCTTGGTCGCTCCATACGCCGAGCACGGGAATGCGGATGCGGTCCCAGGGCGGCAACCGAGGGAGAGGCGCTTCGTCAGAGGCCAAAGGCGTAAATGCAGCCCGATACCAGTTCAGCGCTGCCGTCAGCGCTCCGGGTCGAGCCAGGTCTCGCAGATATCGGTCCTGATCGCCTTGACCGCGGCTCCATTCGCGAAACAATTTCCAGTTGTCCGCCTTTAGCGCCTCTTCGGCGATGCCCGGCTTGATGAAGAAATCGAAGTACCACGATTTCTCCCGTTGCTCGATAGTATCCCAGCCCGGACTGCTTGGCGCTCCGACCGACAAGACGACAACACGATCGAATCTCTCGGGGTACGAACCCGCCAGCCGCCACGTCATCGCGGCTCCCCAATCGTGACCGACGAGATGCGCGCGCTTCACGGCAAGAGCGTCCAGGAGGCCAAGAATGTCGGCCGCGATGAACGGGCGCCGATAGGGGCGCAAGTCCGTCGGCCTGGGTGCGTCCCCGTAGCCGCGCAGATCGGGCGCGAGCACGCGAAAGCCCGCCGCAGTGAGTGCGGGGATCTGATGCCGCCAGAGGAACCGCGAGTCGGGAAAGCCGTGCAGGAGCAGGACGGCAGGACCGGTGCCGATATCGACCACGGGGAAGCGCTCGCCCTTGATCTCGACGGTCTTGGTAACTGTGTCGATGTTCATTTCTCCCACCAGCATGGATCGCTGCTTGACGCCTGGCGTAGTCATGTCTTTCGCACTACTCGCTGCGCCAGCCTCTGCACAAGATCATCGAGTCACGCCATCGGCACGCAACCCTTCCCTAACCCTCCCTCGCTTGCGGGGGAGGGCCGAGGGTGGGGGACGGCTCGAAGGGCTCATCGAATGATCTCATCGGCACGCAACAAGATCGATTCCGGAATGGCTATTCCCAGCGCCTTCGCAGTTCGGAGGTTGACCACCAGCTCGAACTTGGTCGGTTGTTCTACCGGTAGATCGCCGACTTTGGCGCCTCGTAGGACCTTGTCGACGTACTCCGCAGCGCGCCGGTGCATCGCCTGCAGATCCGTCCCATAGGCCATCAGGCCTCCTGCCCGGGCGAATCCCGACAAGCAGTACACGGTTGGCAGCCGGTACTTGGCGGCGAGGTCGACGACCTGCTGCCCGTTCTCGATGAACAGGTTTTCGCAGATGACCACGGATGCCTGGGCAGCATGCTTCGCCTGCTGGAAGGCGGACTCCAGCTTGCGCGGTTCACGCACGTCGATGAACCGTAACCTCACACCGCGCGCCGCGGCGACTTTTTCCAGGTCGATACCCTGGCCGCGTGTGACCGGATTGCCCAGGTTCCAGATTACCGCCACTTTGGTTGCCTGCGGCACCGCCTCAAGGAGCAGCTCGAGCCACTTTCCCGCGAAGCCGTCGACGTAGCCCGTGGAGAGCGCAGTGAGGTTCCCTCCGGGTCTAGCCAGGTTCGACACCACACCCGTCTGCACCGGATCGCCCATCGAGGCGACCACGATTGGGACGGTGCTGGTCGCTTTCTTGGCCGCGAGAGCGCCCGGCGTGCTCGCTGTCACCAGAACGTCCGGATTGCGGGCCAGCGCCTGAGCCATGAGCTCTGGGAGCCGCTCGAGATGTCCCTCTCCCCAGTATTGATCGAGGACGAGATTCTGACCTTCAACCCAACCCAGCTCCCCGAGGCGATCGCGGAACACCGCGACACTCCTCGCGAAGGCGGAAGCGGGGCTTGGTGACACGAAGGCAATTCGTGCGATCTTTCCAGTTGTGTCGGCTGCCCCCGCCTGACCATCGCCGCCGATCATCCATGACAGTGCCGCGGCGTGGAGCACAATCGCAACCCAGCGTCGCATCATCGCATCTCCTCAACACCACAACCCCTCCTTAGAACATCGTATTGGCATTGGCCGAGGCTTGGGGCACGACCTGCAGCACATCCCAGTGCTCGACGATCTTGCCGTTGTCGTCGAGTCGAAAGATGTCGATGCCTGCCCAATCCTTGTCCTTGTAGGTGGGCCATACCTGGTGGCAATGCAGGATGACGAAGTTGCCTTCCGCAAAGACTCTCTTGAAGTGCACGCGTTTGCCGGGATACTCGTTGGCCATCTTTTCGAAGTACGCTATGAATGCCTCCTTGCCGTCGGCCACATGGGGGTTGTGCTGGACATACACCTCACCAGCGTACTTCGCGATCGCCTCTGCGGGCCGGCATTCGTTGAACATCAGATCGTAGAAGGCCACCACGGCCTTCTTGTTGCGTTCGAGGCGTTCATTCATCGTCAGCTCCTCGATCTCGATGAGAGGGCACGATCAATCCGCGAGTCGATCGTATCCCAACTCGATGCGCACGTCCTGGTCAGGCGCGCGTTTGGCTCCACCGCCGGCGGCTCCGCTCCGCACACAGGACACTGGGCTACGATGGCCTTGACTCGCGGGTCAATCGCGCCAACGACGATGACCTGCCCGCCTGCGTAGCTATCGCCCCATAGTGCGATCCGGTCGCGGTCGACCTCGTCCAGCTGTTCGGCGAAATCGATGGCATCCCGGTAACCCCGACACTGGATCCACGGATTGATCTGCTGGCGCGGCTCACCCCCGCTTCTTCCGAAGTTGCGGTGATCGTAGAGCAGGACTGCCAGGCCTGCGCGACAGAACACCTCGGCGTACTTGTCGGCAACCATGTAGATCGTTGCGGACGTTCCGTGCGCCATGATCACGAGCGGCAGTTTCTTCGACTGCGTCTCCGGCAGAAAGAGCAATCCTCGAAGCGTCGCACCTTCCGACGGGAATTCGACTTCTTTGATCATTTGGCAACTTTGGGTGATCAATGATTGTGCTTCATCGGATCACCTCGATCCGCCCGCATGCAGCACCGGCTCAGGGATCGTCAGTCCGAGCGCCTTCGCCGTCCTGAGGTTGACTGACCAGCTCGAACTTCGTCGGCTGCTCGATGGGGAGGTCGCCGGGCTGCGCGCCTTTCAGGATCTTGTCCACGTAGCCGGCGGCGCGCCGGAATAGGTCATGGAAGTCTGGCCCATACGACATGAGGCCACCCGAACCCACGACGAACTCCTTCTGGTGGTAGATCGTCGGTAGCCGCTGTTTCGCCGCAAGTGCTACGAGGTCGGCTCTGTACACATAGAACAATGCTGACGACAAGACGATGAGGGCTTGAGCGCGATTCTTCTTTGCCTCGGCAAACGCGGTCTCGAACTCGTCCGGGCGGCTCACGTTCAGCACTTGAAGGCGCACCCCTAGAGATCGAGCCGCTGCCTCCGAAACTCTCACTTGGTCTGCGGTGTACTGAGGATCCGAGAGGACAGCCACGCGAGAGACTCTGGGGAGGGTTTCTTTCAGGAGTTCCATCCACTTGCCGGGCAACTCTTCACTTAGGATCGTCAACCCGGTGACGTTTCCGCCTGGCCGGGCGAGGCTCGCCGCGAGGCCGAGCCTCACAGATCGCTTAAGACCGCCATGACGATGGGAATTGTAGGCGTGGCTTGCCGCGCCGCCTCGACCGCTGGGCCGCCCGCGACGATAATGTCTACCTTGAGGCGGACCAGTTCGGCGGCGAGAGTTGGGAGCCGTTCGGGTCGTCCCTCGGCCCAGCGGTACTCGATGCTGATGTTTCGCCCCTCTGTGTAACCGAGCTCGTGCAGGCCTTGCTGGAACGCCTCGTCGAAGGGATCGGGCGGCAACCGATGCGCAGGATACCGATGCGGGCGACCTTCGCCGCTTGCTGCGCCTCCGTCACGAGCGGCGCCATCATTAGCAAGGCCATGGCGATGACGACGCCGGTATGTTTGTGAGTCATGGCACCTCTCGAGGGTCCAGTCGATAAGGAGTGCGCAGACGGATCTGCACCGTCGCTCTGTTCCTCTCACTGGAGCGCGAGGATGACGAACGAGATGACGTGGGTGCTCAAGTTCCCCTCGGTGCAATCAATAGTGTTCGGCGAGCGGCGTTCCAGCAGTTGCGTACGGCGAGGAAAGCTTCCTCATGACGCTCAACGCACACAATCACGGGCCCGATGCGTTGCTGGGTTGGGCGTCCTTCACGCGTCGACCTACGATGACGAGATCCCGTTCGACACCATCCAGTGCGGCAACCTGCGGCAACTCACCCCAGCGAGTAAAGCCAAGTCTTCTAAACAGACGCAGGCTCGGTTCATTGTGCCCGAAGATGAACCCTAGGAGCGTATTCACCTTCGAGCGCTGGCGCTTGAGCAACGGCCTGTGTCAGAAGGTAGGTGCCCAGGCCTCGCCGTCGAAACGATTCGTGAACGTAGACGCTCAGCTCCGCGGTCTTGTTGTACGCGGGGCGCCCGTAGAACGAAGAGAAGCTCAGCCACGCGGCGATCCTGCCTTCGCTCTCAATGACCCAGAGGGGGCGGAAAGTCGGCGTATGCTCCTCAAACCACCGAGTACGGCTCTCCACTGTGACCGGCTCGGTATCCGCGGTCACCATTCGCGTTGGGATCGTCGAGTTATAGATCTCGACAATCTGCGGTAGATCGCTTCTGCGGGCCGTGCGGTGGCTGATGGACATCCGCGGACATGAGGTTTTCGGTCAGGCGCAACAACGTCGCGGCTTCCCGGCGCGGCTTACCGCGTCCATGGCAGCCGCTGGGTCGGCGTCAGGGTCCTCTCCCGGCGTTCAAGAACTCAACGGCGTCTTGAGCAGTTGAACGTCTTTCATCCACACTTTGCCTCTTCCCTCGATGACCAGATTCAGCTTGATCAGGTCGGGTCGTTGCCCCTTCTTCAGATAAAAGGGGATCTCATAGGAAGCCCAGTTAGTCGTCCCCTTGACCGCCTGGTTCACACCCTTCGAGAAGAACTCCCCACGCCCTGGCAGCCGACACCACATTTCCAGAAACGCGCGACCAGCCAAACCATCGGTCTTCATCCCTGCTCTGTAGGTGAGGACGCATTGCTCGGCCTGCGGGTTTGGAACCTCGAACAGACGGATCGTCTGATCTGTCTTCGTATCGATCGCCCAGCTATCCTGCTCGATCCTGACGTCCCCTTGAGTCAACGTCGCGTCAGTAGTGCGGAACAGTCGAATCGTCTCGGGTGGGCCCGAAGGTTTCGGGGCGCTGAACCACGACTTGAGCCAAGTAAACATGTGCGTACCCTCCCAGTTCCGTTGGTCGAACGAGCAGACCCCTTTCACCGCCTTGGGCGACGAGTGAATCGGCGAGGAACGCTTGCGCCGACGGTCGGCTCCACGTGGATCTTAGGCTGCATTTTCATTCAACGCCCTTAGCGATTGCCTCTGGCGTCCCTGTGCGTCAAAGTTGCTAGGGGCGAGCCAAGCTTCGAAGTTCCCGCGGATGCGCGGCCACTCGCTATCAAGGATCGAGTACCAAGCGGTGTCTCGGTTGTGACCCTTTACGACCATGTGTTGGTAGAAGACGCCCTCGAAAGTGAAGCCGAGCCTAAGGGCAGTAGCCCGGGACTTCTTATTCAGCGCGTTGCACCGCCACTGCATCCGGCGATATTGAAGTTCGTCGAACGCATAGCGCAGCATCAGGAACAGCGCCTCTGTCGATTGGGGCGTACGCTGCAAGAATGGCGCGAACCAGATGTAGCCCATCTCGATAGAGCCGTGACTTGGACGAATGTCCAGGTAGGTTGCCATTCCCGCAACGCGGTCGGTGACCTTGTCGCGGAACGCGAATACGGCGCGGTCGGCGTCAACAGTCATGGCGCTAGCCCATGCCTTGAAGCTGGCCGGGTCTTTGAAGGGACCATCGGGGAGGAAGTTCCAGATCTCTTTGGCTTCGGCCGTCTCGTGTGATACCGCGTAAAGCAGCTCGGCGTGGTTCTCGGGCTCTAGCGGCTCCAATATGACGCGGCTGCCTTCGATCGGTCGTCGCTCGGGCACTTTGCCCGACGGCAGCGTCGTTACCCCTTCGCCGGAGATAGTTCGATTCATCGCGCCCTTTCTTGCTTCAATCCTGCTGACCAACCGCCTGGGTTGGAGGCGTAGTCTCCACCACGATTACATCGACTTTGCGCTGGACCAGTTCGCCGAGCAACTGCTGTTAGGCGGTCAGGTTCACGCCGATGTTAGGGCTCAAATGACGGGCGAACTGCCTTAAACCATGAAGCGTCCCCACGGTGCATGAATAACTGTCCACGAAGCTCCTCACCTCGAATCTCCGCCCACCCACGACCAAAACACGGATCAGCATCGTCGTGGCCCTCAAATGAAAACTCTATCCGCACTTCGTCCTTCCGGTCTTCGATCCTGCAATCCAAATCGCCTTCCACCGCCCCAAATCGAAGAGTCCCGCCGCCGTTTCTTTCGAACTTGATGAATCCTGGCCCGTCCAGATCAATATAGTCGCGAGCCCACTGTTCCATCTCGACGATTCTCCAGACCCCTAGGAATGGGGACTTCCGTCTCGTCACCACTATTGGCTGCGATGAAAAGTGCGACGACGGCGAAACAGAGCACTGACAAACAGCGCTCCAGCGACGACGAACCCTAGTAACGCCCAGCCCCTATAGATTTGCTGAACGGTCAGGTAATCGTCGTGAGAGAGGCCAATCTTGTTGGGCAGCTCCAACAAATGCGCAAGAGCAGGAGCCAAAGCCAATGCCACGAATAGAAGGCTAAGGAAACGTGCTGTGGTCAGCCCCATAACCTTTCCCGTTAGCATGCGAAGCAAAGGTGCGCAGCTCGCCAGCGGCGCCCTCAGAATAAGCGCATGCGATCAGCTCATCTGCAGCCTGCGCAGCGCCGTCAATTTTTGCCAAGGCTCGGGCGACTTCCTCAGCGTTGTGAGCATACTCGGGTCGCGCGAGCAAGGCTGCGAGCTCGGACGCAAGCAGTCTAGCAGTCGCCTTCTTGAATGGAATTGCGCGTGCCAGACCGAGGGCCGACGCTCGCCGCGCATTGTCTGGCTGGTCGAAGGACACTGGCACAAGCAGCTGCGGACGGCCGGCACGCATCGCCTGAGCGAGTGTGCCGATACCGGCCTGGTGTACGACTGCTGCGGCACGTGGGAATACCCTGGAGTAGGGAACGTAAGGGAACGCCCGCACCTCTCTGGGCAAGTTCTTGACGGTCACGGGACCGGTCACCAGGACAGCCCGTCGTCCCAATCGCCGCGCCGCTGCAACAGCTTTGTCCCAAAAATCTCCCGCCACCCATACCGCCGAGGAGCCGAGCGCGAACACGATGGGGGCTTCACCCTCGGCCAGGAACTCCCCCAGCTCCTTATCGATGTCCCCCTCCGGCATCGCCCCATCATAGACAGGGGCCCCACAGACGCGCACATGTCGCGGCCAGTCTGGCTGCGCTTTGGCCAGGTGCGGATCGAATAGCGCGAGATTGCGGAGCGGGGAAAACTGTCCTTCGAACATTGCCATCCGCGTCGACGGCGGGAGTCCGAGGTCTTTGCGCAACTCGCGCAGCGGCGCCTCCCATCCCCGCACGCTACGCTTGAACATGTTGAACACGAGCCGGTATGGCTCCGGCCCCAGGGCGCGCAGCTTTCGCAACCACGGCGCAACACCGAGAAGTGGCGGATCGTAGGAGGACATGAAGCTCATTGGGGTGAGCACGCTGGCGACCCAAGGCAACGCACGGCGCTGCGCAATCAATGGCAGCGTCACGGCCAACGGATGAGAGATCAGCAAATCGGCGCCATCCGAGGCCTGCAGAAGATCTTCGTAACCGGGTCGCAAATTGGACATGATCAATTCGCGCACGAGGTATTCCGGCCCGCGACGAACATCGAAAAGCTTCGTCAGCAGCGCCTCGTAGTCGCCCATTTCGGACAAGCTGGGACGCACTGGCGCAAACTCGATCCCGGCACCCTCTACATCGGGGCGATAGTCCTCGGCCGTAGCAATCACCGCACGATGCCCGCGCTCGACCAGCGCGCGAGCCACGGCGATGTATGGATGTAGATCACCCAGGGAGCCGGCAGTTGCAAAGAGAAAACGGCGCATCGAGTCCGAGTGCTCACCCCGCGACCCAGGTGAGCGAGCGCAGGACATACAAGTACCAGGTTGGCAGCGCCTCAGCGCTCCAGTCGAGTGTGGGGTTCGGCGTCGTGGTTGCCATCGTCCTAGATCACACGTCGAGGAGCAGCGGTTTCAGTGTTGCCGGTATTTGGCGTCCCTGTTGGCTCGATCAGAAGCAAGTGCGCCTCTTCCTCTGCGACAGGACAATGCTCTACGCCCTTGGGCACCACGAACAGTTCGCCCGGACCAAGGGTGATGTTTCGGTCTCGCATCCGGATTGTGACCCGACCCTTAAGCACGAGGAAGAAATCATCAGTGTCGTCATGTTTGTGCCAGACGAACTCACCCTTGACCTTGACCACCATGAGGTCGTGCTTGTTGAACTGGCCGACGGTTCTTGGCTGCCAGTGCTCGGCGAAGGTGGCGAGCTTCTCTGCAAGGTTGATGGCATTCACGTTCGATGGCTCCGATAGGCGAATTGTGTTCCCGATGCCCAACGTTCGACGTGAGGCGGGGCCGACGGTGGACGAAGCCCGCCGTTGGGCCTCGCCTCGACGGAGGGGTTAGACGGCATTCATCACTCGATCTCGCTCGCTACGGGTGAGCACCTTTGGTGGTACAACAGGGGTTCCCCGATCCGGAGCAAAGAACGGCGTGCACTTGTAGCTGTTATCCAGGCGCGCGCGGATCAGTGATTTCATGAACCGAAGAACCGCTGCGATTGTGCTTATCGGCATTGACTTTGGCCTGCCCTTGGCGTTCTTTGTATTGACCCGCATGCGGACGGGGCCGAAAGAACTTTCTAAGGTGATCGATGGATCTTCCAGGCAGGTGTGAACGAGGCCAACAAAAGAGATCCTGAAATCGCGCCGGGTGTTGCCAATCGGAGTGTTGCAGCAACTCGCATACCAACGCAGAAGTCCATTTTCTGTGAGGGACATGCAAGCGAGGGCCTCCAATCCTTGGGTGAAGGTGAGGTACTTGGGAAGGGTTGCGACGACGTCCGTTCCTCCCATCTCGTCCAAAATGTCACCAGCTTTGCCTAGAAAGTGCGCATAGGCTTGACAGTCTTTGCAGTAGCAGACGCCCCGGTTCACTCGCTCGGGGTGGCTGACGTAGCCTCTCAAAGTGCCGCACTGGCACCGCAATGGATGGTTCATGTGTAGAGCCTACTGCACGGAGCAATGCCGGGCGAGCCGTCTAACGTCGGAAATCTGCGGCGGGCCGGCCGCACAGCGCTCGAATAGGCGAGGCGCTTGCGGCCCGTCCGCTGCATTGAGGGGTTAGGTGGCCCACCGAGCGAGCCGGACGGGTCACGCGCGCTTGCGCAGAAAGACGTGGGTCGCACGTTCGCCCGCGACGTACTTCGCGCATTCATAGCCCAAAGCACGCATATCGATGTCGTTCAAGAGATGCTCCCCGGAACCGAGTAAGACAGGTCGGATGGCGAGATGCAGCTCGTCAATCAGGGCGGCGCGCAGATACTGCCGAATAGTGGATACGCCGCCACCGAGGCGGACGTCGCGGCCGCCCGCTGCAGCGGTCGCCTGCTCCAAAGCGGCGTGAATGCCTTCGGTGACAAAGCGAAACTCCGTACCTCCCGCCATCCTAAGCGGCGCCCGCGGGTGATGCGTCAGCACGAAGACGGGCGTGTGATACGGCGGCTCGTCGCCCCACCAGCCCTTCCAGCTGTCGTCCGGCCACGGGCCTCGGACAGGACCGAACATGTTGCGCCCAAGAATCCAGGCACCGATTCCGGCAAAGCCTTGCTCCGCAATTCCGTTATCGACTCCCGTCTCTCCATCGTCATGGCCGTGCATCCTCCGCCATACGCGTGTGTGGAAGAACCACTCCATCAACTCAGGGCCCCTGACGCCGAGCGGATTCTGGAGATCTTGGTTCGGCCCAGCACCGTAGCCGTCGATGGAAATCGCGAAGCTTTGGACGCGGAGTTTCGACACTACATTCCTCGCTGCTTGGTCAGTGGGACGGCCCAGCGGTGGGCCACCTAACGCCCCGGTGGAACTGGTTGTTGGGCGGCACGCGTTCGGGCTGAGGTACAGCGCCGAGTGCCGAGTCGGCCTACGGTGCGACCGGTAGCCGCGAGCCGTGCTGATCGACGATCTGCCACCGTCCTCCGATCTTTGCCCAAACCACGCTACTTCGCAGCGGGTAGGTCACCACCTGCCCCTGTTGGTTGGTCAAGTAGAGGACCGAATAGCTGTTCGTAATCACCAAATCATCGTTGTACACGCGCGTGGTCGACTGCCGGGGCAGGACGCGACGCTTTGGGTATATACCAAACAATTCCGTGAAATGTGCTCGTATTGCCTCCTTGCCCTCGACGCGGAATGCCGACAGCGCGGACTGGAACACGGCGTTATCGGCGAACGCAGCCATATACGCATCCAGGTTTCCGTCTTGTAGGGCCTGCAACCTCGGCGTGGCGATCTGGGCAACTTCCTCCGCGGGTCCTGCCCAGACCCCACCACCGAATCCCCCAATAGTCAAAGCGAGCAGCGCAACAATCGATCGCTTCATGGCTTCCCCCATAGAAATGAACTGCGCACGGCAGTCAGTGCGTGCAGCGCACGAGTCGTTGACTGGCTTGCAGAGTGGTACAGGTAGGTACCGAAAGAGCGGGCCTGCGGCCCAAAGGTACAGCGTAGGAGCAGCCGAACAGCTGATTCCCTATCCCTTCTTGTATCGCGGCGCGCTAACTAGTCTACTCCGTCGGGCGATCAGTGTACGAGCCTTAGAGCCTGGGCTGTCTCCACCGCGCTCACAGACATCCGTGATGCCCAACGTACCACTACTGCCAAAAGCACTGATCCTTCACTGTTTTGGAATGGAATCCATAACGCTCGCCGGAGGGGAATTGAAATACTTTTGCATTACACGCATTCCACCCAGAGTTCCGAACACAGCATTCAGCGCAACTAGCACCGCAAGTACGCGGACTGCAATTTTCCAAAAAGAAGATTTCGCTCGCCTCGCGCTGCGCCAGAGCGCCAATGCAAACCAAGTCATCGCCAGCGCGATGAGAGCCATTGCAGCGTAAGCGAGCGGAAGTGCATACGGCGGCATAGGCCTTACGGCCAGCAACTGCGTGAGACCGTACACGATCAACTTGAACAGGAGAAAGAAAAGTATTCCCCCGAACACGATGACCGCCCAAAGCGGTTCGGCGCCCAAGACGGCCCGCAGTGGAAACCGCGAAGCACGCCCCAAGAAAGCAACGAATCTTCCTCGGGTAGCGACAGAAATGCGGAGAGGCGGAGGGGCGCCTTGAGCGGGCTGAGCCAGCGCACTCGCTACATCTATATCCCTCGCGGCGAGTTCTTGACGAACGATGTCTGCAGCCACCTCCGTCAGATTCCCTGAGCGCAAGCGGTCAATCAATTCCTCATCCGCAAGACTGACGACTTCCTCGCTGAATTGATCATTGGTCGGCATTGATCTCCCTGTGAGGAGTGTACGCCCAACGTCCACGCCCACCGGCGCGCGCCCACCAACGCTGGCACAGCGCGGCGCTCGCGTGCGCGTCCGGGTGGGGCGTGCTGTTAGGCGGATTGACGGTCATGAGCATCCGGGCCACCAGCGAAATAGCGACGAACGGCAGGTACGTGAAATAGGCATGCGTACGTGATTGCGGCCATCAACAAGCCGCCGAGGATGCCAAACCAAAGGTCTTCTGTCGAAAGCAGCCCGGAGTTAAGGAATGGTACCGATGCGATGTATGGTGCGATTGGCGCAGCGACGAGCGCCCAGCGGCTCCTGAGATTGCGCGCCGCCAAACCCCAAGCGCCGATCATGATTAGGAAAAGAAATAGTCCGAATGCAAGACCAGCACCCGACTTCCAAAGTTCAGCGTACGACATTTGACGACCGTTGATTGTCCAGTCGACGATCGGTAGCACCAGGAACACAAACAGAATGGGCCCTGCGATCATTGCGCCCTGGCAAAGCATGTCTAATGGAAAGGGTAGGTCCTTGGTGTTCCTCCACCATCCTTTGATGATCGCAAGAGCGCCCATTTCAAGCCGCCTAACGTCGCAGTTCAGGGGGCGCCGGTGCGCGAAGCGCGACGGGTCACCGAGCGGCGCCGCCGCTCGGCGCTCACCTGGAACTGAGGGTTAGGCTTCGGGTGGCTTAGCACCAAACTCCCTCCCGCATTGCTGCTGAAACTTGAAACTATATTCGAGCAGCGCTTTAACCAGGGAAGCATCCCCAAACGCCTTCGCGACGATAGTGGCGCTAACGAGGCCACGATAGAAATAATTCCAGACGTCGAAGTCATGATCCTCCACTCTTGGTGTTTCCAGCATTCCACGCACACGAAACTTCGGCGGGTCGCCAATGCACATTTCCATAAGATGCGGAGAGGCACTGTGAACGAATCCAGAATAGGCTTTGCTTATTGTCTTTGATACGGCGAGATCGCGTGAAGGATTTGGGGTAGGTTCCAAGATTCTAGAAACATACGCCCGTATCTTCTTTCGCGGAACCATGTCGCGATCGATCAGTGATTCAACTGGATTGGCGCTGTCCGCAAATTCCTCGGACCAAAATGCGCTGAGGTAGCGTTTGTGGAGATCGGTGGGTGCATCGTTAGTTATTGCGACAGCCAAGAACGTTATGTCTTCGCTAATTTCATCAAGGGTTCTTTGAAGTACTCCTTGCTCTTGCAAGAATCCGTGCTGAAGAAGCACGTAGGTTGCATCAAGAGAACTGATGTATCGCGCAAGCTTCTGAATGAGGGCTTGCTCGATTAGTTGTTCCTCGTAACGGACCGCCATCTGACCGTCAATGCTCACGATTCGTGGCGGCGGCACCTGTTGCTCAAGTCGCCGAAACGCATTCTCAAGAACTGTGAGTGTTTGCTGAGCTAGTGGGTCCAAAGCAGAAGCCTAACGCCGGCAATGAGGTGGCGCCAAGGAGCGAAGCGACGAGGGTACTGAACAGCAACGCTGTTCAGCACTCCCCTCGATTGCCTGGTTCGGCGTCATGTGTCTACAGGTGCGGCTAAAGCCGCTCCGTAACTAAGACACGCCCCTTGGCACCTAAGGCAGTTTCTCCGTTCTCGCCCTTTATGCGACCTCGAAGCTCAACGACGTCACCCTTGAGCTTCGCGTTAGGGGTAACCTTTATCACCAGCCACTCCAGTTTGATCCTCTCGTCCGCGAAGACGGGTCGGCGAAAGCGAACCCAGAACTCCAGACCGAGCATCGATCCTTTCTTTGAGAAGTGTGATGCGGTCAGTCCAAGCAGAAGGGCGGTCGTGTGTGTTCCGCTAGCGATGAGACGGCCATAGCGACTTGATGCCGCGACCTCGGGGTCATGGTGAATCGGATTAGTATCGCCGACGGCATGCGCGTACTCGGCAACTATCGCGGGAGTGAGTGTGACCTCCGACGAGAAGCGCTCGTGTGCTTGTGCTCTCATGCGTTACACCATGAATGGTCGGGTCGTTATGGCGCGTTGTGACGCCGAACGTTTGAGCTCAGCCGCCTGCGAAGGCTGGCGGAGCCAGCTGTAGCAGGTCGGCTGCAGCGAAGGGTTAAGCGGCATTGTTGGATTTGAGCAAGCGGGCCAGCGTACGATCCGCGGAGAAGTAAGCCCTCGTTCCTCACCTTGGAGAGCCCAATGACAGTGACAGGCAGGTGTCTTTGCGGTGCGGTTCGCTGGGAGAGCGCGGAACCGCCAATCACCACGCGGGTGTGCTGGTGCCGCGATTGCCAATACTTGGGTGCAGGCAGCGGAACGGTTGGCGCTTGCTTTCGCACCGCAACGTTCAAGATCGTAGGGAAAACGAGCGACTTCTCCAGTGTGGCGGACAGTGGCAGTCGAATGCATCGCCGGTTTTGCCCCAATTGCGGCACTCCGCTCTTTAGCGAGGCTGAGGCAAGACCGCATTTGATCTTCGTTCGGGCTGGGAGTTTCGACGATCCAAATCTTGCCAACCCGGCAATGACGATCTGGACCTCCAGTGCGCCGCGTTGGGCTTGTATTGATGCAGCTTTGCCGCGTGTGGAAAGGCAACCACCGCCCGCAGCATAGTTGTTCCGCCATGCGTGCCGCCTAACGCCGGGGCTGAGGGGGCGCCGGCGCGCGAAGCACGACGGGAACCGAACAGCGGGCCCGCTGTTCGGCGCTCCCCTCGAGCCCCTGGTTAGAAGTCGTCACCGCTTGCGACTCCTATCGATCTTCGACAGATCTGGAAGCGCTGGGCCCGACTGCGGCTGGGCTAGGATCTGCTCGACGGGAAGCTGGCGAACGGTCTCAAGGACCTTCGCCTTCTCGTCCCTTAGCCGACCTTCAACGTACGAAAGCATAGCGGTACTCAGCTCAATTACATCCTCGAGGTCGGCTGAGCTCAACCCGATAATTCGGCTGTGATTGCACTCGACCGACGTAATGCCTTCGTCCTTAACCCGTTCGACCCAATATCGAGCGACGGGCTGGTTTTCCTCGAATGCGTTTACTGAGTGCGCAATATGCTTGTCGCGGAACGCGCGAAGACGTTCGTGCTTTTTCCTCTGTTGCGCATCGAGGGCCTTGAGCGCTTCCTCGCCAAGCGATTTGCGAACTCCGGTCACAAAGGGGCGACTATAACGGACGAGAATGGCTGTCGATAGCGGGTCAATGAAGTCTCCCCGCAATTTCTCATCGTCAAGCACCTTGACGAGGAGCTGCGCCATGCCACGTGCGCTTGCCAAGTCATAGAGAATTCCTGTGAGATCCGCGAGTTCAGCGGCCTCCGGTAAGTTGATCTCTACGAATGTGTTCGTGGCCATTGAGGCCTGCGACTTCTAACTAGAAGTCGACCTCCGAATGAGGTCGAAAAAATCCTCAAGTTGACGAATAAAACGGAGCCGGTTCAAGAGAGGTCGCGGATAAACAAAGCAGTAAGCGGGATTGAAGGGACAAACGCTTCCTAAGGGAACTCCCTGACTCCAGCTCCGGGAACCCAAGCTATTGGCCTCTGCAGATCAACCTCCAGCTCAAGCAAAACAGCATACGCAGGGGGCAGGCCCATGTCGACAGGGCGCCTTGGGGGGCAGCGCTAGGAGTGCGTGGCGCTGGCGACCTCACTCGGCCAGCACCGTCTCGGCCCACTTCCCGACCGCCAGCACAGTCGCGTCGGCGCCGGGACGGCCGACAAGCTGAAGCGACACGGGTAATCCCTTGCTGTCCGTGCCGCAGGGGATGCTGAGCGCCGGCATGCCGGACGAGTTGAACGGACCGCAGAGGCGGGTTACGGCACCGGGCAGCGGCATCTTGCGGCCGGCAAACTCGATGACGCTCAGTCCCTGCTTCGGGATCGACAGCGGCAGCGTGGGCAGCGCAAACACGTCGGCATCCTTCAACGCCGCGATCATGCTGTCACGGATCTGCCGGCGCAGCCGCTGCGCCTTGACGTAGTCGATAGCGGCGATGAACTGGCCGACCTCCAACCGCACGCGAACCTCCGCGCCGATGCGCTCGCCCCGGCCGGTGAGCAACGCCCAGTTGGATTGGCAGCCGTCGGCGGCGATGGTAACGAACTGCGCCGCGGGGGCGTATTGGACGCCCTCGACGCGCCGCTCCTCCAGCGTTGCGCCCGCGCCGGTGAGCTTGCGCAGCACGGCCTCGATGCGCTGCCGAATGGCCCCGTCGAGGTGTTCGAAGAAATACGGCATCGGCTTGATCAGGCGCGGGCGCTCGATGCTCTTGGAGCCGATGCAGCCCGCCGGCAGGCCGGCCATCACCTCGAAGCCCAACGCCGCGTCGGCCACGCTGCGCGTCAACGGCCCGATGTGGTCCAGCGTGTCGGAGAGCGGCCACACGCCGGCGCGACTAACGGCCTCGTGCGTGCCCTTGAAGCCGACGATGCCGCAGCAGGCAGCGGGGATTCGGATCGATCCGCCGGTATCGGTACCCACTGCGATCGCAGCGAGCCCCGCGGCAACGGCGGCGCCGGACCCCCCGCTGGATCCGCCCGGGATGTGGCCCGGCGCGGTTGGATTCGCGACGTGACTAAAGTGCGGGTTGGCGCTGGTCACACCGTAGGCGAGCTCGTGCAAGTTGGTGGTGCCCACGATCAGCGCCCCTGCCGCACGCAACTTTGCCACTACCTCGGCGTCGTTCGTCGCTTCGTCCCCGGGCAACGCCTTGGTGCCGCAAGTAAAGGGATAGCCCTTCACGTGCATGAGATCTTTGACCGCCACCGGCACGCCCGCGAGCGGCCCCAAGTCCTCGCCCGACTGCACCCGATCCTCGAGTTGGCGCGCCTCGCGCAGGACCGCTTCCGGCCGCAGCGTGATGAAGGCGTTGAGCGAGCGGTGCGCGTCGGCACGCTCGACGATCGCGCGCGCCACCTCGAACGGGGAGAGCTCGCGCCGGCGCACGCGCGCCGCGATCTCCGCCGCGGAGGCGAAACCCAGATCTGTCGAGTCTGTCGGCGTTGCGGCTGCAGTGGAGGAAGGCGGTGGCACCACCTCCAGCTTCGCCTTCGGAGGCATGAGCAGCATGTCACCCGACGCGGGCGCCTCCAGCAGGCTATCCAAGTCCTTGAGGTGCAGCATCAGCCGCTCTTCCCAGTAGTCGGCGCGCTCCAAAAAGGGGTAGCGGCGGGACGCGGCTGAGGCGCGCAATAGTTCAGCGAGGGAGTTTTTCATTGGTGGCTCGTTGTTCGCTATGGGTGGCTCGTGACTCGTGATTCGTGAAAAACCAGAGCAACGCAACCAAATCGAGCCAGGTGAACCCGAGGTGGCGCATGACTCACATCACATGAACAGCGTCAGGACCCCGGTGTACCCGTACAGCCGGTTGTGGGAGATCTCGCCATTGCAGAAGAAGCCCACAATCGGCACTTCGCCCGAGCCGGTCGCGGATGATGCGCAGCTCCTCCGAGTTCTCGCCGAACAGGCTGGCGCCGCGCCCCACGCAGGAGAAGTACACCCCTCCCTTAGGCTCACGGAACAACCCGCTGCGAATGCTGGTCAGCATGCGGTCGAGATCGTCGCTGGCGGTGCCGCGGTCGCGCCGGCAGAACATGATGCTGCGGCCAGGGCGCACTGCCTCGCCCACGGCCAACAGCTTGTGGCCGATGTCGAGCCCGACGAGGTTGCGCACCAGGTAGTCCCCCGTATCGCTGCCTTCGATGGGAAGTGCGGCGAAGATCCGCCCGGCCACCAAGGTGAGGTTGCTGGAGAGCTCGGTACCGATGTCCTCGCGGAACACGTCGAGTGCCGGCCGCCCGTCCAGGCTGACGATGATGTTTTGACGTGCGTCGGTGACCACGTGCTTGGGGCCGACCGGCGCGCAGCCCTGCGTGAGGCGCGTGGCGATCACGACTTCGTCCGAGAAGATCACCCCGGACAGCCCGCCCTCGGTCACCCCGTCGGCATACTGCACCGCTCGCCCGCGCGAGCTGGTCAGACCCCCGACGATGAAGCCGCTGTCGGTGCGCGCAGCAAACTCCCGCACCAGCGACGTCAAGGACGGTGTTGCCGGGTCGGCGTGCACGATGGCGAAGGCGGCCGGCGCGTCGCCCCACTGCAGCCTTACCTTGGCCACGTCGCGCGGCGCCTTGAGGCCGGAGAAGATGCGGAAGGCGTCCTCCCGGAAGCTGCAGCACAGCAGCGCAATCGCCGGCTCATCCAGGTACTCGCGCGCGCTGGCGCAGACGCCCAGGCCCACCGTACCGACCCAGTGCGCAATGCCGGTGCGACGCCGCAGGAACTCGACGATGTCGCCGTAATCGTCGGCGAACGCGTCGGTCACGTAGACGAACCCCAGGGTGGCGCCGCGCACTCCCGAACCGCACTGGGCCAGCGCGGCCTCCGCCGCCGCCCGCCAGCTGGCGCTGGCGGCGTGGCCGCAGGCAAAGTATTCGGCCAGCGTGCTGATTGTCATTCGATCACCGCAGGGTCTCCTCCAGTCGCATTCTAGACGCGAATCTGCGGGGGTGTCATTCCGACTTGCGCTCCGCTTGCCGGAATGACGCTTTCCAGGAAACGCTGCGTCGCGGCGGGCCGCACCGGCGCCGACTATAATGGCCGCAACGGAATCGAAGGAGAGTATTGCCATGGCCACCACGCTCGCCACTCCCGTCGAGGAAAAGCTTCTGCTGCGCCACGACGCCGGGGGCATCGCCACGCTCACGCTGAACCGCCCCAAGCACTACAACGCGCTATCGGAGCAACTGCTCGCCGAGCTGCAATCCGCGCTCGATGCCATCGCAAAGGATGAGTCGGTGCGGGTAGTGGTGATCGCCGGCAACGGTCCGGCCTTCTGCGCCGGGCACGACCTCAAGCAGATGCGCTCCAATCCGCGCAAGGCGTACTACCAGAAGCTGTTCGCGCAATGCAGCAACGTCATGCTGAGCATCACGCGCATCCCCCAGCCGGTCATCGCGCGCGTGCACGGCATCGCCACGGCTGCCGGCTGTCAGCTGGTCGCGCAATGCGACCTCGCCATCGCCTCGGACAACGCGACGTTCGCCGTCTCCGGGATCAACGTGGGGCTGTTCTGCTCGACGCCCAGCGTCCCGCTGGCGCGCAACCTGCTGCGCAAACAGGCGATGGAGATGCTGCTCACCGGCGATTTCATCGACGCGCACACTGCCGTGCAGCGGGGGCTCGTCAACCGCGCCGTTCCGGCCCAGCAGCTCGACGCCGCCGTCAATGAGCTGGCGCAAAAGATTGTCGGCAAATCCTCCGTCGCCGTGACCATCGGCAAGCGCATGTTCTACAAGCACCTGGAGATGGGACTGGAGGGCGCCTACCAGTACGCGGCCGAGGAGATGGCCTGCAATATGATGGCCGAGGACGCGGGCGAAGGCATCGACGCCTTCATCGGCAAGCGCCCGCCGGAGTGGAAAAACCGCTGACCGCTTCGGGTTTGTGCGAGGCTGCGTTCAGCTACCGCGGTAGGTCGAGTAGCTCCACGGGCTGCACAGCAAGGGCACGTGGTAGTGCACGGACGGGTCGGCGATGCCGAAGCGCACCGGCACGCAATCGAGGAACGGCGGATCTGGAAGCCGGGCCCCCTTCGCGCGGAAGTACTCGGCGACGTGGAACAGGAGCCTGAACTCGCCCTCGCGCATCTCGCCCGCAGTCAGCAGCGGCGTGTCGGTCCGACCGTCGGCGTTGGTGTGGAGCACCTTCAAGTCCACCCAGGCGCCGTTCTCCAGGACGGCGAACTCGATCTTCATCCCGGCGGCCGGGCACCCGTTCGCCGAATCCAGGACGTGCGTGGTGAGCTTGCCAGCTCCGGTGGTCATGACGCGCTCCGGGGTTCTGCTGCGACCAAGTCCTCGAGCCGCAGCCGCGCGATCGTGAACACCTGCTCGAGGCAGGTGGCCAGCTCCGTCTCGAAGTCATTGGCCAGCCGGCGCTGAAACTCGCTGAACATGGACGCCTTGCCGTGCTGGCGCACGGCGATGATGAAGGGGAAGCCGAACTTCTCCCGGTATTGTCTGTTCCAGCGCGCGATCGCTTCCATCTCCTCCCGGTTGAGCGCGTTCAAGCCCGCACCCGCCTGCTCGGTGGTCGAGCTTCTCGTCAGCGCGCCGGCCTGCGCCTCTTTCCCGGCAAGCTCGGGATGCGCGGTGAGGAGCGCGACCTGTGACTCGCGCGGCGCTCGCTTCACCGCATCCACCATCGCCGCGTGCAGCGCGGTGATGCTCGCGAACGGACGCGCCGCGAAGGCGCCCTGTGCAATCCACGGCGAGTGCTCGAACACGCCGCCCAACGCGGCCAAGAAGGCCTGCGGCGTCATCGCGTTGACGCGGTCGAGGGTGAGGGTCGGCATGGCGCGCTCGGTGGATGAGTCTCGAACGCCTAGGATATCAGTCACCTGGGCATATCGGTCGACTGGGCATATCAGTCGACTGGGGATATCAGTCGACTTGGGCATATCAGTCGACCGGCGCGCCGCGCGCCAGCCATCGGGCGACCCGCGTGCGTTCCTCGTCGGTCATCTGGGTGAGGTTGCCGAGCGGCATCGCTTGCGTGCTCACGGCTTGCTGCTGGATGCGTGGAGCAGCCGCATGGATCCGCTCCGGGGTATCGAGCATAACCCCAGCGGGGGGCTGCTGGAAGCCGGCGAAGCTGGGTCTCTCCGCGTGGCAGACCGCGCAGCGCTGGGCGATGATCGGCCGCACCTCGGTGAACGTCACTTCATTCGCACCAGCGCTTGCGGGACCGCGCGCAGGCGCCAGCCAGATCACCAGGCCGGCCAGCAGCACCACCGCGATCGCCGGTAGAGCCAGAGCGTTCTTGCCGCTGTGCCGTAGCACGAAGTACTGCCGGATCAGAGCGCCGGCCAGCATGATTACCGCGAGCACGGCCCAGGCGTACCGGTGTCCGAATGTCATCGGAAAGTGGTTGCTGATCATGGTGAACAGCACCGGCAGCGTGAAGTAGGTGTTGTGCACGCTGCGCTGCTTCCCGATCATGCCGAAGCGCGGATCCGGTTCGCGGCCTGCCCGGATCGCCTCCACCATCTTGCGCTGCCCGGGGATGATGTGGAAGTACACGTTCCACACCATGATTGTCCCGATCAGCGCGCCAACGTGAATGTAGGCCGCGCGGGCGCCGAAGACGTGGCTGTAACCCCATGCCGCGAGGACGGTCAGCACATACAGGATCACGCCGAGCGCAAGCTCGTTCTTCACCAACCGGCACAGCGCATCGTAGACCAGCCAGCCGACGACCAGCGAGGCGGCTGAGATCGCGATGGCGGCAGGGACCGACAGATCCAGCACCGAGCGGTCGACGAGATACGCGCTCGCG
This sequence comes from uncultured beta proteobacterium, assembly GCA_963705615.1. GTDB lineage: Bacteria > Pseudomonadota > Gammaproteobacteria > Burkholderiales > SHXO01 > SHXO01. Next base: position 407,249 of record CAVPKE010000004.1, on the reverse strand, counting down.
CCCCACCAGTAGATGATGGCGAGCAGCGCCATCCCGGACAGCCAGGTGACGTACGCCTCCCACTTGAACCAGTGGAGGTTGTCGCTGAGCGGCTCGCCCTTTGGCCCGAGCAGGTACTTCTGGGCGCGGTAGAAGCCTCCACCGTGCACCGACCACACCTCGCCGTACACGCCCCGCGTCCGATCGAGCGGGTCGCGCGGCGGCACCAGGTGGTTATCGAGCCAGACGAAGTAGAGCGAAGCGCCGATCCAGGCTATCCCGGCGATGAAGTGCAACCAGCGCACGCCGAGGTTGAGCCAATCGACGATGTAGCTTTCCATGCGGGCTCCGCCCGGCCGTTGAATGGCGAGATTGAAACATCTCGCGGCGGTGGAGACAACCGGACCACGGCCGGACCCGGGCGCGGAGAATCGTCACCCCCTCACTCGCCCTCCCCAGCTCGCGGGGACGGGGGCCGAAGTTCAGGCCAACAGCGCCGCGATCGCGCGCTTGGAGTCGGACACCCAGCCGAAGATGCCGCCCTGGGCCTTGATCATGGCCAGCGCGGCCTTCTGGAACTCGGGGAAATACGAGCCCACGCAGTCGGACAGCACGACGCACTCGATAGCCGCGGTCGTTCGCCTCGCGCACCGTGGTATTGACGCACACCTCCGTGGTCACGCCGCAGACGATCAGGGTCTCGATCCCGTGGTCGCGCAAGACCAGCTCGAGGTCGGTGGCAAGAACGCGCCCTTGCCCGGCTTGTCGATCACGACTCTCGCCCGGCTTGGGATAAAGCTCGGGCACGATGTCGTGGCCGACCTCCCCGCGCACGAGGATGCGGCCCATCGGTCCGGGATCGCCGATGCGCGTCTTGCCCTTGCCCGCGCACGAGCTTGCTGGGCGGGCAGTCGCTCAGGTCGGCGCCGATGCCCTTCGCGCGTGTGGATCACCAGCATTCCCATCTTGCGCGCGGCCTCGAGCACGCCCGGTCGGCGCGACGGTGGCCTGCAGCGGCGTCACGTCGTTGCCCAGCGCCTCGCCGAACCCACCCGGCATCACGAAGTCGCGCTGCATGTCGATGATGAGCAGCGCCGTGGTTGCGGGATCGAGCTCGAGCTCATAGGGCTCGGCGGCCATCGACTTGCGAGCCATGTCGTGTCCCTCAACTGACCGAGCTGGACACCGGGTGCAGCTGTTCGTGTCCCGCTGTCTCTGCCGGCTTCGGTGCTACGGCGGCATACTTGGCGCAGCCGAACAAGATCACGGCGACACCCAGGTAGCTGATTGCGACCAGCGGTGTCTGGCCGACGCCGATCGCCTCGCCGTGGATGAAGCCGAAGAACGTCAAGGCCGCTCCCACCAGCGAGAACACCGCGGCCTTCGTGAACTCCCGCTCGATCACGAACACGGCGATCGCGCACAACATCAGTCCGCCGAGGATTGCGCCGCCGCCCATCACCGCGAGGCCTTTATACAGAATTCCGACCTGCCCCAGCTTGTCGAAGCCGACTGCGGCCGCGGTCGTACCGGCGGCGCCCAGGGCGTTGTCGATCTGCAGCTTGCCCCAGGCGGCCACGTGCGGGACGAGCCCGAGAATGATCGCCGGCGCGTGGCTCTTGGGCGTCTCCTGGAACGCCTGGGACCCGATCAGCATGCCGATGTAGAGCAGGATGGGCGAGATGGCGACCACCGGGATCAACGCCATCATGACCGAGACGATGCCCAGCACACACAGCAGAATCACGACGACGCCCGTGGCAGCCGAGTAGCCGATGCGGCCGCCCATCGCCTTCCACCCGGGATGGCCGATGTACACGGCGTTGATGAAGGGATTGCCCATCAGACAGCCGATCAAACTGATGACGCCGTCGGCGGTCAGCACCCGCGTCGTCGGGTAGCTGTCCCCGGCAACCGATGCGCTCTCGACGTTGTCCAAGGCCTCGACCAGGTCGTAGATGCCGAACGGGATCGCGGTCACGAGGATCACGCCGAGGAACTCGAAGCCGGAGAACACATGGCCGAAGGCTGGCAAGGGAAGCGAGAATCCGAAGCTCGAGAAGGAGCTTCCGAGGTTCTCGAGGCTCATCCCGCCATAGTTGAGGCCCAGCGCGGTGGAGCCCCAGGCGATGATGGAGCCCACCGCGATGGCGACGAGGCCGGCCGGAATGCCGCGGAAGTAGCGCACGCCGCCGAACCAGCTCACCAGTATGATCGCGAAGCAGACGATCCCGATCACCGGCGTCATGAACATCTCGAGCGCCGGGCGCATCGAGATGAACGCGATCGACACACCAGCCAGCGTGCCCAGCAACGCGGCGCGCGGAGTAACCTTGCGGATGTAGGGCCCGAGATAGCCGCCGATCATCAGCACGAAGCTCTGGATGAAGACCCACGTCAGCCCCGCTTCCCAGCCCTTGATCGGATCGCCGGTCTTGATCGTGATCGGCAGCATGATCACGAAGGTGACCACGAACATGTGCGGCACGCTCACGCCCGAGGGTAGAGCGCACACATCAGTTCGCCCCGTGCGCTTCGCGAGGCTGTATGCGAGCCATGCGTAGTACACCGTGCTCAAGCACAGCATCAGTCCGGTGGCCGGCAGGATGCGTCCGAACACCAGCTCGTCCGGCATGTGCAGCACGAAGCGCATCAGGCCCGTCAGCACGAGCAGGTTGACCAGAATGTTGGTGCCGAAACCGAAGAATGCGTTCCAATCGCCGGGCACCCACCAACGGGGCGCAGCGGAGCTTGCGGTAGTCATGGTCTCTCCCCAACGATGCGCGGCATGACGGACTCATGGCCGGGCCGCACCGTCCTCGTGTAGCGCCGTTTGCAAGAAGCGTACGCGAGGGCAATTAGAGCGATACTTGGTCAGTTATCTCATTGAAAGACCGTGCATGCAAACATGTATTCAAGATTTACGTGAGGCGAGGAGGTGCACCATGAGCGTGCTTTTTCGTTGCGCGTGCACCGTTGCCGCGCTGTGCGCAGGGCTCGGCGCCGCGTGGGCGGGTGGCTCGAATTACACCGTTACGCCGGGCGTCAATCCGAACTTCTCTGGCAAGGTGCAAGAGTGGAACGTGCCCACGCCTCAGTTCGCGCGCGATCCCGCCGCCGCACCCGACGGCAGCATCTACATCGCGGTGATGCACGGGAACAAGATCGCGCGCTTCGACCCGCAGACCCAGACCTTCAAGGAATGGGACCTACCCAGCGGCGCGCATCCGCACGGGCTGCTGGTGGACGCAGACGGCACCGTTTGGTACACGGGCAACGGCAACGGCACCATCGGGCATCTGGATCCCAGGACCGGCAAGGTCACCGAGCACAAGGCGCCCTCTGGCGGCGACCCGCACACGGTGGTGAGCGACGGCAAAGGCACGCTCTGGTTCACGGTGCAGGGCGGTGGGCGCGTGGGTCGGCTCGACATCGGCACCGGCAAGATCACCGAGTACAAGTCGAGCGGCAACCCCTACGGCATCGCGCTCGACGCCCAAGGCAACGTGTGGTTCTGCCGCATGGGCGCAAACAAGCTCGGCAAGCTCGATCCGGCCACTGGACAGATGAGCGAGTTCGACACCGGCGCCGGCAGCGCACCGCGGCGGATGGCCACGGCACCGGACGGAACGCTATGGGTCACGCTCTTTGGCAACGGCAAGCTGCTGCACTTCGATCCGGTCGACGGCGAAGAAGATTCGCGAATACGAACTGCCCGCGGGTCCGCGCGGCGGACCCTACGCGGTGACCATCGACGGTGCAGGCATGGTGTGGGCCAACGAGATCAACACCGACACCGTCGTGCGCCTGAACCCCGCGTCAGGCGAGATGCGCGTGATCAAGCTGCCTTCGGACAACGTGGGTATCCGCAAGATGATCGTGGATGCCAACGGCAGGCTCTGGTACATGGGGAGTCACAATGGGCATCTGGGCGTGGTTCAGTAGCCGCGCCCCTCACATCCGCACCTTGTCCACGGACGCAGCGGCTGGGGCTTGCTGCGGCGGGAGTGGTTCAATCCCGGACGGTGCGCCACGCAGCACGTCCATCTCGTAGATCCGCAGCGCCGAGACACCCAGCGACAAGATCAGCGGCCCCACCAGAAGGCCGAGCGCCCCGAAGCTGACGAGCCCGCCGAGGATAGCGAGGAAGCTCCAGAGCGGGTGGATGTTCGTGGAGCCTTTCATGATCCAGGGTCGGAGCACGTTGTCGATGGCGCTGACGACCACAGCGCAATAGACGGCAAGCACGACGCACTGCCAGACCTCGCCCTGGACCGCGAGGTAGATGCAAATGGGCACCCACACCAACGGCGTGCCTATCAGCGGCAGGAATGCGACCAGCGTCGTGATTCCGCCCCAGAGCAGCGCGTTGGGGACGCCCATCACCCAGTAACCCACCGTCGCCAACGCGCCTTGAATGATCGGGACCAGCAACAGCGCAGACAGCGCGCCGCGCATCGTGCCCGCCACCTGGTGAATCACTTCGTCGGCCTGGGCTTTCGATAGCGGCGATACGCGCCGGATCTGCGCGCGGAACTGGGGGCCGTCGCGCAGAAAGAAATACAGCATGATCAGCATCAGAACGATCTCGAACGCTGCCGCAGACAACCCCGTCACCGCCCCCTGGATCAGACTGTTGGCCGCCCCCGCCAGGCGCGACAGGGCGGCGGTGACGAAGTCCGCAAGCCGGCCTTGTGCGAACGCGGAAAGCTGCTTCAGCGATTCGAGCTGGGGAGGAAGACTTTGACTCCAGAGCTCTTCCAGCTGAATGGGGGTCAAACGCGGCATTACCCATTCGTAGAATGACAGCGCCTGGCTGGCGATCGCGGCCAGGATCGCCAGCACCGGGATGAGGATCACGACGGTCACCCCCATCACGATCAGCAGCGCCGCGGCCCAGTCTCGCCCGCGCAGCCAGCCGGTCAGGCGCAGGTGCATCGGCTTGAGCAGCAGGGTGAGGCCTATGGCCAACCCCAGCGTGATAAAGAAAGGCCGGAACACCAATAGCACCAGCCACAGCACCACGAGCAGCAGCGCGACGAGGGTGAAGAACACCACGCGCGGGGAGCGCGGCGGCGGATCGGGTGCTGCCGGCTGGACAGGGGCGCTCATGGGGACGCTCGGATGGCGAGCGGCATATGTGGCCGCCGTCATACTCTCCGATGCCGCCTCCCGCCGTCAATATGGGGGAAATCCTGGGCGAACCGCTGTACACTGCGCCGGTCGTTCGGTCGCCAGGCGTGCCACGTTTCCAGAGAGGACGAAGACCCATGACACAGGATCCCGACCAAACCGGCACGAGCCGTTCGGGGCTCGTCGGCGTTCTGAAGCTCACCGCGATCGTTGCGATCGTTCTGCTGGCGCTGCTGGGTGTACTCGTCGTGCTCGATGTTATTCCGCGCGACTCGCTTGGGGAGCTGGCGACGAAGATCGTGCTGGTCGCCTGCATTTTCGGGCTCGCCAGCGCGGCGCTTGGGTTGCTGATGCGCTCCGGCAAGCGCTGAGACGGGGCTCACCGACGAGCGTCGCGCCTGGCCTGATGGGGCCTGCGCGTCGTAACGGCCGCACGCGAACACAAACACTGTTCAACACTGCATTTAGCGAGGAGGAGCGAGATGATCCACGTCATCGCAACGGTCGAACTTCAGCCCGGCAAACGTCAGAGCTTTCTCGACGAGTTCGCCCAGGTCGTACCCAAGGTCAAGGCGGAAGTAGGCTGCATCGAGTACGGCGCTGCCGTGGATTTGGCGACGACGATCCCGGTTCAGGTGCCGATGCGTCCGGACGTGGCAACGATAGTGGAGAAGTGGTCAGGGCTGGAGCAACTGAACGCGCACCTCGTCGCGCCTCACATGAAGGCTTACCGGGAGCGCGTCAAGCCGTTCGTCGTGCGCACAACGCTGCAGGTGCTGGCGCCTGTGGGTACCACTGGTGCATGAGCGGAGAGAATCCGCTATTGGACGCCCGCCTGTTCGACCGGCTTGCCGATTGTCGAATCGGGCAGCACCGGCGCAACCACCAACCCAATCAGGGCGAGAGCGAGTTCTCTCATGCGAATCATCGTGCCATCCATCCTGCGTCGCCGCCAGATCCCGTATCACGGGTGCGGCGCGTTTAGCGCGGATTGGCCCGCACCTGTAACCCCATCTCCCGGGGAGACCGCCGATGCAGGCACGGCTGCCCCCGCCCGGGGCAGCACCACCTTTGCTTCGAGGCCGCCGCCTTCGCGGTTGCGAAGCGTGACATCGCCGCCCATGGACTGAGCCAGGTTGCGCGCGATGGACAAGCCCAACCCGCTGCCGCCCGTGCTCGGATTGCGCGACGCCTCGACGCGGTAGAACGGCTCGAACACGCGCTCGAGCTCTCGCTCCGGGATCCCCGGTCCGCGATCACGCACGTACAAGGTTAACGCGTCGGCGCTGTCTTCGATCTGCAGCTCGACGTCGCGGCCGTATCGCGTGGCGTTGTCCAGCAGGTTCTGCAGGCAACGCTTGAGCCCTTCGGGTTTGCCGAAGAAGGAGCCGACAGGCTCGCCCCGCACATGCACGGGCTGGCTCAGCTCCTCGGAGTCCGCGGCGAGCGCTCCGACCAGCGCGCGGATATCGATCGACCGCAGCGGCTCGCGGTCATCGAGGCCTTTCATGTAACCGAGCGTGGCGTTGACCATGTTCTCCATCTCGCGCAGATCGCGCACGAACTTGTCGTGCAGCTCGGGCTGCTCGAGCAGCTCGGCGCGCAGGCGCAGGCGCGTGATCGGCGTCTTCAGGTCATGCGACATGGCAGCGAGAATCCCGGTGCGGGTGCGGATGTAGCGCGACAGGCGCTCCTGCATCGCGTTGAATGCGCGCGCCGCGCGTCGAACCTCCTGCGGGCCGCTCTCCCGCAGCGGCGGGCGGTTGATGTCGCGGCCGAGCGCCTCCGCCGCCTGCGCCAGCCGATGCAACGGGCGCGTAACCCAGCGCACCGCGACGAGCGAGAGCAGCGCCAGCACGCCGACGATGATCAGCATGTTGGTGATCAGGCGCCGCGGCCAGATCGGGAGCCGCCGCGGCTCCTGCAGTCGAAAGCCAACCCAGGTTCCGTCGGACAACTGGGCTTGACCCTTGAACTCGAAGCCTTCCGTAGGCTGGGCACCGCCGGCCTCGGGCAGCACCTGGGCGGGCGACACTTCCACAACGATCGGCCAGTCGCGGCCGAGGTCTTCGAGCAGCAGGTCGTGGAAGACTGCTGCGCTCGAGCCGGGCTCGAGTGTCGCAGCGGCTGGAGGGGGCACGCCCAAGGTAGTGTCTACGCGGCGCGCGACGGCGATTGCAGCCAGCTTCTCGCGGCTCGAGCTCGGCAGCTGATCCATCAGCTTCAGCATATCGGCGAGGCGGTACGCGGCGCGCAATGCGCTGATGCGAAACACGAAGGCTTCGCGGTCGGGAAGCTGGACCCACAGCGTCACCAGCATGGTGAGCGCCATGCCCAGCACGAAGGTCAGGACCAGTCGGGCGAACAACGAATCGGGGCGCAGGCGCATGGGCGATCAGATGCCTTGGGCCACAGGGGAGCCGCCGGCGATGTGCCTTGTGCGTGCGATCACAGCTGCTCCACGCTGGCGGCCAGCACGTAGCCCTCCCCGCGCACGGTCTTGATGATGACCGGTTCGCGTGCATCGTCGCCCAGACGCTGGCGCAGGCGGCTGACCTGGACGTCGACGCTGCGGTCGAAAGGATCGGCCTCGCGCCCGACGGTCAGATCCATAAGCTGGTCGCGCGACAGGACGCGGTTCGGATAGCTGAGGAACACGCGCAGCAGGCGAAACTCCGCACCCGATAGCGCGACCACCACTTGTTGCGGCGAGACCAGGTTGCGCGACTGCGAGATCCAGAGTCCAGCCGGCGAAGCGCAGCGCGTCAGCGCGTTCCGGCTGCAGATTGTCGGGCACGGCTCGGTGCCGGCGCAACACCGACTTGATGCGCGCCAGCAGCTCGCGCGGGTTGAACGGCTTGGGCATGTAGTCATCGGCGCCCAGCTCGAGCCCGACGATGCGCTCGGTGTCATCACCCTTGGCCGTGAGCATGATCACGGGCCAGTTTCCCCGCGCCGCAGATTGCGGCACAGCACGAAGCCATCGTCCCCCGGCAGCATCACGTCGAGAATGATGAGGTCCACGCGCGCGTTGTCCAGCGCGCTCCACATGGCTTTGCCATCGGCCACGGCGGTGGTTCGGTAGCCGTGCTTCTGCAAATAGTCGCCGAGCAGGGTGCGGATCTCGCGGTCGTCGTCGACGATCAGGATGTGGTCTTGGGGGTTCATGGTGCGTCTCGGTCCCTTTATACCTCGGGCCGCGGCCGGTGTGGAGCTTGCTGGTAATGCGATGTTGCAAGAGCCCCGCCTGTTACAGAGCGTTACAAAACGGATTCTTATTTGTCATGTCAGACTGCCGTAAGGCTGTTGTAATACCGGGCAGCCACCACATGAGGCCCGTGACTTACTCTACACCTAGCGTCTTCGACGTCCGACGCCCACTGCGCCTGGCGCTGTTGACGCTGGCGCTGCTCGCCGGTTCGGCTTCCGCTGCGGACCGGGAGGATCCGTTCGGCACCGCCGCGCTGCGGCCCGCGGCGCCGAGCCAGTTCTGGAACGGTCCGGCGGCTGCCTGCGCCGGCTTGGACAAGATCCCCGATCCACTGCGCCTGGCGGATGCGATCGACATCGCGCTGTGCAACAACCCGTTGACGCGCGTGACGTGGGCCAATGCCAAGGTCGCAGCAGCGCAGGTGGGAATAGCCCGCTCGGCCTACCTTCCCGATCTCAACGCCACGGCATCGCTCTCGCGCATCGAGAACCGGAACGTGTCGGCCTCCGGCGGGCAAACGGCACTGAACGGAGCCCTCAGCATCAACTACCTGCTGTTCGACTTCGGCGGCCGCGATGCTACTCTGGAGCTGGCGCGTCAGTCGCTGCTGGCGGCCGACTGGACGCACAACTCCACATCTGCAGAACGTGCTGCTGAACGCGGTCCAGTCCTACTACCAGCTCTACGCAACGCAGGAGGCGGTCCAGTCCGCGATCTCCGCCGAGAAGGCTAGTCTGACCAGCCTGGAAGCCACCCGCGCCCGCCTGCGTGCGGGCAACGCCACGCGGGCCGACGTGCTGCAGGCCCAGACTGCCTACTCGCAGGCGCAGCTCAACCGCACGCAGTTCGAAGGGACCGCGGCTACGGCACGGGGGGTTCTCGCCAATTCTCTGGGCTTATCGGCCGAGCGGGATCTTCACATCGCGCAGCCGCCCGACCTGGAAGCGCAGAAGGCCGCCGAGCGCGCGGTGGACGAACTGATCGGCGCAGGCCAAGCGCGCAGCCGTCCGGACCTGGCTGCGGCCGAGGCTCAAGTGCGCGCCGCGCAGTCCAACATCAAGGTGCAGGAGTCGGCCGGCAAGCCGACCGTATCCCTGTTCGGCACCGTCAGCGCGAACGCAAGCGAACCCCGGCCCGAGTCCGGCCACCGGCATCATCGGAGTTGCAGGTCAGCATCCCGCTGTTCACCGGCTATCAGAACACCTATCAGATCCTGCAGGCACGCGACCAACTGGAGCTGCAGGTCGCGACCCGCGACCAGCTCGCCACCGACGTCACCCTGGACGTGTGGCGCGCATACCAGGACTCTGCGCACCCAGGGGCAGTCGCTGACCACCGCCGAGCGAGCTGGTGGCAGCGCGCAGGAGTCCTACAACGTGGCGCTGGCCCGCTACAAGGCCGGTGTGGGGACCATCATCGATCTGCTCAATGCTCAGAGTGCGCTTGCGAGTGCGCAGCTGCAGCGTGATCCAGGCGCGCTATCGATGGAACCTGGCCAAAGTCACCTTGGCCAAGGCCGTCGGCGTGCTCGAGCCCGGCCTGGTCGCCGAGCACACGCCGCCACCGACCAAGCCGCAGTGACAGGCTCGGATGCGATGACGAGGTTCACCGGCTACCTGCGTTGCGGGTCTGCTCTGGCCCTCGTGCTGGCTGCGGCCGCGTTCGCGGGCTGGAGCTTCTGGTGGCAAGGCCTCTCGACAGACCGATCGAGCGACGCTACCAGCTCGAGGAGGTGACACAAGGCGATCTGACGCAGATCGTGACCGCCAACGGCACGCTCAACCCGGTGAGTCCTGGTCAACGTCGGCACGCAGGTATCCGGGACGGTGGTCAAAGCTGCACGCGGACTTCAACAGCAGAGGTGAAGGCCGGACAGGTGCTGCTCGAGCTCGATCCCACAACGTTCCGCGCGGCTGTCGAGCAGAGCGCGGGTAACATTGCGAATGCGGAAGCATCGCCTGAAGCTCGCCCAGGCTAACGAGCAGCGCATGCGCGAGCTGTTCGCGCTGGAGTACGTCTCGAAGCAGGACCTGGACTCGGCGGTGCAGGCGCGCGAGGCGGCGCAGGCGCAGGTGCAGACTGCGCGCGGACAGCTCGCGCGCGACCGCGCCAACCTCAGCTACAGCCATCATCCGCTCGCCCGTATCCGGCGTGGTGGTGTCGCGCCAGGTGGACGTCGGTCAGACGGTCGCGGCGAGCTTCCAGACGCCCACCCTGTTCCAGATCGCGCAGGACTTGTCGCGTATGCAGATCGACTCCAACGTGGCGGAAGCGGACATCGGCAAGATCAGCTGGGCCAGAGCGTGCGCTTCACGGTGGACGCCTTCCCGGGGCGCCGCTTCGAGGGCAAGGTGCAAGCAGATCCGGCTGAACCCGATCAACCAGCAGAACGTCGTCACCTACGACGTGGTGGTAGCGGTGAGCAACCCCGACCTCGATGCTGCATGCCGGGCATGACGGCCTACGTCAACTTCGTCATCGAACAGCGCAGCAACGCGCTGCTGGTGCCCAACGCGGCGCTGCGCTTCAGCCCGCGCGAACGCCGAGGCCAGCGCAGAAGCCCGTGGCGCACCCGGCAAGCCGCGAGCGTGGTCGCCAGACGCCGGCAACCCGACGGTGTACGCTGATGCGCGGCGACCAGCTCACGCCGATCGCCGTGCAGACCGGCATCTCCGACGGACGCTACACGGAGGTCCTCGGCGGCGAGCTCAAGGTCGGCGACCGCGTGGTCGTGGAGGACAAGCAGCCCGACCAGAAGCCGGGCGGCGCGCAGCCGCCCTTCCGCATGCGAGCGTTCTGATGACCGCACCAGGCAAGCAACCACGTGCGTCGGTACGGGTCGAAGGACGCTGTACAAGCAATACGACACCGAGGCCGGCGCCTCAGCCCGGTGCTGCAGGACGTCAACCTGCGCATCGATGCAGGGCGAGTTCGTCGCCGTCATGGGTCCGTCCGGGTCGGGCAAGTCCACCTTCATGAACATCCTGGGCTGCCTGGACACGCCCACGCGCGGCCGCTACCTGCTCGAGGGCAACGACACCTCGCGCTCAGCGCTCCGACCAGCTGGCGCGCGCTGCGCAATCGCTTCATCGGCTTCGTGTTCCAGGGCTTCAACCTGTTGCCGCGCGCCACTCTGCGTGGACAACGTGGCGCTGCCGCTGGTCTATGCCGGGGTGCGCAAGAGCGAGCGCGAAGCGCGCGCGCGCGAGCTGCTCGAGCGGGTCGGGCTGGAGCGCTACGGCGCGGCACATGCCAAGCCAGATCTCCGGCGGCCAGCAGCAGCGCGTGGCCATCGCACGCGCGCTGGTCAACCGCCCGCAAGCTGATCCTGGCCGACGAGCCGACCGGCAACCTGGACACGGCGACCAGCCACGAGATCATGGGGCTGTTCTCCGCGCTCAACGCCAGCGAGGGCATCACCGATCGTGCTGGTGACGCACGAGGCGGACATCGCGCGCTACGCTCGGCGCGTGGTGAACTTCGTCGACGGGCGCATCGCCTTCGATGGCGCGACCGCGCGGCGTATCTTCAAGGAGCACGCACCGGCATGATCGGCAACCTCCTGCGCGAAGCCTGGCGCGCGATGGCGGCCAACAAGCTGCGCACCTTCCTCACCATGCTCGGGATGGTGATCGGCGTGGGTGCGGTGATCCTGATGCTCGCCATCGGCCAGGGCGCGCAGTTCCTGGTCAAGCAGACCATCGCCTCCATGGGCAGCAACCTGTTCATCGTGCTGTCGGGATTCTCCACCGCCGCCGGGCGTGCGCACGCGGATCGGGCAACGCGCCCACGCTCACCGTGCAGCGACGCGCGCGCCATAGCCGAGCTGCCCTCGGTGGCCGGCGTGGCGCCCGTGCAGCCCGGCTCCTCGCAGCTCGTGTACGGCTCGAACAACTGGAACACTCAGGTCATACGGCGTGACGCCGAACTACCTCGAGGTGCGCGACTGGCGCGTGGCGAGCGGGCCAGCCTTCACCGACACCGACATGCGCTCGATCGACGCCGCGTGGCGCTGGTGGGGCAGACGGTGGTGCGACAGCTGTTCGGCGACGAGGACCCGGTCGGGCAAGACGATCCGCATCCGCAACAGCCCGTATCGTGGTCGTCGGCGTGCTGGCGCGCAAGGGCCAGAGCTTCGACGGCCGCGACCAGGACGACACCGTGCTGGTTCCGCTCACCACGGCGCAGCGCAAGCTCTGTTCGGCACGCCAGTTCCCCGACAGCGTGCGCTTCATGCTCGGTGCAGGCGGCTCGGAGCAGCATGATGGGCCGCGCCGAGCGCGCGATGACGCAGCTGCTGCGCGAACGCCACCGCATCCCGGCGGACGGCGAGCCTGGACTTCACCATCCGCAACCTGTCAGCGCAGCCGCCGACGTGCAGGCGCAGACCACCAAGGTCATGTCGCTGCTGCTGGGCGCAGTGGCCTCGGTGTCGCTGGTGGTGGGCGGCATCGGCATCATGAACATCATGCTGGTGTCGGTCACCGAGCGCACGCGCGAGATCGGCATCCGCATGGCGATCGGCGCGCGCCGGCGCGACATCCTGCTGCAGTTCCTGCTCGAGGCGCATCATCGTGTCGATGGTGGGCTGCCTGATCGGCGTGCTGCTCGGGGTGGGCGGCGCGCTGCTGGTCACGCAAACCACCGGCACCTACGTGGTGGTAACCGGCCGCCTCCGTCCTGCTGGCCTTCCTGGTGGCAGCAGCGGTCGGCGTGTTCTTCGGCTTCTATCCCGCCCGCAAGGCAGCTGGGCTGAAGCCGATCGACGCTCTGCGGTATCAATAGCTCGTGATTCGTAGTTCGAAACTAAGCGTCTCGGGCCGTTCCCGTTTACGAATCACGAATTGCGAATCACGGACGGAACGATATTCGGCATGGAGTATGCATCATAGACGGCGTTGGCTATGACGGGGGCACCGATGCGAATACTCCTGATGACTCTGATGACGGCGCTGACGATTACCGGTTGCGGCGGAAGCTCAGACGCCGCCAAGGCGTCCGGTAAGACGCGCTTGTTCGACACACAGCGCGACGCTCTGGAGAAAGCGAAGGGCGTCAACGATACGCTTCGGCAAGCGGACACGGCGCGGCGGGCAGAGGAGGAAAACCAGGCCCGCTAAGCGGTATACAAGCGACAGACGGATCCGAAGATGGGGCAGCTGCGGCTGCCCGTTTTTGTTGGGGGGTCAGCGCGCGACCGTTTCCTTGCGCTGGATCTTCTCGAACTGGAACTCGCCCGGGCCTTTCATGTAGACGTCCCAGCGGCTGCCGGCGTCACCGTCCAGCTGCAGGGAGCTCGCATCCACCCGGACGTCGCTCTCGGTACCACTCTGCAGGAACACCTTGTGGACCCGCAACCGGACCGGACTGTTCTCGGTCGGATGCCCCATCTGGATGTCGTCGCCCGGGGCAAAGCCATAGTGCTTCTTTACATAAGCGTTGACCGACTTCTCCGCCTCGAGCGACAGTCGCACCATCTCCTCGAACAGCGAAGTTTCCACGCGCGAATGCACGTCCTGAAACTCGTCGAACAGGTACTTGAGGTGTGGCGCTGCCACGAAGTACTCCAGCTCCGGTACTTGCTGGCTGAGCCTGGCCCGTTTCATCTCGTTATAGAACGCTGCTACTCTGCGCAACGCCAGTTTCACTGAGAAGGCGCGATGGCGCAGTGCCGCTATGTCTTCGTTCATGGTCCCACCCTCGGTTTCCTCGGGGTCCTCAGCGCGGAGCGATGCCGTCTCGTTTCTCGCCGCACCATGCGGTGCGGCACTTGTCCGTCCGGTGACGAGATTGGTCAAGCAGCCTTGCCAATCTTTCGTCTTCTCTTCCGAGACCCCAGTTGCGATTGTCGGCGAACAAGGACGAGAGAGGAAACACTGTTAAAGAAATTTGGACACCGCTGCCCACCGGCCGCGGAGCGAGCGGTTGCTGATAGGCGAGTATGCCTTCGCCACCAGCTCGATGCGGGCTGAGACGCTGGCCAGGTGGTCGAGCGTGAACAATCCAATCTTGTCGCCCGCGTGCACGTTGATAGTTGCCTAGGTGGAGCTCGCCCCGGACATTGTGAAAACCGACGAGCAACGCGATCCAGGTATTTCGGGAGGGACTAGTAGCGGAAAAAGAGGCACTGCGTTTGCTCGACGCAGGCAACGTGACGATCTAGGGCGCGGCCGAGGAGGATCAGGCGCGCACGGTGTTGGCGACGGACCTGGTGAACGTCGACGCGACACTCGCCGACCAGGACTCGTTGCTGCGCGCGCTGAGGGTCCGGACTTACTGAAATCAGCGTGTTCACGCGCGTTGCGCGTGCGTTCCGTAACGCGGCAAATTCCACACCATCAGCGGAGCAAGGCGCCGCATCCGATCGGCGTAGGATTTGCTCGTTGATATGCCATGCAGATGATTCGCGCACGTGCAATTTCTCTTCTGTCTCAGATCGGCGACGACGCTGCGCGCCGAGTTTGGACTGCTTTGACATTTGCTGCGGCGTGCGTCGCCGGCCCGGCGGTTGCGGACGACCCCGGGTTCTACACCGGCATCAGCAACGGTGTCGCGGTGCTGGCCAACCCGGGTGGACAAAACCACGATAGTGACCGCCTCACGGCAACCACCCTGTATGGGGGATACCGCTTCTCGCACGGGTTCGCGCTGGAAGGGGCGCGCACGAGCTTCGGGTCAGGCGTGAACACGGAGGATCCGGTTCTCTACGTCACGCCCGCAGAACAGATGAGCGCTTGGTCCCTGGCGGGCGTTGGCTCCGTGGAGCTGACCGACTCACTGAGGTTATTCGCCAAGCTGGGCGTGAACTTCGCACCCAACGCTACCTACAGCAGTTTCGCAGTGGACACGGCTTCCCGGCCCGGCAGGGTCTACGGCTTTGGCGTCAGCTATCAGGTCAATGGCCAGCTGGAGCTGCGCGCACAGTCCGAGCGCTATACCGGTCTCGGGCAGACCGACAACGGTGAGCTGGAAGCCACTGCGCTCACCTTCGGCGCCCGGCTCCGCTTCTAAAGTTCTAGCTTCCTGGCGTCCAGATCTTCGGCCCGGCACCTCCGGCCAGCGCAATCATCAGCTCGTTGAGCCGCTTCACGAAGCTGCCGGGGTCGTCGAGCTGTCCGCCTTCGGCCAACACCGCCTGATCGAACAGGATGTAGCTCCAGTCCGAAAAGCGCTTCTCGTCGGACTCGTACTTGAGCCCCTGCACGAGGAGGTGGTGCGGGTTCACCTCCAGGACGGGCTTGATGTCGGGAACCTTCTGTCCGGCAGCTTTGAGCAGGCGCTCCAAGTTCATGCTCATCCCCCACTGATCCGAGACAAGGCACGCAGGTGAGCTGGTGAGGCGGTGGGTAACGCGGACTTCCTTTACCCTCTCTCCCAGCGTCTTTGCTATCTTGTCGGTCAGTTCCTTGAACTCGCCCGCTTCCTTCTCCTGCTCTTTCTTCTCTTGCTCGTCCTGGAGTTTGCCCAGGTCCAGATCGCCCTTGGCTACCGACTGGAGCTTCTTGCCTTCGAACTCGGTCAGATTGGACATCGCCCATTCGTCGACGCGGTCGTACATCAACAGGACCTCGACGTCCTTCTTACGGAAGATCTCCAGGTGCGGGCTGCTCTTCGCTGCGGCGAAGGAGTCCGCGGTGATGTAGTAGATCTTGTCCTGTCCCTCCTTCATGCGTGACACGTAGTCGGCCAGCGAGACGGTCTGTTCCTCGCTCTCGGCACGGGTGGAGGAGAAGCGCGTCAGCTTCGCGATGCGCTCCTTGTTCGCGTGGTCCTCGCCCAGGCCTTCTTTGAAGACGCGCCCGAACTCCTTCCAGAACTTGGCGAACTTGTCCTGCTCGTTCTCGGCCAGTTCCTCGAGCAGCGACAGCACGCGCTTCACGGACCCGGCACGGATGGCTTCGACCGTCTTCGACTCCTGGAGGATCTCACGCGAGATATTGAGCGGCAGGTCATTGGAGTCGATCACCCCGCGCACGAAGCGCAGGTAGGCCGGCACGAGTTGTTCGGCACCTTCCATGATGAACACGCGCTGCACGTAGAGTTTGACACCGTGGCGGTGGTCGCGGTCCCACAGATCGAACGGGGCATGCGCGGGCAGATACAGCAGCAACGTGTACTCCTGCTTCCCCTCCACGCGGGCGTGGGTCCAGGAAAGCGGCGCCTCGAAGTCGTGCGCCACGTGCTTGTAGAACTCCTGGTACTGCTCCTCTGTGATCTCCGACTTCGGCCTGGCCCATAGCGCCGAGGCCCGGTTGATCTGCTCGTCCTCGTCCAGCACCACCTGCTCGTTCTTGTTCTTGTCCCACTCCTCCTTCTTCATCAGGACGGGGATGGAGATGTGATCGGAGTACTTGCGCAGGATGGAGCGCAGCCTGAAGCCTGACAGCAGCTCGTCCTCGCCCTCGCGCAGATGCAAGGTGACATCGGTGCCGCGGCCTTCCTTGGTCACGGTCTCCAGGGTATAGTCGCCCTGCCCGTCGCTCTCCCAGCGCACGCCGTGCTCGACACCCATCCCCGCGCGCCGTGTGACGAGCGTGACCTTGTCCGCCACGATGAACGACGAGTAGAAGCCGACGCCGAACTGGCCGATGAGGTGAGCGTCCTTGGCCTGGTCGCCGGTCAGGCTCTGAAAAAACTCGCGCGTACCGGACTTGGCGATGGTGCCGATGTTGCTGATCACCTCGTCGCGCGACATGCCCACACCGTTGTCGGATACGGTGAGCGTGCGGGCGGACTTGTCGTAGCTGACGCGGATCTTGAGGTCGGGATCCGATTCCCATAGGGCCTGGTCCGCCAGCGCCTCGAAGCGCAGCTTGTCGCACGCGTCCGAAGCATTCGAGATCAGCTCGCGCAGGAAGATCTCCTTGTTGCCATACAAGGAGTGCACCATCAGGTGCAGCAGCTGTTTGACTTCGGCCTGAAAGCCGAGGGTTTCACGGGCACTGACGTCGCTCATGCTTTCACTCCCCTCATGTTCTGATTCCTAGGCGGGACGACGCGCTATAGCTGGCGGCTTGTCGCCCACAATTCAAGAGTATTCTAAGCGGAAGCTCCGCGGCCCGCGCGTGGGGCGTCTGTCCCTGCACCCAGGAGACCGGAATGAGGCGGATCGCGAGGCGGTTGCTGACTGTATTAGCGGCATGTGGACTGAATCAGGCCGCGTGCGCGCAGGAGCTACCCCTTCAGCGGATCAAGCTGCCTCCCGGGTTCGAGATCGGCGTCTATGCCCCGGTGCCCGGCCCGCGCTCGCTGGCGCTGGGGGACAACGGCACCGTGTTCGTCGGCACACAACGGGACGGGAGCGTCTACGCCATCGTGCCGCGCGTGGGTGGCGCGCCCGAGGTGTTCACCATCGCCAAAGGGCTCAACACCCCCAACGGCGTGGCGTTTCGCGCTGGCTCGCTGTACGTGGCCGAGATCAGCCGGATCCTGAGGTTCGACGCTCATCGAAGCCAACCTGCGCAACCCGCCCGAGCCGGTCGTGGTCACGGACCGCTTCCCGCGCGACGGTCATCACGGCTGGAAGTACATCGCCTTCGGCCCCGACGGCTGGCTGTACGTGCCGGTGGGCGCACCGTGCAACGTCTGCGAGCCGGACCCGGACCGTTATGCGCTGATCTCGCGCATACAGCCCGACGGGAGCGGCTACGAAGTGTTCGCGCGCGGTGTTCGCAACACGGTGGGCTTCGACTGGGATCCGGTCACTCACGAGCTGTGGTTCAACGATCACGGCCGCGACATGATGGGCGACGACATGCCTTCTTGCGAGCTGAATCACGCGCCGAAGGCGGGCATGCACTTCGGCTTTCCGTACTGTCACCAGGGCGACGCGCCGGACCCGGAGTTCGGAGCCAAGCGCTCGTGCACCGAGTTCACGCCTCCGGCCTTGAAGCAGGGCGGGCACGTTGCGCCGGACGGGTTGAAGTTCTACACCGGGACCATGTTCCCGCCCGAGTACCGAGGCCGCATCTTCATCGCCCAGCACGGCTCCTGGAACCGCAGCAAGAAAAGCGGGTACCGCGTGATCACGGTCACGTTGAAGGACAACGCAGTGCAGAAATGGGACGTGTTCGCAGAGGGCTGGATGGAGAATGAGCGCGTCTGGGGCCGCCCGGTGGACCTGCTGGTGCTTCGCGATGGCAGCCTGCTGATCTCGGACGACTACGCCAACGTGATCTACCGCGTCAGCTACCGGGGCAAGCCCTGAACCTCTGCTCTCGCGACCCGCGGCGTTCGAGCACCCTTCAGCCGGACCGGGTCGAGCGTGTATCGGCGTCGTCGGGGCCGGCCTCGGGAGCGTTGGCGGCCGCTGTCATGGTTTCGAGCGCGACGTAGTCGGTCTTGCCGGACGCCAGCACCGGAATCTCGGGCATCCACAGGATGCGCTTGGACAACGCCAGCTCCGGCCGGCCGAGCAGGCGCGCGGACCGCACCAGCGCGCTGCGGTTGAGGTCGGGGTCGGTCGTGAACAGCACGGTCGTCTCTCCGCTGGCCGCCTCGGCGCGCAGGACCGCGGCATGCCGGTGCCCGGGCGAGGCATCGCGCGCCACCTCTTCGATGACGTCCAGCGACACCATCTCGCCCGCGATCTTGGCGAAGCGCTTGACCCGCCCCACCACGGTCAGCACGCCGTCCTCGTCGACGTCCACCACGTCGCCCGTGTTGTACCAGCCGTCGCCGTAAATGGAGCGCGGCGGCACGATGACGCCCGGGTTGTCGTACAGGTAGTAGCCCAGCATCACCTGCACGCCCTTCAGGTGCAGCACGCCTCCGCGCTCGATGCCGTCGACTTTCTCGAGCCGATGGTCGAGCCCAGGCAGCAGAGGACCGACGGTGCCCGGTTTGAAGCACGCGGGGGGTCGACAACGCGATCACCGGCGCGCACTCGGTCGCACCGTAGCCCTGGTAGATACGCAGCCCGAACTTCTCCTGCCACACCCGCGCGACGTCGGCGCCAAGCTTCTCGCCGCCCGAGATCACGCGGCGGATGGAATGGAAATCGAGCGCGTCCGCATGCTTCGCGTAGTAACTCAGGAAGGTGCTGGTCCCGAACAGATAGGTGCAGTTGCGGCGGTGGGCGATTTCGGGGATAGCGCGGTAGCGCAGCGGCGAGACGTAAAGGAACAGCTTGGTCCCGGTCAGCAGGCAAAGCATCATGCCCGCGGTGAAGCTGTAGCTGTGATAGATGGGCAGCGGATTGAGCACCTTGTCGCGCGGCGTGAAGTCGATCACGGCCGCCATCTGCGTGATGTTGGCCAGGATCGCCTCGTGGCTGAGCACCACCCCCTTGGGCCGCGCCTCCGAGCCCGACGTGAACACCACCACCGCGGGCCCGTTGCTGCGCCCAGGCGTGATCACCCGCCGCGGGCTGCGCAGTGCGCGGATCATCAGCCAGAGCTTGTCGCCGAGCGTGAGCTGGGAGCGGATGTCCTCCAAGTACAACAACTGCAGATCGGCGATCCCCGACACCACCGTGGTCAACCGCGCCTGCTCGATGAAGGCGCGCGAGGTGATGACCGTGCGCACGCGGGCGGCGGTGCAGGCGCTCTGCACGGCGATCGGGCCGGCGGTGTAGTTGAGCATGGCGGGCACCCGCCCGAACGCGCATGAGCCCGAGCACGGTGCACACGGTCGGAATCGAGTTGGGCAGCAGCACGCCGACGTTCTCGCCCGGCGCGCTCGACCTGCTCAGCCATCGTCCGATGATCAGCGAACCCTTGAGCAGGTCCTGGTAGGAGCGCGGCTCCTCCTTCATGTCCTCGACGATCAGGGTGCGCCGGCCCTGCTCTTGCACCGCGTCGAGAAAAGCTTCGAACAGGGTGGTGCGAGGCCGCTGCTCGTAGGCTGCCGCTTCCATCAGGCGCTGCAGTTCCTGGGTGGCCCGGGCACGGCGCGCCCGGGAAGCGGCTTGATCCGCCCCGGAGATGCGGGCAGGCGCGCGCACCCGGAACAGCGCGCGCACCGGCCAACCTCGGCCGATAGCGGATACGGATCGCAACCACCGGCACACCGGTCTTGGCCGCGATCAACGCGGGCACCTCGTAGACCTTCATGACGCTTGGCGCGTCGCACACCCGTCCCTCGGGGTACAGCGCGACGGATCGTCCCCCCGCGAGCAATCGCATCACCTTCTTGATGGTGGCGGGATCGTTCATGTCCGCCACCAGGTGGGGGACGAAGCGCAGCGCCAGCCGAAGCCATCCCGACCGCAGGTCCTCCCGCGGCAGAACAACCACGCTGTTGCGAGGCAGCAGCAAGGCCAGCAGCAGGCTGTCGAACGCCGCAGGGTGGTTGGCAGCGAACAGTGTAGGCCCGCCGGTCGCCTCCAACCGCCCATCGACCCGCACGCGGAATAGCGCGCGCAGCACAAGCGCGCAAAATCCACTTCATCTGTAGCCATCCTCGACGATTTCGCTGTCGTTATGCCGCATTCATGATGCGGTTGCAACGAAAGAATTCTCAAGCAATACAAGAGCATATCAAAAATCCTCACAAAATGTCAGATTTGCGTGAAATTCCTGACTTCCCGTAGAGTCGTCTGTAAAGCCTTCCAGCATTACAAGAAGAAGGCCTTGCGGATAAATACTACAACTCGGCTCAGGAGACCCGCCATGGATATGCATGTACCCCACGCTCTGCTGCAAGTCACTGATCAGGCACATCTCTACAAATCCAGCGGGCGACCGGAATATTTCTTCTCCCCCCAGCTCTCGGCCCAATACGACCCGACCAACCATGCCATATGGTCGCGCTGGACGCCGAACCCGCGGCCGAGCTTCAACCTGGAACTCCTCAAGGATCTAGCCACGTACTGTCGGTTCGTCTCGGACACCGAGGCGACCGTCGAATGCCAGGGCAGGGCAATGCCGGTTGAGTACACCGTCCTGGCCTCCGGCGCGCCCGGCGTATTCAATCTGGGCGGCGACCTCGATCTGTTCATCCAATTGATCGAGCGGAGAGATCGAGCTGGTCTGCGGAACTATGGGACAGCCTGCATCGACGTGCTCCACCATAACTACACCGGCCACGGCCTGCCCGTCACGACCGTTTCGCTCGTCCAGGGCGAGTGCCTGGGCGGAGGCTTCGAGGCGGCGCTGTCGAGTGACATCATCATCGCCGAGAGGCAGTCCCGCTTCGGTTTCCCGGAGATTCTGTTCAACCTGTTCCCGGGCATGGGGGCGTACTCCTTCCTCGACCGCCGGGTCGGGCGCCGGGTGACCGAGGAACTGCTGTCCACTGGCAAGATCTATTCGGCCGATGATATGCTGGCGCTGGGTGTAATCGATTCCGTCGTCGACAGGGGCCAAGGCGAAGCGGAAGTGACGGCCCTGGTCAAGCGCAACGGCCGCAGCCGCAACGGGCTGGTTGGCATCGCCGGGGCCCGCCGCCGCGTCAATCGGCATCACGTATCAGGAGCTAATGGACGTGGTCCACCTGTGGGTGGACGCCGCATTGCGCCTTACAGGCCGCGACCTCAAGCTGATGCAGCGCCTGGTGTCGCGGCAAAACGACATGCTTGCCTCCAGCCAGATACATTAGCGTATGGAGGATCTTTTCCGCGGTCTGGGGACCGCCGCGGAGTTTGAAGGACGGGGGGTGTCATGTCTCGGCTTCCGTCGGAGTACACGATCCAGGAAGCCTCGGCCAAGCTCGGCGTGCCGGTGCAGAAGCTGCGTCGCTGGGACAGCCAGGGTGTTCTTGTGGCCACGCCGCACCGAGGGCGGCCACCGGCGCTATGCGCGCGAGATCATCGATGGGCTCGCGGGCTCGTCGCTGGGCACACTCAACGACAAGTACGAGGACGAGCTCGCCACCGCGCGCAAGACCCTGCGCGAGAAGCGGCGCATCATCCAGCTGCTGCTGGAAAGCGAGAGCCGTTACCGGGACCTGGTGGAAACCTCTCACGACCTGATCTGGACCACCGACGGCGAGGGACGTTTCACTTACCTGAACAATGGCGCGCTCGACATCTTCGGCCTGCAGCCGAAGGAGCTACTGGGCCGCTGCTATCTTCGACTTCGAGGCCCGGCCCTCGCACTTCTCCAACCGGCGCTTCCTGTCCACCCTGCGCCGGCACGGCGAGGTCAAGAACTACATCACCCACCTGCTCTCCGCCGACGGCAGCGACCGCTGGGTCGGAATCAACGCCCGCGTATCCCACGACGAGAACGGCCGGCTCTCGGCCATCCGCGGCACCGCCCGCAACGTGACGGAGCAGCACGAAGCCGCGCTTCAGATCGAGCACCTTGCCACCCACGATGCGCTGACCGGGCTGCCCAACCGCGTCAGCCTGCAGCGCACGCTGGAACACGCCATGGAACAGGGCGACGTGGGCGCGATGCTGTTCATCGACATCGATCACTTCAAGTACGTCAACGACAACTTCGGCCACCGCTCCGGGGATCAGCTGATCGTGGGCGTGAGCGGCGTGTTGAAGGAGGCGGCCAAGCAGTTCAACGGCCAGGTCTTCCGCCTGGGCGGGGACGAGTACGCCGTGCATCTGCCCGACTCGCTGCGAGGTCACGCCATGAAAGTGGCGGAACATCTGCTCGACGCGCTGCGCCACTACCGTTTCCAGTCGGCCAACCAGCAGCGCATTGCGGGCCTCACCGCCTCGATCGGCATCGCGCTGTACCCGTTCCACGGCAGCGACGTGACCGGATTGCTATCGAACGCCGATATCGCGATGTACCAGGCCAAGGACGGCGGCCGCAACCGCTTTGTGCTCTACGATCAGGACGCGCAGAGCCTGCGCCGCACACACCACCGGGTGCAATGGGCGAACAAGCTGCGCGAAGTACTCGACGAAGACCGCCTCGTCTTGTACAGCCAGCCGGTCGTGCGCCTCACCGACATGCGCGTGGTCCACCGCGAGATCCTGGTGCGCATCCGCGACGACAACGGCAACATCGTCCTGCCCAGCCAGTTCATCGAGTACGCCGAGACGCTCGGCATGGTGCAGGAGATCGACATGCGCGTGGTCGAGCGGCTGATCGAGTACCTGCGCCAGCCCGAGCACCAAGGGCAGAAGCTTCGCTACTTCGTCAACCTGTCGCGGGTGTCGATCTCCGATCAGCACTGGGTGCGCAAGTTCCACAACATGCTGGCCGGCCAGCAACGTCACTCACAACCAGCTGGTGTTCGAGATCACTGAAACCGCGGCGATGTCGGACGTGGACGTCACCCAGCAGTTCATCCGCGAGCTGAAGCAGATGGGATGTCGCTTCGCGCTGGACGACTTCGGCGCCGGGTTCAGCTCGTTCTACTACCTGAAGCGCTTCGACGTGGACTATCTGAAGATCGACGGCGGCTTCATCCGGGATCTGGCCACAGACGAGGGCAACCGCATCTTCGTCGAAGGCCCTGTGCGACGTAGGCAGAAAGCTGAACAAGCAGGTGATCGCTGAGTGGGTCGAGGACCGCGAGGTGATGAAGATCCTGACCGACATGGGGACGCTCTACGGTCAGGGGTTCCTGTTCCATCGTCCGGCGCCCCTGTGGGAGCAGAGTCCGGACAAGCTGGCGCTCGCGGGTGGAGAATGACGGGGTAAAGGCAGTAGGGGGTTCGCCCCTTGACGTTTTCACTTCTTCAGTTTTTCACCTCATCACTCGCTTCATTTCCAGTCGCCTTTTCTCAGCTTGTCCGCCCACAGCAGGCCGAGGATGGTCTTGGCATCATTGATCTCTCCCGCCAGCACCAGCTCCAGCGCTTCGTCCAGGGTGAGCCGCACGCATTCGAGGAATTCGCCGTCCTCGCCCGGATGCCCCTCGTGCTTGAGGTCTCGGCGCGAGGAACAGCTCGATCCTCTCGTTGGAGTAACCGACGCAAGGGTACAGCGTGGTGAGGTGGCGCCATTGAGCGGCGCTGTACCCTGTCTCCTCCAGCAGCTCCCGGCGTGCAGTGGCTAGCGGCGTCTTCGCCCGGATCGATCTTCCCGGCCGGCAGCTCCAGGAAGTGGCGCGCGCAGCGGGTAGCGAAACTGCCGTTCGAGCAGCACGCTGCCGTCCTTGAACAGCGGGATCACCATGGCCGCGCCCTGATGCAGGACATATTCGCGCGTACCCGTGCTCCCGTCCGGCAGCGCGACCTTGTCCTCCTTCAGCGTCAGCAGCTTGCCTTCGTAGCCGGTGCGTGAGGACACCAGCTTCTCGGTGTAATCGTTGGACATCGCCCGCTTCCTCGTGAAACCGGCGCGCTCACAAGGAGCTTTGGATCGCGCGCTGGCAAAGGTCCATCAACCCGCCTGGAAGCAAGCCAAGTACCAGCACGGCCAATCCATTGACCGTCAGCAAGGCGCGAACGTCGGCGCTGCGGGCGCAGCGGCGAGCGGTCCACGGGGTCATCGAAGTACATGAGCTTGACCACGCGCAGATAGTAGAAGGCGCCGATCAACGAGAACAATACCGCCACCACCACCAGCCAGGTCATCCCGGCTGCCATGACCGCCTGGAACACGGAGAGCTTGGCGTAGAAGCCGACGACCGGCGGCACACCCGCCAGCGAGAACATGATCAGCAGCATGAGAAAGGCATGCCAGGGGCTGCGCTGGTTCAATCCCTTGAAGTCATCCAGGCTCTCGGCCTCGAATCCCCGCCGCGACAGCAGCATGATCATGGCAAAGGCGCCCGCCACCGTCAGCACGTAGGTCACCATGTAGAACATTGCAGAGCTGTAGCCGCTGAGCGACCCGCTGAGGATGCCCAGCAGCATGAACCCCATATGCGAGATGGTGGAATAGGCCAACATGCGTTTGATGTTGGTCTGGGCGATTGCGGTCACGTTGCCGATGGCCATGGACAGCACGGCCAGCAGGATCAGCATCTGCTGCCACTCGATCAACAGCGGGTGGGCGCCCAGCGCCTGGACCAGAATGCGCAGCACGAACGCAAACGCGGCCAGCTCGGGCGCGCTGCCGATCAGCAACGTGATCGCAGTGGGCGCACCTTGGTAGACGTCGGGTACCCACATGTGGAACGGCACGGTTCCCAGCTTGAAACCGACGCCAGCCACGACGAACACCAGACCGAAGATCAGGAGCGTCTGGTTCGCCTGGTTGGAGAGGACACGCGCGGCGACCTCAGCAATCTGCAGGGTCGGAGGCGCACCAAAGCCGCCGGTGGCGCCGTAGATCATCGACAGCCCGTACAGCAACATGCCAGAGGCCAACGCGCCGAGCACGAAGTATTTCATGGCCGCCTCGGTGGCCGTGGCCGAATCGCGTGACAGCGCCACCATCGAGTACAGGCTCAGACTCATCAGCTCCAGCCCGAGGTACAGGGTGAGAAAGTGGCTGGCCGAAATCATGACCATCATGCCCAGCGTCGCGGTCAGGCTCAGCACGAACAATTCGCCCCGGAACAACGCTCGCTCACGGCAGTACGAACGCCCATAGATCAGCATCGCGGCGACGGAGATGCAGACGAACACCTTGAGCACGCGTGCCATCGGATCGTCGACGAACATCGCGTTGAAGGCGTGGCGCGTACCCGGTCCACCGCTCAGCGCGATCACCGCGGCGCCCGCCAGCGCCAGGAGCGTGAGGCCGTAGCTCCAGTGGCGGCGCTCGTCGTCGAGGAACAGATCGACGACCAGTATCGTGCAGAGCATCGTCAGCAAGAAGATCTCGGGCGCGGCCGGCGCAAAGCTCGTGGCGCTGAAACTCATCGGACCGCCCCCGCTCGGCAAGCGCTGGCGCCCCCAGGTACGGAACGACCCCTGTCCATTAGCTCCTCAGCGCTGCCTCGCGTTCCCTTCATAGCTTGCTCTGCGCGACATGCGCGAGCAGATCAGTGACCGAGGTATGCAGCACCGCGCTCATGCGGCTGTGGCCAGATGCCCATCGCCAGCACGGCGGCTGCCAGCAGCGCCAGGAACAGCATCTCCCGGACGCCGATATCCTTGAGCTGCGCCACGTGGTCGTTGGCGACCGCCCCGAACACTACGCGCTTGTACATCCACAGCGTGTAGGCTGCTCCGAACACCAGGTTGTAGCGGCCAGAGCCGCATACCAGAAGTTCACCTGCATCGCCCCCAGCGTCACCAGGAACTCGCCCACGAACCCGCTGGTTCCGGGCAGGCCGCAGTTGGCCATGGCGAACAGCATGAAGAACGAGGCGAACACCGGCATGGTGTTCACCACGCCGCCGTAGTCGGCGATCAAGCGCGTGTGCATGCGATCGTAGAGCACGCCCACGCACAGGAACAGTGCGCCCGGATACGAAGCCGTGCGACATCATCTGCAGCACGGCACCTTCCAGCCCAGCACCGTTGAACAGGAAGATGCCCATCGTGACGAAGCCCATGTGCGAGATCGACGAGTACGCGATCAGCTTCTTCAGGTCGGTCTGCACCAGCGCTACCAGGCCGATGTACACCACGGCGATCAGCGACAGGGCGATGACGAACCCGGCCAGGGCCTGGCTCGCGTCGGGTACGACCGGCAGCGACAGCCGGACGAAGCCGTAGCCGCCCAGCTTCAGCATGATGGCGGCCAGCACCACGGAACCCCCAGTGGGTGCCTCCACGTGCGCATCCGGAAGCCACGTGTGCACCGGCCACATCGGCACCTTGACGGCAAAGGCTGCCATCAGAGCCAGGAACACCAGCGTCTGCTCAGTCATGCCGATGTTGAGCTTGTACCAGTCGAGGATCGCGAAGCTGCCGCCGGCCGCGTTGTAGAGATAGATGAAAGCGACCAGTGTCAGCAGCGAGCCCACCAGCGTGTAGAGAAAGAACTTTACAGCGGCGTACATGCGGTTGGGGCCGCCCCAGACTCCGATGATGATGAACATCGGGATGAGGGTCGTTTCGAAGAAGACATAGAACAGCGCGCCGTCCAGCGCACTGAAAACTCCGTTCATCACGCCGGACAGGAACAGGAAGGCGGCCATGTACTGCGACACGCGCGTCTGGATCACCTGTCCACCCGGCGATCACCACCAGCACCGTGGTGAAGCTGTTGAGCAGGATCAGCAGCAGCGAGACGCCGTCGATGCCGAGGTGATAGTTGATGTGGAAGCGCGGGATCCAGGAGGCCAGTTCCTGGAATTGCATGCCGTGGGCCTGGGGGTCGAACTGGGCGTACAGCGGCAACGTGACCACGAATCCAAGCACGGAACCGATCAGCGCAAGCCAGCGGGCGGTGCGGCGCCGCCCGCTCCGAACCGGCCGCCAGGACCACGAGCCCGGCCACGATCGGCACCCAGATGGCGAGGCTCAGCAGGGGAAGGCCGGCGAACATTGGAGGTTGCGTGCCCGAAGGTCAGGAACGCGCAAACCACAGTGTCAGCAACACGAACACGCCGATGATCATCATGAAGGCATAGTGGTAGATGAAGCCGGACTGGAACCGGCGGATGATAGCCGCCGTCCACGCTACGACCCGCGCCGCCCCGTTCACGAAAAAGCCGTCGATCACGGCCACGTCGCCGACCTTCCACAGCGCGCTGCCGAGCTTGCGCGCCCCGTCTGCAAACAGCGCCTGGTAGGCTTCGTCGAAGTAGTACTTGTTCAGAAGCACGGTATAGAGCGGCTTGATGCGCGCCGCGATAAGCGCCGGCAGCTCGGGCCGCCTGTGATACAAATACCAGGCGGTGGCGACCCCCGCCAATGCGAACCAGAACGGGAGCGTGCTCGGAGCGTGTGCAACCATCTCGAGCGCCCCGTGGAACTCCTTCCCCAGCTCCGTCAGCACGTCGTGCGGCGCGAGCACGACGATGGAATCGCCGAAGAAGCCGCCGTACAGCAGGGGCTGTATGTAGGCCCAGCCCGCATACACGGACGGTATGGCCAGAAGCACCAGCGGAACCGTAACGACCCAGGGCGACTCTCGCGGCGTGCCGTCGTGGCGCTCGCCGTGCTCATGGCCGCTGGCGGCATGGCCCTCATCGTCCGCCTGCGCGCGGAAGCGCTCTTCGCCGTGGAACGTCATGAACATCATCCGGAAGGTGTATAGCGCAGTGACGAACACGCTGGTCAGCACCGAGACATAAGCGATGCCCGCACCCGGGGTGGTCGACAGCTGGGTCGCCTCGATCAGACTGTCCTTGGAGAAGAAACCGGCGAACGGCGGGATCCCGCACAGCGCCAGCGAGCCGATCAGTGCCGTCACATAGGTGACCGGCATGTATTTGTACAAGCCGCCCATGCGGCGCATGTCCTGATTGTGGTGCACGGCGATGATCACTGACCCCGCAGCCAGGAACAGCAGCGCCTTGAAACAGGCGTGGGTCATCAGATGGAAGATGCTGGCGGCGTAGGCAGATGCGCCCAGGCCCACCGCCATGTAGCCGAGCTGGGACAGGGTCGAATAGGCCACCACCCGCTTGATGTCGTTTTGCACCACGGCTACCAGGCCCATGAAGAAGGTGGTGATTGCCCCGATCACCAAGACCAGGGACAAGGCTGCCTCCGAATGCTCATACAGCCACGACATGCGCGCCACCATGAAAATTCCAGCGGTCACCATCGTGGCGGCGTGGATCAGTGCCGAGATCGGCGTTGGACCCTCCATCGAATCCGGTAGCCACACGTGCAGCGGGAACTGCGCCGATTTGCCCATCGCGCCAACAAACAGCAGCACGCATATGACGGTGATCAAAGACCACTGTGCTCCGGGGAAGATCTGTATGGTCTGCTGCGCGAGCGCGGAAGCCTTCGCGAAAACTTGCGCGTATTCCAGGCTGCCGGCGTAGGTATAGATGAGGGCGATGCCCAGCAGGAACCCGAAGTCGCCGACGCGGTTGACCAGAAATGCCTTGAGACTGGCGAAGATGGCCGTCGGACGCGTATACCAGAAGCCGATGAGCAGGTAAGACACCAGTCCAACCGCCTCCCACCCGAAGAACAGCTGCAGGAAGTTGTTGGACATCACCAGCATCAGCATCGAGAAGGTAAACAACGAGATGTAGCTGAAGAAGCGGGTGTAACCGGGGTCGTCGCGCATATAGCCGATGGTGTAGATGTGCACCATCAACGACACGAAGTTCACCACTACCATCATGAGCGCGCTCAGGGGATCGATCAAAAAGCCGATGTCGAAGCTGACCCCGCCGCTCGTGCTGATCCAGGTGTAGACCGCGCCACTGAACGGCTGG
The DNA here is from genome assembly GCA_963705615.1 of uncultured beta proteobacterium. Taxonomy (GTDB): domain Bacteria; phylum Pseudomonadota; class Gammaproteobacteria; order Burkholderiales; family SHXO01; genus SHXO01. The sequence goes on along the minus strand of CAVPKE010000004.1, from coordinate 377,830 downwards.
CCGGCGCGCACCTCCTGGAACACCAGGAGCGAAGCGAGGAAAGAGACCGTCATGCCGACGATGGTGACCCAGTGTGCGCCGCGGCGTCCGATCAGCCCACCAAACAGGCCGGCGACGATGGCCCCCACCAGAGGTGCCAGGGGGACGATGAGGTAGAGAGCTTTCACCGCCTCGCTAGCCTTTCAAGCTGTCCAGATCGTCCACGTTGATCGTATTCAGATTCCGGAACAGGCAGACCAGGATGGCCAGGCCGATCGCGGATTCGGCGGCGGCCACCGTCAGGATGAAGAACACGAAGATCTGGCCGGCGATGTCCTGCAGATAGTGGGAGAAGGCGATGAAGTTCATATTCACCGCCAGCAGGTTCAGCTCGATGGCCATGAGCAGGATGATGACGTTCTTGCGGTTGAGAAAAATGCCCACCACGCTGATAGCGAAAAGTATGGCGCCCAGGATGAGGTAGTGGGAGAGCGTAATCAAAGCTCACCTCCGTGCCCTCGGGTCGCGGCTCGTGACTCGTGACTCGTGATTCGTGATACGTGCGACCCCGCGTCGCATGCCAGAATACGAATTACGAATGACGAATCACAAGTCACGGCTCTTCTCCGCGGGCATCGATACCAGGCGCACGCGGCCTTCGCGCTGCACGCGCACCTGGCGTGCCGGGTTTTGATACTTGGTGTCCTTCCTTCTGCGCAGCGTCAGGGCGATGGCGGCCACGATCGCCACCAGCAGGATCACCGCCGCGATCTCGAGCGGAAAGACGTAGTCGGTGTAGAGCAGGCGTCCCAATTCCTTGGTATTGCTGTACCCGGCCGGCTTGGGCACCGGCGCTGCAAGAGTCAGCAGGCCGGCCTGCCGGCCAGCGAGGACCGCGCCCATCTCCAATACCATGATGCCGGCTACCGCCAGACCGGGGACGAGGTAATCCCAGTAGCCTTCCCGCAACCGGTCGACGTTGATGTCGAGCATCATCACGACGAACAGGAACAGGACCATCACCGCACCCACGTACACCAGGATCAGCGCGATCGCCAGGAACTCGGCCTCCAACAGGATCCACAGACCGGACGCCGTGCCGAACGCCAGGACCAGGAACAATGCCGCCTGTACCGGGTTGCGCGTGGTGATGACCCGGATCGCAGCGAACAGCAGGACCGCGGAGAAGGCGTAGAAGACAACGGCTTGGAAGGTCATTTGTCAGCGGTACCGTGCATCTTCCGCCCGGTCCTGCGCAATCTGCTCCTCGTAGCGGTCGCCCACCGCCAGCAGCATCTCCTTGGTGTAGAGCAGGTCGCCGCGCCTCTCCCCGTGGTACTCGAGAATGCGCGTCTCGACGATCGAGTCGACCGGGCAGGATTCCTCGCAGAAGCCGCAGAAGATGCACTTGGTCAGGTCGATGTCGTAACGGGTGGTGCGGCGCGTGCCATCGGCGCGCTGTTCGGACTCGATGGTGATGGCCAGAGCCGGGCACACGGCCTCGCACAGCTTGCAGGCGATGCAGCGCTCCTCGCCGTTGGGGTAGCGGCGCAGCGCGTGCAGGCCGCGGAAGCGCGGCGACTGCGGCGTCTTCTCCTCCGGGAACTGGATCGTGATCTTGCGCGCAAACAGATGGCGCCCGGTGAGTGCCATGCCCTTTGACCAGCTCGAACAGCAGGAAGGTGCGGAAGAAATCCCGGATACGTTGCATCATGCTCAGCCCCACAGCCACCACGGCGTCTGCACCCAGGCGCCAACCACCACCAGCCACACCAGCGTCACCGGGATCAGCACCTTCCAGCCCAGGCGCATGATCTGGTCGTAGCGGTAGCGCGGGAAGGTCGCGCGGAACCAGAGGAACAGGAACAGAACGAAGCCGATCTTGAGCAGCCAGCCACAGGAACCCGTCGGGCAGGAAGGGCAGCGGTGACAGCCAGCCGCCCAGGAACATGACCGCGCACAGCGTGGAGATCAGGATCATGTTCATGTACTCGGCCAGGAAGAACAGCGCGAAGGTCATGCCCGAGTACTCGACATGGAAGCCGGCGACGATCTCCGACTCGCCCTCGGCCACATCGAAGGGCGCGCGGTTGGTCTCCGCCACACCGGAGATGAGATAGACCAGGAACAGCGGGAACAGCGGGATCCAGTACCAGGACAGCAGCCCCCAGCGCGCTGGCCTGGCCCTTCACGATGTCCCCCAGGTTCATGCTGTGCGCAGCCAGCAGCACGCCCACCAGGGCGAAGCCCATGGCCAGCTCGTAGGCCACGATCTGCGCCGCCGAGCGCAGGCTGCCGAGGAAGGCATACTTGGAGTTCGACGCCCAGCCCGCGATGATCACGCCGTACACGCCGACCGACGTCATGGCCAGGATGTACAGCAACCCGGCGTCGATATTGGCCAGCACGCGTCTGCGGGCCGAACGGAATGACCGCCCACGCAGCGAGCGCGGGAGTCAGCACCAGGATGGGCGCCAGCACGAACAGGATCTTGTTCGCGCCTGACGGGACCACGATCTCCTTGACCAGCAGCTTGAGCACGTCGGCGAAGGGCTGCAGCAGGCCTCTCGGGCCCGACCCGGTTGGGACCGATGCGCACCTGCATGTAGCCGATCACCTTGCGCTCGGCCAGCGTCAGGTACGCCACGCTCAGTATCAGGGGAACCGCAATCGCGATGATCTTCATCAGCGTCCACAGCGCCACCCCGGCCGGACCCAGTGCGTGCTCGAGGAACTCTCCCATCAGGCCCTCACCTTGTCTTCCACCGGCACGCGTGCGAGCTGCACCTCGCCGAACATCGATCCGAGCGCTGAGGTCAGCGGGTGAGCCGCCGGAACGCGCACACAGTCGGCGGGTACGTGGTCATCGCGTCTCACCTCGAGCACAGCCTCGCCGCCGTCCGCGGAGATGTGCACCTGGTCTGCCTGCCGCAGTCCGAGCCGGACCAGCAGAGCGCCGGACATCGACGCGACCGGCACGGCGGCGTCCGCAGTCCGCTGCAGCGATTGCGCCCTGCGCACCAGCGCGTCGGCGAAATAGATAGGGACATCGGCGATGCGCTGTACGCCCCCGGCGCTCGATGTCAGCGCCGGGATCTCACGGCTCGTGGCAAGGGCGTTAGACAGCCGCGCCGGGAGGTCGACTTCGCCAAGAAGCTCCGCGCGGACCTCCTCGGCCGACGCGAACTCGAAGCCGGGCGCGCCCAGAAGATTGCCTAGCACGCGCAGGACCTTCCACGCCGGGCGCGTCTCGCCCAGCGGCCGCACTACGCCGTTGAAGGTCTGCAACCGCCCTTCCGTGCTGATGAACGAGCCGGCAGTCTCCGTGAACGGAGCTATGGGAAGCAGCGCGTCCGCGTACTCGACGGCCCGATGGCGGAAGGCGGACAGCGCGACGACGAAGCCGGCGCCACGCATTGCGGACATGGCGCGATGAGGGTCGTGCGTATCGAGGTCCACCTCTGCGTTCAGCAGCAGATAGGCGTGCATCGGGTGCGCGAGCATCTGCCCGGCGTTGAGCCCCGCGGGCGTGCCGAACGGCACGGCGCCAGCGACGTATCCGCCCACGCTGTTCGCCGCCTCGCCCAGGAAGCCGAACTTCGCGCCGCAGCTGCTTGCCAGGGCCAGGCCGAGCTGGTGCAGCACAGCTGCCTGCGGGTGGTGCTGCGCCAGATTCCCCAACAGCACCGCGCGGTTGCCGCCGGACGCCAGGCTTTCAGCGATGCGTTGCGCCTGTGGCGAAACCGAGACCGCGTCCAGCGCGCTGGTCAGCTCCGGATCGAGCAGCGCCCCGTTGAGCTTGCAGGCGGCCTTGAGAACCTGCGCCAGCGCGTCCGGCATCCGCGCGGGCGGGATGATGAGCCTCTCGTGCAGGACGATCAGCTGATCGTCGTCCAGCGCATGCACCACGCTGACTTGCGCGCCTTTCCTGGCACCCTGACGCAGCCGCTGCGCCAAGCAGGGGATGATCCTTGCGCAGTTGGCTTCCGACCACCAGCACGCGGTCGAGTTGCGCGATCTCGGCGATCTTCATGCCGAGCCAGGGCGTGCCCGCCATCTTCCCGTCCAGCGAAAAATCGCTCTGCCGCAGGCGAAAGTCGACGTTGCCGCTACCCATCCCGCGCATCAGCTGCTGCAGCAGGTACAGCTCCTCGAGCGTGGAGTGCGGCGTAGCCAGCGCGCCGATCGCCTGCGCACCATGCTTGTCGCGCACCGCTTTGAGCCCGCGCGCCACGTGCTCCAGCGCGATGGGCCAGTCGACTTGCTCCCATTTGCCGTCACGCTTGATCATCGGGGTCGTGAGCCGCTCCTCGGAGTTCAACCCCTCGTAGGAGAAACGGTCCTTGTCCGACAACCAGCACTGGTTGATCTCTTCGTCCTCCAGCGGCAGAACGCGCAGGACACGATCCAGCTTGACCTGCACGATCAGATTGGAGCCCAGCCCGCAGTGCGGGCTGATGGATCTTCGACGCGACAGCTCCCAGGGGCGGGCCGTGAAGCGGAACGGCTTCGAAGTCAGCGCGCCCACCGGGCAGATGTCGATCATGTTGCCCGACAGCTCAGACTCCACCGCCTTGCCGACGAAGGCGACGATCTCGGCGTGCTCGCTGCGGCCAACGAGCCCCAACTCCATGACACCGGCGATCTCCTGGCCGAAGCGCACGCAGCGTGTGCACTGGATGCAGCGGCTCATCTCCTCGGCCGCCACCAGCGGGCCGATCTCCTTGCTGACCACCACGCGCTTGGGCTCGCGGTAGCGCGACGCGCTGCCGCCATACCCGACCGACAGGTCCTGCAGCTGGCATTCGCCGCCCTGGTCGCAAATCGGGCAGTCGAGCGGATGGTTGATGAGCAGGAACTCCATCACCCCTTTCTGCGCCTGGATCGCCGCGGCCGAGTGCGTGTACACCTTCATGCCCTCGGTGACCGGCGTGGCGCAGGCCGGCAGCGGCTTGGGCGCCTTCTCGACCTGTACCAGGCACATGCGGCAGTTGGCCGCAATGGACAGCTTCTTGTGGTAGCAGAAATGCGGGACGTAGATGCCGAGCCGGTTGGCCACCTCCATGATCGTGGAGTTGGCTGGAGCCTCGACGGCTTGTCCGTCGATCTCGATATGGACCACCGGCATCTTCGTCTGTCTCGTCGTACTCAGGCGTAGGCGGGCTCGCCCGCCAGGCACCGCTTGTGCTCGATGTGATACTCGAACTCTTCGCGGAAGTGCTTGATGAAGCTCTTCACCGGCAAGCGCCGCCGCGTCCCCCAGCGCGCAAATGGTGCGGCCTGCGATGTTGTCGCTCACCGAGAGCAAGGTGTCGAGGTCCTCCCGGACCCCCTTGCCGTGCTCGATGCGGTCCACCATCCGATACAGCCAGCCCGTGCCCTCGCGGCAGGGGGTGCATTGGCCGCAGGACTCTTCATAGTAGAAATAAGAGAAGCGCAGCAGAGCGCGCACCATACAGGTGCTCTCATCCATGCAGATGACCGCGCCGGAGCCGAGCATGGAACCGGCCTTAGCGATGGAGTCGTAGTCCATGTCGGTGGCGAGCATGACGTCGCCGGGCAGGACTGGCATCGACGATCCCCCGGGAACGCAGGCCTTGAGCCGGCGGCCGCCGCGCATGCCGCCCGCCATCTCGAGCAGCTTCGCAAACGGCGTCCCCAGCCTGACCTCGTAGTTGCCCGGGCGCTCCACGTGGCCTGCGACGGAAAAGATCTTGGTGCCGCCATTGTTGGGCCGACCCAGAGCGAGGAAGGCAGCGCCGCCGTTCACCATGATCCAGGGGACCGCGGCAAAAGTCTCCGTGTTGTTGATCGTTGTCGGTTTTCCATACAAACCGTAGCTCGCCGGAAACGGCGGCTTGAACCGCGGCTGCCCCCTCTTGCCCTCCAGAGACTCCAGCAGCGCGGTCTCCTCGCCGCAGATGTAAGCGCCCCAACCGTGATGGGCATAGAGGTCGAAGCTGAACTCCGAGCCGAGAATATTCCTGCCCAGATAGCCCGCCGCGTAGGCCTCCTGCAGCGCTTCCTCGAAGCGCTCATACACTTCCCAGATCTCGGCATGGATGTAGTTGTACCCCACGCTGATGCCCATCGCGTAGGCCGCGATGGCCATGCCCTCGATCACGATGTGCGGGTTGTAGCGCAGGATGTCGCGGTCCTTGAATGTACCGGGCTCGCCCTCGTCCGAATTGCAGACGAGGTACTTCTGTCCGGGGAAGTTGCGCGGCATGAAGCTCCATTTCAACCCGGTGGGAAAGCCTGCGCCGCCGCGACCGCGCAGGGTCGACTTCTTGACCTCCGCGATCACCGCCTCGGGCGTGACTTTCTCGTTGAGGATCTTCTTGAGCGCCTGGTAGCCGCCGCGCGCTGCATAGTCCTGCAACCGCCAGTTCAGGCCGTCCAGCCCCTTGAGGATGACAGCATCAGGCCCGTAGACGTCAGGCGCGAACGGAGGATGAGAGGTCTTCACTTGGACAGTTCCGCGATGAGCCGGTCGAGCTTCTCGGGACTCATCTCGATCAGCATCTTCTTGTTGTTGTGCAGGAGCACCGGCGCGTCGCCGCAAGCGCCGAAGCACTCCCCTTGCTTGAGCGTGAAGCGGCCGTCGCGCGTGGTTTCGTTCCAGCCGATCCCCAGCTTCTTCTTGAGATGTCGGGCCGCCTCCGTGGCTCCCGACAGCGCGCAGGGAAGGTTGGTGCAGATGCACAGCTTGTGCTTGCCCACCGGCTCGAGGTCATACATGGCGTAGAAGCTTGCGACTTCGTACACCGCGACGGGTGGCATGCCCAGGTACTCGGCCACGAAGTCCATCGTCTCGCTCGACAGAAAACCCTGCTCGTCCTGAGCGATGGTGAGCGCCGCCATGACCGCTGACTGCTTCTGGCCGGCAGGGTATTTGGCGATGGCTTTGTCGATTCGGGCCAATGCGTGTTGACTCAGCATGGTCTGCTATCCGCTCAGCGGTCCACTTCGCCGAACACGATGTCCTGAGTTCCGATGATGGCGACGACGTCGGCGATCATGTGCCCTCTCGCCATCTCGTCCATCGCGGCCAGATGTGCGAAGGCCGGTGCGCGAATCTTCAACCGGTAGGGCTTGTTGGCGCCGTCGGAGACGATGTAGATACCGAACTCCCCCTTGGGGGCTTCCACCGCCGCGTAAGCTTCCCCTTCGGGCACGTGGAAGCCTTCGGTGTAGAGCTTGAAATGGTGCCCCATGTGATTCAGTTCCCCTGTTTGGCAGACCGCACCTAGGGACGAAAGGTTTCACTCCCACTCGAGCGCGCCCTTCTTCCATTCGTAGAGGAACCCGACCACCAGGATGCCGAGAAAGATGATCATCGACACGAATCCGAACAGGCCGATCTCCTGCAGGACGACGGCCCAGGGAAAGAGAAAGGCGATCTCGAGATCGAACAGGATGAAGAGGATGGCCACCAGGTAATAGCGGACGTCGAACTTCATGCGGGCATCCTCGAACGCTTCGAAGCCGCACTCGTAGGGCGACAGCTTTTCCGGGTCAGGCCTGTGCACGCCGAGCGCTCGGCTCGCGCCGCTGCCGATCAGGGGAAGCAGCACCCCGATCGCAAGCCCCACGCAGATGAACATCAGGATCGGAAAATATTGTTGCAGCATGTCCTGTTCAGTGCCGATCCCGACGAGGGAAAGGCTCCTGCCCGATTTCGCAGGACAGCCCACCCCGGGCTGTCCGCACTCAGAGCCCCCTCCGCGACGCGCCTCTTGTTCGACGGCGTTGCGTCGAATCTGCGCTTCGTCCAACCGTGGTGCCGATGGTGAGACTCGAACTCACACGGCTTTCGCCACCGCCCCCTCAAGACGGCGTGTCTACCAATTTCACCACATCGGCAATTTCACCACATCGGCAATTTCACCACTTCAGCTTGCCCGCCGCCGCCCGGTGCGCTTGTTTCCACAATTGCGGCGCGTGCGCTCCCCACTACTTCGGGATGTCCTTGGCCTTGGAGTCCGCTGGCGCGGGCGCGCTTTCGGCTGGTTTGTCCTGGGCTGCGGGAGGCTGGCTGGCCGGCTGCTGGCTTGCGGGCGTGTCCATCACGCTGCTCACCTGGGGCTTGTGACTGATGACATAAGTGAGGCCCATGCTCGTGAGGAAGAAAACGGCAGCCAACACCGCGGTGCTGCGGCTGAGAAAATTGGCCGAGCCCGAAGCCCCGAACAGGCTGCCCGATGCGCCGCTGCCAAACGCTGCGCCCATGTCTGCACCCTTGCCGTGCTGAAGCAGCACTAGGCCCACCACCCCTATTGCCGCAATGACATGCAGGATCAGAATCAAGATGTCGATCATCAGCCTACCCTCAATATTGCTTCAGCGGTCCGCCGCCTGGCAGATCGCCACAAACTCGCTCGCACTCAGCGACGCCCCACCGATCAGCCCACCGTCGATATCCGGCATCGCGAACAGCTCCGCTGCGTTGGAGGCCTTAACGCTGCCCCCGTACAGGATTCGGAAGCTCCTGCGCCACCGCCCTTTGGTCGCTGGCAACACATCTGCGGATGTGCGCGTGGACGGCTTGGGCCTGCTCGGGTGTAGCGGTCTTGCCGGTACCGATGGCCCACACCGGCTCGTATGCGATGACGGCGGAAGCCAGTGCCTTCGCCCCGAAGCGCGTCGTCACCGCGCCGAGCTGAGCATCCACCACCGGCTCGGTCTCGCCCGCCTCGCGCTGTGCCAGGGTCTCGCCCACGCACAGGATCGGCACCAGACCGACGTCCACCGCTGCCTTGAATTTTAGGGCAACCGTATCGCTGTCCTCGCCATACAGGAGGCGCCGCTCCGAGTGTCCCACGATCACGTAGGCGCAGTCGAAATCGCGCAGCATCGCACCCGATACCTCTCCGGTATAGGGCCCCTTGACGTGTTGGCTCAGGTTCTGCGCGCCCCACGCGATCCGGGTCCCGCGCAGCATGCCACGCGCCTGCTCCAGGTAGGGAAACGGGACGCACACGGCCTGCTGCGTACGCGAGAGCGCCTTGGAACCGTCGATGACCTCTGCCAGCAGCTTCGCGTTGTCTGGAAGGCATCCATGCATCTTCCAGTTACCCGTGACCAGCTTTGCCCGCATCTTTTGAGAAAGACTGAGCCGCCACTCCAAGAAAACGAACCGGCTGCTCGGCAACCCTGCGTAAAAACTGAGGAATCTTACTCTGCGTGGGGGGGCTGGTCAATTTCGCGCCGGGCGGCGCACCGGCGAAAGCGCAAATTAGCCTCCGCCGCTACAGTCCCGTCGGGCTTCTAGCCGAAGCGCCCGGTAATGTAGTCTTCCGTGGCTTGGTTGCGGGGTTTGATGAAGATGGTGTCGGTGCTGTCGAACTCGATCAGTTCACCCAGGTACATATATGCGGTGTAATCCGACACGCGCGCCGCCTGCTGCATGTTGTGTGTCACGATCACGATCGTGTAGTCCTGCGTCAGCTCCGAGACCAGCTCCTCGATCTTGGCGGTGGAGATCGGGTCGAGCGCCGAGGTCGGTTCGTCGAGCAGCAGCACCTCGGGCTTCACCGCGATGCCGCGGGCGATGCACAGGCGCTGCTGCTGGCCGCCGGATAAGCTCAAGCCGCTCTGGTTCAGCTTGTCCTTCGCCTCCTCCCACAGGGCGGCCTTGCGCAGCGCCCACTCCACTCGTTCGTCCATCTGCGCCTTGGGCAGATGCTCATATAGCCGCACGCCGAACGCGATGTTGTCGTAGATCGACATGGGGAACGGGGTAGGCTTCTGGAACACCATTCCGATTTTGGCGCGCAGCAGATTGAGGTCCTGCTTGGGCGTCAGGATATTCGCACCATTGAACAAGATCTCCCCCTCGGCACGCTGGCGCGGATACAGGTCATACATGCGGTTTAGCGTGCGCAGTAGGGTCGACTTTCCGCAGCCGGAGGGCCCGATGAACGCGGTGACTTTGTTCTCGGGGACGTCCATGCTGATGCTCTTGAGTCCCTGATACTCGCCGTAGAAGAAGTTCAGTTGGCGGATCTGGATCTTCGGAGCCGTCACGATCTCCTTTCTTTTCGGATCCAGTCCCACTGTGGTATCCATGTCGCTTCGCCTCGTCAGCCGCTCAGGTCGAAATCTTCTGGCGGGTCAGAACCCGCGCGATGATGGAAAGCAGCAGCACGCTCAGGGTGATGAGCAGCGCGCCGACCCACGCCAGACGCTTCCAGTCTTCGTAGGGGCTCATGGCGAACTGGAAGATCACGACCGGCAGGTTGGCGACCGGCGCGTTCAAGTCGCTGCTCCAGAACTGGTTGTTGAGCGACGTGAACAACAGCGGTGCTGTTTCCCCGCTGATGCGAGCCACGGAAAGCAGAATCCCGGTCATGACGCCGGCGCGCGCCGCCCGCAGCGTGACCTGGAGGATGACCTTCCAGCGCGGGGCTCCCAGCGCCGCGGCCGCCTCCCGGAGGCTGTTGGGCACGAGCGAGAGCATGTTGTCGGTGGCCCGGACAATGACCGGGATGGCGATGAGCGCCAGCGCGAACGCCCCGGCCCAGCCCGAGAAGTGCCCGACGTTGGCGACATAGATAGCGTAGACGAACAGTCCGAGGATGATCGACGGAGCCGACAGCAGGATGTCATTCACGAAGCGTGTCACCGGGGCAAGCCAGCTGCGCTGCCCGTACTCGGCGAGGTAAATCCCAGCTAGTATTCCCGTGGGCGTCGCGATCAGGGTGCCGACCCCTACCATCAACAAGCTGCCGTAGATAGCATTGAGCAACCCGCCGTCGTTGCCGGGGGGCGGTGTCATCTGGAGGAAGACCTGCGGCTTGAGAGCGCCCAGTCCCTTGAACATCAGCGTGCCGAGGATCCAGGCCAGCGCGCCCAGACCGATCATCATCGCGGCCATGGACAGGGCCAGACCGATCCGGTTGACGGCAATCCGTTTGCTGTATAGGTCCATCGCGATTTCCTATGCGTCGGTCACGTGCGCTCGCCCTCGCGCCGGGCCACGCGCAGCAGAAGCAGCTTTGCTGCAGCCAGCACGATCAGGGTAATCACGAACAGCAGCAGACCCAGTGCGATGAGGGCGCTGGTGTGCATCTCGCTGTGGGCCTCGGCGAACTCGTTGGCCAGGCTGGAGGCGATGCTGTTGCCGGGGCTGAACAAGGACATGCTCAGGTCGTAGGAGTTACCGATCACGAAGGTCACGGCCATGGTCTCGCCCAGCGCCCGCCCCAGCCCCAGCATGACGCCGCCGACCACTCCGGCCTTGGTGTAAGGCAGCACCACGTGCCAGACCACTTCCCAGGTGGTGGATCCCAGCGCGTAGGCCGATTCCTTGAGGATCGCGGGCACGATCTCGAATACGTCCCGCATGACCGCCGCGATGAAGGGAATCACCATGAAGGCGAGGATGATCCCGGCGGTCAGAATCCCGATGCCCATGGGCGGGCCTTGGAACAACCTCCCCAGCAGCGGAACGTTCCCGAGCGTGGACTGCAGGAAAGGCTGCACGTACTCCGCGAACAACGGCGCGAACACGAACAGTCCCCACATCCCGTAGATGATGCTGGGGACCGCTGCGAGCAGCTCGATCACGATGCCCAGCGGCGTGCGCAGCGACGTGGGGCACAGCTCGGTGAGGAACAGCGCGATGCCGAAGCTCAGCGGAATGGCGATGAGCAAGGCCACGGCCGAGGTGGCCAGCGTGCCGAAGATCGGTACGAACCCGCCGAACTCCTCGGTCACCGGGTTCCACTGCGTGTCGACCACGAAGCGGAGCCCGAACTTGTGGAAAGCAGGGGCCGCGCCGATCGCCAGCGAGACGACGACGGCTGCGAGCAGGATCAGCACCAGGACCGCGAACAACTGGGTCGCCCGCCGGAACAAGACGTCCTGCCGCGCCTGCTTGATGGTGTTGTAGTGTGCGGTCGGCTCGTCCGTCGGCACTGTCAGCGCACCACTGATCGAAGGCGAGCCCAAATTTACTCCGGTTCCGCTCAAAATTGAAACGAATAACGAACGCCGCCGGGCTGACCAGCCCGGCGGCTTTACCCGGATCGGCCGCCGGGCAACGCCCTTAGCGGTTCCAGACCACTTCGCCGCTAGCGCTCTTGATCTGGGTCCGCCAGGCGTCCTCGATGAGCTTTACCACGCTGGCAGGCATCGCCACATAGTCCAACTCGCTCGCCATGGCTCCGCCATTCTTAAAGGCCCAGTCGAAGAAAGCGAGCACAGTCCCCGTCTTGGCCGGGTCGGCGGGAACCTTGTGCAGCAGGATAAAGCTGGCGCCGGTCATGGGCCAGCTCTTGGCTCCGGGCTGGTCGGTCAGCAGTTCGTAGAACCCCGGAGCCTTGTCCCAGCGCGCATTGGCGGCGGCAGCGGCGAAGGTCTCATCGTCGGGTTGCACGACCTGCCCTGCACGGTTCTGCATTTGCGTGTGCCCCATCTTATTCTTCTTGGCGTAAGCGTATTCGACGTAGCCGATCGAGCCTTTGATGCGCTGGACATAGGCGGCGACGCCTTCGTTGCCTTTGCCGCCCACCCCGACCGGCCATGAGACCGATGTGCCCTCTCCAACCCGGCTTTTCCACTCGTTGCTGACCTGCGAAAGGTAGTCGGTGAACACGAAGGTGGTACCCGACCCATCGGCCCGGCGCACGACCGTGATGGCCGACGCGGGAAGCTTGACATCCGGGTTCAGCGCCGCCAGCGCGGGATCGTTCCAGTTCTTGATATTTCCGAGGAAGATATCGGCGAGTACGCGACCGGTCAGACGCAGTTGTCCGGGCGCCACGCCTTCCAGGTTCACCACGGGGACCACGCCTCCGACGATGGCGGGAAATTGCATCAGCCCCTCTTTGTTGAGTTCGTCTGGGGTCAACGGCATGTCGGAGGCGCCGAAGTCGACGGTCTTGGCTTTGATCTGCTTGATCCCGCCGCCCGAGCCGATGGACTGATAGTTCATGCCCACGCCGGTCTGCGTCTTGTAGGCATCAGCCCATTTGGCATAGATCGGATAGGGGAAGGTGGCGCCCGCGCCTGTGATGTCGGCGGCGTGACCTACAGCCCACGCTCCCGAGGCAGCTAGCAGAAACAGGGTTCGAACAAAGTAGTTGCGCATCGGGGTCGCCTCCCAAGTGCTTGCGAAAGTTGTAGTAGCGGCGAGCGCAGTCTAGCCTCGCGAGATGACAGTTCCGTTACACTGCCCGGCGCCTAGAACCAACTCTCTGATCACTGCGGTTACATAACGCGTGCCCGGCGAGGCATGTGTGGGCTATCTCGCCGCCACGAGCCTGGCGCGCGGTTCAGTCCTGGCCGTTAGACCCCGCGTTTCCCGACGCCCGGATCGACGCAGCGATCGATTCGGCCAGCTCGCTGACCAGGGTCTGCGATTCGCCCTCCACCATCACTCGGATCACAGGCTCGGTGCCCGAGGCGCGAAGCAGCACTCTGCCACGCTCAGCCAGCCTGGCCGTCGCGTTCTGGACAGCGGCCTGCACCTGCGGGCGGCGACCGGGATCGACGCCGCGCTCGACGCGGACATTCACCAGCACCTGCGGGTACAGCACTAGCTCGGACGCGAGCCGCTCCAGGGCCACATCGCTCGCGCGCAGCGCATGCAACACCTGTAGGGCGGAGACGATGCCGTCGCCGGTTGTATGCTTGTCCAGGCAGATGATGTGGCCGGAGTTTTCGCCGCCGAGCTGCCAGCCGAGCTCGTGCAGTTTCTCCAGCACGTAGCGATCGCCCACCGCCGCGCGCTGGAACGGGATATTGCGCTGCGCCAGCGCCCGCTCCAAGCCGAAGTTGGTCATCAGAGTGCCGACGACGCCGCCTCTGAGCGTACCGGTCTGCTGGCGGTGGCGCGCGATCACGAACAGCAGCTGGTCGCCGTCGTACAACCGTCCGGACTGGTCGGCCATCACCAGGCGGTCACCGTCGCCGTCCAAGGCGATGCCTAGGTCGGCATGGTTGTCGCTGACCGCCTGCGCGAGCGTTTGCGGATGCGTGGCGCCGCAATCGCGGTTGATGTTGAGCCCGTCGGGCTGATTGCCTACCGCCACGACGTCTGCACCCAGCTCGTGCAGCACGTGGGGTGCGATGTGATAACTGGCGCCATGGGCGCAGTCCACGACGATCTTGAGCCCGCGCAAATCCAGATCGGTCGGGAATGTGCTTTTGCAAAACTCGATGTAGCGCCCCGCCGCATCGTTGATGCGACGCGCCTTGCCCAACCCGGCCGAGGGTGCTGTCACGATCGGGTCTTCCAGCCTGCGCTCGATCTGTTGCTCGGTCGCATCCGGCAGCTTGTCGCCGCTGGCGGCGAAGAACTTGATGCCGTTGTCTTCGAACGGATTGTGAGACGCGCTGATGACGATACCCGCCTGCAGGCGCAAGGCACGGGTCAGATAGGCGACGGCGGGCGTCGGCAGCGGCCCGCTCAGGTAGATGTCCACTCCGGCGGCCGACAATCCGGCCTGCAGCGCCGATTCCAGCATGTAGCCAGAGATGCGCGTGTCCTTGCCGATCAAGACCGCGGGTGGATCGCCAGTCGCTTCGTGGGATGCGCTCCCGGTCAACACCTTGCCAGCCGCGTACCCAAGGTGCATCACCAGTTCGGGCGTGATGGGCAGCTCGCCCACTTTCCCGCGCACGCCGTCAGTGCCGAAGTATTTCCTAGTCATCGAAGCCGAAGCCCGTTTCCTCGACAGCACCCAGGATGCGCAGTGCGTCGCGCGTCTGCGCCACATCATGCACGCGCACGATCGCGGCGCCACGTTGCACCGCGAGCAGCGCAGCCGTGACGCTGGCGATGGCCCGCTGTTCGACCGGCTGGTGGGTGATTCTACCCAAAGTGGATTTGCGCGAGGCGCCCACGAGCACCGGAACCCCTAGGCCGGCGAGCACCCCGAGGTTGCGCAGCAGCTCCAGGTTGTGCACGGAGCGCTTGCCGAAGCCGAAGCCAGGGTCGACCACGATGCGGCTGCGGGAGACGCCCGCCGCTTCGCACGCCGCCACCCGGTGTGCGAGGAACTCGCGAACCTCGCTCACCACGTCGTCGTAGTGCGGGTCCTGCTGCATGGTCTGCGGATCACCCCGCTTGTGCATCAGGCAGACGGCGCAATCCGAGGCCGCTATCGCGTCAAGCGCTGCCTCGCTCTGCAGCGCGTCGATGTCGTTGATCATGCTGGCACCGGCCGCCAGCACAGCGCGCATGACTGCCGGCTTGTAAGTGTCGACCGACAGCGGGAGGTCAAGGCCGCGCAGGCCTTCGAGCACGGGCAGCACTCGGTCCAGCTCTTGCGCCGCGGGCACGGGTTGCGCGCCCGGGCGCGTGGACTCGCCCCCGATGTCGAGGATGTCCGCACCCTGCCGCGTGAGCTCGTTTCCGTGGGCGATGGCCGCGTCTGCGTCCAGGAAACGGCCGCCGTCCGAGAACGAATCCGGCGTGACGTTGACCACGCCCATGATCAGGGGCCGGGTCAGCGCAATCGTAAAGCGGCCGCAGCGAAGGTGGCGACCGGTGAACGAGGGGTAATGAACGAGGGGCGAGGAACTCTCTCTCACCCCTCGCCCCTCATGGCTTACTTGACTTCCGACACGGGCGTCGCGCTCGGCGCAGGCGCGGTGGGCGAACTGTCTGGCGGCGCGGGTGGTGGCGCTGACGGTGTGGGCTTAGGCGGGCGCGGCGGCCGTCCCGCCATGATGTCGTTGATTTGATCCGAATCGATCGTTTCCCACTCCAGCAGCGCCTTGGCCATGGTTTCGACCTTGTCCCGGTTGTCCTCGATCAGCTTGCGCGCCAAGGCATACTGCTGATCGATGATGCGTCGGATCTCGGCGTCCACGCTCTGCATGGTGGCCTCGGAGACATTCTTGTGCGTGGTGATGGAGCGCCCGAGGAACACCTCCCCTTCGTCCTCCCCGTACACCATAGGGCCGAGCGCGTCGGTCATGCCCCACTCTGTGACCATGCGGCGCGCCACATCGGTGGCCTTGCGGAAGTCGTCGCTGGCGCCGGTGGTCATCTGGCCCATGAACACCTCCTCCGCGATCCGACCGCCGAACAGTACCGCGATACGGTTGAGCAGGAAATCGCGGTCGTAGCTGTAGCGGTCCTGCTCGGGCAGCTGCATGGTGACGCCGAGCGCACGTCCGCGCGGGATGATAGTAACCTTGTGCACTGGGTCGGTCTTGGGCAGCGATTTCGCGATCACGGCGTGTCCAGACTCGTGATACGCCGTGTTCCGGCGCTCCTCTTCGGGCATGATCATGGAGCGGCGCTCCGCCCCCATGATGATCTTGTCCTTGGCCCGCTCGAAGTCGTCCATTTCGACCAAGCGCTTGTTGCCCCGCGCGGCGAACAGGGCCGCCTCGTTCACCAGGTTGGCGAGGTCCGCCCCCGAAAACCCCGGGCAGCCACGCGCGATAATGTCGGCGCGCACATCGGGCGCCACCGGAACTTTGCGCATGTGCACGTTGAGGATCTGCTCGCGACCCCGGATGTCGGGCAGCGGCACCACGACTTGACGGTCGAAGCGGCCCGGGCGCATCAACGCCGGGTCGAGCACGTCGGGACGGTTGGTGGCGGCGATCACGATCACGCCGGAGTTGCCCTCGAAACCATCCATCTCGACCAAGAGCTGATTCAGTGTCTGCTCGCGTTCGTCGTTGCCCCCGCCCAGGCCGGCGCCGCGCTGGCGGCCCACCGCGTCGATCTCGTCGATGAACACGATGCAAGGCGCGTGCTTCTTGGCCTGGTCGAACATGTCGCGCACGCGCGCCGCGCCCACGCCGACGAACATCTCGACGAAGTCGGAGCCCGAGATGCTGAAGAAGGGCACCTTGGCCTCGCCCGCGATCGCCTTGGCCAACAGCGTCTTACCGGTACCGGGGCTGCCGACCAGCAGGACGCCGCGCGGGATACGACCGCCCAGCTTCTGGAATTTGCCCGGATCGCGCAGGAACTCGACCAGCTCCTTCACCTCCTCTTTGGCCTCCTCGCAGCCGGCCACGTCCGCGAACGTCACTTGATTGTTGCTCTCGTCCAGCAGGCGCGCGCGACTCTTGCCAAACGAGAACGCGCCGCCGCGCCCGCCGCCTTGCATCTGACGCATGAAGAAGATCCACACGCCGATCAGCAGCAGCATCGGGAACCAGGAGATAAACACCTGCATGAGGAAGCCCTGCTCTTCTTCGGGCTTGGCCTGGATCGACACCCCGTTTTTGAGCAGATCGCTCACCATCCACAGGTCGGGCGCCGGATAGGTGACGAATTTCTCGCCGGATTTCTTCTCTCCTTTGATCACCTTGCCCTCGATCACGACCTTCGAGATGTTGCCGGAGCGGACCTCCTCGATGAACGTGGAGTAGTCCATCGACTTCTGAGTGGGCTGACGGGCGCTGAACTGATTGAACACCGTCATCAGCACCAACGCGATGACCAGCCAGATGGCGACGTTCTTGATGAGGTTATTCAAACCAACTCCTTGGCCCCTCGCGGGGCATCAACCGTACGAAAAAAGATTGTATAGGCATTCTGCACTGCGGGCTTACGCTTTGCGGGTCAACCCCTTGCCGAGCAAGTAGATCTCGCTGCTGCGTCCGCGGGAAGCCCGGGGCTTGCGCGTCAACACCTGCCGGAAGTGCCCTGCGCATGGCCTCGCGCAGTTCCGGAAAGCCTGCGCCCTGGAATGCTTTGACCAGGAAGTTTCCCTCAGGTTTCAACCATTTGACGGCGAAGTCCAGAGCCAGCTCCGCCAGCTGCATCACGCGCGCTTGATCCGACATCGAGATACCGCTGATATTGGGTGCCATGTCCGAGAGCACAAGGTCGACGGGCGCTACCTCGAGCTCGGCCTCCAGGCGTGCGACGGTTGCCGCATCCCGGAAATCTCCCCGGACAAACACGACAGCGCGCACGGGCTGCATCTCGAGGAGATCCACCGCGATCACTCTCCCCTTCGGGCCAACCCGTTCTACCGCCACCTGCGACCAGCCGCCGGGTGCGGCGCCCAGGTCGACCACCGTCATCCCCGGAGCGATGAGCCGGTCCGAGCGTGCGATCTCTTGCAGCTTGTAGGCCGCCCGCGAGCGATAGCCCTCGCGCCTTGCACGCTGCACGTAGACGTCGCTCACATGCTCGCGCAGCCAGGCTTTGCTGGTCTTGCTGCGGGCCATCTGTGTCGCGACGCTGCCCGGCTAGTTCGGCGCGCGCGGCTGCAGGAGCACCAACGCCATGCCCAGCGCGCACTGGACGGCATAGAGGAGGCTCGCCACGCCATGCCACGTGGCAAAGCGGTCTCGCAGGACCGTTTCCGCGACCTGCCTCGGAAACGCCTGCTGCCTGAAAGCGTCCAGGATCGGCTGGACGCCGAACTGACCGACCAGAGTCAGCACCAGCATGACCAGCGTCACCCAGAAGAACGCCTGCCGCAGAGAGTGGTTACCGAAACGCACTAACCTGAACAGCAACAGATAAACGCCGCACCCGATCCCGAGGAGCGCCGTGTAGGTGAACAGCCGCGCCATGAGGCTGCCGAACAAAACCCGGTCCGGGACGAACTGGAACAGCGTCGGGGCCACCAGCAAGCCTGTGGTCCACAGCGCGCCGACCCAGACGGTAACGGCAAGCCACTGAAGGCCTTCAGCGATCTGGCTCACAGCAGTCACTGGCTAGAAGTACCTAGATGTACTTGACGTCCAGAATTTCGTAGGAGCGCAACCCGCCGGGCGCCTGCACCTCGGCGACGTCGCCCGAATACTTGCCGACCAACGCGCGCCCGATGGGCGAGGTGATGGAGAGCTTGCCACGCTTGATATCGGCTTCATCCTCGCCCACCAGCTGGTACGTCACCACCTCGCCGTTGGTCATGTCCTCCAGTTCGACCGTGGCACCGAACACGCAGCGGCCGTCGGCGTCCAGATGGGCGGGCTCGATGATCTGGGCGTTGCCCAGCTTCGCCTCCAGCTCGGAGATGCGCCCCTCGATGAAGCTCTGGCCCTCCTTCGCGGCTTCGTACTCGGCGTTCTCGGACAGGTCGCCGTGGGCGCGCGCGTCCTGGATCGCCTGGATCGCGCGCGGTCGCTCCACGGTCTTGAGCTGATGCAGCTCGGCTCGCAACCTCTCGGCACCGGCCGCGGTCAATGGAATCTTCCTCATCCTCGATTTCCCCTTAGAAAGCCAAGGGGCCGGAAACAGCCCGGCCCCGTCGAGAAGGTGAATTCTACGCGGATCAGGCCAGGTGGGCAGCACTGCTGTGTGGCCGACCGCAGCCTGGCGTGCAACTCCTGAACCGAGTAGGCGCGCAGCTCCCGCATCTGCTGCATGCCCGTGCACGCCGCTCGCGCGCCCGCTACCGTGGTGTAGTAGGTGACGCGGGCCTGCAGTGCCGAGCGGCGCAGGGAGTACGAGTCCTGGATTGATGAGCGGCGCTCGTCGGTGGTGTTGATGATCATCGCGATCTCGCCGTTCTTGATCATGTCGACAATGTGGGGCCGGCCTTCTGCGACTTTGTTGACCGGTTGCACCACCAGGCCGTGATCGGTCAGATAGGCGGCGGTGCCGCGTGTAGCGATCAGGCTGAAGCCGAGCTCACTCAGCGCCCGTGCGATGTCCACCACCCTCGGCTTGTCGACCGCGCGCACGCTGATGAACACTTTACCCGACGCTGGCAGCTTCACGCCGGCCGCCAGCTGCGACTTGACAAAGGCCTCTGCGAAGGTCTCGCCTACGCCCATCACTTCGCCCGTGGACTTCATCTCGGGGCCGAGGATGGTGTCCACACCCGGAAACTTGAGGAACGGGAATACCGCCTCCTTGACCGAGTAGTAGGACGGAACCACCTCGGCACGGATGCCTTGAGCGGCGAGCGTCTTGCCGACCATGCAGCGCGCCGCGATCTTTGCTAGCGCCAGTCCGGTTGCCTTGGACACGTACGGCACCGTGCGCGAGGCGCGCGGGTTGACCTCCAGCACGAACACGACTCCGTCCTGGATCGCATACTGCACGTTCATCAATCCCACCACGCCCAGCGCTCGCGCCAGCGCCACAGTCTGCCGGCGCAGCTCGGTCTGCAGCTCCGGCGACAGGCTGAACGGCGGCAGCGAACAAGCAGAGTCCCCCGAATGCACGCCGGCCTGCTCGATGTGCTCCATGATGCCGCCAATCAGCACGTCCTGGCCGTCGCAGATAGCATCTACGTCCACTTCGATGGCGTCATTCAGGAAACGGTCGATGAGCACCGGCGAGTCGTTCGACACCTTGACCGCTTCGCGCATGTAACGCTCGAGGTCGCTCTGCTGGTGCACGACCTCCATCGCCCGCCCGCCCAATACATAGCTGGGCCGCACAACCACCGGGTAGCCGACCTCCTGAGCCAGAGCCAGGGCGGCGGTCAGGTCGCGCGCGGTACGGTTGGGCGGCTGCTCGAGCCCCAGCTCGTGGAGCAGCTTCTGGAACCGCTCGCGGTCCTCGGCGCAGTCGATCATATCTGGCGAGGTCCCGATGATAGGCACTCCGTTCGCTTCCAGGTCGCGCGCCAGTTTGAGCGGAGTCTGGCCGCCGTACTGGACGATCACCCCTCGCGGCTTCTCGACCGCCACGATCTCGAGCACGTCCTCCAATGTCAGCGGCTCGAAGTAGAGCCGGTCGGAGGTGTCGTAGTCCGTGGAGACGGTCTCCGGGTTGCAGTTGACCATGATGGTCTCGTAGCCGTCCTCGCGGAGCGCGAGCGCGGCGTGCACGCAGCAGTAGTCGAATTCGATGCCTTGACCGATGCGGTTGGGCCCTCCCCCCAGCACCATGATCTTGTCCCGGGCCGTGGGGCGCGCCTCGCATTCCTCTTCGTACGTGGAATACAGGTATGCGGTGCGGGTGTCGAACTCGGCCGCGCAGGTATCAACGCGCTTGAACACTGGGCGCACCTCGAGGTCCCGGCGCCGCTCCCACACCTGTCGCTGCGTGGATTGGAGCAACGTCGCCAGACGCCGATCGGAGAAGCCGGCGCGCTTTAGCCGCAGCAGCGCCGAGCGGTCGAGCGAATCCAGATGCTTGCCGAGCAAAGCCCGCTCCTGCCGCACGATGTCCTCGATCTGGGACAGGAACCAGGGGTCGATGCGGGTGAGCGCCTGCACCTCGTCCAGCGTCATGCCTATGCGGAAGGCGTCGGCCACGTACCATAACCGCTCCGGCGCGGGATCGGCCAGCTCCCTCTCGACCAGCTCCCGGTCGCTGGTCTTCTCGTCGAAGCCGTCCACCCCGGTTTCCAGGCTCCGCAGCGCCTTGTGCACCGACTCCTGGAAGGTGCGCCCCATCGCCATCACCTCGCCGACCGACTTCATCTGCGTAGTCAGGTGCGGATCGGCCTGCGGGAACTTCTCGAAAGCGAAGCGCGGGATCTTCGTCACCACGTAGTCGATGGTCGGCTCGAAGGAGGCGGGCGTCGCGCCGCCGGTGATGTCGTTGCGCAGCTCATCCAGCGTGTAGCCCACCGCCAGCTTGGCCGCTACCTTGGCGATGGGGAAGCCGGTGGCTTTGGATGCCAGCGCCGAGGACCGGGACACCCGCGGGTTCATCTCGATGATGACCATCCGCCCGTCCTGCGGGTTGATCGCGAACTGGACGTTCGAGCCGCCGGTATCGACTCCGATCTCGCGCAACACCGCAATCGCCGCGTCGCGCATGATCTGGTATTCCTTGTCGGTGAGCGTCTGCGCCGGCGCCACCGTGATGGAATCGCCGGTGTGTACCCCCATCGGGTCGAGGTTCTCGATAGAGCAGACGATGATGCAGTTGTCCTTGCGGTCGCGCACCACCTCCATCTCGAATTCTTTCCAGCCGATCACCGATTCCTCGACCAGCAGCTCGTGGGTGGGCGAAGCTTCGAACCCCCGCTCACATATGATGGCGAACTCCTCGCGGTTGTACGCGATCCCGCCGCCGCTGCCGCCCAGCGTAAAGGAGGGGCGGATCACGACCGGGAATCCCAGGGCGGCCTGGACCTGGACCGCTTCTTCCAGGCTGTGGGCCAGCGCAGAGCGCGGGCTAGCCAGACCGATGCGGGTCATCGCGGCCTTGAACTTCTCACGGTCCTCGGCCTTGTCGATCGCCTCACGGGTGGCGCCGATCATCTCTACGCCATAGGCCCGCAGCACACCCTCGCGCGCCAGGTCCAGCGCGCAGTTGAGTGCGGTCTGCCCGCCCATGGTGGGCAACAGCGCGTCGGGTCTCTCGGCCGCGATGACCTTCTCCAACATCTGCCAGGTGACCGGCTCGATATACGTAGCGTCCGCCATGTCCGGGTCGGTCATGATGGTGGCCGGGTTGGAGTTCACCAGGATGACGCGGTAACCCTCCTCCCTCAGCGCTTTGCACGCCTGCGCACCGGAATAGTCGAACTCGCAGGCCTGGCCGATGACGATCGGACCGGCGCCGATGATGAGGATGCTCTTGATGTCGGTGCGCTTTGGCATGGAGAAACCGTGATTCGTGATTCGTTCTAGGACGCGGGGTTACGCGTCACGAATCACGAGTCACCTGTGCTGTTTTTGCATCAACCCGATGAACCGGTCGAACAGATAGTCCACGTCATGTGGCCCGGGGCTGGCCTCCGGGTGTCCCTGGAAGCAGAAGGCCGGCCGGTCGGTGCGAGCAAAGCCCTGCAACGTCCCGTCGAACAGCGACACATGAGTCACGCGCGCACTGCCAGGCAAGGTATCGGCATCCACCGCGAACCCGTGGTTCTGACTGGTGATCATTACACGGCCCGTGTCCAGGTCCTGCACCGGGTGGTTGGCGCCGTGGTGGCCGAACTTCATCTTAACCGTGCGGGCACCGGACGCCAGCGCCAGCAACTGATGGCCTAGGCAGATCCCGAAGATGGGGATGCTGCGATCGAGCAGTTCGCGTATGGCGCGGATCGGCGTAGTCGCAAGGCTCGGGGTCGCCCGGCCCATTCGACAGGAAGATGCCGTCGGGCCGCAACGCCAACGCCTGCTGTGCATCGGCCTGCGCCGGCAACACCGTCAGCTTGCACCCACGGTTGGCGAGCTTACGCAAAATGTTGCGCTTTACCCCGTAGTCATAGGCTACGACGTGATACTGGACGCGGTCTTGCTGCCTGTAGCCCGCGCTCAACGACCACTCCGTTTCGTTCCACGTGTAGGGCTCGCGACAGCTAACGGCGCGCGCCAGATCCATCCCGGCGAGCCCCGGGAACTCTCGCGCCTTGGCCAGGGCAGCCTCTGGATCTGCTCGACCGGCCATCAGGCAGCCGTTCTGGGCGCCCCGCGTTCTCAAGCAACCGGGTCAGCTTGCGGGTGTCGATCCCTGCGATCGCCGCTACGCTCTGCCGCCGGAGGTAGGTGGGTAGGTCTTCCGACTGGCGCCAGTTGCTTGCCCGCGCGGGCAGATCGCGGATCACAAGGCCGGCAGCGTAGACCCGGTCGGCCTCGACGTCCTCGCGATTGACGCCGGTGTTTCCGATGTGCGGATAGGTCAGGGTGACGATCTGACGGCAGTAGGAGGGATCAGTCAAGATCTCCTGATAGCCCGTCATCGCGGTGTTGAAGACGACCTCTCCGACCGCGACGCCATCTGCGCCGACGGACTCGCCGGCGAACAGCGTGCCATCCGCAAGGGCGAGGATGGCAGGCTGAGAGGGCACGGGCGAACTCCGGGTTTTGCAGCGCAGACGTGGAAAGCGGGAGGGGTCAACCCCTCCCGCTCCGCTCAAGCCGGCATTATATAGAAGCCACCCGCGCGCATCAAAGACCACGCCGCAACAGAGTCTGCGTCCTCCCGGTCGCCCAGGCACGACGCCGGGACGCTGATGCCTGATCGGGAAACGCGCCTGAGTTCAAGCGAGCCCGAGCACGTCGCCCATGTCGTACAGGCCGCGCTCCTTCTCTGCGAGAAACCGGGCGGCGCGTAGCGCGCCCAGCGCAAAGGTCGCACGGCTGCTGGCCCGATGCGCGATCTCGACGCGCTCACCCAGGCCCGCGAACAACGCGGTATGGTCGCCAACGATGTCACCCCCGCGTACAGTGGCGAAGCCGATAGTCGAGGCCTGTCGCTCTCCGATCACCCCTTCGCGCCCGTAAACGGCACACTGCGCCAGGCTCCGCCCCAACGTCTCGGCGATCACCTCGCCCATGCGCAGCGCAGTGCCGGAGGGCGCATCCACCTTGTGCCGGTGATGAGCCTCGATGATCTCGATGTCGTATCCCTCGTTGAGAACGCGGGCGGCGATTTCCAGCAGCTTCAGCACCAGCGTCACCCCCACGCTCATGTTGGGTGCGAACACGATTGAGACATCCCGCGCGGCATCCGCAATGCGCGCTTTCTGCTCGTCGCTAGAAACCGGTCGTGCCGATCACAGCCTTCACACCCAGGCGCCGACACAGCTCCAGATGCGTCATCGTACCCTCCGGCCGGGTGAAGTCGATGAGCACATCCACACCCGGCAGCGCGTCCGCCACCCGTTCGGTGATACGCACGCCGCACGGAGCGCCGATGAGCTCTCCCGCGTCCTTGCCAAGAAAAGCACTGTCGGCACGCTCGAGCGCCGCGTGCAGCCTGAAATCCGGCGCCTGGAACACCGCCTCGAGTAGCGCGCGACCCATGCGGCCCGAGCTGCCGGCGACTGCCACCTGCTGTATGGACATGTGGGCAAAGAACGCCAGGGGCTCAGCGCGTGATCGCGGCGGTCTTGGCCGGATCTGAGCCGAAACCCGGCACCGGGAAGTTGCTGAGCGCGCGCTTGAGCTTGTCACCCTCGAAGATGAGCGTCAGGCGCTTCTCTTGTTTCAGCTTGCCGCTCTTGTAATCGATGTACACATAATCCCAGCGCTCGGGATGGAAGGGGTCTGCCAGGAGCGGGCTGCCCAGGATAAACCGGACTTGCGAGCGGGTCATGTCAAGCTTGAGCTTGGACACCATCCCCGGATCCAAGTAATTCCCCTGCTGCACATCTATCTTGTGGACGCACGCCGCCAGCAACGGGACGCAAACGATCAGTGCCAGGATGTGTCGCATGTGCATGGGAGACGTTTCGGCTGCGCGGCGCTGGTCAGATGCGCGCTGCTCGATCTGCGAGCACGCGATTTCGCGCTTCTCGGTTTCCAGACGCCAAATAACGCTATATGATACCCGGCAGGCTTCTCCCTGTCAGGGTCGCTATGTCCAAGCCCCACGACCTCAAGACCATTGGCCTGAAGGCCACCCTCCCCCGCCTCAAGATCCTCAATCTGTTCGAGACCAGCGAGGTCCGGCACCTCACCGCGGAAGACGTCTACAAGGTGCTGTTGAAGGAAGGCATGGACATCGGGCTGGCCACCATCTACCGCGTGCTCACGCAGTTCGAGCAGGCCGGGATCCTGATACGCCATCACTTTGAAGCGGGCAAGGCCGTCTTCGAGCTGAACGAAGGCGGGCATCATGATCACCTCGTATGCATCCAGTGCGGGCACGTGGAGGAGTTCTTCGACTCCGAGATCGAAAAACGTCAGCTCAGGGTGGCCAAGGAGCGCGGGTTCAACATACATGAGCACTCGCTGCAGATCTACGCCGACTGTATCAAGGCGAACTGCCCCAACCGGCCAAAACCCTAAAAGCGAAAACGTAAAAAAGTAGCTTCCTGCCGTCAAGACGCGTTAGCGTCTTGACGGATCAAAGCTTGAGCCCCAGCATCTCCGCAGCGTGCTTGCGGGTGGTGTCCGTAATCTTCACCCCGCCGAGCATGCGAGCGATCTCGGCGACGCGTTGCTCCTGGCTCAGCACGCTCACGCTCGTCAGCATCGCACCGTCGAGTTCGCGCTTGGCCACCTGCCACTGCTGATCCGCAGCCGCGGCGACCTGCGGCAGATGCGTGATGCACATGACCTGGTGTCGCTTGCCTAACTGCTTGAGCATACGCCCCACGATTTCGGCAACTCGGCCGCCGATCCCTGAGTCCACTTCGTCGAAGATGAGCACCGGCAGTTCAGCCACCGCACTAGTGACGGTCTGGATGGCCAAGCTCAGGCGCGACAGCTCACCACCGGATGCTACTTTCGCCAGCGGCCGCAGCGATGCGCCGGAGTGCGCGCCAACCTGGAACTCGACCTGCTCTGAGCCGTGCGCACCGCCGTCCGCCAGCGCGTCCAGCACCACTTCGAAGCGGCCGCCGGCCATGGCCAGCGTTTGCATCGCGTCGGTCACCTTGGTCGACAAGTCTCGCGCCGCGCGCTTGCGCTTGCCGGTGAGCTCGCGTGCCAGCGCAACATAAGCGTCGCGGGCCTCGCTCTGCTTCTTCGCCAGCGCCTCGGCGCCGAGCCCACCTCCCAGCTCCTCGAGGCGGCGCGCAGCCTGGGCCAGCAACTCCGGCAGCCGTTCGGGAGCGACCCGGTACTTGCGCGCGGCCGAATGCACTGCGTCCAGGCGCTGCTCCGCTTCACGCAGCCGGGCCGGATCGAGGTCCAGCCGCTGCCGATAGTGCCGCAGGCCATACACCGCCTCCTGGACTTGAATCTGGGCCGGCTCGAGGACATCCAGGATGTCCCTCAGACTGGCGTCGAACTCCTGCGCAGCGCCCAGGCGCGAGACCACGCCGTTCAACGTCGCCAGCGCGCAAACTTCTCCGTCGGACAACGCCTCCAGGGCGTATTCCACGGCTTCGATCAGGCTGGCGGCGTGGGCCAATCGCCGATGGTCGGCTTGCAGCGCGTCCCACTCTTCGGCCGAGAACGCTAACTGTGTCAGCTCATGCAGCTGCCACTCGAGCCGTTGGCGCTCGGCAGCGAGCGCCTCGGCGTTCCTCTCCCACTCGACGCGTTGGCGCGCGAGGTCCTGCCAGAGCCGCCACGCCTGCTCCACATCCCGAGCCAGCGCGCCGGCTCCGGCGAAAGCATCCAGCAGCTCGCGTTGCGCTGCTGCGCGCAGCAGCGACTGGTGCTCGTGCTGGCCGTGGATGTCTACCAGGCGCTCGCCCAGCTCCTTAACCTGCTGCAGGGTCGACGAGCGCCCGTTCACGTAAGCGCGCGAGCGCCCTCCCGACTCAAGGACCCGGCGCAGGAGGCAAACATCGGGTTCACCGGCGAGGTCGTTGAGCTCGAGCCACTGCGACAGCTCAGGAAGCGCCTCGATGTTGAACTCGGCGCTGATTTCGGCGCGCGCGCAGCCTTCCCGCACCAGACCGGCATCGCTGCGTTCGCCGAGCACCAGCGACAGGGCGTCGATCAGGATGGACTTGCCGGCACCGGTCTCACCGGTCAGCACCGTGAAGCCCGGCTCGAACTCCAAGTCCAGGCGGTCCACGATGACGAAGTCGCGGATGCCGAGCGTTCGCAGCATGCAGTCTAGTTATAGCCGGCGCGCCAGCGCCCATAGGCCTTTTGCGGAGCGGACAGGCGCACTGGTGCTTGGCGTAGAGAACGGGATATCCGCACGCTGCTCGAGATCGCTGCGCTACAGCGTCTCGCTCCAATGAAGCTTCTCGCGCAGCATGCGGTAGTAGTTGTGGCCCACCGGGTGAAGCAGCTGGATGCTTCGCGGGTAGCGGCGGATGCGAATGCGGTCGCCGGGCTTCAACTCGCAGTGGGAATGACTGTCGAGGTGAATCTGCGCAGCGGCGCACTTGTGCATGTGAACCTCGATAAGCGCGTCCGAGCTCACCGCGATCGGACGATTGGACAGAGTATGCGGGCACACCGGCACCAACGTAAACACCGACAGCGCCGGATGCAGGATCGGGCCACCCGCCGACAGTGCGTATGCCGTCGACCCCGTGGGCGTGGCCACGATCAACCCGTCGGCGCGCAGCACGTAGACGAACTGTCCGTCGACGCGCACCTCGAGCTCGATCAACCCGCCGTCGGCGCCCTTGCTGATGCTGGCGTCGTTGAACGCGAGCACGTTCAACACCGGCTCCTCCTTGCGCAGCAGCTGGCAGGCGAGCAGCATGCGCGCTTCGGTGACGAAGTTACCGTCGAGCATGTCGCCGATGGTCTGCAGCATGGTGTGGACCGAGATGTCGGTCAGGAAGCCGAGCCGCCCCTGGTTCACGCCCACCACCGCCACGTCGAAGGGGGCGAGCGTGCGTGCGATGTTGAGCATCGTCCCGTCGCCGCCGATGACGATGGCGAGGTCGGACACCCGCCCCGACTCCTCCAGCGGAACAACCTCAAGATGGTTGCGCGCCACGTGGGCCGCGGTGAGCGGGTCCAGCAGCACGCGTACGCCGCGGCTCTGGAGGAACCGGGATAGCTCGAGCAGCGGCTCTGCGATCTCCGGACTCTTGTATTTGCCGATCAGCGCGATGGTCTTGAAAGCGTTGGCCATGGCGCCGATTATAGACGGGACGCCCGTGCCGGTCGCGGCCGCGCCCTCACTCACTGCTATTCCGGGCTTTCTCGGCGTGCGTCTTTGGATACAATGCAGACCATGTTGAACGAGCGGGCACAGATTCTCCTCAAGACGTTGGTGGAGCGCTATATCGCCGAAGGCCAGCCGGTCGGGTCGCGCGCCCTGTCGAGGTATTCCGGCCTGGACTTGAGCCCGGCCAGCATTCGCAACATCATGGCGGACCTCGAGGGCATGGGGTTCGTGGCCAGCCCACACACGTCGGCCGGCCGCGTACCTACCGCCCGCGGCTATCGGTTTTTTGTCGATACCCTATTGACCGTCCGGCCGCTGGACCGCGTCGAGATCGACCAGCTCGAAGGTCAGCTGCAGGTGGAGGGCACGCACCGGCAGGTGGAGGGCACGCACCGGCTGGTGCAGTCTGCGTCGCATCTCTTGTCCGATCTGACCCGCTTCGCGGGCGTAGTCATGACACCGCGCCGGCGTTCGATCTCCTTCCGACACATCGAATTCCTGCAGCTGTCGGAAAAGCGCCTGCTGCTGATCATCGTCACCCCTGAGGGCGATGTGCAGAACCGCATCATGCTCACAGAGCGGGCTTACAGCCCGTCCGAGCTGATGGAGGCGTCCAACTTTCTGAACCAGAACTACGCCGGACTCACTTTCGAGCAGATCAAGGGCCGCCTGCACGACGAACTGCGGCGGCTACGCGACGACATGACGTCGTTGCTTACGCGCGCGGTCGAGGCGGGCAGCGATGCCTTCACCGAGCCGCGTGAGGACTACGTGCTATCCGGCGAGCACAACCTACTGCACGTGCAGGACTTGTCCTCCAACATGGCCGGCTTGCGGCGGCTGTTCGACCTGCTCGAGCAGCGCACCACGCTGCTCCAGCTGCTGGAGATGGGCAGCCGGGCCCAGGGTGTGCAGATCTATATCGGCGGGGAATCCGGCCTGGTGCCTCTGGACGAGTGCAGCGTCGTCACCGCACCGTACGAGGTAGACGGTGAAGTGGTCGGGACCGTCGGCGTCATCGGCCCTACCCGCATGGCCTACGAGCGGGTCATCCCGATCGTGGAAATCACCGCGCGGCTGCTGTCGAGCGCCATGTCGCAGCGGACCAAAGCCGTCGAGTGAAAGCTCAGGGGGAGGAGGGTGTTTTCTCCTGAACCTCGCCACCAGCACGGCTCCATCGCAAGGACAGGAGTTCTGCTGGTCAATCTCGGCACGCCGGAAGCGCCCACACCGCAAGCGCTGCGACCTTACCTGAAGCAGTTTCTCTCCGACCGCCGCGTGGTGGAGATCCCCCGCGCGCTTTGGTGGCCGATCCTGAACCTCATCATCCTCAGGACCCGCCCGCGCAAGTCCGCCGCGAAGTACGCCAAGATCTGGACCGCCGAGGGCTCGCCGCTGAAGGTTCACACCGAGCGGCAGGCCCGCCTGTTACGCGGATACCTCGGGGAGCAAACGCGCTCGCCGCTGGAGGTGGAATGGGCCATGCGTTATGGGCACCCGAGCGTAGGTGAAAAGCTGCGTGCGCTGCGAGAGCGGGATTGCGATCGAGTGCTGGTCATCCCGCTGTATCCACAGTATGCCGCCAGCGTCACGGCCAGTACCTATGATGCAGTTGGCACGGCTCTATCCCGCATGCGCAATGTGCCGGCGTTGCGCCTGGTGAAGCACTTCCACGATCATCCCGGTTACATCCAGGCATTGGCGCAGAGCGTCCGGGACTACTGGATGGCGAACGGCCGCGGCGAACCGAATGGTGATGAGCTTCCACGGCGTTCCACGCTTCACATTGGACCGGGGAGACCCCTATCACTGCGAATGTCAGAAGACGGCGCGACTGCTGGCCGAGGCGCTCGCGCTCAAGCCCGACCAGTACGTGGTCGCGTTTCAGTCCCGCTTCGGGCGCGCGGAATGGCTGAAGCCCTACACGATCGCACATGATGGCTCAGCTGGGCAAGAGACAAGATCAGACGAGTGGACGTGATGTGCCCGGGCTTCGTCTCCGACTGCCTCGAGACTCTCGAGGAGATCGCGATCGAGAACAAAGCCGCTTTCCTGCGCGCGGGCGGTGGCGAGTTTCACTACATTCCCTGCCTTAACGAACGCGATGATTGGATACGTGCACTGACCGAGATCGCCTTGGGAAATCTGCAGGGCTGGGTCAGTCATGCCTGGGACGCAGTCCTCCGCCAGCAAGGCGGCGGAAGCGAGTCGACAACGGGCGCTGGCACGCGGAGCCCGCTCCTGACGTGCGGAAGCCGACCCGATTCGGCGGCCAGGGAGGCGATCGTTCGCGCCGCCTGTTCCCGAGGTCTTGAAACGACTTGGCCTGCCCCCATCTCTACCCGTGCCCACTCAGGAGACAAAACCCATGCAGGAACAGGAACCTAGCTTGGCGACGTCGCAGGCGACCTCGGCCGGTGACGAGCGCGTGCGAGGATGGCGGCTGCCGCGAGCAGCGCGCCGGACGCGGGCGCGAAAAGATGCTCAGTCTTCCGGAGATGCTCAAACGGGCCGAGCTCCAGGCCCAGGAGCACCACGATGCATGGCTTCGCGCCAAAGCCGAATGCGACAACATCCGCAAGCGTGCGCAGGCCGACATCGCCAACGCTCATAAATACGCGTTGGAGAGCTTCGCCGCAGAACTTCTGCCGGTGCGCGACAGCCTGGAGGCGGCGCTGACGGCGGACAAGGCCACCGTCGAGGCCCTGCGCCAGGGCGTCGAGCTCACTCTCAAGCAACTCGACTCGGCTTTCGACAAGTTCGCCATCAAAGAGGTCAACCCGATCGGGGAGAAGTTCGATCCACACAAGCACCAGGCCATGACCACCGTCGAGTCCGACAAGGCGCCCGAACACCGTGGTGCACGTGCTGCAAAAGGGCTATCTGCTGAACGACAGGGTGCTGCGGCCGGCTCTGGTCACGGTATCGAAGGCCAAGGACAAGTGAACGGTCAACCCCGCGCGAGCCGTCTGCTTGAAACCGGGCACGCCCACCCAAAACTAGCCTCTGGTCAGAGGCGGAAAATCCCTGAATCGGAAGCGAGGAGCATTCAAATGGCAAAAATCATCGGCATCGACCTGGGCACCACGAACTCGTGCGTGGCCATCATGGAGAACGGCCAACCCAAGGTGATCGAGAACTCGGAAGGCTCGCGCACTACGCCCTCCATCGTTGCCTATACCGATGAGAAGCGAGGTGCTGGTCGGCGCGCCCGCCAAGCGGCAGGCGGTGACCAATCCCAAGAACACGATCTATGCGGTCAAACGCCTGATCGGTCGCCGCTACCAGGACGCCGAGGTGCAAAAGGCGATCAAGCTGGTGCCCTACAAGATCGTGCAGGCCCAGAACGGCGATGCCTGGGTCGAGGTGCGCGGCAAGAAGATGGCCCCGCCCGAGATCTCAGCGCAGGTGCTGACGAAGATGAAGAAGACCGCCGAGGACTATCTCGGCGAGACGGTGACCGAGGCTGTGATCACGGTTCCGGCGTACTTCAACGATTCCCAGCGTCAGGCCACCAAAGACGCAGGCCGGATCGCCGGACTCGACGTCAAGCGCATCATCAACGAGCCCACCGCGGCGGCGTTGGCCTTCGGTATGGATAAGAAGGAGGGCGACCGCAAGATCGCCGTGTACGATCTCGGCGGCGGCACCTTCGATGTCTCGATCATCGAGATCGCGGCCGTCGAGGGCGAACATCAGTTCGAGGTGCTCTCGACCAACGGCGATACCTTCCTGGGCGGCGAGGACTTCGACCAACGCCTGATGGACTACGTGGCGGACGAGTTCAGGAAGGAGCAAGGCGTTGACCTGCGCAAGGACATTCTCGCGCTGCAGCGCCTGAAGGAGGCCGCCGAGAAGGCCAAGATCGAGCTGTCCTCCGCGCAACAGACCGAGATCAACCTGCCTTACATCACGGCGGACGCGTCGGGACCCAAGCACCTGACCTTGAAAATCACCCGCGCCAAGTTCGAGAGCCTGGTCGAGGAGCTGATCCAGAAGACGGTTGCGCCATGCCTGACGGCGATCAAGGACTCCGGGGTCAAGCTGTCCGACATCAGCGACGTGATCCTGGTGGGCGGCCAGACCCGGATGCCCAAGGTGCAGGACAAGGTCAAGGAGATCTTCGGGCGCGAGCCGCGCAAGGACGTCAACCCGGACGAAGCGGTGGCCATCGGCGCGGCGATCCAGGGCGGCGTGCTCAAGGGCGAGGTGAAGGACGTGCTGCTGCTCGACGTCACGCCGCTGTCGCTGGGCATCGAGACGCTCGGCGGGGTGATGACCAAGCTGATCCAGAAGAACACCACCATCCCGACCAAGGCGCAGCAGAGCTTCTCCACCGCGGACGACAACCAGGCGGCGGTCACCATTCACGTGCTGCAGGGCGAGCGCGAGATGGCGCGCGACAACAAGAGCCTCGGCCAGTTCAACCTGGAGGGAATTCCACCCGCGCCGCGCGGCATGCCGCAGATCGAGGTCACCTTCGACATCGACGCGAACGGCATTCTGCACGTGTCGGCCAAGGACAAGGCCACCGGGAAAGAGAACAAGATCACGATCAAAGCCAACTCGGGGTTGTCCGAGGACGAGATCAAGCGGATGGTGAAGGACGCCGAGGCGCATGCCGAAGACGACCGTCGCGCCCGCGAACTGGTGGACGCACGCAACCAGGCCGACAGCACGGTGCACATGGTGAAGAAGGCGCTGGCCGAACACGGCGGCAAGATCGGCGCGGACGAAAAGTCCAAGATCGAGGCCGCTCTCAAGGCCACCGAAGAAGCGATGAAGGGCGGCGACAAGGACGAAATCGAAGGCAAGACTCGCGACCTAGCGCAACTGGCCCAGAAGTTGGGTGAGAAGATGTATTCGCAGGCCGGAGCCGGCGCACAGGGTCCCGAGGGCGGCGGTTCGTCAGAGCCAGGCGGGAAGTCGAGGGACGAAGGCGACGTGGTGGACGCCGAGTTCGAGGAAGTCAAAGACAAGAAGGGTTAAGCCGTCGCGCATGAAAGTGTGACGGGTAGGCAGGACGAACGCGGACGCGCGACGTCCTAACTGGCCGAATTGAAGCGGACATCGAGCGAGGTCGATGACGCTTAATTCGGCCGATTGTCGTTTGGAGAGCGGGGCTCAAGCATGGCAAAGCGGGATTACTACGAGGTGCTTGGTGTCCA
This sequence comes from uncultured beta proteobacterium, assembly GCA_963705615.1. GTDB lineage: Bacteria > Pseudomonadota > Gammaproteobacteria > Burkholderiales > SHXO01 > SHXO01. The sequence goes on along the minus strand of CAVPKE010000004.1, from coordinate 344,353 downwards.
GCGAGACGCCTCGGAAGAGGACGTCAAGAAGGCCTACCGCAAGCTGGCCATGCAGCACCATCCGGATCGCAATCCGGATAATGCCAAGGCCGAGGAAAGGTTCAAGGAGGCGAAGGAGGCGTACGAGGTTCTGTGCGACCCCGACAAGCGCGCCACCTACGATCGCTTCGGCCACGCCGGTGTAGATGCCCACGCAGGTGGCGCGGGCGCTGGTGCCGGATTCGGCGGCTTCGCCGACGCCTTCGGCGACATCTTCAGCGAGATCTTCGGAGGGGGGCGCGCACGCTCCAACGTCTATCGGGGCGCCGATCTGCGTTACAACCTCGAGATCAACCTGGAGGAAGCCGCGCGCGGGACCGAAACCAAGATCCGAATCCCTACACTACAGGTATGCGACGTGTGCCGCGGCCTCGGTGCGAAGCCCGGCAGCGAGCCCACGACTTGCCAAGCCTGCGGCGGACATGGTCAGGTCCGCATGCAGCAAGGCTTCTTTTCCATCGCCCAGACCTGCCCGCGCTGTGGCGGCACCGGCAAGGTGATTCGCGATCCTTGCGCCAGCTGCCATGGTGAGGGCCGCGTCAAGCGCCAGAAGACGCTGTCGGTGAAGATCCCCGCCGGCGTGGACGAAGGCGATCGCATCCGCCTATCGGGTGAAGGGGAAGCGGGCGTCAACGGCGGCCCCCCTGGGGACCTGTATGTCGTATGCCGGGTCAAGCCCCACCCCGTGTTCCAGCGCCAGGGGAACGATTTGCACTGCGAGATGCCGATCAGCATCACCACCGCCGCACTGGGCGGCGAAATCGGCATCCCGACCCTCGACGGCACGGCCAAGATCCGCGTCCCGGCCGAGACGCAGTCCGGGAAAGCGTTCAGGCTGCGCGGCAAGGGAATCAAGGGCGTGCGCACCCAGGTGCATGGCGACCTGCTGTGCCACGTCGTCGTGGAGACGCCGGTCAATCTCACATCGCGTCAGAGGGAGCTTCTACTCGAGCTGGACGCGATCGACCAGCAAGAGGCAGGGAAACACAACCCGCGCGCCAAGTCCTGGATGGAGAAGGTCAAGGAGTTCTTTCAGGCCTGAAGCGCGTGGTTCGTACTGCGCGTTTCGTGGTTCGTTGGTAAGGATTGCTCCACCAGAGGTCCGTCGAACTGAGTCGACAATTGCTTCCGATGGCACGCAGCCAACGCCTAGGAATTGCTGCCCTCTATGAGTCACGACGCATCACGAATCACGCGCTACGCAGCGAGCTGTGGCTCGGCGAAGAAGTGCCCCTGGGCCCAGTCCACTCCCACGTCGCGCAGCACATCGGCACTCTCGCTGGTCTCCACACACTCGGCGATAGTCTTCAGCTCGAAACGCGCTGCGGTGTTGACAATGCTCTCGACCAGTCGCCGAATACGTGGGTCCTGAGCCACGCGGCCGACCATCCAACCCTCTACCTTGACGAAGCTCATGGGCAGATCGGTCAGGTACATAAAGGAAGCATTGCCGCTGCCAAAATCGTCGAGGGCAAGGCGAAAGCCCTCATCCACCAACGGCTTCAGGTGGCGATGCAGCGCCGCCAGCTCGGCTGTTTGCCGCTCGGTGATCTCAATGACGACTGGATTCGCGTCTCCACTCAGCAGGCCGAGCGTGCGCGCGTGCGCCAACAATCCCGACACCTCCTCCGGGTCACCCAGGAACTGTGCCGACAGATTGATGAAGCGGGCGCCACCGTTCCCGTTCTTACCGGAGCTGGCCATGCGCTCGAGCGCACGTTGCGAGATCGTCCGGTCGATCGCGGCCGCCAGATGCAGCTGCTCGGCAGCCATGATAAAGCGCTCTGCCGGTATGGGGCCGTTACCAGAGCCTACGATCCGGGCCAACGCCTCCTCGCCTACGATATCTCCCGTGCGCAAATCCACGATGGGTTGGTAGGCTGCCACTACCCGGCCTTCGCGCAGCGCCGTCTGCACCTGAGATCCCTCCCATACCGTGGTACGTCGTCGCCCGCCGGAAGCGCCAGCGCACAACACCTGATCGCGGCCAGACTGCTTGGCTTGGTACAGCAGGGCGTCAGCGCTAGCGAGCACGGCGTCGAGCGAGTCCGACTCTGGACCGCACAAGGCAATCCCCGTGCTGATCGTCAGTGACAGATCGCCTTGCGGGAGCTTGACGGGCTGCCCGCGCACCAGCTTGCGCGCGCGCTCTGCGGCGATCAGCGCGCCGCGCGCATCCAGGGCATGCAGGCAACCCAGGAACTCCTCACCGCCCCAGCGCGCAATCCAGTCGCCGCCGCGCATATTGCGAGCCAAGAGTTTCGCCAAATGCGTGAGAGCAAGGTCGCCTGCCTGATGCCCGTATTGGTCGTTCACGAGCTTGAAGCGGTCCACGTCCATCAACGCGACAGCAAAGGCGGAACCTTCGCGTCGAGCGCGGCTGAATTCAACCTGCAGCCGGGCCTCCGCCGCCCGGCGATTGGGTAGGCCCGTCAGGTGGTCTTCCATTGCGAGACGCGCGGTCTCCTGCTCCTGCGCCTTGCGTGCAGTGATGTCGCGCTCAATGGCGATCCAGTGGGCTATCGCGCCGGCCGAGCTGCTTACCGGTACGATCGACACGTCCACCCAGTAGGGCTCCCCCGATTTGCGATAGTTGAGTATCTCCGCACTCACGCGGTGCCCTTTTTCTATGGCGTGATGCAGGTCTACCCGCGTCCCTTGGCTGGTGTCCGGTCCCTGCAGGAAGCTCGGTTTGCGTCCCAGCGCCTCATCCGGTGTGTAGCCGGTGACGCGCGTGAATGCGCCGTTCACGTAGACGATCCGCTGGTCGGCGCCGGTGATCATCACGATCTGATCCGATGCGTCGACCGCGGCGAACAACAGCTCCCGTTGTTGCGCCTGCAAGCTCCTCGCCATCGTTGCGCCCCTCCGTGAATGTGATGAGCTGTCCGCTAACGCCGCCGCCAAGTCGTACCGCCGGGACCATCTTCCAGCACGATCCCGGCGGCAAGCAACTCGTCGCGGATGCGGTCGGACTCGGCGAAGTTCTTTGCCTTGCGGGCGGCGTCGCGCTGATCGATTTTGGCCTGAACTTGCTCGCGCGAGAGCACTGAGATGGCGCCGTCTACGCGAGACTGGACGTGTGCAGTGATCTGGACGTTGCCAAGCGCTACGACCCCTTGCAGATAGTCTTCCGGCGGTCGCTGCAACAGACCGAGTATCCCGCCCAACGCCTTGAGCAACCCGGCATCACCGGATGCGCGCGTCCGGTTTATCTCGCTGGCCAAATCGAACAGCGCCGCACACGCCTCCGCTGTGTTGAAGTCGTCGTCCATCGCCTCCTTGAAACGCGCGGCAAACGAGCTTCCGCCAGTCGATCTCGACGCCTGCGGGCGGTGTGTCACGCAGCGTGGTATACAGCCGGGTAAGCCCCGCGCGGGCATCCTCTAGGTGCTGGTCCGAGTAGTTGACCGGGCTGCGATAGTGGGCGCGCAGGATGAAGAAACGGACCACTTCCGGATCGAAGCGGGCGAGCACCTCGCGCACGGTGAAGAAGTTGCCGAGCGACTTGGACATCTTCTCGTTGTCCACGCGCACGAAGCCGTTGTGCAGCCAGTAGTTGACGAAGGCGTGGCCGTGCGCGCCTTCGGACTGAGCGATCTCGTTCTCGTGATGGGGGAACACCAGGTCCTGGCCGCCGCCGTGGATGTCGAAATAGCTGCCGAGGAAGCGCTCGCTCATCGCCGAGCACTCGATGTGCCAACCGGGACGTCCCTTCCCCCAAGGTGAGTCCCAAACTGGTTCGCCCGGTTTGGCGGCCTTCCACAGCGCGAAGTCCAGTGGATCCTGCTTGGCGGGGTCGACATCGACGCGCTCACCAGCGCGCAAGTCCTCGAGCGATTTGCCCGACAGCTTGCCGTAGCCAGGAAACCTGCGCACCGAATAGTAGACATCGCCGTTTGAGGCCTGATACGCCAGCCCCCGCTCCATCAGCTCCTGAATGATGCGCAGCATGTCCGGGACGTGCCCGGTGGCGCGAGGCTCGAAGTCCGGCTTGCCGACGCCGAGCGCAGCCGCATCCTCATCCATATACCGAATGAAACGTTCGGTCAACGACCCAATCGTTTCGCCGTTCTCGTGTGCGCGCTTGATAATCTTGTCGTCGATGTCGGTGATGTTGCGCACGTAACGCACTTCCAAACCGGAGGCCTGCAGCCAGCGGCGGATCACGTCGTACACGACCATGACGCGGGCGTGCCCGATGTGCGAGTAGTCGTAGGGCGTCATGCCGCAAACGTAAATCCCGACCCGGCCCGGTTCGATAGGCACGAAGTCCTGCTTCTGGCGCGTAAGCGAGTTGTAGACCTTGAGCATGGCGTCTTATGGCAAGAAGTCAGCGCCCCGGTGCCTGGGCCAACGCAGTGGAAACCATGTCCACGCGCGGCCCGAGCGACGCATACGATGTCGCGAACAGATCGGCGCACCTGCTGCAAGAGGCAGTATGCGGCGCGGAGGAATTTGCGACGCGATCGGGCTTGTTATGGAAATCTGCTAGAATTACAACAACCTAGCAGCGAAAATTGGAAAAAAATTATAGCACAATGACGACACTCCGCAGGCAAGCGCTGGGGGCGCTCTTAATCGTTTTGGGCGCCCTGATCGGCACCGCAACGACCTGGGCGGACGACTACCAAGAGGGCAGTCGACTGCTCAAGGAGGGCAAACGCGCCGAAGCGCTCGACCGCGTCAACGCCTTCCTGAGCCAGCATCCCAAGGACGCGCGCGCGCGATTTCTAAAGGGCGTGATCCTGACCGAGCAGAGCAAGACCGAGGACGCGATCAAGGTCTTCACGGAGCTGACCCAGGATTACCCCGAGCTGCCCGAACCGTATAACAACCTCGCAGTGCTATACGCCAGCCAGGGTGACTATCAGAAAGCGCGCAAGGCACTGGAGACGGCGATCCGCACGCACCCCAGTTACGCAGTGGCGCACGAGAATCTCGGCGACATCTACGCGACTCTCGCCAGCCAGGCGTACGACAAGGCCCTGCAGCTCGATAGCAGCAACGCTACCGCTCGCAAGAAGCTGGCGCTGATCAAGGAGTTGGTCCCGGCCAAGAGCGCCGCCACGCTGGCCCGCGCCGAACCGGACAAGCCGCCCGTCGCAACCCCGGTCACCAAACCGGATGCGCCCGAGAAGCCCGTTGGGTCGAAGCCCGGCGCCGAACAGCCGGCCGCGGAAAAGCCTGCGGGCGAAAAGCAGCCGGAGAAAACACCGGGCGACGGCGACCCGACAGATGCCGTGGCGAAGATGCTGGAAGCCTGGACCCGCGCGTGGTCTAACAACGACGCCGACGCTTACCTGAGCTTCTATGCCCCTGATTTCCGGACGCCCACCGGCGAACCACGCAAGGATTGGGAAGCCGCACGCCGGCTGCGGCTGGCGAAGCCGAAGAGAATCCAGGTCACCGCCTCTTCACCTCGCGTCAAGTTGACCGATAACACCCACGCGGTCGTGACCTTCCGCCAAAGCTACAGCTCCGGTAACCTCAAGTCGGTCGGCACCAAGTCATTGCAGCTGGTGCGCATTGGCGACCGCTGGCTGATCCAGCAGGAATTGATCGATAAGTGATTCAGAAATTCGCCTTGCGTCATGGTGCGCGGGTGCGCGCCATGACTCTTCCGCTGCTCGCCGCCGCAATCCTGGCCGGCGACGTGTCCGCAATGGGCAGCCGTCCGGCGCGTCTCGGCGCGCGCTTTGCGCATGCCCGAAGCCATGCTGGTCGAGGCGCTGATCGACATACGCAACAACCGCCTGAGCGCCGCGCTTGAGCGCGTCGACGCCCTGCTCGCGGTAAAGCCCGACTTCCGTCTCGCCCAGCTGGTAAAGGGCGATCTCGCTGATGGCGCGCGCGCGGCCGATTCGCACCCTGGGCGCGGCGGACGCTCCGGCCGACCGGCTCAACGACCTGCGCGACGAAGCCCGCGCGCGCCTCACCCGCTACACCCTGCCGGCGCCCAAGGACCGCGTGCCCAAGTACCTACTGCAGTTGCAGCCCGAGCAGCGCTATGCTGTGGTAGTGGATACGGGCAAATCCACGTTGTACCTGTTCGAGAACCGCGACGGCACGCCGCGTTACCTCACCGACTACTACATCACCGTCGGCAAGAACGGCACCAACAAATTACGCGAGGGCGACAAGAAGACACCAGTGGGGGTGTATCACGTCACCAGCCAACTCGCGCGCGAAAAGCTGGACCCGTTCTACGGCAGCGGTGCGTTTCCCATCAGCTATCCCAACGAGTGGGACGCTCGCCAAGGCCGCAATGGGCACGGAATCTGGCTGCACGGCACGCCGCGGGACACCTACAGCCGCCCGCCGCGCGCCAGCGACGGCTGTGTGGTGCTTGCCAATGAAGACCTGGACGACCTCGCTAAGCGCGTGCAGATCGGGGTCACCCCCGTGGTGATCGCAGACCACATCGAGTGGGTCCAGACGCAGGCGCACGAGGCACTGCGTGCCGGGCTGAGCGAGCGATTAGAGAGCTGGCGGGTAGACTGGGAGAGCCGCAACACTGAGCGCTACTTGCAGCACTATTCGCGCGCCTTCGCTGCCGAGAACACCAACTGGGCCCAGTGGTCCGCGCAGAAACGGCGCGTGAACGCAACCAAGGACTGGATCAAGGTCCGCCTGTCGGCAGCATCCGTGTTTCTGTACCCTGGACGCGACGATCTTGCCGTGATCAGCTTCTCGCAGGATTACAGCAGCAGCAACCTGTCCAACAAGATAAAAAAGCGCCAGTACTGGATCCGGGAAGGCGGTACCTGGAGGATTCTGTACGAAGGGGCAGCATAGCAAGCCACCGTGACACGACCTAGCGCGTCGCGGTCTTGATCAGACCTTCGCGAGGAGACACTGATGGTCAAACTGCACACCAACTTCGGAGCTATCACACTGGAGCTGGACGCCGAGAATGCACCTGCGACGGTGGAGAACTTCCTGGCGTACGTGAATAGCGGGTTCTACAGCAATACGATCTTTCATCGCGTGATCGATGGCTTCATGATCCAGGGCGGCGGCTTCGAGCCCGGTATGAAGCAGAAGTCCACCCGCGGCTCGATCAAGAACGAGGCGCAGAACGGATTGAGCAACCAGGCCTATACGGTGGCGATGGCGCGCACACCCGACCCACACTCCGCTTCGAGCCAGTTCTTCATCAATGTGACGGACAACGATTTCCTCAACTTCCGCGCCCCCAATGCAAGGGAGTTCGGCTATTGCGTTTTCGGGCGGGTGGTGCAGGGTCAGGATGTGGTGGATCAGATCAAGAAGGTCCAGACCACCACGCGCGGCATGCACAGCGACGTGCCGGTGCAGGATGTGGTCGTCGCCAAAGCAGAAGTGGTCTAGGCGCTGCGCACAGTGACGGGTGAAGCAAGTGAAGGCGTGAAGGAGTGTAGACCGATTAGCGCGCCCGGCGCCGCATCTGTCCTTACCCTTCACTCATTCACGCATTCACTCGTACACTCTTGCCGTGCCTTACACAGCATTCATCTCCGATCTCCATCTCACGCCAGCGCGCGCTGAGATCAATCGCATCTTCTTCGATTTCCTGCGCGGTGCGGCGCGCGCTGCGCAGTCGCTGTATATCCTGGGCGATCTGTTCGAATACTGGGCCGGCGACGACGACCTGGGCGACCCGCTCAATGCACGCGTCGCAGCAGGGTTGAAGGACCTGGTCGAGGCCGGGGTCCCGGTGTACCTGATGCATGGAAACCGGGACTTCCTGATGCTTGAGGGCTTTGCACTTGCCTCGGGCGTTCGCCTGCTCGAAGACCCCACGATTCTGAATCTCTATGGCACGCGCACCGTGCTGCTGCACGGGGATTCCCTGTGCACTGAGGACAAGCACTACCAGGCGTTTCGCCGGCACGCACGCAAGCGCTTCTGGCAACGCGTGTTCCTGGCTCAACCCCTGTGGCTGCGCAAATTCAGGATCGAGCACGCACGCGTCAGAAGCGAGCGCAGGAAACAGGCAATGGGGGGAGAAATCATGGATGTAACGTCGTCTGCGGTGGAGCAGAGTCTTCGCGACAGCGGCTGCGCGCGCATGATCCACGGTCACACCCATCGTCCGGCGCGCCACGTGCACGTCGTGGACGGCAGAAGCTGCGAACGTTGGGTTCTATCGGACTGGTACCATCACGGCCAATACCTGCGCGTCGGCCCCGAAGGGTGCGTGCCCGTGGATCTCGCCTGACGCACGCGCTGCTCGTGACTCGTGACTCGTGACTCGTGACTCGTGACTCGTGACTCGTGACTCGTGACTCGTGACTCGTGACTCCAAGTTGGAGACCCAATCGCGTTGGCGGGTTCCGGGCTACGAATCAGGAATCACAGCTGTTCACGCACTGAGCCCCCGCGCCAGGTCTTCTCTGAGGTCCGCCGTCGCCTCCAGCCCCACCGCCACGCGTAGCAGCCCTTCACTGATCCCCGCCTCCTCACGGGTCGCTGGCGACAACCGGCCATGGGTGGTGCTGGCCGGATGCGTGATGGTAGTTTTGACGTCCCCCAGGTTGGCGGTGATGGAGATCAGCCGCGTCGAATCGACCACGCGCCAGGCGGCCTCGCGGCCACCCTTCACGACGAACGATACGATGGCCCCACCGCTCGCCTGCTGACGCCGAGCAAGCTCGTGCTGGGGGTGCGAAGCCAGGCCCGGATAGAGAACACGCTCCACCCCCCGGTGCTGCTCCAGCCACTGGGCCAGCGCCAGCGCGTTGGCGCTTTGTGCCTGCATGCGCAGCTTGAGCGTTTCCAGGCCCTTGAGGATGACCCACGCGTTGAATGGGCTCAACGTTGGCCCCGCGTTGCGGAGAAAGGTCGTGAGTGGTTCCGCAACCACTTCGCGCTTGCCGAGCACCGCGCCACCCATCACCCGCCCCTGCCCGTCCAGATACTTGGTCGCTGAGTGGATCACGATGTCGGCACCCATTTCGATGGGGCGCTGTAGCACCGGAGTGCAGAAGCAGTTGTCCACAACTAGCAATGTGCTGACCCGCCGCGCGAGCGCGCTCAATGCTGTGATATCCGAGATCTCGGTCAACGGGTTAGATGGCGTTTCCAGGAACAACAACCGCGTGCTCGGCCTGATCGCCGCCTCCCACTGACTGAGATCGGTAGGCGAAACGAAAGTCGTCGTCACCCCGAAGCGCGGTAGCCAGTTGTTGAGAAGTTGCACCGTGGCGCCGAACAGGCCGCGCGAGGCGACGATATGGTCGCCAGCGCGTGTGAAACACATCACGCACGCGAGGATGGCGGACATACCGGACGCGGTGGCAACGCAGCACTGTGCGCCTTCCAAGGCGGCGAGCCGCTCCTGCAGCATGTCTACGGTGGGGTTGGTGTAGCGCGAGTAGACCGGGCCCGCTTCCTCACCCGAAAAGCGCGCCGCCGCCTGCGCAGCATTCTCGAACACGAAGCTCGACGTCAGGTACAGAGCCTCGGCGTGCTCGTTGAACTGGCTGCGGTGGATGCCCGCTCGTACAGCCAGCGTGTCGAAGTCAGTCATGATCTCAAGCCCTCCTCCCGAACAGGCCAGCCAGCGGATACGTCGCCGGGCTTAGAGATCTCGAGCACGAGGCGCCCTAAAGTTTGGCCTGCCCTGGACGTTAGGCCGTACCGGGAACCGTGCTCGAAAACAAAAACCCGTCCAGCCAACGCTGGGACGGGTTTGCCCGCGCTTTAGCTGGATTTGTATTGCGCCCGCAAGCTGACGATCAAATCGGCGCACATGAGATGCTACCGAGGTTCCCCGGTTTTGGCAACGTGCCAACCGGAATTTCGCGCACTTCGGGCTTCTCAAGGCACTGGCTCAGTTCTTGCTGCCCTCCCCCCGATTGCACCGGATTGAGCCCAATGGAAGCCCTGGCCCCGTCGACGGAAGACGCCAAGAAGCGCGCACAACTGACCAGCGGCAAGGTCGGAAAGTACGAGGTGCTTCGTCTGCTCGGCAGGGGCACCACCAGCAGCGTGTACCTGGCCCGCGACCCCACTACGGCGCGGGAGGTTGCGGTCAAGCTGTTCTCCATCGACCAGTCGACGGATCCCGAGCAAGCCACGCTGATCCGCAAATTCTTTCTCACCGAGGTGCTGCTGGCGCAAAAGCTGCGGCACCCGAACATCGTGCAGATCTACGACGCGGCGGTGGACGACAACCGCGCCTACATCGCCATGGAGTACGTGCACGGCTCGACCCTGGACAAGTACTGTCGGCCCGGCAGCCTGCTCGACTTCAAGCGCGTTGCCGAGATCCTGCAAACCGTGTGCGCAGCGCTGGACTATGCCGAGCAACACGGGGTGATTCACCGCGACATCAAGCCCGACAACATCCTCCTCTCCGAAAACCTGGAGCCGAAGGTTTCGGATTTCGGTTCCGCGCTGAGCGCGGAGAATGTCCGCATGTCGCAGGTGGACGGCGTGGGGTCTCCGGCCTACATGTCTCCGGAGCAGATCCAGGGCGAAACGCTCAGCTCGCGCAGCGACATGTTCTCCCTGGGCATGATGCTCTACAAGATGCTGACCGGCACGCTTGCCTTCACCGCCTCCACGCACTACGGGATCGTCGAGCAGATCCTACGCGCCCAGCCACAAGCGCCAAGCGCACGCCGGCCCGGCGTGCCGGAGGCTCTCGACGTGGTCTTCGCGCGGGCGACGGCCAAGAACCCCGAGGAGCGCTTCGGATCGTGGCGCGAGTTCGCCGAGGCGCTCGCGCCATTCTCGGGGCGCTCGGTCGCCAACGTCGAGCTTTCGACCGAGCCGGACAAACTGCAGGCGCTCAAGGGGCTGAGCTTTTTCACCGGATTCGAGGAAGACGATCTACAAGAAGTGCTGCGCTTCTCGACTTGGCAGAGGCACCCCGCCGACACCGTGCTGATCGCCGAGCAGCAGGCCAATCACGGCTTCTACGTCCTGGTGCGCGGGCAGGCGCGGGTGGTCAAGAACGGTACTCTGCTGCGCGTGGTTGACCCGGGCCACTGCCTGGGCGAAACCGCCTTCCTGTCGCGCAACAAGGTTAAGAGCGCCATCACGGTGTCCGCCGTCACGGACATCACCGTGGCTAAAGTAGACCCGATTCAGCTCGCCCGCTCGACGGACAAGTGCGTGCGCCGCTTCAGCGACGCGTTTCTGGAGGCGATCGCTGACCGCTTGATCGCCTCCGACACGCGCTTTTCGGAGCTGTTGGTGGAGCGCAGCATCACCTTGTTCTAGGATCGCGCCGTCCCCTTCCGAGAAACAGCGCATGAGGCCGCCGCTAGCGAGCGCCGACGACACCACTGCGACCGACATGACGGATATCGCAGGCGAAGAGTTGGAGCGCCTGGTCGGACGTGCTGGAGCTGCGCTCAACCTGCAGTGCCGTGCCGCGCACCACGAACTCGAGCAGACGCAGCTGCTTCTCGCCAACGCCACCCGCAAGCTGCTCGATAGCTTCCATGCCGCCAATCTCGCGCTGGCCGGGTTGGGTGCAGGCGAAGCCGCAGTCCGGGTCGAGCAGAATTTGTTGGCCGCTTCCCAGCATCTGCAGTTTTCCGATCTGGTCGGACAGCTGCTGGCCACTACAGAGCAGCGCATAGACGGGTTGCTACTCGTCTCGCAGCGACTGCAGGAGCTGGTTCAGGCCATGAGCGCGCCAAGCACCGCTCCGCACGCGCAGGCCGCGCCGCTGGCCGGCGAAAAAAGCGCGTTCCTGGAGGCCATCGCGGCCCTGGAGTCTTGCGGCGACAGCCGCGTACGGCAGTGGGACACGCAGGCCGGCGGGATCGAGCTCTTTTAGCGCGCACGACACTCGCTCCGCTCACCGATGCACTCAATGGAACGCAGATCCGCCATGAAAAAGCTGGTCCTCACCGTAGACGATTCGGCCGCCATCCGCGAGATGTTGGCCTACGTCCTGAAGTCCGCGGGGCATCGGGTCATCGAGGCCGAGGACGGTATGGACGGGCTGCAGAAGGCGTTGGGCAACCAGGTCGATCTGGTGATTACCGACCAGAGCATGCCCAAGATGGACGGCATCACCCTGGTCAAGGCACTGCGTGCGCTGCCCCAGTACCAACGCGTCCCCATCCTTCTACTCACCACCGAGAGCTCCGACAGCATGAAGGAGGAAGGACGCTCGGCCGGAGCGACCGGCTGGCTGGTCAAACCCTTCGACCCCAATAAGCTGATCGAGGTCGTGGAGAAGGTGACGCGCTGAACGAAGCGCGGACCCCCTTATGCCGCGCACCAACCGACCGGGGACCCCAGCAGGCGTGGATCTCACGCGCTTCCTCCCCATGTTCTTCCAGGAAACCGAGGACCACCTCGCGACCATGGAAGGATATCTGCTGCGCCTGGATTTGCGCTCACCCGACCTGGAAGCCCTGAACTCCATCTTCCGCGCGGCACATTCGGTCAAAGGCAACAGCACCATTTTCGGTGCCACGCGCTTGGCCGATGTGATGCACCGCATCGAGACCATCCTCGACCATATCCGCAAGGAGGAACTGCAGCCGACACACAACGTCATCTCGCTGCTGCTCGAGGCCTGCGACACGGTGCGCGAAGAGTTGCGCTGTCTCAAGGACGCAGCGGACGCGGACCCGACCGCGCTGCAAGCCATGTACGAACGCCTGACGCAACTTGCGCAGTCCGACGCCGCGCCTCCCGCTACGCTGCACGAAGCCGCTGCGCCGGCGACCCGGCGCAGCGCGCGCTTCCGCATCGAAGTCCACCTGCCGGAAGGGAAGGACATCACCGCTCTGCCGCTCGCCGAGCTGTATGCCGAGCTGGGCACGTTGGGGCGCGTTGAAGACGTCCAGGCGAGCGGCGGCGCAAGCAGTGCTCCCGCGTTGTCTCTATTCCTGCTCACGCCCGAGCGGCAGCAGGTGGTTCGCGCCAAGCTCGTTTCACTGCTGGGCACGCACAACGTGCGCGTCGAGCGTCAGGACGCTCGTCCGCGGCCGGCGCTGCCGGCCGGGACCGCGCTGCCCGCGCGTGCGACGAGCACGGGAAGCGCGGCTTACGGCCTGTTTACGCAGGAGCACTCCAGCATCGGGTCCTACGATCGCTCGGTGGGCTCAGTCACTCAGACCGGCGTGTTCGACAGCAGCGCGTTGGGCCGGCGCTCGATGGACCATGACCCCAGTGGTTCAGCGTTCGGCCGCCGGGCGACGGACCGGGGGTACTTCGACCGCTCCTCGATCCGCGTGGACGTCGCCAAGGTCGACCGCCTGCTCAACTTGGTGGGCGAATTGGTGATCGCCCAGTCCATGCTGACAGAGGCAACGCAGCGTAGCGGCGCGGTTCAGGACGCTGGGCTGCGTGACAGCGTCGCCTACGTCGGGCGGCAGACCCGCGACTTGCAGGAAGCGGTGATGGGCATCCGGCTGCTGCCGCTCGATTTCTTGTTTTCGCGTATGCCGCGGCTGGTGCGCGATCTCGCCCACAAACTGGGCAAGGACGTGGAGCTGGTCATGCACGGCGGTGATGCCGAGCTGGACAAGGAGCTGATCGAGAAACTGGGCGACCCTCTCATGCATTTGGTGCGCAACAGCCTGGACCATGGCATCGAGCTCCCTGCCCTGCGCGAAGCCGCGGGTAAGAGCCGACGTGGCAGCATCCAGCTGCGCGCCGTGCATCAAGGCGGGGGCATCCTGGTCGAGGTGGAGGACGACGGCGCCGGCTTCGACCGCGAGAAGATCCTGCGCAAGGCCGAGGAGCGCGGGTTGCGCGTGCATCCGGGCATGAGCGATGAGGAAGTGTGGCAGTTTGTATTCGCGCCGGGGTTCACCACCGCAGAAGAGGTGAGCGACGTATCGGGACGGGGTGTCGGCATGGACGTGGTCAAGCGCAACATCGGCGCGCTCAGCGGGCACGTCGATGTGCGCTCGAGCCGGGGCGGGGGCACCACTATCGCGATGCGCCTGCCGCTCACGCTTGCCATCCTCGACGGTATGATCGTGGAGATTGGGGGCGAGAGCTTCATTGTTCCGCTGTCGTTTATCTCGGAAGCCTTCCTGCCACAGCCCGGGCAGATCAAATCCATCACCAGCGGTCCGCAGGTGGTCCAGGTGCGAGAGAGCTACGTGCCATTGCTCGATCTGGAACCTCTGCTGCATATCCGCCGCGAGGCGGCACGCCCCCAGGCCGGAATTGCGATCGTAGTCGAAGCCGACGGGCGGCGCGCCGCGCTCGCGGTCGAGCGCTTGCTGGGGCAGCAGCAGGTAGTGATCAAGAGCCTGGAGGCCAACTACCGGCGAATCCCGGGCATTGCTGGCGCCACCGTTCTGGGCAACGGCCGGGTAGCCCTGATCCTCGACGTGAACGCGCTGATGCGCGCCGGGCTAGCACCGATGAAGGGCGTGGAAACGCTAGAGGCTCTCCAGGGGTGAGGAATGAGTGAGGAGACGCATATGCACAACCGAGTACTGAATGCTGCGCGCGCGCACATGGTGGCCGCGCCGACCCGCGAGTTCCTCGCGTTCCAGCTGGGCGATGAGGACTACGCCATCGACATCCTGAAGGTGCAGGAGATCCGCGTGTTCGGCGCCGTAACCAAGCTGCCCGGCGCACCGGACTACATCAGGGGTGTGATCAACCTGCGCGGGCTGATCGCACCGGTGATCGACCTGCGCATCAAGTTCGGGTTCAAGGAGGCTGTCTACGGTCCGTTCACCGTGGTGATCGTGCTCAATGTGCACGAGCGCTTGGTGGCGGTTGTGGCCGACGCAGTGGTCGACGTGGTGGCTCTGACCGATGATGAGATTAGGCCTCCGCCCGAGTTCGCCACCTCGGTAAACGTCGAGTACGTCACAGGACTGGCCACCAAGGCCGAACACATGCTGATTCTCCTCGACATCGAGAAGCTGATCTCCAGTCAGGAACTGGGGATCTTCGACGTTGAGGCTGCGGTCTAGAGACCGCGGGCGCGCTGATGAACCTAACGCAGGATCAGAACCGAACCCTGGTCTGTACGCGGCTGGCCATCTCGCCTGCAGCAACCCCCCTGCCGGCCTGACGCAGATGTGGCCCGGGGCCAGTGGGAAGGCCGACGATCCCTCGATCTACTTCGACGCACGGCTCAACGCTGAAGTCGCGAAAATCTATCCTGGGCAATACTTCGTCACCGACCGCGACATCGTGCTGGCCACCGTGCTCGGCTCCTGCGTGGCGGCTTGCATTCGCGACCCCGCTGCCGGCGTCGGCGGCATGAATCATTTCCTGCTGCCGCAGACCTTCGGCGACGTGAGCCCTGCTAGCCGCTCCGCTCGCTACGGGACTTATGCGATGGAGGTCCTCATCAACCGGCTGCTGCAATACGGCGCGAGCAAGCACACGATGGAGGCGAAAGTATTTGGCGGCGGCAGCGTCATGCCCGACCTGCGGACCGCAGGGGTAGGCGAGAGCAACGCGCGCTTCATCGTCGAATACCTGGGGAAGGAAGGTATCCAGGTGGCAGCCAAGGATCTGCTGGACGAATGCGCGCGCAAGATCTACTTCTTCCCTGCGACCGGGCGCGTCATGGTCAAGAGGTTGCGCCAGCTGCACAACGACACCGTGCTGGCGCGCGAGCTGGACTACAGCCGCCAGCTGCAGCTGGTGGACCTGAGCGGCGAAGTGGAGCTATTCAAGTGACCATCCGCGTGCTCGTGGTAGACGATTCCCGACTGGTGCGCGAGATCCTGGTGGATATCATCAACAGCCACCCCGACATGCGCGTGGTGGGTGTGGCGGAGGACCCATATCAGGCACGCACGCTGGTCGATAAGCTCAAACCCGACGTGCTGACTCTGGATGTGGAGATGCCGCACATGAGCGGGCTTCAGTTCCTGGAGAAGCTCATGCGCGCTCGCCCGATGCCGGTGGTCATGATCTCGGCGCACACGCAAGAAGGCTCCGCGGTAACGCTGCGGGCGCTGGAGCTGGGTGCTGTCGACTTCCTACCTAAGCCCCGGCTCAATGCCCGGGTGGGGGACGACTACCGCGGCGCGGTAGCCGAGAAAATCCGCGCGGCGTGGATGGCGCAGGTGCAACCGCCGACTTCCGTGCGGTCTGCTCCCGCGGCACAGCCGAGCGCCGGCATCCGGCGTGGGCCGCAGACCGATGGCTGCGACAGAGTGATCGTGGTTGGCGCTTCCACCGGCGGCACCGAGGCCCTGCGAGCGCTGCTCACACGGCTTCCAGCGGACGCTCCGCCCGTCCTGGTTGCTCAGCATATGCCGGAGTACTTCACGCGTCTGTTCGCCGAGCGGCTGAACGGGCTGTGCCGGATCCGGGTTCAGGAGTCCGCGAACGACCAGGTGGTGCAGCCAGGCAACGCGTACATCGCGCCCGGAGGCCAGCATCTCCGAGTGCAGCGGGCCGGCGAGAAGGAAAGCTACATCTTGCGACTATCTTCAGACGATCCCGTCAACCTGCACAGACCTTCGGTTGATGTGCTGTTCGACTCGGCGGCCACCGCGTTGGGCCGCCGAGCAGTCGGCGTGATCCTCACCGGCATGGGGAAGGATGGAGCCGTCGGCCTCCTGCGGATGAAGCGCGCCGGGGCGTACACGCTCGCCCAGGACCAGGCGAGCAGCGTGGTGTTCGGCATGCCGCGCGAAGCCATCGCACTGGGCGCGGTGGACGAGGTAGTGCCGATCCAGAGCATGGCCGAGCGCGTGCTGGAGGCGGTGCTCACAAGCCGCGTCGCCCATGGCGCGGACACCGCGCACTGTTCCTCCTGAACCGTCTCCGCAACGCGATGTCCTGGCAAGCTTCTGGCTTGTGACGAACGACCCAAGCAGGCGCGGACCTCTCGACAACCAGCTGCTGACTGTTCCAGTCAAAGGTGCGATATGTTTAAGAGCTTCTCCAAACTCTCCATCGGCGTGAAGTACGCGCTGACCGCGAGCGCGCTGGTCCTGATCTCGTTCGGCGTGCTCACACTGCTGATGAGCATGACCATGACACGCTACCTCGACCAGGAAACCATGGACGAGCTTAGCTCGACCGCTCGTCGAGTGCAGGACCTGGTGCAGGTGTTCGACGGAGCTTTGGACAAGGACATCGGACGAATGGCCAAGCAGTTCGCCAGCTATTTCCCCGAGCGCATCGAGGCCGAGCGCGGCAACACGGTTAGAATCGGCGATATCACCACCCCCGTATTGCGTGCAGGGCTGGAGCGCATCAACCTCAACTTCGACCGCGTCGACGCTTTCACCGCCCGTACCGGCGCCACCGCCACCGTTTTCGCACGCACTGGCCGCGACTTCGTTCTCGTCTCCACTTCACTGAAGAAGCAGGATGGCTCGCGCGCCATCGGCACGTTGCTTGACCACGAACACCCGGGCTACAAGCCGCTGCTGGAAGGACGCGCCTATCGCGGCCCGGCCGTGCTGTTCGGGCGCAACTACATGACCAGCTATGAGCCGATCCGCGACAACGACGGCCAAGTTATCGGCGTGCTTTATGTAGGCACGGATATCAGCCAGGACATGGACGTGCTCAAGCAGAAGATACGCGCCGTGAAGCTGCGCCAAACCGGGTATTTCTATGTGCTGGACGCGCGCCCTGGCGCAAGCCTCGGCACGGCGGTCATTCATCCCAAGACGGAAGGCTCGAACCTACTTGGCTACAAAGACGCCAGTGGAAACGAGGTGATCCGAGAGATGCTGGAGAAGAAACAGGGTCTGCACCGCTACGTTCAGCCCCCGACGCAAGCACGCAGTTCGGAAGAAGTCATTGCCGTCTACACGTACTTCCCCAGCTGGAACTGGTTGATCGTGGGCGAGACCCCGGTAAAGGAGGTATTTGAGGTCGGCAACATCCTGCGCGCCGAGCTGTCCATGGGTGCCGTGCTGATCGCGTTAGCCCTGTCGGGGCTGCTCTATTTGACGCTCAAGCGGACCATCGCCGGCCGGCTGAGCCGCGCGGTGGGCTATGCCAGACAAGTGGCCTCGGGCGACTTGTCGAGCCGCATCCGCAGCCGGCACGCGGACGAGACTGGCCAGCTGCTGAACTCGCTAGACGACATGGCCGACAGCCTATCGAACATCGTGTCAGGCGTGCGCGTGGCGGCTGACTCGATCCACACCACTGCGAAGCAGATCCGCGCCGGAAACACCGACCTATCACAGCGCACCGAGGAGCAGGCCTCGAGCCTGGAGCAGACCGCGGCCAGCATGGAGGAGTTGACCGGTACGGTGAAGCAGAACAGCGAGAACGCGAAGCAGGCGAACGAGCTGGCACAGCATGCTTCCAAGGTGGCCGCGCGCGGCGGCGAGCTCGTGGGGCAGGTGGTCGATACCATGAGCGAGATTCAGCTGTCGTCCAAGAAGATCGCCGACATCATCGCCGTGATCGACGGCATCGCTTTTCAAACCAATATCCTGGCACTCAACGCCGCGGTGGAAGCGGCGCGTGCAGGTGAGCAAGGGCGTGGTTTCGCGGTGGTAGCGGGGGAAGTCCGGAGCCTCGCGCAGCGCAGTGCCGACTCGGCCAAGGAGATCAAGCAGCTCATCTACAGCTCGGTGGAGCGGGTGGACAGCGGCGGCAAGCTCGTAGCGCAGGCCGGGGTTACGATGGACGAGATCGTCACCGCCGTGAGGCACGTGAGCGAGCTGATGGCCGGCATCGCCGACGCCTCCAGTCAGCAGAGCGCCGGGATCCAGGAGATCAACCAGACCATCAGCGTGATGGAGCAAGGCACGCAGCAAAACGCCGCGCTCGTCGAAGAAGCTACGGCGTCGGCCGAGCAGTTGCGGCGGCTGGCTGAGAACCTCGTCACCGCAGTAAGTGTATTCAAGGTCCCGCATGGCGGGCGGCCGATGGCCCCCACTATCAGCGAGAGCGCGCAGGCTGTGCGCGGACGCGTGTCTGGTTCGCTCACTGCCCCCGCTTCGCAGGTCAAAGTGCCGCGCAGCAGCGATGGCGAATGGGAAGAGTTTTGAGCTCGGCGCGACCAGCGCACCAGACCACTTCCGACGCACCGGGCGTACCGGGGAATTCCTGCAACCGGGCTGAAGCAGCTCAGCTCGGATGCAAAGATTGACGGCAGACTCGCAGAGTCTCCAGATGATGGGACAGCCGCTCTGACCGCTCGCAGTGCTCCGGCTGAGAGACCACTGCGCGCGAGCGTAGGACCTCGAGCTGCGTTTGGAACGCGGCATACTGGACCATCAGGAAATCGAGCACGGCGATCTGCTGGTCCCGCGGCAAATAGTTGATGAAGCTTGTCACCTTCCGTTCGAATTGCCCCGGTCTGAGGTCCTGATCGTCGGGCGGGAAGATGTACCAGAGCCTGGACAAATTGACTGTGTTCATTGTCCTCCTCCGAACCGCTGCTAACAAACGAACGCGGATTCAATCAAGGTGAGGGGCTGCATACGCGCTTTGGCACGCGCCGGTGTACCTTCCCTAGCTTGCACCGTCGTGAAAAGACAACGTTGATTAGGGCGCATGCCGCACAGGCGCAACGTCAGGTGTTCTGTGTCACCGGTTTGCGACGACGGCACACAGCCGATGTACCAACGATCAACAGGTGCCCGCCTGACCTCCACTCGCTGTTAGTCTCGCGCGATCGCGCCGGAGTTCCGGGCATTGCACCCACCTAGGGTTTCTTGCCAGCAATCTTAGCCCGACTCTGTTTCAAGCTCGAGACGGCTTGCTGTTGATTCTCTTGTTACAGCCCGCTGGATGTCGGCTTTGTAGCCGCTCGCTCGGCGCCCATGCGCAATCGCGGCGCGCAGCAAGCCCGGAGTAAGGTTCGACGGCCGTGCCCGCCGCAGCAGATGCTCCGGAGCGCAGCGCCAAGATGTCTTCCCGGCTCGCAGACGGGCGGCGAGCTACGGTCTCGCGGCGCTGCGTCCCGAGTTCTATCGGTAGGCACTTGCAACCACTTGCGGGATAGAGCGGCCGCAATGGCCGATCGTATGCGGCGGGCAGTCGGGCGCGGTGTCGTGGGACGCGTTCTCAGACGGAAGCAGAGGTGACCCGCCGCGACAAGCGCCACGGCTCCGGTCTGCGTCGACTTCAGTCCGCCGTGGCCAGATTCAGATCCAGCTGCGTAGCGGCCGCACTCGTGCGGCGCGTGAGTTCCGCATCGTTGCGGTTGGCCTCCACACCAGCCAGGTACTCCGGCGTGACATCGCCGGTGATGTAAACGCCGCTGAAGCAGGAGGCCTCGAAGCTGCGGACCTTCGGGTTGACCGAACGGCAATCTTCGATAAGCGCTACCAGATCCTGGTAGATCAGCCGGTCGGCGCCGATCTCGCGCGCGATCTCTTCGTCGGTGCGGCCATTGGCGATCAGCTCCTTCGAAGTCGGCATGTCGATGCCGTACACGTTGGGGAAGCGCACCGGCGGTGACGCGGAAGCGAAGAACACCTTGTGTGCACCCGAGTCGCGTGCCATCTGCACGATCTCTCGGCTGGTGGTGCCGCGCACGATGGAATCGTCCACCAGCAGCACATTCTTGCCCTTGAACTCCATCCCGATGGCGTTGAGCTTCTGGCGCACCGACTTACGCCGGATCGCCTGCCCTGGCATGATGAAGGTGCGGCCGATGTAGCGGTTCTTGATAAACCCTTCGCGATACGACACGCCCAGCTGCTTGGCCAGCTCCATGGCGGAGGGGCGGCTGGAATCGGGGATCGGCATGACCACGTCGATGTCCAGTTCGCGGTGCTCGCGACGGATCTTGTCGGCCAGGCTTTCACCCATTCTGAGCCGTGTCTCGTACACCGAGATGCCGTCGATAACGGAGTCCGGGCGCGCCAGATAGACGTACTCGAAGATGCAGGGGTTCAACGAAGGGTTGGCTGCGCATTGACGGCTGTAGAAATGCCCGTCCTGATCGATGAAGATCGCCTCGCCCGGACCGACGTCGCGGATCAGTTGGAATCCAAGCGTGTCGAGCGCCACGCTCTCCGAGGCCACCAGGTACTCCACGCCCTGTTCGGTAAGGGTGCGGCCTACAACAAGTGGGCGGATGCCATAGGGATCGCGGAACGCGAGCAGCCCGTACCCGGCGATGCTGGCCACCACTGCGTACGCTCCCCGGCAGCGTCTATACACACCGCCCACTGCCGCGAAGATGGTGTCCGCATCCAGCTCGTAGCCGCTGGAGCATTCCTGCAGCTCGTGTGCGAGCACGTTCAGCAGCACCTCCGAGTCGGAGCTGGTGTTCACGTGGCGCAGATCCTGCCGGAACAGATCGCGTTTGAGCTGCTCGGAGTTGGTCAGGTTGCCGTTATGGCCCAGGACGATGCCAAAGGGTGAGTTGACATACAGTGGCTGGGACTCGGCAGAGTTGTCGGCGGAGCCGGCCGTGGGGTAGCGGCAGTGGGCGATGCCGACGGTGCCCTGCAGATTGCGCATGTCCCGAGTGCGGAAGACGTCGCGCACCAGGCCGCTGCCCTTGTGCATGTGGAAGGTGCTGCCTTCCGCGGTGACGATGCCGGCCGCGTCCTGACCGCGGTGCTGCAGCACCAGCAATCCGTCATAGAGCAGTTGATTGACGGGAGACTTGGCGACGACGCCGATGATTCCACACATGGCCCGGCTCTCCGTTAAAGCTCATCCCGGCCCCGCTGTCCGAAACCCGCATAGATGCTGGGTTTCCAAAGCGCGGGGCCGCGCTAGTATAGTCCATAGCAACGCACCGCTCATTCGTAGCGGATTCTCTCCGCCAGCGCCTCCGGCAGGTAAGCCCGGGCCTTCTTCGCCAGCAGCATAAGCGGCGGGCTGAACAGGGAGTTACGCCATGCCGGATCGCGCGGCAACGGCGTCAGCCCCGCCGCCAGCACCAACGCAACCAGAATCACGAGAGCGCGCGCCAATCCGAACAGCACACCCAGTGCACGGTCCCAGGGGACCAATTTGGACCGGCGCACCACGCGCGTCAGCGCCACGGTTGCCAGCGCGAACAGCACGAGGCTCACCAGCATCAACCCGGCGAAAGCCACGGCCAACCGCAGCCAAGGGTGGCTGAGCGAAGTCGGCAACAGACTCGAGAACATGGGGGCGAAGTAGCGCGCGATCAAGAACGCGCCGACCCACGAAGCGAGCGCCATGACTTCGCGCACCGCGCCGCGAAACAGGCTTACCAGCACCGACAACCCGACGATGCCCAGGACAGCGTAGTCGACCGCAGTCATCGGCCGCCTCGGCCGCTCATTCCGCCATGGGCACCACCTTGGCGTCACTCACGGGCATGAGCTTCAGGGCCCTGAGCCGCTCGCGCGCCTTCTCTGCCACCTCCACATTGGGATAGGGCCCGACGCGCACCCGCGTCCTCTCACCTTTCGGCGTTTTCACCGGTTCGCTGTAGGCGGGGAACTTGCGCGCCTTGAGTTGCTTCAGCAGTTGCCTCGCATTCGACGCATTGGAGTAAGCGCCGAGCTGGATGACGAAGCCTTCTTCGGCCGCGGACTTGACCGGATTCGCTGCGGCCGGCTTCGCAGCCAGCGCGGTTTGGGGCGCTGCTCGTTCAGGTTCCACGGCCGGGGATTTAGGCGCGGGCGCTTCGACCGCCGCCGGCGTCGACGCTGACGCGGCAGGGGGTGTGGCTGGTCCCGCGGGCGCGGCGCTGCCTGTCAGCGGTGGCAACGTGGCTGGCGTAGCTGGTGCTGCTGCCGGTTGCGCGGGCGTAGCGCTGGGGCTGGGATGTTGCTGGGTCTGTCCGGGGATCGGGGGAATACGAATATCCATGTCCTGCTTTTGCGGCCGCGGCTCGCGTTCCAGGAACATGGGCACGAGCACCACCACGAGCAGCACAAGTACAATCGCACCCACCAAGCGGCGGCGCGCACGCTTCCTCAGTTGCAGCTCTTCATCGGAGATTGGGGTCTTGGCCACGGTGGACAAAGTGATCTAGTCGCGATTCAGTGCATGCAGGGCTGCGGCTGCGGTGTGAAAGGATCCGAACACGAGGATTTTATCATCCGGCCCCGCGCTCTCGCGCGCTCGCTGCAGCGCAGTGGCAATATCGACGCAACATACCACCGGCGCTGTGACGCTGACAGAGCGCAGCGCGCCCTGCACGCGTTCGAGGTCTGTCCCACGCGGCCCCGGCAGCGGCGCAATGAACCACTTTTGTATCTGCGCCGCTATCGTAGCGACGACGCCCTCGATGTCCTTGTCCTTCAGCATGGCGAACACCGCCAGAACGCTGCCGCGGCGATCGAGGCGCGCGAGGTTCTCGGCCAACCGCACAGCGGCGTGTGGGTTGTGCGCCACGTCCAAGATCAGCGCAGGTCGGCCGGGCAGGACCTGGAAGCGCGCCGGCAGGTCGACCTCGACCAGTCCGCGCCGGATGGCGCCGTTGTCTACGGGCAGTCGATCGCGGAGCGAGTCGAGCGCGGCAAGTCCGGCGCTGGCATTGGCCACCTGGTAGGTGCCGAGCAGCGCTGGAAGCGGCAGCGCGTCGCGCTTACCCCGCCAATCCCAGAACCGCCATTGCGCCTCTCCCGCCACGTAGCCGAAGTCGCGATCGATCAAGCGCAGGTCCGCGCCGATTTCCCGCGCATGCTGGACCAGGCTGACGGGAGGATCGGCCTCGGCGACGATCGCCGGCTTGCGAGCACGGAAGATCCCCGCTTTCTCGAAGCCGATGCTCTCGCGCGTGCTCCCCAGGTAATCCAGATGATCGAGCGCGACACTCACCACCACCGCGCAGTCAGGCTCGAACGCATTCACGGCATCCAACCTGCCCCCGAGCCCCACCTCCAGCACCGCCACGTCGATTCGCGCGTCGACGAACAGCAGGACAGCGGCGAGTGTGCCGAACTCGAAGTAAGTGAGCGAGGTGTCGGCGCGTGCCTGCTCCACGCGTCGGAATGCCTCGACTAGAGCGCCGTCGCTGGCCTCCACGCCACCGATGCGCACACGCTCGTTGTAGCGCAAGAGGTGAGGAGACATGTAGCAGCCGGTCCTGTACCCGGCCCGGCGCAGGCAGCTCTCCAACATCGCACAGGTGGAGCCCTTGCCGTTTGTGCCGCCCACGGTGATCACCGCAAACTTCGGCGCAAGTTCGAGGCGGTCGCGCACAGATGCAACGCGATCCAGGCCCAGATCGATGCTGGAGGGATGCAGCCGCTCGAGATAGCCCAGCCAGTCTTCGAGACCGGAGGAGTCGGGCGCGGCAGGCAGGGGGCTGACAGTGGCTTGGGACAGGGGTGGGACGCTCACGCAGCCGGCGCGCGCATCAGCAGGGTGACGAGGCTGACCAGCCGGTCGCGCATCTCGCGCCGATCGACGATCATGTCGATGGCGCCGTGCTCGATCAGGAACTCGGCACGCTGGAAGCCCTCGGGCAAAGTCTGCTTGACCGTCTGCTCGATCACGCGCGGCCCGGCGAAGCCGATCAGCGCCCCGGGCTCGGCGATGACGACGTCGCCGATCATGGCAAAGCTGGCCGAAACGCCGCCCATGGTGGGATCGGTCAGCACGGAAATGAAGGGCAGGCGATCGGTGGTCAGTTGTGTGAGCGCCGCGGTGGTCTTGGCCATCTGCATCAGCGACATCAACCCTTCCTGCATGCGCGCACCGCCGCTGGCTGCAAAGCAGATGAAGGGCAGCTTCTGCTCGATAGCCGACTGCACACCTCGTACGAATCGCTCCCCCACCACCGACCCCATGGAGCCGCCCATGAAACGGAACTCGAAAGCGGCCACGACTACCGGAATGGTCTTGATCGAGCCCTGCATGACGACCAGTGCATCGGTCTCGCCGGTCTCCTGCGCGTCGGCTTCGAGCCGCTCTGTGTAGCGCCGGCTGTCGACGAACTTGAGGAAGTCGACCGGCACCACCTCGGAGCCGATCTCGTAGCGGCCCTCGGCGTCGAGCGTGACATCGAGCCGCTCACGCGCGCTGATGCGGTTGTGGTGTGAGCACTTGGGGCAGACGTTCACCGACTTCTCGAGGTCGGCCCGATACAGCACCGCCTCGCATACCTCGCACTTGATCCAGAGCCCCTCCGGTACGGCCTTCTTGGCCGCGCCGGGGCTACGCTTGATCTTGGGTGGAAGCAGCTTCTGAAGCCAGCTCACGTCACCTCCGGACGCGGGAGTCGCTCGAACACTTGCGGCGAGGGATTAGGCACGAGAATGCGCGACGCGCACTCGCCTCAGCCGTTACTCGTCCATGGCCAGGCGGATGGCGCCCACCAGGGCCTTCACGTTGCCGATCAACTGGTCCGGGGCGGACTGTTCGATCTCTTGGACCAGCCAGCTGCCGATCACGACGGCGTCCGATACGCGGGCAACCGCGCTCGCCGTCTGCGCATCGCGGATACCGAAGCCCACGCCGACGGGCAACTTGATGTGGGAGCGAATGCGCGGGATCTTGGCGCCCACCTCTTGCACGTCCAGATGACTGGCCCCCGTGACACCCTTCAGCGATACGTAGTAGATGTAGCCGCTGGCCACGCGGCCGACCTTCTCCATGCGCTCTTCTTCGGTGGTGGGCGACAACAGGAAGATACTGTCGATCCCGCGCTGGCGCAGCTGCTCCGTGAGGCTCGAGCTTTCTTCGGGCGGATAGTCGACGACCAGCACGCCGTCCACACCGGCCTGTTGCGCACCTTGCGCAAAGCGCTCATAGCCCATGCTTTCGATCGGATTGGCGTAGCCCATCAGGACCACCGGCGTGTGGGTGTCCGACTGCCGGAAACGCGCGACCAAGTCCAGCACCTGCCCGAGGCTGGTGTGGTGCTTGAGCGCACGCTCGCTCGAGCGCTGGTTCACCGGCCCGTCAGCCATCGGGTCAGAGAACGGCACACCCAGTTCCACGATGTCGGCGCCCGCTTCCACCAGCGCGTGCATGAGGGGAACGGTGGACTCCAGGCTGGGATCGCCAGCCGTGAAGTACGGGATGAGCGCCTTGCGCTCTGCAGCCTTCAGCTCGGCGAATGTGGCGGCGATGCGGGACATGGTCTAGTCAATGGGTGAAGGGCCAACGAGTGGATGCGTGAAGGGTGAATAAGTGAAGGGTAATGGCGACGCATAGGTAAGGTTCTCACCCTTCACTTCCTTCACCTCTTTCACTTCCTCCACCTGCTTCACTTAGAGTTCAATCCCCGAAAATTTCGCAACCGTGTGCATGTCCTTATCGCCACGACCGGAGAGATTGACCAGCAGCACCTTGTCACGACCCAGGCCCGGGGCCATCTTCATGGCGTGCGCAAGCGCATGGCTGGATTCGAGCGCCGGCATGATGCCCTCCAGCCGGCACAGCATGTGGAATGCGTCGAGCGCCTCCTGATCGGTAGCGGCGACATACTCCCCGCGCCCGCTGTCCTTGAGCCAGGAATGCTCCGGCCCGACGCCGGGGTAGTCGAGTCCGGCCGAGATGGAGTGCGTTTCGATGATCTGGCCATCCGCATCCTGCAACAGATAGGTCCGGTTCCCGTGGAGCACCCCCGGGCGGCCGGCGCACAGCGTCGCGGCGTGATGACCGGTGGCAATGCCCTCACCCGCTGCCTCCACGCCGATCAGCTTCACGGCCGGGTCCTGGATGTAAGGGTAGAACACGCCCATGGCGTTGGAACCGCCGCCGACGCACGCCAGGATCGCGTCTGGCTGGCGTCCAATCACTTCGGGCATCTGGCTGCGCAACTCTTTGCCGACGACGGCGTTGAAGTCGCGCACCATCATCGGGTAGGGATGCGGCCCGGCGACCGTGCCGATGATGTAGAAGGTGCTCTCGACGTTGGTAACCCAGTCGCGCATAGCTTCGTTTAGCGCGTCCTTCAGAGTCTTGGACCCGCTCTCCACCGGCACCACAGTGGCGCCCAGCAGCTTCATGCGGTAGACGTTCATGGCCTGCCGCTTGATGTCCTCGGAGCCCATGTACACGACGCATTGCATACCGAAGCGTGCAGCAACGGTGGCTGCGGCTACGCCGTGCTGGCCGGCACCGGTTTCGGCGATAACCCGCTTCTTGCCCATCCTTCTGGCCAACAGCCCCTGTCCCACGGTGTTGTTGATCTTATGCGCGCCGGTATGGTTGAGGTCCTCGCGTTTGAGCCAGATCTGGGCGCCGCCGAAATGTTCGGACAAGCGCTTGGCGTGATACACGGGGCTGGGGCGGCCGACATAGTGCTTCAGCTCGGAGGCGAACTCGGCCTGGAACTGCGCATCATCGCGCGCGCGCAGGTATTCGCGCTTCAACTCTTCCAGCGCATGGATAAGGGTCTCCGCAACGAACACGCCGCCGTAGGCGCCGAAGTGGCCTCTTGCGTCGGGCAAGTCATAGATCTGCCCCGCTTCATACATCTGCATCGCGCACTCCTCGCATGAAGGCGGCTATCTTGGCGGCGTCCTTGACGCCCGGTTCCCGTTCCACTCCACTGCTGACGTCGACGGCCCACGGACGCACCACTCGGATGGCCTCGCCGACGTTGGAGGAGGTAAGGCCGCCCGCGAGCACGACTGGCAGCGGCAGATCGCGCGGGATCATGCTCCAGTCGAAGGAACGCCCGGTACCGCCGTGGGCATCGGTGACGTAGGCATCGAGAAGCAGACCTTTGGCCGAGCGGTGAAGGGCAGCGTATTGTAGCAAATCCGTTCCGCCCGCCACCCTGCACGCCTTGAGGTACGGCAGACCAAAGCGAGCGCAAAGCTCCGGCGCCTCATCGCCGTGAAACTGCAGCAAGCTCAACCGGACCTCGCGCAGGATACGGGCCACGTCGTCGGGTTGCGGGTCCACGAACAGGCCCACCGCCGCGACGAACGGCGGCAGCCGTTCGACGATAGCGCGCGCACGCCCAATGTCTACGCAGCGTGGACTCGCACGATGAAAGACGAGCCCGACCGCATGCGCGCCGGCGTGGGCGGCCGCCAACCCATCCTCGACACGGGTTATTCCGCAGATCTTGACCGCTGTGGCCATTGGTTCAGGAGACCGTGTGGTTCAGGAGAAGATGATCGAGGCAAGCCCTGCGCTCAGGAACACGTCCGAGGGCATGCCCGCGGGCGGCTCGGGCAATCCCCAGGCCGCGGCGTATTCTACTGCCGTGAGGTACAGCCCATCCGGCGGGAAGGTGGGTGCGGCCCGCACGCGGTCGCGGCTCTCGAGCACTTCTCTCAGCCATTCCGGCGGGCGCGTCCCCTCGCCGATCTTCACCAGGCAACCTACGAAGTTGCGCACCATGTGATACAAGAAGGCATCGGCGGCGAACTCGAACAGAACAAGCCCACCAAAGCGATGGATCCGGGCGCGGCGCAGCTCCTTCACCGGTGAGGCCGCCTGGCATTCAGCGGCGCGGAACGCGCTGAAGTCGTGGGTGCCGATGAGCCAGCCCGCCGCCTCCTGCATCGAAGCGAGATCCAACGGTCGGTGGTGCCAGCCTATGCGCGCGTGATGCACGCCGGGCCGCTCGTGACGGTTGAGAAGGAGATAACTGTAGACGCGCCCGGTGGCCCGGTTGCGCGCATGAAAGTCGTCGCTGACCTCCCGCGCCCATTGCACCGCGATGGACTTCGGCAGCAATGCGTTGACACCACGCACCCACGCGCTGAGCGGGCGCTGCGCGGACGTGTCGAAGTGGGCAACTTGACCGAGCGCGTGCACGCCGGCGTCGGTCCGGCCCGCGCACTGCGACTGCACCGGATGCGTCGCGATTTCGGACAGAGCAGCGTCCACCGCGTCCTGCACCGAGCAGCCGGAGGGCTGCGTCTGCCAGCCGCAGTAGGCGCTGCCGTCGTATTCGAGTCCCAGAGCGATCCGCATACATACCCGTCAACCACACAGACGCACGGGGCTGCATGGTTCGCGGTGGGTTACGAAACAAAAATGGGCGCGGGGTTGCGCGCCCATGGTTGCCCAGCACGGGCCGGTTCAGCCCAACGTCTCCAGCACCTTGTGTGCCGCGGCCTTCTGCTCCGCGTCGCCCTCGGCAATGACCTCGCGCAGGATCTCCCTGGCTCCTTCCTTGTCGCCCATCTCCTGATAGGCCTTGGCCAGGTCGAACTTCGTCTGTACGTCGTACCACTTGTCGTCTTTGCCGCCGACCTCGGGTTCCGACGGGGCTGCCCCGCCCAGATCCAGACTGATGGACGAGAGATCGATTTCCGGCATGGCGGGTCCGGATCGATCGAGGTTGAGCACGGGCTCGGACTTGCCAGCGCCGCCGGTCTCTAGTGCGATGCGGTCAATGTCGAAGTCCAGAGCGGTATCGCCTGTCTGCGCCCCGCCCACCTCGTCCAGCTTGAGGTCGAAGTCGACAGAATCCACTTTGGCCATCTGGGCCTGGGTCCTATCGTCGCCGCCCGGAGGTAGATCCAGATTGAAATCCATGACCGGCATCTGCCCAGGCTGCTCCGCGCCGAACGTGGCCAGATTGATGTCTGTGCCTGTGCCCGCGCCCGCTCCGGTGGGACCGCCCAGGCTGTCGAGGTCCAGGTCCACGGCCGTGGCTTCCTCGCCCGCGCCGAGTCTTCCCAGATCGATATCAGTTTTGGTACCCGGCACCTGCGCCTCATCCACGCTCACGTTGAGGTCGAGCCGGTCGGCACTGGTGGAGGCCGCCGTGGTAGTCGCGAAACGGCGACCGAAGCCCGCGTCGATGTCGGTGAGCGTCCCGATCTCGGGCGAGGGCTCGAGCGAGTCGATCTGGAAGTCCAGCGTCTTGTCGGTTGCGGTAACGGCTGTCGCGGCGGCCGCGGCGGCCGCGGCCGCGACGGCTTCGGGGCTCGGCTTACCCCCTGCATAGCGCGTGTTGCTCGGATCGATCTGATAACCTAAACGGGCAGCCTGCGCCCACGTCTCACCCTGCCCGCCGGTGGCCTGCTGCAGTGTCGCGCGCCACCGAGTCGAAGGCTGGAACGTCCTTGCGTTTGGCGAAGATCTCGAGCAGCTTGAGGTGGATCTCGAAGCGGCGGGGCTGGCTCTGCATCGCCTCCTTCAGGATCTCTTCGGCCTGGCCATCGCGCCCGTAAGCGAGGTAGATCTCGGCTTCGGCCAGCGGGTCGACTTCTTCGGCGATCTGGGGCTGGGATGCACCCGCGCGCGGCGCGGCCGCGATGAGAGCAGCGGTGTCACCACCACTTGCGCTGAACGCTCCTACCTCAGAAGTTTTTTTTTCTGCCCCGAAGTCATCGGCCGCCGCACCTCGGCGACCTTTGATGATCCGATAACCCAGGAAACCCAGTATCAGCGCTATAACGGCCGCCTCCACCCGCGAGGTAAGTCGGCTCGGCGAGCAAATCGTCCAGCAGACTCGGCGGTGGCGGCGGTGGAGCTACGACCCGGGGATGCGGCTTCGGTTTCGGCTTGGGCTCCGTGTCCGCCATGGCCGGCTGCGTGCCCGAAGCCGCCATGGGGCCGATGGCCGGTGTCACGGGTGGGGAAGTGACGGGCGGGGCTTCCGGCTTGGCCGGCGGCGGGACGACGGCCGGGGGCGCCGCTGGTGCGGGGCTGGGCGGCGTGACGGCCGGCTTCTGCAGGTCCGCCATGGGCTTGTTCTTCAGCTCCAGCAGTCCCTGCATGTCCTTGACCGTCTTCTCGAGCTTGGCGATGCGCTCGTTGGCCTCGTGGATGGTCTTGTTACGGGCGGCGACTTCCTCTTCCAGGCTGCGCACCTTGTCCTGCGTAGCCTTGCTGCCACCGCCCCCGGGCGGCTCGCCCTGAGATAGCTTCAGCACCTCCTTGGGCTCGCCCGCGGACGGTGTAGCTTTGTCCTGCACCGGGCCCGTCACCTTGCCGCTGGCCGCCAGTCCGCCTTGGTCCGGCGCAGGTGCAGTGGCGCCGGCCGCGCTAGCCAGGCGCTCGCGATAACTGTTGAAGTCGGCAACCTGGAGACGCACCTCTTTTCGCGCCTGCTTCTGCGGGATGCCGGCAGCCTCGGACCGATCGGGAATCGAGAGGACCTTGCCGGTCTTCAATCGGTTCATGTTGTTGCCCGAGAAGGCGGCCTTATTGTTGCGGAACAGCAGGACAAGCATTTGGTCCAGGGTCACATCATCGGGCTTGTACTGCATCGCGATCTTGGACAGCGTGTCTCCGCGCTTCACCCCATAGCTATCTTCCTTCAGCGCAGGCTCGGGTTTGGGCGGCATGCCTGCTTCAGCTGGCGGTGCAGGAGTCGTTGGCTCGGTGGGGGTTGCCGGTGGGGCCAGGGCCGGTTCACCCGGTGCGATCTCGGCCGGTGCGGGCGCGGCTGCGACTTCGGCTGGTGGCGTCTCGGGTGCCGGCTGCTGCATCTCGCTGCCCATCTTGGTTTCTACGGCGGGCGCCGCGGGGGCAGGCGGCGGCGCAGCGGCCTCGGGCTTGGGCTTGGGAGCGGGGGCCTCCATTGGTGGCGGTGCAGCCGCGAAGGCCGGCGGGTCGAGCAGGGCGGTGTACGCGCGCAGGATCTTTCCGCCCTGCCAATTCAACTCCACGAGCAGGTCTACGAAGGGCTCGGGCACCGGTTGTGCGCTCGTTACCTTGATGTAGGGCTCCCCGCTTGACCGATGCTCGATGGCCATGCGCAAGCCGAGCGAGCTCGGGGGATAAGGCAGGTTGGACTGGAGATAGGCCTCAGGTGAACCCAGTCGCACGGTGAGCGTGTCCAGCTCGCGCTTCTCCGGCGCGACCACGTCGATCTCGGCGCGCAACGGCTCTCCCAGGTGCGACAGCACTGTGAGCTTGCCCAGTCCTGCGCCCTCGGCGGCTCCCGCGAGCAGGAACAGCGCGCCTGCGATTAATGAGCCTACAAGAGACGTTTTGCCCACTGCGCCACCTGTCGTTATGACCCCTTAATAATTAAAAATAACATCATGTATTTACGGATGCAAGCTAAACTTGCGTCTTAAATATCGGCAGCGCCGACAATATATCCAGCCCGTTTGTAGGTGGCGCCGGATCCACTAGAGACTAGGGCCACTGCCGCGTTCTCGCAGCACGCCCTGGCCGTGCGCGTCGATGTCCGGCGACGTAAGCAAAACTCTCGCCTGCTTTAACAATTGAGCAAACGCTCGACTCGGTTGTCTGCACCGAGGCGACGTCCGTGAGCGGAAGACTCGCCCGTCATCCGCGGCGTGGCAGCCCTCGAGTGCTGACTCGTCCGCGGGCGACTCAACGCTCGAGCAGGATGCGCAGCATGCGGCGCAGCGGCTCCGCCGCGCCCCAGAGAAGCTGGTCACCCACCGTGAACGCACACAGGTATTGCCCGCCCATGGGCAGCTTGCGCAGACGACCGATGGATACCTCCAGGGTGCCCGACACGCGCGCCGGCGTCAGGCCTTCGAGGCTGGTCTCACGCGTGTTGGGCACCACCTTCACCCAGTCGTTCGCCGCCGCCAAGATCGCCTCGATCTCAGGCAACGGCACGTCGCGCGTGAGCTTGATGGTGAGCGCTTGGCTGTGGCAGCGCATCGCACCGATGCGCACGCAGATGCCGTCCATGAGGATCGGATCCGCCTCGCGCCCGAGGATCTTGTTGCCTTCCGCCTGCGCCTTCCACTCCTCCCGGCTCTGACCGTTGCCGAGATCCTTGTCGATCCAGGGCAGCAGGCTCCCCGCCAACGCCTGACCGAAATGCTCCGTAGGCAGCTCCGGCCCGCGCAGCGCGGCGGAAACTGCGCGGTCGATGTCGAGAATGGACGTGGCCGGATCCTCCAGCAGCTTCGCAGCTGCGCCGTGCAACACGCCCATCTGCGCTACCAGCTCGCGCATCTGCTGGGCGCCGGCCCCGGACGCGGCCTGGTAGGTCATGGCGGTCATCCACTCCACGAGCCCAGCCTTGAGCAGCCCGTGCATGCCCATCAGCATCAGGCTCACGGTGCAGTTGCCGCCGATGTAGTTCCTGACGCCGCGGGCCAAGGCGCTTTCGATCACGCTGCGGTTCACCGGGTCGAGGATGATGACTGCGTCGGGCTGCATGCGCAGCGCCGAAGCGGCGTCGATCCAGTAACCCTTCCAGCCTTCGGCGCGCAGTTTGGGATAGATCTCGTTGGTGTAGTCGCCGCCCTGACAGGAGATGAGGACGTCCATCGCTTTCAGCTCGGAGAGGCTCGCGCGCGTCCTTGAGCGGCGGCACTTCCTTGCCGATCGCTGGAGCCCTTTCCGCCCGCCTGGGAGGTGGTAAAGAACACCGGGTCGACGCGGTCGAAATCCCGCTCGGCGCGCATGCGCTGCAGGAGCACCGAGCCCACCATACCGCGCCATCCGATGAAGCCGACTCGCATCACTTCAATCGCCCCCGTCCGCCTCGCTAACGATGCGCGAGCGCGGCAATCACGGCATCACCCATCTCGCGCGTACCGACCCGCTTGCAGCCATGTTCGGAGATGTCCGCGGTGCGCACACCCTGCGCCAGCACGCGCCTGACCGCGTTTTCGATACGCGTCGCCGCGTGTTCCTGGTTGAACGTATAACGCATCATCATCGCGGTGGAAAGGATGGTGGCCAGCGGATTCGCTACATCCTTGCCGGCGATATCCGGCGCCGAGCCGTGGATCGGCTCGTACAAGCCCTTGCTGTTCGCGTCCAGCGAGGCCGACGGCAGCATGCCGATGGAGCCGGTGAGCATCGAGGCCTGGTCGGACAGAATGTCGCCGAACATGTTGCCGGTGACGATCACGTCGAACTGCTTGGGCGCGCGCACCAGCTGCATCGCCGCGTTGTCCACATACATGTGCGACAGCTCCACGTCGGGATAATCCTTCGCCACCTCGCCCATCACTTCGCGCCACAGGATGCTGGTGTCGAGCACGTTGGCCTTGTCCACCGAGCACAGCTTACGGGTGCGCTTGCGCGCAGTCCGGAATCCGACGTGAGCGATGCGGCGGATTTCCGACTCGCTGTACAGCATGGTGTCGAACCCCTCGCGTTCGCCGTTAGCGCTCTGGCGCCTGCCGCGCGGCTGGCCGAAGTAAATGTCGCCGGTCAGCTCGCGCAGGATCACGATGTCCAATCCGGCCACGATCTCCGGCTTGAGGGTCGAGGCACCCGCCAGCTCTGGATATAGCACTGCCGGGCGCACGTTCGCGAACAGACCAAGCTCTTTGCGTATGCGCAGCAGCCCCTGCTCCGGCCGCACGGGGCGAGGCAGCGTGTCGTACCTTGGGCCGCCGACGGCCCCGAGCAGCACCGCGTCGGCCTTGCGTGCGAGGTCCAGCGTCGCGCGCTGGCAGCGGATCGCCAGCCAGCATCATAGCCCGCGCCGCCGATGGCAGAGTGCTCCATCTCGATCTTCAGCCCGTCGGAGCGCAGCGCCTCGAGCACCTTGACCGCCTGTCGCGACGATCTCCGGCCCGATACCGTCGCCGGGAAGAACTGCGATTTTCATTTCATCCGATGAAAACGTGGAGGGTGAACGCGTGAAGGGCAAATGCGGGCTGATCGGTGAGGCCTGCCGGCCCTTCACCCTCTGGCCCGCCACCCTTCACGGTCAGCTGAACAGCCAAGGCTGTTCAGCCCTGCGCTTCGCCTCGTACGCGCGGATCTCGTCCGCGTGCTTGAGCGTGAGCCCGATCTCGTCCAGTCCCTCGAGCAGGCGATGCTTGTGGAAAGGATCGATCTCGAAGCGGAAGCTATGCGCTCCTGGTGTCGTGACAGTCTGCGTTTCCAGGTCGACTGTCAGCCTGTAGCCGGGAGTGGGCTCGATCTCGCGGAACAGCTGCTCCACCGCGGCCGCTTCCAGCACGATCGGCAGCAGGCCGTTGTTGCAGCAGTTGTTGTAGAAGATGTCCGCGTAGCTCGGCGCGATCAACGCACGTAAGCCGTAGTCCATCAGCGCCCAGGGCGCGTGCTCGCGCGACGATCCGCAGCCGAAGTTTTCCCGCGCTAGCAGAATCTGCGCGCCCTTGTAGCGCTGCTGGTTCAGCACGAAACCCGGGTTGAGGGTGCGCTTGGCGTGGTCCATGCCGGGTTCGCCGTGATCCATGTAGCGCCACGCGTCGAACAGGTTCACCCCGAAGTCGCTGCGTTTGATGGACTTGAGGAACTGCTTCGGAATGATGGCATCGGTGTCGACGTTGGCGCGGTCGAGCGGCGCCACCAGTCCTTGCAAGCGGACGAATCTTTCCATCGCGGCTCACATCCTGCGCACGTCGACGAAACGACCTGCAATGGCCGCGGCGGCAGCCATCGCCGGGCTCACCAGGTGTGTGCGCCCGCCCGCGCCCTGCCGCCCTTCGAAGTTGCGGTTGGAGGTGGAAGCGCAGCGCTCGCCGGGTTCGAGCCGGTCATCGTTCATCGCCAGGCACATAGAGCAGCCCGGCTCACGCCACTCGAAGCCGGCATCCCGGAAGACGCGATCCAGTCCCTCGGATTCGGCCTGACGCTTCACCGAGCCCGAACCCGGCACCACCAGGGCTAGCTTGACGCTGGGCGCGACTGTGCGGCCATTGACGACCTCCGCCGCGGCGCGCAGATCCTCGATTCGCGAGTTGGTGCAAGAGCCGATGAACACCTTGTCGATGCGGATCTCCGTGATTGCAGTGTTAGGCGCGAGCCCCATGTATTCCAGCGCGCGCTCCACCGACTTGCGCTTGATCGGATCCTGGATCTTTGCCGGGTCGGGCACTCGGCCATCGATGGTATCCACCATCTCTGGTGAGGTGCCCCAGGTGACCTGCGGCTTGATCGCCGCGGCGTCGAGCCGCACGACCTTGTCGAACTTCGCTCCCGGGTCGCTCTTGAACGTGCGCCAGTAGCCCACCGCTCGGTCCCAAAGATCGCCCTTGGGCGCGAATGGCCGGCCGCGCAATGTACTCGATCGTCGTGTCGTCCACGCCGACCATGCCGGCGCGCGCACCCGCCTCGATAGCCATGTTGCACAAGGTCATGCGCCCTTCCATGGACAGTGCACCGATGCACTGCCGGCGAACTCGATAGCGCTGCCGGTACCGCCGGCGGTACCGATCCGGCCGATCACCGCCAGCGCAATGTCCTTCGCCGTCACACCCCGCGAGCAGTCGGCCCTCCACCTCCACTCGCATGGGGCTTGGCCTTCTTCTGGACCAGGCACTGCGTTGCGAGCACATGCTCGACTTCGGAGGTGCCGATACCCCAGGCGAGGCAAGCGAACGCGCCGTGAGTGCTGGTGTGGGAGTCGCCGCACACCACCGTCATTCCGGGCAGGGTGGCGCCCTGCTCCGGCCCGATGACGTGCACGATCCCCTGCTGCTTATGCAGGAACGGAAAATAGGCCTTGGCGCCAAACTCGCGGATATTGGCATCCAAGGTTTCGACCTGAGTGCGCGAGATGGGGTCGCGAATGCCCTTGTCCCAGTCCTTGGTAGGGGTGTTGTGATCCGCGGTGGCCACGATCGATCCCGCGCGCCAGGGCTTGCGCCCGGCGAGCTTCAAGCCCTCGAACGCCTGCGGACTGGTCACCTCGTGCACCAGATGCCGGTCGACATAGAGGAGCGCGGCACCACCGGGCTCTTCGCGCACCACGTGGCTGTTCCAGAGCTTGTCGTATAGGGTCTGCGGATTCACGGTCGTCTGCGGCTTCATCGCCGCTGAAACAGGAATGGAAAATTATGGCACAGCACTCTCACCCAGAGTAGGGGCGCGCGTGGTTCAAGCAGGCAAGTGGGCGAGCGCGGCCGGCCGCAGCCGCCCGACCACGACCAGCAGCGCGAGCAGCGCCGCGCCCGAGGCGAAGGTGAACGTCAGCCCCGGCCCGGCGTGCTGCCACAACCATCCGCTGGCAAGCCCACCCAGCGCGCCGCCGGCGCCGAACCCGATACTGGTATACAGCGCCTGGCCGCGCGCCTGGGTACGGCCTCGGAACAGGTGATGGATCGCTGCCAGCGCCGCGGCGTGATGAGCGCCGAATGTGGCGGCATGCATCAGCTGCGCCACCGCCATCAGCACGACGCTGCCCGCGGCCCAGCCGATGATGAGAAAGCGCAGCACGGCGCAGCCCAGACTGAAGCTGATGATCGAGGGGATCGTGAAGCGCTGCATCAGGCGTGGCATGAGCAGGAACACGAACACCTCCGCCACCACCGACAACGCCCAAAGCCAGCCGACCCAGCTCTTGCTATATCCGTTCTCGACCAGGTGGATCGAGTAGAACGTGTTGTAGGGTCCGTGCGCCAGCGCCATGAGAAAGCAGGCGGCAAACAGCGCCACGACCTCGGGCCGCCGCATGATCTGACGCAGCGGGATGTGTTCCTCGTGATGCGGCGGCACCTGATCCACGGGCAGAGCCCAGGCGGCGGCCGCGCATAGGCTGAAGAGGATGACCAGCATCACCGGCAGCCAGAGGATACCGGTGCGGTCGAGCAGCTGCCCGATCATCACGACCGACACTACGAAGCTGACCGAGCCCCACACTCGGATGCGGCCGTAGTCGCCCAGCCGGCCCTTGAGGTGTCCCATGGTCGTGGCCTCCACCAGTGGCAGGGCAGCGCACCAGAACACGTTCAACACCAGGATCACCGCAAACAGGGAGCCGAAGCTGTTCGCCACCAGCAGCCCCGCGCAGGCCAGGGCCGCCGCTGCCGTGGTCGTACGCACCAGAGGCCGGCGCGCACCCTGATGGTCCGCGATCCAGGCCCAGGCGTTGGGCGCAAACACGCGCGCCAGCGGCATCAGCGCCAGCAGGATCCCGATCTGCACCGCGCCGAAACCAAGCTTCTTCAGATACAGGCTAAAGTAAGGGGCGACACCCCCCAGCATCAGAAAATAGACGAAGTAGAAGCCGGCGAGCCGGAAATGCAGCTGTTTCTGGTTCATCTCGAGCGGCGGGATGCCGGCCGCTCAGGCTTCGTCTGGCAGCGGGTTCTCCACTGCTGCTGCGGCGCGCAGTTTCTCGATCAACTCGCGCGGCGCCTGGCCCGCGACGCGCGGGGTGTCGACGCGTACGTCGGCGTTTTGCGCCCGGTGGCGCAGGGCGTGGTCCATGAGCACGATCGCCAGCATGGCCTCGGCAATGGGCGTAGCGCGGATCCCCACACAGGGGTCGTGGCGGCCGTGCGTCTCGACCATCACCGGGTGACCTTGCTTGTCGATGGAACGGCGCGGCAGGCGGATGCTGGAGGTGGGCTTGATCGCGATGTTGACGACGATGTCCTGGCCGGTGGAGATGCCGCCCAGAATGCCGCCGGCGTTATTGGTGAGAAACCCTTCCGGCACCATTTCGTCGCCGTGCTCGCTGCCCTTCTGCGTCACCGCCGCGAAGCCGGCGCCGATCTCAACGCCTTTCACCGCATTGATGCTCATCATGGCATAGGCGAGATCGGCGTCGAGCTTGTCGTACACCGGCTCACCCCAACCGGGCGGGACGTTGTGCGCCACCGCAGTGACCTTCGCGCCGGCCGAATCTCCCGCCTTGCGCAGATCGTCCATGAAACGCTCCAGCTTCGGGACATAGCTCTCGTCGGCCACGAAGAAGGGATTGGCGTCAACCACGTCCCAGCTCCTGAACGGCACTTCGATCGGCCCCAGCTGGGAAAGGTAACCGCGTATCACGACCCC
Source organism: uncultured beta proteobacterium (assembly GCA_963705615.1). Lineage (GTDB taxonomy): Bacteria > Pseudomonadota > Gammaproteobacteria > Burkholderiales > SHXO01 > SHXO01. The sequence goes on along the minus strand of CAVPKE010000004.1, from coordinate 305,932 downwards.
GAACTGCTGCTTCAGCCACTTTCTCGCCACCGCACCCGCCGCCACGCGCACCGCGGTCTCGCGCGCAGACTGGCGCCCGCCGCCGCGGTAATCCCGGATGCCGTACTTCTGCCAGTACGTGTAATCCGCGTGGCCGGGGCGGAAGCTGTCCTTGATGTTGCCATAGTCCTTGCTGCGCGCATCGACGTTGCGGATCAGCAGGGCGATCGGCGTGCCCGTGGTGCGACCCTCGAACACGCCGGAGAGGATTTCCACAGCATCCGTCTCTTTCCGCTGGGTCACGTGGCGCGAAGTGCCGGGGCGGCGGCGGTCCAGGTCGCTTTGGATGTCGGTCTCGGACAGCGCCAGTCCGGGTGGGCAGCCGTCCACTACACAGCCGATGGCAGGTCCGTGACTCTCGCCGAATGATGTGACGCAGAACAACCTGCCCAGCGTGCTACCGGACATGGGACGTGTTATTTGAGAGGGTGCGAAGTAGCGGACATGAATCGCCAGCAGCCGCAAAGTTTATCACAGGCTCGTTGGGCGGCCGCGCCCGGAGCCCCTCGCTGGCGCGGAATCGCGCGCCAGACGGCGCTTCGCGGGCAGATCGCTGGTGCGGTTGGGGGGCAGTGCAAGCAGGTGCTAGCCAACGGCTGCACTAGCATGCGGCACTTCCCCAACATAGGCGCTGCGGTAAACTAACCGCATGCGCCAGTACCTGGACCTCATGCAGCACATCCTCGATCGGGGAATACGTAAGAGCGACCGCACAGGTACCGGCACGCTGAGCATCTTCGGGCCGCAATTGCGTTTCGATTTGGCGCTCGGCTTCCCGCTGGTCACCACCAAGCGGGTTCACCTCAAGTCGATCGTGCACGAGCTGCTGTGGTTCTTGCAAGGCGACACCAACGTCGAATATCTGCGCGAAAACGGCGTCACCATCTGGGATGAATGGGCCGACGCGCATGGCGAGCTGGGCCCGGTCTACGGCTACCAGTGGCGCTCCTGGCCGGCGCCCGACGGCGGCCACATCGACCAGATCAGCCAGGTGATGCAGGAGCTGCGCCGCAACCCGGATTCGCGCCGGCTGCTGGTCTCGGCCTGGAACGTGGCGGACATCCCCAAGATGAAGCTCGCGCCGTGCCACGCGTTCTTTCAGTTCTATGTAGCCGAAGGTCGGCTTTCCTGCCAGCTGTACCAGCGCAGCGCCGATTTCTTCCTCGGCGTGCCATTCAACATCGCCTCCTACGCCCTGCTCACGCTCATGGTGGCGCAGGTGTCCGGGCTCGAGCCGGGCGAGTTCGTTCACACCTTCGGCGACACCCATCTGTATCTGAACCACCTGGACCAGGCGCGCGAGCAGCTCGAGCGCGAGCCGCGGCCCCAGCCGGTGATGCGGCTCAACCCCGAAGTACGCGATCTGTTCGCCTTCCGCTATGAGGACTTCACGCTGGAGCGATACGATCCTCATCCGGCGATCCGGGCACCGGTAGCGGTATAGGCGCGTGACTAGCGACGGGGCACGCGGGGGCGCACAGCGTGGGCGCTTGTCGTTGATCGTGGCCATGGCTCGCAACCGGGTGATCGGCCGCGACGGCCGGTTGCCCTGGCGCCTCCCCGCCGACCTGCAGCGCTTCAAGGCGCTCACGCTCGGGCACCACCTCATCATGGGGCGCAAGACCTGGGAATCCATCGGCCGCCCGCTGCCCGGGCGCGTCAGCCTGGTCGTGACGCGCAACAATGCCTATGCGGCCGTCGGTGCAACCGTGGTCAACTCGCTGGCAGAGGCGCTGACGCGCGCGCGCGACGATCCCGAGGCGTTCGTGATCGGCGGCGGCCAGCTGTATCGGGAGGCGCTGCCGCTGGCCGACCGAATCTATCTCACCGAGCTGAAGGACGAGTATCGCGGCGACACGTTCTTCCCGCCTCTGTCGGACGGCGAATGGCGCGCAGTGCGGCGCGAACAGCACTCGTCGCAGGGCGAGCAGCCCGCCTGGGACTTCGTGGTGTACGAGCGGGCGCGCGCGACGGGCGGCGAAAACGGCTGAGCTGCAGCGAGCCAAGAAGCTCACCTCGCGAGCGGGCGCTTGCCGCACGCAGTCATCCGGGCCTGCCCGCGAGGGCAGCACCCGGAATGACGTTTGGGACTAATCGGGAGCGCGGATGAAGCGCTCCTGCGGCAGCGGAAACCCGTTGAACGTGCTGGCGTAGGCGGTGGTGTAGGCGCCGGCGTTGGGCACGTAGACGAAATCGTCGGCCTGCAGGTCCTCGGGCAGCAGCTGATCGCGCATGATGACGTCGACCGAGTCGCAGGTCGGCCCCGCCACCGTCCAGGGGATGAGCTTGCCGGCGCGCTCGGTGACGACTTCGTACTGCAGACCCTCGGTGGTCTCGATGATGCCGCCAAACATGCCGGCGTCGAGGTACACCCAGCGCTTGCCGCCTCGGGTGGCGGTGCCCACCACCCGGCAGACGAAGCAGCCCGCATCGGAAACCAGGAAGCGTCCCGGCTCGGCCATCACGCGGATGCTCTCGGGCAGCCCGGCCAGCTCCCGGTTCACCAAATCCCCGATCACCTCGATGGACGGGATGGGCTTGGTGTGACGCACCGGGAAGCCACCGCCGATGTTGAGCAACCTCGGTTTGAGCCCTTTCAGCTTCATCTTACGGAATACGCGCTTGGCGGTGTCGATCCCCGCGCGCCAGTTTTCCGCGTTGCGGCACTGGGAACCGACGTGGAACATCACGCCGCCCAGATCGGCTTTGAGATCGGCCGCGGCCGCGACGATCTCTTCGGCCTCCTTCGGCTGGGCGCCGAACTTTCCCGACAACGGCCAGTCGCTGCCCGTGTTAGGGGCATCGACGCGCAGGTAGAGCTTGGCGTCTGGCTTGATCTCGACGATCTTGCGCAGCTCCTCGACGCTGTCGAGCACGAACCACTCGACCCCGTTCTGCGCCGCGTAGCGCAGGTACTGGCGCGACTTCATGGGGTTGCTGTAAAAGACGTCCGCCGCCGGGACGCCTAGGCTCAGCAGCAGGTCAAGCTCGGCGATGGAGGCGATCTCGAAGCTCACGCCCTCCTCGATCAAGGTCCGCAGCACGGTCGGGTGCGGGTTGGCCTTGACGGCGTAGTGAGGGTGGACGCGAGGCATGGCCGCTTTGAAGCGCCGGGCCTTGGTTCGGATGATGTTGGGATCGACCAGCAGGAAGGGCCTGTCGTAACCGCTGTGTGCGGCTTTCCTGACCTGGTCGAACTCGAGGCGTACCTCGGGATGGGTGTCGAGCGGGAGCTCGGGCTCGATCTTCTTGTACAGCGCGCTGCGCACGGACATTTATTTTTCTCCTGGAGACGCTAGGTGATTGGAATGTGCAGGTTCTTCAGATCCACGCTGGGGAAGTAGTTCCTCTTGCCTGTCATGATGACCTCCTTCTGCTCGAGCGCGCGGGCGCTCGGAATGTGAAAAAACAAACGCGAATTATAGGGCCACTGTCCCCGGAATCAAGCGCTTTGGTGAGCAAATTTCGAGCCGTGCGGTCACAGGCGAAATCTCCCCAACGCGCGCGGCTCGGCTGAGCGGCGGAGGCACGCTCGGCAGAGCGTCGGCGGCAGATCCGAAGCACGCTCCGGGCGGACTATCCGGATGCGTCGATGCGCGGGAAGAGAGCTCGGGCCGAGCGGCCAAACGCCACGCTGGGGCGCACGCCGCGAAGCCAGTTAGGGAAGCTAGTCAGATCTTGGGCAGGGTAACGCCCGTCTGGCCCTGGTACTTGCCGCCCCGGTCCTTGTAGGAGACCTCGCAGGTGTCGTCGGGAGCGGCTTCCAGGAAAATCACCTGTGCCACGCCTTCGTTGGCGTAGATCTTGGCCGGCAGCGGGGTGGTGTTGGAGAACTCGAGCGTGACGTAGCCCTCCCACTCGGGCTCGAGCGGGGTGACGTTGACGATGATCCCGCAGCGGGCGTACGTCGATTTGCCGAGGCACAGCACCAGGACGTTGCGCGGGATACGGAAAAACTCCACCGTGCGCGCGAGCGCGAAAGAGTTGGGTGGGATGATGCAGTGAGCACCCTTGATGTCGACGAAGGACTTGGAATCGAAGTTCTTGGGGTCGACGATGGTGCTGTTGATGTCCGTGAACAGCTTGAATTCGTCGGAGCAACGGATGTCGTAGCCGTAGCTGGAGGTGCCGTAGGACACCACGCGCCGGCCATCGACCTCCTTGACGTTGCCCGGCTCGAACGGCTGGATCATGCCGCGCTCGAGCGCCATGCGGCGGATCCATCTGTCGGATTTGATGGTCATCGGCGTCAGGTGTTCTTGATCACGATCTTGGGAAAGGCCGCGCTGAAGTCCTGCGCCTTCTCCGCGATCTTCACCGCCACCTTGCGGGCGATCTCCCGGTAGGTCTGCGCGGTGCGGGAGCTGGGGTCTGCCGCCACGGTCGGATTGCCCGAGTCGGCGTGCTCGCGGATCCGGATGTCCAGCGGGAGCGAGCCCAGCACCGTCACCTTGTAGTCGCGCGCCATCTTCTGCGCGCCGCCGGCGCCGAAGATGTGCTCCTCGTGGCCACAGTTCGGGCACACATGCGTGCTCATGTTCTCAACGATCCCGAGGATCGGCACGTTGACCTTCTCGAACATCTTGAGCCCCTTGCGGGCGTCGAGCAGCGCGATGTCCTGCGGCGTAGTGACGATCACCGCGCCGGTGACCGGCACCTTCTGGGCCAGCGTGAGCTGGATGTCGCCCGTGCCCGGCGGCATGTCCACGACCAGATAGTCGAGGTCCTTCCACTGCGTGTCGCGCAGCAGTTGCTCCAACGCCTGGGTCACCATCGGCCCGCGCCACACCATGGGCTGCTCGACGTCGATGAGAAAGCCGATCGACATGGCCCGCACACCGTGCGCGACCATCGGATCCAGGCTCTTGCCGTCGGGCGAAGTCGGGCGCTGCCCCTGCAGACCCAGCATCATGGGCTGCGACGGACCGTAGATATCGGCATCCAGGATGCCGACCGAAGCACCCTCCGCCGCCAGCGCTAAGGCCAGATTTACGGCCACCGTGGATTTGCCTACGCCACCCTTGGCGGAGGCTACAGCGATGATGTTGCGTACACCGGGGACCAGCGGCACGCCGCCCTGCACGGCATGCGACACGACCTTGAAGTTGACGTCGACGCTGACTTTGCCGATCCCCGAAAGGCTCCCGAGCGCCTCTTGGAGCTGCCCGCGGACCGCGTCGAGCTGGCTCTTGGCCGGGTAGCCCAGCACAACTTCGACGGCGACGTCGTCGCTGCCACTCACGTGGATCTTCTTGATCTCCTTACTCGAGACATAGTCTTTTCCGGTGGTGGGATCGATGATCTGCTTGAGACGGTCCTGGACTTGCGCTTCGGTGATGGCCACGGTTGCAAACCTCTCGGGAAGGCGCGAATTCTAGCACCGGCGGCTCACTGGCGACGCGCGGCGTTTGCTAGACTCGTGTTTTTGTGTCGGTTTCGAAATGCCTCGCAAGATTCTCGTCACCTCGGCGCTGCCGTATGCCAACGGCAGCATCCATCTCGGACACCTGGTCGAGTACATCCAAACCGACATCTGGGTGCGCTTCCAGAAAATGCAGCCCGACACGCAGGTCCACTACGTCTGCGCCGATGACACTCACGGCACGCCGATCATGCTCCGCGCCGACCAGGAGGGGATCACGCCAGAGGAGCTGATCGCGCGTGTGTACCAGGAGCATACGCGCGACTTCGCCGGGTTCCATGTCCAGTTCGACAACTACTACACTACTAATTCCCCTGAGAACCGGGCCTACTGCGAGGACATCTACGCGCGGCTGCAAGCCGGCGATCTCATCGCGCGCCGCCCGGTCGAGCAGTTCTACGACCCGGTCAAGCAGATGTTCCTGCCCGACCGGTTCATTCGGGGGGAGTGCCCCAATTGCCATTCGAAGGACCAGTACGGCGATTCCTGTGAGGTGTGTGGCACTACTTATAGCCCCACCGATCTGATCAACCCTTACTCGGCGGTGTCGGGCGCGGCACCGGTACGGCGGGCCTCGGAGCACTATTTCTTCAAGCTCAGCGATCCGCGCTGCCGCACCTTCCTCGAGCAGTGGACGCAGGGCGGGCTTGGCGACGAGCCTCCGCTGCAGCCCGAAGCAGCAAACAAGATGCAGGAATGGTTCGCGGTCGGGCTGCAGGACTGGGATATTTCCCGCGACCCGCCCTACTTCGGCTTTCCGATCCCGGGCACCAATGGCGGCAAGTTTTTCTACGTCTGGCTGGACGCGCCGGTCGGCTATTTCGGCAGCTTCAAGAACTACGCGACGCGGCTCCAGGCGCAGGGCGTTGTAGTGGACGTGGACGCTTTCCTGCGCCCAGGACACGATACCGAAATGGTTCACTTCATCGGCAAGGACATCCTTTATTTCCACGCCCTGTTCTGGCCCGCGATGCTGCGCTTCGCCGGTTATCGCACGCCGACCAAGGTTTTCGCCCACGGGTTCCTCACCGTGGACGGTCAGAAAATGTCCAAGTCACGCGGCACATTCATCACTGCGGAAAGCTATCTGAAGCTGGGCTTGAACCCGCAGTGGCTGCGCTACTACTACGCCGCGAAGCTGGGTCCCACCATGGAAGACGTGGACCTCAACCTCGAAGACTTCGTGGCCCGCGTGAACAGCGACCTGGTGGGCAAATACGTGAACATCGCAAGCCGCACCGCCGCGTTCATTCACAAGCATTTCGAGGGTACCCTCAGCGTCTCACTGGAAGATTCGAGCTCGGGCGCCGCGCTCGACGACATCGCGCAGCACGCGCTGGACAGCGCCCGCGATGAGGAGTTGGAGGAGCTCGCACTGAGCCTATCCAACGGGCTGGAGCTGCCGCAACTGCTGGCCGTGATCTCCGGCAGCGCTGGACAGATCGCGGCGCTGTACGAGGCGCGCGAATACGGCAAGGCCCTGCGCCGGATCATGGCCCTGGCCGATCTGTGCAACCGCTACGTCGACCGCCTCGCGCCCTGGGACCTCGCCAAGGATATCGGGCGCAACGCCGGGCAGATCCAGGTTGGGTGCACCATCGCGCTCAATGCATTTCGCCTGCTCACCTTGTACCTCAAGCCGGTTCTGCCGCAGGTCGCGAGCGACGCGGAACAGTTTTTGAACATCGCGCCGCTCACCTGGGCCGACCCATCGACACTGTTGCCTTCCGAGCACCGGATCAACGCGTACAAGCATCTCATCACACGGGTCGACGCGAAGCAGATCAGCGCGCTGGTGGAAGCCAACAAGGAAAGCCTGCTCCCCTCTCCCTCCGGGAGAGGGGCTGGGGGTGAGGGAGGCCGCGCCGCGGGCCCCTCCGGGAGAGGGGCTGGGGGTGAGGGAACGGGCGATCAGCGAGGCGCTAGTGCGCCCGCCGCCAAACGCAAATCACCTCTGCCGCTCGACCTACGTGAATTTGCTCGCAAGCTGGGCCGGGAACAGACGGATGCAGAACAGCTGATCTGGTCGCTGCTGCGGGACCGCCGGCTCGCAGGAGCGAAGTTCCGGCGCCAGCACCCTGTCGAGGCCGGCGGCCAGCGATTCGTCCTCGACTTCTACTCCCACGACCTCAAGCTCGCTATCGAACTCGATGGCGGACAGCACCAGGAACAGCAGCAGCGCGACGAGACGCGCACGACCCTCCTGTCCGGACTCGGCATCAAGGTAGTGCGGTTCTGGAATAACGACCTACTCTCGCAAACGGAATCCGTCCTCGAGTCGATCTGGAACACGGTGAATGAAATGAGCCCTTCGACCCCTACTACTCCCTCACCCCCAACCCCTCTCCCGGAGGGAGAGGGGAGTGCGTCATCGTTGATCACCATCGACGAGTTCAACAAGGTCGAGCTGCGCGTCGCGCGCATCGTCAACGCAGAGCACGTCGATGGTGCGGATAAGTTGCTCAAGCTTCAGCTCGACTTGGGCGGCGAGACGCGCGAGGTATTCGCCGGAATCAAGTCGGCCTACGATCCGGAGCAGCTGAAGGGCCGGCTGACCGTGATGGTGTCGAACCTGCAACCGCGCAAGATGCGCTTCGGCGAGTCCCAGGGCATGGTGCTCGCGGCGAGCGGCGACGGCCCCGGCATCTTCCTGCTCAGCCCCGACGACGGGGCTCAGCCAGGCATGCGTGTCAAGTAGTGTCCGGCGCGATGAAGGTCACGAAGCACGTGATAGTCCACGGCCGCGTGCAAGGGGTGGGCTTCCGCGAGTACCTGCGCCGGGAGGCGGAACGTCTGAGCGTCACGGGCTGGGTACGCAACCGCCACGACGGAACGGTCGAGGCCATAGTGCACGGCTTGCCGGAAGACGTCGCCACGATCCTCAACTGGGTCCGCCGGGGCCCGCCCGGCGCCCGAGTCACGGCCATGCACGTGAACGAGGACTCCGGCGAGTTCGATACCTTCGAGCACCGCCCGTCCGACTGAGCGGGCCGCTCCCTCGGCCTGTTTCTGGAGCCCGCGCGGATTGAGCGTCACCCATTTTGCGACGCTTCAATTCACGCAGTACTGACGCTCGCTGCTCGCTCACGCGGCCTATCGCCGGGCCCGCACGGATTGAGCGTCAGGCCTTTCTGACGCTCCAATCCGCGCAGTTATGACCCCATGCCTTCCTGGGGTCATAACGCCTAGTAGAGGATTTGCACGTTCTCCGGCCTGAGCCAAGCCGAAAGCGACCGAATCAAGTCGTCGTCCAGCTTCACGCGCCACTGGTCACCGAGGTCGATGCGGCACTGCGCGCCGTCGTTGCTGTAGACGATAGAGACCGGGCAGCTCCCCTGTTTGTAGGGGGACAGCAGCTCGCGCAAGCGGGCACCGCTCGACTCCCCGTTGCAGACCAAGCTGCATGCCGCGGGCGAAACGCGCACGCGCCGCCTGCAGATCGTACAGCTTCTCCGCCGCGATCCTGATGCCGCCGGTGAACTCGTCATTCTGCGGCCGACCTTCGACCACCAGAAGCTGATCTTCCTTAAGCAGACTGCGGCTGGCCTCGAACAGCTCACCGTAGACGGTCACCTCGACCCGCGCGGTGCCATCGTCCAGCTGCACGATCGCCATGCGCCCGCGCCGACTCTGTTGCATGCGCAGCGCGTTGACCACGCCGGCCACGGTAACGCTCTGGGCTCTGCGGAGTCAGGCTTGCGAGCCGGGTGCGGGCGAGCGGCGCGACTTCCTGCGCATAACTGGAGAACGGATGCCCGCTCAGATAGAAGCCGAGCGCCTGTTTCTCCTCCAGAAGACGCTGCCTCTCACTCCAGCGCGGCCTGTCAACCAGCTCGACGCCGACCTCCGCGAGCCCCGAGTCACCACCGAACAGACTGGTCTGCGCGCCAGCGCGGCTGACCTGCTCTGCACCCTCCATAGCGACGCCGGCCGAGGCCAGCAGCCGGTGGCGATGGTCGTCGATGCTGTCGAAAGCCCCGGACCGGATGAGCGACTCCAGCACACGGCGGTTGACGATGCGCTTGTCCACGCGTCGGCAGAACTCGAACAGATCGCGGAACGCCCCGCCCGACTCGCGCGCGGCGAGGATCGCCGCGATCGCCGACTCGCCTGTGCCCTTGATCGCGCCCAGCCCGTAGCGGATCTGCCTGTCGCTCACCGGCACGAAGCGATACTCCGAGCTGTTGACGTCGGGCGGCAGGATCTGCAACCCGTTCGCCGCCGCGTCCTCGTACAGCTGGTGCACCTTGTCGGTGTCATCCATCAACGCCGACAGGTTGGCCGCCATGAACGCCGCAGCGTGATGAGCCTTCATGTACGCCGTCTGGTACGCGACCAGCGCATAGGCCGCCGCGTGCGACTTGTTGAAGCCGTAGCCCGCGAACTTCTCCATCAGGTCGAACAGCTGCGTCGCCTTGTCGCGCGACAGCCCGTTGCGCTGCGCTCCGGCGACGAAGATGTCGCGCTGCTGCGCCATCTCCTCCGGCTTCTTCTTGCCCATCGCGCGCCGCAGCAGGTCGGCGGCGCCCAGCGTGTAGCCGCCGATCACCTGGGCGATCTGCATGACCTGCTCCTGGTACACCATGATCCCGTAGGTAGGGCTGAGAATGGGCTCCAGCCGCGGGTCCAGGAAGTGCACGCGTTTGCCGTGCTTGCGCTCGATGAACTCGGGGATGAGTTCCATCGGCCCCGGGCGATACAGCGCGACCAGTGCGATGATGTCCTCGAAGCGGTCAGGCCTGGCCTTCTTCACCAGATCGCGCATCCCGCGCGATTCAAACTGGAACACCGCAGTCGTGTTGGCCAGGGAGAAGATCTTGTACGCATCCGCATCATCGAGCGGGATAGCTTCGAGAGTAAGGGGTGTTTCGCTTCTCTCCTGGTCCCCGACCGCTGATACCCGATTCCTGATGAACCTGACCGTCCAGTCGAGAATGGTGAGCGTGGTCAGGCCCAGGAAGTCGAACTTGACCAGGCCCACCGCCTCCACGTCGTCCTTGTCGAACTGGCTCACGACGTTGTCGGTGCCCTCGGCGCTGTACAGCGGACAGAAGTCGGTGAGCTCACCCGGTGCGATCAGAACGCCGCCGGCATGCATGCCCACGTTGCGCGTCAGCCCTTCGAGCCGCTCGGCCAGCTCCAGCAGCCCGCGCACCTCCTCTTCCTTCTGCTCGCGCTCGGCCAGCAGCGGCTCCATCTCGCGCGCCATCTTCAGCGTGATGAGCTTGCCCGGCTGGAATGGGATCAGCTTCGCGAGCTGGTCGCAGAAGCTGTAGGGCATGTCCAGCACACGCCCGACGTCGCGCACCACCGCCTTGGCCGCCATCGTGCCGAAGGTCGCGATCTGCGACACGCTGTGCTCGCCATACTTCTGGCGCACGTACTCGATCACGCGGTCGCGCCCGTCCTGGCAGAAGTCCACGTCGAAGTCGGGCATCGAGACGCGCTCGGGGTTGAGGAAGCGCTCGAACAGCAGGTCGTAGCGCAGCGGATCGAGATCGGTGATGCCCAGGCTGTAGGCCACCAGCGAGCCGGCGCCCGAGCCGCGCCCCGGCCCGACCGGCACGCCGTTGCGCTTGGCCCAGTTGATGAAGTCGGCCACGATGAGAAAGTAGCCGGCGAAGCCCATCTTGACGATGGTCTCGATCTCGAGCGCCAGCCTCTCGCGATAGCGCGGCGTCTGCGGGTCGCGTTGCGCGGAGTCGGGATACAGCGCAAGCAGCCGCTTCTCGAGGCCGGCCATCGCTTCGCTGCGCAAGTAGTCGTCGAGCCCGCTGTTGTCCGGGGTTGGAAACAGCGGCAGCTTGCTCTTGCCCAGCTCCAGCTCGAAGCTGCAGCGCCGGGCGATCTCAACGCTATTGGCCAATGCCGCCGGGATGTCGGCGAACAGCGCGCCATCTCGGCCTGGGTCTTGAAGTACTGGTCGGGCGTGAAAGCGCGCGGCCTGCGCTGGTCGGCCAGAATGTAGCCCTGGCTGATGCACACACGCGCCTCGTGCGCCCTGAACTCCTCGGGCGTCAGGAACTGCACCGGATGGGTGGCCACCACCGGCAGGCGCAGGCCGCCCGCGAGACGCACCGCACGCTGCACGTAGCCATCGTCCTCGGCGTGGCCGGCGCGATGGAGCTCGAGGTAGTAGCGCCCCGGGAACAGCGCCGCCCAGCCCTGGGCAAACTGCTTGGCTTGCGCCGCGTTGTCGCCCAGCAAGGGCATGACCGACATCGCCCATGCAGCCGGCGGACAGCGCGATCAACCCTTCGGTTCCCAGCTCGCGGAACCAGGCCTTGGCGACCTCGGCGCGACCCCTGTGCTGGTTGTCGCGATAGGCGCGCGACAGCAGCTTGCACAGGCGCAGGTAGCCAGCACGGTTCTGGCACAACAGCAGCAGTCGGTATGGCTTGCCCCGGTCCTGCTCGTTGGTGATCCACAGATCGCAGCCGACGATAGGCTTGAGCCCTTTGCCGCGTGCGGCCTGGTAGAACTTGACCAAGCCGAAGACGTTGGCGAGATCGGTGAGCGCCAGCGCCGGCATGCCGTCCGCGGCAGCGCGCTCGACGGCTGCGTCCAGGCGGACGATGCCGTCGGAGATCGAATACTCGCTGTGCAGCCGGAGGTGGATGAATTGCGGTGCCACGCCCGAATTCTACGACGCTCACGTCTGCGGTGTAGCCCCGCGCGCAATGCGCCGTCCCATCGGGCCGGGCGGGTGCTCGTGCCGGAGATGCCCGTGGGGTGCGGCTTTCCGGGATGCCGCTGGACTGAGGCTATAATGCGTCGCCCATGGACGCAACCCTCTCGGGCCGCGCGAGCGCTTTGGACACGCGAGTTCATACTGCTCACACTGCTGCTCGGCACGGTGGGCAGCGCCGCGGGTTGGATGGCCTGGTTCTACGTGCTGCGCCGCCTGCCGGCCGGCACCACCAGCATGAGCTCACTGGGTATCCCGGTGGTAGCGCTGATGAGCTCCGCGCTCCAGCTGGGCGAGCGCCCTCGCGCAATGGAGCTCACCGGGATGCTGCTGGTGGGCGCAGCGCTCGCGATCGTGTCCTGGGACACCATCCGCACGCATCGCGAAGTCGAAGCTCTGATGGGCCAAGAGTGACATGAAACCGAGCCAGTCGCACATCTTGCAGGTTCGGGGCCTGCGCTACCACGTGCGCACGTGGGGCGACGAGCGCCATCCGAAGCTCGTCTTGCTGCACGGCTGGATGGACGTATCGGCGTCCTTCCAGTTTCTGGTCGACGCCCTGCGGGGCGATTGGTACGTCGTCGCTCCCGACTGGCGCGGATTCGGGCTGTCGGAGTGGGCTGGGGGCGGCTACTGGTTCCCGGACTACGTTGCCGATCTCGAAGTCCTGTTGCGGCAAGTATCGCCCGACGCGCCAGTGAGCCTCGTGGGCCACAGCATGGGCGGCAACGTTGCCGGGTTGTACGCGGGCATCCGGCCGGCCCGCGTCGCCAAGCTGGCGCTGCTCGAGGGCTTCGGGCTGCCGCGCACCGCTTCCACCGGCGCCCCGCAACGCTACGCCAAATGGCTGGATGAGATTAGCGCAGCCTTCGTCGTTCAAGCCCTACGCCTCGTTCGAGGAGGTGGAGGAGCGGCTGATGCAGAACAACCGCAGGCTGTCGCGGGACAAGGCGCGCTTCCTCGCGCCGCACTGGGCCAAGCGACTCGACTCGGGCGAAGTGGTGCTGAACAGCGACCCCGCGCACAAGATGGTGAACCCGGTCCTGTATCGCCTAGAGGAGGCGCTGGCGTGCTGGAAGCAGATCACTGCGCCGGTGCTGTGGGTGTGGGGCGATGGCCACTGGATGCGCCAGTGGCTAAAAGACAACGCGTCGGACCTGGAGCAGCGGCGTGCGGCCTTCAGCAACCTGAGCGAGTACACGCTTTCTGACGCCGGGCACATGATGCACCACGACCAGCCCGAAGCGCTGGCTGCCGTTCTGGAGGAGTTCCTCGCCGGCGGAAAGCCATCCGGCGGCTGAACTCGCCGCGCTCCTGGCCTCGGGCTCGGCCAGCGTTGAGCGCATCAGCGCCGCGCGAAGCCGTCGAGCACATCGCCCACCAGCTGCTTGGCGAAGCGCGAATCCAGCTTGGCGTGCTGCACCAGCAGCCGGTACCAGAGAGCGCCGAACAGCAGGTCGATCATGACGTCCAGGTCGGCGTCGGGCTTGAGCTCACCGCGCGAGCGGCCGCGCTCGATCACTTGATACAGAACGGCCCGCCGCTTGGCGATGAGCACTTCGCGCAGGATCTCGAGGAACTCCGCGTCGTAGACCGCGTCCGCCATCAACCCGCGCATGGTCGGCCCGGAGATGTCGGTCAGGCGCTTGAACGCGGCGCAGAAGAACCACTCGAGGTCGGCGCGCAAGCTGCCCTTGTCGGGTATGGGTAGCTTGCTCGCCGCGTGGTTGGCGTAAGCTTCGAGCACCAGCTCAGCCTTGGACTTCCACCAGCGGTAGATGGTCTGCTTGCCGACGCCGGCTTGCCGCGCAACGCTCTCGATGGTGAGGGCGCCGTAGCCCTCTTGCTCGAGCAAGGCCACGACAGCGTCGAGTATGGCCTCGTGGGAATCCTCGCTGCGCGGTCGCCCGCGCAGCGGGCGCGCATTGGCTTCTATCGGCGCACCGGAATCTGATTTGGCCATGTCCTGGTGTGGACCGCGTTCGCAGCGGTCATGGGCTCTCGTTCTTGTCGGACGCACGCTTCCCACGTGAAATACCCGGGCGTCGCGCGGCGTCCCGTATGTTAGCGCCTCTGCAGCCTGCCGGCTCAACGCACGCTGCGACGTCGGCCTTCCAGAGGAAGTCGGGTCTGCCGCGAGCCCGAAGAGCGGGCTATGCGCGGGTGCGCAGGAGACAAGACCCACGCCAAAGGGTCAGAAGGCCGGTCACCTCGCCTTAGCCAGCGCCTGGTCGATGTCCCACAGGATGTCGTCGAGGTCCTCGATGCCGATGGACAGACGGATCATGTCGGGCGTGACGCCGGCTGTGATCTGCTCCTCTTCGGACAGCTGGCGGTGCGTGGTCGAAGCGGGATGGATCACCAGCGTCTTGGCGTCGCCGACGTTGGCCAGGTGGCTCAGGAACTGCACGCCCTCGATGAACTTCACGCCGGCTTCCTGGCCGCCCTTGATGCCGAAGGTCATGATGGCGCCCGCGCCCTTGGGCATGTACTTCTTGGCCAGCTCGTAGTACTTGCTCGAGGGCAGGCTCGGATAGTTGACCCAGCTCACCTGCGGGTGCTGCTCGAGGAATCTCGGCCACGGCCAGCGCATTGGCGACGTGGCGGTCCATGCGCACGTGCAGCGTCTCCAGCCCCTGCAGCAGCAGCCAGGCGCTGATCGGCGACATCGCAGGACCGAGCGTGCGCATGGTCTCCATGCGCGCCTTCATGGTGTAGCCGAAGTCGCCGAAGGTCTCGTGGAAGATGCACGCCGTGGTAGCCGCGCGACGGCGTCGTCATCCCCGGAAACTTGCCGTTGCCCCAGGGAAACTTGCCCGACTCGACCAGCACGCCGCCCATGGTGGTCCCGTGGCCGCCGATGTACTTGGTGGCCGAGTGCACGACGATGTCCGCTCCAAACTCGAACGGCCGGCACAGATACGGCGTCGCGAAGGTGTTGTCGATCACCAGCGGGATGCCGGCGTCCTTGGCGATGGCAGCCACCGCCTCGATGTCGAGCACGTTGATGCGCGGGTTGCCGGCGGTCTCCGCATACAGCAGCTTGGTCTTGGGCGTGATCGCCCGCTTGAAGTTCTGCGGGTCGTCCGGATCGACGAACGTCGTGTCGATGCCGAACTGGCGGAACATGACGTCGAACTGCGAGTAGGTGCCGCCGTACAGCGTGCTGGCCGACACGATCTCGTCGCCGTTTTGCACCAGCGTGAGCAGCGCGCACATCTGCGCCGCCTGTCCCGAGGCCGCCGCCAGCGCGGCTCGGCCGCCTTCCAGCGCCGCCATGCGCTCCTCGAACACCGACACGGTCGGGTTCGAGATGCGCGAGTAGACGTTGCCGAAGGTCTGCAGGTTGAACAGGCTGGCCGCGTGATCGGCCGAGTCGAACACGTAGGACGTGGTCTGATAGATCGGCACCGCGCGCGCGCCGGTGGCCGGGTCGGGGATGGCGCCGGCGTGCAGGCACAGTGTGCCGAATCCGAATTGGCGATCAGGCATCGAGGAATCAGGTGATCAGTGATTCGTGATCAGATCGTAGGCAGGCGCAAGCGGACGGGGTCTGACACTCGTCGCTCACGACCCTCAGTACGGAAGGTAGTTGGGGCGCTTGGCGGAGATCACCCGGGTGTTGACGCCGCACCAGTTGAGACCGCCGAACAGACGGCCGTGCTCGATCTTCATGCAGCGATCCATGACCACCTCGAGGCCGGCCGCCGCTGCCTTGCGCGCTGCTTCGTGGTTGATCACGCCGAGCTGCATCCACAGCACCTTGGCGCCGATGGCGATGGCATCGTCCGCGATCGCGGGGATCTCCTCGCTCTTGCGAAAGCAGTCCACCACGTCCACCTTGAACGGAATGTCGCGCAGGCTCGGGTAGCACTTCTCGTTCGAGGACCTCCGGGTACTGGGGGTTCACCGGAACGATGCGGTAGCCGTGCTCCTGCAGGTACTTGGCGGCGAAGTAGCTGGGCCGCCACCAGTTGGCCGACAGCCCCACCACCGCGATGGTCTTGCTCTGTTTGAGGATGCGCCGCAGCGTGTTGATGTCTTCGTTCATGAGCCCGTTCAGGTTTCGCTCCACGGCGGTGAAGTTTAGCATCAAACGCCAATGGCCCCTGCGCACCGCAGGCGCTGTCTGCAGTGGCCCGCGTGGCAGTGGAAAGGGGCGCCGTTTAGGTCATACCGAGCTTCTACGTCCGAAGTCATATGCCTAACGGGCAATGCCCAATACCGGCTGCACGGGCTACTCTGCTTCCCAAGCGCTCAGCTGTTGCGCGGTGGAGGACCAATGGAAAGCATGCAAACGACCAGGAGGACCGGCAGCATCTTGGGCGTCGCCGCGTTGTTGGGCTGCCTTTCTCTGGCGCAGCCCGTGGGGGCAAGAGATGGGCGGGCCGGCGGCCCGCGCGATTCCGTCGTGCCCATCGTGGTGATCAACGCATCACCATCGCAACCGGATGCAGGCCGCGTGGAACGACCGGAGCGACCCGAAGATCGCGCTGTTAGTGCACCGAACAGCGGCGCGCCTAGTTCCGATATCGCTCTCGGGAGCCCGGCCGGCGCCTGGGCACCGTTCGACGACGTGCCGTTGGCCGCCTGGTTCTTGCTTGTAACTTGCTTCCTATGCGCGGGCCTCGGGCCTCACGCTCTGCGGGAGTTCCAGGATGACGCGCAAGACGCGGCCGCCAGCCAGCCTCATCCAGCACGGAAGCCTCACAGGACGAGTCTGACCTGACCGCGGCCGTCGCCGGGGTGACGTCGGCGGCCGGTCTTCATCGACCTCCTGGCGTCAGTTTTTCAGCAGAGGGTCGATGACTTCCTGCAGCTGGGCATAGCTGACGCGGCCGCGCTTCATCCACGCCACCTTCCCGCTCCTGTCGACCACATACAGGGTCGGCGTTCCGATGATGTCGCCGAAGTTGTCGTCGGTCTTGTCATCCCAGCGCCAGGCGATGGGGAAGCTGAAGCCCCGCTCCTTGGAGACCTGTCTCAGCAGCTTCTCGTCGTCGTCGATGCTGAGCAGCAATCAGCTCGAAGCCCTTGTCCTTGTAGGCGTCGTAGAACTTCTGCCATTGCGGCATCTCGACGCGGCAGGTCGGGCACCAGGTGGCCCAGAAGTTGACCATCACCACCTTGCCCTTAAGCTGAGTCCAGCGAAACCGGTTTGCCGTCCAGCAGCACGGTCTTCAGCTTGGCCGCATCGCCCACATCCGCGCGCGCCGGGAACATGAGACTCGCCGCTGCCAGGACGGCAAGTAAGATCACCCGCGCTTTGTGTTGCAGGGTTGCTTGACTGTTCACGATCGCCTCATCAGGGACTGCGTTACGGTTAGTGTACCCGCAAGCTGGTATGGTTCGCATCCGGTGCGGCGATCCGGCACACGGACGCTGAGCCGACGGGTCGCGCCAGCAGGTTTGCGCGGGCAACATGAGGAACCTCGCAAACGCCAGCACATCACAGGGACACACAGCTGAACCGGGGTCGATCGATGACAGAACGAAAGACTAGATGGTGGGGGTGGCAGCGGCTGGTCCCGGCGCTAGCGCTCGCGGCGTTTCCGGCGTGGGCAGCGGAGTCGCAGCCAGGTGCGCTGCCCAATCCGATTTCGGCCCCTGGAGCGCCCTGGGGCTTCGATGGTTTCGTGGCAAGCACCCCGGTCGATGACGGCTGGAACTCGCTGACCAAAGACGCCCACCATGCCGAGCTGACGAAGGAATTCGCCGGTGGCGTGCAGGCGTCCGCGATCGTCGAAGCACGCCGGGTAGACAGCGACGTGGCAGGGAATGCGCAGCTTCTGGCGCTGCTGCGCGAGACTCAGACCGCGGTTCCGGACCCGGCGATGAAACTAGCGGGCTATTCGGCCGAATCGTTCGCGGCGAACGGTGCGACGTGTGCCCGCTTCTCGGTCACGTTCGACGACAGCCGCCCGAAATACCCTGCGCCCGGCGTGCTGATCGCCCGCGGTGTAAGCTGCGTCCGGTCGAGCGCACCGGATATGGTCATCACGCTGAAGTACGTTCAGCGCAGCGCGGCCACGGACCTTGTCCCCGAGGTAAGCAAAGTCGCAGACCCTTTTCTGGCCAGCCTGCGCTTCGCGGCTTCCGACCCGTCGTTGCTGCGCAAAGCGCGCGTGGCGGCGGGTCAGACGCCGGAGGAATCGATCCAGCTGCTGACGCCGGAGGCGGAGCGCGGCGACGGTGAGGCGGCGCTGCTTCTGGGCGACATGTACTTGTATGGTCGCGGCGTCCCCCGCGATTACCGCACCGCGCGCAAGTGGCTCGAGGTAGCAGCGAAGGACGGGCGCTCCGAGGCTTTCTTCAATCTGGGTGCTATCTACGACAAAGCGCTGGGCGTCGACCGCGATGCGTCGCAAGCGATCAAGTGGTTCACGCTCGCCGCGGATCAGCGCGACCCCGACGCTCAGCTCAACCTCGCGCTGTTCTATATCAAAGGCGATGGCGTGACCAAGAACATCGCCGCAGCGCAGCGATGGCTGGAACGGTCCGCGAACAACGGCAACACACGAGCTCGTCGCATCCTCGCCGAAGGCAAGTACAAGCAGCTGTGACCGCGCGCCGCGGTGACGTGGGCCGGATCAGCCGCGTTCGGTCCTAGGGGAGCTCTGATCCATTCTCACGTGCGCGACCGAGGCGAAAATTATCGGGTTGCGTCAGGTGCGGCGTCTGCGGCGTTGCGCTCCTTAGCTTCCGTAGCCAGCTCGGCGTCGCGCTGCGCCTTGGGCAGTGCGGCCAGGCGTTCTACTTCAGCGTAGAAGCGCGGGAGGTCGCCTCCGTTCTCGCGCAGGATGCGTTCGAAAGCGGGCACGAGCTGCGTGTAGATCGCGACGGAGGCGAGCTGGGCGTTGTTCAGCGGCTGCTCGAACCACCAATCGTAACCTGTAAATCCGCCCCAGCTCTGCTTGATGCGACCGTACTCGGCACGCATCTGCGCGAGGACATCCTGTTTGCGGCCGCGCATTGCTTCGGGGTCAAGAGGCTCGGCATACAACGCGGCGAGGCGAGCTCGATACTCTGCCACCAGCTCGACGAACGCCTGGTGGTGCACCCGTTCCTGCACGAATTCGCGCTGCTGCGCCTCGCTGCCATACGCCGCCAGCCAACGCCCGACGCCTTCGCGCTCGACCGTGACCGCGAAGGACTCGTTGAAAGTGCTGTCGCCCTTTACATAAACCAGCTGATGTGCGAGCTCGTGAAACATCAGACGGGCGATCTCGGCATCCGGATACTGGACGAAGGTATTCAAGACGGGATCGTCGAACCAGCCCAGCGTCGAGTAGGCGGGCACTCCAGCCAGGAACACATCGGAATGCTGGGCGCGCAGCTCGGAGGCCAGCTGCTCCGCGCCAGCTTTGTTGAAGTAGCCCTTGTAGCCCACGCACCCGGCGAACGGGAAGCACCATTGCCTGGGCTGTACGGAGAACTCGGGCGCGGCGAACACATTCCATACGACGTAGGGGCGCCCGATGTCCGCGTATCGGCGGTAGCTGCCGTTGTTCGGAAGGTGTAGCTCCCGGCTGGCGAAGTCGCGCATCTGAACGACCTGGCCGAGCCTGGCCTTGAGCTCGGGTGCGGTGCCGGGGTCAGCGATCACCTCGGGAATCGGGCGCGCTTTGCGCGTCAGCTCCATCTGCCCGTTCAGCGCCTGAAAATAATAGCCCACGCTGGAGCAACCGGCGGACGACGCGATAGTCAACAGCAACGCCGCGGCTGCTAGCCTAGCGCGCAAAATGGCCCAGCTCCAGGAAGTTGCGGATCTGACGCGCCACGCGCGCAGAGACGATCATGCCCGAATGGCTCAGCGGCATTGCCAGGTGGTCGCGCAGCCCCGGCATGCGCGTCTCGTCCAGACAGACCACGCCGTCGTTCGGCGCCGGCAGTCTCACCAGCAGGCGGCCGACACCCAAGCGCACGGTCCCCGCGATCATACCGACTTCGAACCGGGACGCTACCGCAGCGCCGCGCTGGGGGCGCCAGTCGAGCAACGCGCGTCCGATCAGGGCTCGGCCGGCGCTGGAATGCGCGAGGTGCTCGGCTGCGCGCGAGCCGGCCACCGGGCTGCCCAGCAGCACGATGCGGCCGACCGACAAGTGAGGATTCAGTGCGAGCATGTCGAGCACGACGAGGCCACCCAGGCTATGACCGATGAAATGAACGCACGGCGCGCCCAGCGTCGCGACAAATCGCGCCAGCCGTGACGCGATCTCATCCATCCCCAGTCGGACCGAAGGATAGGAAAACGCCGCTACGCGATAGCCATAGCGTACGAGCCGCGCTCGCTGCAACGCGAACACCGCACCGGTCATCCACAGCCCATGCACAACCACCACTGTTGCGCAGCCCGAACGCCGTTCGCCCCGCATGCGTCTCTTCGTTGTCCTCGTGGCGAGTGATTATAGGGCCTGGAAGGCGGGTATCTCCCGCAACGATGGTCCAATCCGCAACCAGGGCCCGGGACACCATTGGCTGTCGCTTGCCCGCCCGGCGGCCCAGAGATACCATGCGTGCTCGACCACTAGGCGCTCTCAACCAATAGAAAGCGGGCACATAGACCGCTCCGACTGCCTGTCGCAACTTCTGCCAGCCGCCTGTGGTGCTCCCGGTTTCGTATCTGCCGCAAACGGAGGATCGAGTGGAAGCCGTAACCAAAGAGAAGCTGATGCAGGATCTGAAGCTCGTCGCGCAGGACGTGGAAGAGCTGCTCAAAGCGACGGCTAACCAGACCGGCGAGAAGATCTCCGCCGCACGCGCGCGCGCAGAGGAGTCACTGCGCGGCGCGCAGAAGCATCTGTTCGAAGCCAGCGACGAAGCGGCTGCGCGCGCCCGCGCCGCAGCCCATGCCGCGGACGACTACGTGCGTGACAACCCGTGGCAAGCGGTAGCCATCGCGGCGGGCGTGGCGTTCATCATCGGCTTACTCGTCGGCCGCCGTTGATGGCCGAGCAGCAGTCCTCGAGCCGGCCCGACCCAGGGCTCGGTTTGTTCGGCTCGGCGAAGGCGTTGCTGGCTACGCTGATCGCCATCCTCCATAACCGGCTGGAGCTGCTGTCCACCGAACTGCAGGAAGAGATTGGGCGGGTTGCGCTGCTGCTGCTGTGGGGAGCGGTGGCGCTGTTCTTCGTGTTCCTCGCCATCGCTTTCTTCGCGCTGGTCATCCTGATTGCATTCTGGGACGATCACCGCTTGCTGGTCGCGGCATTGCTGGCGGCGTCGTTTCTGGTCCTGGCGCTGGTCGCGGGTTTCGCGGCGCGCAACCAGATCGCGGCCAAGCCGCGCCCGTTCGACGCCAGCCTGCACGAGCTGGCTGAGGACCGCGAACAGCTCACGCCAAAGTCATGAGGACGCGCATGAAGGATCTGGCCGCGCGGCGCGAGGCGCTCGTCGCGCAGGGCGCAGCGCAACGTGCGCTGGCAGCCGACGCAACTGCCGGCATTCGCCGCGGGCTCATTTCAGTCGAACGCGGCGTGGACGTCCTGCGTTACCTCGCGCGCAAGCCGCTGGTGCTCGGCCTCGGCGTGGCCGCCATCACCCTGCTCATCGCGAAACCTCGTCGATCGGTAACCTGGCTCGGCTACGCCCTCACGGCTTACACGATGGTCCGGCGCGCACGTCGCGCGCTTTCCTCGCGGAGTGCGAACTGAACCCCGGATGTCGCTCTGGCCATAGCGTGCGCGCTGCATCCCGCGGCCCAGCATGAATGCGAACGGCCGCTCGC
Source organism: uncultured beta proteobacterium (assembly GCA_963705615.1). GTDB lineage: Bacteria > Pseudomonadota > Gammaproteobacteria > Burkholderiales > SHXO01 > SHXO01. The sequence goes on along the minus strand of CAVPKE010000004.1, from coordinate 284,056 downwards.
GCGGCCGTTCCAGTTTCCACAGCGGTGAGCGGATCGCTCACAGATCTCGAATCAAGCGTCAGTTGCTCTTGGCACCTTCTGTGCCGGCAGCCTGGGCTTGACCCGCGTCGCCGCTCCCGCGCTGCATGTTGGTGCGAGCCGCGACATCCGCGTCGTAGGTCACGCCCACTTGGTTATGGGTAGCCTGGGCCCGCGACATGTTGGTGCGGGCAGCCACGTCCGCATCATAGGAGACACCAACCTGGGTTGAGCCTGCTTTCAGCCCGCTGACGCGGTCAGCGTCGGTCAGACCACCGGCGCGACCATACCACTTGTCGATGGCGCTCAGATCACCGGAGGTAACCACGTTGGCGGCGTGGGCGTTGACGGCAAACGCGGCGGCGGCCGCGATAGCAGAGATGAGTAACTTGGTGTTCATGATTTCTCCATAACGTCTGATGCTGCGTTGATCCCCGCGCTTCGTTATTACAGCGCGGCGGTCCTTTCTCGACCGGCGCTGCATTGATGAACAGTTAGCTCCGGTGCGATGAGCGGTAGTCTAAGCGCGCAACCTTACGTGCTCTTGAACGCTATTGCTCTTTTTTTGGACGTTTTTGTTATGGAGTAATTGCTACATGTGCCATTGATTCCTATGGCGCATGGGACCCATGCCTTCTGGGCCACAAGCCGGGCCCGACTGTCACCGCTTGGAAACAAACAGTCCGCAAACGTCCCCGAGTCCCTACTTCTGGGTGTCCGCGCGTGAATCGTGTGATCCACATCACACGATTGCAGTCCTGCAGCGATACTGGATCCTGTCCTCGGCGACAGATATCGGGGAGTACAATCGCGCGGTCCGTGGGGCCTCGTCATCGTCAGATGGCGGGGCCCTCGCTTTGTCGAACGGAGGGCGCCTGTCCAATCTGACTTTGTTCCTGATCTGCGCCGCGATCTGGGGCTCCACCTGGATCGCAATCACTTTTCAGCTCGGGAACGTCCAGCCTGCGGCCTCGGTGTTCTATCGTTTTTTGCTGGCTGCGCTGATCCTGTTTGCGTTCTGCCGATCGCGGCGGTTGAGCCTGCGCTTCGGCCCACGCCAGCATCTCGCATTGACGCTGCAGGGCATGCTGATGTTCAGCCTGAGCTATCTCTGCGTCTACTCCGCAGAAACGCTCGTCGTGTCGGGTTTGGTTGCGATGGGATTTTCAGCCAGCCCGCTGCTCAACATGCTGGGGGTGCGCATCGCGTATGGCACGCCGATGAGCGGGCGCGTCGCATTCGGCGCGCTGCTGGGCATCGCTGGCATCGTGCTCGTCTTCTGGCCCGAGTTGGGTCCGCTCACCGCCGACTCGCGGCTGGTGCGTGGCACGCTGTATACGGTCCTGGCGGTAGTCACATCCGCGGCCGGCAGCGTCATCGCCGCCCGCAACCCCAAGCGCGGGGTTCCGGTGTGGCAGGCAATGGCCTTCGCCATGCTGTACGGTTCGGTGTGCTCGCTGCTCGTTGCGCTGGGCTCGGGTCACGGTCTCGGGTTCGATTGGTCGCCGCGGTATGTGGCTTCGCTGCTCTATCTGGCCATACCGGGCTCGGTGATCGCCTTCGCCGGTTACCTGACGTTGCTGGAGCGGATCGGCGCGGCGCGCGCAGGGTACATCGGGGTCATGGTACCGATCGTTGCGCTGCTCATCTCGTACTGGTTCGAGGGGTTCGCCTGGCGTCCGGCAACCTGGATTGGGATCGGCCTGTCTGTAGCCGGGAACGTGGTGATCCTGCGCCGAGCAGCTTAGACAGAGCACTACCCGGCGGCGCCAAGGCAAAAAAATGCCCCGCGCGGGCGGGGCGAGACCTCACTCAGGGAGGAGACCCTGCGGGAAGAGGATCCGGCTTACTTGTTGCTCACGCCGGTGGTCTGGACCGGCGCGGACTTCTCGTTGCGCGGCAGGTTCGTCCGCTCGGCGACGTCCTTGTCGTAGCCGATGCCGATCTGTCCATTGGAGGCGGGGTCGCGCTGCATATTGGTTCGCTGCGCGACATCCTTGTCATACGTGATACCAACCTGCTGGTTCCGGTCGTGCGTCTTGCCGAGGAATGTCACGCGGTCGGAGCCCTGCAGACCTCCGGCGTTGCCGTACCAGTGGCCCATCTGGTTCGACGTCGCCGCTCTTGAGCACGTCGCCGCCGGCGACGGCAGATCCGATGGACAGTGCGCCGATGGCGGCGGCCACGGCCAGCTGAACTTTCAAATGAGACTTGAGTGTCATAACAACCTCCTGCTGACTGAACACGGGCAAATTTGCCCAACCCGCGGACCGCGACCAAGCGGCCCGCTCCCGCACCCCTTCGGCTGGCGTCCTGCCGTGTCTGCGCGGTCCCCATCTTCGGAGCTTGACTGCCGGTGAATCGCTCGTCGACGGAGCAGGATGTGGAGCCGCAGCGCTGGTTCGTGCTGCGATGCGTGCGCGGATTCTGCGCGGTGCGCGTGCGGTATTCCATTTCGCTTTCGGCATAGTCCGGAGGTAATAGAAAGGGTGCAGATCACAGCGGACACCCGGCCCAGTGCGGGCACGAAACCTGCACATTGGCTTCGACCACATCCGTGCCATGTCCAGGGCTTCGAAACCGTGCGCACTCTGGAGCAGTACCGTGACCTCATTGCGCGAGCGGAGCATATCGCCGCGGCGCATCCGCTCCGCTACAAGCTACAGCTGATCCTGCTCGCGGCATGCGGTATCGGGTACATCGTGCTGCTGGCGCTGTGCGCTGCGATGTGCGCCTTGTTCGTAATCGGCCTCATCGTGGTATCCAAGAGCGTCGCGCTGATCAAGCTTGCGCTGCTGCCTCTCGGGTTAGCCTACTTCCTGGCGCGCGCCCTCTGGTTCCGCTTGCCGCCGCCACAGGGTCGACGCATGAGCGCAGCCGAGGTGCCGGAATTGTTCGCCGAGATCGAGCAGGTGCGCCGCAACGTCAAGGCCAAACCCGTGCACGACGTTCTGCTCACGCCCGACTTCAACGCCGCCGTGGTCCACACCCCGCGCTTAGGCATGCTCGGATGGCCCAGGCGTTACCTCGTCATCGGCCTACCGCTGCTGGCCAGCCTACCGCCTTACCAGTTCCGCGCCGTGCTCGCCCACGAGTTCGGGCATCTGGCCCAAAACCATGCCAGCTTCAGCAACTGGATTTACCGCATCCGGCAGACCTGGTACCGGATCCTGCAGGCTCTAAAGCCCGGGCGCAGCGCGGTGATCGGTCTACTGACGCGCTTCTTCGACTGGTATGCACCGTATTTCAACGCCTACAGCTTCGTGCTGGCGCGCGCCAATGAATACGAGGCCGACCGCGAGAGTGCGCGAGTGACCAGCCGCGAGGACGCCGGCGATGCGCTCACCGCGGTGTATGCCAAGAGCGAGTACATCGAGTCGCGCTTCTGGAGCGAGTACTATGAGCAGGCCGAGAATCAGCCTGAGCCCCCGACTCAGCCGTTCTCAGATTACGTGACAGCGCTGCGCAGCGTACCCGCCGAGCATGCGGCGGCGGCGCTGGCCGGCGCGCTGACGCGCGAGACCGGGCTCAGTGACACACATCCTTCGCTCAAGGACCGTCTAACGGCGCTGGGCGCCGAACCCAGCGTTCCGCTCAGCTTCCAGCTTTCGGCGGCGCATACTCTGCTGCGCGACAAGCGCCTGCAGCTGATGCACGAGTTCAACCAGGTGTGGCGCGAGTCGATTGCCGGGCCCTGGAAGGAGCGGCACCAGTTCCTGACCGAAACGCGCGCGAAGCTCAGCCGCTACGAGACAGCGCCCGACGGCAAGTTCAACGAAGAGGAGCTCTGGGACTACGCCTGCGCGGTCGAGGCACTGCGCGGCGGGCGAGCCGCGCTGCCTGTGCTCGACGCGCTGCTGGCGCGCTCACCGGTGCATGCGGCCGCGTACTACGCGCGCGGGCGCATCCTGCTGGAAGCGGGCGAGGAGCGTGGTGTGGCCGATCTGGAGAAGGCCATGCGGCTCGACGAGGCGGCGCGCGAGCCCGGCTCGCAGCTGCTGTATGGCTATTTCTACTCGCGCAACCAACTCTCCCGCTGCGACAAATATCGCGACGTGCTGTCTCAGGCAGCGCGAGAGCGGAAGCTCGCCGCTGCCGAGCGCCACGAGCTCAAGCGCCACGATGCGCTGCTGCCCCACGGCTTACCGGCGACGGAGCTGTTGCTCTGGCTCGCCGCGCTCTCGGGCCAGAAGGGGCTAAGGCGTGCCTGGCTGGTGCGCAGAGAAGTGCGCTACCTGCGGGCAGTTCCTGCCTACGCGCTGGCGGTCGAGTTCAGTGCCTTCAGCTGGGTGAGCGACTCGACACTGCAAGAGATCGCGAACTCTCTACCCGATGGGGTGAGTTGCCTGGTGCTGAACAAGGCCGCCAGGCGCCGCGCTTGGCGTCAGGTCGCAAAGGTCGAGGGCTCGCTGATCTTTGCGCCCAGCGCACGCTGACCCGCAGCACCTGCCGTGACAGCCCGCTAGCGCCGCAGCGGCCGAAAGAAGTCCCTGACCTCCTGCGCTAGCGCTTCCGGCTGTTCCAGCGCTGCGAAGTGGCCGCCCTTGTCCATCTTCGTCCAGCGCTGAATGTTGGTGTAGACCTTCTCCGCAACCGAGCGCGGCGGACGCAGGATCTCAGCAGGAAACTCCGCGTAGCCGGTGGCGACGGCGATGCGCGCCCCTTCGGGTATCGGCCAGGGGTTATGCATGCGCGCGTAGTACGGCCAGAACGACGAACCGATGGCGCCGGTCACCCAGTACAGCGTAATATTGGTCAGCAGCTCGTCCTTGGTGAACGCGTTCTCCGGATTGCCCCCGCAGTCGCTCCACGCGCGGAACTTCTCGATGATCCACGCGGCCAACCCCGCGGGCGAGTCGCTCAAACCGAACGCGAGCGTTTGCGGCCTGGTGCCCTGAATCCATTGATAGCCCGTCTCCTCCTTGATGAAGTGCTGAAGCTGTTCGAGGAACACCTTCTCCTCGGGCGTCGGGTTGGCGAGCATCGAGGGTTCACGCCGCACCGCGAGCATGTTGAGGTGGATGCCGTAAAGGCGGTGGGCATGCATCAGCCCCAGCCGCGAGGTCACGAAAGCGCCCCAATCGCCGCCCTGCGCCGCGAAGCGCCGGTACCCCAAGACCGTCATCAGCTCGGCGAGGGCATCGGCGATCTGCTCTACGCTGAAGCGCTCCTGCCCGGGCCGGAACGAGAAGGTGTAGCCCGGCAGCGAGGGCGCAACCACGGTCAAGGCGTCGGCGGGATCGCCGCCGAAGCGCGCCGGGTCGGTGAGGATGGGGATGAGCTTGTGGAACTCGAAGACGGAGCCAGGCCAGCCGTGCAAGAGCAGCAGCGGGATGGGGTTCGGCCCCTTGCCCGGCTCATGGATGAAGTGAAGGTCGATGCCGGCGAGCGGCACGCTGAACTGCCGGAAAGCGTTGAGTTTTGCCTCCTGCGCGCGCCAGTCGAAGCGCTCGCGCCAGTAGTCCACGAGCTGCTTCATGTAGTCGAGGCTGGTGCCGGTGCTCCAGGGGACAAGGGGCGGGTCGTCGGGCCATCGGACGCGGGCCAGGCGCGCGCGCAGATCTTCAAGGGCGTCGTCGGGGACGTGGACCTTGAAGGGCTTGGGGGTGGCAGTGTCAGTCATTGCTCTTCCTCGATCGGCGCGCGGCCCTTCTAATCTTCCAGCCTGCGCGGGGCGCGTCCAATGCCGACACTGGCGCAGTTAGTGCATGGCCGGCAAGGGGTATCGGGCGCTCACCCCGGCACATCACCAGCGGCAGCCCGTTAGGGAAGCGCTGATCATAGAGCTTCCCTAGCCCGAAGAAGGAGTTCGACATGCGATACGCCCTCGTGGTTTTGGCTGCTACCTTGGCACAAGCCGCCTTTGCCGGCGAAGAGTTCAGTGGTTTCGGCATGAGTCAGCTCTCCTGCGCAAGATACCTCAGCGACCTGTCGACCAATCGCAAGTTTGAAGCTGCCTACAGCTGGTGGGTTGCCGGCTTTGTAACGGGCACCAATCTCGCGAAGGGCAGACTTCTGTCCACGGACAATGAAGCGCACATAGGGTGGCTGAAGCAGTATTGCCAGGCACACCCCAGCGACCTGTTCGCTAACGCCGTAGTCGAGCTGGACCGCGAATTGGACAGCAGGCGCGAACAGTGACGCCTGCCTCGCGCCCGGGCACCACCGCCGCGGGCGACGTCCAGGCAGCTTGAAGCTGTCCGGCGGTCGACTCGGGCCGCGGCTCATCGTGTTCCTACGGCGTATCGGCGCATGAACCGCCGGTCGATCCGGTCCTTCCAGCGCCAGACCCAGCCGCCCTCCGCATGTAGCGGGCCCCACGAGGCGATCGCATTGCGGTCGCCGGTGGTGATCAGCTGTAGCGCCACAGATTGAGGTTCGAAGATACGCGGGGTATCGCCACGCAAGGCCAAGCGGAGGTTGGCCGCAAGCGGCGGGCCTTGGCGCACGGCATAAACGCCCGATTTTGGGCGCGGGTGATGGACCATGGTTGCGATGTCGCCTGCCGCAAAGACATCGCGATGAGATAGCGACCGCAGACTATCGTCGATCAACACAAAGCCCTGCTCGTCGGTCCGAAGGCCGCTGTCGCCGAGCCAGCGCGGGGCAGCCGGACCAGTGGCCCAGACCACGTGATCAGCCGGCAGCGCGTCGCCGTCTTCGAGAATGAGGTTGCGCTCGTCCATACCCACGACGCACCTGCCAGTTCTGATCGCCACGCCGCGGGCACGCAGGACCCGCTCCATGCGCGCGCGCACGCCCACGTTGTGATCGGGCAGAATCTCCGCAGTGAACGTGACCACGCCGAACTTCACTCGGTTACTCGGGACCCGCTGCTGCAGTCGGTAGTGCATGGAAAGGCACAGCTCTACTCCCGCTGCGCCTGCGCCAACGATCACGAGGTTCAGCTCCCGGTCTCCAGCTTCGTGCACGAGCCCGTCCCAAGCCGAGAGAAAGCGCTGCACCGGCTTCACTGGGAGACCGCGCCGGTCCGACTGAGAGGGGGCTGGCGTCTTCACCACCGAGCCGACGTCCACCGACACGATGTCGTACGCAACCTCAGCGCCATCGGCGCAACGCACCAGTTTGCGCTGCAGGTCGAGCCCGACGGCTATGTCTCGCAGCAGGCGTGCTTCCGCGAACCGCGCGAGCACCTCGAGATCGATGAAACAGGTGCGCCAGCCGTAATGCCCGGCGACCAGCCCGGGCAGCATGCCGGAATACACGCTATGGCGGCCGGTATTGATGAGCGTGATCTCCACGCCCGGTTCGCGCTGCAACCCGAAGCGCCGCAGTACCTCAACGTGCGCATGTCCGCCGCCGACCAGCACCAGTCGCTTCACGGAGCGACGGCGTTGCTGAACAGCCCGTCGGCCAACGGAGCCAGGGCGGGATCCGCGAGCAGCCGCGCGAAATCCTCGGGCCAGTCGACGTCCCAGCGCTTGGCCAGCTCATGCCAGCGCCAACCGAGCGCTGTGAGCCGCGAGCGCGTCTGAGCGAGCACCCGATCGGTGCCCCAGCTCACTTCCTCGAATAGCCGAGGCACTCGGCGGCGTAGCGCGATCAGGTGATACCCGCCGTCCTCCACCGGCCCGAGCACCGCGTCGCACCCGCGCGCGAGCGCTTCTCGCGCTTCGATCAAGTCCTGCGCAGTGCGAGCCGGGCAATCGCTCCCGATGAGAATCGCGCCAGGAGCGTCCCCGAGCATTCGGTGAAACGCATTGGCCATCCGTTCGCCCAAATCGCCGTCGGTCTGAGGCCGCAGATTCAGGCTGTGCTCTGCGGCAAGCCTCTGAAAAAACGCCTGCGATACGGATGGCGCGCACCACAGCTCCACGGGCCCGACGCCGGAAGCCAGCGCGGTCTGGACCGCGTGATGGACCAGCCGGGAGTGCAGCTGCGCTGCCGCCTCCGCTCCGAGCCGCGGAATCAGCCGGGTCTTGGCCTGCCCGGGCTCGGGGGCCCGGGCGAAGACGCCGATCAGACAAGATTCAAGGCCTGCGCCGATCATAGATGCGCGCCAGGTGCGCCGGCGATGCGCCGAAGAAGTAGCGCATGCGCAGCCACCACATGAGCAGGATCGTTCGCACCGTCCCGTCGCGCTCCCACCGCCGTGCGGAGGTCCGCACCGCTGTAGCCACGCAAAGCGGCGGTGACACGCGCCGCAGTTCGCGCGCTAGAGCGATGTCCTCCATGAGCGCGATGGGCGGAAAACCGCCCACGCCGAGGAACAGCTGGCGCGACACGAAGATCGCCTGATCGCCAGTGCAGATGCCGGTCAACCGGGAGCGTAGGTTCATCAACGCGCCTACGATCCGCAGAAGCCAGCGGGTGCTGTCGATGTGCACGTCGAAGCGGCCCCATTGGCGGGTAGTGCGCGCCATTGCCTCGAGTATGAGCTGCGGTGCTCGCTCCGGAAGCGAGGTATCGACGTGCAGGAATAGCAGCACGTCACCCCGGGCCGCTCGCGCGCCGTGGTTCATCTGGTTTGCGCGCCCGCGCTCCGAATTGAACACGCGGTCGGCGAGCGATGCTGCGAGCCGCGCGCTGCCATCGGTGCTTCCGCCGTCAACCACGATCAGCTCGTGACCGCTGGCGCGCAGCGCCTGCAATGCGCACAGCGCTTGCTCGATGCCTGGCGCTTCGTTCAGCACTGGCATCACGATCGAAATTTGTCGCACGTCCACCCCAGATCGCACACCACTGCAAGCATCGTCCAAGATCGGGTCAGCCCCGCACCCACGCATGATAGCGCTCGAGCCAGCGCAGCAGGCTCTCGGGGGCGTGCGCCCGCTTCCAGTTGCCGGCGGCGTACTTGTTGGCCTCGGACAACGTGGGATAGATGTGGATGGTGCCGAGGATCTTGTTCAGCCCGATGCCGTGCTTCATTGCCGTGATGAACTCGACGATGAGTTCGCCAGCGTGGGCCCCGACGATCGTCGCACCGAGGATGCGGTCCGTGCCGGGTACGCTCAGCACTTTTACCAACCCGTGCGCTTCCTCGTCGGCGATGGCGCGGTCGAGTTCGTCGATGCCATAAGTCGTGACTTCGAAGGCGATCCCCTTCTCCTTCGCCTCGCTCTCGTTGAGCCCCACGCGCGCAACTTCGGGATCGGTGAACGTGGCCCACGGAATCACCGCGTAGTCGGCGCGGAACTTCCGGAACTGACCGAACAGCGCATTGACCGACGCGTACCAGGCCTGGTGAGAAGCGGTGTGGGTGAACTGGTAGGGTCCGGCCACGTCGCCGCAGGCCAAGATATTGGGGTAGATCGTCTGCAGGTAGTCGTTGGTCTGCACTGTGCGCTGCTGCGTTGTGCCGATGCCAAGGTCCTCGAGTCCATAGCCGGTCGTGTTGGCAACGCGGCCGACGGCGCATAGCAGCAGATCAAAGGCGATGCGCACCTCGCCGCGCTCCCGCTCCGCGATGAGCACCTTTTCGCCGTTCTCGACCACGAACCGCCTTGCTTCGTGCCCCGTGAGGACGCTGATCCCCTCTTCGGCGAAGCGGCGCGCCACGATCTCGGAGATCTCCGGATCCTCGCGGATCAGAATCCGCGGCAGCATCTCCACCTGTGTGACCTGAGAGCCGAAACGGGCGAAGCATTGCGCCAGCTCGCAGCCGATCGGGCCGCCGCCCAGAACGACCAGCCGCTTGGGGAGCTCGCGCAAGCCCCACATCGTGTCGGACGTCACATAGCCCACCTCCTCGATGCCGGGTATGGGTGGCACCAACGGTCGGCCGCCGGCGGCAATGACAATCGCGCGGGTGGTCAACGCACTGCGGCCTTGCGCTGTGGTGACCTCCACAGACCAGGGCGAGGTAATGCGCGCTTCGCCATGAATGCATTCGACGCCCAAGGCAGTGTAGCGCTCCACCGAGTCGTGCGGCGCGATCGTCCGGATCACGCGCTGTACGCGCTCCATCACCTCCGCGAAGTCGAAATCTGTGCTCGCCGTCCGAATGCCCAACCGCTGCGAGCGGCGGACGTCGGCGAGCAACCTGGCCGATCGGATCAGCGCCTTGGACGGCACGCAACCGGTGTTGAGGCATTCACCGCCCATGCGGTGCCTCTCGATGAGGGTGACCTTGGCTTTGACCGCGGCGGCGATATAGGCCGCAACCAGGCCCGCAGAACCGGCACCGATCACCACCATGTTGCGGTCGAACTTGTGCGGCTTGTGCCAGCGAGCGTAGACGCGGCGCGCCGTGAACAGGTCCACGATCTTCTTCGCCGCCAGCGGGAACACGCCGAGCAGCGCAAAAGAAATGACCAGCCCCGGCGACAGGATGCCTTTGAGCGAGTCGATGCGAGCGAGCTGGGTGCCTGCATTCACATAGACGATCGTACCGAGCAGCATGCCGATCTGGCTCACCCAGTAGAAGGTCCGGGTCTTCATAGGCGTGAGGCCCATGACCAGGTTGATGACGAAGAACGGAAACGCCGGCACCAGCCGCAGCGTGAACAGATAGAACGCACCCTCTTTCTCCACGCCGGCGTCGACGGTGCGCAGCTTATCGCCGAACCGGCGCTGGATTGCGTCGCGGAATAGAAATCGGCTGGCGAGGAAGGCGATGGTGGCGCCGATGCTCGAGGCAAAGGACACGACCAGCGTGCCCCACAGCAATCCGAAGATCGCGCCGCCCGCCAAGGTCAGGATCGCGGCGCCGGGCAACGACAGCCCAGTCACCGCGATGTAGACGAGAAAGTAAATGAGCACGGTCTGCCAAGGATGCGCCTGGTACCAGGCGTCGATGGCCGCTTGTTGCGACTTGAAGAAGTCCAGGCTGAAGGAGTGGCCGAGATCGAACGCGAAATAGGCCGCGATCAGCGCGACGAGCAGAACGGCAAGCAGCAAGCGGCTTCTAGTCATCGAGCTTCCTGCACGCGCCCGCGACGGGCGGGCAGGTCGGGTTCGGCGCTACCGTGCGCGCGTCAGATGGTTTAGCCTGCGAGCGCCCCGCCGCAGCTGCTGCCCTGCCCGGCTGTGCAGCCGTAGCAGTGGTCGGCGACTGCGATCGGGTTTCCGTCGAGGTCCTTGCCGATCAGATCGGAGAGCCTGGTACGCGGCTTGCCGGCCAGACGCAACGGCAGGCCGAGCATCTGGTTGAAGTCGCAGTCGTAGACGTAACCCTGCCAGTCCACCGACAGCAGCGTACGGCACATGACGCCGTGCAGATTCTCCTCGCGATGGCTGCTCTTGAGCAGCTGCATGTAACCGGCGAACTGCTCTTTGGACAGCAGCCAGCTTCCGAAGCGCTGGATCGGCATGTTGGCGAGCGTGTACAGGTGATCGAACACGACGCCGTAGTCGCTGCCCAGGTGCTGCTTGTAGTCCTGTTCGAGCTTGGCCTGATCAGGAGGCAGAGACGCGCCCTGGGGGTTGTACACGAGATTGAGCGTGAGGCCGCTGGCCGGCTTGCCGTAGCCGATGGCGTTGAGCTTGTGCAGCGCGCGAATGCTCGATTGGAACACCCCGTCGCCGCGCTGGCGGTCGACGTTGTCCTCCAGATAACAGGGCATCGAGCCGATCACCTCGACCTGGTTGGCGGCGAGGAACTCCGCCAGGTCCTCCTGACCGAGTAGCTCCAAGATAGTGAGGTTGCACCGATCCATCACGTGGATACCGAGCGCGCGAGCGCCGGTTACGAGATGGCGAAAGTGGGGATTCAACTCGGGGGCGCCACCGGTGATGTCGAGGGTAGGCAGGCGCCCAGCGCGCAGGAACGCGAGTACCTCATCGACGACCGCGCGCGTCATCATCTCCGTGCGCGTAGGCCCCGCGTTCACGTGGCAGTGCACGCAGCTCTGGTTGCACTTGTATCCCAGGTTGACCTGGAGGGTATCGAGGCGCCGCCGTTGGATGGCGGGGAAACGGGTTGCGTTGAGCAGCGGGAGCGTCGAACGCATCGGCAATCCCAGAATGCTTCTAACCTTCCATCAGCTTCCCGGCTGCACGGTCCCAGCGCCATAGCTTAGCGCCCTTCTGCAGGTGCGTGCCCCCCAGCCAACGGTCGATGCCGTTGAGTTCGATGGCGTCGAGCTTCGCTGCCAGCACTTCGCGGCCAGATGGAGTCAGGCGGAAGCGCTGCGCGCCGAAGGATGCCGCTGCCGGCACCTCGGGCGGGAACCGCGGGCGGGCGCCACTGGCCAGCTCGAGCATGGGCTTATCCCCGCGCGTCAGCCGCGCCAGCACGCGCCAAAACGGCCAGTCGCCCATGAACGGCCGCTCCTCGCGCGTGTGCACGGCGACGAAGATTTCCGCCGGCGCCCTCGCGCCCTCCGCGACCGCCGCCAGCGCTGCGTGTTCGGTACGCGACAAGCCGTTCGCCTTGGAGGGCAGCTCCTCGAGCAAGCGTTCGAGCGCCAGGGCCAGCACCGGCAAAGCCGGCGTACCCTTCGCTCGCAGCGCGTCGAGGGCCACCGGCTCGGGCGCGCGGAATGCATCCCAAGCGCGCGCCGCAAGCGCAATCAGCGCGTCGCGCACCCCGGCTCTGGATTCGTACAATGCCTTGATGCTGTCGGGCTTGAGCTGGCTCAGTCCTCGAAAAGTACCGTCTGCGTCCTTGTCTACGCAGATCAGCGACATCTTCGGGGACGTCGACCGCTGCTCGCTGTACCAGGCCAATACCTGACACAGCTGCAGCACATCATAGAGGTCCGACTCGAACCACAGGATCACTTCGTCTTCGCTGAGCGAGGCCTCCAGCGCCGCATCGCGCGTGTGAAACTGGCGATTGACTTCTTCCGCCTTGCCCCACCCGCAGGAGACGATGAACTCCGCCCGCAAGCGCGACAGCCTCTCCAAGCTCAGCCCCGCGGGCACCGGGCCCTCATGCAACACGTCGCGCCAGGGTAGGTAAGCGCCTGGGAGCTCCGCGGCACGCAGCACGCCGACCGCCATGTCGCCATTGGTGAGATGCAGCATCAGATCTTTGAACGATAGGCGATAGGCGTTGAGAAGAGAACGGGCCTGGTGGGACCGAGCTCAGCTGCGCAGGAACTGCCGCAGCTCGGCCACCAGCTCCTCGGGCATCTCCTCGGGGATGAAGTGACCGCAGGGCAGCGTATGGCCGCGCACATCGGGCCCTTTCTCGCGCCAGCTGGCCAGCACGTCGAACAGACTATGCATCTTTCCATACTCGCCCCAGATGGCTAGCACGGGGCAGCGCAGCTTGAGCGCGAGATCGCGCTCATCATCCTCCAGGTCCCGGCTGGCGGCGGCCCGGTAGTCTTCCAGCCCCGCACGGATGGTGCCCGGCAGGGTGAACGCGCGCAGATACTCCTGCACCATCGGCTCCTCGATAGCTCCGGCGCGGAAAGCCCATCCGCGCAACATGTAGCGCAGAAACGGTTCCGGCGCAGCGCCGATCATCAATTCGGGCAAGTCCGGCACCTGAAAGTAGAACCAGTGCCAGTAGGCGGCGGCCAGCTCTTTTCGGGTGTCACGGAACACGGTGTGCGTGGGCACGATGTCGAGCACGCACAGCCTGGTCACCGCGTCGGGATGGTCCAGCGCCAGGCGGTGCGCCACTCTCGCGCCACGGTCGTGGCCTACGACAGCATAGCGCTTATGTCCGAGCGACTCCATCACCAGGTGAATGTCGCGAGCCATGGTGCGTTTGTCGTAGCCGTCTCGCGGCTTGTCCGAGTCGCCGTAGCCGCGCAGATCGGGGCAGACGATCGCGCACTCGTCGAGCAGCCGGGGGGCGACTTTGCGCCACATCTGGCCGGTCTGGGGGTAACCATGCAGCATCACGACAGGCGCGCCCCTGCCTCCAAGCCAGGCATTGATACGGATGCCGTTGGCCCGGACGACGCGTTGCTCCATGCCGGTCATGAAGTGTGCAGCCGACATGATCGCTTATTTCAGCGGGAGCCGTGTCACCTCTTCACCCCCTCACCTTCAGATACTCCCTCAATCTCCGCACCCCCTCCTCCAGCACCGCTACCGGCTTCGGATAGGAGAAGCGCACGTGGTGCCGCGGATCGTTGTGCCCGAAGTCCAGGCCCGGTGTGATCGCTACACCCGCCTTTTCGAGCACGTCCCAGCAGAAAGCGTAGCTGTCTTCCGTGAAGCGCGCGCAGTTGGCGTAGACATAGAACGCGCCCTCGGGCATCACCGGCACCTCAAACCCGAGCGCCTTGAGCGCCGGCACCAGGAAGTCGCGCTGCTGCCGGTACAGCTCCCGCCGCTCCTCAAGCAGCGCGATCGTGTCCGGCTCGAACGCCGCGAGCGCAGCGCGCTGGGCGATATCGGGTGGCGAGATGTAAAGGTTGCCGGCGAGCTTGTCCACGTCGACCATGAACGCGTCGGACGCCACCAGCCAGCCGAGACGGAACCCGGTCATGCCGAAGTACTTGGAGAAGCTGTTGATGACGAAGACGTCGTCGCCGAACGAAGCCGCAGTGGGCGCGGCCCCACCGTAGGTGAGCCCGTGATAGATCTCATCGGAGATCAGCATGCCACCCCGCCTGCGGACGATCTCGTGGATCTCGTGGAGCGCCTGCTTCGAGATCATCGTGCCCGTCGGGTTCGATGGGGAGCAGACCAGAACCGCCTTGGTGCGCGGCGTCCAGTTCCGCTCGACCAGCTCGGCGGTGAGCTGGTACGCCGTCTGCGGCCCGACGTTCACACCCACGGGTACACCGTCGGTAGCGCGAACGAAATGGCGATTGCAGGGATAACCGGGGTCGGCCAGCAGCACTTCGTCGCCCGGATCCAGCAGCACTCCCATAGTCAGGAGCAGCGCTCCCGAGGAGCCCGTCGTCACGGCGATGCGCGACGCCGGGACCTGCACGCCGTAGCGCGTCTTGTACCAATCGGAGATCGCCTCGCGCAGGGGCGTGATGCCCAGAGCCGGCGTGTAGTGCACGTGGCCCGCCTCGAGCACGCGCAGTGCGGCGTCGCGCACGAGCGGCGCTGTGGGAAAGTCGGGCTCGCCCACCACCATGTTGACGATGCTGCGACCCTGCGCCTCCAGCGCCTTCGCCCGCGCGATGATCTGCATCACGTGGAACGGCTCGATCTCGGCCATGCGAGCCGCGGCGCGTGGTACGGCGCCGGTGGTAAGGCGCTCGGCCAGGTTCATACCTTTCGTCCGCTCGGGAATCTCTCCATAGCGTGAAGGCTAGGCCAACACCGGGCAAACATCAAGACAGCCGAGGACACTAGCAGTCCGCAGTCCAAGCCGTTACCATTCTGCCGATGAAGATCGCAGTGATGGGCGCCGGCGGCGTCGGCGGATATTTCGGGGCCAAGCTCGCCGCCAGCGGCGAGGAGGTCCATTTCATAGCACGCGGCGCGCATTTGGAGGCGATCCAGAACAACGGCCTCCAGGTCTTCAGCGCCAAAGGCGACGTTCTGGTGAAGCCAGCCCGAGCCACCAGCAACCCGGTGGCGGTGGGACCCGTGGATCTGGTGATCGTGGCCGTGAAGCTGTGGGCGACGGAGCAGGCGCTGCGGGACGCCGCACCGCTCATCGGGCCGAACACGGCGATCGTGTCGTTCCAGAATGGCGTCGCCGCCGCCGACACCATCGCCAACCTCTACGGCAAGCCGCGCACGCTGGGCGGCGTGGCGCAGATCGCCGCTGTGATCGAGAAACCGGGCGTGATCCGCCATAGCGGAACGATGGCGGTCCTCATTGTGGGCGAGCTGGACGGCAAGCCGTCCCCGCGCGTGCAGAAGTTCGTCGACGCTTGCGTCAAGGCCGGCATCGATACCCGCGCCAGCGAAGACATCCGCAAGAGCATCTGGGAGAAGTACGTTGGTCTGGTTGCACTCAGCGGCATGACCTCACTTACGAGGCTGCCGCTGGGGCCGATACGGGAAGACCCGGACACGCGCGCCCTCGCGCGGCAGCTGATGTCCGAGGTCGTTGCTGTCGGGACAGCGATGGATGTGCGCCTCGATAGTGATCTCGTGGACAAGGTGCTCCGGCACGTGGACGGTCTGCCGCGCACGATGGTCGCGTCGATGCTCGGCGATCTGGAGCGCGGAAATCGACTGGAGCTGCCCTGGCTCTCCGGCGGAGTGGTCCAGATGGGAAAGGAACTGAAAGTGCCCACGCCGGCGAACGGTTTCATCGTCGCCGCGCTGAAGCACTACATCAACGGGCGTCCCGCCGACGCGCGCACGCCCAAGCCCTGATGCAGCGGGAGGAGACCAACACGTGACCACGAACCTAAAGATCAAGAACGTCCGAGTCCGGCCGGTACTGGTGCCGTTCAAACGCCCACCGGTGAGCGCGAGCGGCACCCTCCCAGCGGCAGCCCTGATCCTCGTCGACCTGGAGACCGACGGCGGCATCGTCGGGCGCGCCTACGTTTTCGGCTTTGCGCCCTGGACCGTGAAACCGATCATCGGCTGCCTGGATGCGATGGCGGAGATGATCAAGGGCGATGCGCTGGCGCCGTTCGACATCGAAGCCAAGCTGCGCAAGCGGCTCACGCTGCTCGACACGCCGGGATTGGTGGGTATCGCACTGGCGGGGATAGACATGTGCGCCTGGGACGCGCTGGCCCAGGCCCACAGCGTGCCGCTCGTGAAACTGCTGGGCGGACAGATCCGGCCCATCCGCGCGTACAACAGCTGCGGGCTCTGGATCCAACCGGTCGAGAAAGTCGCGGACGAGGCCGAGCAGCTCGTTGCCGAAGGCGGCTTCTCGGCTATCAAATTGCGCGTCGGCCGCGACGATCCTGCGCAGGATCTAGCCGCCGCGCGCGCAGTGAAAAAGCGCGTCGGCGACAAGATCAACGTGATGTCGGACTTCAATCAGCGCCTGAGCGTGAACGAGGCGATCCTGCGCGGGCGCATGCTCGACGACGAAGGGTTGTACTGGATCGAGGAGCCGGTGCGGCACGACGACTACGTCGGGTACGCGCGCATCTGCGCGGAGCTGCAAACGCCGATCCAGACCGGGGAGAACCTGGTGGACACCTTCGAGATGGCCAACGCCATCGCCCTCGACTCGCTGGACTACGTGATGCCGGACGTTCAGCGCATCGGCGGCGTCACCGGGTGGCTGCGCGCTGCGGCCCTCGCGCACGCGCATGGCATCGAGATGTCGAGCCATCTGTTCCCCGAGTACAGCTGCCACCTGTTGGCCATCACGCCCACGTGCCATTGGCTGGAGTACATGGACTGGGCAGCGCCGGTGCTCGCCGCACCCGTGCAGGTCAAGGACGGAAATGTCCTCATCCCCGATCGCCCCGGCGCCGGCATCGCGTGGAATGAGGAAGCGGTCAAGCGCTACGCCGCATGAAGAGTATGGCAACTCGCCGGTTTGTGAATCCCGGACCGGCGCAATACGCGCGGATCGCCTTCTGCGCGCTGCTCTCGTCCACATGGTGACGCCGCCCCTTTCCTGAGCGCGAATCGAGGCTCGCCCCTGCCGCGAACACATACTGCCACGCCCACTCCGATTCGGCATTCGGGTATTCGTTATAACGCGGACGTTCTCCGTCTACACAATATGTTGAGCGCCATGTTCGGGCTCATCCATTTAAGCGTCATCGAGAGAGCCCGCATGACCTATGCCAAAGAGTAGAACGCTAAAGGTTGTCGCTGGCATCGCTGCTTCATTCGCTGGTCTCGTCGGCGTGATTATTTTTCTGTCGAAAGCGAAAATAATAACCGTCGAGATGGCGATGCTAATGCTTGTTGCGTTGTTGGGAATGTACCTCGGATTCGGAATTCTAATTGCTGTCTATCGCTTGATTGGTAAGCTGGAATGAGCGTCTTACCGGCACTACGCAGCTCACGCCGATCTGAGACAATAGAGCGTGCACAAAGGCCGGTCGGCCTTTATCAAAATCCTATGACGAGGAGGGGCGAAAAATGGCTCTAGCTGTCGCAGGCATCCAGTCGGCGATCGACGAGTTGCGCGCGCTGCTAGGTGATCGCGTCTCCACCAGCACAGGGGTGCGGGACCATCACAGTAAAGACGAATCGTGGCATCACCCCCACCGCCCAGACGCAGTTGCCTTCCCCGACAGCACGCAGGAGGTTTCGGAGATCGTTCAGATCTGCGCCCGTCACCGCACGCCGGTGGTCGCGTATGGCACCGGCACTTCGCTCGAGGGCAACGTCATCCCTCATCAGGGCGGCGTGGTGGTGGATCTGATGAGCATGAATCAGGTCTTGCGCGTCAACGCGGAAGACCTGGACGCCACGGTGCAGGCACGCGTCACGCGCAAGCAGCTCAATGACTACGTGCGCGACCAGGGCCTGTTCTTCCCGATCGACCCGGGCGCCGACGCCTCGCTGGGCGGCATGGCCGCGACGCGCGCTTCCGGCACCAACGCCGTGCGCTACGGCACCATGCGCGAGAACGTGCTGGCGCTGACCGTAGTGCTCGCCGACGGGCGCATCATCCGAACTTCTCGGCGCGCGCGCAAATCCGCCGCGGGCTACGACCTCACGCGCCTCTTCGTGGGCAGCGAGGGCACGCTTGGCATCATCACCGAGGTCACGCTGCGCTTGTATGGCATTCCGGAAGCGATGGCGGCGGCGGTATGCTCCTTCGACACGCTCGAGGGGGCGGTCAAGACCGTCATCCAGACCATACAGCTCGGCATCCCGGTGGCGCGCATCGAGCTGCTGGACGAGGTCCAGATGGACTCGGTGAACAAGTTCTCCAAGCTCAGCTACCCGGTCAAGGACACGCTGTTCATCGAGTTCCATGGCACGCAGGCCGGCGTGAAGGAGCAAGCCGAGCTGGTGCAGTCGATCGCGAGCGAGCATGGCGGAGGCGAATTCAAGTGGGCGACGCGTCAGGAAGAGCGCACGCATCTATGGCAGGCGCGCCACGACGTCACCTACGCCAACAAAGCACTGCGCCCGGGGTGTGAGATCTGGGCCACCGACGTGTGCGTGCCGATCTCTCGTCTGGCCGAGTGCATCCTGGAGACCAAGAAGGATTTGAAGCAGAGCTTCCTCATCGCGCCGCTCGTGGGCCACGTGGGCGACGGCAACTTCCATCTGGGCTTTCTCATCGACCGCAACAATCCGGCCGAGCTGGCCGAGGCGGAACGCCTGAACGAGCGCCTGGTGATGCGCGCGCTGGCCATGGACGGCACGTGCACGGGCGAGCACGGCGTGGGGCTCGGCAAGCAGAAGTTTCTCGTGGCCGAGCACGGCGAAGCGGTGAGCGTGATGCGCAAGATCAAGCAGGCGCTCGACCCGCTCAACATCCTCAACCCCGGGAAGATTTTTTCGCTCTGAGCGCGATTCCGATCGGTCTTCGACAAGCTCAGACCGAACGGACCAATGCTTCAGACCGGCAGGCGCAACAGCCTGCCTGCGCTCAGGCCCGTAGCCTGGATGAAGCAATCGCGGAATCCAGGGTGTGTCGTTGCATGATCCCCGTTGCATGATCCCCGGACTACGCTGCGCCCTATGGCGGTCTTGACCGCCCGTCTTCTGCGGGAGCGAGCTCGGGTTCCGGCTCATCCATGAGGCTGTCATGTTGCGTCGGCATTGTCGCGCCGGCGGGCTTGGACTAGGATGCACGGACCGTTTGACCCCATCACAGGAGGCAGCCATGGCCGAGCAGAAGAACCCCTATGCCGCACCCTCCGCACCCGTCGCGGACCTGTCCAGAACAGCCGCTGACGGTCAGCTCATCGAGGGCGGTCGCGTGGTGCCCGCCGGCGACGGCTGGCAATGGATCGTCGACGGGTTCAACCTGTTCAAGCTCAATCCGGGTGTCTGGATTCTCAACCTGATCATCCTGCTCGCGATCTCTTTTGTGCTCGCCTTCATTCCGATCATCGGGGCGCTCGCCACCAACCTGCTCTATCCCGTGTTCGTAGGTGGATTGATGCTCGGGTGCCACGCGTTGACGCACAACGAGCCTCTCGAGGTTGCACACCTGTTCGCCGGTTTCCGAGAGAAGGCCGGACCTCTGATCATGGTCGCGGTGCTGTACCTGGTCGGCGCGGTCGCGATCGTCAGGTGTGGTCAGCGTGGGCTTCGGATTCAGCATGCTGGGCGTCATGTTCGGCGGGGGCGCAAAGGGCATCAACGTCGCGGCGATTCTATTGATGCTGCTGGTGATGATGGCTCTGTTCATCCCGCTGCTGATGGCAATCTGGTTCGCGCCCGCCCTGGTGGTCTTCCACGACCTGCAGCCCCTGGAGGCGATGAAGCAGAGCTTCTCCGGCTGCCTGAAGAACATCGTGCCATTCCTGGTCTATGGCATCATCGGCTTCGTGATCGGCATCCTGGCCACTATCCCGTTCGGGCTAGGTTGGCTTGTTTGGGGCCCCACCATCGTCGGTTCGGTGTACGCCGGCTACCGGGACATTTTCGTGGGGGCCGAGTAGCTCGAGGAAAGCTCCCCAGCGGCTGCGCATGCTCGACACCGCGCGCGAGATCCCGACGCCCGAAGGCATCGAACTGAACTTGCGGCTCGCGGGTCCGGTCGCGCGGGCGCTGGCCTGGGCGGTCGATCTCCTGCTGCGGGTGGCGGTCTTCGGCGTCCTAGGCATCCCGCTGGCCATGCTGGGCAGCGTCGGGGGCGGCATCTACCTCATCCTGTGGTTCGGTCTGGAGTGGCTTTACCCGACGGTGTTCGAGGTCTATTTCGGCGGCGCAACGCCCGGTAAGCGCGCGCTCGCACTGATGGTGCTGCACTCGGATGGCACGCCCGTGGGCTTGTCGGCTTCGCTTACGCGGAATCTGTTGCGTGCGGTGGACTTCTTGCCGTTCCTATACGGCTTCGGCCTGCTCGCCATGGTGCTGAGTCGCGACTTCCAGCGTCTCGGCGACATCGCTGGCGGCACTGTCGTCGTATATCGTGAAACTGGACCTCCAGCACGGCGCGATCCCACAGGCCGTGCCCCTGCAACCGGCAAGGCCGCTGAGCGCGGCCGAGCAGCGCACCCTGTTGGACCTGGCGGCGCGCAGTCAGGTGCTCACCCCCGAGCGCGCGCAGGAACTGGCTTCGCTCGCGCCGCGCCTGACTGGCGGCCGCGACGATGTGGCCGCGCTGGGCCGCGTCTTGTCCATCGCCAATTATTTGATTGGGCGCCGTCCGCAATAACGACACCGCTCTAAAGCTCGGCTATCGCGCAGCCATGAAGCAACAGGCCTTCGAGACACACTACGCCGCGCGCTGGGACGCGTTTGCCGACTGGCTGAAACGCGCGGGCAGGCAACGCACGAAAACGCAGCCAGCCGAACCTGCTATCGATCCCATGCAGGTCCCGGCACGCTATCGCGAGCTGTGCCAGCACCTGGCACTGGCTCGCGACCGCCAGTACAGCGCAGATCTGATCGAACGGCTGAGCCGTCTGGCGCTGGGAGGGCACCAGGCGCTGTACGCGGCGCGCAGCCGTGGCCTGGAGCGCGTGTGGCAGTTTCTGCGCAGCGGATTCCCGCGCGCCGTGCGCCGCGACGTTCGCTTCGTGGCATTGGCGGCGCTGTTGTTCTTCGGTCCGCTGCTGGTGCTGACTTTCGCTATTCCCGAGCATCCCGATTTCGCCTACGTGGTCCTGCCGGCCAAGGTGCTCGACGACGTGCAGGAGATGTATGGCGAAGCGGCCAAGACGCTCGGGCGCAAGCGCGAGGCCGACACCGACGTGGCCATGTTTGGCTTCTACATCTTCAACAACGTGCGCATCGGCTTCCAGACTTTCGCCGGCGGGTTGGTGTTCGGGCTGGGCACCATCTTCTATCTGCTCTACAACGGGGTGTTCATCGGCGCCATCACCGGGCATATCATTTACTCCGGCCTGGCCACCCAGTTTTTCTCCTTCACTTCGGGGCACAGCGCCTTCGAACTCGGTGCCGTCTGCCTGTCGGGCGCTGCCGGCCTCAAGCTTGGTTACGCCGTGCTTGCTCCCGGTCAGCTCAAACGCGCAGCGGCGTTGCGCGCGGCCGCTGCCGAGGCGGTCCCTCTCGTGGTAGGGCTGGCAGGAATGCTGTCGCTCGCCGCCGCGATCGAGGCATTCTGGTCGCCGCGCACCTTCCTGCTGCCCGTGGTCAAGTACGCGGTGGGCGGGACGCTGTGGTTGCTCCTGTTGCTGTACTTCGGCTTCGCGGGACGCGAACGTGCAACTTGACCAGCTGTCTGTGGTGCTGCGCCAGCGCAACCCCTGGGAAGCCATCGACCTCGGCTTCGCCATGGTGCGCGAATGGTGGCGGGACGCCTACGCGGCATGGCTGACGGTGTTCGTGCCCGTCTCAGTCGCGGCCTGCTGGTTGTTGCCTCCGCTGTGGGCGTTCGTGCTGGTGTGGTGGCTCAAACCGGCGCTCGATCGCATCGTTTTGCACGTGGTGGCGAGCGCGGTGTTCGGTTCGCGCCCACGCCTGCGCGAGGCGTTGCGCTCGTTTTTCTCCTACGCGCGCAACGGCTTGATCCGCTCGCTCCTGCCGCCGTTCCGGTTCTCGCTGACTCGTTCATTCGACCTGCCGGTCAGACAGCTCGAGAACGCCCGCGGTCACACCGCTCGGCTGCGCAGCAAACAGCTGCACAGGCGCGTGATGAACCAGGCGAGCTGGCTGACGGTGGTATGCCTCCACTTCGAAGCCGTCGTGTTCTTGTCGCTGGTCGGACTGTACGACATGCTGGTCCCGGCCGCGACCCAGGATTCGTTCAACCCTTTCGAAGTCTTTCAGGCAACGCAGAATCACACGAGCGACTACCTGGTGACGGCGCTGTATCTGGCGGCGATCGCGTTGATCGAGCCGTTGTACGTGGCCGGCGGCTTCGCGCTGTATCTGAATCGCCGCACGGCGCTCGAGGGCTGGGACCTCGAGGTCCAGCTGCGCCGCATCGCGCAGCGCGCCGAACAGTCGCAAGGCCACGCGCTGGTCGCCACCGGCTCTGCCATCACGGCAGCGGTGGGCATCGGGCTCGCTGTTGCTGCTGGCGATGCCGGGCGCCTCTCCCGCCCAGGATGTCCGTTCGCCGAGCGCAAGACGCACCCCGCCCAGCAGATTCCCGAGGCGCCCAGGCCTGCGGTACCACCGCGCAGCCAGGCGAAGCAACAGATCATCGAGGTGCTCAAAGACCCGCAGTTCCAGCAGTTCGAGACGCGGACTCTGATCGAACCATTGCACAAGCCCGAGGCGGACAAGCCGCGTCGGGATAACACCGGCTTCGCCTCGTTCATGCAGTTAGTCGCGGAAATCCTGCGCGGGGTGGTCTGGGTCCTGCTGGGCGGCTGTGCTGCTCTACGCGCTGTACTGGCTGCTGCGCCGGCTGAACTGGATCCGCGCCCCGGAGCGCTCGCAATGGACGCCGCCGGTCACGTTGTTCGGGCTGGACGTGCGGCCCGAGAGTCTGCCGCACGACGTGGCGGCGGCCGCCGCACAGCTTGCGCGCTCCGGTAATCTGGTCGCGGCGCTGTCGCTGCTCTATCGCGGCGCGCTGGTGACGCTGCTGCATCGCGATCAAATCGAGTTTGCCGGCGGCGACACGGAAGTCGACTGTCTGATCAAGACGCGCGACCGCGTGGCAGCGCCGACCTACGCGTACCTGTCGCGTCTGCTGTCTGTCTGGCAGGCGGCGGCCTATGCGCATCGCATGCCGCCGCAACCCGAAGTAGAGCAGCTCGCGTCCGAGTGGCCAGCGTTCTTTCGCGCGGAGCGCACGTGAACCGGCGTGCGCTGCACCTCGCTGCTCGTGGGCCTGGCGCTGTGCCTGGGCGCCTTCCTGTTCACGCAGAACTACGCCATCGTCAAGGACCGCGTGTGGGTCGGCATGAGCGGAGAGGCGAGAGTCAACGGGCTGCTGGCCGCCCGCATGCTGCTCACGCGCATGGGCGCCCGGGTGCAGGAGAGCAGCGACCTCGCGCGACTGGACAAGTTCCCGCTCGGCGGCACCATCTTCCTGGCGGCGGACCGCAGCGAGCTCGATCCGCCCACCGCAACGCGGCTGCTCGCGTGGGTGCAGGATGGCGGCCATCTGGTGGTGGCAGTCGAGCGTCCGTATGGCGCACGATCCGCTGCTGGAAATGCTCGGTGTCTCGGTGCAACAGGACGAGCTTCGCAACTCGGCCTCCAAGGCCGACGATGTCAACGCTTCCCGACGGGACTCGCCTGCGTGTAGACCTGCTGCCTTCGCCCCGCCTCCACGACGACGAAGACGCGGCGAGCTGGTCGCACGAGTCGCACGGCGCCATCCGCATGCTGCAGATCCCGTACGAGGACGGGCTGGTGACCGTACTCTCGACCTTCCGGCCATTCAGCAACGACGCCATCGGCCGTCTCGATCACGCCGAGCTGTTGTGGCGGCTCGCGGGCGACAACGGCCATCCGCTCGAGGTTTGGCTGGTGCGCCACCTGGACCTGCAGTCGCTGCCGCGCTGGCTGCTGAAGAACGCCATGCCCTTCCTGGTCGCGCTCGCCGTGTTCCTGATGCTGGCGCTGTGGCGCGTGATGCCGCGCTTCGGGCCGCTGCGGCCGAACCCGGCGCCCGATCGGCGCAGCCTGGTCGAGCACCTGTCGGCGATGGGCCGCTTCTACTCGATGCAACGAGCAGCTTGCCGAAGCTGATCCAGATCGTTCGCCAGGACGGGCTCGATCTGCTGGCTGCGCGCGCGCCTGAAACGCGGGGGCAGGACGGGGCCGCGCGCCTGAAGACGGCTGCGCGCCTGACGGGGCTGCGCCCGCGCGAGCTGCTGCAGGCGTTCACCGGTGCCGGCGGCCACGCCGCACGAGTTCACTCTGGCCGTGCGCGTGCTGGCGGCGTTCCGCCGTCAGCTCACGCCGTCCAGCAAACCGGGGGACAGCCGTCGCGCGCGCACCCGGCGGCCGCGGCAGCGCGACCGGGCACGGACCGCCGCAGAGATCACAAGATGCGCGCAGAATTCGACAAGGCGTTCCGAGAGGCGCGCGAAGGCGACAAGGAACACGCATGAGCGAGAGCACGGGTACGGATTTCGGCGGCCAGGCCCTGCGGGCGGTCAACGCCATGCGCACCGAGGTGGCCAAAGCGCTGATCGGTCAGAGCGCCATCATCGACCAGGTGCTGATCGCGCTGCTGGCCGGCGGTCACGTCCTGATCGAGGGCGTTCCCGGCCTGGGCAAGACGCTGCTGGTGCGGGCGCTGGCCAAGACTTTCGACGGCCGCTTCGCGCGCATCCAGTTCACGCCCGACCTCATGCCGGCGGACGTCACCGGCCACACGCTCTACGACCAGGCCACGCGCGAGTTCACCACGCGCAAGGGACCGGTGTTCACCAACCTGCTGCTCGCCGACGAGATCAATCGCGCCCCGGCCAAGACCCAGGCCGCGCTGCTCGAGGTGATGCAGGAGGGGCAGGTCACCATCGAGGGCACGCCGCACCCGCTCGAGCCGCCGTTCATGGTGCTGGCCACGCAGAACCCGATCGAGCAGGAGGGCACCTACGCGCTGCCCGAGGCGCAGCTCGACCGCTTCCTGCTCAAGATCCGCATCGACTTCCCCACGCTGGAGGACGAGCACACCATGGTGCGCCAGGTCACCACCAACCAGGTGGGCGATCGCCTCAACGTGGCCAGCGTGAGCACCCTGATCAAGCCGCCCGCGGTGCTCGGCGCTGCAGCGCTACCTGGCAGCCATGACGGTCGATCCGCGCGCGTCGGACTATGCGGTGCGCATCACCCGCGCCACGCGCATGTGGCCCGGCATCGCCGCAGGCGCGAGCCCGCGCGGCGGCATCTCGCTGGTGCGCGCCGCGCGCGCCCAAGCCCTGATCAGCGGGCGCGACTTCGTCACACCCGATGACGTCAAGGCGGTGGCGCTGCCGGCGCTGCGCCATCGCGTGACCCTGGCACCGGAGGTGGAGATCGAGGGACAGGGCGCAGACGTGATCCTCGCCGCGCTGCTGCAGAAGGTCGAGGCACCGAGGACGTGATTCGTGGCTCGTGATTCGTGACGAACGCCCTCGTCACAGTCTTGAACATACGCCGGACGACCGAATCACGAATTGCGAATAACGAGCTACGAGCTTGATCCCCTCCCCCCTACTGGTCCGCCTGGCCCTCCTCTGGATGCTCGCCGCAGTGGCCGCTTCCATCTGGCAGGAGGCTGAACGCAGCCATGGACTGTCGTCAGCGCCCTTCTCGGCGCAACGGTTCTGGGTGATCTGTTCCTGAGCACGCGCCGCTTGCGGCTCGAGGCGCGGCGCCAGCTGCCGGCCTCGGCGCCACTCTACGTCTGGATCGATGTCCGGTTGCATCTTTCGAACCGCGATCGTGCGCGCGTGTCCTGCGACGCGTTCGACCATCATCCGCCAGAGTGCACCGTCGAGGGGTTGCCGCGCGCGCTTGCGATTCCCCCGGCGGATGGGCCGAGTTCAACTACCGGCTGCGGCCGACCAGCCGCGGGGATCTGCGCTTCGGCTCGCTCGAGCTGCGCGTCCACTCTCCGCTCACGCTCTGGCAACGCCGCGTGCGCCTGGGCGAGCCATCGATCCTGCGCGTGTATCCCAACTTCGCCGCGCTCACCCGCTACGCGCTGTTCGCCACCGACAACCGCCTGTCGCAGATGGGCGTCCTGCAGCGCCGCCGCCGCGGCGAGGGACTCGATTTCG
This sequence comes from uncultured beta proteobacterium, assembly GCA_963705615.1. Taxonomy (GTDB): domain Bacteria; phylum Pseudomonadota; class Gammaproteobacteria; order Burkholderiales; family SHXO01; genus SHXO01. The sequence goes on along the minus strand of CAVPKE010000004.1, from coordinate 257,507 downwards.
ACCAGCTGCGCGAGTACCGCGAGGGCGACAGCCAGCGCAAGATCGACTGGAAGGCGAGCCAGCGGCTGCACAAGCTGATCTCGCGCGAGTACCAGGACGAGCGCGACCAGCAGGTCGTGTTCCTGGTCGACTGCGGGCGCCGCATGCGCGCCAAGGACGACGATTGCTCGCACTTCGACCACGCGCTGGACGCGACGCTGCTGCTGGCCTACGTGAGCCTGCGCCAGGGCGACGCGGTCGGGCTGATGACCATGAGCGGCCAGCACCTGTGGCTGGCGCCGCGCAAGTCCCAAGCGATGGTCAACCAGATCCTCAACCAGGTCTATGGCCTGCAGCCCGGGCTGCTCACCAGCGATTATCACCAGGCGGCGGTGGAACTGTCCAAGCGGCTGAAGAAGCGGGCGCTGGTGGTGCTGATCTCCAACCTGCGCGACGAGGACGACGACACCCTGCTGCCCGCGCTGCGCCTGCTGCAGAAGCGGCACCTGGTGCTGTTCGCCAGCCTGCGCGAGCGCGCCCTGGACGAAACGGCAGCCGCTCCGGTCGAGGACTTCGAGGCGGCGCTCACGCACGGCGCCGCGATCGAGTACCGCCTGCGGCGCGACGCGGCTTTCCGCCGCCTCAAGCAGGGCCACGTCGTGTGCCTGGACGTCCCGCCTCAGCGGTTGGCGCTGGCGCTGGTGAACCAGTACCTCGATGTCAAGCGCAGCGGCCAACTGTAAGCTATCGGTAACTAGACGCCCGACGCTCGATGTGCTAGCGTAACGATTGCATAACGGCCAGTGCTGCACCGCGCAGGGCCGTCCAGAACCGAAAGGGGTTCCAGATGCCATCGTCGCGTCCTTCCGTCGCGTTCGTCGGTGCGCTGTTGCTCGCCGGGTGCACGCACCAGAATACCTGCCCTCAACAAGAACCTCTCCCAACAGCCCGACCGGCCGCTTCCGCGCCGTATTCTGCTCGCGCAGCCTGACGTCCGCGTGCACGAGATCTCCGCCGGCGAGCTGGTCGAGAAGGTGGACGAATGGAGCAAGACGGCGTCCGCCCACGCGGCGAAGTCAGTCGAGGCGCTCGCCCAGTCGACCAGGTTGTTCGAGCTGGTCGACGCCCGCGAAGCTTCCGGATGTGGAGCGCGCGAAGCTCGAGCAGTACGGCGCCCTGTACGCCCTGGTCGCGGGCAGCGCCTACGGCGCGCAGCACTCGCCGTACGACGCCTGGCGCACGCGCGCCGCCGACTTCGACTACACCCTCGGACCGGGGCTGTCCAGCATCGCCGACAACCAGAAAATCGACGCCGTCCTGTTTGTGGTGGGCACCGACTATATCTCCAGCTCCAGTCGCAAGGCCGCCATGGCGTTCGGCATCGTGCTGGGCCTACTGGCTGGGGCATACTACGGCCCCGAATCAAAACCCTTTTTTCTGTCTGCCGGGGTCGTCGACATGCACACCGGCGAGCTGCTCTGGTACAGCACCGAGCGCCACAGCGGATCTGCCGACCTGCGCGACCCCGCGCTGATGAAGAGCGTCGTCGACGACCTTTTCAAGACCTATCCCGGTGCTCCCAAAACCACCGACGCGAAGAAATAGCGCCATGCTGAGAGAACCGTGCTCGCGCGGCGCCTGTGCGCCTGTGGTACGGGCGCGGCAATCCGCTTGGCTCGCCCGCTGCTGCGCGGCTGCGCTGGCCGCTCGCCTGGACCCTGCCCGCCGCTGGCGCCAAGGTCTCACCGTTTACCGACAGCGCCGCGCTCGAGCAGGTGACCGGCAATGAGCGGCGCGTCTGGAGCCAGGGCGACGAAATGGCGCAGGCGCTCGCCCGCGGCGGGGTGATCTATGAGAGCGAGGCGACCACTGCATATGTTCAGGGCGTGCTGGACCGGTTGTTTCCAGAGTTCAAGGGCCATATGCAGGTCGCCGTCCTGAAATCGGCGCAATTGAATGCCTTTGCGCTGCCCAACGGGCGCATCTACATCAACCAGGGGTTGCTGGCTCGCTTCCACAATGAGGCCCAGCTCGCCACGCTTCTGGCCACGAAGGCACCCACTTCACCCACCGGCACGGCTTCCAGAGCCACACGAGCGTCAAGGACAGTGCGGCGTTCGGCACCTTGGCCGGCATGGTGGTGCCGATCCTGCCGCAGCTCATCGCGGTAACGCTCCATGTACGGTTTCTCGCGCGAGATGGAAACCGAAGCCGACGTGCAAGGCTTCGCGCGGCTGAGGAAGGCGGGGTACGACGTGCACGAGTCGCCCCGAGTGTTCGAGCACCTGATCGCCGAGATCAAGGCGGAGGATATCAAGGAGCCTTTTTTCTTCGCCACCCACCCCAAGCTCGTCGATCGCGTGGAGAACATGAAGAAGCTGTCGGCCGCGTTGCCACCCGGGGGGGATGGTAACTCCGCCGCCGACTATACGAATAGGATGCTGCAGGTGCGCCTCGACAATCTGGACATGATGCTGTCGATGGGACGAGCGAAGAGCGCGCTGATCATGCTCAGCGATCCGGAGCGCCGGGCGGACCTGCCGCCGCAGGCCGATTACTACCTCGGCGAAGCCTATCGCTTGCGCGCCCAGGAAGGGGATATCAAGCTCGCGGAGGAAGCGTATCTTAAGGCGATCGAAGCAGCGCCCGAGTTTGCCCCGAGCTACCGCGCGCTCGGCGTGCTGCGCTTGAAGGCCAATCACTATGTGGACGCACAAACCTACCTGGATCGCTACCTGCAGCTGGCACCGTCGGCACCGGACCGCAAGTATGTAGAGAGCTATTTGAAGACCGCAAGGACGAAGGCGGGAGGCCAGCCATGAAACCAGTAATCACGCTGCTGCTTGTCCTGCTGTTCGTCGGCTGCGCGCAGGTGCCGAGTCGCGTCGACACCCCACGCAACGAAGGGCCAGACAAGAGCTACACTGTGGAACTGCCGATCGGCTGGATCAAGCAGGCCACCCCGGACAACGCCACGTTGCTCGCCAGCCGCAACGGGTTTCTGCTGGAGGTCATCGCCATCACCAAACGGCCGGTGAAGGAGGCGTTTCCGAAAATCAAGAAGGCTGCCACCCCGGAGATGCTGCCGGCGGAGCTGGCGGAACTGGAGATCGCCCAGATGAAGAGCCAAGACCAGTTCACCGCCGCGCTCACCGTCATGGAGAACGAGCCCGCGGAGATCGCTGGTCATGCGGGCTTCCGAGTCGGGGTCCGCTACAAGAACAACCGCGGACTCGAAATCCAGCGCGTCGTCTACGGCTTCGCGGACAAGTCCGCCTACTACGACATTGGCTACGGGGCGCCCATGCTGTACTACTTCGACACCTACTATCCCGATTTCCAGAAGGTAGTCGCATCGTTCCAACTGAGCGATTCAAACAAGAAAACGACTAGCCTCAAGTCTCAGGGGTTCCTATCCGAAAACGTGACGAGAACCAACTGGACAGGACACTGACCTTCCATGACCAAGCTTCTCTTTCGCGCTGCTACGGCCGCGGTCCTTGTGTGGGCCGCGTCGGGTTCGGCCCAAGTCATCTATAAGTCGACCATGCCGGACGGTCGCGTCATCTACGGCGCCGAGCCAGCGCCGGGAGCCAAGCGCGTCGAGACGCTGAAGCCGCCGGCCGAGAAGACCGGTGTGCAGCCGGTGGGACCCAAGGACGAGAGCGCGCTGCAGCAGCGCGAGCTGCAACGGGGGCAGCAGGCAGGGCGTCAAGATGAGATCCAGCAGGCGGAGCAGGCGTTGCGCGACGCCGAAGCAGCGCAAGCCGCTGGCAAAGAGCCGCTGCCAGGCGAGCGTCAAGGCACCGCGGGCGGCGCCAGCCGCCTCACCGACGAATACTGGGAGCGTCAGAAGACGCTCGAAGCCGCCGTGGCGGAGGCGCGCAAACGGCTCGAGGAGGTGCGCGGCACCGGGCGATGACGCGGCTAGCGCAGCTGATTTCGCTCTGAGTAAGCGCGATCCAGACGCGCCTGCGCCTTCGCGACGTCGTCTTCGAGCTTCTTGACGCGGTCGTGGTATTCAGGCAGCAGGCGCGTGCTGCCCGTCGCCGAGCTTTGGATCTCTCCCGGCAGCAGCTCCTTCCCCGCCTCGAGCTGACGCTTGGCCTCCCCGAGTGCCCGCTCGGCGTCCACGACCTCGCGCTGCGCCCGGTCAAGCGCATTCGCGCGCTCGCGCAGGCGCTTGTCCAGTGCCGCGGACTCGGCGTTCGGGCGGGATGGAGCGGCCCGCTCGACCGGCTGCGCTTGCGCATCCGGCATGGTGACTTGGTAGAGGAGCTTCGCGCCCTTGATTCGGTGATCGGCGTAGACCACTGTGCCATCGGGCAACTGCTGCTTGTAGATCTTCTGCGCCCCTGCTGGAAGCGCGACGGCGAGCGTCATGCCAACAGCGATGAGAATGAGTGCGTGGGTCAAAGGAGTTGCTGCTTGCGAAGGGCCTTGACGACGACGTCAGACAGCTCCTTCGCTATAGTGGGCGCGCTATAGGGTTGGAAGGTCTGCGAGGTGCTGGACCATACGAGCGATTCGTCTTTCGCATCCCACAAGCTGCTCTCGAGCGTGTAAACCCCGTAACCATAGGGTTGGGGCGGAGTCTGCTTGATCATGCCCGCCTGATAGACTGCATAGAAGTCTGCCTTAGCCCCGGGCTGCAGGGGCGGCGGCGAGTAGGAGCCGGTCTTCGGGTCTTTGCCGATCATACGCATCGTCAACACGGCGTTGGCCTGGACCTCGCCGACAGCTTGCAGAATGCGCTCCTCGGGCACTTCCCCGTCTGCCTGGATAACCGCGTGCGCGGCCACCGCCGTCACGCCCATCGCCGCGAGCTCCTGGACAAATGCATCTTCATAGACGCGCCGGTCTTCGGCGTCCGAGCTGGCAGCGAGCACTAGCACGCGGTCGAACGGGCGTCCTGTGTAGTCATGGCTCTTCCATTCATGAACCAGCGTGGTAGGTGTGCAACCCGCCGCCACCAGCAGGGCCGCGGCCAAATAGAGGCGTCGTCGTCTGTCCATAGCTGCGACCAGTAGCATGCGTCCCGCGGAGACGGAACTCAGAGCCTGGATCAAGTTAGCGGTGATCCTGTGAAGACCCGCTCACGCGACGAATCCGACCTGCCGGTGCGTCCCGTCGCAGAACGGTTTTTTGCCCGACTGCCCGCAGCGGCAGAGCGCAGTTTGCTCGCCGGCGAAGATCAGGCCCACGACCGGATGACGAACCTCGCAGCGGCCTTCGATGCGCAGCGGCCCATTGACGCGCAACCCCACGCGCAGCACGCCGCCAGTGCCCGGCTGCGCGCCAGGCGATTGCGGCTGAGGGCTGCTGCCGTCGCGAAACCCGGTCTTCTCGTGGCTGCCGTCGCAGTATGGCTTGTTGGCTGACTGGCCGCAGCGGCACAGCCACGTTTCGGTTTCTTTCGCCAGCAGCTTGCCCTCTGCGGTAACGATCTCCAAATTCCCGCGCAGCTCATACGGGCCATCGGTCGTGGCTACGATCGTGTTCATCTCGACACCTCCGTCACTGCGCCGTCCACCCTCCGTCGATGCTGATGCTGGCGCCGGTTATGGAAGCGGCTGCCTCGCTGCACAAGAACAATGTGAGCGCGGCCACCTCGTCGGTCTTGACGAACGCCTTGCTCGGCTGGCGCTCCAGGATGACCTTCGCGATCACCTCTTCGCGTGGGATGTTGTGGACTTTGGCCTGATCGTCGATCTGCTTCTCGACCAGCGGCGTGCGCACGTAGCCCGGGCAGATCGCGTTGCAGGTGACGCCCCTGCCGGCGGTCTCCAGAGCCACCGTCTTGGTCAGCCCCACCAGGCCGTGCTTGGCCGCGACATAGGCCGACTTGAAGGGCGAGGCTACCAGTCCGTGGGCGGAAGCGATGTTCACGATCCGGCCCCAGCCTTTCGCCTTCATCCCGGGCAGCGCTGCCCGAATGGTGTGAAACGCCGAGCTGAGATTGACGGCGAGGATGGCATCCCATTTGTCTGGCGGGAACTCTTCCACCGGGGCAACGTATTGGATGCCGGCGTTGTTCACCACGATGTCGACATTGCCGAAGATCTGCACCGCCTCCGCCACCATGGTGTGAATCTGCGCAGGACGGAGCATGTCCGCGCCCGAGTAGACCACGCTCACACCGTGCTCCTGCTCCAGGCGCTTGCGGATGCTCTTGATCTCATCCGCGTGCCCGAAGCCGTTGAGCATGACGCTGGCGCCCTGTGCCGCCAGCGCCTGCGCGATACCCAAGCCGATGCCGCTGGTGGAACCGGTGACGATGGCTGATTTTCCCTTCAACATTCGGCGGATCCCGAGACCGGCGTTTTCAACCAGTGCAAAGTCTAGCAGAATGGGCTTGCGCCACGAGTCGTGGGCAGGCACGCCCATCGCTTGGCGTGCACCGCGGCGGACAGTCGAGGAGGATAGATGGGATTATTCAGCGGCAAACGCCCGAACGATCTGGGCGTGAAGAACGGGAGGCTCAAGCCGCCGCCCAGCTCACCCAACGCGGTCAGCAGCCAGGCACAGGACGCGGGCCACGCGATTGCGCCCCTGAGTTACACCAGCTCACCCGAGCGCGCGAGGGAGGCGCTGATCAAGATCATCGTGGCTACGCCGCGCACGCGCATCATCTCCCGCACCAATGACTATGTGTACGCCGAGTACGCGAGCGCTCTGATGGGCTTCGTAGACGATGTAGAGTTCTGGTTCGAGCCCAACGCCAAGATCATCCACGTGCGCTCGGCCTCGCGTCTGGGCTACAGCGACTTCGGCGTCAATCGCGCTCGCATCGAGGATATCCGCCGTAAGTTTGGTACAAGCGGAGCTTGACGCGCTGCCAGACGCCACACCCGCCGAGATCAGTGCGCGTCGGGAGGTTTTACATCGCGTTGTGACGCGCCGCGCGGGTCGCAACCGCGCGCCCATCCCGCGGCCGCCGAGGCAGACACGGGCCTGGACCACATCGCGGCCGGATTCGCGCAGCGCTTAGAACGCAACCGTAGGACCGCCAACGGCTGGCCGGAGCCAGCCTAGCAGCGCGTTCCAAAGGCCTGCGACGCGCGGCTCGGTGACGCGCAACGTGGACGGCCTCAGCGCCATCACCAGCGTCAGGCCCGGACTATCGATGACAGTGCACTGCCCGGCCTCCAGGATCACGTCTGCGGTGCTCTTCTCCTGCGTGATCCACAGCGCCCCGCTTAAGCATGCGACACGCACGCCCTTGGCGTCGCGCACGGCGACCAATTGATCGGGCTCGAGGCCCAACTTCGACTGACCTAGCAACAGCCTCATGACAGACCTCCTTCAGGCCCCCGCGCCGGACGGAGCGTTGACCTGCGCACCATTCCGAAAGATCATTGCAGGCGACATTGTCCCCAGCCCGCCGCCTGCGGTAAAACGACATTTCGGAATGCGGTGCATGAGCCAGCGGAATGACTGATCCGACCTCAGCAGCCCCCTCCCTGGACCTGCTGCGGGGCTTCGAGGCGGCAGCTCGGCACTTGAACTTCACGCGCGCCGCTGACGAGTTGTTCATCACGCAATCGGCCGTCAGCCGCCAGATCAAGACGCTGGAGGATCGTCTGGGCGTGACGCTGTTCCTGCGCCAGCCCAAGGGCCTGCGGCTGACCCAGCAGGGCGAGCGCTTGTATCGCGCGGTGAGCAGCGCGCTGCGCCAAGTGAGCGACGCCATGGAGGGGCTCTCGCGCCGAACCGGCCCTTCGGTGGTCACCGTCACCTCGACCCTGGGCTTCTGCGCCCTGTGGCTGGTCCCGCGACTGAGCAGCTTCCAGAAGTCCTTTCCGGAAGTGGAGGTACGCATTGCCGCCAGCGACCGCATCCTGAATCTCGACCGCGAGCGCATCGACGTGTCGATCCGCTATTGCCCGCCACACGACGACGCCCAAGGGGGCGGAGTGGTTGTTCAACGAAGAGTTGCTGCCCGTCTGCTCCCCGGCATTGCTGGATGCGCCCGGGCGGCCGCTGCGCGAGCCGAGCGACCTGCGCCATCACGTGCTGCTGCATCTCGACGACCCGGACAACCCATCGCCATGGCTGTCCTGGAGCCACTGGCTGGAGACGGCAGGTGTCCCGGGGCTGAAGCCGGCTGGATCACTGGCGTTCAACTACTACGACCAAGTCGTGCGCGCCGCACTTGCTGGGCAGGGCGTGGCGCTGGGGCGCTCACCACTCGTGCAGGACCTGCTGCAAGATGGCAGCCTCGTCATACCCCTGGTGGCGCGGGCTGCCACCGACCGCGGCTACTGGGTGGTGCAAGCCGCGTCCGCACGCGGGCGCCCCGAAGTCGGGCGGTTCGTGCAATGGATCCGCGCTGAGGCGCAGGCCCAGCCGATGCGACTGGCCCTCGGACACCGTGGAGACCGTTGCACGGGCTCCCCGAAAGCCCTCCGGCCTCGGAAGCCAGCACGCACCGGTACCGCGACTTCGACTTCCGGGAGGAAACACAGTGAGCGAAAAACCCCATGACCTCATCATCCGTCCGGCCGGACCCGCAGACGTTGGGCTGATCCTGGGGTTCGTTCGCGAGCTGGCCGAGTACGAGCGGCTCAGCCATCTGGTCACGGCGACAGAGCAGACCCTGCTGGATTCCCTGTTCGGCCCGCATCCCGGCGCGGAAGTGCTCCTGGCCTTCGAGCGCGATGCGCCGGTCGGCTTCGCCGTGTTCTTCCACAACTTCTCCACGTTCCTCGGCAAGCGCGGACTATGGCTCGAAGACCTCTACGTGAAGCCGCAATTCCGCCGACGAGGCTACGGACGTGCACTGCTGCTGCATGTGGCGCGCATCGCCCACCAGCGCGGGTGCGGCCGCTTCGAATGGTCCGCGCTGGATTGGAATGCGCCGGCCATCGAGTTCTACAAATCGCTCGGCGCGCAGCCGCTGGACGACTGGACGATCTTTCGTGTCGCGGGAGAGTCGCTGGGAAAGCTCGCCACCATCAGTTCGTAGAGGGTTCCGCGGATCGATCACGCTGAGCCCATTGAGGCATGAGCGTCGCGCTGCCGAGGACGGAGTAAGATCATCTCATTCTTCGCCCCGAAACCCACAGACGGCCATGAAACCGATTGATCTCTCCGAGCTCGCAGCGCTGAGTGCGGCTCTGCTGTCCGACGTGATGGACAGCCTGGGCTTGACGGACCGCGCGATGAAGCCGTTTATCCGGCCGCTGGACGAGACGCTGACCTTGGTCGGACGGGCGCGCACCGGACTGTACATGCCGGTGTACTCGGTCCGCTCGGGCGAAAACCCCTACGAAGTGGAGATCGCACTGGTGGACGATCTGAAGCCGAGGGAGGTCGCGGTGCTGGCCTGCGGCGGGCCGACCGAGCGCATCGCACCGTGGGGTGAGCTGCTGTCGACGGCTAGCCTCGCTCGCGGCGCGGCCGGCTGCGTAACGGATGGATTGGTGCGCGACGTCCGTCAGATCCGCGCCATGCGCTTCCCCGTGTTCCACGGCGGCATCGGACCCCTAGACACCAAAGGCCGCGCCCGGATGATGGCAGCGCGATATCCCGGTGGAGTGCGCAGGCGTAGCGGTGCGCAGCGGAGACGTCGTGTTCGGAGACGCAGACGGCGTGGTGGTCATCCCGCAAGAGCATGAGGCGGCAGTGATAGCCAAGGCAAGGGAGAAAGCGCAGGGAGAGGACCGCACGCGCGTCGAGCTGCGGCAGGGGCGGCTGCTGGGCCAGGTTTACGACAAGTACGGGGTGCTCTGACCGGCACCCCGTGCCGCTGAGGGGGTTGCTGGACAGCCAGCGCTCTCAGATCAGCGCGTCTTCCCAGGGCGCGGCTCGCAGCAGGGTACGGCGCGCGATGAACTGATCCGCCCGGGTCAGGCTGTGACGCAGGACAGCCAGCAGAAGCTCGTCCTCCGTCAATGTCGTGGGGCGGTTTGGTTCGAGTTGGGGCGAGGGGACCGGTGTGGATGTGGGTGCGGGGGCCGGTCGTTGCGGCGCGCTGAGCGCGGCGGCGGCGAAGGCGGCGGCCAGAGTGTTTGTTTTCGGTGTGGCGTTCATCGTCTCTCCCCTTTCATTCCCGGTTGGTCATTGTTCGCGCTGGCGGACTTCACTGCTTCCCCTGCCCGTCGTGCGTGGACGCATGATCTGCGGGTGCAGATCACAGCGGAAGCGCGTCGCGAGACGTTGCTCACTCTGAGCCGTCTGGTATTAACTGGGGCTACCAACCAGGGAGGGAGGGGAGATGACTCAAGCAGCGGCGCTGATCGAGGCCTTGAAGCGGACCCTCAAGGCCCGCAAGATGACCTACGGTCAAGTGGCCAAGGGGCTGCGGATGAGCGAGGCGAGCGTCAAGCGCATGTTCTCGCGTACCCACTTCACGCTGGAGCGCCTGGACCGCATCTGCGAGCTGGCGAGCACCAGCCTTGAGCGAGCTTGCGCGCGAGGTCGACAGCGTCGCCAGCCACGTCGCGCAGCTCACGCCCCGACCAGGAGAAGGAGATCGTGCGCGACCGCAAGCTGTTCCTGGTCGCCGTGTGCGTCTTGAACCAGCTCACTTTCGAGCAGATCGTCGACACCTACAACCTGTCGAAGACCGAGTGCATCCAGCTGCTGCTCAAGCTCGAGCGCATCAAGTTCCTGGAATTGTTGCCCAACAATCAGGTCAAGCTGCTGGTCGCGCGCACCTTCTACCTGGCGGCCCGATGGTCCGATCCACCAGTTCTTCCGATCCCGCGCGCAGAACGAGTACTTCCGCTCGCGCTTCGACGGCCCGGACGAGATCCTGCTGCTCGATCAACGGCATGCTGTCGCGCGCATCAGCGCAGGCGATGCTGGCACGGCTCAAGCGCTTGGCCAACGAGTTCTCCGAGATGCACAACGACGATGCGCTGTTGCCGGTGGGCGAGCGCCGGCCTGCCAGTCTGATCCTGGCGATGCGTCCCTGGGAGCTCGACGATTTCCATGCGCTACGCCGTCGCAAGCGGCCGGAGCGCGCTCAGCGAACCTGAACGGCGCTGCGACGACGTCAGCCATGCAGGCTTTCTGCGAACTCAGTTGACGTCATACGACTGAGGCAGTTCAGAGGATCCACGGAGTGATCCGCCGACGGCAGTCTCGATACGGTTGCGGCCGTCGCCGCAGCTTGGCATCTGCTCAGCTTATGCTGCGAAGGTCCACCTCGAACAGGCTCCCGCCTCCTTCGCGCGGCACGTAGCGCACATCCCCGCCGTGCCGGCGCGCGATCTGGCGCACCAGCGAGAGCCCCAGGCCCACTCCGCCGTCGCTCTCCTTTGCGCCTGACGGACGATAGAAGGGCTCGAAGATGCGTTCGCGTTCACCCTCCGAGACGCCGGGACCGCGGTCCGCGACCGTCAGCCGGACCCCGCCCGCCCCAAGAGGATGCACCGAAGCCTCGACTGTCGCACCGCCGGCATGACGGCGTGCGTTTTCCAGCAGGTTGCGAATCAGCCGCCGAAGCATGCGCGGATCGCCGCGAATGCTCACCGCCTCTCCGCTGACCTCGGCACCGGTGCGGGCAGGCCTCTTCCGCCAGAAGCGCGAGCAGATCGACCTCTTCGGTGCTGCCGAGGTGGTCGAGCGCATCGAGGCGGCTCGCCAGCAACAGCTCACCGATCAGCGCATCCAGCTCCTCGATATCCTTGGACAGGCGTGCGCGCAACTCGGGCCGATCGGTGCCGGGCAACAGCTCGACCGCCATGCGCATCCGCGTCAGCGGCGAGCGCAGCTCGTGCGAAGCGCTGGCCAGCACCGTCTTCTGCGCATTGACGAGGCGCTCGATGCGCTCGGCCGCGCGGTTGAAGCTGCGCGCCAGCTCCGCGACCTCGTCGCAGCCCTCGACCTGCACGCGCGCTTGGAGGTGGCCTGCGCCCAGCGCGTCGACGCGAGCCTGCAATCGCTCGAGCCGGCCGGTGATCCGGCGCACGACGGGATAGGCGCCGATGGCGATGGCAGCCGCCAGAAGCAGCAACGCACCCAGCAACCCGTAGGCACGGTGATGCCTGTGCCAGCGCGCCAGCACCCAGCGCCCATCGGGGAGCAACAACGCGATTATCGGACCACCGGGCGATCGGACCCAGCCGCTTGTGTCACGCCCGGGCGGTGCTGCCGGCAGCGCCTCGCCCGCATGCGCCAGCAGTCCTCCGTCGCGGGCCCGCAGCGTGATGTCGGCGTTGAACTGGTGCGCCAGGCGGTCCACCCGTGCTTGCAGCTCGGGCAGCGGGCGATCGGGCGCGGGCAGCACTTCGCCGAGCAACGCCCCCATGCCGTCGAGCGGACGGCGGTCCTGATCGTCGCCCGGGATCAGCCACCAGGCGATCGAGACGAGCAACGCCGAACAGCAGCAGGATGCCGACGAAAGCGAGATAGATCTGGAGGTACAGCCTGCGCATCAGGCGTCCTGGTGCTTGGCGAAGACGTAGCCGGCGCCGCGCACGGTGATGATGCGGCGTGGGTGCTTGGGATCGTCCTCGATGGCGGCGCGGATGCGCGAAATGTGGACATCCAGGCTGCGGTCGAACGCCTCGAACTGCTCGCCCCGCAGGGTGTCCATCAGCGCCTCGCGCGACATCACTCGGCCGGCATGCGTCGCGAGCGCCCAGAGCAGATCGAATTGATAGCTGGTGACCGGCCGCTCATCCCCGTCCACGCGCACGACACGCGCATCGCGGTCGATCTCCAACCGACCAAAGCGCAGGATCTGCTCACGCTTGCTGCCCGCCGCGGGGCGTCGGCGCAGGATGGCACGCAACCGCGCCAGCAGCTCGCGCGGGTTGAAGGGCTTGGGCAGATAATCGTCCGCGCCCAGCTCCAGTCCGACGATGCGATCCATCTCGTCGCCGCGCGCGGTCAGCATCAGGATCGGGATGTCGTGCTCGGCTCGCACGCGCCTGCACACCTCGAAGCCGTCGACATCCGGCAGCATGACGTCCAGGATCAGTGCGTCGAAGGCGTCCTTGCCCAGCAGCTTCAGGCCCTCGGCTGCAGTGGGACAAGCAGTGATGCGCACGCCCAGGGGCTCGAGGTATTCGCCGACCATGGCGGACAGGCCTTGGTCATCCTCGATCATCAACACGCGTTCGGCCATGTGAGGCGTCAGCACTCAGATGGAGACCCAGTCGCGGATGGTAGCGCGGCATCAGGCGAGCTCGTAGTCCGGGATGGAGCGCGGCGGAATCCGGGAGGTGGGATCCGGGGTCGATGACCTCCCCCTCCCCTCCCGGACTACGCTTCGCTCCGTCCAGGCTACGGTCTGCGCTCCGTCCAGGACCGCTTACCAGCGGCGGAACTGATTGGCCATCTCGACCAGCTTGCTGCGTTGCTCGGGCGTGAGCACGTCGGCCGCGTCCGCGATCGCAGTCACGAACCGGTCCGAAGCCGACTCGGCCAGCTGCATCTCGGAGGCGCGGATCTGCTTGAGCGCCGCGCGGTCCACCGTGGGCTGCGACAGCGTCTCCATGAAAGCCTGGCGATTCTTCATATGCTGCTCGCGTACCTGGCTCAGGTCCTTGATCGCGTCCTGCACGATGGCCTTGATGCGCGTCTTCTGCTCCTCGGTCGCGTCGACGCGGCTCAGCACCCACTGCGTCGCAAAGTCGGCGCGTGCCGCCCGCTCCTCGGGCGTCATCGCGCTCGTGCGCTTGTGCCCCCAGCAGCCGCGGCCTGCCCGCCGTCGGGACCGCCCTGCGCCTGCGACCACACGTTGAAACTGGTGGCCGCCAGCGCGCCCAGCAATCCGCCGATGGCCAGGCCGCCGAAGAACTTGCGACGGTTTCGCTTCGTGGAGGGAGGTTGAACTTCGGGTGTCTTCGGATTCTGCTCGCTCATGCTTGTCTCCTTTAGCGGTTTGTCGCGCCGCGAATGCAGCGCACTAACGCATGGTAGGTGCGTGGTCTTGCCGGGGTTTTTCGGGAGCGTAAAGATGTGTAAAGGGCCGAGCGAGAGTTGATCCGTGGTAACGTGCTTGCCTGATTTACGTACGCGATCACGAATCACGGCCCTTATGCGCATCGCCATCGGCGGTTTCCAGCACGAAACCAACACCTTCGCCCCGAGCAAGGCCACCTTCGACGACTTCGCCCGCGGCGGCGCCTGGCCGCCGCTGCTCAAAGGCGGCGACATCCTCGACGGCACGCGCGGAATCAACCTTCCGGTCGCGGGCTTCGTCGAGGTCATGCGCAAGACCACGCATCAGCTCGTCCCCACGGCGTGGGCGGCGGCAAGCCCGTCGGCGCACGTCACCGAGGACGCGTACGAGCGCATCGCGGGTATGATCGTCGACGCGCTGAGATCGGCCGGGAAGCTGGATGCCGTCTATCTGGACCTGCACGGTGCCATGGTCACGGAGCACCTCGAACGACGGCGAGGGCGAACTGCTGTCGCGCGTGCGTGCTGTCGTCGGCCCCGACATCCCGGTCGTGGCCAGCCTGGACCTGCATGCCAACGTCACGCAGAGGATGCTGGAGCACGCCGACGTGCTGATCGCATACCGCACCTATCCGCACATCGACATGGCCGAAACCGGCGCGAGAGTGGCGCGCTTCCTTCAGCGGCGGCTCGCGGACGCGCCGCGCCCAAGGCTCAGCGCACGCCGCGTGCCGTTCCTGATCCCGCTGCAGACGCAGTGCACGATGCTGGAGCCCGCCAAGTCGATCTACGAGGAGCTGGCGCGCCTGGAGGACGGCTCGGTGGCTTCGCTCTCCTTCGCGCCGGGCTTCCCGGCGGCGGATTTCCCGGAATGCGGACCGACGGTCATCGCCTATGCCGAGGACCCTGCTGCCGCCAGTCGCGTCGCCGACGCGTTGCGCGATGCAGTGCAGGAACACGAGTCGGCCTTCGACTGCCCGGTGTACACGCCTGAGGAAGGAGTGCGACGGGCCATAGCGCTAGCGGCCCATGCCAGTCGGCCCGTGGTCATCGCCGACACGCAGGACAATCCCGGGTGCGGGCGGCGCATCGGACACCACCGGTATGCTGCGTGCGCTGGTGGGCGCAAACGCGCAGCGCGCGGCGCTCGGACTCATGGTCGATCCGGCAGCCGCGAAGGCGGCGCACGAGGCGGGGCAAGGCGGCCACCATCGAGATCGCCCTGGGCGGCAAGTCGAACATCCCGGGCGACGCACCGTTTCATGGCCGCTTCGTCGTAGAGCGGCTGTCCGACGGCAAGCTCACCTGCACCGGACCCTTCTACCGCGGCGCCCGCATGAGCCTCGGGCCCTCCGCCTGCCTGAAGATCGGCGGCGTGCGGGTGGTGGTGACATGCGAGAAGCCGCAGATGGCCGATCAGGAGCTGTATCGCTTCGTCGGCATCGAGCCGACGCAGCAGGCCATCCTGGTCAACAAGAGCTCGGTGCACTTCCGCGCCGACTTCGCGCCCATCGCGGAAGAGATCCTGGTGTGCAAGGCGCCCGGACCCATGCTCGCCGACCCCAGCGACTTTCCCTGGAAGAACCTGGCGCCGGGCATCCGGCTGAAGCCGAACGGGCGCGCGTTCGCGCGCGGATAGATCCGCGCTTCCCCATCCCTGCCGCTGGCTACTGCTGGAGAAGATGATGACGCCGAAGTGGAGCTGCCTTTTCTTCGTTGCCGTTCTCGCAGCATCGAGTCAGGCGGTCTTCGCCGACAAGCAGTATGGCCCGGGGGTCACCGACTCCGCGATCAAGATCGGGCAGACGATGCCCTACAGCGGACCGGTGTCGGCATGGGCGACGCTGGGACGGGCCGAAGCCGCTTACTTCAGGATGCTCAACGACCAAGGCGGTATCGGCGGCCGGAAGATCGAACTCATCAGTCTGGACGACGGCTACAGCCCGCCCAGAACCGTAGAGCAGACGCGCAGGCTGGTCGAGCAGGAGGACGTGCTGCTCGTGTTCAGCCCCTTCGGCACGCCGACGAACTACGGCGATTCATAAGTACCTCAACGCCAAGAAGGTGCCGCATCTCTTCGTCGCGGCCATCGGCAACAAATGGGCCGACCCGCAGCACTTTCCCGTGGACCATGGCGCTCATGCACGATCAGAGCACGGAGGCTGCCGTCCACGCCGCGTGGCTGTTGAAGAGCCATCCCAACGCGAAAATCGGCGTGCTGTACCAGAACGACGACTTCGGGAAGGACTATCTCAAGGGCCTGAAGGACGCCCTGGGCCCAGAAGGCGGCGAGCATGATCGTCGCCGAGGCCTCCTACGAAGTCACCGATCCCACCATCGACTCCCAGATCATCGCGCTGAAGAGCTCGGGGGCCGACACGTTGTTCACGTTCGCCTCGCCGAAGTTCGCCGCGCTGTCGATCCGGAAGACCTACGACATCGGCTGGCATCCGCTGCACATCGTCGCGCACCCGGGAACATCGGTCGGGTCGGCACTCAGACCCGCGGGCCTGGAGAAGTCAGTGGGGCTGATCGCCGCGTCGTTCCTGAAGGACCCAACCGACCCTCAGTGGCGAGACGACCCGGCGATGAAGGCCTGGCTGGCCTGGATGAAGAAGTACTATCCCGAAGGCGACGTCACCGACTGGTTCAACGTCTTCGGGTACACCTTCGCACAGGCCTTGGTGCACGTATTGCAGCAGTGCGGAGACAATCTGACCCGCGAGAACGTCATGGCGCAGGCGACGCAGCTGAAGGAACTGGAGCTGCCGATGCTGCTGCCGGGTATCCGTATCAGCACCTCCAGCACGGACTACCGCACCATCAAGCAGCTGCAGCTTCAGCGGTTCGACGGGAAGCGCTGGGTGCGCTTCAGCGACGCAGCCGGGCAATAGGCTGACTACGTGTCATCGTGCATCACAGGCAGCGCTGGCCAATGCTAATCTAGTCACGTCACCGTTTCGCCCGGCCAATCTGAGCTGGTCGTGATGCGTGCTTCCATTTCCAGGATCTCAGATGGGGGCCTGGGCAAGCTGCTTGAAGCGCTTTGAATGGCCGGCGGCGTTAAGGTTTGTCAGATGCCTGCCCGCAAACACAGGCGTGCGCGGACGTGATGACGCCACGCGGGCAGGCGTCGGACAAGCCTCGAGGGAGGAAACCGCGGCATGCCCCGATGCCGTTCGGGGAAGCTAAGCCGCTATGGGGATTTGACTGGTCGCAGTGGGCGCGATGGCGCCAACCGGCCGATGAATCGGCGGATGACATCGCGCCGATGCGCGATGGCGATGATGCGGGGCCGGATTCGGGGATGACGCGACGGCCGAGAGGGGACGTTCTGGCCGCGTAAGGCAAAGCCGTCCGCTATCGGCGGTGGCCGATGCAGAGCGGACGTACTGTTGATGCAACCGATGCCGGTGCTCATGCCGCGACTCGCAGCGTGGGCGGCGCGCGAATCGGTTCGCCGCGGACGAAGGTCTCGATGAGGATCATCGCCGCGCCGCAGTGCGGACAGACGAAGGTGGGCGGGACGATGGCGACCGGCGCCTCAACCAACGCCGGCGGTTGCGCTGCGGTAGGAACGACGTGCAGCAGTTCACGCGCCCGGGCGAGATGCTCGCGGCGTCCGGCATTGGCGAGCAGCCCGTAGTGGCGAATGCGGTGCAAGCCGCCGGGCAGAACATGCAACAGGAAGCGGCGCAGGAACTCCTCGGCATGGAGCGTCATGGTCTTGTGGCGCGTCTTCCCCGTGGCGCGGTAATCCTTCCAGCGGAAGGTGACGCCCCGGTCGTCGAGTGCCAGCAGGCGCTGGTTCGAGATCGCCACCCGGTGCGTGTAGCGGGACAGATAGGCGAGCACCGCCGCTGGCCCGGCAAAGGGGCGTTTGGCATAGACGACCCATTCCACTTCGCGCAGCGGCGCGAGCCAAGCGGCGAATGCTCGCGCGTCGGCCAGTCCCACGAACTCACCGAAGAACTGCAGCCGGCCGCTGTGATGCGCAGTGGCCAGTTCCTCGAGGAAGCGACGGCGGAACAGCCGCGAGAGCACCCGCACCGGCAGGAAGAAGCCCGGCTTGCAGGCAACCCAGCGCTCGCCGTCGGGGGCGAGGCCACCGCCCGGAACGATGCCATGCACATGGGGATGGTGGGTCAGCGCCGAACCCCAGGTGTGCAGGACCAGCGTCACACCGATCTGCGCGCCGAGATGCTTCGGGTCGGCGGCGATGGTGCGCAGCGTCTGCGCGGCGATCTCGAACAACAGGTCGTAGATCACCGTCTTGTTGTAGTAGGCGATGGCACTGATCGGCGCCGGCAGGGTGAACACCACATGGTAGTAGTCCAACGGCAGCAGGTCGGCCTGCCGGGCCTCGAGCCAGCGGCGCGCGGCGAGTGCCTGGCACTTCGGGCAATGCCGATTGCGGCAGGAGTTGTAGGCGATCGCGACCTGCTCGCAGGCGTCGCAACGCAGTACATGTCCCCCCAGCGCCGCGCTGCGGCACTGTTCGATGGCCGACATCACCTTGAGCTGACCGAGGCTCAAGTGGCCGTGCTGCGCTCGCCGCCAGGCCGGCCCGTGGGCGCGGAAGATGTCCGCGACCTCCAGGGCGGGGCGTTGCACGAACGCCCTCTACGAAGGTCGCACTGCCTCCAGCGGACTGAT
The DNA here is from genome assembly GCA_963705615.1 of uncultured beta proteobacterium. GTDB lineage: Bacteria > Pseudomonadota > Gammaproteobacteria > Burkholderiales > SHXO01 > SHXO01. The sequence continues at coordinate 239,012 of CAVPKE010000004.1, read as the reverse complement.
GACCTCGCGCAGGATCTCGGTGGCCACCTGGGTATACAGCGCGGTGGTCTCGAGCTGCTTGTGTCCGAGCAGAACCTGGATCACGCGGATATCGACCTTCTGCTCGAGCAGGTGAGTGGCGAAGCAATGCCTCAAGGTATGCATCGAGACGCGCTTGTCGATGCGCGCTGCCACAGCGGCGGCGTGCACCGCCCGGTTCAGCTGCCGAGGGGTCAGTGGATCGATCGGATTCTGGCCGGGAAACAGCCACCCGCCATCGAGCATCTTGCCCTGCGCACGGGCGTAGCGCCACCAGGCGCGCAGGCGCTCGAGCAGCACGGGCGGAAGCATGGCGTAACGATCCTTGTGGCCCTTGCCTTGCTCAACGCGCAGGACCATGCGCTGGCTGTCGATATCGCCGACCTTCAGCGCCATGACTTCGCTGGCGCGCAATCCGGCGCCGTAGGCCACCGATAGCGCTGCCTGGTACTTCAGGTTCCCGGCCGATTCGATCAGGCGCGCCACCTCCTCGCGGCTCAGTATGACCGGCAGCTTGTGCGGCACCTGCACCGGGGTCATCTTGGCCATGCGCTCGGGGTCGCCCACCGTGAACTCGAAGAAGAACTTCAGTCCGGTGATCGTCGCGTTGAGCGAGATCGGCGAGATACCCTGAACGACCAGGTGCAATTGGTAGCGGCGCAGATCCTCGTCGCTGGCCGAGTCGGGCGCGCGGCCCAGGAATGCGGCAAACCGCCGCACGGCACGGATGTACGCGTTCTGGGTCTTGGGCGAGAACTTGCGCATGCGCATGTCCTCGATCATGCGTTGACGCAGCGGGCTGATGGCTTGAGTCGCTGAGTTCATGGCTCTGCTCCTGTTGTGAACCGAGGCCGATTGCCTCGTTCATCAACATAAACAGAACCCCTGTCTCATTCACTCACCGACGCCTGATCAGAGCCCCATACCGCGCGAGCGGTTTAGTCCTTCGACCCCTTCCAGACAGTGGTGTTTCCCCAATCCGGACATTGGAATCGTGGAAAAGCATACAGTCGCTTTTTCGAACTGCGATTTTGTGCGATCTACCCAGAGCGGTCCGCCGGCTCTTCTAATGGTTCTCTGGCTAAGCTTTCTGTGCTCTACCCAGCCAGTCAAGAATGAGTCGCGTCACGTGCTCCGGCTTCTCGCGGTGCAAGAAATGCCCCGCGCCGGCAACGAGGTCAAAGCGATATTCACCGGAGAAGTACTGCGTCTGATCCGTCATGAGCTCGGCTCGAAGGTCATCGCCACCGCAGAGTGCGAGCGTCGGAACGTTGATGGGTCGGTTCATCAACGGCCGTAGGTGTTCGAGACGCGGATCGCCTTTGCTCGAATCGAGCATGGCGCGATAGTAGCCGAGCGTTGCCGCAAGTACACCGGGTACCTTGAGCATGCCCTTGATCTCGGCAATATGTGCCGAATCCTGGTAGCCGCGCGAACTCCAGTAGTTCCAGAGATAATCGATGAAAGCGAAATCGTTTGCGACAATCGCCTTTTCAGGCAAGTCGGGAAGCTGGAAGAACCACCAGTGAAAGGAGCGGTGGACGTGCTTCGGATCCAGGAAGCTCTTGCTGCTCTGTGCCGGGTGTGGGACCGCCATGAGGACTGCGCGACAGACTAGTTCGGGGAAAGCGGCGAGCACGGCGTACCCGATGCTCGCGCCCCAATCCTGGCCAATCAAATGCGCCGGGCCTCCGCCGAGGGCCCGGATCAATTCGGCGACATCGGTCGCGAGCGTTGCCTTGTCGTAGAAGCCGTCGCGCGGAATTTCCGTCGGTGAATAACCGCGCAAGTAGGGCGCCACCGCGCGATAGCCTGCGGCGGCCAGCGCCGGGATCTGATGGCTCCAGGACATGGCGGTGTCAGGAAATCCGTGCAACAGGAGGACGAGCGGTCCCTCTCCCTGCTCGACATATGCGAAGTCAAGTCCATTGGCGCGGACGCGTTTCATGTGGAGCCTCGGTCTTTGATAGGCACATCATTCCACGGCGGCTGGTCATGTCAATGTCCGCCTTTCAAACTCGCTATGCGGGCGCGCGTGGTATGGGTTGAAGAGCAGCTCTTGGCGGGATTGAGTCCGTCAGCCAACTGGCGCTATTAACCCCGAGCGAACCTACGAGCAGTCTGAAGGCCGCCCTTTCGAACGGCTTGCGCCGCGAGCGCCGTTACTCACCAATCGAACTCATCGCGACGAACGATCGGAAGACCGCTGCGGCGGTTGAGCGTACCATCCCGCAGTCGATCGTGTTGCCTGCCAACCCGCTAATCCGATGACCCGGCGCCGTGTTTTGCTCGTCCTTGCTTGTGGCATCGCAGGGCTGACTACCGCCGTGCTCGGCTCCGCGCCCACGCGCGCTGCGGAACCCACCCCGAAGGTTGCGCACATTGCCTTCGTCGGCGCAGGCACCCCGTTCACCGCCCCACACGGCGTGGCTGCGTTCTGGGGCCGCCTGCGCGAGCTGGGGTGGGTGAAGAACCAGAACCTTCTGGTCGAGGAGCGCTGGGCCGAGGGTCAGTTCGATCGGCTGCCCGCGTTGATGGCCGAGGTCGTCGCGCTCAAGGTCGATGTCATCGTGACCTACAACACACCCTCTGCCATTGCCGCCAAGCATGCGACCAGCACCATCCCCATCGTCAGCGCGCTCATGGCGGACCCGATCAAGAGCGGACTCGCTGCCAGCCTCGCGCACCCCGGGGGAAATCTCACCGGGTTCTCGATGGCGTGGGCGGAAGGTGTCCAGGGCAAGTATCTGGAGCTGCTGCACGACACGGTTCCGCGGCTCTCGACTGTCGCAGTGATCTTGCACCCGGCTAACCCCGCGCAGGTGGACGCGGTAAAGTATCTCAAGAACATCGCGCCGATGCGGCGGCTGAAGGTCATTGCCGTCGAGGTGACTGAGCGGGAGTCGCTGGAGAGCGCCTTCGAGCAGGCGCGAAAGCAGGCCCAGGCGGCCATCCTGCTGCCGAGCCCAATGCTGCTCGCCAATCGTCAACTCGTCGCCGCGCTTGCTGTCAGCCACCGCCTCCCGGTCATGTACGAGCTGCGCGACTTTGTGGACGCCGGCGGGCTGATGGCATACACCCCCGACCCAAACGTGATGTTCCGTCGTGCGGCCGGGTATGTGGACAAGATCCTGAAGGGCGCCAAGCCAGGCGACCTTCCGATCGAGCAACCGACGCAGTTCGAACTCGTCGTCAACCTCAAGACCGCCAAAGCCATTGGCATCACGATCCCAGAGTCGATCCTGGTGCGCGCCGACGAGGTGATTCGGTGACGTCCATTCTGCTGCTCGCCATAGGCGCCCATCCGCTCAGTTCGGCCGTTCAACGTCCGCTTAGCGGAAATGTCTGATCCACCCCTGGATGACCGGTTGTGGCCGGCCGATCCGAGTCGATGGCCAGACGGCTCAAGTCGACCCAAGCCGCTTTTCCGTAGAACTGGACAGTCAGCGCAGAATTGCCGCTTGCGCGGGTGGCCTAAGGCCCGCGCCTCGGCGTACCATCCTGTCCTAAGCCCACCCGTCAAGCGGGGGCAAAAAAACTAACTACAGAGGAGGAGAAGCCGATGCCATCCGCCGTGACGCCACAATTCGAGGAAGCCACGTACAAGAAGGTGGCGTCCCGCCTAATTCCCTTCCTCTTCCTCTGTTACATCGTTGCCTTCGTCGACCGCGTGAACGTCGGCTTCGCCAAGTTGCAGATGGCGAGCGACCTGAAATTCAGCGATGCGATCTACGGCGTCGGAGCGGGGATCTTCTTCATCGGCTACTTCATCTTCGAGGTGCCGAGCAACGTAATCCTGGACAAGGTGGGCGCGCGCGTGTGGATCGCGCGCATCATGATTACCTGGGGGCTGATCTCCGCGGCTTTCTTGTTTACCGGCGACATCCACTGGGGTCCCGTCGCGGCGGCCTTCAACTTCAGTGATGCGCAGTTCACGTTCTACTTCCTGCGTTTCCTGCTCGGCGTGGCGGAGGCCGGCTTCTTCCCCGGTATCATCCTCTACCTCACCTACTGGTTCCCAGGTGCGCGACGCGCGAAGATGGTTGCGCTGTTCATGACCGCGATCGGGGTCGCGCAACTGATCGGTTCGCCCGTCTCCGGTGCCATCATGCAGTTCATGGACGGCGCGCACGGCTGGCGCGGCTGGCAGTGGCTGTTCCTGCTCGAGGGCATCCCCTCGGTCATCATCGGATTCCTCGTGCTGGTGATCTTGCCCGACAGACCCAGGAGCTGCTCGTGGCTTACTCCGCAGGAGCGCGACCTGCTGGTCGCGCGCATCGACCATGACAATGCAAGCAAGGGGGAACTGGCCGGCCGGCATAGCCTGACCGATGCATTCAAGGACGGCCGCGTTTGGGCACTCGCGGTGGTTTACTTCGCCCAGGCGACATGCTTCTACGCCGTAGGCTTCTGGATGCCGACCATCATTCAGGAACTGGGCATCGACAAGAAGGACCTGCTCAAGGTCGGCCTGCTAAGCATGATTCCGTGGGGAGCCAGCATCATCTCCATGATCTGGTGGGGCAGCCATTCGGATCGCACCGGTGAACGCCGCTGGCATTGCGCGGGCGGGCTCCTTGTGATCATGGCCGGTCTGCTGCTGCTTGGCATCGCGGCGAAGTCGCCGATCGTGTCAATGGTTGCGCTCACGCTTATCACCATTGGCTGGGCCGGACAGGTGTGCACCTTCTGGTCATTGCCCACGGCCTTCCTCTCGGGCACCGCGGCGGCCGCGGGAATTGCTTGGATCAATTCGGTGGGTAATCTCGGTGGTTACTTCGGTCCCGACCTGATCGGCACCATCCGCACGGCGGCACACGGAGCGGCGGAAGCGGCTTTCTTCACGCTAGCTGTGATCGCCCTGGTGGGAGCACTCATCGTGATCTTCCTGCCGCGAACTCAACGTGCGGATCCGGTGCGATTAGTTACGCAGCGTAAGTAATGCTGGCTAACGCGTTCGCCAACGCGGCCACTGCTCGGCAGCCAACGTTGAATGCGGCTATCGGTCCTAACCGGACACCGACAACTAGATCTCAGGAAGCACTCCCGAGCGAACGCTCCTGGCCGATCAGAGCGGTTGGTCGGACGGCTCAAGTCGACCCCTTCCGGCCGTTCGCGCTTCCTGAAAGCAGACGTTGAACGCTGCAATTAGCCTATCGGCCAACAGCCAGCAGAGCGCCGCTGTTCGCGCCTCGGGCGATTGCCATGTGGGGCCCGTTACATTAGCGTGCCCCGGCGAGACTCACTTCAGCTCCGCAGACATAAGTTCGCGCGTATACACCTCGCCGAAGGTGTTTCTGTACTCGCTCTTGATTACCCTCACCTTGCCGTTGATCGACGCAACCCAGTCCGTAAAGCTTGACGTACCGTACCAGGGGCCTGCCCCTCCCTTGCTCCTGGACGTGATGCGCTCGCTACCAGATATCCTGTACGCATCGAATTGGCCGGCGGGCGTAGTGATCTTTTCTACCCCTTCGACCTTGTACTGGTAGGCGACTTCGGAGATGAAAGTATCACCCGTAACAATACTCGTGGCCGACCAGGTCTTGCCTTTCTCCAGGGGGAAGTCGACCCATACCCACGCGGGGGAGAATGTACAGGCCTGGCCGTTCGGTTCGCAGATACCCTTCCGCGCGGACAAGTCACGAGGGGAGAGGGTCTGCTCGAGGGTCCGGTCACCAACTTTCAAGAGACTACGTACCTCAGCATCGGTGACCTCGACAACTTCGTCCACCAAGCGCATGGTTTGCCCCTTCAATACGTACTTCCACGTCACTTTATCCCCGACCTCCCAGTTCTTCGTTTGCTCGAGCTTTTGCGCCGACGAAACGGCAGGAACGAGAAGAGCAGCCAGCAGGGCGAAGAACCATAGTTGCTTATTCATCTCGATCTCCTCAGAGATAGGCCACCGGCGTTTCCTTAACCTCTTCTCTTCAGAATCGAACCTATCCCTCAGCCTGTCGACGCGTATTGATCTAACGCAAACCAGATCACAGAGAAGACCCGGCATATTCCGCTCAGTGACCGAGTTCGACCCAAGCCGTCGTTCGTCATCGCGCAGAGCAGACACTCGCAAAAGCAGAAGCGGATGATCAACGCTACGCATGATCCGCCGCCTTCCGCTAGCACTCGGCCTATTACTTTACTTGATCAGCGACTCGATAAACGCGAGGGCGCGACGCTGCGCGTCGTTGGTGGCCTCTTCGTCGTAGGCGATATGGTGACCGAGATACATCCTGTCAACACCAGGCGCCGGAAAGTGATGGAAGGCTTTCGGATAAACGGTGACTTCGACATTTTTGTCATGCAACATCTCGCAATATTTGGCCGGAGTCCAATCGTCTAGTGCGCCAACCAGGATGATGGTTGGGACGGAGAACTTGGTGCTGGGAAAGCAGAATGGGTAGAAGGCAATCACACCTACGAATTTCTGCGGCCGCTCAGTGTGAATTGCATCGATCGCAGTCATTGCCCCATGCGAATAGCCCTGGAGGAAGATGTGCTTTGAGTCGATTTCCGGTCTGGCGGTGAGCCAAGCAGAAGCTGCGTAAGTGTCTTCAACGCGATAGGCGGAGGCATCGACGAAGGCTCTAGGATCGCTGCACACCTCGACAATGTCGCGTGGGGTGAATGAGTCGACAACGAGAGTGGCAATGCCGTGTGGTAGATAGTCCGCATTGACGCGCCGTACGATACCTGCATCAGGACCCACGCCGGCACAGCCACTGAGGATGATGACGGCTGGGAAGGGCCCAGTACCTCTTGGCTCAAACAACGCAGCGGCTACAAATTTCGTTTTTGGATCGTTGACGGGAATGTTCACAACAGCAACTGGGTATCCGCCCCCCATCTTGACCGTCTCGACGGCTGGCGCCGTGGCCACCTGCGCCAAAGCCACAGGCATTGTTGTGAAGGCCACGGAGAGAGCACTAGCACTAATCGTGAACCACAGCTTCGTCCTCATCGTTTGGTCTCCTTACCCCAGGGTCAGCCTGTCCGCGCACGCGCGTCGTGATCCTGCATTACTGAGGCTCTGGATTGTTGATGTTTCTCCTGAACCCATCGATGCGCTTTGATCCAGCGCAAACTAAAATCATCGCCATGGATGGATGCCAGTGGGAGCCGTTGGTGCCGACTCAGACCCGCAAGGGCCTGCGCGGTGTGAGATAGGCATCCGCGTACCGCAAGAGCTGCTGCTGCGCGCCGATGAGGTGATCCGGTGAACCGGTTCATTCTGCTGCTCGCCGTCGGCGCCCATCCGCTCAGGTCGGCCGTTCAATGTCTGCTTACCGGAAATCTCGGATCCACCCCCGGATGACTGGTTGTGGCCGAACTGAGACTTCGCCGAAATAAGCGGCGGCGAGATGACATGAACCCGTGCTAGCATCGCGACTCACGCGGCTCGGGCGCATTGCGGTCCCAGTTCGGCTAAAACTTCAACAAGGAGTCCTCGATGCGTGCAAAGCTGGGTGCAGAATTCATCGGAACGTTCTGGCTGGTGCTCGGAGGATGCGGCAGCGCCGTGCTCGCCGCTGCGTTCCCGGGGCTCGGTATTGGCTTCACGGGCGTGTCGCTCGCCTTTGGCTTGACGGTTCTTACCGGCGTCTACTCGCTCGGGCCGATCTCGGGCGGCCACTTCAACCCTGCCGTGTCCGTGGGGTTGTGGGCTGGTGGCCGCTTCAGCGGTGGACAGCTAGCTCCCTACATCGTCGCCCAGGTTCTCGGCGGGATCGCAGCCGCTGCGGTGCTCTACGTCATCGCAACCGGCAAGCCCGGCTTCGACCTCGTCGCGTCCGGTTTTGCGGCCAACGGCTACGGCGAGCACTCGCCTGGCAACTACTCCCTCACTGCCGGCCTCGTCATCGAGCTCGTCATGACGTTCATGTTCCTGATCGTGATCCTCGGCGCGACCCACAAGCGCGCGCCGACCGGCTTCGCCGGCCTCGCCATCGGCCTCGCACTGACCCTGATCCACCTAATCAGCATCCCGGTAACCAACACATCCGTGAACCCGGCACGCAGCACGGCGCCGGCGCTCTTCGTCGGCGGCTGGGCACTGGAACAGCTCTGGCTTTTCTGGGTTGCTCCGATCATCGGCGCGCTCGTCGCCGGATTCCTCTACCGCACCTCCTTCGAAGGCGACCGCAGCGAACCGCCGGTGACAGGTCGCTGAGGGAATCAAGCGGTGAATGCGCTTCGCACTGATTCGGTCCGGCGCGACATCTCCGCGCCGAAGACCGCCGACGCGCAGCCGCAACGATTGGTGATCCGGCCTCGCGACCGGCTGCTAACGGGAAAATTCTGACTCGGACCCGAACGGCCGGAGTTGGCCGACAAGAGACTCATGCCAATGGCAACTGTCGACCGAGGCTGTGTGAGAACGCGCGGCCGTCCGCCCGCGGTGGGAGCAAACACCAGTCACATTCTCACGAGCACAGCTCAAGTGGAATGCGGGCGTCATGCAGCGCAGGAGAATTGAAATCGCGTGGGAAAAATCCTTGCACGTTTCTCGAAAATCGGAGTTTTCACACAGCCTCGGCCCTTAGAGGACGTTCGAGGCAGCATGAAAGCGGTCATTCAACATTTGCAACGAGTGTGCGGGAGCATGTTGCCGGATTACACACGGCACCCCTGCATGCTCTGCTCCATTACACAGCTACAACACAGACGATTCGACACAGACGGCGAAGCCGAAGCTCCGCCGCCGAGGGTGAATTTAACCGATAGTCCGGATCATGGGAATGGAGCCAACACCGGGCAGTTCGTGGAACCGTACTGGGTGGCCTGGAAGAAGCGAGCTACGTTGAACGTCTGCAATCCACACCGGATGTCGGGTGCCTTGTTTTCAGTCCCGTTGCCGGTATAAGTGCCGCCTTGCTGGAAGGCGACAGCCGACACGTCTTCGATACGTACCCCCTCCCACTTGTTATTCGTCACTGTCGTTGAGTACAACAGCGCGTTAGATCCAGTTATTAGGACTATACCCTGCTGACCATTGCCCGTTACGACATTGGGGCCAGTGGCAATCGATGACCCCTGTACGAATATGCCAGCGAAGCCAGAGCCCGTAACGGTGTTATTTGGTCCGTTCAATTGGCTTCTCCATTGAACAGTAACCCCGTTACCCTGCGCGTTGCTGACGGTTACGTTATGCCACTGCAGCTTGCCGCCAAACAGGAATATGCCGTCGCCGCCAGAGCCTTGGATGGTGGAGTCGTACAGCTGTCCCTGTGAGTTTATGACAGTCAGACCAACTCCCCCCGCCTGCTCGATCGTGAGCCCGGTAAGGCGACAGAAACTGAAGTCCAAGCAAGTCACGCCATTGCTGCCACCGTGGATGGTAAAGCCCTGCAGGACGACTCGCTGGGAGTCCTCAATGTCAACGACAGAAGCTTGCCCACCCGAAGCGTCTTCGATCACCGTGCGCGGTTCTGCAACAAGCGACAGTCGGTCAAAGCCCCGAACGACGAGGTTCTCATGGCAATGGCCGCGGACATTTACAACATTCGTGGCTGCCGGATCGAGCCGGTTGAGCACATTGGCAATCTTTCCGATAGGCCCGGGCAAATCGCAATTGACCTTGGCCGTGGTGCCTGCTTGGGCAACCAGTGTAAAGAAGCTGAGTGCAGCTCCCAATGCCGCGAGAGCAAGGCTTGATGTGACATGACGCATAGTAGTCCTCCCAAGAGATTCAGATATACCTGAACAAAACCCCGCAGGGCATCATCGCAAGACCCCGATTAGAAAGACACTACTCGTGCAGCCGATCGTTTCGTTGATCTACATCAACAAATGGACCGCGGTTCGAACGCGATGGATAGGCCTCAGCTCGCAACTTCAGGTAGGCGGTACAACAATTGGACGCGAGCATCGAACGGCAGCTCTTGGCCGAGGGCAGCCCTTGACCCTGAATGGATCTACGAACAGTCCGAGAGAGGCCCTTCGACGGGCCGTGCTGCGAGCGCCGCTACTCACCGGTCGTACTCATCGCGACGAGCGATCGGAAGACCGCTGCAGCGCTTCAGCGTAACATCCTGCAGTCGATTCTGTTGTGTACCCGCAAGGTGAGACGCTGCGGTACTAGGGCTGAGCGGCCACGAGCAGATCGAGTGAGGCGCACCTATGGCGCAGCGGTATGGCGATCATGACATCAGCCCCGGGGCACTGTTGCGCCCAAGGTGCCGAACCCGCGGCGAACCACTCCCGCCAACTCCAAGTAAAGGTCACAGCTGCAGGCTTGTCGATCCGACGAAACACAAGAGCCGCAAGTAGTCTATGAACGCCGATGTGGTGTTGTCTTAGCGTCGGGGGTCCACGTAGACCACCCACTTGAGCACCTTCAGCTCCCACCCTGTCCACTCCTTGGCTTTCTCTCCGGGCAACGGTGCGTCAAAAATGAAGGGTTGCCGGCTGAGTCTCAGAAGGGGCTCGGTGGGCTCGCGCGGGATCGGATCGTTGCCGCAGTAGACGTTCACGGCTCCGCATTCGATGTACATGAGCGCGACTGTACCGGCCGCTCTCGGGCCAAGTCCAACAATGTCAACGGCCGGTGAATAGGCGTGAAGACGGCCCGCCGATTACCGGCGAGCCGCTCCCGTTGTCTCTCACTGAACGTAGGACTCCTCCTGACGAGCAATTCAGCATCCCGCCGATAGCGCTTGCGCCCGGCACTCGCATACCATCGGCACATCTGTGCAACAGCGCGAGGTGATTGAGTGCGCGAACCGCGTCGCGATTGGATGACCGAACAAACCAACGCCCTCGGTGGCCTCGTTTGCGTTTCGAGCCTACGGCTGTCCGACGAGGTTGGTGATGATAACGAGTAGTAGCACGACCAGGTAGACGACCGAAAGGCCGAACATCAACGACTTTGGCCACTCCTGGCGCCCCTAATGGTCCAGACATTTCTATCCGAAGACAAACGGACTTACTTAGGCCACGCGCCTGCCCAAAGCTGACGCACCTCTGATTTCATTTCCCCGACCGTGCGTGCGGTGCACGGAGAGGACGACCTATCACGGGCAGAGCCGCCTCAGCCCCTACGCGATCGGTAAACCAGCGAACCGCCTCTTTGAACTGCTCAGCGGTCTTGCCGGCGCTCTCGCGCAGCTTCATCTGCCACTCGAAGCCGTACCGATACAGTCCCTTCAACCACGACGTAGGTGCGTCACCGACGGTGGCGCCGCTTTTGGCTTCTCAGAACGTGGCCCGACCCTTCCACCGGATCTCGCCGGCCGCGGCTTTGCCCCCCTAGAGACCGTTAACAGGCGTCGTCTAGTTCAAGGAGAAGCCGTGGGAACAATAGGTATTCGCTTTCATTACAGGTTGGCTAATTTGTGAATGTCTGCGTTGCGCGACACCTGAGGCAAGGGTTTCAAATTTGTAGGACTTTGACTGACGCCTTAATCGGACTGTCACCGACATCGATTTCGCGGAACGAGCATTAACCTCGCCTTTCGTGATTCGCATTAGGGAGGACCGTATGGATGCCCTGAACAGCGCTGATGAGGCACGTTTGTTACAAGACCTTCTAGCTGAGTCACATACCCGAATTCGCGAACTGGAGTCGCGTGTCGATTGGCTTGCGAACGAATTGCTGACGCTAATGCTGAACGACCGCCGTCGTCACTACGGATCTCACAGCAACGTCAAGCGGGAACGCCGGCGCAGTGTAGTGCACGCAGTTGAATCGCAAAGGGAGCGGATAAAGCCGAGCTTACTGACGTAGTCGGCTACTTCGAGGTGCAAAGGCATGACCACCCACCGTGTAACATTCGATTTGAAAGTCGAGGGCGGACGCACCGAGGCGACGGAACTGGAGCTGATCGCCAATTCGGCACACGTCGCCAGGACGGAAGCCCAGGAGATGCTGTCGCGCGCCTACGGGGATAGGGCCCAGATTACCGGGTTTGTCGCTCACTTCAGCGAAAAGGACGAGCACAAGCCCGCGTCCTAGCGGGGTCACTCCTAGCCCTGCAGTGGCCGAGAGAAATGTGGGCACACAGCGCCAGGAGAATGGCAGTGGCGGCGCGCATCGCGGCACATCACATCCGTCGTCGCGAACGCCACACGTCGCTCGATCGCGCCTTCAAGCAAGCGCGAAGAGAGGCTCAAGCCGTTCTGGTTCTGGGCGACACGCTCACATTTGTGCACCGGCGGCAAGTTACGGCCCTCGCCGCCAGGTACCGGTTGCCTACTATGTACCCGCTTCGCGAATACGTGGACGTGGGTGGGCTGATTGCGTACGGGACCGACCGCGCGATCTTATTTCGTCGCGAGGTCGAGTATGTGGATAAGATCCTCAAGGGCGCCAAACCAGGCGATCTTCCGATCGAGCAACCGACCAAGTTCGAGCTGGTTGTGAACCTCAAGACTGCCAAGGCTCTCGGCGTCACGATCCCCGAGTCGATCCTCCTGCGCGCCGACGAGGTGATTCGCTGATTACTAACCCCGCCTTTTGACCGCGGGACTCATCGAGAGCTTACCGCGTTGAGCCGGTTTGGCTTGACTTTCGTGCTCTAGCGTCTCGATACCACGGTTCTTCCGTCGCTCGCCGTGCTCGCGATTGCCGGACGAGCTGCTACCTGGTGACCGCTCCGTTGGCCCGGACATCAGCATGTCGACGAGGAGTCGCCCGTAAGCTATCGTAGACTCGAATGCGCTCGCCTCGTCCCGAAAGAGAAGATGCGTCACCGGCAAATCGACGAGTACTGCGCGGAGGGACGTTTTACAAATCAGCAGAGAAGTAATGAAGCGTCCATGCCCTACAAGCTCGAAGCAGCCAACCCTGACCGTTAGCCCCCGATATGCCTCTTCTTTGGTACCCATCCGCACCCTTTTTGGGCTCTGGACTCATGGCCTCCCTGCGTCTTCCGGATCAATGTGGCTCCAATTTGACGAGGTCATGTTGATCTAGATCAGGCTCTCCAAATGCCGAAGTTCTTTCCGGCGCATCATGTGCGGCGAGCAACGTCCGCTCTTCGGCGACTTGGACGGTGCGGTTGAGTGACTGCTCTTGGCCGAGGCTGTGTGAAAACTCCGATTTTCGAGAAACGTGCAAGGATTTTTCCCACGCGATTTCGATTCTCCTGCGCTGCATGACGCCCGCATTCCACTTGAGCTGTGCTCGTGAGAATGTGACTGGTGTTTGCTCCCACCGCGGGCGGACGGCCGCGCGTTCTCACACAGCCTCGGCCGCATCCGGTCGTTCCGCGCTTGAGTAACCGAGGCCGAGCGGATGCTCGGCGCACGGATCATCCATCACACCTGAATCTCAGAGTGGGGGGTTGATTCCGTAGAGCATCTCGACGTCTCCATTCAAGACTGCCCGGCCAGCAGATTCTTGTAGATCAGTCCGTCCTTCATCACCAGCTTGATGTTCGCCGGCGTCTGCAGAAGGCGAACGTCGTTCTGCGGCTCGCCTGCGACGACCACCAAGTCGGCCAGGAAACCTTTCGCCACCTCACCCGCCTGCGCCCTCGAGCAGCATCGCCGCAGCGCCCGTGCGCGTGGCCGCCACCAGGGCTTCCGCATCGGAGTAACCGAAAAAGCGAACGAAATGCTCGAGATCGCGGGCATTGGTGCCGTGCGGTGTCCACGGAAATCCGTAGTCGCCACCCACGAGGACGCGCACTCCGCGCTTGCGTAACTCGGCGAACACCTCCTGTGCCCGCTCGAACTGGTCGACTACGCCGTTGGCCTTCGCCTTCTCGTAGGTGATGCCCCACTGTTCGGCTTCGAAGATGGTGTTGTGCAGCAGCCCGACCGCTGGCGCCACGAAGATCCTGTCCCGGGCCGCTTCCAGGAGATCCAGGCACTCCTCATCTGCGTATTCGCAGTGATACAGAATGTCGATCCCGTGCCTGAGCGCCATCTTGATCGAGGCGGCGGCGCGCACATGCGCAGCGATCCGCTTGCCGTGCGCATGCGCCGTCTGCGCCGCTGTCTTCACTTCATCCTCGCGCATGACCGTCTGCTGCGGACGGGAGCCGGGTATGGTCTGATTTCCCGAGACGTTCAACTTGAGCGTGTCCACCCCTTCTCGCAGCAGGCTTCTGCACGTGCGCAACATCTCGTCCGCACCGTCGACCACCAGTGCTATGGACTCGCGATAGATGTGCATGCGGCGCTCGTCGCCGAGATTGCCGGTATTCGTCAGCTCGGGGCTGGCAGCCAACAGTCGCGGCCCGGGTGTGTCTCCAGCGTTGATCTCGTCTCGGATCACGACATCGAGGCGAGGCTTGGCCGACCCGCCGCTCAAGCACGACGTAAAGCCTGCCTCGAGCACAATGCGGGCATGGCGCCTGGTCTGGAGCGTGTGCTCCTCGGGCGGCACATCGCCTGTCTCGACGATGTCCGCCTTATGCAGAAACGGCAAGTGCGCGTGACCGTCGACCAAGCCCGGGATGATCGTGTGCCCCGACACGTCGATCCGCGTTGCGGCCTGCAGTCCCCGCGGGGCTTGCGGCCACAGCTCGGCGATCCGGTTGCCGGCGACCAGGACATCGGCGGGGAATGCGGGCTTGCCGCTTCCGTCCCAGACAGTTCCACCTTGCAACAGAACGGTTTCCATCACGCCTTCCGGTGCCCTGCCCGCGGAGAGCGAAGTCCAACTCGGCGAGGCCCAAGACAGAGCCGCGCTGCTCGCCCTGACGGCGAACAGCGCGGAGTGGCGAGGACTCGCGAGACGCGCTTACTGGCCGTGCGCCGCCCTCGCTTTCTCGATCTGCGCCTTCACGGCCTCGAGGTTGAAGCTCGCCCCTGGCTGCATCGGCGGGAACTCGATCGCGGTCTGCGCGACCTTCGCCACTTCCTGCTGCACGAACTGGAAGCGCCAGAACTCGTACGCGAACCAGTTGTAGTACGCCAGTGACCCGTTGGCACCGCTCGGCAGGCCCGTGCGTTCGTACGGGTCGAGGCGAAGGTTGGTCAGGATCGGCCAGTCCACCTTGATCGTGCCACCGAGCCAGCCTTGCGGCTGATCGGTGAACCGGTACTTGAAGTCGTTGATCCGCACGGCGGAGAGCGTGCCCTCGGTGAAGTAGAAGATCTCGTGGCGTGCCGACGGGCCCTTGCCGGTGATCAGGTCCATCTGGTTGTAGCCGTCCAGATGCACCTTGTACGTAGCGATCACCGAGTTGCTTTCCCTTGAGTAGCTCGTCGATGATGTTGGGGTTGCCGGCTGCCGCAACGAACGTCGGGAACCAGTCCAGGCCGGACACGATGCCGTTCTCGACCTTGCCTGCCGGCACCTTGCCCGGCCAGCGCAGGATCATCGGTACGCGGAAGCCGCCTTCGAGGGCCGTGCCTTTGCCGCCGGCGAACGGTGTCTGGCCGCCGTCGGGCCACGTGAAGTTCTCGGCGCCGTTGTCGGTCGTGAAGCCGATGATCGTGTCGCCCTCGATGCCGTTGTCCTTCAGTACTTCATCACTGTGCCGACGATATCGTCGATCTGCGCCATGCCGGCTTCCTGTATGGTCCAGTTGTTCGTCCGAGTTGCGCATCGCTTCGTACTTCGGCGACAAGTGCGTGACAACGTGCATTCGCGTCGGATTGAGCCAGAGGAAGAACGGCTTGCCGTCCTTGCGCGCCTTGTCGACGAACTTGAGCGCTTGGTCGAGGATTTCATCGTCCACGGTCTCCATCCGCTTGGGACAGAGCTCGCCGGCGTCTTCGATTTTTTGCTTGCCGATCTTGCCCCAGCGCGGTTGCACGGTCGGGTCGTCGACGTTCGTCGCCCACGAATGAACCATGTTTCGCGCGCCCACCGTGGCCTGAAGCGCCTTCGGGTAATTCGGGTGGCAGTGATCTTCCATCGCGTCGAGGTGATAGAGATAACCGAAGAATTCATCGAAGCCATGCACTGTGGGCAAGAACTGGTTCAGATCGCCCAGGTGATTCTTGCCGAACTGGCCGGTGGCGTAGCCCATCGCCTTCAGCGCCGTCGCGATCGTTGGCGCCTGCGCCGGCATCCCGATCGGCGACCCGGCCTGCCCGACCGTCGTCAAGCCGGTGCGCAGTGGAATCTCTCCGGTGATGAAGTTGGCGCGTCCGGCCGTGCAGCTCGCCTCCGCGTAGTAGTCGGTGAAGCGCATGCCCTCGGACGCGAGTCGGTCGAGGTTCGGTGTTCTCATCGCCATCACGCCCTGGTTGTAGGCGCCGATGTTGGCCCAGCCGATGTCATCGCCCATGATCATGATGATGTTGGGCTGCTTGCCGCTCTGAGCTAGCGATGGCGCCGCCGCGAACATGGCGATGGCGATCACAACGAAGACCGCTGTGATGTGTCTTAAAATATTCATATTCAAATCTAGTCTCCTTCTTTTTTGGGAAATCGGGCACGTGGCACCGCCATCTGCGGCGGCGACCACAACGGCGGAGCATATCCGAATCCGATGCAGCCCGCCTCGCAATTACACCTCTCGCCCCGGGGCTGACCTGTCCGTCAAGAGTCGCGCGCTTCACGCCTGCATCAGGCTCACCGTCTTCCTGAACCGCACCAGAGCAGCCAGGAAGAATACCAGCCCCAGACCGACCACTGCCGCGAAGTCCTGCCACACCGCGGCAAGCCCCGCTCCGCGATACAGGATCGCCATCGAAAGGTTCACGAAATGAGTCGTGGGCGAGAACTGCATGGTCTTCTGCAACCACTGCGGCATGCTGTCCAGCGGCGTGGTGCCGCCGGAGAGCATGTTCAGCACCAGGAAACACCGGGAGGGCGAGCAGGCCGAACTGGGGCATCGAGCGTGCGATGGTGGCGAGGAAGATGCCGAGCGAGGCGACCGAGAACATGTAGATGACGGTGCCCGCCATGAACAGCGGGATCGACCCGGCGATAGGCACATCCAGCATGCCCTGCACGACGAAGCGCAGCGACAGCGTGGACACGACCACGATCACCAGCGCGCTCGACCAGATCTTCGCCAGCATGATGTCGCTGGGCGTGCAGCGGCATAACCAGCAGGTGCTCGATGGTGCCGTGCTCGCGCTCGCGCACCACCGCTGCGCCGGACAGGATGATGGCGAGCATCGTGATGTTGTTGATGATCTGCGATACGGCGAGGAACCAGGTCTCGGTCAGGTTCGGGTTGAACTTGGCGCGGGTGACCAGACGCACCGGCGACTCGGGCGCCCGACGGTGTACGCCCCTGAACCGCTGCACCTCCTGCGCGATGATGCTCTGGATGTAGCCTGCGCCGCGCCCGGCCTGGCTCATGGCCGTGGCGTCCACGTTGAGCTGGATGGTCGGGTTGCGGCGCGCCTCGAGATCGGCCTGGAAGCGCGGCGGGATGTCGATGACGAAGGTGTAGCGGCCGGCGTCCATGGCCGCGTCGATCTCGTTCAGGCCGATCGGCTGCGGGCGGCTTGAAGAACGGCGGCAAGCAGCGCGTCGGTGATGCGGCCGGAAAGCGGCGGAGCGGTCCTCGTCGACGATCGCCACGGAGGCGTTGCGCAGCTCCATCTGCGCGCCCTTCGCCGGGCCGATAGACGGCGTAGGTGAAGGCGTAGACGATCAACCCCACCATCGCGGCGTCGCGCGCCAGGCTCGCGAGCTCCTTCAGCCCAGCCAGAAGATGCTTTGCAGCCGCTCGCCGACGCATCAGCGCTCCTGGGTCTTGATGGCCGAGCGCGACAGCGCCAGCAGATCACCACGATGATGACGCCCAGCGCCAGGAAATCTCCGCGCCACCGGCTGAAGCCCAGCGCCTTGGTGAAGGTGCCGACGCTGATGTGCTGGAAGTAGGTGCTGGGGAACGGCACGGCCGATCACCTGCGCGTCGCGCGACATGGAAGAGACCGGCAGCAGCATGCCCGGAGAACTGGATCGCCGGCAGCGTGGTGAGGATGGCGGTGGCGAAGATCGCGGCGATCTGGGTTTTCACGAAGCTCGAGATGAGCAGCCCGAATGCCGTGGTCGCAATCACATACAGCGTGGCGCCCAGGGTCAGCGCGAGCAAGGCTGCCTTTGACCGGCACCTGGAACAAGAAAAACGCCAGCGCCAGCAGGCTGGCGAAGTTGAGCAAGCGCGACTGCCCACATAGGGCAGCTGCTTGCCCAGCAGAAACTCGAGCCCCGTGGTGGGCGTGACGTAGAAGTTGGTGATCGAGCCGAGCTCTTTCTCGCGCACCACGCCCAGCGCCGTCATCACCGCCGGGATCAGGACCAGCACCATCATGATGATGCCCGGCACCATGGCGAAGACGCTCTTGAAGTCCTGGTTGTAGCGGAAGCGCGTCTCGATCTGTCAGCGGCAGCGCAGGCGGCCGGCTGGCTGGCGTGCGCGCGCAAGCTCGCGTCAGGAACGCCTGGTGCACGCCCTCGACATAGCCGCGGCTGGTCTCGGCGCGGAACGGCATCGCGCCATCCAGCCACACCGCCACCTCGGGCGAGCGCCCGCGCCGCAGGTCGCGGCCGAAGCCGGGCGGGATCTCGATCGCGAGCTTGATCTTGCCGGCGCGCAGTCGCGTCTCCAGGTCGGCGTCGTCGAGCAGCCGCGGCTGCTCCTTGAAATAGCGCGAGCCGGAGAAGTTCTCCAGGTAGGCCCGGCTCTCGGGCGAGTTGTCCCGGTCGAGCGCGGCGTAGGACGAGGTTCTCCACGTCGAAGGAAATGCCGTAGCCGAACACGATCATGAGCAGGATCGGCCCGAGCAGCGCGAAGGCGAGCCGGATCGGATCGCGGCGGATCTCGGTGGCCTCGCGCTGGGCATAGGCCCAGAGGCGCGCGAGGCCGACCAGCACCGACGCCCGACTTGCGACCGCCTCGGCGCAGCGAAGCTCGCTCGCCTGGCGCCGGCATTCGCCTCGTTCGATCCGGAGGACAATCGGCTGCTGTAGCCTGGGTGAAGCGAATCGTAACCCAGGTGCATCGGCTCAGCTCGCAGGACCGGCGTCGGCCGACTCGGCTCTCTGCAGATGCGCGATGAACGCCTCCTCCAGGTCCTTGGCGCCCGCGTCGCGCACGATCTGCGCCGGCGCGCCCTGCGCGAGCACCCGGCCCGCGTGCATCAGCGAGATGCGGTCGCAGCGCTGCGCCTCGTTCATGAAGTGCGTGGAGATGAAGATGGTCACGCCGCGGTTGCGCGAGAGGTCGATCAGCAGCTCCCAGAAGCGGTCGCGCGCCACCGGGTCCACGCCCGAGGTGGGCTCGTCCAGGATCAGCATCTCCGGCTCGTGGATCACCGCGACCGCCAGAGACAGCCGCTGCCGCACGCCCAGCGGAACGATCTCCGCGAGTCTCGTCGAGGTGCTCGACCAGCCCGAAGCGCTGCGCCAGCTCGTCGATGCGCGGCTTGATCCGCGCGTCGCGGCAGGTGGAACAGGCGCGCATGCAGATCCAGATTCTGGCGCACGGTCAGCTCGGTGTAGAGCGAGAACGACTGCGACATGAACCCGACACGCCTGCGCGTTGCGAGGTCGCGCGCGTCCACCGGCTTGCCCAGCAACCACGCCTTGCCCTCGGACGCGGGCAGCAGCCCGGTCAGCATCTTCATGGTCGTGGTCTTGCCGCAGCCGTTCGACCCGAGAAAGCCGAAGATCTCGCCGCGCCCGATGCGGAAGCTGACCCGGTCCACCGCGACGAAGTCGCCGAAGCGCCGCGTCAGATCCTGCGCTTCGATCGCGATCTCGTGATCGCCGCGCGCGGCGCGGCGGGATGATCGAGCCGCAGGTGACCGTCGCGCTTGGCCTCCGGGCAGCAGCCCGACGAACGCCTCCTCCAGCGTGCGCGCACCGGTGCTGGCCTTCAGCGCAGCCGGGCGTGTCGAAGGCCAGGATCCTCCCCGCATCCATCGCGACCAGCCGGTCGAAGCGCTCGGCCTCGTCGAAGTACGCGGTGGCCACCAGCACGCTCATGTGCGGCCGGCGTGCGCGGATACGCTGCGATCAGCTCCCAGAACTGTCGGCGAGACAGCGGATCGACGCCCGGTGGTCGGCTCGTCCAGTATCAGCAGGTCCGGGTCGTGGATGAGCGCACAGCACAGCCCGAGCTTCTGCTTCATGCCGCCGGAGAGCTTGCCGACCTGGCGGTCGGGAAACGGAGCGAGGCCGGTTGCGCGCAGCAGCTCGTCGATGCGCTGCCGGCGCTCGGCACGCGACTGCCCGAACAGCCGGCCGAAGAAGTCGAGGTTCTCGAACACCGACAGGGTGGGATAGAGATTCTTCCCCAATCCCTGCGGCATGTACGCGATGCGAGGGCACACGTCGGCTGCGATGCGCGCGCATCGGCCATGTCGCCGCCCAGCACGTGCACGCTGCCCTGCTGGATCTTGCGCGCGCCGGCGATGAGCGCGAGCAGGCTGGACTTGCCCACGCCGTCGGGCCCGATGAAACCGATCATGGCGCCGGCCGGCAGCTCGAGATCGATGCCGTCCAGCGCCACCGTGCTTGCGGTAGCGCAGGCCGACGCCGGCCACGCGCACGACCGGCTCGGCCGGCTCATCGTCGGAGGCAGCTTGACTTCCAGGTTCG
The DNA here is from genome assembly GCA_963705615.1 of uncultured beta proteobacterium. Taxonomy (GTDB): domain Bacteria; phylum Pseudomonadota; class Gammaproteobacteria; order Burkholderiales; family SHXO01; genus SHXO01. Next base: position 218,527 of record CAVPKE010000004.1, on the reverse strand, counting down.
GCGGCCACTGCGCGTTCGGGTCGACTTGCACGTAAGCCACGCCGGGCAGCCCCGCCTTCACGCGCGTGCGGTACTTGCGCAGCAGCTCCGGATCGATCTGCGCCTTGACCCGGAATACCAGCTTCTGCCGCTCCGCCGCGGTCTCCACCGTCTTGGGTGTGAACTGCGCCTCGGCGGCGACGAAGCTCACCTTGGCGGGGATGACGTACTGCGGCGCCACGTCCAGCACGAGTCGCGCCTGCGCCCCGATGGCCAGCCGGCCCGCGGTCGTCTCGGGCAGGAACACCGTCATGTAGACGTCGCTCAGGTCGAGCATGCTCACGACCTTGCCGCCGGCCGCCAGCACCTCGCCCGGCTCGGCAAGACGATACTGCACGCGGCCGGCGCGCGGCGCCTTGAGCACGCTGTCCTCGAGGTCGGCCTTGATGCGCTCCACGGTCGCCTGCGCGGCTTCGATGGCGGACTGCGCCTGCACGACTTGAGAGCGCGCCGCGACCAGGCCCGCCTTCGCCGTCAGCATCGCCGGTGCGGTCGCGCGTCCAGCTTCTGCGGACTGACGAAGCCCTTCTCGCACCAGATCCTCGGAGCGCTTCAGCGTGTTCTGGGCAAAGGTCAGCTCGCTCTCGCGCTGAGTCGACCACGGCCTTCGCCGTCTCCACCGCGTTGCGCGCCTGGTTCACCTGCGCCTCGGCCTGCCGCAGCTCGGCTTCCAGCACCTGCGTGTCCATGCGCGCGACGACCTGTCCGGCCTCGACGAAGTCGCCTTCGTTGACCAGCACGTCCTTGACGCGGCCGGGGAGCTTGGTCGCGATGTCGATCTGCGTGGCCTCGATGCGGCCGTTACCGACCGCAAATCCGGAAGGCAAGGGTGCCGGGCGGAGCCGCCACCAGGCGATGCCGGCTCCGGCCACGACAACCAACAGCACTCCCACCAGAATCCATCTTCTTGACTTCGTGTTCATCAGCGTCCGTCGAGCGGCCGTTCGGGCTCGGATCGCGTTGTGCGGGGCGCTGCGACTGCGGCGCCCGAGTGCACGTAGCGAGCCGACAAAACGCGAATACGCGGCTAGCGGGTGAGTTTCGCCTCCGGCGCCGACGCCAGTGCTTCCTGCATGGGCCCATACTTGCTGAGGGAAGTCTGCGCGATCTGGCGCGCAAGCTTCGCGTCGTCGCGTATCTCCAGGCTCGTGCACTCGAGCTTTAGAGCGTCCGAACCGCTTGTCGGCTCGTGACACATGAAACTGAACGTGCCGATGTAGATCGAGCTCGCATCTGAAGGCACAACGAAGACCGAGGCGGGCGATCGGCCGATCGGTACCGCCTCTGTGCTGGTGAACTGAGCACCGGCCATCGAAAAACGGATGGCCATGCCCTCGAACGCGAGCTGGTAGGCGCCCGGGGGCAGCGCCAGGAATGCCCAGCCCTCGTCACTGGCGGCCGCAGTGGGGCGGCCTGGAAGGAAGCTGCGCCGGGAAGTCAGTCGAGCATCCTTTGGGCCGACGATCGTGAACAGCCTCAGGCCGCTCCAATGCAGCGTCCACGGCTCGTCCATGGGCTCCCCGTCGACATCTAGCTGCGCCCTGAACAGCACGACCCTGCGCTCGACGGCACCTGCTCCTTCGCTTGTGCCGGGCCTGGGCTTGGTTACCATCTGCTTGACGCCGTGGTCCGTGCAGCCGGCTGACAATGCGGCAACGAGCGCGAAGACCAGCCACGTCCTTTCGTTGCTCATGGCATCGATCAGAGAAGAGTCGAATATCCACCGTCCAGCGGGATGGCCGTGCCGGTCAGGAAATCGGATGCGGCGCTGGCCAAGAACACCGCGATCCCGGCGAAGTCGTCGATGCCGCCCCAGCGCCCGGCAGGCGTCCCGGCCAGCACTCGTTCGTGCAGACCCTGGATCTCTTTCCGGGCCTGGCGAGTGAGCTCGGTGTCGACCCACCCCGGCAGCACGGCGTTGACCTGGATGTTGTCGCGCGCCCACGCCGTCGCCAGCGACTTCGTGAGCTGCACGATGCCGCCTTTGCTCGCGCCGTAGGCGGGCGCGAACGCCGCGCCGAAGATCGACAGCATCGATCCTACGTTGATGATCTTGCCGCCGCCGGCCCGCTTCATGTGCGCGTAGGCGCTACGCGAGCACAAAAATGCGCTCGTCAAGTTGGTGTCGAGCACCTGCCGCCACTCTTCGAGACTGAGGTCCTGTGCGGGCTTGCGGATATTGATCCCGGCATTGTTGACTAGGATGTCGAGCCGATCGCAGCGCTCCGCCGTCTCGCTGATGAGCGCAGCGACCGACTTCTCATCCGTCACGTCGACGCTGATGGCGAGTGCCCCGGCACCCAGCGCCTGGAGCTCGCGCACCGCGGCGCTGGACTTCTCCTTGTTGCGGGCGGCAACGACGACGCGTGCCCCGGCTCTGGCCAGCCCTCGAGCCATCCCCAATCCGATGCCGCCATTCCCGCCGGTCACTATTGCAACTTTGCCCTTCAGATCGAACACGTCTCATCCTCCCGTAGCTGAGCAGCATCAGTATAACGATTACGCCACCACCACCTGTTCAACGCTGCGCCGCGGGCTGGCCAACGCGGTGACCGTCGGATAGCCGAGCCGAAACGGCATGACCACCTGCCAGCTGGGACCGCCGGCGAGCTCCTTGAGCGCGCTGCCGAATCGAGGCTCGATGCCCAGGTTGTGTTCCCGGTCGGCCCGCTCCGGCATTTGGTTCAGCGGCTGCATTGCGATGCCCTGGATTTCCGCCCACAGGTGCATTCTCTGCCAAAGTCGCCCACTCTGGACCCGGTTAGCATTGTCCGCCGCGTCGCGCGCCAAGAGTACCCCGAAGGCGGCAGCTGTTGCGACCTGCACTTCCCGCGTCAACTTAAGCCAGATCTGCTCGGATTGCTCTTGACTGACAGGCGGCAGCACCTTGGCCGCGGCGCGCATCCATGCCGGCAGCGCCTGAGCGTCGACGGTGAGTCCATCGCGCTTTTGCTGGATCTCTTGCCAGGTGGCGCGGAACCATGCGGCGCTGTCTTGCGACTGCTCCCGGTCGGAGATGATCGCTTCGCTGGCTTGCACGATCAACTCTCCGAGGTTCCGGCGCGAATCCGCGCTGGTGAACCAGCGCACGGAAACCAACGGGAGGTCTTGGCCGAGTGCCTGCATCTGGTCGAACACGACGGGATCGAGTGTCCGGGTCGTGTCATAGGCACCGCGGTTCGTGTGGCGGCGGGGAATCGCACCGTACAGCGGTAAACTCATGTTGAGCTCGCGTCCAGGTGCAAGGTTCACTCGAGCGACATGCGTGATGTCGGAAAGATTTGGAAATAGCGTGAGTTGATATTCGAAGCCCTGGGCCGAAGCGGCGATCAGGAGGTTCTCCAACGCGCATCCCAAGCCGATGTGCATCTCCCGCAGCAGCGGATCGATCCTGCCGATGTTGCGGGCTCGATCAGCAAACAGGTCGATGCTCGCAGGTTGGATGTGGAAGCGCCAAGGTTGGCTGTTGTGAGGGTTCGCAGCCAATATGGCTGCGCGCACCAGGCGCTCAGCCGATCCAGCGTCGCCGCCCTTCCATGTTCGCCAGGGTTCGTACGCGGGTCCCTCGCCAGTGCTGAACACACCCTGATCCCATGCCCGCCACGCGAGCCCGGCACCGAGGACTGTGGCTACGGCGGCAGCCGCTCGCAGAACCGCTCTCCTGTCAGGCATGAGTCCCCCGGGAGCTCACTCCCTCCCTCCCCCCTCGAGGGGAACGGATGCGGTGCGCGCCGCGCGCCTGCCAACCAAGCTGATGACCTTCGCCGCGCTCGGACATGGCTAGCAGCGCTCAGCGCCGTTTCGCAACGTAGCTGTAGAAGTTGCTGGCTCCGAAATAGGTGCCTTCCTCGGATCGCCTCAGCATGGCATTCACCCAGCCTCGGGCTTCGCTCTCGCTCATCGCGCCCGACCTCGGCAGAACTCTGAGCAGAGACTGGAGCCCGGGCGCGAAGAAATCCGCCTTGCCGATATCGGCCACGACGTGCGCAAACGCGGCTTCGAGCACCAAACCGGCATCCTTCAGCAGTTGCGGCATCTCTCGCATCACTCTTGGGTTGGTCACCAAAGCGTTGACGATCAGTTCGTCCGTGGCCTTGCCCTGCGCCGGATCGTCGGTTCCGTAGGTGAGCGAAGCGTAGTCGCCGTCGAAGATGCCGATCCTGCCGCCCGGTCTCACGATGCGCGCGATCTCCCGCATGACGGCGCGCGGGTCCTCAACGTGGCTGATCAGGGTGTGCGCCACCACCGCGTCGAACGCCGCGTCCGGCAGCTTCAAACTCTGCGAATCGCCGGTGCGAAATTCGACGCGACCCGTCACTCCCTCATCCGTGGCGAAGCGCTTTGCTGCGGCGGTCAGATAGGGGCTGCGGTCGATTCCCGTTACGCGCCCGGCGAACCCTTTCCTGTGCGCGATTGCGCGTGAGGCGACGCCCGTACCACAGCCCAGATCGAGCACGCTCGCAGCGGAGTCGATGCCCATGGCCTCGAGGTATTCGTGCATCATCTCGATGAAGCGAGGGTGCTTTCCGCGCGCCTCCAAGCGCGCCGCCACTGCGGCCAGAGTAGGATCGTCGAGCTGGTCCGTGATTCGATACACGTCAACTGTAGCCATGCATCTCCTATAAACCAGATCGTGCTGCGTCAAACATCTCGCGCCAGCGGACTATTTCAAGCCGACGACGACAATCTTCCCACCCTGCTTCTCGAGTTCGATGAAGGAGGGCTCACTGGCGCTCTTGTCTACTTTATACGTCTGGGGAACGTCCACGAAATTCAGATGATAGGTGGTGGTGTGACTCGATACGACCTTAGAGCCACTGGAGTCCTTACACCAGATGACCAGCGAGGAACGCTCGCTGAGCTGTAGCTTGTAGGGTCCGGCGCACCCCTCCGGCGAAGGCTTCGATACATGCTTCAGGGAGTAGCTCGCTGCGGTGGAGCCCTTGAGGGCTGCTGCGCCGGATTCGATTTCGTTAGCGATGCGCGTGGCGCCATCCGTCAGAAAATCGGAGCACGCAACGAGCAACGTGACGAGAGCAAGACAGGCAACCCGCGCAAGCCATGATAGCCTGGTCATGTTGTGTCTCTAGTGGTCAGTGCTGCGCGATTTCGGACTCCGCCAGCATCCCGCGTCAACGAAGCTCCAGCGAATGGGCCAGCTGACGCACCGAGCCGTCTTTCAGCATCAGCTTGACCCCTATGGTAAACGTGCCCCAACCTCGTGCCACGAGCTCGAACCGGCTCGGGCGGTCGCAGACCACGCGCACGGGGTTCGGGAATGTGGGATGCAGGGTGTACTCGACGCAACGGATCCGGTCTAGTTCGTTCTTCGGACCGTCGACATAAACACCCCATTCCCACCAACCCGGCTCGATCTGCTTCGACCGATTCTTTATGCTCACGTTGAGCGGGCTTGCAGGGGGCTCATTGCTGAAGACCAGCAAATGCTCCAGCGCCTGGACATGCCCGTCCTTGAATTGGACATTCACTTTGACGGTGAAGACACCCCACCCATTCGCGGAATAGGAAAACTTCGTCTTCACCTCGTTGCACACCTTGTGCACTGGATCCGGGAAGGTCGGATGCAGAACGTACTCGACGCACTGGATCTGCTTCAAGGTATCGGGATCGGCATCGACGAATATCGTCCAGTCCCATCGGCCGCCGCCCACATACGTGGATGTATTCTTGACCGCGACCGCCGCGCTGCCGGGCCCCGCAACCAAACCCAGCGCCGCTGCGGTTAAGGCGATAGCGAGCTTCTGCCGGATCTTGAGCATCGGTCGGTCACCCCCCTTCCTGCTTGCGCGCGGTGGCCGCTGTCTCTCGGATGCTGTGATCGTCCGTCTTCCACACCCCCTTCGGCGTTTCAAAGATCACGAAGAACGGCGTCTCCATGTCGGGCAATTTGACCTGGACCGACAGCGCGCCTTCGCTCAGCGTGGGCACGATCTCGATGGGCTCGACGCCTCTTGCCGTCTTGAGGAACGCCTTTGCGCTGAACTGTGGATTGCGCGGGTTCACTTCGTCGGGCTCGAAATGAACGTTGAGCCGCATCGTCACCGGTCCCTTCTGAGCAGCGCCCGAGACCTGGGAAGGCAATTTGGTCAGAGCGAACAGCAGCCCCCCGATGAACAAGCCGCACAGAAGCACGATCACTACGCCTTTGACCGTGATGAGATTGAGAATGGTTGCCTCACCCGGACCCCCCAATACGGCCGTCCGAAAATCTCGAGACACGATCAACGCCGCCACCAGAGCGGCAAGAAGAAGCGCGAAGAAGACGGCGATTATTCCGGGAATAGAGGCGTCCATTATCAAGATCTCTCCAACAGCGGAAAGGCGGTGAGTGCAGGTTGCGCGTCGGTCATAGCCAGGACAACTATTGGCCGATGACGGACGAATTTCAGAATTTGATCATACTCTCGGTGTGCTCCGGACGTTTCAAGGCGAGCATAAGGGCGGGCTGCCTGTTCTCCTCCCGCCGCCGTAGGCGTACCCTTGTCATCGGCTCGTTTCCCAATCGCAGATTGCATACGGACCGAGGCATGCTCGAGAACTGGCTGCTCGTCTTGTTCTGGGTGATCGTCATCGCCTTCGTGGGAGTGGGAGGAGTGCGCGGCTTCCGACGCAACGCGCCGGCACGCCAGCCTAAGGCCCCTCCGCTGCAGCCAGGCCCTGGCGCGCCCAGTCAAGCGCAGACCCCGACAGCAACCGAGCGAAAGGCGGAGCCGTTCAACCCGATCGCACTGGGCAAACAAATTGAGGAGGCCTACGGCGCTGTCTCCCATCCCGGCGATCTGCTCGGTAATGCCGAGTTCGAGGCAGGGGTCACGCGGCTGATGGACCCCGGTATACCGCTGGACCAGGTGGTGAACTACTGCATTGGCGCGAACGAGCACCTCGCTGCGCTTGCGGCCGAGGCCTTGGCCCGTCGAGAGGACAGCGCTTCCGCCGCGCTGCGCGTCGCGAGCCGGATACGGTCCGGAAACGTCTGGGTGGGGTTCTTCATGCTGCGTTTCCTCGTTGCCCGTGCCGATCGGCCCGTCATTGGCTTGACGTTGGCGAGCGCGCAGCAGTGGTGGGCACGCAACCCTCTCTTTCCCAAGATGCTGAGCGACTTCATCGATGCCCGGATCGCGAAGGGCGAACAGCCGCAGCTGGGTGAGGCGTTGGATGCCGCCGAAGAATCGGAGGCGGACAGCATCGAGGCCTTGCTCGACGCGCTGACAACGTCCAGTGCAGGGCAGTTGCGCGAAGCCTTTGTGCACTGGCGCCGGACGCATGTCGACACGAAGTCTCTCGAGTCCGTAGGCAAGATCTGGGATGAAGCCCGACTGGGCCCTGTCATCGTCGAGCACGAGTTGCTGGCCGGAGCTATCAAGCTCAGCCTTCAGGCCCTGGAGCGAGACCCGCCGCAGTCCTTCCTCATCGTCGGAGAATCCGGAACCGGCAAAACCGCATTGTTCCGGTTGCTCGCTAGCGAGTTGATGAAACGCGGTTGGACCGTATTCGAGGCGTCGGCGGCCGATGTCCTGTCCGGCCAGATCTATGTCGGCGAGCTGGAGGGGCGCGTCAAGCGTATGTTGGACAACCTAGCTGCGGCGCGGCGCGTGCTCTGGTACGTGCCCAACTTTCACGAGCTGTACTACGCGGGACGGCACCGCTTCAGTCCAAACGGAGCGCTCGACCTGTTCCTGCCCGCGATCGAGGCAGGTCGCATCTGCGTGGTAGGCGAGGTGCAGCCTGGCGCACTGCAGAAGCTGCTGCAGGAGCGGCCGCGCGTGCGCCTGGCCTTCAAGCACATGAAGCTGGAGCCGATGGCGCCGGCGGAGACTCTGGAGCTGGTCGAGGAGCTCGCTGAGCGCGAGTTCGCTCCTGCCCATGTGGCCCTCGCGCCGGATGTGTTGCGCGAGGCGCTCGATCTGGCGCGGCACTACCTGAGCAGCCAGGCGCAGCCGGGCAACGTCATCGGGCTGCTGCGCGCAACCAAGTCCCGGCTGGCCTCGGACGAGGGCGGCACGATCTTGCTCGGCCGCGATGATCTGCTCCTGACGCTGGCGCAGCTGACCGGGCTACCGCGCAGCGTGCTGGATGAGCATGAGGGTCTTGACGCGGCGGGCCTGCGCGACTTCTTCCAGCAGCGCGTGATGGGACAACCTGAGGCGGTGAACTGCCTGGTGGACCGGGTTGCAATGCTCAAGGCAGGGCTCACCGATCCGCATCGTCCAATCGGCGTGTTCCTGTTCGCAGGCCCCACGGGCACTGGCAAGACGGAGGTCGCGAAGACACTGGCCGAGTTCCTGTTCGGCTCGCAGGACCGCATGATCCGGCTCGACATGAGCGAGTTCCAGGACCCCTCGTCGCTGGCACGCATCGTGGGAGAAAGCGGCGAGAACCGCGAGGTCGAGTCGCTGATCAGCCGCATCCGCAAGCAACCTTTCTCGGTGGTGCTGCTGGACGAGTTCGAGAAGGCCAACTCGCGCGTGTGGGATCTGTTCCTACAGGTTTTTGACGACGGGCGGCTGACCGATGCTCAAGGCAACGTGGCGGACTTCCGGTACAGCATCATCGTGCTCACCTCAAATCTAGGTGCGACGCAGCACCGCACCGCCAGCCTCGGCTTCAACCCTGCAGGCGGCGAGTTCTCCGAGCAGCAGATCCTGCGCGTCATCGGCGACACCTTCCGGCCCGAGTTCATCAATCGTCTCGACCGCGTGGTGGTGTTTCGCCCCTTGAGCCGGACGGTGATGCGCGAGATCCTAAAGAAGGAACTGCGCAACGTGCTGCAGAGGCGCGGCTTCCGCAATCGGGAGTGGGCCGTGGAGTGGGAGGAATCGGCGCTGGAGTTTCTACTCGACAAGGGCTTCACCCCGGATATGGGCGCACGGCCGCTGCGACGGGCCATCGAGCAGCATCTGCTGGCGCCCATCGCGATGACGATCGTCGAACACCGCTTCCCGCAAGGCGATCAATTTCTGTTCGTGCGCAGCGACGGCGCTGCAATTCAAGTGGAGTTTGTCGACCCCGATGCGGAGACCGCGGGAGCAGCGGAGCCGGCGGTACCAGCCGCGGAGCTGTCTCTGCCGCCCTTGGTGCTCGCCGCGTCCGGCCGACACGATGAGCGGCAGTTCCTGCAGCAGCGGCTGATGAGCCTCACCGCCCGGCTCGACGGTGAGCCGTGGATCGAGCGCAAGCAGCAGTGGTTGAAGCAGATGGGCGCTGCCGGGTTTTGGAACAGCGACGAGCGCTTCGAAGTGCTCGCGCACATCGAGCTCGCAGATCGCATCGAAGGTGGAGCGGGTGGAGCGCGCTCTCTGTCCGGTCGGCTCCTGTCGCGCGCCACGGCAAAGTCGGGTGCCCCCCGCGCTCTCCTGTGCGCGTTGGCGCAGCAGCTTTACCTGCTCAACGCAGCGCTGGACGACTTGGATGCCGGCGTCGCGTCGGACGTGTTCCTGGCCGTCGAGCCGATGGCGGGAGACGCGCCGCCTGAAGACGCCAGGGCGTGGCCGGTTCGCCTGGCGCAAATGTACGAGAAGTGGGGACACAAACGGCAGATGCGCTCGCAGATGCTGGCCGACGGCGCGCAGAAAAGCGGTCCGGGTACCATCCTGATGGCGTTCGGCGGGTTGGGCGCACACGCGATCCTGCAGCGCGAAGCTGGACTGCACGTCTTCGAGACACCCGACACCGACGGTTCTTTCCTGCGGCAGTCAGCGCGCGTGCGTGTTGTGCCGCAGCCCTTCAAGCCTCGCGCGGCGGCGCAGACCGAGGTGGACTACGCCCGCGCCCGTGTGACGGGTGCGCCCCCGGGCGGGAACAACATCGTCCGCCGCTATCGTGAGCAGCCCTCGCCGCTGGTGCGCGACGGCGTCGCGGGCTGGCGCACGGGGCGGCTAGATCAGGTGCTCGGAGGGGATTTCGACCTGATGTCCTGATGCCGGAGATCGCGTAGCCTGGGTGGAGCGCAGCGCAACCCAGGGATTCCCGGATTCCGCCTGCGCTTTATCCGGGCTACTGTTTAACCACCCCGGTGGCGGTTCGATTTACTTCGCGAGGATTGCCATCAGCTGTTTGTCAGCGAGCACATCATTCAGGGAGGCGGATAGCAGGCGGTTGATCGTTTGGCTGATTTCGCTTTGACTGGGAGGGGCTCCAGTGGTGCTCGTTTCCTCCGTCTCATAGGTGCGTTCGTAGCGATCGCCGCCATTTCGAGCGACAGCGCCGACCAACACCTTGGCCTTGCTGTCAAAGGTAAAGGGCTGTTTGATCGACTCGTATTGGAGCTCACGCAGCTCGAGCCGGAGCACCCGGTCGGTTGCATCAGACGCAGGTTCAACCTTGAAGCCCAGCTTCGTAAGAGCGTTGGCCGCTTCCTTATAGACAGCCGACGGCGAATCGTCCTCCGCCGTCACGGTGATGAACTTCATCTTCGGGTCTCCAACGATCCCCACTTTCTTGTCGGCCCGAGTGTCAGCCACTTCCAATCCGAGGACGGTTCCCTCCCCGACGTCGGTTTGGCGAGCTTCGAGCTTCGGCGCGAAGTGGACAGTCTCGGATTTCAGCATGCAGCCCTGAACCGCAACACCGAGACTCAAGACGAGTAAGACGACCTGGTATTTGGCGTTCATAGATGCGCTCCGAAAAGGACCTGCTAGGGACTGCCACAGACTCAGCCCGAACCCGACCAAACGCAGAGACTCGCGAGCTACGGAGCTGCGCCGGGGCGCGGACGTTTTGGAATGGACATGGGAAGAGTACATCAAGCACCGTCACTGGTCCAACGGGCACTTGCCCACCTAGGGACCGGCGCTGAGCGGCGCAGGATTGCGGCACTAGGCGCACGAATTGCGAGCGAGGTGGGCGGACGTGAGTTGTCAATCGGGTGCCCTCCCGGGTCATGCGGACGACGACGACGCGCCCGACTTGGTGGGCGAGCACCGGTCACTGGTTCCGGGTTCGTCTTGGGCACGCGCGCACCGCTCCGATGGGGCTCTGTCTCCCAAAGGAGCTATGGCGCTTGGCGTCTCGCGGAGTATCTGTTCACTTCCGAGTGAAGAGGGCAATCACTCACCGTGCCGGCCTCGCTGCAAGTCTTCCCGCGTCGTCTAATTTGGGTGCGTGCCTTGCGCTGTCGCCCTCGCGCGACGACAGGGGCGAAAGTTGGCCCGATCGATGCTTCCAGTCGGCGCGACATCGCGCAGTTGAATCACGCTCGTCGCCGGTCCAGGCTGCGCCGCCCGACCTCAACTTCGTGAACGTTTGATCTTTAGCAGCTTTTTTGTCGGTACCAGCTTTCAGTCGCGCAACCACCGCGAATCATCAGGAGCAGATATCCATGGCGAACCGCATTTCGATGCAGGCAAGGCACTCGACGCTCTTCACGCGTACGCGATTACGCGCGCCAATTCTCAAGCCTATACCGATGTTGCTCGCCGCCGTGCTCGCCGGCTGCGCATCCAACACGCACCATACGACGGGAGCGCTCACTCAGAAGACTCAGGCGGCGAAGCCAAATCCCGCGCCCGCCTATAGAAAGCCGGTTGCGGCGGCAGAAGAGAAGCCTGCGCCCTTGGTGTTCAAAGATGAGGGCGGTGGCCAGGCGAACGACGAGAGCACCGCCCAGCCGGAAAAATTCGTGGACGAAGCTGAGGCCAAACAAGACGAAGAGGCAACGCCGGATCAGTTCACGGACCAAACAGGCACGGCAGCACCAGAAGAACACTTCGTGCAGCACCCGTTCGTGGACGACGAAGTCCCCGTCAAGGACGAAGGCGTGATGGCGAAGGACCACTTCACCGACGACGCGGGCGCCGCCAAGGACGAAGGCATCGTTGCGCACGAGCGGTTCACCGACGATGCAGCTCCCGCCAAGGACGAAGACGTCGTCGCACATCAGAAGTTCAGCGACGACTCGGCTCCCATCAAGGACGACGACGTCCTGGCGCAGCGCTTCACCGACGACACACCCGCGGCCAAGGACGACGCCGTCGCCACCGAAGAGTATACGGACGACGGCGCCAACACTGCGCCCGAGCAGTTCGTGCGTGCGCCCGACGAAAGGAACGTCGCGCAGGCCGAAGAGTCCAAAGCGCGGCCGGTAACCATGTTGCCCATGACCGTTACTCTGGAAGCGGACCCGCTGTTCGAGTTCGACAAGGACGCGATCGGGGCCGAAGCGCGAAAGAAGCTGGACCAATTGATTCAGCAACTCAAAGGGATCCCCTACGGCGAAGTCATCACACTGGGGTTCGCGGACCCGATCGGCGCTCACGCCTACAACCAGAAACTGTCCGAGCGGCGGGCCTCATCTGTCGAGCGCTACCTGGTAAGCAACGGTATACCGGCCGACAAGATCAGAGTCGAGGCGCGCGGCGAAACGGAAGAGTTCGCAAACTACAAGAGCTGTAAGGGGCAGGCGCAGGGAAGGCAGAAGCTCATCGATTGCCTGCAGCCGGATCGGCGCGTGGAAGTCACGGTCACCACCTCGAAGGACAAGTAAGCCCTCTTCAACACCCGGCGTTCTCGGTCCTGGCCAAGTGGCCGGACCGAGACGGTGTGCAATGACCCGGCTAGCAGCGCCCGCTGTCGCCACGGGTCTATGCCATTGGAAAATGCAGCCAGACAGGCTGCTGCTGGCCACCGCTCGAGCCATTCTCTACCGCGCGAGGCTGTTCCGGCGTGCTGCGGTAGATTCGCGACGGCCCCCAGGGTAGGATGGGGGTGGTACGCGCCCAGACTCAACCCCAAAAACCCGATCCAAAGGAGGAGACTCATGGCCAAGAAAAGCGCGAAGGACCCCGTCTACAGGGTCATCGAAGTCATCGGAACGAGCAACAAGTCCTGGGAGGACGCGGCCATGCACGCGGTTGAAACCGCAGCAGGTTCGCTGCGTGATTTGCGCATCGCCGAAGTCGTGAAGATGGACATGAAGGTCGACAACGGTAAGGTCGTGGCTTACCGCACGCGGGTCCTGCTGTCCTTCAAGTACGAAGCCTGACAGCGCACGTCCTCTGTCATTCTGGGGCAGGATTCAGCGCCGCTCACCCCCACCTTACCCTCCCCCTTGAAGGGGGAGGGAATGAGAATTCCCTGTCCTCCGCTCGTGGGGGGCGTGATCGCCGCGTTAGGTAATTCTAGACCCCATCTCATGAACCGCCTCGCACGCCGGGCGTTCCTGCGCAGATCGAGCGCCGCGGCGATCGCTTGTATCTGTCCAGGGGCGATGCTCTCGGGCTTCGCGTGCGCCGACGATCGCTTCGACCTCGTTATCCGCGGCGGCGAAGTCATTGACCCGAGCCAGGCACTGCGCGCCCGGCGAGACATCGGTATCCGCTGGGGGCGGGTCGCCGCGGTCGAAGCGAGCATCCCGGCCGATCGTTCCGCGCAGTCCATCGACGCCTCGGGCAAGTTGGTTCTGCCGGGCCTGATCGACCTGCACGCGCATGTCTACCCGCAGGCCTCGGCGCTGGGGCTGCCAGCGGACGAGCTCGTGCCCTACACCGCCACGACCACTTATGTCTCGGCGGGCGACGCGGGCGCCAACAACTTCTCCGCCTTCAAGCACTACATCATCGCCCAGTCGCGCTCGCGCATCTTCGCTTTCGTGCACATCTCCAGCATCGGGCTGGCCGGCTTCCCCGTCGGCGAGGAACTCAACGCTCGACTACTTGGATGTGGAAGCGGCCGCCAGGACGGTGGCCGAGAACGCGGACGTCGCGATCGGTGTGAAGGTGCGCATCTCCAAGAACGTGGTGGGCGGCAATGGACTGGAACCTCTGAAGCGAGCCGCTGGCGGCGGCAGAGCGCGCGGGCGGCAGGCGCACGCGTGATGTGCCACATCGGGGACGCGCCTGGAGATCTCGCTCAGCTGCTGGAGCTGCTCCGCCCGGGCGACATTCTCACCCACACCTACAGCGGGGCGGGCAACAACACCGTGCAGGACGGCAAGGTTCTGCCCGCTGCGCTCGAGGCCAAGAAACGGGGCGTGATCATCGACGTGGGGCATGGCGGCGGCAGCTTCGACTACACTGTGGCCGAACCCGCCATCGCGCAGGGCCTCGTGCCCGACACGATCAGCAGCGACATCCATGCGGTCAGCGGCAACACGCCGGGCATGCCGTACCTGCCCTGGGTGATGAGCAAGTTCCTCAACCTGGGATTCAGTCTGGACGACGTGGTGGCGATGACCACCATCAATCCGGCACGGGTCATCGGTCGCGTCGAGAAGCTCGGGACGCTGCAGGTCGGCGCACCGGCGGATGTTTCGATCCTGGAGCTGGTGGAGGCACCGGTCACCTTCGTCGATACGCGCAAGAACACGCGCCAGGGCAATCGCTGGCTCAAGCCGGTGCAAACGGTGCGCGCCGGGCGGCCGTTCGGTCGGCCGTACCCGATACCGTTCGCGTATCCGTGAGCGCGCTTCAGGAGGCCAAAGCGACTGGCCGATCTCGCCGAGCGATGCGGCTCTGACGAGTGAAGAGCAGCAGCTCGCGCGCGGCTTCCGGTTGACGCGCGTTTCGCCCGACTTCATCGACGACCCGTATCGCTACTACGCGCTGCTGCGCCGGCACGATCCCATACACGAGCTGGAGAACGGCGCGTTGCTGCTGACGACGTTATGAAGATGTAGTCGAGCGTATACCGCGATCCGCACGCCAGCTCCGACAAGAAGGCCGAGTTCCGAGCCGAAGTATGGCGACAGCCCGCTGTACGAGCACCACACGACGAGCCTGGTGTTCAACGACCCGCCGTTGCATACGCGCGTGCGCCGCTTGATCATGGGCGCGCTCAACCAGCGGGCGATCGTGCGCATGGAAGCCGACGTCGCGGCGTTGGTCGATCGACTGCTCGACCGCATGGCCGAGAAGCGAGAGCCTGACTTGATCGACGACTTCGCTGCGCAGATTCCGGTGGAGGTGATCGGCAACCTGCTGGAAGTGCCGCGCCACGAGCGCGGGCCGCTGCGCGGCTGGTCGCTCGCCATCCTCTCGGCATTGGAACCCGCGCCAGCGGCGGATCTGCTCGAGCGCGGCAACCAAGCCGTGCGCGATTTTCTGGGTTACCTGAAGGGTCTAGTCGCGGAGCGACGTCGGCAGCCGCTGGATCCCGAGAGCGACGTGCTGACGCGCCTGATTCAAGGCGAGATCGACGGCGAGCGCCTGACCGAGACCGAGCTGCTGCACAATTGCATTTTCCTGTTGAACGCCGGGCACGAAACGACGACCAATCTCATCGGCAACGGCGTGCATGCCCTGCTCATGCATCGCGGCGAGTTCGAGCGCCTGCGCACGGACCCTGGACTCATGGCGAGCGCGGTGGAGGAGCTGCTGCGCTTCGAGAGCCCGCTGCAGCTCAACAACCGCGTCACGACAGCGCAGATCGAGATCGGCGGCCGCAGCATCCCGGCGGGCACCTTCATCACGCTCGGCGTCGGCGCCGCGAATCGCGATCCGGCGCAGTTCCCTGACCCCGACCGCCTGGATGTCGGACGCAAACCCAACCGCCACATCGCCTTCGGGCACGCCGATCACGCCTGCGCGGGAATGAACGTCGCACGGCTCGAGGCGCGTGTCGCCATCGGCCGGATGTTGGATCGATTTCCCAAGCTGGACCTGGCCGGTGCACCGCAGCGAGATCGGCGCATCCGGTTCCGCGGATTCCGGCACCTGCCGGTGCGAGTGGGCTGATGTGTGCATGATAGGAAGACAGAGGAGAACCGGATGAGAAACGGGACGCTGACGCTGCTGCTGGTTGCAGCGCTGAGCTATGGACACGCCCTAGGCGCCGAGAAGAAGCTACGGACCCGGCGTTACCGATACCGAGATCAAGCTGGGTCAGACGATGCCCTACAGCGGTCCGGCGTCGGCCTACGGCGCGATCGGCAAAGCCGAGCTCGCCTATTTCGAGATGATCAATCAGCACGGTGGCGTGAACGGCCGCAAGATCCGATTGATCAGCCTGGACGACGGGTACAGCCCGCCCAAGACCGTGGAGCAGGTGCGCAAGCTGGTGGAGGAGGACGCGGTGCTGGCCATCTTCAGCCCGCTTGGTACACCGCCCAATACGGCGATCCACAAATACCTGAACGCGAAGAAGGTGCCGCAGATCCTGCTCCACAGCAGCGCGAACAAGTGGAACGACCCAACCAATTTCCCCTGGACCATGGCGTGGCCGCCGAACTCGCACACGGAGACTCAGTTCTACGGCAAATACCTGCTCGAGCAGCGGCCGAACGCGAAGGTCGCGGCGCTGTACCAGAACGACGACTACGGGAAGGACCTGCTGAAGGGTCTGCGCGACGCATTGGGGGCCAAGGCGGACCAGATGATCGTAGCGACTGCCAGCTACGAGGTGACCGATCCAACCGTCGATTCGCAGATCGTGAGCCTGCAGGCGTCGGGCGCAGACACTTTCTTCAACTTCTCCACGCCGAAATTCGCCGCTCAGGCCATCCGCAAAGCGTACGACATCGGCTGGAGGCCGCTGGAGTTCGTGCCTTACCCGGCGAGTTCCGTCGGCGCGGTGCTGACGCCGGCCGGCCCGGAAAAAGCGGTGGGCATCATCACAGGCGGCTTCGTGAAGGACCCGGCCGACCCGCGCTGGAAGAGCGATCCTGCATTTCAGGAGTGGCTGGCGTGGATGAAGAAGTACTATCCGGAGGGAGACGTGACCGACCAGCTCAACGTGTGGGGCTATCTCACGGCCCAGGTGATGGTGCGCATCCTCACGCAGTGCGGCGATGACCTCACGCGCGAAAACCTCATGCGCCAAGCGACGGGCGTGAAGAACCTCGAGCTGCCCATGTACCTGCCCGGCATCAAGCTCAACACGAACCCGACCGACTACCAGCTGATCAAACAGATGCAGCTCATGCGATTCGACGGCAAGAAATGGGTGCTGTTCGGCGAGCTGCAAGGCGGATGAAGCGGGGCCGCTCGGCAGCGTTTCGCTGGCATCTGCTTCACCCTCCTCCTCGCGAGGGGGAGGGTTAGGGAGGGGGCGTTCGGTGTGGGTCTTGTGCTTGTGCTCGCGTCTCCTCCTGGGGCCAAGCGGTCTACGCCCAAACTGCGCCCAAGAAATACCAGGATCTCTATCACGACCTCGACGCCCAGCTCAGTGCCTTTGAGAGGCAGCTGCCGCCGCGCTCCTCGGGAGCGGCCCCGATCCGGGCGGCAACGCTGCTCAGCGCGAACTGTCATCGCGGCGAGTTCATCCTGAGCGAGGCGCAGCGCGAAGCAACGGTGCGCGAGCTGGACGCGCTCAAGAACCTGGGCGCTCAAGGCATCGTGCTGGAGATCTGCTATCCGCTGCTCACGCCCGCATTCCGCGACCCGCAGCCGTTCATCGAGTACTACGCGAACCTGGCAAACGAGATCCACATCCGCGGGCTGCAACTCGTCGTGGAACACAACTCGTTGCTGCCGGCCTACGCTTCCGTCGATGTTCGTCCCTATTACAAGAAGCTCACCAAGCAGCGTTTCGGGCGGGAGCGTTTCGCCGAGCTGAAAACCATCCTGCTCGCGTTGACTCCAGATTATCTGACGCTCGTCTCCGAGCCGCGCACTCATACCGCCGGACTGAACTTGACGTTGAGCGACTGGCGCACTTACGTGCAGCGCAGCGTGGACACGCTGATCGAGCAGCTCGGGTCGTTCTCCACCCTGTTGGGTGCGGGCTCGGGCTTGTGGGATGACTTCGACTACGTTCAGGCATTCACCGGGATAAAGGGCCTGAGCTATATCGACTTGCACCTGTATCCGCTCAACACGGGTGGACAGAGCAACCTCGAACGTTTGCTGAGCTGGCCCGATCGCATCCGCGCCATAGACGGCACCAAACGCATCATCATGAGCGAGCTATGGCTGTACAAAGCTGGCGCATTGGAACGCTTCAACTCAGTGGTGGATCCGACGGTCTTCGCTCGCGATGTTTACAGCTTCTGGGGACCGCTCGATCGGAAGTTGCTGCGCGTCGTGGGAGTCGCGGCGCGGGAGAAAGGCATCGACCTGGTGGCTCCATTCTGGTCGCGCTACTTCTTCGCATACCTCGACTACAACGATCCGCTCACGTTCAACCTGCGGCCATCGGAGCTGATGAACCTTGCCAGCCAGCGCGCCTACGCCGCGATTCTGAAGGGCCAGTACACCGATACCGGGCTTGCGTTTCGGGGAATGTAGGTATTGGGAAGCGTTGTTGCCGAGAGGCGGCGTCCACTACGTCCCCGGCACGACTCGCTGCAGCGCCATCGTCAGCAGGAACGCCGCCACTGCGACGATCGAGAGCTCGACGGCGCCTGCGCCGCAGAGGATCACGGCATCCACCAGCGGAATGCCCGCGATCAGGCTCACGACTGCACGCGGCACATCACCGCGTCCTCGGCGCCGCAGCAGCCACAGCGCATACAGAACCCAGCCGACCAGCAGCAGCAGAAACGGCCATACCAGCGGTGAGCGCAACGCCAGTACGACACCATAGATCAGCGGCACGGCGAGAGCCGCCAGCGGCCACACGCTACCCAGCTCGTTCAGGTGCTCGCGCTTAGCGGTGTAGGTCAGCCCGATCAGATAGGCCAGTAACACCAGCGCCGCGACCACCAGGGCAGGCTGTAAGGTCGCCGAGATTGCCAGCGCTGCGGTGATGTACACCAGCATGCGGCACACGCCCATCAGCAGAGGGCTGAGCGGATTGTTCTTGTGATACGAGTCGTAGAGCACGACGGCTGCGGCCAGAAGCAGCCCGGAGGCAGGCGCCCGCCAGCCCGTTCCACCCGCGAAGGCATAACCCACCACAACCAGCAACAGCACTCCGGCGCCGAGCATCCCGAAGCCCGAGCCAAACACGGTGCCTGCCGTCACCTGGCCGGCGGGGATCGGACGGTCGGGGCGCGTGCGCGCGTCGAACTCGCGGTCGAAGGCGTCGTTGAGAAACATGCCGCCGACGTAGAACAGCGAGAGCGCCACCAGCAGCACGGGCACGCGCACGTCGAAGGAGCCGCTGCCAGCCAGCGTGACGCCCACCAGCGTGTTGGTCCAGACAGTGGGAAGGTTAGAGATGCGCCCAAGCCGCAGTGCAACAGACAGCGCTGGGGCGACGCTCATTGCGCCAGCTCTTCGCGCACCCAGGCCAGTTCGCGCGCGATGGCATGATCCATACCCTCGGCGCGCAGCTGCGGGGGCAACACATTCCAGGTGTAGGTCTCTACCTCGAGATGCGTCGAGATGGGCTGCTGGCGGTGCAGACGCAGCACGTCGCGGATGAACTGCTGCGTTGACGAGAAGGCGCCCAGGTCGTCCACGAACACGGGCACATGGCAGTGCACCCGCCACTCGCGGCCAGCTAGCGCGCGGCCTTCTGCGGCGCGAAGCGCATCGGGCAGGTCCACGTATCGCGTGAGGCCCTCTGGGCCCGCCTCCACCACCTGGTGCAGGTACACCGGATCGTCGAACTGGCGCACACTGGCCAGCGCTGCCCCGGACAGCTCGGGGAGCCGCAATCCGGCAGTGATCTGCACCTTGTAGACGCCGATTCCGGCATCCGCGAGCTGCGCTACGCAAGCCTGGGGATCTTCGAACTCCACCGCCGCGTGGCATAGGTCCAGGCACACACCGAGGTGATCCCGGAGCGCTTGCTGCGCTCGAGTGCGATCGATGCCCACGAGCTCGGAGAGCCTCCGAACCGCTGCGTCTGCGAACAGGTGGTCGCGGAAGAATGCGACGGTCTCGTCGATCGTTTCCAGGAAGCAGCATGGCTCCGGCTCCAGCGCCAGGGCGATGTGTTTGCCGGTGCGCTTCTTCAGCTGCACGAGTTGTGCGGCGTGTTGGACCATGAGGTCCGTGATGCGCGCGATCGCTTCGGGTGTGCGCGCGTTTTCCTTGAACGCGCCGGGCACGGTGCTCACGCTTCCGGTCAAGCCGGGGTCGGCTGGCAGCAGCTCCGCGAGCAGCTCCGCCATGAGGTTCGTGTACTCGAGCCGCTTGACGTCCTGCCAGTCTGGAAGATACACGTCCTCCTTCACGCGCTTGCCGTGGAACGTGCCGTACGGGAAAGCGTTCAGAGTGAACACGTAGAAGTTCCCGCGCGCCAGGAAGTCCTTGAACTCGGCCAACGCTGGGGGCCGGGCCAGCGCCTGTGCCGCTTCGGCCGAAAGGCGCAGGCCTATGCCGAAGCGTGTGTCTGGCCCGAGCCGTGCGCGCACCGGCGGAAGATGCTGCTCCAGGTTGCTACGCACCTCCGCCCAGGTCTCGCCCGGGTGGATGTTGGTGCAGTACGTGAGATGGCAGGGACCCCGATCGACAATCACTGCGCCGCCTCCCGGTGGCGCAGCCAGGCGATGGCGCGCAGGATCTCGGCCTCGTCCATGACGTGCACTTCCTCGCCGCGGCCGATCTCGCGCAGCAGCGTGATGGTGAGCTCCCCGCCCAGATGCTCGCGGAACTCTCGCAGCCCTTCCAAGATCACCCAGCGACCCTCTGGATCGCGCCGCTCCAGCGCCGGATGCCAGAGGTAGAAGCCCAGCCTCTTGAGTGAGCGAAGATGCGCTCCTCCTGGCCGGCGGCGAGCATGCCGATCTGCACCGAGTAGCGGCTGTCGAGCGCAATGCCGATGGCCACCGCCTCGCCGTGCCGTAGCTCATGCGCGGTGAGCGCTTCGAGCTTGTGCGCCGACCAGTGCCCGTAGTCCAGCGGGCGCGCGCTGCCGGTCTCGAACGGGTCCCCGCCATGGGCGATCTGGCGCATGTGCAGCTCGGCGCAGCGGCGGATCATGCGCGCCATGGCCTCGGGCGCGCACGCGTGCAGCGGCTCGACCTGGCGACTCCAGCCATTCGAAGAACACGCGGTCGCGGATGAGCGAGACTTTCACGGCCTCGGCGATGCCGGCGATGCGGTCGCGCGGGTGCAGGGTGCGCAGGAAGCTGGCGTCGTTGAGCACGGCAAACGGCGGCGCGAAGCTGCCCACGAAGTTCTTGACGCCAAAGGCGTTGACGCCGTTTTTGACGCCCACACCGGAGTCGTTCTGTGACAGCACGGTGGTGGGCACGCGCACATGGCGCACGCCCCGATGCACGGTGGCGGCTACGAAGCCGGCCATGTCCAAGAAAGCTCCCCCGCCGATGGCTACGACGTAGGAGTGGCGATCCACCCCCAGATCGAGCAGCCGGCGCTGCAGGCGGGTGACCAGCTCGGGGTCGTGCTTGACCTGCTCACCCCCGACGATGGTCTCGGGGTGGGCCAACAGCTGCAGCCGCTCGCCGTGGTGCTCGACGTAGGCGCAGATGTCATGCGCCAGAGCCGGCCAGCTGGCGGCCACGTCGGCGTCGATGAAGGCCAAGAAGCGGTGGCGCTTGTTGGGCTCCTTGCGCGAGAGCGCGTCGACGAACACCGGGTTGTCGCGCGCGAACAGGTCGTGCGTGAAGTGCACCGGGTAGTCGTAGTCCACCGCGAAGCGCTGGTGGTACACCGCGCCGAAGGCGCCCGGCTCGATGATCTGCGATGGGTTTGTCTTTTTATCTTTCATGGTCTGCCGGGATTGTGCGGAGTGCGGGGCAGAGAGCGTGAAGGGTGAATGAGTGAAGGGTGACGGGGCCACCCCCACCCTAGCCTCCCCCGTCAAGGGGGAGGGATCCTTATTCACTCATTCACTCGTTCACTCATTCACCCTTCACGCCTTCACCGTTCACTGAACGATCACTTGAACACCAGATCCTTGATCCGCTCCGGGATCTGTTGCAGCTCGTCGATGCGCGGTTGTTGACCGCGCAGCACCGAGTTGCCTTCGAACAGGGTGCGCTGGTCGATGGCGGCGGGGTCGAGCCAATCCTTCTCGGCCATCTGGCCGGTCTGTCCGTACGCCGCGAGCGCGTTGCGGTAAGAGATTCTCTCCACGTCCTCGGCGCGCGATGCCGCGCTCGAGCATCAGCCGCGCAGTCTTGGGCACTGCCAAGGGGTCGGACACTCCCCAGTCGGAGCTCGAATCGATGATGATGCGCTCGGAGCCGTAGCGCCGCGCGATCTCGACCATGCGCTCATTGCCCATCTTGGTGTGCGGATAGAGCGTGAACGCAGCCCAGAAACCACGGTCGAGCACGTCTTCGACCGTCTCCTCGTTGTTGTGGTCGATGATAACGCGCGCCGGCGCCAGGCCCTGCTCCACGGCGATCTGCATGCTGCGGATGGTTCCGGTCCTCTTGTCCCGGTGCGGGGTGTGGACCATGACCACCATGTCCAGCTCCTTGGCCATGTCCAGCTGAGCTCGGTAGCACTTCTCCTCAGCGGCGGTCTGGTCGTCGAAGCCGATCTCGCCCAGCGCCACCACACCTTCTTTCAACAAGTAGCGCGGCAGCAGCGCGAGCACCTCTTCTGCGAGCGCAACGTTGTTCGCCTCCTTGGCGTTGAGCCCGATGGCGCAGTAGTGGCGGATCCCGAATTGGGCCGCACGGAACCGCTCCCATCCGACCAGGCTGGACAGGTAGTCCATGTAGCTGCCCGCATTGGTGCGCGGCTGTCCGAGCCAGAACGCCGGCTCGATGAGCGCGACGATGCCAGCCGCTGCCATGCGCTCGTAGTCGTCGGTGGTGCGTGCGCTCATGTGGATGTGCGGGTCGATGAACTTCATGGTTGCCTCCATGCGATCGGTATGTCTGTGGTTCAAGCGGGGGCCACGACCCGCTCCCAGGTCAGCTCGCCGCCAGCGACGGCCTTCGCGAGCGCCGGGTCCCGCTGCAGCAAGACGCTGGCAGCCGAGTCGGGCGAGGCCCGCAGGGCCAGCGCCGCCGCCCTGCGCTCCGGATCCGTCCCTTCTTTGAGCACCCGCTCGAGGTCCTTGAGCAGCGTGCCGGTGGCATGAGGGCCCACGCATCGCCACAGCTCGGGGCTCACCGGTCGCCCCGCGGACCAGCGTTCGTGCGCATAGTCGGACAGCATGCGCGCCAGCTCGGCGTTGGCACGCCGGTCGAGCCCCACGATGGGCCACAGCGCACTGCCCACGAACAGCGCTTTGAGCACCATCTGATTCCAGGCGGCTTGCGGGAACTGCTCGCTCGGATACGGGTTGCGCAGGGCGATAGCCTCGAACACGCCTTTGATATTCGTGCGCAACCCTTCGGTGGCTCGCGCCAAATATCGCGCCGGGTCCGGATAAAGAGGCAGCCCGCGGTAAAAGGCCACCAGCTCGCTCACATCAGCGCTGTTGCACAGCTGATCGAGCCCGCGCGCGAGACGCGGCGGATCTTGCTCCAGTGCCAGGACGAGCAGCACGCGCGCGGCCTGGTCCGCGCTCCAGCCGCGCGGGTCCCATCCGGGGCGAACCGCATTCGCGTCGCGCAAGTCGGCATCGCTCAATACCAGGTCTGCTTTGCCCAGCTTGCGCGTGACCAGGCTCACGGCGAGATAGAGATCGGCGTCCTTGCTCGACGATTGTACTTGCGCGGCCGATTTCTGCAGCCACGCCGCGGCTTCTGCGGGAAGCTGGCGTGCAAGCCAGCGGGCGAGCAGCTCACGCGGTGTCATGCCGCCCGCCTGACCGGTTGTGCCGAGGAAGCGAACACGTGATCGAGGATCAGATCCTTCACGCTAGTCGCCGCGACCGGGTCTTCGGACAGCAGCTCGGGCGCCGAGCTGATGAACAGAGGCCCGAGCTGTGGATCGTCGGTGGGACGCCCGTGCGAGCCTTTCACCAGCCGCGCGTCCAGCGAGATCACGTCCATCATGTAACGGAACCCCAGAATCTTTTGCGCCAGGCGCCAGGCGATGCGCGCCTTGGGCAGACGCAGCTGCGGATCGATGAAGAGCTCGACCGGGTCGTAACCCGGCTTGCGATGGATATCCACCGTGCGCGCGAAGTCCGGCGCACGGTCGTCATCCAGGAAGTAGTAGTAGGTGAACCAGCTGTCGGCGCGGGCGATGGCCACCAGCTCGCCCGAGCGCGGATGGTCCAACCCGCATTCTCGCTTGCCGGCCTCGTCCAGCACCCGCTCCACGCCCGGCAGCGACTCCAGCAGCGTTTTGACCTCGCGGACCCGCGCCGGTTCCGAGACGTAGACGTGCGCGATTTGATGATCGGCCACGGCGAACGCACTCGATGCCCCCGCGTCCAGCAGCTCGCGCCCCAGCTCCTCGCGCACGCGGATGAACCCGGCCTGGCGCAACGCGCGGTTGATGTGCACGGGATTCGACACCGGCGTGATCCCGTACTCGGACAACGCGATCAACGCGCGCGCCCGCCCGCTGTGCCGCTTCGATCAACTCACCGCAGATCTGGTCGACCGCCGCCACGTCCTGCGCGATGCGCGGATCGTGCGGGCCGAGCCGCTGCAGGTTGTAGTCCAGGTGCGGCAGATATACCAACGTCAACGTGGGCCGAGAACGCTCGAACACCTCCAGCGCGCAGCGGCCGATCCACTGGCTGGAGACGATGTCCGCGCCCGGCCCCCAGAACCTGAACAGCGGAAACTGCCCCAGGCGCTTCTGCAGCTCGTCGCGCAGCGCCGGCGGGTTGGTGTAGATGTCCGGAAGCTTGCGTCCGTCGGCCGGGTACATGGGTCGCGGCGTGACCGCGATGTCCGCCGACGAGTACATGTTGTACCACCAGAACAGCTTGGCACAGGTGAATGCGGGATCGCGTCGGCGCGCGGTCTCCCACAGCTTCTCGCCGTCGACCAGGTGGTTCGACTGCCGCCACAGCCACACCTCGGCCAGGTCGCGAAAGTACCAGCCGTTGGCGACGATGCCATGATCGCGCGGCAGCCCGCCGGTCACGAAAGTGGACTGCACCGTCGTCGTGACGGCGGGCGTCACCGTGGCAAGCGGCCGCATTCCGCCATTGCGCGCGAGCCGATTCAGATTCGGCGCGTGCTCGAGCAGCGCGGGGGTGAGCCCGACGACGTTCAGCACCAGCGTGCGTGAAAGGCTCATTGGATACCGATTCGACGCCGGAGGGCGGCGAGCCGTGCGACGTACCCTGGCTCGAGAGCTCCACCGCAGTGCCCCGTGGCGATCACTGCCCAAAGCTCCGCGAGCGCGCCCGGGCGTGCCACTGCCTTTGTGAACTCGACGGCCTCTTCGAGCGGCGTCATTGAGTGTTCTCCTCCTGGCTCGGAGTATACCGCCGGGGGGTCGGTTTGGGAGCGCCGGGACCCAGGAGCTCTTCCCAAACGTGACTCCGGCGGAGCGACCGATAGTCGCTCCGCCGGAGGGGTTACTGCGTGCTTTAAAGCGAGCGCGCTGCCAGATCAGTTACCCGTATGGGTAATGGTCCAGATCACGCCCGGATGCCTTCGTGTAGTAGAAGGGCGTGGGCATGGTGAAGTCGATGTACAACTCGCCATAGTCCACAACGTACATCGTCGTTCCGTCGTTGCTGAACACCACGTCGTTGGTGCGCTCGAACCCACCTCGATTCTCGGGCTTCTGATACGCATTCGGGCCCGGGTCGATGTTGTGCGCAAACAGCTTCCACTTGACCCCGGTCGGGTTGAGGAAGTCCACCTGCACGACCACCGGCCACTGTGCGACCAGGCTTTCCGGACCATTGTCGATCACGCCGTATACCGCTCCAAACAACGTCGTATCCCCGGTACCGAAGCTCGTCGAGCTCCAGGCGATCCCGTCGATGGGGTTGTTGGTGTCCCACTCGAGCACCGGGTTGATGTAGCCGTTCGGGTTTGGATTGGAGCCGATCAGCGGAACACCGCGGATGCCGTCGACGTGCACCGGGAAGTGATACGGCGGCAGCTTGGGTACGTACGGCTGATCGCCGATATAGAGCTGCGGATACGGACGATCGATCTTGGAACTGGTCCAACGGTAGAGGCTGTAGCGCTTGTTGGTGACCCACCCAAAGCCGTCCTTGTCCGGGTAGCCTGCGTCCTGGCCCTTTCTCGGTGACGATGAACAGTTTCTCGCCGCTGTTCGCGATACGGCGATGTCCCAGATCGTTGCCCCCGTTATCCGAGACCGCTAGGGCGTTCTCGAAGCGCGTGCCCTTCGGCCCGAACGCGACGCCGGCCTGGTTGCGGAAGCCGAAGGCATAGACTTCCATCTTGCTGGGAGGATAAATGCCGTCCGACCCCTTGTCCGACATTTTCACGCGCATGACCGAACCGCCGCAGGGTACCTGCGCCTTGATGATCTGACCCGGCTTGGCGGGCACGCCGACCGGAAGCCACCCGCCGGTCATGCGTCCGTCGGCGGACTTGACGTTCAGGCCGGTATGCACCACATCGCGGCACGGCGGATCGTGCGGAGTCGCCGGAAAACCATCCGGATGCGCCACCCAGAACGGATCGTTCGGGATGTCGGTCCAGCCATGGTTGTCGGGATCGGCGAAGCCGGTGTTGCTCGGAAGACCCAGCGCGAAATAGAGTAGCCATCCTTGCAGGTGATGCCGCCGTTCTGGTGATCGCCAATCATCAGGTCCTTGACGATCAGCTTGAGCTCACCGTTGACCCCGTCGATCTCCCAGATCTTCTCGCCGTACTCCGGGATGTAGATCTTCTTGTTTTCGGGGCAGTAGCCGATCTCGTTCATTACCGTGCCTTGAAGACGCCCTTGCCGATCTCCTTGATCAGCTTGCCGCTCTTGTCGAAACCTTGACGTGCGGCGGTTCCAGCTTCGCGCCATCCGACCGCCGAACAGGTTGCCGGAAATGGCGACCCACACGTTGCCATCGCCGTCCACCGTTGCCGCCGATGGCGTATCCAGGCCGGCGACGAACACGCCGACCTTGTAGCCCTTGGGAACGACGATCTTCGACGGGTTGGGCTTGACTGCAACGCGCGGCGCCCAGCCGCCGGCCTTGCCGCTGCCCTGCTGTGGCTTCCATGTCGGCCCACGCGACCGCAGCCATCAGGGGCGCTGCGAGGGCCGTGACTACCAGAGACTTGAAGAATCTCATTGCCTCCTCCTCCTCTACGTTGACGTTCTTGACTACGGAAGACAGTGATTCTCGGCTTGCTACGTTACCGAGTGGTACGGCTTGGAACTTGGTCGATGGCGCTTACCTCCTTCTCAATATCCCGGGAAAGTTGAAACGACGGATTGGATCTCAATTCAGGGGCAGGCTGCGGATATAGGCGATGATGTCGAACATCTGCTGCTTCGACAGCGTGCCCTCCCAGGACGGCATGGCGTTGCTCTTCCCGATTCCGGCGCCACCCTTGGTGATTGCCAGAAGCAGGTAAGAGTCCGGGAGTTTCTCGATGTAGCCCTTCCTGGTGAGGTTGTTGACGTGCGGCTGGAACGTCAGCCCGTCGCCCTTTCCCTCCTCTCCGTGGCAGCCGCGGCAATACCTGTTGTAGAGCTTTTCGCCGCGTTCGTGATCGCCGTTGGCTTTGACCTCGTCGGCGACGGGATCGTCCTCGGACGACAAGGCAGGATGTAGCGAGAGATGCGCCCCCGCGACGATCGCCGCAAAGGCCAGGACTATTGTTCTTGCTGTTCTTGCTTTTCTCATCTACCCCCCTGGTGCACCCCCCGGTGCACCCCCGACCCGCAAGTTTGCAGCCGTGTCCGAGGCGCGGTCAAGTGGGACACCGTCCAAGGAGGCAAATCGCGATACAGCCGGGCGTCTCCGGGGGCGTGAGCGCCGGACGAGAACCGGCGTCACCGGCGCCCGGGCTTGATCGGCAGCCGGCCCCGCCAGTACTGGATCAGCAGGAAGCCGCCGGCCATGCCACCCAAGTGGGCAAAATGGGCCACGCCCGCCTGCGTGCCCGTGATCCCGAGCAGGAGCTCTAGCGCTCCATAGAGGGTGACCAGCAGCCAGGCGGGCATGGGAATGGGCGGGAACAGCAGCACCACCATGCGCCGCGGAAACATCATGCCGAAGGCCAGCAGCAGGCCGAACACGCCCCCCGAGGCGCCGATCGTGGGATATGGTGCGCCGCCGGAGATCCCAGCCATGAGCAGCTGGGCCAGCGCCGCCGACACCACGCACACGAAGTAGTACGTCAGGTAGCGGCGGCTACCCCACACGCGCTCGATGTCGGACCCGAACATGAACAGCGCCAGCATGTTGAAGAACAGGTGGGCGACGCTATTGCGGTCGTGCAAGAACGCGTAGGTGACGAGCTGCCACAGCTGAAAGTCAGGGCTAGACGCCGGCCACAGCCCAAAGAAGACAGATCAGGAGGTTGCCCGTCGCGAGCTGCAGCAGATAGACCAGTGCATTGACGATGATCAGCGCCTGGGTGGTGGGGGGTATCGCGCGCATGATCTTGGGTGGCGGGGGCGGGTCAGTAGTGGTCGAACAAGCCGTTGGGGGGCCGGCACAGGGCGTGCGCCGACGCTCTGAAGTTGAGCCGGGTGCGCCGCGATTCAAGCCTGCCGGGCTGGCCGGCAACGACAGGCACCCGCGCCGAGGCGCGCAGACGCAATGATACCCGGCCATCGGACAAAAGAACCGGGGCCCGCATGCGTCGAGCTGCTCCTCGGTAGCCCGGATGCAGCGTAGCGAAATCCGGGGTCTGCGAGCACCCACCCTTTCTCGACCGCCACGTCCACGCCGATCGGTCGCCATGCGTGGCCCCGAATTGCGCTCTGTTCCATCCAGGCTTCAGTGCTTGCTGGCTTCATCGCAACACGTATGCAGCGTCGCACCAACCGGGCATCGTTACGCGGGCTGTACAATGACGCGCTGCACCGGATTCGCGGTGCCGCTGCCGCCGTACGATTAACCCTTCCTGTCGAATGAAGCCCCGAGACATCAATCTGCCGGATCACACGCGCGACGCAATCCACGTTCAGGGCGCGCGCCAGAACAACCTCAAGAACCTCGATCTCGCCATCCCGTTGAACCAGCTGGTGGTTGTCACCGGCGTGTCGGGATCCGGCAAGTCCTCGTTGGTGTTCGACACGCTCTATGCCGAAGGCCAGCGTCGCTACGTGGAGACCTTCTCGCCCTACGCGCGGCAGTTCCTCGACCGCATGGACAAGCCGCAGGTCGATCGCATCGACGGCATCCCGCCGGCCATCGCCATCGACCAGACCAACCCGGTGCGCACCTCGCGCTCCACCGTGGGCACGATGACGGAGCTGAACGACCACGTGAAGCTGCTGTTTGCGCGCGCTGCTCAGCTCTACTGCCGCGGCTGCGGCCGTCCGGTGCGGCGCGACTCTCCGGAGACCATCTTCGCGGAGCTCGCGCGCCGCGCGCACACCGCAGGCGACCCCAGGCTGGTGATCACGTTCCCCGTCCCGGTGCCGAAGAACTTCTCCGAGGCCGAGGTGCGTCAACTCCTCGAGCAGCAGGGCTATACGCGGGTCCACGCTCAGAAGAAGGGCTTGCTGGAAATCGTGCAAGACCGTTTCCGCCTCTCGGGCGTCGAGCGCACCCGTGTGATCGAAGCGCTGGAAGCCGCACTCCGCGTCGGGCAGGGGCGGGTCGACGTGCACGCGCTTCCCGAGGATCGCACCCTCACCCCTAACCCCTCTCCGCCCCGCGAGACGAGGCAGCGAGGGGAAGCACCCGCCGAGCACGCAGCAGCACTCCCCTCTCCCTCCGGGAGAGGGGCTGGGGGTGAGGGTGCGCCCTGGCGCTTCTCCTCCGATCTGCACTGCGCCGACTGCGATATCCATTACCACGATCCCACGCCGAGTCTGTTTTCCTTCAACTCGCCGATCGGGGCCTGCGACGCCTGCCGCGGCTTCGGCCGCATCATCGGAATCGACTTCGGCCTGGTCATCCCGGACGAGTCGAAGACGCTGCGCGAGGGCGCCATCAAGCCGTGGCAGACGCCGAGCTTCAGCGAATGCCAGGACGACCTCGAGAAGTACGCTCCCAAGCGCGGCGTGCCAATGGACGTGCCGTGGCGCGACATGTCCGAGAAGCACAGGCACTGGGTGCTGGAGGGCGATCCCGGCTGGATCAGCTGGAGGAAGTCGTGGCCGGGCAAATGGTATGGCGTACGCCGTTTCTTCGAGTGGCTCGAGAGCAAGAGCTACAAGATGCACATTCGCGTGCTGCTCTCCAAATATCGGGCCTACACCGCGTGTACGGTGTGCGACGGCGCGCGCTTGAAACCCGATGCGTTGCTATGGCGCCTGGGCACGAAGCAAGACGCCGACGCGGTGCTCCCGCCGGACAAACGCTTCCGTCCGCAGGCGCCGACGTTGCCTGACGCGACCTTGCGGTCGCTACCCGGTTTGACGGTGCACGACGTCATGCTGCTGCCGATCGATCGGTCCCGAGAGTTCTTCGCGCAGATTCATCTGCCGGCGCCGATGGACGAAGCGACCGACCTTCTGTTGACCGAAATCCGGGCACGCTTCGACTATCTGAACCAGGTGGGGCTCGGCTATCTCACGCTCGATCGCCAGTCGCGCACGTTGTCGGGCGGCGAGGTCCAGCGCATCAATCTCACGACGGCGCTCGGCACATCGCTCGTCAACACGCTCTTCGTCCTGGACGAACCTTCCATCGGTCTGCATCCGCGCGACATGGGGCGCGTGATCGACGTAATGAAACGGCTGCGCGACGCGGGCAACTCGCTGGTGGTGGTGGAGCACGACCCGCAGATCATGCTCGAGGCCGATCGCATCCTCGACATGGGGCCCGGGCCGGGCGAGCGCGGCGGGGAGATCGTCTTCTTTGGCGCGCCACAAGAGCTGGTGCGCGCGCGAACGCTGACTGCCGACTACCTGGCGGGACGAAAACGCGTAGACCCCAGCTCATCATCCCGGCGTGGACCGGGATCCAGGGAATCGGACATCAACTGGATTCCAGCCCTGGATCGCCGTCCAGGGCAGACTTCCGCTGGAATGACGGCAGAGGCCGGCACCCGGACTTTGCAGATCCTCCATTTTTTGGAGATCCTTGGCGCGGCCGATCACAATCTCAAGAACATCGACGTCGCGATCCCGCTGCAGCGCCTGGTCTGCATCACCGGCGTGAGCGGATCGGGCAAGTCCACGCTGGTGCAGGACGTGCTGTACGCCGCGCTGCGCAAGCACAAAGGCAAGCCCACCGAGGCGCCCGGCGCGCACCGCGCGGTGCTCGGCCACGAGCAGATCGCCGACGTGGTGATGGTGGATCAGACGCCCATCGGGCGCACCACGCGCTCCAACCCGGCGAGCTACGTCGGTGCGTTCGACGCCATCCGCCAGCTCTTCGCGAAGGAGCCGCTGTCGAAGGAACGCGGCTACACGCCGGGACGTTCAGCTTCAACTCGGGCAACGGCCGCTGCCCCACCTGCGGCGGCAACGGCTTCGAGCACGTGGAGATGCAGTTCCTCTCCGACGTCTACCTGCGCTGCCCGGACTGCGACGGGAGGCGCTACCGCGACGAGGTGCTGGAAGTTTCGCTGTCGGGGAAAGGGGCCGAGACCGGCAAGTCCATAGCGGACGTGCTCGAGATGACGGTCTCCGAAGCCGTTGCATTCTTCGCCGGGCGGCCAGAAGTGTTGGCAGTGCTACGGCCATTGGCTGACGTCGGCCTCGAATACCTGAAGCTGGGCCAGCCGGTCCCCACGCTGTCGGGCGGAGAGGCACAGCGACTCAAGCTGGCGGGGCATCTTGCGCGGGCTACGGGCCCTCACCCCCGCCCTCTCCTGCAAGCGGGAGCAGGAGTAGAAATTCCCCTCTCCTCCGACGGGCGGGAGAGGGCGGGGGTGAGGGGAAAGGGAAGCTCTGCCGCCGGGGGATCGCGAGGCCCGCGCGTCATGGGGCACGCGAGTAGCAGCACACGTGGCAACCTTTTCCTCTTCGACGAACCCACCACCGGGCTGCACTTCGACGACATTGCCAAGCTGCTCGGAGCTTTTCGGCAACTCATCGCGGCCGGCCATTCGCTGGTGGTGATCGAGCACAACCTCGACGTCATCAACGCCGCGGACTGGATCATCGATCTGGGTCCCGAGGGCGGCGACGCGGGCGGAGAGGTGGTGTGTGTGGGAACGCCTGCCGAGGTCGCGGCGAACACGCGCTCTCACACGGGCGTCGCGTTGAAGCGCTACGAGACTGCACTCACCGGACTGGCGCACAGCGCAAAGTCGATCGCGGCTGAGCCTGTAACAGTGGTATCCCCCCTGCCTCCCTTGCGCGCGGGGCAGGGTTGGGGTGGGGGCAGCGGCGCCATACGCATCCACAACGCGCGCGAGCACAACCTCAAGAGTCTCGACGTGGAGATTCCGCGCGAGAAATTCACCGTGATCACTGGCGTGTCCGGCAGCGGCAAGAGCACACTCGCATTCGACATTGTCTTCGCCGAAGGCCAGCGTCGCTATCTGGAATCGCTCAACGCCTACGCGCGCCAGTTCGTGCAGCCCACATCGCGCCCCGATGTCGACGCCATCTTCGGTATCCCGCCCACGGTGGCCATCGAGCAGCGCACCAGCCGCGGCGGACGCAAGAGCACGGTCGCCACGTTGACCGAGCTCTATCACTTCCTGCGGCTGCTGTTCGTCAAGCTCGGCACCCAGTACTGCCCCGACTGCGACGTCGCCATCGAGCCGCAACGCTTCGACGCCATCGCCGCACGCCTACTGCGCGATTACCGCGGGAAACACATTGGGCTGCTGGCGCCACTGGTGGTGGCGCGCAAAGGCTACTACACCGATCTCGCGAAGTGGGCCGCAGCCAAGGGCTACACGCACCTGCGCGTGGACGGCGAGTTCCTGCCCACTGGCAAGTGGCCGCGGCTGTCGAGATTCCAGGAGCACAACATCGAGCTGCCGGTCGCAGACCTCGAGGTCGACCCTGCGAATGAGGCAGCGCTGCGTGAAGCGCTCGTGCGTGCGCTTGATTTCGGCAAAGGCGTGGTGCAGGTGATCGCGCCGCTGGATGGGTTGATGCAGGGCGAGGCAGAAATCAGCGAAGTCGCCTTCTCCACCAAACGCGCCTGCCCCTCCTGCGGACGGAGC
Organism: uncultured beta proteobacterium; assembly: GCA_963705615.1. GTDB lineage: Bacteria > Pseudomonadota > Gammaproteobacteria > Burkholderiales > SHXO01 > SHXO01. The sequence goes on along the minus strand of CAVPKE010000004.1, from coordinate 185,634 downwards.
TTCCCTGAGCTCGATCCCCGCTTGTTCTCCTTCAACTCCAAGCACGGCTGGTGCGAAACCTGTTACGGCACGGGCCTGAAGCTCAGCGGCATCGGCTGGGACGAGGAGCGGGAGAAGACCGGCACTGAGGACCACGTGCTCGACTCCTGGCTGGAGTGGCTCGAGGTCGACGAGGCCTGCCCCACGTGTGAGGGTAAGCGGTTGAACGCTACGGCCCTGCACGTGCGCTTCCGTGGCCAGTCCATCGCTGACATCACCACGCTGCCGGTAGCCTCAGTCGAGCGCTTCTTCCAGGACCTACGCATGGAGGGTCGGGAGGGCGAGATTGCGCGCGACATCCTCGCGGAGCTGAAGGCACGGCTGTCCTTCCTGCGCGATGTGGGGCTGTCCTATCTGTCGCTGGACCGCTCGGCGCCGACGCTCTCAGGCGGCGAGGCGCAGCGCATCCGGCTCGCCTCCCAGCTCGGTTCCAACCTGCGCGGCGTGTGTTACATCCTGGACGAGCCCACGATCGGCCTGCACCCCCGCGACAACCGCATCCTGCTGGATACGTCTGGCCAAGCTCGAGTCCAAAGGCAACACGCTGGTGGTCGTGGAGCACGACGAGGACACCATCCGCCACGCCGAACACGTCATCGACCTCGGTCCGGGCGCCGGCACGCTGGGCGGGCGGGTCGTGGCACAGGGCTCGGCCGAGGCGTTGATGCAACAGCCCGAGTCGATCACCGGCCGGTTCCTGTCGAACCCCCTGCGACACCCGCTCCAACCCCGCCGCGCAGTAGAACGCAACACTCCTCGCATCGACGTGATCGGCGCGCGCCTCCACAACCTCAAGAACGCGGACGTCCGCGTCCCGCTCGGGCGGATCACGGTCGTCACCGGCGTATCCGGCAGCGGGAAGAGCACGCTCGCGCGCGATGTGCTGCACGAGAACCTCGTGCAACTGCTCGGGGCCCAGCGGCGGCGGAGGGATGCCGGGTTCTACGGGTGCCGCGACATCCGCGGCTGGGAGCAGATCGGGCGCGTGCTGGAGGTGGACCAGACGCCTATCGGCAAGACACCTCGCTCCTGCCCGGCGACCTATGTTGGCTTCTGGGACGCGATCCGCAAGATGTTCGCGGAGACCACCGAAGCGCGCATGCGGGGCTACGGTCCAGGGCGCTTTTCCTTCAACACTGCGGGCGGCCGTTGCGATTCGTGCGAAGGCCAGGGGCTGAAGACCATCGCGATGAGCTTCCTGCCCGACGTCAAGGTCACGTGCGAAGCCTGCGGCGGCGCCCGTTTCTCGCCCGAGACGCTGCTGGTGCGCTTCAAGGGCAAGAGCATCGGCGATGTGCTGGCCATGAGCGTGGACGAGGCGGCCGAGTTCTTCTCCGCCCACCGCTCGATCCACCATGCCCTGAAGCTGCTGCAGGACGTCGGGCTGGGCTACATCACGCTGGGACAGCAGAGCCCGACGCTCTCCGGCGGCGAGGCCCAGCGCATCAAGCTGGTCACCGAGCTTGCCAAAACGCGTGACGGCTCCCTCCCTCGCTCGCGGGGGAGGGTTGGGGCGGCGGCGGACACGAGCATACGCACCCTCTACGTCCTCGACGAGCCCACCGTCGGATTGCACATGGCCGACGTGGAAAAGCTCATTCGCGTGCTGCATCGGCTGGTCGACGCTGGCAATACGGTGGTCGTGATCGAACACAACCTGGATGTGATGGCCGACGCCGACTGGATCATCGACCTCGGGCCCGAAGGTGGCGATGCCGGCGGACGCGTCGTGGCGCAGGGCTCTCCCGACGACGTGGCCATGACTGCGGACCCGTCGCATACCGCACGAGTGTTGAACACGTTCCTGGCGCAGCGGGGACTTTAGTCCAAGAGATGAAGCAGCTGCGCAAGTGGCTCGCACGCATCGCAGCCGTCCTGCTAGGCCTGGTGGCACTGGTGGCGGCGACCGTGTTCGCCGTTGAGCCAAGCGCGGCTCACGCACGCTTACGCCGTTCCCGTCGAGAACGTTGCAATCCCGACCGAGCCCGCTGCTATCGCACGCGGGCACCACCTCGCGATCATCAGCGGCTGCATCGACTGCCACGGGCAAGACCTCTCCGGCCGCGTGTTCTTCGAGAACGCCATGATCGGGCGGTTCGTCGCTCCCAACCTGACCAGTGGCAAGGGCGGCGTCACGCTTCACAGACCAGGATTGGATCCGCGCCATCCGCCACGGCGTCCGAGCCGACGGCAAACCTCTCCTGGTGATGCCATCGAGGCAGTTCTACGTGCTGAGCGATGCCGACCTGGGCGCGCTCATCGCCTATCTGAAGACAGTTCCGGCGGTGGACAACGAGCTACCCTCGAGCGCGGTGTCCCCGATGGGGCGCGTGCTGATGCTGGTCATGAAGGATCTGCCACTGCTGGCCGCAGAGCGCATCGATCACAACGCAGCGCGTCCACCCGCACCGCGTGCGGGTGTCACCGTGGAGTACGGGAAATATCTCGCCGTGCGCTGCACGGGCTGCCACGGGGAAACGCTCGCCGGTGGCAAGATTCCCGGGACGCCGCCGGATTGGCCACCGGCCCTGAACCTGACGCCTTCCCCGGGTTCAGCGGTAGCGCAGTGGTCGGAGGCTGAGTTCATCAACGCACTTCGGACCGGTGTCACGCCCCGCGGCAATCAATTCGATACGAAGTACATGCCCTGGAAGGTGCTCGGGCAGATGACCGATGACGAGATGAAGGCAGTGTGGCTCTATCTGAAGTCGCTGCCGCCAAGGGAGTACGGTAGCCATTAGCCCCTGCAGTAGCGGACCGGCACGCTTTCATCGGCCCGCATTGCGCAAGCGTTCGCCCTCCGCTGGGTTTTCACTTCTGGCAGACCGTCTACCGGTAATCTGAAAATGCCTGCCTGGACCCGTCTCGTGTAAGCCATCTGTAACCGGCGCTGCCTTAGCATGTACAGTAGCCAGTAAACGGTCTTGGCGACCTCTTGAGGGGGAGAATGCGATGAAGATCAATTGGTTTGCGCCCTTGGGCGCTCTGCTGGTCGCACTGGCGCTGGCGGCGCCGGTGCCGGTATCGGCGCAGAAACCATACGGTCCCGGCGTTACCGACACCGAGATCAAGATCGGCCAGACCATGGCCTACAGCGGGCCGGTTTCCGCTTTGGGCACGCTGGGCAAGACCGAGGCGGCGTACTTCGCCAAAGTCAACGAGCAAGGTGGAATCAACGGCCGCAAGATCCGGTTCATCTCGCTCGACGATGGATACAGCCCGCCCAAGACGGTGGAGCAGACGCGCAAACTGGTGGAAGGCGAAGAGGTCCTGTTCCTGTTCAGCTCGTTGGGCACGGCACACAACGCGTCGGTTCAGCAGTACCTCAATGCCAAACGCGTACCGCAACTGTTCATCGCCTCCGCAAGCATGAAGTGGAACCACCCGGACCGCTACCCGTGGACCATGGCGATTACGCCGACGCCGAAGGCCGACGCGCCGCTGTACGCGAGATACATATTCCAGCATCGTCCGAACGCAAAGATCGCGCTGCTGTACCAGAACGACGACTACGGCAAAGACTACATCAAAGTGTTCGAGGAGGCGCTCGGACCCGATGCGACGAAGTTGATCGCGGCCCGGGCGTCATACGAGCCGACGGATCCCACCGTCGACTCGCAAGTCATTACGCTGCGTGGCTCGGGCGCCGACACGCTGTTTGTCGTAGCTACGCCCAAGGGCGCCGCGCAGGCGATCCGAAAGGTCCACGACCTGGGGTGGAAACCGCTGTTTTTCATTGCCTTCCCCGTGGCTTCGATCGAAGCCGTGCTGAAGCCCGCAGGCCTGGAGAGGTCCGTGGGCCTCATCTCCGCGCTCGCCATCAAGGATCCCACCGATGAACAGTGGGCCAACGATCCTCAGATGCAGGAGTATCTCAAGTTCATGAGACGCTACTATCCCGAGGGGGACGCCGCGGATCTATACAACGTCGCGGGCTACAATTATGCGTATCTACTGGTGCAGGTGCTCAAGCGTTGCGGGGACGACCTGACGCGGGAGAACCTCATGCGCCAGGCCGCTAGCCTCAAAGACCTCGAACTGCCGATGCTGTTACCGGGCATCAGGCTCAATACCAGCAGCACCGACTACACTCCCATCAAGAAGATGTATCTGCACCGGTTCAACGGCAAGAAATGGGTCGCGCTGGAGACCGTAGCGCAGCAATAGGGTTCGCCACGGCGCTGCCAACAGATCCTGCCTCGACTGATGGCAGCTCGACCTACAGAACAGAGACGATCACGCTCTGCGGACTTTCCGGGACAGGGTGCAGCGTGCTGCGCGAGAACCCGGCGTCGCGGAACATTGATTGGTACTCACTGAAGGTGTATGCATCGCCTGCCGCGGTGGTCGCCAGCATCATGAGCGCGAACGCCGCGGTCGCGGGCGGCGTGACCCGGTCCTCGTTCGGCACGAACTCGAGCGTAACCACTGTGCCACCCGGCTTTAGACTGCGTGCGACGCGCCCGAGCAGTCGTTCACAGGTCGGTACGTCGAAGTGGTGCAGGAAATTCGTGAGCAGCACCACGTCGTAGCCCGTTCCGAGATCCACCTCGAACGCATCGCCCGGGAGCTGACGGTAACGATCGATGACGCCCGCCTGCCGGGCATGTTCGCGGGCAACCTCGAGCACCGGTGCCCAATCCTGCGCTGTGACGCGCGCACGCGGGTTGCGCTGCGCGAAGGCGATCCCGAACAGGCCGTGGCCGGCGGCGATGTCCAGCACCTCCAACGGTCGGTCCGCCTTGGGGTCCACCAGCTCAGCGATGAAAGGAGCAGAGCGCCCGATGACGGGCCCCATCACGCGCGCGAACTTGACCCACACCGGGTGCTGCGTTTCCATCGTGCCGCGCGCCGAAACTGTTGTCCCGCCCCGGCGCACGCAGGCCGCGAGGTCGTGCATACCCGCCACGAGATCGGGGGACAGCAGGAACTCCACCGATTCTCCGAGGTAAGCGGGCGAGCTCTTGACCAAAAACGGCGCGGTATCCGGTGCAAGCGCATAGCGCCCGTCCGCCTTGGAGAGGAAGCCTTGGATCACGAGGAAGTCGCACAGCATTCGGATGCCGCGCTCGCTTGCCGCGCAGCGCGCTGCGACCTCGGGCACGGAACCCTGGGCCTGCGCGATCGCGGTGAACAGATCCAAGGCGAGGGCCGCGCGCATCGCCTCTGTCTTCTGATAGGCGCTAAGTGCCTCGAAGAACGGAATGGGCGACGGGCCTGCCATGATCTCTCCTTCGGGTTAGCGAGTCGGCGGTGTGGGGCTCTGTTGCTGCGGACGCTGAAGTCTATGCCCGATCTGCGGCCAGCACAGCGACCGGATAAGCATAGTGAAAACGCTTTCCGTCGCGACGGATGGAGATGCCGAGGCGGTCGTCGATCGCAGAAGCGGCGAATATCTCACGGATCTTGGCGTCATCGCCCGGGTTGGGAAAGGAGCGCTGCAGCAGATTCTCGAGCTCGTCGCGCAGCTCGTAGGTCATCATGCGCGGCTCCGGCAGGCCGGCGGCGTTGAACAGTCCCCTAAGCTCGGTCACGGGCATGGTGCGGACGTGCGATGGGTCGCGTAGCTTCTCCATTCGGTTGAACTCCGCGGCCTTGACCGGGTCGCTCGCGGCTTCCACATCGGCCACCACGACCCGGCCGCCCGGAGCGCACACGCGGATCATTTCCTTGAGAACCGCGAGCGGGTCCAGAAAATGATGGAACGTGAAGCGCGAGACGACGACGGAGAAGGTCGCACTCGGGTAAGGCAGAGACTGCACATCGCCCTGGTCCCACGACACGTTGCCGAGTTTCTTGTCCTTGGCGAGAGTCTGGGCACGCTCCAGCATCGCCGGCGTCACGTCGATGCCGGTTGCGTGCCGCACCGTCTGCGCGAACGCACAAACGACGAGCCCGCCGCCGCAGGCGACATCGAGCACCGTATCTTCCGGCCCCGCCCCGCTGAACTCCACCAGCAACTGCAGCGCTTTCGCGTCGACGATGGTCTTGGCGGTGGAGAATGGGGTGGCCTGGCGGGTGAACTGATCGAGGATCCGGTCTTGATGGCTTGAAGGATCCATGTCAGCGCGTCAGGCGACGAGCGGCTGCTGCGCCGTCGAAACATCGGCCGTCGCGAAGAGATAGGCATCCATTGCCAGCGCGCCAAAAGTGATCTCATCGTTCACCCGGCGGGCCGAGACGGAACTTCCGGCCGCGCCCAGCGCGACGAACAACGGGAGGAAATGCTCGTCGGTCGGATGGGCGCGTACGGCTTGGGGCGCCATGCGCCGGTAGTCGAGCAAACCCGCAATGTCGTTGGCGTTGATGGCTTGGTAAACCCACTGCTGGAACGCGAGTGCATAAGGCTCGGCAGCCGGCCCAGCTCCGCTCATGCGCAACTCGTGGAGATTGTGGGTGAGGCTGCCCGAGCCGATGATCAGGACTCCGGCTTCACGCAGGGCGCGCAATGCTTCGCCTACACGATAGTGATGCCGCGGGCCAAGCGGCGGCTGGATCGAAAGCTGGGTCACCGGAATGTCCGCGGCGGGATAGAGAAACCGCAGCGGCACCCACGCACCATGGTCCAGCCCGCGCCGGGGATCCAGGTCGGCGCCGATTCCAGCGGCGTCCAGCAACTCCTTCGCCCGCCGCGCGACGTCTGGCGCCCCCGGTGCCCGGTAGGTCATCCGATACAGCTCGTCGGGGAAACCGCCAAAGTCGTGGATGGTTTCCGGGCGCGGGGCCGTGCTCGCCTCTGGGCGAACCGTTTCCCAATGGGCCGACACCATCAGGATAGCCTCGGGTCGCGGGAGCTCCCGGCCGAGCGCAGCCAGCGCAGGGCCGGTGTGCCCCGGGTCGAGCGCCAGGGTTGGCGCACCATGCGATACATAAAGAGTGGGTAAGGCAATCACGATCGTTTGCTCCTTCAATGAGCCTGGACGCCATGAGCTGCCCAAGGCCATACTCGACGTCTGCCTGCGGCGCCCGCAACACGGTACAGGATACCCCGCGCCCCGGCCGCGAGTCGCGCCATGGACGCCGGCTGTCGCCCGGCAGGAACAGCCGCGGCGCTCACACAATGTATGGATTGCACAGCGAGAGATCAACCGTCGATAATGGAAACAATCGCTGCAAAGACGCGTCATGCGAGCTGGTGCGGTCGCTCCCTGGAAGGCGCGTTCGTCTCATTTCGAGCAACTACACTTCAGCAGACAGCTCGGTGAAAGCAATGGTCAGAGGCCTCGTCATCTTGGGCCTGTTGTCGCTTTGCGTCCCGCTGCACGCCACAGGGACGGAGGAAGCGGAACGGCGCACGGGCAAGTTCCTGGATGCCGTCGACGCCGGCATCGCCAAGCTAGGCGACAGACTGCCGCAACTGCGCTATTGGAACCACGCGCGCGACGGCTACGGCACGCCGGGCAAGGTCAGGGGCGGGTGGCACATCGACTACAACACGGGGGTGAACGCCGATGATGGTGACCGCTACGCAGACCGGCTCCTGGGTCCGGACGCATGCCATGTCACCATTCGGATCTATGCCCGCGGCGAGTTCGATCGCATGCCCGACTCGGGCCACAACGCCGCCATCTACGGCGCAGACCTCGGCGACACGAAGGTCGTGGCTCGGGTGGTGACCGCGCATCCAGAATCGGAGCAAGCAGAGGCGGCGATCACCGAGGTCATCAAGGCAACGATCCTTGAGTTCAATGCCGGGGACTGAGGCTTGCGCGACGCGATGTTCCGGTACCATCCGCAGTATCATTGCTGTCTCGAGTCGGCCGCTTTCATAGCGCGTTGCGGCCGGAATCCCCATGAAGCTCAACGACACCCTCCTTTCCCTCCCGCCGCAGCAAGTCAGCCTGGACGTGCTGCTGGAGAAGTACGCCAAAGGCGACGAGAAAACCGTGGAGGACGTGCGCCGTCGCGTGGCGCGTGCGCTGGCCGCGGTCGAGACCGATCCTGCCAAGTGGGAACCATTGTTCTATGAGGCCCTGGAGAACGGGTTCATCCCGGGTGGGCGCATCAACTCGGCCGCCGGCACCCAGCTCCAGGCAACGCTGATCAACTGCTTCGTCCAGCCGGTGGGCGACTCGGTCTCGCAGACCGTCGACGGCAAGCCGGGAATCTACGTCGCTCTGCTCGAGGCAGCGGAAACCATGCGCCGCGGCGGAGGCGTGGGCTACGACTTCTCGTCGATCCGGCCGAAGGGCGCACTGGTGCGCGGGACCAACAGCAGCGCCAGCGGACCCGTTTCCTACATGCGCGTGTTCGATCAGAGCTGCGAGACGGTCGAGTCGGCAGGCGCGCGCCGCGGCGCGCAGATGGGCATCCTGCGCTGCGATCATCCCGACATCGAGGAGTTCATACACGCCAAGGATCGCGGCGAGCTGCGCAATTTCAATGTCAGCGTAGCGGTGACGGATGCCTTCATGCACGCGGTGGAGAGCAACGCGGACTGGGAGCTGGCGCACAAATCCGCGCCCGGACCCGATTGGCGCGACGGCCCGCCACGTCAGCGCAGCGACGGGCAATGGGTCTACCGCACTGTCAAAGCACGCGATCTGTGGCAGCAGATCATGGCGTCCACGTACGATCACGCCGAGCCTGGGGTGATATTCCTCGACCGGGTCAACGCGGACAACAACCTCTCCTATTGCGAGATCGTCGAGGCGAGCAATCCTTGCGGCGAACAAATGTTGCCTCCCTACGGGTGCTGCTGCCTGGGCAGCATCAACCTGACGCTGTTCGTCGCCGATCCGTTCTCGCCCAAGGCACGGTTCGATTTCGAGGCATTTACGAAGGTCGTGCATCCCGCGGTGCGCATGCTCGACAACGTTCTCGACGTGACGGAGTGGCCGCTGCCGCAACAGCGCGTCGAGGCGATGAACAAACGCCGCGTTGGTCTGGGCTTTACCGGCCTGGGCGACGCGCTGATCATGCTGGGTCTGCGCTACGACACCGAAGCGGCGCGAAGCATCGCGGCCGAGATCGCAGGAGTCATGCGCGACGAAGCCTATATCGCGTCGGTCGAGCTGGCGAAGGAGAAAGGCGCGTTCCGGCTGCTCAACAAGAACAAATACCTCGCCGCGCCGCGCTTCGCCTCGCGCTTGCCCGAAAAGCTGAAGGGCCTGATTCGCGAGCACGGCATCCGCAACAGCCACCTGCTGTCGATCGCGCCGACCGGGACGATCTCGCTGGCGTTCGCGGACAACGCCAGCAACGGGATCGAGCCGCCCTACTCTTGGACCTACCAGCGCAAGAAGAGGGAGCACGACGGATTGCAGAAGATCTACGACGTCGAGGACCACGCCTGGCGTTTGTACCGGCATCTCGGCGGCGACGTGAGCAAGCTCCCGGAGCAGTTCGTCACGGCGCTGGAAATCTCCGCGCTCGACCACATGCGCATGGTGGCCGCGGTATCCCCATTCGTCGACTCGGCCATCAGCAAGACGGTGAATGTGCCCGAGGACTATCCCTACGACGACTTCAAGGGCCTGTACTTCGAAGCCTGGGCGTCGGGGCTGAAGGGCACTTACGACCTATCGTCCCAACAAAGTCCTCGGCAGCGTGTTATCGGTGGCGCCGAAGCCGGAGGCGCAAACGCCCAACGACCTCGACACCACGGACGTCGATCGCCGCATCCGGCTCGAGGCCGCGCCGAAGCCGGCGCTCTTCAGCCTGCGCTGGCCCGGACGACCAGAGCTGCCCGCGGGGAACCCGTCCTGGACCTATCTCGTGGAATCGCCGTTTGGCAAGTTCGCGATCTTCGTCGGCCACGTGGAGAACGGCGACTCCGCATCCGTTCGAGGTCTGGGTCAACGGCAACGAGCAGCCGCGCGGCCTGGGCGCGGTGGCGAAGACGCTATCCATGGACATGCGCGCGCAGGACAAGAAGTGGCTGCGCATGAAGCTCGACATTTTGGCGCGCACCGCGGGCGACGACGCCTTCGACTGCCCGATGCCGCCCGACGGAAAACCGGTCCGCGTGCCGAGCCTGGTGGCAGCCTTCGCGCGCATCGTGCGCTACCGCGTCGAGCAACTCGGCGCGCTGGCGAAGGACGAGGGCAAATCGCCGGTGCTGGACGCGCTGTTCGCCAAGAAAGAGCCGAAGACCGGCAGCGACGGGACCATGTCCTGGACCGTAGACGTGTACAACCCCAGCTCGGGCGACGACTTCGTGCTGATCCTCAAAGAGCTGGTCCTGCCCAACGGCCAGCGGCGCCCTTACTCGGTGTGGATGGCGGGCGCATATCCGCGTGGGTTGGACGGTCTGCTCAAGCTGCTGTCGCTCGACATGCGCGTGATCGACCCGGCCTGGATCGGCATGAAGCTGCGCAAGCTGCTCAACTACGCCGAGCCGCTGGGCGACTTCATGGCGCGCGTGCCGGGCGAGGAGCGGCAGGAGAACTTCCCCTCCACGGTCGCTTACGTCGCGCGTCTGATCATCCACCGCTACGCGATGCTTGGCGTGCTCGACGAGCGCGGCTACCCGGTGACCGAGATGGGCGTGCTCGAGATCCCCGAGCACGATCGCCAGGAGGACGACGCAGCGCGCTATCGCCTCCTGCCCGGGCGGCAATGCAAGGAGTGCGGCAACTTCGCGTTGATCAAGAAGGACGGCTGCGAGTTCTGCACTGCCTGCGGCGCGATCGGGGCCTGCGGCTAGCGCCCTGCGAAGCTCCTAACTGCGCCCGGGCCCCGGCATCACGCTTGTGCTGGTTCCAGGCGCTGGTCGCCGAGTCCCGGAGAACCGCTTTCCGAATTGCTCGGCTTGGACGCCGACCACCTGCCCGGAGTCGTCTCTGCTGAACGCGATGCGCACCTCCGACTCGGTGCCGCGCAGCGCGACGAACTCGTCGCCCGAAACATACTCGAGCGAGAGCATCGGCCCGCGCGTGGTCTGCGCCCGCAGCGTTCCTGTCTTCTGGAACACGTACAGAGTCTTCTTTAGCTCCGGCAATGTGTACTCGCCCTCGTACTCGGCATAGGCGCCGGTGATGGCGCTATTCGCCGCGAGCGACTGCACGTCGATGCCCTCGACGTTGCTGAGGACGATCGCGGCGACGCGCAGATCCGGGAGCACGAATATCGCGCTCTCGAATCCGGCGAGCGCCCCAAGGTGCAGGTAGGTGGTCGGCGAGGCGTTCTTCGGCACGATCCAGCCGTAACCGAAGTCTTCCAGCCCTGAGGTGAACATCTCACGCCGGGATCGGTCCGAGAGGACCCGGCCGTGCAGCAACGCGCGCGCCCACCGCAGCAGATCCCGCGTGGTGGAATACATCCCGCCAGAAGAGAACGCGACGCTCGCGTCCACGACCGGCGCTGGATGCAGGCCGTCCGTGGCCGACAGGTAACCTTGCGCGCTGGCGCCGGACGCCGGCAGGTTGGCAAACGCCGTCTCGGCCATGTCTAGGGGATCCAGGATCTTCGCCTGCAGGAATGCTGCGTAGGAGGTTCCCGACACCCGCTCGATGACCGCGCCCAGGATCGCGTAGCCGGAATCGCCGTACGCGAAGGCCGAGCCGGGCGCAAACTGTACCGGCAGTGTCTGGATCAGAGCGAGCAGCTCTGCGGCCGAGATGGGATGAGCCTTGATGTCGTTGTACTTCGGCAGCGAGCTGTAGCTCGGAAGACCTGATGTGTGACTCAGAAGGTGGGAGAGTTTGATCTCGGCCCAGGTTTCGGGACAGGGTTGCACGTAACGGCAGACGGGGTCATCCAGTGACAGCTTGCCTTCGTCGCGCAGTTCGAGGATCGCGACGGCGGTGAACTGCTTGGTCAATGATCCGATGCGGAACCGGGTCGCGCTCGTATTTGCGGCCCCGCCCGGATAGGCCGCACGCCCGTAACCTTTGTTGAGGAGTATCCGGCCGCCCTTGGCGATGAGGACCGAGCCGCTGAACTGTCCCGCTTCCGCCTTACCCAGCAATTCCCGGTCGATCGACTCGATGGAAGCGAGCTGTGCCGAGCAGACGCGTGCGGTCGCGAGTACCGCCACCAGAAGCATCGCCGCAGTGCGTAGCATGCTTTCTGCCTGCGACAAGCGCTTGCAAGAATGAATCGGGAATGAACCGACCGCGAAACGCCGCGCCGACCGCGACTCGGCTCACTGAGCGGTGTTTACGGCCCGCCGCCAGGTTACACAGGTGTTGCGGCTGGAGGCAATCCAAGACTCGTTGGCAACAATCACGTGGTAGCTGCTGGCGTTGCCGACGAGCGCGAGGTACTGGTTTTGCAGCCAGTACGCTTCCCGTTCGCGATGGAGCCAACGGTTGCACTCGTCCATCGATGCACCCTCGCCGTTGATCTCCTGGAGGAAATGCACCAGTTCGTGGAGCAGGATCGAGCGGTGGACCAGGTTGGTCTCCGGCGTCAAGCTGTCGTCGAGGAAAATCCCACCCTCTGGCAGGTGCCAGCCCTTCACCGGGCAGGGGCCGCTGCAGATCGTACGCTCGATCTCGGCACGGGAGACCTTGGAGACGCGCGGCGCGATGGCAGGCTTCCTATAGTTCGACAGCCTGGCGATCGTGTCCAGCAGGCTGTCTACCAGCTCGGGCATCGAGTCGATCTGACTCCGATCGATCATCCGATAGAGGCGCGACGAATCCGAGCTCTCTACGGACGCATAGTACATGCCCGCTTTCGGTGCCTCGGCCGCACCGCCACCGAGCGTGCTGGGGTCGGCATTGACCGGCGCGGGGATCGCAATGAGTGCGATCGCGGCGGCAAAAACCCGTAAACCATTGGAGAACATAGGGTACCTCTCTCATCCATGTCCTCCTCCCGCGCTTTCTCCATGCATAAATCGTACTGGCTAGGAATAGTAGCTTGCGTTTCAACGAATTGCGGCTCAGACCCGAACCGTCTTTGGGGCCGTTTTACAGGCAGGAAGGTCAAAATCGCCTCCGAAATACGCACGCGCCGTCGTCGGATGCAGGCGCGGCGTTCGGACGTCAGCCGAAGCTCCGTCTGTCAATGCTGGCTATCAAGGCTGCTGCGGTAAACTTCCTTCCCGACGTTGCGCACATTGCCCAAATGACATGCTCAATCCGGCTCCCACGACTGTATACCTCAAAGATTACGCACCGCCTGCGTTCCTGATCTCCACGATCGACCTCGACGTGGACCTCCAGGATGACTTCGCGCGCGTGACCGCCACGCTCGCGATCCGCCGCAACCCGAACTCCGTCGACCTCCAAGGCCCGCTCATCCTGGACAGCGATGAACTGGAACTCGAATCGGTCGCGTTGAACGGCGCGCCGTTGTCGCAGTCGGCCTATACAGTGGCTGCGAAGCGGCTGACGGTGGCCGCGGTACCCGATCAGTTCACGCTGACAACAGTGTGCAGGGTCTATCCCAAACAGAACACCAAACTGATGGGGCTGTATGCGTCCAAAGACGGCTATTTCACCCAGTGCGAGGCAGAGGGCTTCCGGCGCATCACCTGCTTCATCGATCGGCCGGACGTGTTGGCGCGCTACACCGTCACGATTCACGCGGACAAGGCGAGCTATCCGGTGCTGCTGTCCAACGGCAACTTGGTCGCGAGCGGCGATGAGCCACCCTCGCCACCGCCCTCTTCCGCCCCGGTGCTGCGCACTACCCCTCCTCCGGGAGGCGGCGAAAAGCCCACCCGCCACTGGGCACGCTGGCAGGACCCGTTCCCCAAGCCTTCTTATTTGTTCGCGATGGTGGCGGCGAAGCTGGACAAGCTGGAGGATGGCTTCATCACGAAGTCGGGGCGCACAGCCAGCCTGCAGATCTACGTTGAGCCGGGCAAGCTCGACCAGTGCGGATTTGCGATGCAGGCGCTGAAGAAGGCCATGAAGTGGGACGAGGATGTCTTCGGGCTCGAGCTGGATCTCGACCAGTACATGATCGTGGCGGTGGGCGACTTCAACATGGGGGCCATGGAGAATAAGGGCCTGAACATCTTCAACACCAAGTATGTGCTGGCGCGCCCCGACGTCGCCACCGACGCCGACTTCATGCACATCGATCGTGTCGTAGCGCACGAATACTTCCACAACTGGACCGGCAACCGGGTCACCTGCCGCGACTGGTTCCAGCTCTCCCTCAAGGAAGGGTTGACGGTGTTCCGCGACCAGGAGTTCGGAGCGGACATGTACTCGCGAGCGGTGGCCCGCATCCAGGAGGTGCGCAATCTGCGCGCGACGCAATTTCCCGAAGACGCCGGACCCATGGCGCACCCGGTGCGCCCGCAGTCCTACATGGAGATCAGCAATTTCTACACCGCCACGGTGTACGAGAAGGGCGCCGAGGTCGTGCGCATGATCCACACCCTGATCGGACGCGAGAGCTTCCGGAAGGGGATGGATCTGTACTTCCAGCGCTTCGACGGCCAAGCCGTAACCACAGACGATTTCGTCCGCGCGATGCAGGATGCGAGCGGTGTGGACCTGACCCAGTTCAAGCACTGGTACGGCCAGGCTGGGACGCCGGTGGTTGAAGTGAGCAGCGCCTACGATGCGAACACCAAGCGCTACGCGTTGACGGTGAAGCAATCCTGCCCGCCCACGCCGGGGCAACCCGAAAAGTTACCGTTCCACATCCCGTTTGCCGTCGGGCTGGTTGGACCGGATGGCAAGGACATCCCGCTTCAGCTCGAAGGTGACCCGCAACCCAACGGCACCACGCTCGTGTTGCCTCTCAAATCGCCCGAGGAGCACTTCGCCTTCGTCAACGTTCCGATCGGCGCGATACCCTCGCTGCTGCGAGGATTCTCGGCGCCGGCGATTCTAAAGTACGCTTACACCAGCGCCGAGCTGACGCATCTGCTCGGCCACGACAGCGACGCCTTCAATCGCTGGGAGGCGGGTCAGCGCCTGGCGTTGGAGATCCTGCTGCGCGGCATCGCGCATTGGCAGGCGGGAAAGGAACCGGTGTTCCCGGTGAGCTTCGTGACCGCCTTCGGTCGCGTGCTGTCCGACGCCCCCAACGACCCCGCGTTCGCCGCGGAAGCGCTCTCCTTACCTTCGGAAGGCTATATCGCCGAGCAGATGGAGCTCGTCGACCCCGATGCCATACATGCGGTGCGGGTCGGACTGCGCCAGCACCTTGCGCGCTCGCTGCGCAAGCAGCTGCAAGATACTTATTCGTCCAGCCACCTGACCGGCCTGTACAGCCCGGATGCGAAATCGGCTGCCCGACGGGCGCTACGCAATCTCTGCCTCGGTTATCTGATAGAGCTGGACGACGAGCAGGTACGCTCGCTGACCATGAAACAGTTCGATGGCGCCGACAACATGACTGACGCGATGGCCGCCCTCTCGAGCCTGGCCAACTGCGACTGCCCGGAGCGCCGCGATGCGCTCGATCGCTTCTATGCCAAGTGGAAGGCGGAACCGCTGGTGGTGGACAAATGGCTCGGCGTGCAGGCGACTGCTCGCCTGCCGGGAACGCTCGCCGAGGTGATCCGGCTGATGTCGCACGAGGCGTTCAACATCCGTAACCCGAACAAGGTGTACGCGCTGATCGGTGGCTTCCGCAGCAACCAGGTTCGCTTTCACGCGGCCGACGGCGCCGGCTACCGCTTTCTGGCGGATCAGGTGATCGCGCTCGACGCGCTCAACCCGACGGTAGCGGCACGCATGGCGCGGGGCTTCGACCGCTGGCGGAAGTTCGATGCGGGACGCCAGGCACATGCCAAGGCGGCGCTCGGGCGCATCCGCGACACGCAGGGGTTGTCCACGGACACATTCGAGGTGGTCAGCCGGGCGCTCGCGTAAGCCGGCATCCGACAGTCCGGAGGGCGATGAGCCATACCCTATCCGAGCTCGCACAACCGTGGGACATCCTCCCCGACGCCGTCGTCGTCGTCGATCGCGCGGGCCGCATTCTGTATGCGAACGAGGCCGTGAGGACGCTGCTGGGTTACGAGAGCGGGGAGCTGACGGGCCAGTCCATCTCCCTGCTCGTGCCTGAGCGCTTCCGCGAGGCGCACGTGCGGCATGTAAGCGAGTATGCGGCGCAAGGGAAACCCAGGCCGATGGGAAGCCGGCCCGTGCTGTTCGCTGTTCACAAATCCGGCGCCGAACTCCCGGTATCGATCTCGCTTTCACCCCTTGAGATCGAGGACCGACCTTGTTCGATCGCGGTACTGCGCGATGCGTCGCGGTTCCAGGAGCAGATCGGCCAGATGCTGGAACAGGCGGAGCTGGACGTGCTCACTGGCCTGGGGAATCGCCTGCACCTCACGCGCAAACTCGCGTCCTCGATCCCCGCGAGCTTTGGGCTGCTGTACCTGGACCTTGCGAAGTTCAAAGCGTTCAACGACCGCTACGGCCACCGAGTCGGAGACGAGGTGCTGCGCGTGGTGGCGCGGCGCATTAAGGCCACCATACGTGCAACGGATACGGCGATACGCCTCGGCGGGGACGAGTTCGTCGTGGTGCTCGAAGATCTCACCGACGCCGAGCAGATCGCAGCTCGTGCGTTGGCCATCGCCGACAGCATCGCCAAGCCCGTGCGGGTCGGCTCCATCGTCGGAGAGATTGGCGTCAACATTGGCGGCGCGATCTACCCGCTGCACGCCGCGTCGGTGGACGAACTGCTGGAGCGGGCCGATCAGGCTATGTACCAGGCGAAGCAACTGCACCAGATCTACTGTCTGTACGGCAGTTCGCCGCGCGCGGAGCACGCCCTTTGACGTCAGTCCGAATCTGAGCGCAACGGCGGAGCCGAAGCGTCAACCGCCGCGGCGCTGGAACCGGTAGACAGGGCAGAGTCCGGTTCGAACAGCGAGCGCAGCCAGCGTCCCCAGACCCAAAACGCCAGCAGGCTCATCGACGCGGCAGCGATGCCGAACACTATGCGGCCGGTGAGCTCGCTGCTCGACGCAGAGCTCGACAGCGGGCCGATCGACAACCCACCGCTGAAATGGCGTTCACCAGGCCCGAAGCTGACCCAGTCGAAGACCGCTGCGAATCCGGTCAACAGCACGACGCCGAGAAAGCCGCGGGTCTTGATCCATCGTTCCGGTAGCAGGATCAACCAACCCGATAGGAAGAATGTGCACCCGGCCAGGAACACGACCCACTCCGGGGCTCTCATGTTGCCAGGGCTAGGTGTGAGAAGTCCGGTCGCCAGCGCCATGGGCGCGAGGCCCGCGGCCATCGCGGCGAGGCCGAAGACGAGTCGCGCGCGCGGGGTCAGCTCTGCGGTCGTAGCCATGGTGCGGCAAGTGGAGTCCGGAGAGCATGTATGCAACATTCATGCGCACGCCCTTTGGGGGATGCCACGCTGGACGACTCAGCGCCGTTTCGGTGCGCGTGGCACTGGTGTGCCGCCTGCCGCAGCGGGTGCTTCGGTTGCCGTTTTATGCGGTGTTGCCGGTGACGGCGCTGGCTGGTCGCACTAGGCAAAGGGGGGCGGCTTGGTCTTCGTGCTCGGCAACCGCTAGCTGTTCGACGGCGTGCGGCTCAGCTGCCGGGATGGCTTGGTTTGCATGGGCAGGAGAAGCGGCAACGGTCTCGGGCGCCTCGACGGCGCCGTCAGCGGCGTCGGGAGCGACCAGCAACGGGTTCACCTCTTCGCTCGATCCGAGCGCCGCCATCAACAAACGGTAGCGCAGATCCGATGCGTTGCCGCGGCTGATCGGCGCCGGTACTAGTTGGATTACGCTCTTGCGTGACATTGCTGTCACCTTCTCGAGTGTCCGCGGCGCATTGGCCGCCAAGTCCTACTTCCCATGCGAACGGCGTGCCCGCGGCTGCTGCCGCCGCCGGGCGGGGCTGCAGCGGTAAGGAGTGGATGAGCGGAGAAGCTGGGCCGACGGGCGGCCAGCCTGCAGGATCGCAGCAGTATTGGGGGGTGCCCGCCGACGTCGGATACAGGCGGCCGCTGCCGATTGTCCGTCAGCGGCTACCGGCTAACCTTACGGCGTGCGGTGCTGAACGCCGTACTTGGCGTAGATCCGATCGACCGTGCCGTCGCTGAGCAGCCCGCTCAGCACCGGGTTGATCGCGTCCACCAAAGCCTTGTCGGCTTTGCGCATGCCCACGGACACCGTCCAGCCCAGCTCCGGTTCGCTGTCGTAGGCATAGGCCAGCCCCACCTGGCGGTCGGGGTGGGTGTGGTTGTAATAGGCGACCTTCGCCGGACTGATGGCAGCGGCCTGTATCTCCCCGCTGAGCAGGTCGTCCATCATGTCGGTCTCGAAGGAGTAAGGCGACGTAGCCAATCCTTTCTTGCCGAGGACTACGCTGGCCACCGACTCGACCATGACGCCGATCTTCTGGTCGCGACGCAGATCGTCGAAGCTTTGAACCAGAGGAACACCGGGAGCCAGCGCAAGGGCAACTCCCGTCTTCTGATACGGGATGGACAGCTTCAGCCTGCCTTCGTGAATCTCCGGGTCGCTGAAGGCGTCCATCACGATGTCACAGTTCACCTGGTTCGCGCGGCGCGCTACGTAGATCCAGTCAACCTGGAGCTGCACTCCAAGCCCTTGCGCTAAGGCGCGCGCCAACTCGATCTGAAAGCCGGGCTGTTCGCTGCTCTTGCTGGCGTAGGGCAGCGCGTCCGGGTTCGCGCATAACTCTATGAGACCGCGCGCCTGTATCTCCGAGAACGTCCGGGCCTGAGCTTCGTCCGCCAACAGTCCGGCGCAGCCCACGGCCGCTACGCCCAAGCAAGCGCACGTTTTTGCCATCGCACCGCGAATACTCATCGAATCTCCTCTGAATCCAGCCGAATTCTTGGGATGAAAATGTTGCGACCCGAACACGCCAGCGACCAGAGCGGGACGCAATAATAACCGAAGAGGCGGGGATCGCTCCCCGCCTCCTTCCAGCGCTCGGATTATATCAGGGCAAAGCAAACGGCCTCACCACCTCCGCATCTTGCCCCTGCATTCAGCGATGGCACCTGGCGTATGCAACTCGACCCAGCGCGCGGCCGGTCGTGCGCGCGCTCAAGCGGTCGCCTGCGCCTCTGGGCCAGGCACTGCGCGTCGCTGGGCCAGACCGGTGGCCAGGCGATCCTCCCGGATCATCTCCGCCGCCTTCTCGGCGATCATCACCGTCGGCGCGTTGGTGTTGCCCGAGGTGATGCGCGGCATGACCGAGGCGTCCACCACTCTGAGTCCCAGCACGCCATGCACGCGCAGGCGCTCGTCGACCACCGCCAGATCGTCGTGCCCCATCTTGCAGGTGCCCACGGGGTGGAAGATGGTCGTGCCCAGATCGCCCGCAGCACGCCTCAGCTCTTCATCGGATTCGACGCCGGCGCCCGGCTTGAACTCTTGCGGTTCGTATTTCGCCAGCGCCTTGGCTGCCATGATCCGACGGGTAAACCGCATGGAGTCCAGGGCGACCCTGCGATCCTCATCCGCCGATAGATAGTTCAGTTTGATCGCTGGAGGCGCCTTCGGGTCGGGGCTCTTGATCCGCACGTAGCCGCGGCTGACGGGTCGCAAGTTGCACACCGAGGGCGTGATGGCCGGGAACGGATGCAGCGGCTCGCCGAACTTATCCAGCGATAGCGGCTGCACATGCCACTCGATGTTGGCCGAGGGCTGCGATGGATCGCTGCGGGCGAAGGCCCCGAGCTGCGACGGTGGCATGGTAAGCGGTCCGGTCTTGAACAGCAGGTACTCCAAACCCATCGCCGCCTGGCCGCTCAGAGTACGTGCGCGCTCGTTGAGCGTCAGCACATTGCTGACCCGGTAGACCATCCGGATCTGCAGATGGTCGTGCAGGTTTTCACCGACACCGGGCAGATCGCGGTTAACCGGGAGACTAAATTGCCGTAGCATCGCGCCCGGTCCGATCCCGGACAGCTGCAGTATCTGGGGCGAGCCGATCGCGCCAGCCGACAGGAGCACCTCGCGCCGCGCCTCGACCACCCCTTCCCCGGTGTGCGGTGAACGCAGCTCCACACCGGTTGCACGCCGGGTGGCGTCCCGCGTCTCGACCCGGATGCGATGCGCGTGCGCGTGCGTCATGACTTTGAGGTTACGCCGGTGCAGCACCGGCCGTAGAAAGGCGCGGGTGGCGCTCCAGCGCACCCCTCGGCGCTGGTTGACCTGGAAGTAGGCGTTGCCGAAATTGTCGCCGCGGTTGAACTCTTGGATTTTCGGGATACCGCACTCCGCGGCAGCTTCGCGCCAAGCGTCCAAAATCTCCCAGCTCACCCGCCGTTCTTCGACGCGCAGCTCACCGCCCGCGCCATGCAGTGCGTCGCCACCATGGGCATAGTCCTCGGTGCGCTTGAAATAGGGCAGCACCTCGTCCCAGGACCAGCCGCGGTTGCCGAGCGCCGCCCAGTGATCGTAGTCGCTCCTCTGGCCGCGCATATAGATCATGGCGTTGATGGAGGAGCAGCCGCCCAGCACCTTGCCGCGGGCGTAACCGATGGAGCGGCCGTTTAGCCCCTCGTCCGGCTCGGTCTTGTAGCACCAGTCGGTGCGCGGGTTGCCGATCGTGTACAGGTATCCAACCGGGATGTGGATCCAGAAGTAGTTGTCCTTGCCACCCGCTTCCAGCAGCAACACGTTGACGTCCGGGTCGGCGGACAGCCGGTTCGCCAGGACGCAGCCTGCGGTGCCCGCCCCGACGATCACATAGTCGTAGGTGCCCAGCGACCTGGGAGCCATCACTCCTCCTGCTTATCGTTGCGCGAGGCCTCCTAGCTTCCGGCCTTCATGTCGAGCGAATGGTACCCGCATCGGGGCGGCTGTGGACCGCTACCTCGGCCAACCGTAACAGTTCACCGGGCGAGGCCCGCGCCCGGAGGCGGTAAGGCCCAGGCAGGCAAGGAAAATGCATAAGAAAGCGGATCGCAATGCCGTAAGGCTGCACTGCCCATGACCACGCCTACCCACCAAAACGCCCTGGCACTGGGCTCCATGCTGATGGAGTACCGGCTCGACTCCGTGCTCGGCGCGGGCGGCTTCGGGATCACCTACCTGGCGCACGACACGAACCTCGAGAAGGACGTGGCGATCAAGGAGTACCTCCCGGGGGCAGTCGCGGTGCGCGGATCGAGCGGCACTGTACTGCCGACCAGCTCCGGCTTGGAGAAGGAGTACCGCTGGGGGCTGGACCGCTTCATCCAGGAGGCGCGCACGCTGGCCAAGTTCAGCCATCCGCACATCGTGCGCGTGAACCGGTTCTTCGAAGCGAACGGCACCGGCTACATGGTGATGGATTACGAGGCGGGCGAGCCGCTCAAGGCCTGGCTCCAGCGCAATCCGTTTCCGCCGGAACCGGCGCTGCGAGCCATGCTGGCTCCGCTGCTCGACGGGCTGGAAAAAGTCCACGCTGCCGGTTTCCTGCACCGGGACATCAAGCCCGACAACATCTTCATCCGCCAGGACGGCTCTCCCGTGTTGATCGACTTCGGCTCCGCGCGCCAAGCCGTTGCAGGTGCGACGCAGGCCTTGACCACGATCGTGTCACCTGGCTACGCACCGTTCGAGCAATACACCACGTCCGCGGAGCAGGGGCCCTGGTCCGACATCTACTCGCTCAGCGGTGTGCTGTACTTCGCGGTCACCGGCCAGAGCCCCCCGGATGCCATCACGCGGATGAAATCGGACGCCTTGACCCAGGGACTGGGCGCGGCCCGGATGCGCTACAGCGGGCCCTTGGTCGATGCCATCGGGTGGGGCCTCGCGCTGGAGGAGGGAGCGCGTCCGCGCAGCGTGCCGCAGTGGCGCGAGGTGCTGTTCGGCCAGCGCGCCATGGCCCCCCAGCCCATGGCGACAGTGGCCGCGGGCGCCCAGCCCTTCCCGGCAACTGCGAAGATCGCCTCGATTCCCCGCACCGGGCAGCCCGCAAGGCCGGCCGCAAATCCCGCAGCGGGGCGGTCAGAACGCGCGCGTCCCGCCAGCGCGGCAGCGCACACCAGCGGGCGCAGCGGCTTTCGGCTGGCAGAGGTGGGAACGTTTCCCTGGAAGACCCTCGTCGTCGGCGTGGCCGTCACCGCGATGGTCGGTGTGGGCTTGCGCAGCATGAGGCCGGACCCGGCGGCGCGTTCCACCCGGCAGCCGACCATGGTGGTGCTCAGTAAGCGGCAACTCGTTGGGCCCGGTACCGACACACCGTTGTCCAGTCCAGTTTCACAGCAGTTGATGCCTGCAGAGGCTACCACGGCAACGCCTATGAGCGAGCCGCAAGCCGTGAATCCGCAGCCCCGGCCCATGTCCACCGAGACCATTGCACCGGCGGCAGCCACGCGGCCTCCAGTTGAGGCGGGTACAGAGGTCACGACCCACGCCGTCGCACCGGGGGTGGAGCGTCGGATCGAGCGATTTCGTGCGGCCGATGTGGACGGCACGGGGCTTACCCGCGAGCAGATGGCCAAGAACTTTCCACAGTTTGCCGATCGCTTCGACGCAATCGACACGGACCACGATGGACGCGTCGAAGTGTCAGAGCTCATGGCCGCGTTCCCGCACATGACCCCTCAGGCACGCGAGACGCAGTAGGCTCGCGGCGCCCCCGCGCCTCGCGAACACCGCACCCTCCGCTGCCCTTCGACGCGCATCCGCGCGCCGCAGACTTGCCCTCGGCAAGTTCAGACCCGAAAATGTACAAGCTCTCGCGGGCAGCTCTTCGCCCAGCGCCCGGAGAGCATTCCTGGTCCGACTGGATGGGGGCTTCGTCAGGTGAGCACAGCCACTGGGTTCGAAACGCTGGCCCGCACGCGAGTCATTCCCGTTCTGCGGCTCGCGACGCGACACGCCAGCGCAGCGGCGATCGACTGCCTGGTGGAAGCCGGCTTCGGGACCGTCGAGCTGACGCTCACTACGCCCGACGCGCTGACGCTCCTCGCTGAGCTGCGCAAGCGCATGGAAAGCACGTTCCTGGTCGGCGCCGGAACCGTGCTCGACCTCGACACCGCCAAGCGCTGTCTGGATGCAGGTGCCGACTATCTGGTGTCGCCCTGCATGGTTGCGGGAATGGCGAACCTCGCGCGCGGCGCCGGCCGCGCGGCGTTGGTCGGCGGGTTCACTCCGAGCGAAGTGCTGGCGGCGTGGCGCGAAGGCGCGCAGATCGTCAAGGTGTTCCCCGCCTCCAGCGGTGGACCACCGCACCTGCAGGCCATCCACGCGGTCTTTCCCGAGATCCCGCTCTGTCCTACGGGCGGCGTGTCGACCGCGAACATCCTCGACTACTTCAAGGCCGGCGCTGCCGTAGTCGGAGTCGGCAACAACATCATCGACCAGAAGGCGCTGGCCGCGGGCGACCGCGCACAGGTCATTCGCCACGCGCGGCAGTTCCTCGAACTGGCGCGCGGCATGGATCAGTAGAGATGGGAACCGCCACGGACATGGTGTCGCTTGGCGAACCGCTGTACGAGTTCAGCCAGATCCGGGGACAGGACAAAAAGTACCTGCAGGGCTTCGGCGGCGACACCAGCAACGCTGCCATCGCCGCTGCGCGCCAGGGCGCAGCCGTGGCGTACGTCACGCGCCTCGGCGATGACGAGTTCGGCAAACAGTTCCTCGCGCTCTGGCGCGAGGAAGGGCTCGACACTTCCGGCGTGAGCATCGATCGCGAGGCGCACACCGCCGTCTATTTCATCCACTATGGGCCGCAAGGCCACGTGTTCAGCTATCTGCGCGCGGGCTCGGCGGCGAGCCGCATGCGGCCAGAGCACCTGCCGCTCGACCTGATCCGGGACGCGAAGTTCTTTCACACCTCGGCCATCTCGCAAGCCATCAGTGCCTCCGCCTGCGATACCGTCTTCGCCGCTATCGACGCAGCCAAATCGGCGGGCGTGAAGTTCGCCTACGATTCCAACCTCCGGCTGCGGCTGTGGCCGCTGCCGCGAGCGAAAGCGGTCATCACCGCTACCATCCCGCTGGCCGATTACTTTCTGCCCAGCCTCGACGACGTCAAGGTTCTGTGCGGACTCGAGCAGCCCGACGCGATCGTGGACTGGAGCCATCGCCTGGGCGCCAGACACGTTGCGCTCAAGCTGGGCGCCGACGGCGCACTGGCGAGCGACGGCACGCGACGCGAGCGAATCCCGCCGCATGCAGTCGACTGTGTCGATGCCACCGGCGCCGGCGACTGCTTCGCCGGCTCGTTGCTCGCACGGCTCTCGCTCGGGGATGATTTCTGGCGCGCGGTGCGCTACGCCAACGCCGCCGCCGCGCTCACCACCACGGGCTATGGCGCGGTGGCGCCGCTGCCCAGGCCGGAGGCGGTCAGGCAACTGTTGCGGTCATAACCGTAGCGGTGAGGCGTAGCCGGTGAGCTCCAGATACCCGCGTCCGATTTCCCGGCCCTCATGGTTGGCCCGTACCGCGCCCTCCCAGTAGATGGTGCCGGTGCTGGCCCGGGAATCTAGCTCCTGATCCGGCATCAGAGGATCGAGCTGCAGCGTGATCGGTCCGGCTCTTACTCGCATCGCCACCGGATACTCTGCATTGGTGCGCGGCGAGCGCCAGCTGCGCATAGGCTGAAACCGAATGTCGCTGGGCGCGAAGACGCTCGTCCGACCCGAGGCGTCGCGCCAGGTACCGCCCGCCCAGAGGTCGCGTCCATCTTGGCTCCGGATACGGAAGGCCATGAGCGCACCGCCGTCGGCGAGATTGATCCCGATCCAGTCCCAGCCGGTGGCTTCCGACGCCAAGTACTCGCTCGACCATTCGTGATCGAGCCAGGCCTGGCCCGTAACCCGCAACGTCTTGCCCTGGATGGCGATCGTGCCGCCGACCGCAAGATGCGGCCTGCTGTAGTAGTAGCTCGCCTGTGCCGGTTTCGGTCCCTTGCGGCTGAAACCCCGTTCGCCTTCGAGCAAGATGGGTTGTGTCGGGCTGAACGTCAGCGTCATGTCGAATTCGCGCGCAGGTATGCGCGCGATGTAGCCATCGGGTGTGAGCTGCAGCGACCAGTCCTCGACCCATACGCGCGTGTTGTCCGCTTCGGTTTCCGCGAGGCCCAGCCCTGCGCGCGCCGCGCGTTGGTCGTGCCGCAGTCTGCCAAGTCGCGTGTCGGCAACCGCGCAATGCGCAAACAGCAGCTGCTTCGGTGCGAACGCGCTTGGATTGTCCTCCTGCACCCCAGGGCGGTTGCGGAAGAAAGTGACCTGCACGCCGAGCTCGCCACCATTCTCGTCGGTCACCCAGCCGGTGACATACCACCACTCGGTACGGTACTGAGGATGCGCACCATGGTCGCGCGGAAACGTCAGCTCATAGGCCTGACTGACTGCGGGATAGTCCGCCCACGCTCTCGAAACGCACGCAAGCGCCGGCAAGGACCACAGAAAGCGCCTGCGTCGGTCACGCTCACCGCGCCTCGCTTTGCCCTTCACCCTTCACTCCTTCACCCTTTGCCTCTTCACCTCTTACCCCTGGACTCTAGGCTAAACTTGTCCTGGCGGCATCCACCTAGCCCCAGAGCAGCCGCAACGGGAGGATAGCCCCATGATCAAGCCATATACCGCCGTCGGTCTCGTTCCTACTGTGCGCGGCATTCGCAAGCGCAAGGACATCATGATCAACCTCGAGCACCTCTCGCACCTGGTGAAAGCGGCGGCCTGGCTGTCCAGCCTCGACCTGCCGGTGCGGCTGATCGCGTTTCCCGAGGGTGCGCTGCAGGGCTTCAACGATGAGGTGCTGGATCTGGATCATGTGAAGTTTGCGCGCGAGGGTGCGATCGATATCCCTGGTGAGGAGACCGAATACCTCGGGAAGATCGCCAGGGAGTACGAGGCTTTCGTCATGGCGCAGGCGAAAGCGCGGCATCCCGATCTCAAGGACCGCTTCTTCAACGTAGGGTTCATTCTGGATCCCAAGGGCAAGGTGATCCTGCAGCACTACAAGGTCTCGCCCCTGTTCCCGGTCGAGCACTCGGTCTGCCCTCACGACGTCTACGATTGGTGGGTGGAGAAATACGGGCGCAGCTTACAGGCGTTCTGGCCGGTGGCTGATACCGAGATCGGGCGACTGGGCATCATGATGGCCAACGAAGGCTCCTATCCCGAGAACGCGCGGGCGCTGGCAATGAACGGTGCCGAGGTCGTGTACCGCGCCTCTTATCCACATCCAGGCACCGGCAACGAGCTGTTCGAGATCCAGAGCCGCGCCCGCGCGCTGGACAACAACATGTACGTGGTCGCACCCAACATGGGCACCTACTACCTGTTCCCCGAGGAGAGCACGCCAATCGACACCTTTGGCGGTCGCTCCTTCATCATCAACTACAAGGGACAGATCGTGGGCCGCCAGGACTACGGCGCGGGATCAACCTACGTCGGCGGAGTGATCGACATCGAGGCGCTGCGCGATCACCGTGCGCGAGCGCAGTGGGACAACTGGATGAAGGATCTACGCACAGAGCTCTACCAGATCCTGTACGAGCAGCCGATCTACCCCAAGAACTTATACCTCAAGCGCGCACCCATGAAGCACGCGGAGTATCGCGACAAGGTGATCAAGAAGCAGATCGAGTTGATGCATAAGCGAGGGATCTGGAAGAAGCCGCAGCGCTGACGGCAGCGGAGCTTTGCTGCGCGACGCTCCCGAAGATCAATCGAACTTACCCTTGATCGTAATCGGCCGCAACGGGTTCACGCACGAGTTTCTCAGCCTCTTTGTCACGATCGACCCGGAGGCCTGTCAGTCGTCGGTGCCCAGCCGGGCACGGCAAGTGTCTCGATGAAGGCTCGCACCTTGCGCGTTTCAGCACCCGCCAAACACCGGGCTACTGCTGCGTCCAGAGACGGCCTCGCGGCGGTGCCCTGACTAGCGGCCCTGTCGCCGCGGAACGGGAACAGCAACTGCCCCAAGAAAGTTTCGGGGACCTGCGTACCGCTGGTTCCAAAGCGTTCGGGCCGCTGGCCGCTGGGCATGTAGAACGTGCCGAACACTAAGTCCACGAACGGGAACAACGGCGCAAAGTTCTTGTTCAGACCTTGCTCTTCGGTCGTGTGATGCCAGCGATGGAACAGTGGGCTCACGATGACATAGCGCAGCGCTCCAAACGACCAGTCCACATTAGCGTGCAGCAGAATGGCGTAGAAGGTCAGCAACGGCACATACCCCGCGAGTGCCTTGAGGGGAAATCCGAGGCACGCCAGTACCAGTGCTGGAGCGAGCTTGGATACGACGTCGTTGACTGGATGGACTCTCAGCGCCGAGAGCCAGTCCAGTTGCGTCGAGCTGTGATGCACGGCGTGGAACTTCCACTGGCGCAGGCGGTGAAACCAGCGGTGCGTCCAGTAGCCGACGAGGTCTCCTAGCAGGAACATTTCGATCAGCAGCAACCATAGAGGCTGCCACACCACCGGGCCGAAACCCTCAGCGACGCGGGGCCCGACTTGCCGGCCGAGCGCGGCCAGGACGACGACGACACTGGCTACGCCGACGATCTTCAGAACCGTCCGCGTCACCAGCGGCGTAAGCAGCCAGTACAGCACATCCACGTTGCTGTCCCGGCGCCACCACGGCTGCCCGCGCACCGACGGGAACAGCCGCTCCAGCGTGTACAGCAAAACGCTCAAGCCGGCGAGCGCGATCAGAATTCCGAGAACCTGGACCATGGTCGGCGTTCCTTTGGCGAGCTAGTGAAGAAGCAGGAACTGCTCCCGAGCAATCGAGCGCTGCGTGCGCTGATGCACGCTGTTGCGCTCGAGCGTTCCCAGATATTTAGAGCTTCGTGAAACGCCGCCGCTCGGGTGATTTTCGCCTCCGAGAAAGCCCTCTCATGACAGCGTGTTGGCGCGCTTCGGGCAATGGCCTTCTTCTTGCTTCGAGGGATTGCAAACCCCACGACCGATCACCCAGTTGATCGAGACACGGGAATCTCGACACGAGACCAAAGGGCGTCCCGCCGACGAGACAAGCGCGCTGCACGCGCGCGCCGCCGACCCAAGGCGGAAACGCAGCACGCCCTCCCAATTTTCCCGAGGTGGCAGCGGTCCCAGATGAGATGGGATGCGATAAAGGTTGGCAGTCTCAGCACGCGGCTCGCGCTCGTGTTCGCGTTGTTGTTCACGGTCGTGCAGGCGAGCGTGCTGCTGCTCGTCGACCGATTCAGCGCTGGCATCGCGCGCGAGAGAAACGCCGAGGAGCTGCAGGTCGGCGAGCGCGTGTTCCTCCGCCTCATGGACCAAAATCAGCAGCGCCTGCTGCAAGCCGCGGAGGTTCTGTCCAAGGACTTCGCGTTCAGACAGGCGATCGCAACGGGTGACTCGCCTACTATCCCCTCCGTGCTCCACAACCATGGTGCGCGAGTGCAAGCCAGCGTGATGATGCTGGTATCGCCCGAGAACATTCTGCTCGCCGATTCGCTTCACCCGGGAGCGGGGCGCCGGCCGTTTCCTCGGCCTGCTCTCATCCGCTCCGCGCAGCAGCGCGGTAGAGCCTCGGCCCTGCTGATGATCGACAGCCGCCTATACCAAGTTGTCGTCGTCCCGGTGCTCACGCCCGATCCGATCGCGTGGGTCGCGATGGGTTTCCTCATCGACGCTGGCTTCCTCAACGATCTGCGCGCCCTCACGTCGCTGCACGTGTCCTTTCTGGGACAGGATGCGAGCAACGCATGGCAGCTGCTCGCCACCACCCGCACGCGCAAGGACATGGAAGCCTCGCTGTCCGCGGTGTCGGCGCAAGACACCACGACCGGTTCCCCTCTGCGGCTAGGCGGATTCGACACCGCCGTCACTACGCTGGCGAAGCAGGGCAGCGACCCGCTCAAGATCGTCCTCCAGCGCTCCGTCTCCGAAGGCATGGAGCCCATCGAGCGCCTGAAGTCGCTGCTCGTCCTGCTGACTCTGGCCAGCATCAGCGCGTCGATCATCGGAAGCGTCGTCCTGGCCCGTCGCATTACTCACCCGCTGGGCGCGCTCACTCAGTTCGCGAAGCGGGTTCGGGACGGGGACTACACCGGGCGCATCGAGATCAGGCGTGGCGACGAGGTCGGGGCGGTGGCGACCAGCTTCAACCACATGCTGGAAGGGATCGCCGCGCGCGAGGCCGAGGTCATGCGCCTGGCTTACCAGGACACTCTCACCGGCCTTCCCAACCGCGCAATGTTCAACGACCGCCTGTCACAGGCGGTGAAGCTGTACCGTCGCACCGGGTCTCCGGTGTCGGTCCTGGTCATGGACCTGGACCGCTTCAAGTACATCAACGACACGCTGGGCCATGGCGCAGGCGACGTTGTCCTTCAGGAGGTGGCCAAGCGCCTGCGCAACGCGGTCCGGGAGTCCGACACGGTGGCGCGGCTTGGCGGAGACGAGTTTGGAGTCTTGCTCGCCACCGGCAACGCGGAGCGGGCGCTGGTGGTTGCACGCATGATAGACGCAGTGCTCGAGCAGCCGATCGAGATCGAGCGCCAGCCCGTGGACGTGGGGTCGAGCATCGGCATCGCCCAGTGCCCGGCGCATGGCGAGGACCCCGGCGTCTTGCTGCGTCACGCCGACGTTGCCATGTATGAGGCCAAGCAGCGGAGATCTGGCGTCGCAGTGTACCAGGCAAGCTACGACAAGCACCGCGCCGAGCAACTGTCGCTGCTCAGCGATTTGCGCAAAGCGATCGCGGAGAACCAGCTCAGGCTCCACTATCAGCCGAAGATCGATCTGCGGCGCGGGCGGTTGGTCGGCGTCGAGGCGCTGGTGCGCTGGGATCACCCCGACCGCGGGATCGTTTCGCCTTCTGAGTTCATCCCCTTCGCCGAGCAGACCGGCGTGATCAGGGAGGTGACCCGGTGGGTGATACCGGAGGCGATGCGCCAGTGTGGGGTCTGGCGCGCCGCCGGCGTCTCCCTCAGCATCTCGATCAACGTTTCCACGCGCGATCTGCTCGACCGCGAGCTCTCGGCGGTGTTCGCGACAGCAACGCGCAAACACGACGTTCCGCCGAACATGGTCATCGCCGAGGTCACCGAGAGCGCCTTGGTGGAGGACCCGCACCGCGTCCAGGAAACCATGCGCGAGCTCAAGCACCTCGGGCTGCGGCTGTCCATCGACGACTACGGCACCGGCTATTCATCGCTGGCCTACATCCAGCGGCTGCAGTGCGATGAGCTCAAAGTGGATCGGACCTTCGTGACCCACATCTCGGGTCGGGACAAAGATGCCGCGATCGTGCGCTCCACCATAGACCTCGGCCACAGCCTGGGCTTGACGGTCGTCGCCGAGGGGGTCGAGAACACCGAAGTCCTGGGCGTGCTGCGGGAGCTGGGATGCGACCTGGGACAGGGCTTTGGCATCTGTCGGCCTCTACCCCCGGAAAAGCTCATCGATTGGATGGCGAGCTGCGAATGGCAGCCGAGGCAACCGCGCGATAAGTCGACCGGG
Source organism: uncultured beta proteobacterium (assembly GCA_963705615.1). Lineage (GTDB taxonomy): Bacteria > Pseudomonadota > Gammaproteobacteria > Burkholderiales > SHXO01 > SHXO01. The sequence continues at coordinate 155,331 of CAVPKE010000004.1, read as the reverse complement.
GCCTGGGACGGGATGCCGGTGGTCTGAGTGCGCAGTTCTCCCGCAGGCACGAAACCTATGACGCGACTCTGGACGCGGTTGACACTGAAGCACCTCTCGACGTGCTGCCTGTATTGCGTGCTCACGCTCTCTACCTCGCACGCGCGCTCTGAGTGGGGCTTTGACGCCACCGGGGGCTTCGCCTACGACGACAACCTGTCCAATGGCTTCGAGGCCGACGATCGCAAGGCAGACACTGCAGCAGTGGTCGACCTCTCCGCGGGGCTGTATGAGCCGCTTGGCGCGAGCACCGCGCTAGGCCTGAGTCTTCTGGCCCGCTCCGATGCGTATTTCCGCTATACGGGCCTCAGCAACGTCGGGCTGGGAGCGCGGGCTCAGCTGCGCACAAAATTCGGTCTCGGCCCCAAGGCGCCATGGCTGGCGATCGCGGCCCAGGGCGTATATCACAGCTACCAGTACAAGTACCAGGACGGCTGGCAGTATGAAGCCGGTGCCACGCTGGGGATGCAGCTGAACGAGCGCTGGTCGCTGCGCGGGACCATTCGCTATGACGCATATGTCGCGGACCAAACGCAGCCGCCGCTGATCCCGACCATGGTTGGCTCGCCCTATGACGTCTATGGGTGGAACTTCGGTGCTCAAACAACATTCCTAGCAACTGCTGCGGATCGACTCTCCCTGTCCTACACTTGGCGGACCGGTACCGTGACCTCCGTGACGCAACCGGACGAAGAAATCCTCGAATACTCGGACCGCGCGGCCCCGGATCCAGTCTTCGGCAGCGGGGGGATCGCGTACCGGATAAATGCGAACACCCAGACGATCAGCTTGGCGTGGAGCCATACTCTGGGTCGGCGCACCGCCATCAACCTGGTGTATGCGTACCGCAGGAGCCAGGCCGAATCCGATCTAGGCCAGTACTACGCGAACCTGATCAGCGTCACCTTCACCTACAGCTACTGATGATCGCTGCTCTTGGACGGCATCTCGCGATGCTGGCGTGCCTGGTCTCCGCGACCGGCGCGCAGGCAGCGAAGGTCAGTGCGATGGTCTTTGGAGCCGATGCGAAGCCGTTGCCCAATGCCGTAGTCGTAGCAGTCCCGGAGGACAGCCGGCTGCCCCCGATGGGCAAGACCGTGGAAGTCGTAGACCAAGTCGACAAGGAGTTCGTGCCCTACGTGAAGCCCGTGAGGGTCGGCTCCTACGTTCAGTTCCCGAACAAGGATAACATCCGCCACCACGTCTACTCTTTTTCCCCGGCCAAGAGTTTCGAGCTGCCGCTGTACAAAGGGACCCCCTCGCAGCCGGTGCTGTTCGACAAGCCCGGAATCGTCAAGCTGGGCTGCAACATCCACGACTGGATGATCGGTTACCTCTATGTGGCCGAGACGCCCTACTTTGGCAAAACCGCGGCCGACGGCCGCGTCGACCTGGACGACCTGCCTCCCGGGCGCTATCAGGTCCGCGTGTGGCATCCGCGCATGGAGGGCTCCGAAGACGCAACGCTCACGCGCGTGGAGCTAGAAGAGGCGGCGCCTGCAATAGTCGAATGGACGCTGAAGCTCAACCCTGAGTACAGGCCTCAGCGTACACCGCTGCCTGGCGAGCCTGGGTATCGATAGGGAAGCGTGCGGCGCGAGAATCCCCGCTTCGCGCCCAAGACAAGACTAAATCTCCGCCACCACCCGGCCGATCACGGTTCCCGCCTTCAGCTGCTCCAGGGTGCGGCTCACTTCCGAGAGCGGCCGCTTTTCGATCGGGATGCGTTTGAGCTGGCCGGCGCGAGCTAGCGCAACGACCTCCTTCAATTCGGCGACCGTGCCAACGTAGGAACCCTGGATCGTGATCGCGCGCTGGATGAGGGAGACCAGCGAAAGCGGAATCTCGCCGCCGAACAGGCCGACCAGGATCAGCCGCCCGCCTTTGCGCAGCGCGCCAAGCGCCAGGGTTGCCGTGCTCGCGGCACCGACCAGATCGATCGCGCCGTAAATCGTCCCGCCGGTAATCTCCTTTAGCGCCTTTGCCGCTCCCGGGTCGCGCCCATCGACCGCTGCCAGCTGCGCCGGCGGCGCGCGCTGCATCGAGTTTGGCCGCGTCGATATCGACACTGACGATGCGCTGGTGCCCCGCCGCCTTCAGCATCTCGATGGCCATCAACCCAAGACCGCCGGCACCCATCACCGCCACCCACTCGTCGCGCGGGATGGGGTCGAGCTTGGACGCCGCCGAGTAGGTCGTCAGCCCGGAGCAGGACAACGTCGCCGCCCACGCCGGGTCGACGCCGGTGGCGTCGACCAGGTATTTCGGATGCGGGATCAGCAGGTGGTCCGCGTAGCCGCCCGGGCGCTGAATACCGATGAAGCGCGGCGTCATGCAATAGTTGTCTTGGCCCTCGCGGCAACGCGCGCACGTTCCGCAGCCAATCCAGGGGCACACCAGGCGGTCCTCGCCGATCGGGACGTCGCTGGCGTCGGGGCCGGCTGCGATCACGGTGCCGTAAGGTTCGTGGCCGAGCGTGACCGGCGGCTTCATGCCGCGTTCGGACATGTAGAAGCGCTTGCCGCCGCCGAGATCGAAGTAGCCCTCGTGGATATGGACGTCGCTGTGGCAGACGCCGCAGTACTTGAGTCTGAGCAAGACCTCGGTTCCAGTCGGCTTGGGCGTTTCGCGCGACGCCTTTTGCAGCGGTTTTCCCCATTCCGTGACGTCATAGCTGAGCATGATTCCTCCGACGATTGCGATGCCGAGTGCGGTCAGACGCTGGTCTGCGCTGACCGGCATTGGACCGACGAGGCCGATTCTACTTCACTGCGCTGAAAATCTGAAAATCGTGGAACGCACAGGCGGCGCCTGCGCCTGCTACACGCCGAGATAGCGATGCCAAAGGCCGCGATCGGCGGCAAGCTGCGTCGAGCTGCCGCGCCACGCTACGCGACCGCGCTCGATAATGGTGTGATGATCGGCGAGCGGAATGAGCCGCTCCACGTATTTGTCTATCACCAGAATCGTTTGGCCTGCGGCCTTGAGCATCGACAGGCAACGCCAGACTTCTTCGCGGATCATAGGCGCGAGACCTTCAGTGGCCTCGTCCAGGATCACCAGCTCTGGGTTGGTGATCAGCGCGCGGCCGATGGCGAGCATCTGCTGCTCGCCGCCCGAGAGCTGATTACCCATCCGGCTGGCGCACAACGCCAAAGCTGGAAATAAGGCCAGCACGCGCTCCAGCTTCCACGGGTGCGTGGCGCGTGCTCGGTTTTCCGCGAAGGCCAGCAGGTTCTCGCGCACAGTCAGATTGGGGAAGATCTGGCGCCCCTCGGGCACCAGCGCCACGCCCATGCGCGCGATCTGGTCCGGCCGCCGGGATTCGATGCGCTCGCCACGGAAGGTGACGGCCCCCGAGCGCGCTGGCGTCAGGCCGAGCAGCGCCCGGACGGTCGTGGTCTTGCCCATGCCGTTGCGCCCCAGCAGAGTGGCCACCTCGCCGCTTCTCAGCTCCAGGTCGATGCCGAACAACACCTGACTGCTCCCATAAGCAGCCTCGAGGCCTTCCACTCTGAGCAGCAAGGGGGCAGTCATGCGGGTGCCGCCTCTCCCAGATAGGCGCGCTTGACTCCCTCGTCGTTGCGTATCGCCTCCGGCGTTCCGGTCGCGATGATGCGCCCGGAGTCGAGCACCGAGATCCGATCGGCCAGGCGGAACACCGCGTCCATGTCGTGCTCCACCAGCAGCAGCGTGATCGCACCTTTCAGGCCGGCGATCAATGCCACCATGCGCTGAGACTCCTCGGGTCCGAGACCCGCCATGGGCTCGTCGAGCAGCAGCAGTCGAGCGCGAGTCGCCAGTGCCAGTCCGACCTCGAGCTGACGCTGCTCGCCATGCGCCAACCGGCCCGCAACCACATTCTCCCGGCCGCCGAGTCCCACCTGATTTACCAGCGCCCGCGCCTCGTCGAACAACACCGGCTCGCGCGCCAGCGGTCGCCAGAACCCCAGGCTCGAACCGCTGCGCGCCAGTACCGCGAGCGCCAGGTTGTGCACGACGGTGACGCTGCGGAAGATGCTGGTGATCTGATACGAGCGCGCCACTCCGAAGTGCACGCGCTGGTGCAGGCTGGCGCGTGTGATGTCGCGCCCATTGAAAAAGATTGTGCCGGCGTCCGCGCGCAGCGCGCCTGAAAGCTGGTGGATCAGCGTGGTCTTGCCTGCGCCGTTGGGGCCGATCAGTCCGTGGAGTTCGCCGGACGGGACAGACAAGTCGACATGGTCAGTAGCGGTCACGCCACCGAAGTGCTTGAGCAGGCCATCGACCTTCAGAAGCGCGTCAGCCACCAGCTCACCGCCTCTCGGCCGCTGAACCGGCGAGCAGCCCTGCCAGGCCCTGCCGCGCATACAGAACAATGGCGAGCAGCGCCAATCCCAGACCCAGCTGCCAGTGCACCGTGTACGCCGATAACGCTTCCTCGAGGATGAGGAACACAGCCGCCCCCAGCGCGCCGCCGTAGAGGTAGCCGACGCCACCCAGGATCACCATCACCATCAATGTCCCAGACTGAGTCCACTGCAGCAGGTTGGGGCTGACGAACCCGTTCTGGTTCGCCAGCAGCGCGCCCGCCAGTCCGGCTGCGCCCCCGGCCAGAGCGAAACAGATCAGCTTGTAGCGATAGGTGGGAAAGCCGATCGCTTCCATGCGCGTTTCGTTATCGCGGATGGCCTGTACCACCTGCCCGAAGCGAGCGCTCAGCAGCCGTTGCATAAGGTACAAGCAGGCCATGACCAGCGCGAGGACCACGTAGTAAAACGTGAGATCGCCGGCGAGGTCCAGGCCGAAACCCACACGAGAGCGTGCCGCCAAGTTGAGTCCGTCCTCCCCGCCGTAGGCCCGCAGAGAGATGAACAAGTAGTAGGCCATCTGCGCGAATGCGAGCGTGATCATGATGAAGTAAACGCCGCGCGTGCGCAGCGAGATCGCCCCGATCACCAGGGCGAAGAGCGCCGACACCATCACGGCGAGCGGCCAGCTCAGCCAGGCGCTGGTCACACCCTCCGCCATAAGTATCGCCACCGCATAGGCGCCGGTGCCGAGGAACGCGGCATGTCCGAAGCTGACCATCCCGCCGTAGCCGAGGATCAGATTCAGGCTGCTGGCCGCCAAGGCGTAGATCAAAATCCGGCTGGCGAAACTCACGTAGAACAGCTGGTCCCAATGCTTGGCCGCGAGCGGGAATGCCACCAGCAGCACCAGCATGCTGATGGCTAACCCGTTACGCATCGCGGCGACTCGCGTCGGCACTCACGCCCGGGCCGGAAACAAGCCCTGCGGCCGCCAGAAAAGCACCGCCGCCATGAGGACGTAAATGGCAATCGACGCGAGCGTAGGGCCGAGGCCGGAAGCTACAGCGGGCGACAGGAAGCTGCGCAACAGCATCGGCAGGAAGGCGCGGCCGACCGTGTCCACCATGCCCACCAGCAGCGCTCCCACCAGCGCGCCGCGGATGGAGCCGATACCGCCGATCACAATCACCACGAAAGCGAGGATCAGGATGCTCTCGCCCATGCCCACCTGCACAGCCAGTATCGGTCCAAGCATGGCGCCAGCGATGGCGCAAAGCGCGGCGCCAACGCCGAAGACCGCGGTGAACAGGAGCTTGACGTCAACGCCCATGGCCGCTGCCATCTCGCGATTGGACGCACCTGCGCGCACCCACATGCCTGCACGCGTTTGGCCCACCAGCAGGTAAAGCAGCATGGCTACCGCCAGGCCGACGCCGATCACGGCCAGGCGGAAGGCGGGGTAGTAAAAGCCCGGCAGCAGCTGCACCGGCCCGGCCAGGGCATCCGGCATGCTCAGCATCATGGGCTGCGAGCCGAAGATGATGCGCACGATCTCGTTGCAGATCAGCAGCAGCGCAAACGTCGCCAGGACCTGGGAGAGGTGGTCGCGAGTGTAGAGCCGGCGCAGAACAGTGACTTCGAGCAGCACCCCGATCGCTGCAGTGCCCACGACCGCCACCAGCACCGCCAGGGTGAAGGAGCCGGTCGCGCGGACGACAGTCGCCACCAGGTAGGCGCCGATCATGTACAGCGAGCCGTGCGCCAGGTTGATGAGGTCCATGATCCCGAACACGAGCGTGAGCCCGGCGGCCAGCAGAAACAGCATCAGGCCGAACTGCAGACCGTTGAGGGTCTGCTCCAGGATCAGAGTGGCCATGCCGTCACTTCAGCGGGCACTGCTCTGCGTACGCGTCTGGATGGTCTTTCAACACCGTACTGAGCGTGCGGTTCGTGATGCGGCCTTTGGCATCGCGCTCCACTACGCGCAGGTAGTAGTTCTGGATCGGAAAACCGTTGCGGTTGATCCTGAACGGCCCGCGCACCGACTTGAACGTATTGGCACGCAGCGCCTTGCGCACGGCCTCGCTGTCCTCGAGCTTTCCCTTGACCTCCCGCACTGCCGCGTCGATCGCTCGCGCCGCCTCGTAGCCCTGGGCCGCGAACCCACTGGGCAGTCGCCCGTACTCCTTCTCGAACGCAGCCACGAAAGTCCGGTTCTCCGGGTTGTCCAGATCGTGGTTCCAGAAGCCGGTGTTGTAGATCCCCAGCATGGGCTCGCCCACGGCAGGGATCACGTCCTCATCGGCGGAGAACGCCGTGGTGACCAGCGTCACCTCCTTGCTCAGCCCGGAGGCGGAGAACTGCTTGATGAAGTTGATGCCCATTCCGCCGGGGAGGAAAAAGAACACGGCACCGGGCGCCGCGGCACGGATCTGCGCCAGCTCGGCTGAGTAGTCCAGCTGACCCAGGCGCGGGTAGACCTCGTCCGCGACGCTGCCCTTGTAGAAACGCTTGAACCCGGCGACCATGTCCTTGCCCGCCGGATAGTTTGGCGACAGCAGGAAGACGTTCTTGAAGCCCTTGTCCGCCATGTACTTTCCCGCCGCTTCGGGGACGCCGTCGTTCTGCCAGGACACGCTGAAGAACCACGGGCTGCACTTCTCACCCGCGAGCAGCGACGGCCCCGCGTTGGCGCTGATCAGGAAGGTCTTGCTGTCGAAGACCACCGGCGCCACCGCCAACAGAACGTTGGAGAAGACGATGCCGGTCACGAAGTGGACATGGTCGCGCTTGATGTACTTGTCCACGGTCTGCCGGCCCATGTCCGGGTTTTGCTGATCGTCGGTCACGATCACTTCCGCAGGCAGCCCGCCGAGTTTGCCGCCGCTCATCTTGAGCGCCAGGTTGAAGCCGTCCCGGATGTCGATGCCGATGGCAGCGCCCGGCCCTGACAGCGTGCTCATGAAGCCGACCTTGACCTGATCTGAGGCCTGCGCGGATGCCGCCAGCGCGAATGCAAGCGCCACGGACACTATCGCCCTGTGCATCATCGTCTCCCCTGCTCTGGTTGTGAATACAGTGTAGCGCAGGCGAGAGGGCGCCATTGCCGCCCCGTCTCACCAGTCATCCTTCACCGCCCGGACCACTTCGCTTCCCATCGCCTGGCGTCCGCTCGCTGCTGCAGTCAGCGTCGCCAACAGGAGCAACGCCAAAGCGAGGAGCGCGAGCAGGCCCCAGGGCATGTGCAGTTCCATGCTCCAGTGGAAGGACTGCCGATTGATGACGTGGACCAGGATCAGGCTGATCAGCCAGCCAGGAATCAAGCCCACGGCCAGGCCCAGTGCGCTGGACAACAGTCCCTCGCAGGCGAGCATGACGCCGATCTGCCGCCGGGTCATGCCGATGTGGCGCAGCATGCCGAACTCGCGTCGGCGCGCAGCCACCTGGCCGGCTACGCCGGTGGACAAGCCAACCAAGCCGATCAGGATGGCGCAGCCCTCGAGCGCATAAGTGACGGCGAAAGTACGATCGAAGATCGAGAGCGAAAGCTGTCGAATCTCGCCCGGCAGCGCCACCTCGATGCGCTCGCCACCAGGCAGCGCTTCTCGCAGCGCAGCCTGCACCTGTCCCGCCGTGACTCCCGGAGCCAGCCACAGCGCCACGTCTGTCGCCAGACGATCGTGCGTCAGAGCGACGTAGACCGCTCTGTCGATCAACAGCGCGCCATTCTGCCGGGCATAGTCGCGCCAGACGCCCGCAACGGTGAAGGCAGCGTTGTGTCCTGCCAGCGGCACTTCGACACGCGCGCCGGGGCGCAGCCGATACAGGTCCGCAACCATCTCCGTGATCCATATGGAATGGGGCTCGCCAGGGCCTGGGCGGACCGGGATCGTGACCAACGGCAGAACGGCCTCGGCCTGCGCGGCATCGAGATCCCGGGCCAGCAGCGTGACACGCGGAAGGGAGGGGTCGAGCAGGACCTGCTGTGCGCGCAGGAACTCGACGCGCCGCACACCAGGTAGCTGCGCAATGGCTTCTTGCGCAGTTTGGTCGAGGAAGCCGGTGTCGCCGGCTGACCCCGCGCGCAGGTAGAGATCGGCCGGCAGCATGCGATGCAGCCAAGAGTCCAGGGAGTCTCGGAAGGACGCAACCATGATCGCCATCGCTATCATCAGCCCCACGGCGGCGACGACAGCGGCCAGCCCGATGCCTGCTTGCGCCGAAGCGGCGCGCAACTGCGCGAGCGCCAGCGCACCCGGAACTCCGCGCGGCAGCGGCAGCGCTGCAAACACGCGCGCCGAGATCCACGGCACCAGCACGATGGCGCCGACCAGCAACAACGCGACCGCGCCGTAGCCGAACAGGGGCAGTCCGCCAAGCGCAGGCAGCTGCGCCGACACGCCACCCGCCAGCATCAGCAGGAGGCCGGCACGCGGGGACTGGATCCGGATGTAAGACACCTGCTCGTCGCCGGCCTTGAGCGCCGGCGCGGGCTGCGCGCGCGCGGCCTCGAGCGCCGGTAGCAGGCCTCCCGCGAGTGCAGCGAGGACCCCGGCCGCGAAGAACGTCACCAGCGCGGTGACGTCCAGCCGCAGCTGCGGTTTGACCCCGCTGAAGAATCCCGCGCCGAGGTCGGCGCCCACTGTGGCTACCGTCGCCACTGCAAGCAGATGTCCCGCGACCAAGCCGAGCGCAGCCCCGATCGTGCCGACCAGCGCGCTCTCCATCGCGAGCAGCCCGAGCATTCGAGCGCGCGTGACTCCGAGCACGCGCAGCAACGCCAGCTCGCCACGCCTGCGCAGAACCGAAAGCACCTGGGTGGAAAAGACCAGCAGCGCGCCCGTGAACAGCGCAACCAGCGCCAGCACGTTGAGATTCATCCGGTAGGCGCGCGTGAGGCGCAGGTTCGACTCGACGGTGGACTGCGGCCGTTGCACGTATACACCGGCCGGCAGCGTCCGCTGCAGCCGCTCCTGGAACGCAGTCACGTCGACGCCGGGACGAAGGCGCAGGTCGATGCGCGTCAGCCTGCCCAGGCGATGCAAGCGCCACTGAGCGGCGGCAATGTCCATGACGGCGAGGCGCGGCTGCGTCGCATCGGCAGACAACAGGCCCGCAACGCGCAGCTCGACGTCGTCGAGCCCCACCTGGACCCTGAGCACTGCGCCGGGCTCGAGGCCCAGAGATTGCGCCGCAGACCGGCTGAGGAAAACCGTGTCGGAGCGCAACGTATCGAGCCGGTCACTGCCTTCACCGACCAACCCGGGCTGCAACCTGCCGGCGCGGAAGGCGTCCAGCCCGAGCAGGCGCAGCGGTTCATCGCGCCCCGGCAGTCGCGCTTCGACTTCGAGCGCCGGGCTGGCCACTGCCACCTCGGGCAGCCGCGCAATCGGCGGGTACAGCGCCTCATCGAAGCCGGCGCGCGCGCCCCGCACGGTGAGATCGGCGTCTCCAGAGAGCGTGTACAGCGCCTGCCCGAACTCGTTGGCCGCGGTGCGATTGATCAGCTGTACCGCGTATCCCAGCGCCACACCCAAGGCGATGGCGGTGACCGATAACAGAATCCGGCCCTTTTTCTGCCATAGTGGTGCGAGCAGGATCGAAGCGGGGTACAAACTCCTCACCTCTTCACTGACTCCACAAACCCCGTAATCGCTGCCAGCGTGGCTTCCACTTGATCGACGTGAGGCGAGTGCGCGCACCCAGCGAGTACAACGGTCTCCACGGGTCCTCCGAGCTGTCGCTCGATAGCCTCGAGCTGCGCCATCGTGCCGTACTGGTCGTCTTCCCCTTGGATCAGCAGCACCGGTGCGATGATGCGCGGCAAACACGCTTCGATGTTCCAGGCGCGGAAGTCCGGGTGAAGCCAGATGTCGTTCCAGCCACGAAAAGCGCCAACCGGGTCGTCGTGATGCCGGCCCAGTTTGGTGGCGAGATCGGTTGTCTCGAAGGCGGTCTTCGCTTGTTCGATGCTCGCCACCGCGATGTCCTCCACGAACACGTGCGGCGCCATCAGCACCAGGCCGCGCACCGAGCCCGCGCCCGAACCGGCGTGGATCAGCGCGATGGAAGCGCCGTCGCTGTGGCCGATCAGGATCGGGTTGCGGATAGATAGCGCCTCGAGCACCTGAGGCAGTGTCTCCATCGCCTCCTGATGCAGGTAGTCGACTGTGCGCGGATGCGTCAGACGGTCGGATTTTCCATAGCCGTAGCGCGAGTACACCAGCGCGCGAGCAGCCGGTCGCTTCGACGACCAGTTGGGGGAAGTCCTTCCACAGCGCCGTCGAGCCCAGACCTTCGTGCAGAAACACGAGCACAGGCGCAGCCTCCGCCTGCCGTCCTGTCGTTCGCGCGTGCGGGCGCAGCCACTTGTACTCGAGCCGGTGGCCAGCGGCGTGAAGGTAACTCACGGATGGAATTCTGGAGTCTTCGCCGATGCTACCGCAGCGGATCGACTTGCGATCGAGGGAATGTCCGCTACCGGTGCGAGAGGCCATGCGATCGGGTTGCCGAGCCGCAGCGTGCGGCCCGAGTCCACTAACTCGCGGCGCCTCGTCTCCGCTCCACGCACCGCGCTCAGCTTTCGCTTTCCGGCATGACCAGGGCAGGTCGCTGGCGCGAATCGATGCCCTGCCCATGATCCCTAACGACCGACCGGAGAGAGCATTGGCTGCAGACCCGCACACCCTCGTAGTTCTCAACCCAGGGCACTTTCACGCGGCGCTCACTTTGCGCAAGAGCCATCCGCGGTTGAGCGACGATGTCCACGTCTACGCCGAAGACGGTCCGGACGTGGAGAGCTTTCTGGGTATCGTGCGCACGTTCAACGAGCGTGCCCATGACCCGACGCGGTGGAAGCTCCGCGTGTACCGCGGCGCCGACTACCTGCAGCGCCTGCGCTCGGAGCGGCCCGGCGATGTCGTGATCATCGCGGGAAGAAACGACGCTCGGATGAAGTCGATCCACCTGCTGCACGGGGACGGCTTCCTCGTTCTGGGCGACAAGCCCTGGCTCATCGCCGGCGACCAGATCTCGATGTTGCAGGAGATCACCGCCGCGGCACCGCTGGCGATGGACATCATGACCGAGCGCCACGAGATCGCCAACCGCGTCCAGCATGCGCTTGCCGCACAGCCCTCGGTGTTCGGGCGCTTCCGCACTGATGCCGAGGAGCCGGCGATCGAGATGAGGAGCGTTCACCACCTGTACAAGGTCGTAAACCAGCGGCCGCTGGTGCGACCGCACTGGTACTTCGACACCGCCGTACAGGGTGAGGGCATCACAGACGTCACCACGCACCTCGTCGATCTGACGCAATGGCTGATCGGCGACAGCAAGCCATCCGACTACGGTCGCGACGTGGAGCTTCTCTCGGCGCGGCAGTGGGCAACCGCGGTACCGCGCGACATGTTTGCGCGCATCACCGGGCTCCAGGATTTCCCGGAGACGCTGCGCCGCAACGTGATCGGTGGCGTGCTCCACTATCTGTGCAACGCGCAGTTCTCCTATCGCCTGAACGGCGTTCCGGTCCGGCTCGAATCGCTGTGGCAGCTCGCCATTCCGGAGGGCGGCGGTGATACACACTACGCCGCCGTGCGTGGCACCCGGGCCGATCTTATCGTCAACCAGGGACCGGACACGGCGTTCCGCACTGAGCTCACGGTTCATCCCGCGAAACGAGGCACCGACTATGTGCAGGCGCTGGAAAAAGCAGTGACATCGCTGCGGCACGCGTTCCCAGGCCTCGGAGTCGAACCCGCCGGCTCAGCCTTCCGCATCACCATCCCCCCCGCATTGCGGACGACGCACGAGGAGCATTTCGCTGCCGTACTCGAGCAGTTCCTCGCTTATGCCGACGGTGCCCAGTGGCCCGACAACCTCGGGCCGGACCTGGTGACCAAGTACACGCTGCTGACCCGCGCCGCCGAGCTCTCCCGCCTCCGTGCCTGAGGTCGGTCGGGGCTAGTGAACCCCCATCTTTTCGGCCACCTACAACAGCCGCTTCATCTTCCTGCGGGAAAACTACTGAGCGAACCCTCCCTCATCCCCATCCCCTCTCCCTTCGGGAGAGGGCGGAGGGTGAGGGGATGTGTCTCACCCGGCTCCGGGTGTCCAATCTCGAGATCGGTTCTAGCCTGTCGCCCGCAGCAACGTCTTAAGGGCCTGACGATCGATCTTGCCTGTCCCGGTCTTCGGCAACGCCTCGAGGTACTCGACCACGCGCGGATACTTGTAAGGCAGCAGGCGCTGCTTGACGAAGTCCTGCAGCGCGCGCGTCGTGTCCGCGCCGGGAGCATTTCCCGGGCGCAGCGCAACCCAGGCCTGCAGGCTCATGAGCCGATTCGCGCCCTCGACGCCGAGCACCGCGCATTCGCCGACCGCGGGGTGCTCTGCCAGGCAGCGCTCGACCTCGAGCGGATGAATCCACTGACCGCTCACCTTGATCAGGTCGTCCGCACGCCCCTCGAAATAGTAGTAACCCTCTTCGTCCTCGCGGAAGCGGTCGCCGGTCCAGATCCAGCCTTCACGCATCGTCTCGCGCGTCTTGTCCGGACGGTTCCAGTACATGGGCGCGGCGGAGTCCCCTCGCACCCACATCAACCCGGACTCGCCTCTCGGCACCGGGTTGCCGTCCAGGTCCGTGAGCTTGATTTCATAGCCGGGAACCCGCGCCCCGCTTGCGCCGGGCTTCGGCCTGTCGATGCGGGTTCGACAGATACATGTGCAGGACTTCTGTCGAGCCTAAGCCCTCCACGATTGAAAGGCCGTAGCGTCGTTGCCACTCGCGGAACATTTCGCTGGACAGCACCTCGGCCGCCGAGATGCACAGCCTCAGGCTCGACAGATCGCGCCGCTCGGAGCCGGGGTGCGAGAGCAGCGCGCTGTATAGCGTCGGCAGCCCGAACAGAATCGTCGGTCGATCGCGCTCGATCACAGACAGCACCGACTCGGCGTCCGGCCGGCCCGGGTGCAGCACCGCGGTCGCGCCGACCGAAAAGGGGAAGGTCAGCGAGTTGCCGAAGCCGTAGGCGAAGAAAATCTTGGGCGGCGAGAACACGATGTCGTCCTCCCGTATCCCAAGCACGCGTCGGCCATAGCTCTCGAACGTGTAGGCGCGCGTCGTGCTGCAGATGCACCACGCCCTTCGGCCGTCCAGTGGAGCCCGAGCTGTACATCCAGAACGCCATCTCGTCGCGATGCGTGTCCGCCGCCGCCAATTCGCGCGGTTGTGCCGTCCAGCCACTCGTCCCACGCGTGCACGCTGTACAGGTGCGGCGGGAGCTCCTGTGCCGCCTCCCCCGCCAGCACCAGATGTCGCAGACGGCTCGCGCGCACTTCCTCGTGGGTCAGGAGCTTGGCCAGATCGCCGTCGACGACAGCCACCTCGGCGCCGCTGTCCTGCAGATAGTAGGCAACCAGGTCGGGAGGCGACAGCGTGTTGACCAGCACGGGCACGAAGCCGGCGCGGATCGCACCGAAGATGGCGGCGGCAAGTCGCGGCGTGTCATGCATCAGCAGCAGCACGCGCTGGCCGCGCACCAGCCCGAATGCGTTCAGCCCGTGCCCGGCCTGCGACGCCAGCGCGCACAGCTCGCGGTAGCTCGTGGAACGCCCTTCGCAAACGAGAGCGGTCTTCTCGCCGCGCCCAGCGTCGAGGTTATCGAACAGGATGCTCGAGGCGTTGTATCGGTCGGGCATACGAAAAGCGATTTCACGCGCTTCGGGCGTGTCGCGCGGCACGACGTCGGCAATGCGCCCCTCGCGCCTCGCTTCCCAAGCGGGATCGGCGCGGCGTCGCTGCTCGACCATCGACATGAACTCGGGCGCCATCCTGTGCAACCGCTCGTCGCTCATGCGACCGCTGCGGGTCATGTAGTCGTAGGCGAGCTCCCAGGGTTCGAGCTGCATCTTGTCCGCGAAGCGCTCATACCAGAATGAACTCTTGTTTGCCGCAGCTACCAGTTTGTCCACCACCGGTCGCCGCTCGCGCTCGAACAGCTTCAGGGCTTCGGCAATATCGTCGCGAGTTGCGGTCAGTGCACGCTCCAGAGCGATCGCATCCTCGAAGGCCAGCCGCGTTCCGGAGCCGATGGAGAAATGGCCGGTGCGAAGAGCGTCCCCGATCAGCACCATGTTGTCCACCGCCCAGTGGCGGCTGTAGACGAGCGGGAAGTTGCGCCAGATCGAGCGGTTTGACACCAGGCCGTGATCTCCGAGATCCGCTGCGAACACCGCCTCGCAGTACGCACGGCTCTGTTCGTCGCTCATGCGATCGAGCCCGGCGCGATACCAGGTCGCCGCATCGCATTCGACGATGAAAGTGCTCATTTCCGGGCTGTAGCGATAATGGTGCGCAACGAAGGCGCCGTGCTCGTTGGAGCGGAAGGTGAGCGTCAGGCATTCGAACGTCTGCTCGGTCCCGTACCAGGCGAACTTGTTCGTCAGGTGCTCGATGCGTGGCCGAAAGCGCTCGGCATGCAGGCGCCGCACCACCGAGTTGACGCCATCGGCGCCGACGACGAGATCGAAGCCGTTGAATGCCGTTAGCGAATCGAGCGTGCGGTCGAACTCGATGTGCGCGCCGCGCTCCTGGGCTTGCCGTTGCAGCAGCCGGATCAGCGTGAGGCGCGCCAAGGCGGAGAAGCCGTTGCCGTCGATGACCACAGATTCGTCGCGATGGACGATCTTCTGGACCGGCCAGGATTGCATCTCACCGGCCAACGCCCGGTGGATCTCTGGCTCGTCGCGCGCGAGGAAGCCGAGCGCACCCTGGGAGAATACGACCCCGAAGCCGAAAGTCGCCTCGCGCGGGCTCTGCTCGACGATGAGCACCTCATGCTCTGGCCGCCGGCGCTTGATCAGCAGCGCAAGCAGGAGCCCGGCGGGTCCCGCCCCGACGATGCCGATGCGCAGTTTCTTTGACAACGGTGATCCCTGAAATGAAGTTGCTGAGGCTGACAGCCACGTTGCGCGACCGCTTCTTGGAAGCTTACTCTTCCCTTGCTGGGACCACGTGAGGATCGGGCTGGCTAGGCTAGCGCGGGGTGGATGGTTTCCGGCGAGCCGACACGGGAGCACACCGCGAGGCTGTGTCGTCTTATCCTGCGGATTGCCTCGGGGGTAGGAGCAGTCGACTCCCCGCAGCGAAAGGCGCAAGCTAACGCCCTATCACGCGGAGCAACTCGGATGCACGGAGAGCTAGAGTACGCGAAGCATCCTCGTGCCACCCGCAAGCGGCGGCATCGCGCTGCGTTGTGGGGAGAACGCACATGGACCTGTCATCGACCAGGCTTCGATGCAGGTTGCGTGGAAGATCGCTCCGGCATGAGTTCCGCCAGTGCGCTCGCTGTCACAGTGAGTGTTTGGCCGGATAGTTGCAACAGACCCGAGAATCCGGCGCCGGGGCGCTTCTAGGCGCCGGCAGGAGGACGAACGTTGCTGCACGAAGAACAGGTGAAACAAGCTCGCAAGCTGTTCACCTATCTCGAAACCCGCACGACCGCGATGGCGGACGGCGTGTATAGGAACGAAGTGGGTGATTACACCTGCCCAAAGCAGCTCGCGTGTGAGCGTGAGGTGTTCTTCAAGCGTGGTCCTCTGAACATCGGATTGAGCTGTCTGCTCCCATCGGCGGGCGACTTCATGACGCACGACTATTCGGGGGTCCCCATTCTGCTGGTGCGGCACGAAGACGGCTCGCTGCGCGCCTTCCTCAACGTCTGCCGGCACCGCGGCGCGCGCCTCGCCAACGGCTGTGGCAGGAACGCGCGGGGCTTCTCCTGCCCCTATCACGGTTGGAGCTACGGGATCGACGGCCGGCTGCTGTCGCGCCCGGACGAACGTTCCTTCGCCGAGATCAGCAAATCCGCGCTGGGGCTTCGCGAGCTGCCGGTGGTCGAGAAGTACGGCATGATCTGGCTCAGCCCGACGCCGGGTGCAAGTTTCGACATCGACGCACTGCTCGGCGGATTGGAGCGCGACCTGGCCGCCTATGGCCTAGAGGCGTACCACCACTACGAAACGCGCATGCTCAATGGGCGGATCAACTGGAAAATCGTCGTCGATACGTTTCTCGAGAGCTATCACCTCGGCGTGCTGCATACGCAGACAGTCGATCCGATCTTCCACCCCAATCTCGCCACCTTCGATGCGTTCGGCCGGAACCTGCGAATGATCGGCGCGCGGCGGACGATCGAAGAGCTGCGCAACGTGCCGGAGACCCAGTGGTACCTCTTTCCGTACAGCGTCATCATCTGCGTGTTGTTTCCCAATACCGTCTTCGCCATGCAGGGCGATCACCTCGAGACGTGGCACGTCTTTCCCGCTGGCGACGGTCCGGACGAGAGCGTGATGTACGTCTCCCTCTACACTCCCGCGGCTGCGGCTACCGACAGCGCCAGGCAGCACTGGGACCGCAACATGGACCTGCTCATGGCGACGGTTGCAAAGGAGGATTTTCCGCTCTCGGAAGGGATTCAGCGGGGCTTCTATTCCGGCGCGCAGGACGAGGTGTTGTTCGGCAGGAACGAGCCGTCGCTGCAACATTTCCACAAGTCGGTGAAGGCGGCTCTCGCCGAAGCGGCCGCCGGGATCGGGAGCTAGTGCCCGACGCAGCCTGGAGCGGTTGACGCCGGTTGCACCGCCGAAAGGGCTTGGATATCGTGGGTTTCTTGCCATGTGCGGTTGACCTCGACCGTCGTGGTGCTGCTCGCGACTTGCTCGCGCCGGTCTACGCATGGTTCACCGAAGGCTTCGATACGAAGGACCTGAAAGAAGCGAAGACACTGCTCAACGAGCTTTCGTGACGCTCTGCCCGAGTTGCAAACCGTCGAGTCTCGAGTAGAGCGGCCAGAAGCCAAGCCGTGGCCTCACGACCAAGCACGCAAACCGGGGCGCATTATGGATCTTACCGGCAAGACCTCCTTTGTCACCGGCGGCTCCGGAGACATCGGCGGCACCATAGCTAGAGAATTGGCTGCCGCGGGTGCGGACGTCGTCATCTCGTACATAGCGCACCCGGAAGGTGCAGCCGCTACTGTCGATGCGGTGCGAGCGGCAGGCAGGCGCGGCTTGGCCGTGCAACTCGACCAACGCGACGCGGCCGCTATCGACGCAGTGGTCGGCTCGGTAGTCGGGCAGTTCGGTCGGCTAGACATCCTCGTCAACAACGCTGCCTGGAACATCGGCATCGCGTTTTCCGCACTCGACGCATTGACTGCCGAGATTTGGGATCGCGTCTTGGAAACCAATCTGCGCGGGCCGTATTTACTCGCCAGGGCCTTCGCCCCGCATCTTCGCGCGCATCACGCAGGCCGAATCGTGAACATCGCCTCGGTGGCTGGACTCTTCCCCGGAGGCAGCAGCATCGCCTATGCCGCCAGCAAGGCGGCGTTGATCCACCTTACCCGCTGCCTGGCGGTTGCGCTGGCCCCCGATGTAACAGTCAATTGCATAGCACCCGGCTTAGTAGAAGGAACCCGCATGGCGCAGCGACTTCCTCAAGAGATGGCGCAGCTGGCGCGCCGGTTGGCCGTACTCGGTCGAACCGCCAGCGCGAAGGACATCGCACAGCAAGTGGTTACGTTTTGCCGTGCTGAGTCGGTCACAGGGCAAGTGCTCGTTGTCGACGGCGGCATGCCTGGTGCGATGCACTGAGCATCGCCTGCGAATGATCCGATCCACGCACAGAGAATGTGAGTCGCGCTTGGTATAGGAGATCATGGCCGATATGACCACAGCGCCTGCCTCGTTACCCGGTCTCGGAGCTTGATCCCTTCTCGCCGGAGTTCCTGAGCGATCCTCACCCCTTTCACGAGCAGCTGCGAGAAGCGGGACCGGTGGTGTGGCTCGAGCGCTATGGCATTTGGGCCATTGCCCGGCACGACCAGGTGCAGGCCGTACTCGGCGACTGGGAAACGTTCTGCTCCAGCGCCGGTGTGGGGCTCAGCGATTTCCGCAAAGAAAAACCCTGGCGCCCGCCCAGCATTCTGTTGGAGGCCGATCCGCCCCTACATACGCGCACGCGCGGGGTGGTCATGCGTGTGGTGTCGCGGCCCGCCATCGAGGCGCTACGCGAGACGTTCACGCGCGAGGCGGAAACGTTGTTGGACAAACTGGTCGCTCTACGCAGCTTCGATGCCGTCAAACAGCTGTCGGAAGTCTACCCTGTCAAAGTGTTCCCGGACGCGGTCGGGCTCGGACCCGAGGGCCGCGAAAACCTGCTGCCCTATGGCAGCATGGTGTTCAACGCATTCGGCCCGCGCAACAAGCTGTTCGAGGACGCGATGACCAATGCCGGTCCGGTTCGCGACTGGATCATATCGAAGTGCCGGCGAGAGGCGCTCGCGCCAGGCGGCTTCGGGGCCCAGATCTACGCCGCCGTCGACGCCGGCAAAATCAGCGAAGACGAAGCGGCGTTGATGGTGCGCTCGTTTCTGTCTGCCGGTCTCGACACCACCGTTCACGCGCTTGGCAACGCGATCTATTGCTTCGCTCGGAATCCGGATCAGTGGCGCCTGTTGCGCGAGGATCTCTCGCAGGCGCGCGCGGCGTTCGAAGAAGTCATCCGCTACGAGGGGCCCGTGCAGACGTTCTTCAGGACCACGACCAAGGAGGTGGACGTCGCGGGCGTGCGCCTCGGCGCCGGAGAAAAAGTTCTGCTGTTCCTGGCTGCTGCCAACCGCGACCCTCGCAGATGGGAGCATCCCGAGCGCTTCGACATCCGGCGCCAGACGCTGGGCCATGTCGGGTTCGGCAACGGCATTCACGGTTGCGTGGGACAGACCATGGCTCGGCTCGAAGGCGAGATCGTGCTCACCGCTCTGGCCCGCAGGGTCGATTCCATCGAGCTGAGCGGCGAGCCGCGCCTCCTGCTGAACAACACGCTGAGAGGCTGGGCGAGCCTCCCTGTCACCATCCGAGGCACGGCTCACTGACAGGATAGAAGGTTGCAGAATTGCCTGACACGGCGCGGCGGTCATGCCCCCTCCCCGTAAGGGGGGAGGGTACGTAACGCTCTATAGTGACTTCGTTTACGCGAAGCGCGAGAAGTCGACCGCCTTCTCGGTGATGAACTCGAGGAGCACGGGCGTCCCTTCGCGCGTCTTCTCGATCCCGCGCTTGATCGCCGGCACGATCGCCCCTGGCTCGGTGACGCGCTCGCCATAGCCACCTAGCGCGCGGGCGAAATCCGCGTAGTTTCCGCTGATGTCGGTCGAGCGGTACTTCTCGGTCGCGACCTTCATCACCTTGAGCTCGATCGCCATCGAGAAGTTGTTGAGCAGGACCGACAGGATCGGGATGCGCTCGCGCACCGCGGTCTCGAAATCCATGCCGGTGAAGCCGATCGCGGCATCGCCCCAGACGTTGATGCAGAGCTTGTCGGGCGCCACCAGCTTCGCGCCCATCGCAAGACCAAGCCCGTAGCCCAGCTGCGTCGTCTTGCCCCAGCCGAGATAGCCGAGCGGCGCTTCCGTCACCCAGAACGGCGACAACTGGTCGCGCGGGCTGCCGGCATCATGGGTGATGATCGTGTTGGCGACATCGACCGTGTGCAGCAGGTCCCAGATCACGCGGTAGGGCGAGAGCGGCGTCGAATTCGGCGGTCAGGCGCGGCATCCACTGCTCCATCCACTCCTGCTTGAGCCCGCGGATCTCGCGCGTCACCGCCGCGAGCCGGTCGCGCGGCCGGCCGTGCAGACGGTCCTTGACCTCCTCGTACAGCGCGTCGAGCGCAAGCCCCGCATCGCCGACCGCAGCCAGCGCCACCGGGACGTCCTTGTTGATGTCCTTGGCATCGACGGTGACGTGCGCGATGCGCTTGCCCTTGGGCATGGGAACCGCGAAATTGGTCCGCGTGAAGCTGCAGCCGATGCCGAAGATCAGGTCGGCATTCTGCAGGAAATGGTGCAGCTGCTTCGAGATCGCGACACCGCCCGAGCCGAGCGACAGCGGATGGCTCTCGGGGAAGGCGCTCTTACCCCCCAGGCTGGTCGTCACCGGCGCCTCGAGCAGCTCGGCGAGCGCGCGCAGCTGCTTCCAGGCTTTGGCATAGTGCACGCCCTGCCCTGCGTAGATCACCGGACGCTCCGCCGCGACCAGCGCTGCCGCGATCTCGGAGATCGAGCGCGAGTCAGGCGCCGATTTGAGGCGCGGTGTGCGCTCGTAGACGAGCGGCTGCGTCATGTCCTCCCGCAGCAGGTCAGCGGGAAACTCGATCAGCACCGGCCCGGGCCGTCCGTTCTTGACCTGCGTGAAGGCGCGGCGCATGGCCTCGGGGGTCACGTCCGCCAACATCACCTGCTCGATCCATTTGGTGACGTGCTGGTAGTTCAGGAAAGCGTTGAAGTTGGGCTGGACGTTGTTGATGTTCCGCGGATAGCCGGCCGGCAGCACGATGACCGGTACCGAGTCGCCCCAGGACTGCGCGACGCCGCCGAAGGCGTTCTCGGTGCCCGGACCGTGCTGCATCGCAAAGACGCCGATGCGGTCGCCCGAGGAGACCTTGCTGACTGCGTCGCACATGTGCAGGCCGGTGCGCTCCTGTCGCACGATGATGGTCCGGATATCGGCCTCGGCCGCGGCCTCGATGATCGGGTTCACCGGATAGCCGATCAGGAACTCGATGCCTTCACGCTTCAGAATTTCCGCTATCGCAGCCGCTACCTTCATGGACTTCCTCCCGTCATTGATCCTCTAGCCAGCGCCGGCGCCTCTTCCTTGAGGGCCACGCCGGAGAGCTTGCGCCGCCTTGCCTCCGTCATGAGATAGAAGAGCTTGTGCGCGGCGAGCGCATAGCTTAAGCCTTCGGGCCGCACGTTGGAGATGCAGTTGCGCTCGGCGTTGCTGCGGCCGGGCACCGGGTCCCAGGTGAGATAGACGCCCAAGCTGTCCGGCGAAGACAGGCCTGGGCGCTCGCCGATCAGCACCACAGTCATCGCAGCGGACAGAAGCGCGCCGATCTCGTCGCCCACCGCGACGCGCCCTTGGCGGACCAGACAGACGGATGCGAGCCGCCAGCGCGCGTCGGCCAGCTTCGGCGCGATGTGCTCGAGCAGAGCCGGAGCGTGGCGCTCGATGGCCAGCGCCGAGAGGCCATCGGCGACGACGAAAACGGCGTCGAACGCTTCGCCAGTATGCGCTTGGCTTTCCAGCAACGCCTTCGCTTCGCGGTTGAGAATGCGGCCCAGGTCGGGACGTTGTATGAACGTGCGCCGATCGGGTGCGGCACTCTGAAGTCGAAGCACCTCGAAGCCGCGTTCGGTCAGCGCCCCCTGCACCGCATCGGCGTCGAGATCGCGCTGGACCGCGTCGCGGGCACGAGCATGCGCGAGCTGGAACTCCAGGAGAGGCTTTGTCGGGATGCTTCCGCCAGCGCGGCCCAGGCCGATGCGCGCCGGCGTGAAGCGAGTCAGCGCGCTCCAGGGATCAGGGTGGCCGAGATCGGTGCCGGGCTTTTTCATGTTCATGGTCTCGCATCCCCCTCACCCCCAGCCCTCTCCCGCGAGGGGAGAGGGGGTCTTCGCCCGAACCCCCGCGCAAGAGGAGTCCTCGCCCGAACCCACGTCACGACGGGGGGTCTTGTCCCCGGTCCTCTCCGCGAGAGGGAACTCGCGCCTTGCATCAGATCCCCTCTCCCCTTTCGGGAGAGGGACAGGGTGAGGGGTAGTTCGCCAGGCGCAGCAACGGATGATGGGGATCCGCCGGCTTGAGCCGCGTTGGCGTATCGAACACGCCCATCCTCACCAGCCAGTCCTCGAATTCGGGTGCCGGCTTCAAACCGAACATCTGGCGCAGATACAGGGCATCGTGGAACGACGTGCTCTGGTAGTTGAGCATGACATCATCGGCGCCAGGCACGCCCATGATGTAGTTGACGCCGGCCGCGCCCAGCAGCGTGAGCAGGGTGTCCATGTCATCCTGGTCAGCGTCGGCGTGGTTCGTGTAGCACACGTCGATGCCCATCGGCAGGCCGAGCAGCTTCCCGCAGAAGTGATCTTCGACGCCGGCGCGTACGATCTCCCTGCCGTTCAAATATTCAGGGCCGATGAAGCCGACCACGCTGTTGACGAGTAGCGGCTGGTAAAGGCGTGCAAGCCCGTAGGCGCGCACCTCCAGGGTCTGCTGGTCCACGCCGTGGTGGGCGTTGGCGGACAGCGCACTGCCCTGGCCGGTCTCGAAATACATGACGTTGTCGCCCACGCTGCCGCGTCGCAGCTCCCGCGCGGCGTCGTTCGCTTCCTGAAGCAGCGCAGCGCTGACGCCGAAGCTGCGGTTAGTACTTTCCGTCCCGCCGATGGACTGGAACACGAGATCCACGGGCGCCCCCCGCTCGATCGCCCGGATCGTCGTGGTCACGTGCGTCAGCACGCAGGACTGCGTGGGGATGCCGTAGGTACGGATGATCTCGTCCAGCATGCGCAGCAGCCCGCTCACCTGTTCCAGGTTGTCGGTCGCGGGATTGATGCCGATCACCGCGTCGCCGCAACCATACAACAGCCCGTCCAGTATGCTGGCGGCAATGCCTTTAGGGTCGTCGGTCGGGTGGTTGGGCTGCAGCCGGCTGGACAGCCGGCCGGGCATCCCGAGGGTGTTGCGGAAGCGCGTCACCACGCGCGTCTTGCGGGCGACCACGACCATGTCCTGCATGCGCATGATCTTGGACACTGCGGCCACCATCTCCGGCGTGAGGCCGGGCGCGATCGCTGCAAGCGTCTCACCGTCGGCCTCGTAGGAGAGCAGCCAGTTGCGCAGCTCGCCAACGCTAAGATGGGCGACCGGCTCGAACGCCGGTGCGTCATGATGGTCGAGGATGAGCCGGGTGACCTCGTCCTGCTCGTAAGGGACCACCTGCTCGTCGAGGAAGCTACGCAGCGGCACCTGCGCTAGAGCGATCTGCGCCGCGACCCGCTCTTCGGCGCTGGCCGCGGCGACGCCGGCCAGGCGATCGCCCGAGCGCGCGGGCGTCGCCCGGGCCATCAGCGTTCTCAGATCGGGGAACCGGAAGGTGGTAGTGCCGAGCGTATGGACGTAGGCCGACATTCGCTTGCAAGCGGCTGCTGTGAGGGGCGAGACAATCTTACCCTACGTGCTCCGCGCACTTCACCCCTCCGCACGACGCCGGATGCTTTACCGGTACCCCTTGGGCGCCGGGCGCTCTTGTTTAGTCTGCTGACGTTCAAGCCTCCTTGCAGCTGCGGCAATGGTGGTGCAGGCGAACGAGCTGAGGGTGTGTCCGACGACGGCACCAACAACCCCACCGGCCAGAAAGACAAACCCGATGGCCGCGCTGAGCCAGCCGAGCAGCAAGCTCAGGCTCGCGTAGGTGAGCGTCCCGAACCTCAAGAAACGTTCCATGCAGTTTCCTCCTCTCGACCCTAGAATCTCCGTGTCTCCACGGCGGGCCATGCAACACTTCAGAAAAATCAGACTTGAAGAAGGGCGGCGGCTGTTCCAGACTCGCTACGTTTTCGGTCTCGCGCCGGTATCAATGCCCAGGCGTCCGAGTCCTGCTCGAAGACCTTCCTGAGCAGCTGGACATTGAGCCCATGGCCGGGCTTGAAGCCATCGTAGTTCGCCCGGATGGGCCAGCCAGCGAGGTACAGATCGCCGATCGCATCGAGCAACTTATGCCTGACGAACTCGTCCCGATATCTCAACCCTCCGGGGTTGTGGATCTGCTCCCTATCCACGACCCGCGTACTGGTCAGGTGTGCTTCGAGAGCGTAGCCGCGATCCAAGATTCCAGCGTGCTCGGCGGCGAAGCCGAAGGTGCGCGCGGGTGCAATCTCGCGCTTGAGAAAATCTCGATTCCACGCCGCGCCGAGCGACTGCATCCCGAGCGCCGTGCCGGGGCAATCGATGGTGATAGTCAGGCGGGGATTCAGGCTCGGGCTCAGCCGGACGTACCTGTTACCCTCGCGAACCTGCACGGGGTGCAGCAAGACGATAGTTCGAGCCGGTGCGTTCTGCTCCACCGTGCCCGCGCGCTCGATCTCGCTGAGAAACGGAGCAGCGCTGCCGTCGAGTGCCGGGATCTCCGGCCCATTGAGCACCACCAGAGCATTGTCCACGCCTCCCAGCCGCAGGGCAGCCAGGAGACGCCCGACGGCGCGCACGCGAACACCCGCGCTATTGCCGATGTCCGTGGAGTATTCAGTGCTGACCACGCTGCTCCAGCGCGCAAGAATCAGCGCGCGCGATGGCGGCTGGTCGGCGCGGAGGAAGCAAATACCTGTGTCCGGCTCGCCCGGATAGACCGTCATGCACACCGGCTGACCCGTGTGAACCCCTTTCCCGTAAAGACGGAACTCCGTGTCCAGTGTTCGCTGCCCGATTCCTTGATCTTCGGTCGTGCTCGCCATGTCGTGCTCCTTTTGAGCCGGGCGGCCACCAGAGGCTCTTGAATGGCTCGTCCGCACACAGGAGCAAGCCTAACGCGGAGTACCTCGCGAACACAGGTCGCGCTGCGCCAATCGATTGTCCGATTGCGCCAATGTCGTAGGGTGCGCTGAGTGACGACGTCGACCCTGACCTCCTGGGCGCTGCTGATTCACCGGACGCTGTCGGCGCATGCCATCGATAGCGACGCGTTGTTCCGACGCGCGGGTCTCGACCCAGACCGGCTGCGCGATTCCAACGCTCGTTATCCGCTGGCCGGAATGCAGCGGCTTTGGGCACTGGCGACGTCGGTCACCGGAGACGAGTGCTTCGGGATCGAGGTGGCCCAGGCCTGGCACCCGACGACATTCCACGCATTGGGCTACTCTGCGTTGGCGAGTGAGACTTTGCGCGAGGCGCTGCTGCGCGTGGTGCGATACAGCCGTGTGGTAACGACCGGCGCGCGCATCGAGCTGCACCAGAACGGCGAGGACGTCGTGCTGAGGCTGCTCAGCTCGCTGCCCGGGGAGCAGATGGTGGTGCCGGCTTCGATCGACGCCGGCGCGGCCTCCATACTGGTCCTATGTCGCGAAGGCCGCGGTGGACAGATCAATCCCGTGCGCGTCACCCTGAGCCGGCCGGAGCCGGGTTGCTCGAGCCGATTGCAGGCCTTCTTCGGCTGCCAAGTCGATTTCGGTGCAACGGAGAATTGCCTGGTATTCCGCGCAAGCGATCTGGATGCGCAGCTTCCCACCGCGAATCCGGTGCTGCTGAGGGTGAACGAGCAGGTGTTGACCGACTACATGGCTCGTCTGGAGCGCAGCGAGGTCACAGTCCAGGTGCAAGCCAAGCTGATCCAACTGCTGCCGAGCGGCGCAGTCGGCGAGTCATCGGTTGCTCGTGCGCTCAACCTTAGCCTGCGCAGCATGCAGCGCAAGCTCAAAGCGCGGGGAGTCACCTTCCGCAAGTTACTGGACGACACCCGTGGACAGCTGGCGGAGCAATACCTCAAGGACTCTACGCTGTCGGTATCGGAGATCGCCTATCTTCTCGGGTTCGCCGAAGTGAGCAGCTTCTCGCGTGCCTTCAGACGGTGGACCGGCCACGCACCCCGCACGGCCTGAACGCACAGCGGGTCACCATTGTGGCGCTGGCGTATGCCTGCGGAGCCGCAACCTAGCATGAACTTTGCAAGCGCTAGCCCAGTTATAGCTCGTTTCTGGACCCTTGAGGCTTCGGCTATGATCGCTCGCCTGATCTATCTGTTCGCCTTGCTCGCCAGCGTGCTGCTGCTCGGGCTCGGCATGTACATTCAATACTCGATGCATCTGCAGTCCTGCGGCCCGCAAGTGCTCGTCAGGTATGCGCTGATGCTCGCGGGATTGTTCGCCCTGCTCGCCTTGATCACAGGCACCGGGAAGATCGTGCGCATCGCAATGAGCGCGGGCATCGGCCTGATCTCGTTGGCCGGTGCGGTGGTGGCTGCGCACCAGTCCTGGCCGCATCGCGTCCCTCTCAATTCGGCCGCGGTCGGGGTCAACATCGACTCACTGGCGCGCTCCCTGCCTCTCGCTGACGTCGTGCCCAAATTCTTCGCGGGTGTGGGCGAATGCGACAAGGCGCATTGGACTCTTGTCGGAATCGCGGGTTCGGAGTGGGCGCTCATCGCTTTCGTCCTGTTCATCATCGCCGGAGCCGTCGCGGCACGCGGCAGGTGAGAGCGTCGAGCGGCATTGCTCGCACGCGTCCAACGCTGCTGCCAGTCTCGCGTAAGGTCAGGCCGCTAGACTCGGCAACATTCGCCAGTCACCGCGCCGCGCAGGGCAAGCCTCGGAACATCTGGCTGATTCTCACCCCCGCGCGCGCAGCTTGAAGCGCTGGATCTTACCCGTGGCAGTCTTGGGTAGCTCCGGGAGGAACTCGACCCAGCGCGGATACTTGTAGGGTGCGAGCCTGTCCTTGACGTGTTGTTTCAGCGTTTCGGCCAACGCTCCGCCGGGTTGCACGCCAGGCTTTGTCACCACGAAAGCCTTGGGCTTGATGAGTTGCTGCTCGTCGGGTGCACCGATCACCGCCGCTTCCAGCACATCGGGGTGCGTCAGGAGCACCGCCTCGACTTCGAAGGGCGAGACGTACATGCCGCTGACCTTGAGCATATCGTCGGAGCGCCCACCGTAGGTATAGTACCCATGTTCGTCCACGCTGTACTTGTCGCCGGCGCGGGTCCATGGGCCGATGAAAGTCGCCTGACTCTTCGCGCGATTGTTCCAGTAATGGATCGCGCTGGACGGCCCGTTGATCTGGAGCTCGCCCAGCTCGCCGGTTCCCACTTCCTGCCCGTACTCGTCCACCAGGCGAATCTGGTATCCGGGCACCGGCTTGCCGGTGGTGCCGTAGCGCACCTGCCCCGGCAGGTTGGAGATGAAGATGTGCAGCATCTCGGTCGAGCCGATGCCGTCCAAGATCTCCACGCCGAAGTGCTCGGTCCAGCGTTTGCCGATCTCGGCCGGAAGCGCCTCGCCAGCCGAGGCGCAGACACGCAGCGCCACGTCCTCGCGGCGCGGCAGATCCGGACTGGCGAGCAGCGCCCCGAACAGCGTCGGGACACCGTAGAAGATGGTCGGGCGATGCTCTTTCAACCGCCTGAACACGGCGGCGGGCGTGGGACGCTCGCCCATCAGCACCGCCGTCGCACCCACCGCCAACGGGAAGCTGAGCGCGTTGCCCAGCCCATACGCGAAAAAGAGCTTTGCCGCGGAGAACACCACGTCGCTCTCGCGTATCCCTAGAATCGGCACCGCGTACAGCTCGGCGGTCTGGATCAGGCTCGAGTGGATATGAACTGTGCCCTTGGGCATGCCGGTGGAGCCGGAGGAGTAGAGCCAGAAGCACACGTCGTCGCTCGTGGTTGGCGCGGCTTCGAAGCGTGGGGCCGCGTTCTCCCCCAGATCCTGAAGCAGAAGATGACCGTGGGCATCCTTGCCGGAGACGATCACATGCTTGAGGGAGGGAAGGTTGCCCAGGATCGGCGCGAAGTTGGGTAGCAGCGCCTCCGACACTACGAGTGCGCGGGCGCGGCTGTCCTCGAGCATGAACTTGTAGTCAGCGGTGGTCAGCAGAGTATTGGCCGCGATCGGCACGATGCCGGCCTTGATGGCGCCCAAGAACACGCTGGGGAAGTCGATGGTGTCCAGATGCGCCAGCATGATCCGGTCTTCCATCTCCAGGCCGAGACCTGTCAAAGCGTTCGCCGCGCGATCGACGCGCTGCGCCAGCTCGCCGTAGGTGTAGCGCCCGCTGTCGTCGATGTAGGCGATCTTTCCCGCCCGCCCCGCCGCCAGGTTGCGCTCGACCAGATCGTGCGCGGCGTTGTACTGGCGCGGGATGGTGATGATCGGGGGGCTGACGCTGTGATCAGCGCGGCTCAGACCTGGCACGCCTGGGTCTCCTCTGCACGAGCCACGATCTTACCAGCGGGACGGGAACAACGGCGGCGCAACGCGCCTGCAGGTCGCCGAAACAGAAACTGATCGCCGACGGAGCGCGGCGGAGTATGATGCCCTCCGGCTCGGCAGTCCCACGCTCGAAGTACGTCCCCATCTGCGTCTTGACGTGAAAGCCGTGCTGGTTTGCTCGCCCGCGCGCCCATAGTGCGGATTTCGAAAGGAGGAGCCATGTCGGAGAAGAAGTTCGTCAACCCCCCCGGCCTCAAGTCGCTGGGGATGTATTCCAACGTAGCGTGCGCCCGCGGCGGCACCGTAGTGTTCATCAGCGGGCAGGTGGCGGTTGACGCCGACGGCCGCATCGTGGGCAAGGGCGACATGGAAGCGCAGGCCGTGCAGGTATTCGAGAACCTCAAGCTGGCGCTGCAAGGCGTCGGCGCTACATTTCAAGACGTGCTCAAGTTCACCATCTTCATCTGCAATCTCACGCCCGAAGCCCGCAAGGCCGTGATGAACGTGCGCAGCCGCTACATCTCCCAGACCCGACCGCCCGCTGCTACGATGATCGGCGTCGACCGGCTGGTGGAGGACGATCTCATGCTGGAGATCGAGGCGGTGGCGATGGTGGATGACAACTGAAGTCGACGCGTGGTGTAAGACGCCAGCGCCCCCGGGCGTGCTGAGCCTCTGTTCTAAGGTCTAGCTAAACCCCAGCGCTCTCGCTGATCCACTCCCGACAGAGCGCGACCCAGCCGCCGATCCACTCGGCAGCGACCTCCTCGGGCATCGTCCCCGCGCTCGCGTCGTGCAGGAGCACCTCGCCGATCCGCTTCGCACCCAACTCGGTAAGGATGCGGTCGAAGCGCCTGCCGCCATTGCAGAAGGTCTCGGCGTAGGTGCGGTCGCCCAGGGCGATCACTCCGTACCGTATATTCGAAAGGTCAGGCCGTACGGTCTGCAACGATTCGTACAGTTGCTTGGCATTGTCTGGCACGTCGCCCTGCCCGTAGGTCGACGTGCAGATCAGGAACAGGCCGCCGCCTTCGAACACGGCCGCGTCGAGATTGTCCATCAGCCGCGCCTGCGCGCGCGTCTCGCCGTCGTCTATGCGAAGCTCCAGCTCCTGCGCCACGAGCTGCGCGGTGCCGGTCATGGTCCCGATCAAGATGATGATGTCGAGCGGCAAAGATCTCTCCAGTAGCGGCCTTCTTCAGGGTCGACTGAGTTCCGCTTTGTGTTTTTCCCGTACATGCATTATATTACCGTCTACGGATCTGACAAGCACTATATTGCATGACCACCGAGCAGGCCCTGAAGACCCGAGGCGCCGCGCAGCGCCGCGGAACGAAGGCGGAACGCCAGCCCTCCCTCGACGAGCGCTTCCTGCAGGAGCTCGGGGAACGGGTGCGAGCGGCGCGGGCGCGCAGCGGTATGACGCGAAAGGACCTCGCCGGTGAGTCCAGCGTGTCGGAGCGCTATCTGGCGCACCTGGAGTCGGGACAGGGGAACATCTCGGTACTCCTGCTGCAGAAGGTAGCCGCGGCGCTCAACCTGCCGCTTGGCGAACTGATCAGCGGACAGGATGGGCAGGCGGTGGAGCTGACGCTGATCCAGCAGTTTCTCCGCCGGCTGCCGCCTCAGCAGCTTCCCGGGGTGCGGGCCCAGCTCATGCGCGAGTTCGGGAGCGGGCCGTTGGAACGCATGAAGCGCATCGCGCTCATCGGCTTGCGCGGTGCTGGCAAGTCCACGCTCGGTGCACTGCTCGCAAAGCAGCTCGGCGTGCCGTTCGTCGAGCTGGACCGGGAAGTCGAGCGCGAGGCGGGCACCAGCTTGTCCGAGATCTTCCTGCTCTACGGCCAGCAGGGCTACCGACGCTACGAGCGCCGGTGCCTCGAGAAAGTCTTGCAGCAGCGCGAACGGTGTGTGATCGCCACTGGCGGCAGCATCGTCTCCGAGCCCGGAACCTACGACTTGCTGTTGTCGACTTGCTTCACCATCTGGTTGAAGGCGTTGCCGGAGGAGCACATGGCCCGGGTCGTGGCGCAAGGCGACACGCGCCCCATGGCCGGCAACGCCGAGGCGATGGACGACTTGCGCCGTATCCTCGATGGCCGCGGTGTGCTGTACGGCCAAGCGGATGCAACCGTGGACACGGCCGGCCGCACCGTCGAACGCAGCTTGAAAGAGTTGCGGAAGGTCATTCGTGCCTGATCGAATTGTGGAGGGACCAGCATGAGCGCAGTTCTGGAGCCGGCATCGTCCGAACCCCGGGCCCCGGTCACTTACGACACGCATCCCGACCGTTACGTCCACTGGCGCTTGGCTTTCGACGGCCCCGTCGCCACGCTGTCCATGGATGTGAACGAAGAGAAGGGCATCAAGCCCGGCTACCGGCTCAAGCTCAACTCGTACGATCTGGGCGTGGACATCGAGCTGCACGACGCGCTGCAGCGCATCCGCTTCGAACACCCCGAGGTCAAATGTGTCGTTCTCACCTCGGCGCGGGAACGCATGTTCTGCTCTGGCGCCAACATCTACATGCTGGGACTCTCCAGCCACGCGTGGAAGGTGAACTTCTGCAAGTTCACCAACGAGACGCGCAACGGCATGGAGGACTCGAGCCGCCATGAAGGGCTCAAGTTTCTCGCCGCGGTGAACGGCACCGTGGCGGGCGGCGGCTACGAACTGGCGCTCGCGTGCGACGAGATCCTGATGATCGACGATCGCTCTTCGACCGTCAGCCTGCCCGAGGTACCGCTGCTGGGCGTGCTGCCGGGCACGGGTGGGCTCACGCGCCTGACCGACAAGCGCAGGGTCCGGCGTGACCTCGCCGACGTGTTCTGCAGCACAGCCGAAGGCGTGCGCGCCGACCGCGCCCAGCAGTGGAACCTGGTCGACCACATCGCCAAGCCGCAGCAGTTCAGGCAGGCCATCGCCGAGCGTGCGGCAGCGCTGGCCGCCCACAGCACGCGTCCCGGCTCGGGCAAAGGCGTGACTCTGATCCCCCTCGATCGCTCCATCGACGAGGCGGGCTACCACTATGAGCATGTCGATGTCTCCGTGGACCGCAAGGCGCGCGCGGCCACGATCACCGTGTCCGCTCCGAAGACTGTCCAGCCGGCCGACATCGAGGGCATCCGCGCTGCGGGCGCGGACTGGTGGCCGCTCGCAATGGCGCGCCAGTTGGACGACGCCATCCTCATGCTCCGCACCAATGCCCTCGACATCGGCCTGTGGATCCTGAAGACGCGCGGCGACACCGATGCCGTGCTGGCCGCCGATGCGACCCTCAAGGCGCATGAGTCGGACTGGTTCGTGAGGCAGACCATCGGTCTGCTCCGCCGCACGTTCGCTCGGCTGGACGTCTCCTCGCGCACGCTCTTCGCCATCATCGACGAAGGTTCGTGTTTCGCGGGCACGTTGTTCGAGCTCGCGCTGGCCGCCGACCGCAGCTACATGCTCCTGCTGTCAGAGGACGAGCCACGGGCACCTCGCATCGCTCTGTCCGAGATGAACTTCGGGGCGTACCCGATGGTGAATCACCAGACTCGCCTCGCCACGCGCTTTTGCGGGGAACAGAAACCGGTCAAGACAGCGCGTGGCGTCATCGGCGACAAGCTACCGGCCTCGCTCGCCCAAGAGCTGGGCCTGGTGACCTTCACGCCGGATGACATCGACTGGACCGATGAGGTTCGCATCGCGATCGAAGAGCGCGCCAGCCTCTCCCCTGACGCGCTCACCGGAATGGAGGCCAGCCTGCGCTTCCCCGGCGCGGAGACGATGGAGACGCGCATCTTCGGGCGCCTGTCGGCCTGGCAGAACTGGATCTTCAACCGGCCCAACGCCGTCGGCGACCAGGGAGCTCTCAAAGTGTTCGGAACAGGCTCCAAGGCCAAGTTCAACTGGGAGCGAGTCTGATGACGATCAATTACTCCGAGAAAATTCCCAACAACGTCAACCTCGCCAACGACCGCGCCTTGCAGCGAGCGCTCGAGCACTGGCAACCCAGGTTCCTGGACTGGTGGCGGGAGATGGGGCCGAACGATTTCGCCTCTGCGGATGTGTACCTGCGCACCGCCACCGGCGTAGATGCGCAGGGTTGGGCGAGCTATGGCGCGGTGAAGATGCCCGACTACCGCTGGGGCATCTTTCTGGCCGAGCCGATTACCGAACGCACGATCGGTTTCGGCGACAACTTCGTCCAGCCCGTATGGCAGCAGGTCCCCGGCGATCTGCGCTCGCAGTTCCGCCGCATCATCGTCACGCAGGGCGACACCGAGCCGGCGTCGGTCGAGCAGCAGCATCTGCTCGGTCACAGCTGTCCCTCGCTCTACGATCTGCGCAACCTGTTCCAGGTGAACGTCGAAGAAGGCCGCCACCTGTGGGCCATGGTCTATCTGCTACACGCCTACTTCGGGCGGGATGGCCGCGAAGAGGCGGAAGAGTTGCTGGCTCGGCACTCCGGCGACGCGGACAAGCCGCGCATCCTCGGCACCTTCAACGAGCCGATCAGCGACTGGCTGTCGTTCTTCATGTTCACCTACTTCACCGACCGCGTCGGCAAGTTCCAGTTGAAGAGCCTGGCCGAATCGGGCTTCGATCCGCTTTCGCGCACCTGCCGCTTCATGCTGACCGAGGAGGCGCACCACATGTTCGTCGGTGAGACCGGCGTGGGCCGCGTGGTGAAGCGCACGCTCGAGGTGATGAAGGAGCTGCACACGGACGATCCTGCGGCGATACGCAACCACGGCGCGATCGACTTGCCGACCATTCAGCGCTATCTCAATTTCTGGTTCACGTCATCCATGGACCTGTTCGGCTCCGAGGTCTCCTCCAACGCCGCCAGCTCGTTCGCCAACGGCATAAAGGGCCGCCCGGACGAAGGGCAGTACCAGGATCACGTCTGCACCGAGGCGACGTATGAGCTCGAGACGCCACAGGGTAAAGAAAGCGTCAGCCTGCGCAACGCCATGAACGAGGTGATGCGCAGCTCCTACATCAAGGATTGCGAGATCGGGGTCAAGCGCTGGAACATGCAGATCCAGCGGGCCGGGTTCCATTTCCGGCTGGCGCTGCCCAGCCCGCGTTTCCGCCGCTCCATCGGGGTTTGGGCCAATGTGCCGACCGACCCCGAAGGGCGCGCTATCGGTCGCGACGAGCACGACCGGCGCCTGCCGGAATGGTTGCCCAGCGAGGACGATCGGGCCTTCGCGCGCAGCGTGATGCAACGCGTGGTCGAGCCCGGAAAGATGGCCGGCTGGATCGCGCCGCCCGATCGCGGTATCAACAACCTCTCGGTCGACTACGAGTACGTGCGGCTGCGTGAATAGCGCACGCTGAGCAGGCGCAATAATTACGCACCTTGTGCATCTGGTCCGACTAACATTTCCAAGTTGCGAAGAAGTTGTTGAGTACTTTGTTCCAGAGGAGATGGCCATGAAGATTCAGGCCGACATGACAAGCAATCTGGTTATGTGTGCGGTTGCTGCGGTGGTTGCCGTGCTCGGTTTCTCTGCCTTCGCCGAGGACCGGGTCAAGATCGGTGACTACGCCAAGTCCGGGCGCCAGATCGACGAAGGCAACCCGGTGAAGACCGGTGATGGCACCAAGAGTTTCTGGCGAGCCATCGACGAGGACGGCAAGCCCGCGAAGACAGGCAATGGCACTAAGAAGGTCAGGCGAGCCGCCGACGAGGATGGCATCGCGGTGAAGACCGGTGATGGCGCCAAGAGTTTCTGGCGAGCCATCGACGAGGACGGCAAACCCGCGAAGACAGATGATGGCGCCAAGAAGTTCGGGCGTGCTGCGGATGAGTTGGGCGAGCCGGTGAAGACCCGTGGCGCCACCAACATTCCGGGTCGCGCACTCAACCAGAAGCACGCCAAGAACAAGGCCCAGGCGCTGAAGCCGCTTGAGTAGTGACGCTGCGGGCGGGCTCGAGGTCGCGGATACAACCAAGGCACAGCCACACCGCCCCGTCGTTAGTGCGGCCCAAGCCACCGCTCGCACCTAGTACTACCGGCTTGCAGCGATAGTCTGCAGAGCGTCCAGATCGAAGATGGCGATGCAGTCGCGCTCCTGTTTGACGATGCCGCTTCGAGTCCACTCGCGCAGTTGCTTGTTCACGCTCTCTCGCGTGGCGCCGACGAGGTCGCCCAACTCCTGCTGGGACAACCTCAGATCGATCCGGACTGCGGCGCCGCTCTCGACTCCGTGATTTCTGGCCAGCCACAGCAATTGTTTCGCCAGCCGGGCGGGTACGTCGAGGAAGGCGCGATCTTCGATGCGCGTTGTGAGCTCGCGCACGCGCCCCGCGAGGACGTTGAGGAGCTTGACTGCGATCGACGGCGACGCGGTGAGCAGATCGTTGAACGCCGCCTTGCCCACCACCGCCAGCTCGCACTCCTCCAGGGTGGTGACGGTCGCGGAGCGAGGCTGACCGTCGAGGATCGCAATCTCGCCGAAGACCTCTCCCGGGCCCATGACGTTGATTGCGGCATGCGACCCGTCCGCGCCCGGGGCGCCGACTTTCGCCCGGCCGCGCAGGAGCACGAAGAACTCGTTGGCGGGAGCACCCTTCTCGACGATGGCCTCCCTGGGCTTATAGACCTTCGTCTGGGCCAGCCCGGACAGGTGAGCGAGCTCCTCCTCCGAGAGCCCCTCGAAGATCCAGACCCTCGAAAGTGCGTCGGTTAGCGCAGAGCCCACGGACTCGACTCCCGAAGTGTGACCCAGTTCATAGGATGGCGAACGCGTGCGCCGTACTATTACAAAAAATGAGACTCGTTTTCCTCGGATCAGGCTCCGCCTACACCGTGGGCGAAGACACTTTCCAATCCAACATGCTGCTGGTGAGCGACGCGGGGCGGCGCCTGTTGATCGACTGTGGTACCGACATCCGCTGGTCCCTTCCGAAGCAGGGCCTGTCTTATCTTGACGTCACCGACATCTACGTCAGCCACCTGCACTCGGACCATGCCGGCGGGCTGGAGTCGATCGGCTTTCAGAGGAAGTTCGACCCGCGCTGCACCCGTCCGCGGCTCTACGTCGAGGCATCGCTGGCCGGTCCGCTCTGGGAGCACAGCCTCCGGGGCGGCATGGGGATCATCTCCGAGGCCGAGACGACCCTGGAGACCTTCTTCGACGTCCACCCCGTCTCGATCTACAAGCCGTTCCAATGGGACGGCGCCCGCCTCGAGCCGGTCCCCATGATCCATGTCTCCAGCCCGCGGGCAACTGCCTCCAGCTACGGCCTGCTTATCGAGTACGGTAAGCATCGAACCTTGCTCACCACCGACACTCAATATACGCCGGATCACCTCTCCCGCTACTACGCCAGCGCCAACCTGATCTTCCACGACTGCGAAACTGGCAAGTCGAAGACGGGCATACACGCGCACTACGACGACCTGATGCAGCTCCCCGACGCTGTGCGAGCCAAGACCTGGCTCTACGGCTACCAATCGGGCTTGCTGCCGAATGCCTCGGCCGACGGCTTCCTCGGCTTTGTTCGGACCGGTCAGTCATTCGATCTCAGCTCGGCGACCCCCTGAAGTAGCTGCCGGCTGCCACCTCGCGCGCGCGGCTTGGCATGGAGCGTGAACTTTCACACTGAGCAGCGGTAATTGTTACGCGATCGGCTGAGCGTCCAAGGCTACTCTAGGTCCATGAGCGATGTGCTCATGCATGAACTTAAGAGGTGATCACCATGAACGCGAAATTGATCGTTGCCCTGTGCGCCGCCCTGCTCGCCGCTTCCACCGCCAACGCCGCCGAGCGCTTCGGCCGCGACAGCGTGTACGCGACCCAAAGCGAGCATCTGAGCAAGCCCTACACCGGTACGGTGTCGATCCGCTACGGTCGCGACAGCGTGTACGCGACCCAGCAAAGCAATCAGACGCAGGGCCGTCCGGTTGCAGTCGGACCGGTGACGTACAAGCTCGGCCGCGCCTGACGCCTACACGGTCTCCGGCTCGCAAGCAAACCGCCCGGCAGCGATCCTGCCGGGCGGTTTGTTTTCTGTTCTCCCGCGATTGCGCTTCCCCATCCGAAGAGACGGCCGATGCCGTGCGCGTGACGTTTCCAAGCTACACGAGTAGGCTACAGCTCTGATCCTTGCCGTTGGCGTTGTCTGACCATGCCCGCCAACCTGTCGCCCGAGTACAAGGCCGCCGAGGCCAACTTCCGCAAGGCGCGCGAGCCCAGGGAGCGCCTGGAGTGGCTGCGCGAGATGCTGCGCGTGATCCCCAAGCACAAGGGGACCGACCATCTTCAGGGCGACATCAAGCGCAAGATCAAGGATCTGTCCGACGAGCTGGAGGGGCCGAAGAAGGGCGGCACGCGCAGCGGCCCGGCCGTGGTGACGCGCCCCGAAGGCGCTGCGCAGCTCGCGCTCATCGGCCCGCCCAACTCGGGCAAGTCCTCGCTGCACGTGCGATTGACGGGATCGAATGCGCACGTGGCGTCGTATCCGTTCACGACCCTGCATCCGGAGCCGGGGATGATGCCGCACCAGGACATTCATTTTCAGCTCGTCGACCTGCCGGCGATCTCGCCTGAGCATCCGGTGCCGTGGATCGCGGACGCGATGCAGACGGCCGACGGCTGCCTCCTGGTTGTGGACTTGAGCGACCCGGATTGCGTCGAGCAGATGCAGGCCTTGCATGACATCCTGCGGGAGCGGCGCGTCACTCTGATCCAGAGCTGGGAGCCGGGAGCAGGGTCAGCTGGGGTCGATGACGACCCGTTCGGACTGCGATTCCCGACGTTGATCCTGGCCAACAAGTCGGAGCGCCTCATGGATCCCGACGAGGAGCTGCGCGTGTTTCGCGAGCTGACGGGCTTGCCCTATCCCGCGCTGTCGGTGTCGGCAGCGACGGGCCACGGGCTGGGGGAGCTGGGGCCGTTTCTGTTCCGCAATCTGCGCGTCCTGCGCGTGTACACCAAGACGCCCGGCCACCCTCCCGATCGCGAGCGCCCATTCACCTTGCGAAACGGGCAAACCGTCGGGGATGTCGCCCGCCTCGTGCACAAGGACCTGACGCGGACACTGCGCTACGCGCGCGTGTGGGGCAAGTCTGGCTTCGATGGCCAACAGGTCGGGCGCGAGCACAAGGTCGAGGACGGCGACATCGTGGAGCTGCACACCTGAAGGGGCTCCTTCCCACATCTATTCGCCGATAATCCCGCCGACCGCTACCCAGCGCTGACCGTCGAAGCGCACCACCTGGAACTGGTCGATCGGCGCTCGACGAGTTGCGCTTGTGTTCATCTTGATGCCGGGCAGCAGCAGCGGCAGTTCCAGATCTCTGATGCCGAGCGCCTGCCGCATGAGATTTTCCCGGGTGAGATCGTCGCCGCACTGCTCGAGGACATGGACCATCAGTTGCGCGGCCGTGTAGGCGTAGACGTTTTCCATGTCTGTCGGGTCGCCGTCGGGGCGGAATCGCTTCATGAAGGCCCGGTATTCCCGCATCCCGGGATCGTTGTCCCAGGAGGGGTCGCTCGCGTCCTTGAGAAACTTGACCGCCATCACACCGACCGTTATCTCGGGCCCGACCGGCTTCATCACCGAAATCACGTTGGCAGAGGGCGCCGACACGAAACGCAGCGGCTTCCAGCCGATGCCCGCCGCTTTCTTCAGCGCCTGGGCAGAGAAGCGCGGCACCGCGAACAGCATGAGCGTGTCCGCGCCCGCACCCTGCAGGCTTACGATCTGCGAGTCGACGGTGGGATCGGCGATCTCGTAGCTCGCCTCGCCGACGATCATCTTCGCCGCGTTAGCCCCGAGCCCTTGCTTGAGGCCCTTCAGCATATCGCGCCCGAAGTCGTCGTTCTGGTACAGAACGCCGATGCGCGCTTGAGGAACGACGTCCACGATGTATCTCGCGTATGCCTTCGCCTCGCTCGTCAGCGCGGGAACAATTGGCACCGTCCAAGGCGCGTGCACCGGGTCGCGAAATTTCTCGGCACCGGAAAGAATGAACAAGTGCGGGACTTTTTGCGCGTTGACGTACCGATAGATCGCCGAGTTGGTCGGCGTTCCGAGACTGTGATATAGCGCGAGAACCTGCTCCTGCTCGATGAGCCTGCGCGTGTGCTCGACGGTCTTGGGTGGACTGTAGCCGTCGTCGAGGCTGATCAGCTTGAGTTTCCTTCCCTTGATGCCGCCCTGCTCGTTTATCTTGGCGAAGTACGCGCCGTCGGTTTGTCCCTGTGCGCCTAAGCTAGATGCCGGACCGCTGTAAGGCATGGTCTGGCCCAACTTGATCTCGGCATCCGTGACCCCTGGACCGTAACCCTTCTGCGCCCAGGCGGCACTCAGGGTCAGTGCGAGCCCGACCCCAGCGATCAGGAGGTTGCATCGTTTCGAGTTCGCAAACGTGGCCATTTGCGCCTCCTGCGGGTCTGATATGAGCAGGCGGCAGAATGGGACTAAACTGAGCTTTTCGCTGCTTCACAACCCCGAGATGAAGTGCCCACGCTGCCAAGCGCAGAATGCCACCGACTCGAGCTTCTGTGAAGAGTGCGGCGCGCGCCTTACCCTGAGCTGCCCCGCTTGCGGCGCGCCGGTGGTGGAGGGCAAGAAATTCTGCAGAAGCTGCGGTGCCACGCTCAGCCCATCTGCATCCTCTGTCTCCGAACGCTTCGCTTCCCTGCAGCACTACACCCCCAAGCACCTGGCCGAGCGGATCCTGAGCAGCCGCAGCGCGCTGGAAGGCGAGCGCAAGCAGGTCACCGTGCTGTTTGCGGATCTGAAGGGCTCGATGGAGCTGCTGGCGGACCGCGATCCCGAAGAAGCGCGGAAGCTGCTCGACCCCGTGCTCGAGCGCATGATCGAGGCGGTGCACCGCTACGAGGGAACCGTGAATCAGGTCATGGGTGACGGCATCATGGCGCTGTTCGGCGCGCCGCTCGCGCTCGAGGATCATGCCGCGCGCGCCTGTTACGCCGCACTGCGCATGCAGGACACAGTCGCCCGACATGCCGAGGAACTGCGTCGCCTGGGGGCGGTCCCGGTGCAGATCCGAGTAGGCCTCAACTCGGGAGAGGTCGTAGTCAGGGCGATCGACAGCGACCTCCACATGGATTACAGCGCAGTGGGCCAGACCACACACCTCGCGGCGCCGCATGGAGCAGATCGCGACCGCGGGGTCCGTGCTGCTGACAGCATCCACACTCAAACTTGCCGAGGGCTACGTCCAGGTCAAGCCGTTGGGCACCGTTCCCGTAAAGGGGCTGGTCGAGCCGGTGGAGGTCTACGAGCTCACAGGCACCGGTTCGGCACGTACGCGGATTCAAGTCTCGGCTGCGCGCGGGCTGAGTCGCTTCGTCGGGCGCGACTCGGAGCTCGATCAGCTGCGCCGGGCGCTGGAGAAGGCCGGCGGCGGACAGGGGCAGGTGGTGTCGGTGGTAGGAGAGCCTGGGGTGGGCAAGTCACGGCTGTTCTACGAGCTGGTGCACTCGCACCGCACGCAAGGGTGGCTGGCGCTCGAAGCGGCATCGGTCTCGTACGGTAAGGCCACGGGCTACCTCCCGGTCGTCGAGTTGCTGAAGTCTTACTTCCGGATCCAGGATTCGGACACGCAGCGCGACATCCGGGAGAAGATCACCGGGAAACTGCTGACGCTGGACGAAGCGCTGCGGCCTGCCTTGCCCGCGCTCGCGAGCCTGCTCGACTTGCCGGTTGAGGATGTCGAGTGGCGCGACCTCGCACCGCACATCAGGCGTCAGCGCATCTTGGATTCGCTAAAGCGCCTGCTGTTGCGCGAAGCGCAGGTACAGCCGCTGCTGCTGGTCTTCGAGGATTTGCATTGGACGGACTCGGAGACCCAGGCCCTGCTGGACGCGCTGGTGGAGAGCCTGCCTGCGGCGAAGCTGCTGCTGCTGACCAATTACCGGCCCGAGTATCAACAGCGTTGGGGCGCAAGGACCTACTACACACAGGTCAGCCTGAATGCGCTGCCTGCCGAGAGTGCGGTAGAGCTGCTGGAGAGCCTGCTCGGCACCGACCGTGCTCTGGAGCCGCTCAAGCAACTGCTGGTTGCATCGACCGAAGGGAATCCATTTTTCCTCGAGGAGTGCGTGCGTACGCTTGTAGAAACTGGGGCGCTCGTTGGGGAACGGGGCACGACCCGGCTGACGCAGCCTGTGTCGGCCCTGCGCCTGCCCGCCACCGTTCAAGCGGTACTCGCGGCTCGCATCGACCGTCTCCAGCCGGAAGAGAAGCACCTGCTGCAGGTGGCCGCTGTCATCGGCAAGGACGTTCCGTCCGGTTTGCTGCGCGAAGTAGCGGACTGCACCGAGGAGCAGCTTGCCCAGCAACTGCACCAGTTGCAGTCGGGAGAATACCTCTACGAAACCCAACTCTTTCCCGACCTGGAGTACACCTTCAAGCATGCGCTCACGCACGAGGTCGCCTACGGAGCTGTGTTGCAGGACAAGCGACGAGCGCTACACGCCCGGATAATGCAGGCCATGGAGCAGATCTACGCCCAGCGCCTCGACGAGCAGGTGGAACGGCTTGCGCACCATGCGCTGCGCGGGGAGCAGTGGGACAGGGCATTCAGCTATCTGCGTCAGGCGGGCGAGAAAGCATTCTGGCGTTCGGCTCACCAGGAAGCAGTCGCCGCCTTCGAGAATGCTCTCGAGGCTCTTACGCACTTGCAGCCTACCCGCGATGGAGACGAGTTCGCCATTGACCTGCGTCTGGCGTTGCGCCATTCGCTTCACCAGCTTGGCGAACAGGCCCGGATTCGCGAATTGATGGGCCAAGCAGAGGTACAGGCACGGGCACTCGCCGATTCGCGACGTCTGGTGATCGTGCTCAATTACACCAGCGACTCTCTGAATAACATGGGCCAGCCGGACCAGGCGGGTGAGTACGCCCGCGAGGCACTGGAGCTCGCAGATTCCCTGGGCAGCCCAGACCTCCAGACCCAGTCGTACTTCTTTCTCGGGATGGAGCGCCTGTTCCGGGGCTGTTACGGGGAGGCGATCAAGCAGTTTGACCGCATCCTCGAGCGTATCGAGCGGGAGTCCACGGGGCAGCTGTCCAAAGACCAGACGTACAACCTGTTCGGCTTCAGCTCGCACCGGTATCACGTGTTCGCGCGACTGTTTCTGAGCCGGGCGCTGGCAGAGATCGGACGGTTCGATGCGGCGATGACTCGTGGTGAGGAGGCGCTTCGCGCGGCTGAAGCCCTCGGATTGCCCTTCGCGGTCGGTCTCGCCTGCCACAGCATAGGGTTTGTCCATCTTCGCGCTGGAGACTCTGAGAAAGCCTTGCCGCTTTTCGAGCGCTCAGAGCAGATCTCGCAGAGCGCCGAGCTTCCGCTTCTGTTTGCTCACGTGGCACCAAGCCTGGGCTCTGTCTACCTCGATGTCGGGCGCACGCAAGAGGCTATCGCGCTGCTGGAGCGTGGTCGGCAGCTTGCCGAGTCCAAACAGCTCCTTATCGAGCTTTTCCGTGTGATGGCCAATCTCGCCGAGGCGTATAGCTCGGCAGGTCGGACCAGCGACGCGCTGACCATGGCCCGGCGCACGTTGGATCTGTCCCGCGAGCGGAGCCAGCGAGGCGCCGAGGCGTGGGCGCTGTACACCCTGGGGGGCGTCTGTGCACGCGCAGACCCATCCCGGCTGAACGAGGCCGAGGACGCCTATCAGCACGCGCTGACGGTTGCCGACGAGCTCGAGATGCGCCCGCTCTCCGCCCGTTGCCAGCTTGCTCTGGGCCGGCTTCATCAGCAGATGGGTCAACGGGATCGCGGCCACGCTCAGACGACGAACGCCGCCGCGATGTTCCGCGAGATGGGAATGCAGTCCTGGGCGGACAGAGCCGAGGTGGCGTTGCACGCGCTCGATTGATCTTCGGAACGAAGCCCGACTCCTGCTGTCGGGTGAACGCTGGCGGGCGCCACGCCCCGGGTCACCTCTGTCTAGGGTCGTTTCGCATTCGCCGGCACTCAGTTTAAGTCCCCCGGATCCCTCCAGCCGTCAACACATATATCCGGTCAGTCGTGTCTGCCGCGGTTCGCGAATGCGTCACCAGAATCCCCGCCGCGTTGTTCTCCTTGATCTGGCCACGCAGCAGGTCCAGCACCTGACGCGCGCTATCGGGGTCCAGGTTTCCGGTGGGTTCATCGGCCAGGACCAGCTTCGGGCGATGCGCGAGCGCTCGCGCAATCGCCACCCTCTGCAACTCGCCTCCGGACAGCTCACGCGGCATGCTGCTCGCGCGATCGGCGAGACCGACCGCCTCTAGCATCTGCATCGAACGTGTGCGGGCCTCACCCTCCGGCGCGTCCTGTAAGCGGAGCGGCAGCTCGACGTTCTGGAACACGGACAGGTATGGCAGGATGTGGAAGGCCTGGAACACGAAACCCATCCGTTCGCCGCGCAACCGGGTGAGCGCGTCGTCGTCCAGGCGGAAGAGATCGACGCCGTCGATCTCGACGGTGCCGGCGTCCGGCCGCTCGAGCCCGGCGATGAGATTTAGCAGCGTGGACTTGCCGATGCCCGACTCGCCCATCACCGCGACGTATTCGCCAGTCGCCAGCTCCAGGTTGACATCGGTGAGCACGACCCGCTTGCGCGGGCCGTCGTAACTCTTGGACAGGCCACGGATGGAAAGCACGCGCGAATCATACAAGCCCGGCGCCGCAACGGCGAACCTCAGCCAGGCACCGCTGCGGCACGGTTGAGGCATCATTACGTCCGTTTCCGAAACTATGCGTTTGCAGAAACACGTAACACAGGGAGGTGATCTGGCCCCCTCTCTCCCCCTCCCCCGCGCGCCCGGGGGGGCCGGGTGGGGGTGCAGACTCCGCTGAAAGGATCGCAGCTATGAGCTTTGGCCGTGCCGCTTGCCGCTTGACCCTGATCGCGCTGATCGCGTTGTGCCTACAGCCCGCCTGGGCACAGAAGAAGTATGGGCCCGGGGCGACGGACACCGAGATCAAGATCGGGCAGACCTTCCCCTACTCCGGGCCGACCTCCGTGTACAGCACGATAGCCAAGACCGAGGCCGCCTATTTCGCCAAGATCAACGCGGAAGGCGGGATCAAAGGCCGCAAGATCAACTTTATCTCGCTGGACGATGGCTACTCCCCGCCCAAGACCGTGGAGCAGACCCGCAAGCTCGTGGAGCAGGAGGAGGTGCTCCTGATCTTCGGCTCGCTCGGAACCGCGACCAACACCGCCATTCACAAGTACATGAACGCCAAGAGGGTGCCGCACATCATGCTCGCCACCGCCGCGCTCAAGTGGGACGACCCGGTGAACTATCCCTGGAGCATGGCTCTGGTACCGAATCAGCGCGCGGACGTTCCGGCCTTCGTTCGGTACCTGTCCAAGGTGAAGCCTGACGCCAAGGCGGCCGTCCTGTATCAGAACGACGACTTCGGTAGAGACTACGTGAGGATGCTGCGTAAAGAGCTTGGCGAGCGAGCGACCAAGCTGATCGTAGTGGAAGCATCGTACGAAGTTACAGACCCAACCGTCGATTCGCAGCTGATCGCGCTCAAGGACTCCGGCGCCGACGTTTTGTTCAGCTTCGTCACTCCGAAGTTCGCGGCCATGTCCATCCGCAAGGTTTACGACCTCGGGTGGCGGCCGTTGCACTTCGTCCCCACGAACGCCTCATCCGTCGAGGTCGTTCTCAAACCCGCCGGGCTGGAAAAGGCCGTCGGTCTGATCTCCGCTGCCTTCGTGAAAGACCCGTCCGATCCCGACTGGAAGAACGACCCGGCGACGAAGGACTACGTGGCGTTCATGCAGCGCTACTACCCGGAGGCGGACCCGCTCGACACCCAGAACGTGGTGGGCTATATGTCTGCGGAGGCTCTGACGCAGGTGCTGCGGCAATGCGGAGACGACTTGACGCGGGAGAACGTGATGCGCCAGGCCGCCAACTTGAAGGACGTGGAGCTGCCGATGCTGCTGCCCGGCATCAGGTTAAACACCAGCCCCACCGACTACACTCCGATCAAACAGATGAAGCTGAGGCGCTTCGACGGAAGAACCTGGGTGCGGCTCGACTATTGAGAGCCAATCGCGTCAGCCGGCTCCGGCCGCAACTCGGCGCGTGACTCGCGCGCGCATGCCCACACTCAACGCGCTGAGGATCGCCAGCGCTTGCAGCACTGCTACGCCACTCAAAACGGCCGAGTAGTGGCCGTGGTCCATCAGCGGACCGAACACCAGCGGAGCGATGGCGAAGCCCACGTCGAGCCCCGAGTAGACGAACCCGTACACCCTGCCGAACGCGTCCC
The DNA here is from genome assembly GCA_963705615.1 of uncultured beta proteobacterium. GTDB lineage: Bacteria > Pseudomonadota > Gammaproteobacteria > Burkholderiales > SHXO01 > SHXO01. The sequence continues at coordinate 110,907 of CAVPKE010000004.1, read as the reverse complement.
TCCCGAAGCCCGCTGTGGCAGCCTGCCGCACGAGCAGATCGCGCGACGGCCCCGCCAAACCCACACCCATCCCGAGGACGGCCATGAGTCCGATCACGCACCATCCCGGCAAGACGCCTAACGCAATAACCAGCGCGCAGGTCGCCGACACCGTCAACGCTGCGGTGATCACGCGGTCCTGCGACTTGCCTCGTGCGGCGAGAAAGCCACCGCCGACAGTCCCCACGGCGCCCCCGACGAAATAGGCCGTAAGGCACGACGTCGCGGCGGCCAACGACAGCCCGTAGAGCTGGTTCAACAGCGTGGGCGAGAAAATCTGCAGTACGCCAAGCGAAAGTGTGGTGACGAAGAAGAAGGTGAAGCACAGCCACACCGCGGAGGATCCCAGAAACGCGAATGTCTCGGAAGTGACGTGCGCAGGCTTTGTCTGAGCGGCAGCGTGCGCTGCGGTGTCGTGGACGTCGAGCAGCTCGCGCTGCCAGATCAACACTGCCAGCACGCTCGTCGCCACGAGACCAGCTCCCAACCCCGCCCAATGCCAGTTGGTCAATGCGGCAATCCCGGCCATGAACACCGGCGCGACAGCCCAGCCCAGGTTGCCGCTCAGCCCGTGCGCAGAGAATGCGTAACCCAGGCGCTGTTGCGAAACCCGCCGATTAAGGATGGTGAAATCGACCGGGTGGAACACGCTGTTGCCCAGGCCGGCAAGTCCTGCCGCCAGAGCCAGCATCGCATAGTTGCCGGCCACCGCAAGCGTGAACCCCGACAATGCGAGCGAGCCGACACCGAACAGCAACACCCGCCGCGGGCCGAGGCGGTCGACAACGAACCCGGCCAGCGCCTGCCCGGTCCCGGAAATGACGAAGAAGATGCTCATCAACGCGCCGACCTGAGTGAAGTTCAACCCGAAGTCGTGCATCAACCAAGGGAACAACGGCGGCAGCAGCAGGTGGAAGAAGTGCGACGTGCCATGAGCGAAGGCGACCACGCCGATGACGCGGGCATCGCGGCGAGCCGCCGCGTCTTGCAGGAAAGCAACCATGAAGCGCTTCCGGGGTGGGGTCAACGCCTCATACTACCTGGTGCGGGGGTGATTTGTTCGCGGCAGCGAGACGCAACTTCTCATTTGCCTCCTCTTGCGAGGAGCCCTCTTCGACATAGCTTGCTTGGCGCGACGCGCGGATTCGCGATGGTCCGCTTTACGTTCGGACCGCTGCGTGTTGCGGCTTGGCGGCCTGCCACTTGTCCAGTTTGCCACGCGCCCCGTTGACCGCCGGATCCATCGCCCGATCGTGCCCGGGCAGCTTCGCCGTCAGCTCTATCACATACCCGTTCGGATCCCTGAAGTAGATCGAGTGGATGAATCCGTGATCGGAGACGCCGCGCGTCTCGATTCCGCGTTCCTTTCCCTTCGCCAACATGGACTTCAGCACCGGCTCCTCGACCTCCAGTGCGATGTGCAGGTCGTAGTCATGCTGTTGCTTGAACTCGAACGGCATGTCCGGAGCCTCGAAGAACGCCAGATAGGAGCCGTCGTCCAGCCGATAGAAGGTGTGCAGCGTGTTGGTCGGACGGCCGCTCTTCGTCTCCTTGATCTCGAGCGTGCCGGAGAGCGGCAGCCCGAGGAAGTCTTCGTAAAATCTCCGCGTCTGCTCCGAGTCCCGACAGCGGTAGGCGTTGTGATGCAAGCCCTTGATCATTGCCGATCTCCATTCGAGGTGTTCAACCAAAAAGGGCAGGCTCGTTGTCCTTGCCACCCGGTTCCCCGCCCTTCCCGTTCAGATCCGCACGAATTCCTTGCCCTTGTTGGGGTCGACCACGTACTTGTAGAACGCCTCGTTCACCTTGGCCCAGTTCGGTAACGCCTTCATGTTGCGGAGCCAGCGCGAGATGTTCGGGTACGCGGCGAAATTGCAGTCGATGACCTCGTTGCCCAAGACCATCATCGCGCCCAGATAGTCGGCGATGGTGATCGCGTCGCCGCACAAGTAGCCGTTGCGCGGGCCGATCAGGCTCTGGTCCAGGACCTTGAGCCAGCCCAGTGCCTTGTCCTTGCCATACGCGAGCGTCCCGGCCTGGACGATGTCGTCGGGCCGGCGCATGAACGGGAAGATCTGCGGATAGACGAACCCGTAGGAGAAGTCGCGGTAAAAGCCGGTGTTGAACCAGTCCATCCGCTCGTTGACCCGTGCCCGTTTGCGTGGATCCGATGGATAGGCGGGCGAGCCTTTCCGGTCCGCAAGAAACTTGAGGATCGCCGAGCTCTCGGTGAGGCGGAAGTCGCCGTCCTCCAGCACCGGCACTTGGTGGCTCGGATTGATGGCCTCGAACTCGGGCTTATACTGCGCTCCGGTGAACAGGTCGACGACTTGGTATTCGAGTTCGATGCCGGACTCGGCAGCGAACAGGACGACGGGCCTGCTCGTCGTCGACACCGGATGATAGTAGAGCTTCATGGTTGCCTCCTCCTCTATTGATGCAACGCGGTTTCTGCCGCTTGAGCCATAGCGGTGCGTTTGCCGCCTTACGGCCAAACCAACTACGTATCATAGCCGACGTGGGGCCGAATGTCCGCGCATCAAACCAACCGCGCGTCGGGACCCGGTGGGATGAATGCTGTTGTTGGACAGCATGCCTCCAAATGTAAAGTCAGGAAAACAACGGTCCCGGCCGGGGCTCAGAACAACCGGCTGCTCGCCAATTCCGCGCCTGCGCGCAGCGCGCGCAGCTTCTCCCACACCACCTCCTCCGCCACCATCCCGACTCCCGTCGATGTGTCGAACCCGCAATCCGTGCCCGCCAGCACGCGGCGCGGATCGCCGACGGCCGTGGCCACGAGCTCGATGCGGTCGGCGACGACTTCCGGATGCTCCACATAGTTCGTGGTCGTGTCGATGACACCGGCAATCACGAGCCAGTCGCGTGGCAGAGGGTGTCTGGCTAGACAGCGATACTCGTGGGCGTGGCGGGGGTTTGCCATCGACAGGACGAGCCCGCCCACGCGTGCCTCGTACAAATGCGGTAGCAGGTCGTCCAGCGGCACGTCGAAGTTGTGGGGACCTTCGTAGTTGCCCCAGCACACGTGCAGGCGCACCTGGTCCCGCGGCACGTTGACCAGTGCGCCGTTGATCGCAGCGATAGTGAGATCGAGGAAGTCGAGGAACTCGGCAAGCGGTCGGTCGGCGAACAGCCGGTGCCGCTCCATCGCCAGGTCCGGACCATCGATCTGCAGAACCAGACCCTGCGCAGCGATAGTCTCGTACTCCGTCTTCAAAGCAGCGGCGACTGCGTTCACATATTCAGGCAAGGAACTGTAGTAGTCGTTTTCCATCCCGCACGCGACGATCCCCGGCGAGGGTGCAGTCCAGAAGGACTCGACAAAGCGCAGGGGTTGCTCCTGCAGGATCTTGCGGTATTGTGCGAGCTCTTTGTCGAGCGGATCACGGTTGATGTAACGCACTTCGCCAATGGCGCGCGGTGGCGCCGTATGCAGACTTTTGCGCGCGTGCGTCTGGAACAACTCACGAAAGGTGGGATAACTCGCCACGTCCTTGGCGGGAGGGCGCCGACCTTCACCACCGAACCCGCTCATGCGGTAGCGCACGTAGGTGAAAAAGCTTTCTCGCGGTTGTTCGCCATCGTTTCCGATATCGATCCCACACTCCAGCTGACGGCCGACCGCCCGTCGCGTCGCCTCTCCTACTATTTGACTGAGGATAGCTGAGTCCACCGGCTCGCCCCGACTCATCTGCAGTTGCAGGTCCACTAGAGACTTCGGGCGCGGCAAGCTCCCCGTGTGAGTTGTCAGGATTCGGGATTCGCTTCGCTTCACGCGCGCTCTCGATCGAGTGGGCTTAGCCTTTACAAGCTACGCGCCCTTGTCGGTGCTCATCGGCCCGGAGCCGTACACGACCACATACAGCATGCCTCCCATGCTCACCCCTCCATGGTAACGATAGAACAGCGAGCACGTGAATCAGCACTCGCTCGGTTGCGGCCGGACGCCGGCCGCGGCGGCTACTATCGTCCTGCCAGCACGCCCATCCGCCCGCTGGCATAGTCCTTTCGCGCCTGGATGATCTGCTCGGTAGTGTTCATCACGAATGGCCCCCAGCTTACCACCGGCTCGTCGATAGGCTCGCCTGCGAGCAGAAGCACATCGGCGTCGGTGATCGCAGCCAGCTCGATGAGCGGCATATCGTTGTCGAACACGGCCATTTGCCGCGCCTCCAGCGCCGCGTCCGACGCTCGGGCGCGACCGCGGATTACGTATGCCAGCGCGTTCCAAGCCTCCGGCACCGCGACGTCCGCAGTGCCGCCGGCCGCGAGCCTAACATGCATCACCAGCATCGGGGTCTGAGTCCGTGCGGGCCCTCGCACACCCTCGAACTCGCCAGTGACAACGCGCGCAATACCGGCGTCGAGCCGGACCTCGGGGATACGCGCGGAGGCGATGTCCTGGTACCCGGGTTGGACCATCTTGTAACGGGCTGGCAGGTTCACCCACAGTTGGATGCCATGCAGGGTCCCGCCGCGCTGCGCGAACTCCCGCTCGTGATATTCGGCGTGCACGATGCCGCGTGCCGCCGTCATCCACTGCACGTCGCCCGCGCGCAGCAGACCGTGGTTCCCCTGCGAATCCTGGTGCTCCATCGCGCCGTCGAACAGGAACGTGACGGTCTCGAAGCCGCGATGCGGGTGCGGGTTCAGTCCGCCCTTGCTGCCAGCCACGATGGTCGTCGGCCCGAAATGGTCGATCATTAGGAATGGGCTGACGTATTCGACCTCTGGTCCGGGAAGCGGCCGATCGACGATCAGCCCGGGCGCGGGCTCAGCTTTGTGGCTCGATGCGACCAGAGTCACCGATCGAGACTCGAGTCGGGTTGCGGTCATGATGGTCTCCTTCTGGTCCTCTACTTGCGCTCGGTTAGATCAAACAGCAGCACCTCCGCGCTCTTCCCGCCGGACAGGTGCAGCTCCTGTTCGCCGCTGATCTTGGCGCCGTCGCCGGCTGACAGCGCGGTGTCGTTGAGCTGCACGGCCCCTCGCGCCACATGCACGTAGGCCCTTCGGCCCTGTGGCAGCGTGTAGCTCACTGCGTTAGCGTCATTGAGAACAGCGGCATATACCCGCGCGTCCTGGTGGATCTTGACCGAACCCTCCGCGCCGTCGGGCGAGGCGATGAGGCGCAGGCGCCCCTGCTTCTGATCGGCCGAAAAGCTCTTCTGCTCGTAGCTGGGCGCGATGCCATACGCGTTCGGCTCGATCCAGATCTGCAGGAAGTGCACTGGTTCCTGCGGCGAGGGGTTGAACTCGCTGTGCAACACACCCGTGCCCGCGCTCATTCTCTGCACGTCCCCGGGCCGGATCACCGAGCCGGTACCCATGCTGTCCTTGTGCGCGAGCGCACCCTCCAGCACGTAGCTGATGATCTCCATGTCGCGGTGGGGATGCGTGCCGAAGCCCTTGCCGGGAGCGACGCGATCTTCGTTGATGACGCGCAATGAGCCATACCCCATCTCTTGCGGATCGTAGTAGTCCGCGAATGAGAAGGTGTGGTAGCTGTCGAGCCAGCCGTGGTTGGCGTGCCCCCTATCCTGGGCCTTGCGTACAACGATCATGATGTGCTCCGATTCCGGGCTCACTCATCCAATATGGATGAATGGTGCAAGGCAATATAGGGGCCGCTTGCGCCCTTTACCAGTGGAACTTTTCGAGCGGGTCGTTCTGAAACACTGAATGACCCTGGAAAGATTGATCGAATCGATCGACAGCGGGCAGCCGAGCCCGCTAGCACAACCGCGAATTGGCGAAATCGATGATCGCGGATGGATTGAGATAGGCGCGGAAAGCGAGCACCGTCAGCACGGCACCGGCGACGGCCACGACGACCCACAAGGCCACGACCCGCCACGCCGGTGCGGCCCCGCTCGATGGAATCATATCGCCCCCGCCTTCACTGTCATTTGATATGCCGAAGGAGTCTGGGCGGGGGCAGGCGTCATTCGCCTGGTCGCATCCCCATGGAACATGCATGGGGCCCCTGCTCCGGGGCTCATGCCGCCCCTTCAGCCGATACGCGAGCGAGCGGCCGCTCGTCGATGGGCAGGTTGAGCACGCCGGCCAGCAGACTCAGCACAATACTGCCGAACCACACCGGAGCGTAGGAGCCGGTCAGGTCGAACAGATATCCGCCCAGCCACACGCCGAGGAAGCTGCCCACCTGGTGGCTCAAGAACACGATCCCGAACAGCGTCGAGACATAGCGCACGCCGAAGATCTGCCCAACCAGCCCGTTGGTCAGCGGCACGGTGCCCAGCCATAGGAAGCCGATGCCGGCGGCGAACAAATACACGCTTAACGGCGAAACCGGCAGCAGCAGGAACAAGCCGATCACAACGGCGCGCAGGAAGTAGATCGACGACAGCACGTACTTCTTGCTAAAGCGCGCGCCAAGATAGCCGGCCGTGAACGAGCCGAAGATGTTGAAAAGCCCGATCAGGGCGAGCGCCCAGCCGGCGACGGTGAGCGGCAGGTTCAGGTCGCGTAGATACACCGGAAGGTGGATAGAGATGAAGGCAATCTGGAACCCGCAGACGAAAAAGCCCGCGGTCAGATACCAGAAGCCGCTATGTCTGCCGGCCTCGCGCAGCGCCATACGCAGCGACTGCGGCTTGCTGTCACCCGCAGCTGGAGATAGCGGCCGCCGGCGCTCCTCCACCATGGCCGCAGCCAGGGGTACCGTCGCCAGGATCACGCCCGCCAGCACGAGCAGCGAATACTTCCAGTCGATCCTGCCGATCAGCCATGCGCCAAACGGAACCATGAGGAACTGACCGAATGAACCGCCGGCAGAGGCGATGCCCAACGCCAGGCTGCGGCGCTCGGGTGGGAACGCGCGTCCAACGACGCCGAGAATGACACCGAAGCTCACGCCGCTGATCCCGAGCCCGATGAGCAGCCCGGCGCTGAAGTCCAGCATCAGAGGTGTGGTGGAAAAAGGCAGCAAGGCCAGTCCCGCGGCATACAAGAGCGCGGAGACAGCCACTACGCGGCCGCTGCCCTGCTTGTCGGCCCACGCGCCGAAGAACGGCTGGGCCAGTCCCCAGATCAGATTGGACAGCGCGAACGCAAAGGAAAAGTGGCCGCGGCCCCAGCCCAGCTCGACACTCATCGGCTGCAGGAACAGCCCGAAGGTCTGACGCACGCCCAGGGCGAGCGTCAGAATGATCGCGCCGCAGACCAGCACGACGGTGGGCGTGCGCCAGCTAGCAGCAGTGGTGTTCATGGTCGTCCGGACAGCAAAGCCCTCCGGTCGCGGCTTCCGCCAGCCGGCTCAATGCTCCTGGCGCTGATGCGGCCGCATCGAGGCGCCGGCCCCGGGGGGAAGCACAATGGCGTCCTCGTCTTCGAGGGTCGGTAGCCGTACCTTGCGCACCATCATGGAATACATAGTGGGGATCACGAACAGGGTAAGCAGTGTGCCCAGCAGCAGGCCACCGACGACCACCCAGCCGATCGCCTGACGGGACTCGGCGCCAGCGCCATGGGCGAGCGCGAGCGGCACTGCGCCGAGCACCATTGCGGCGGTGGTCATCAAGATGGGCCGCAGCCGCAGCGTGGACGCTTCCACCACCGCGTCCATCCGCTCCATCCCTTTGGCGCGAAGCTGGTTGGCGAACTCCACGATCAAGATCCCATGTTTGGTGATCAAGCCCACCAGCATGACGAGACCGACCTGACTGTAGACGTTGAGCGTTCCGCCGTGCCCCAGCTTGGCGTTGATCCACATGGCAAGTATCGCGCCGGTCATGGCCAGCGGCACGGTGAGCATGATGACCAGGGGGCCCATGAAGCTCTCGAACTGAGCCGACAGCACCAGGTAGATGACGATCAGCGCCAGGCCGAAGGTGACCCACAACTGCCCGCTCGATTCTCTGAACTCCCGCGAGATGTTGTCGAGGTCGGTGCGCGTATCGGAGCCCAGCTCGGTCTTGACCAAACCGTCAATGTGCTCCAGCACCTGGCCCAGACTGGCATTCCCGGCAGGTTCACCGTTGATCACGGCGGCGCGCAGCTTGTTGAAGTGGTTCAGCTCCTTCGGCGCCACAACCTCGGACAGGCTCACCAAATTGGAGAGCTGGTTAAGCGACCCGTCCGCACCCCGCACGTAGATGGAGGTGAGATCGCTGGGCTGGCGCCGCTTGTCGTCCTCCATCTGCACCACCACGTCGTACTGCTTGCCTTCGTGCTTGTAGCGCGTCACGTCGAACCCGCCCAGCAGTGTCTCCAGCGTGTGACCGATCGCCTCCATGGAGATCCCCAGCGCGGCCGCCTTATCACGGTCGATCTTGACGGCAAGCTGGGGCTTGTTCAGTTTCAGGTCCGTGTCGAGACCGGTAATGCCGGGATACTGACTCAGCTTGGCCATGATCTTGTTGACTTTGCCCTGCAGCTCCTCGTAGGTGTTGCCGTAGATCACGTACTCGACCCGTTTGGAGAACAACGGTTGCCCGAGCGGAGGCAAGCCTTTGACGAAGGACAACGCTCCCGGCAGGCCGCCATAGAGCTTGGGCCCGAGCTCCTTGGTTATCTCTTGCTGGCTACGTTTACGCTCGGCCCAGGGCTTGAGCACGGCAAAGGCGATGCCCAGATTCACCGGATTAGGCCGCTCCAACCCTGGCGCGACGACCGCGAACATGGTGTCGATCTCAGGAACGCCCTTGGCGATCTCCTCGACAGCGTGCATGTAGCTGTCGGTGTATTGCATGGAAGAGCCTTCCGGCGCGATCACAAACGCCAGGAACAGGCTGCGGTCCTCTTCGGGAGACAGCTCCGCCCTGAGCTGCAAGAACAGCCAGACCCCGGCTCCGATGACCCGCACGAACGCCAAACCCACGAATATTCTCGAGTCGAATCGGCGCACTCGACGCCTGAACCAAGGAACCTGGAATAGCGGTGTCGTCAGTAGTCCCCGCAGCGCCGCGCGGTAACCATTGGTCATGCCTTGGAAGAAGGGCTCGGTCTTGCGGTATACCAGGCTATGGTCATGCTTGAGCAACCTGGAACACATCATCGGCACCAGCGTCAGCGCGACGAAACCCGACACGATCACCGACGTGGCCACGGTGAGCGCAAACTCGGTCATGAGTTTGCCCGTGTTGCCCTGCGCGAAGGACAGCGGCGTGAACACGGCGGCCAGCGTGATGGTCATGGCGATCACCGCGAAGCCGATCTCCTTGCTCCCTACGAACGCCGCCTTGATGGGTTTCATGCCGTCCTCGATGTGACGGTGCACGTTCTCCAGAACGACGATGGCGTCGTCCACCACCAGGCCGATGGACAACACCACGCCGAGCAGCGTGAGCGTGTTGATGGAGAAGCCCAGCGCCTTGAGGAAGGTGAAGTGGCCAATGATCGATATCGGGATGGTCACCGCGGGAATCAGGGTGGCCCGGACCTCGCGCAGGAAGAAGAAGATCACCAGCACCACGAGGACCAGCGCCACGATGATTGTCTCGAACACGGACCGGATCGACGCCTCGATGAACTTGGACGTGTCCACCGCCACCCACATCTTCATACCGGGTTGCAGCGAGGCCTGCAGCTGTGGCAGCAGCGCCTTGGCGGCTTTCGCCACCTCCAGCGTGTTGGCGGTGGACTGCTTCACAACCCCCAAGCCGAGCGCGTCCTCACCCCGCACCCGCACGATCTTGCGGTTCTCGTAGGGGCCGGGCGCGGCGCGGCCGACCTCCTTGAGGCGGATGGGATAGCCATTCACCTCCTTGATGATCATGTTGTTGAACTCGTCCGGAGAGCCCAGGTCGGTGCGCGCCTGCACGGTGAACTCGCGCTCGGTGCTCTCTATGCGTCCGCTCGGAGAATCGAGGTTCTCCCGTTTCAGTGCGTCCTCCACGTCCTGCGCCGTGAGGCCCTGGGCGGCGAGGCGCTCGCGGTCGAGCCATACGCGCATAGCATATTTGCGCTCGCCCGCCGATGATCACCGACGCCACACCCGGGATCGCCTTGAGGGGATCGGTCAGATACCGGTCCGCGTAGTCCGACATATCCATCGGGGTGTGGCGGTCGCTGGAGAGCGCGATCCACAGGATCGGCTGGGCGTCCGCCTCGATCTTGGACACGACCGAATTGTCGGAGGCCGCCGGAAGGCTCTTGCGGACACGCGCAACGCGGTCGCGGACATCGTTCGCGGCACCATCGATCTCACGCGCAGCGACGAACGTAATCGTGATCTGGCTGACTTCTTCCCGGCTCTGGGACTTGATGGTCTTGATGCCCTCTATGCCCGAGAGGGAGTCTTCCAGCGGCTGCGTGATGGCGCTTTCTATCACCTGCGCCGTGGCGCCCTTGTAGACCGTGCGCACCGAGACCACGGGCGGGTCGATGTTGGGATATTCGCGCACCGCCATGCGCGAGAAGGACAAGATTCCCACCAGCACGATCATCAAGCTCATCACGATGGCCAGCACCGGTCGCTTGATCGAAATCTCGGACAGAACCATCGCCTGATCCTCTTCTGCGAGTACGCGTTGCTCTAGCTTGGCTTAACCGCCGGGCTTGGGCGCCGCTCCGCCGGCGGCCGCGGCAGGTGGTGGCGGTGGCGCCGGCAACACCATCACCGGGGCGCCGTCCTTCAGCTTCATCTGCCCATCCGTGACCACCATGTCGTTCGGTGTCAGGCCGGTGACCACCTCGACCTCGCCCGGACGCCGCACGCCCAGCTCGATCTTCGTCAGCGTGGCCTTGCCGTCCACAACTTTGTAGACGAACGCGTCGCGCCCCTGCGGCCAGATCGCCTGTTCGGGCACCAGGATCGCGTCGGGCCGCGTTCCGAGCAACACGTTGACGCGCGCAAACATGCCCGGACGCAGCTTGCCATGCTGGTTGGGGATCTGTGCGCGTACTACCACGGTGCGGGTTTTTTCGTCCACCGAGGGCTCCAGCGCATAGATCCTGCCCGGGAAAACATCGTTCGGATAGGCGTCCACGCGGATGCTGAGGTCCTGCTTGGGCCTGATCTTGGACAAGTACACCTCGGGCACACGGAAGTCGAGTTTCAGAGAGCTGATGTTCTCCAGCCGCGCGATGTCTTCTCCCGCTTTGATGTAAGCGCCGGGGCTAACCAAGCGCAACCCGACGATGCCGCTGAACGGCGCGCTGATCACCGCCTTGGATAACTGGACCTCATCCTGGCGTTTACGCGCAAGGGCGCGATCCATATTGCCTCGAGCTACGTCGAGCGCTTCCTGGCTGATGAACTTCTGCTCCAGCATCTCCTTGGCACGGTCGTAGCGCTGGGTCTCAGTCTTGGCCTCGGCGACGGACCCGGCGAGCTTAGCCTGATACTCGGAGGGGTCGAAGGTGACCAGCTTGGCCCCCTTCTGCACCGCCTGCCCTTCCTGGAAGTTCAGTTCGATGATGCGGCCGGCGATCTCGGGACGCAGGACCACGGCTTCGGCCGCGATCAAGGTCCCGACCGCCGATACTTCGCTGTCGACCTTGGCCACCTTGACCGCTTCCGCCTTGACCGGCAGGCCCGTCGGCTTCGCGGGAGCGGCCGCAGCCTTGTCTGCTGGCGCTGCGCCGCCTACCTTGCCTGAATCGGCCGGCTTGGTCTGATCTGCGGGCTTGCTCTGGGCGTTCGCTTCCCCGTCGTCCTTCTTGGCGCATCCGAGGAGCGCACCAGCGGTGACCAGAGCCGCGAGAAGCGCTAGAGTACGGGCAATCGATGTGTGCAACGAAAACCCTCGATGGTGTCGTAGCATGCGCAGACTCGGCCTCGCCCCACGACGCGGTGGCGGCCGACCTGAAGGAAGTATAAGGTTATCGATTTTAACCCAGTTTTCCGGTCATTAGCGTAGCAAACCAAGACGCCGCGTTCCGAAAAGACACCCCCATGTCCGCCACAAAACTCTCCCTGGATGCCCTGCTGGTACTGGATGCGATCGCGCGCAAGGGCAGTTTCGCGGGTGCGGCCGAAGAACTGCACCGTGTGCCTTCCGCCATCACCTACACGGTCCAGAAGCTCGAGCAGGACCTCGACGTGCAGCTGTTCGACCGCAGCGGCCACCGCGCCAAGCTGACGCGCGCGGGCGAGGAGCTGCTCCGGGAGGGACGCCATCTGCTGCGCGCCGCATCGGACATCGAGTGCCGCGTTCAGCGCATCGCCAAGGGCTGGGAGACGGAGCTGCGCATCGCCTACAACGACATCATCCCCGGCGAGAGATTGTGCCCGCTGGTCGCCGAGTTCTACCGGGAGGGCGCCGGCACCCGGCTGCGGCTGTCCGCCGAGATCCTGGAAGGTTGCTGGGACGCGTTGTTTTCCGGGCGTGCGGACCTGGTAATCGGTGCACCCAGCGACGCGCCGCCCGAGCACGGTGCCGCGGTGCGCACGCTGGGCGACGTTCAGTTCGTGTTTGCGATCGCGCCCGACCACCCGCTGGCCCAGGCTGCGGAGCCCATCCGCGTTTCGGATATCCTCCAGCATCGCATCGTGGTCGCGGCCGACACTTCACGCAGCCTGCCCCCGCGCAGCGTCGGTCTGAGCAACGGACAGGACACGCTGACTGTGCCCACCATGCAAGCCAAGCTCGAGGCTCAGGTTTTCGGCCTGGGTGTGGGCTTCCTGCCGCTGAACATCGCCGCACCGGCCATCGCCGCCGGCCGCCTTGTGCGCAAGGAGGTCGAGGAGGACTCCACGAAAGCCACGCGCATGTCGCTCGCATGGCGGCCGCGCGACGCCGGCAAGGGACTCAGGTGGTGGCTGGAGAAGCTGGAGGAATCGACGGTGAGGCTGGCACTGCTGGCGTGAGCCGGTGGCGCTAGAGTTTGATCCGGCCACTCAGAATGTCGCGGAACATCACCCAGTCGCCTACGAAGCTGTACAGCGGGTGACGAAAAGTGGCCGGCCGGTTCTTTTCGAAGAAAAAATGGCCAACCCAGGCCAGCGCATAGCCGATGACGAAGCCGACCAGAATGAGCCAGGCATTGGCAGTGGCGATGGCCGCAGCCAGGCACGCAAGGCCCAATGAGGTGCCGACGAAATGCAGCCGCCGGCAGGTACGGTTGCGGTGTTCCGACAAGTACAAAGGATAGAACTCCCGAAAGCTCGAGTAGGCCTGAGTCACGCGCTGGGGTTGGCTCCTTCCGCTTCCTTGGCTTGCTGTTCGGTGAGTTCCCGACGCACCTGTTCCATGTCGAGCGCCTTCGCCTGATCGATGAGCGCGTGCAGCTGGGGCTGCGGCAGGGCCCCCGCCTCAGAATAGAGAATGACCTTCTCGCGCAAGATCATCAATGTCGGAATTGATCGGATGCCGAAGGCGCCTGCCAGCTCGGGCTGCTCCTCGGTATTGACCTTGCCGAACACCACATCCGGATGCTTGTCCGACGCCTGCTCGAACGTGGGTGCAAAGAACCGGCACGGAGCGCACCAAGCGGCCCAGAAGTCCACCACGACCATCGAGTTTTGCTCGACGGTCTGGTCGAAGTTGTCCTTAGTCAGGCTGATCGTCGTCATCAATTCATCCTCGCGTGAGCCCGAGACTTGTCTTGGTCTTTAGTCTACCAGCGAACACGGTTAAGTCGGCCCCGCGTCCCAAACCTGACAGTCCTCGATGTTGTAAGCTGATCGAAAATAGCTGACTGTGCAATCAGGAAATTCAATCGGCGCAACGGCTTGAAATCTGAGCGGCAGTCCGCACGATGCCAATGTGGCGCGGGGCTCCAACAGCCGGGCGCTGTTATGGATGAACTCACTGAGACAGCACATCATGGGCACCAACGACTTTCTCACCGGCCTGATGGAACAACATAAGAAGATGGCTACCCCGTTGGCGCCCCTCCCATAGCGGCTTTCACCACGCCATGTCCCCCACTCGCATCGAACGCGACACCTTCGGCGAGATCGAGGTCCCGGCCGACCGCCTATGGGGAGCGCAAACCCAGCGCTCGCTCGAGCATTTCCGCATCTCCGGGGAGCGCTTCCCGGACAACTTTATCCGCGCACTGGCCGAAGTCAAGCGCGCTGCGGCCCTCGTCAACGCCGAGCTGAACCTGCTGGATTCAGCCAAGGCGCGCGCCATCGTGGCCGCTGCGGAGGAAGTCATCGCGGGACGCCACGCCGAAGAGTTTCCGCTGGTGGTGTGGCAAACCGGCTCGGGAACGCAGACCAACATGAACATGAACGAGGTGCTCGCGAACCGCGCCAGCGAGCTACTCGGCGGCCCGCGCGGCGTGCAGCGCCTGGTGCACGCGAACGACGAGGTCAACCGCAGCCAGTCCTCCAACGACGTCATCCCTACAGCGATGCATCTGGCCGCGGCGCGCGCCTTGGTTCAGGACCTTCTGCCGCGCCTGCATGCGCTGCGCGATGCGCTGAACGAGAAGGCGCGGGCTTTTGCCAGCATCGTCAAGATCGGGCGCACCCATTTGCAGGACGCGACGCCGCTGACGCTGGGTCAGGAGTTTTCCGGCTACGTGGCGCAGACCGATCGCGGCGTCACACGGGTGCGGGCCGCGTTGCCGGGGCTATATGAGCTGGCCATTGGCGGTACCGCGGTGGGTACCGGGCTCAATGCGCCTCCCGACTTTGGACGCAGGGTGGTCGATGAGCTGGCGCGCGTGAGCGGCTTGCCGTTCGTGAGCGCCGCCAACAAGTTCGAAGCGCTGGCGGCACACGACGCCCTGGTGTTCGCGCACGGCGCACTGAAGACTGTCGCGGCGGCGCTGATGAAGATCGCGAACGACATCCGCTGGCTCGCGTCCGGGCCACGGTCGGGGCTGGGCGAGTTGCGCTTGCCGGAGAACGAACCGGGCAGCTCGATCATGCCGGGGAAGGTGAACCCGACCCAGTGCGAAGCGCTGACCATGGTGTGCTGCCAGGTGATGGGCAACGACGTCGCGGTCAACTTCGGTGGGGCCTCTGGCAACTTCGAGCTGAACGTGTTCAAGCCGCTCATCATTCACAATTTCCTGCAAAGCACCCGGCTGCTCGCGGACGCGGTCCAGAGCTTCACCCGCTATTGCGTGGACGGGATCGAAGCGGATGCGGCGCGCATCGCCGATCTGGTGGAAGGCTCCCTGATGCTGGTGACCGCGCTGACGCCCCATATCGGCTACGACCGCGCCTCCGAGATCGCCAAGAAGGCGCACCGGGAGGGCACCAGCCTGCGCGAGGCGGCGCTGGCGCTCGGCCATGTCGACGCCGAGCAGTTCGACCAGTGGGTACGACCCGAACGGATGATCGGACCAACCGGTGAGAGCTGAGCATGGGCCGAACGCACGGAACCTCTGCCAGGGCCAAGACGGTGCGAATCGCTGCTCCGAACCTGCCGGTCCTTGCGCAACAAGAGCACGGGGAATGGCTGCTGGACGAAGCGCTGCGCGAGACGTTCCCGGCGAGCGACCCGATCGCAGTGACTCTACCGGCCGCACCGCCGGTGGTCGGGCGCGGAGAGACATCTTAGTAGGCTGGATGAAGCGAAGCGCAATCCAGGAAGCATCGTAGGGAAATCGCAAGGAGTCTGACATGCGTGACAAGACCATCGTGGTCCTCGGCGCGGCGGGCGGCGTGGGTGAAGGCGTCGTCGATGAGCTGCTGCGCGCGGGCGCTCGCGTGCTGGCGGTCTCGCGTACCGATGCGAAGCTGGATCAGCTTGCCGATCGGCTGGGACGGCCGGGGAGCCTCGCGCTCATCGTTGGAAGTGTGGGCAGCGAAGAAGAGGCTTCCGCTCTGCTGCTGTCGGTAAGACGCTCGAGCCCGCGCATCGACGGCGTCGTGGCGTCCATCGGCAGCTGGTGGCAGGGGCCGCCCCTGGTCAAGACCCCGCTCGCCGACTGGAACGCGGTGCTGGCCGAGCGCCTCACCTCGCACTTTCTCGCCGCCAAGCACTTCATCCCGTTCCTGGCGGAGACCGCGCCGGGCGGGTTCTACTTGTCCATCGGCGGCTCCACCGCCGAGCTACCGGTACCGAACTCGGGCCCTGTCTCTGTGGCATCGGCCGCCCAGGTGATGCTCACCAAAGTCCTGCGGGCGGAGTCGCGCGACTCTCCGGTGCGCATCCATGAGCTCATGATCTGGACCACGATCGCGACCCGCGTGCATCGCGGCAAAGTCGATCCCAGCTGGATCACGCCCAACGACGTTGGGCGACACATCATCGCTCTGATGGCGAGCGAAGCCGCCGCGCGTGAGCCGATCGTGCATCTGCGCAGCCGCGATGCGGTGGGCAAAGTCAGCTAGTCCAGCTCTGCTGAAGTCCTCGTCCGCTTATCGAACCGGCCGAAGTGCAGCAGGATCGTCGGCAGGATGAGCAGGTTTAGCACAGTCGAAGTGGCGAGCCCGCCAACGATGATGGTGGCCATCGGGCCTTCGATCTCGCGCCCCGGCTCGCCGGTGCCCAACGCCAGCGGCAGCAGGCCGAGCGCTGTCACCAGCGCGGTCATGAGGATGGAGGGCAACCGCTCCCCCGCGCCCCTCAGTGCCGTCTCTGCGTTCCACGGCAAGTCTTCGACCTCGACCAGGTGCTGGTAGTGGGACACGAGCATGATGGAGTTGCGCAGCGTGATGCCGAACAGCGTGACGAAGCCGACCAGCGATCCCAATGACAGCCAGCCGCCGGTGGCCAGCACCGCGACCACACCCCCGATCAGCGCAAACGGTAGGTTGAGGAACGTGATGAGCAGGTTGCGCAGATTGTTGAATGCAATATAGAGCAGCAGAAAAATGCCGATGCATGCGATCACCGAGTGCGCGACGAGGTCCTCGCGCGCCTGCGCCTGCGCGCGTGCCGTGCCGCTGAACACAACGTAATTGCCTGCGGCGAGCTTGACCTGTCTCGCGATCCGCTCGCGGACATCGGATTCGAAATCCTGCAGATCGCGCCCGGCCACGTTGGCAGTCACGGTCTGAATCCTGCGCCCGCTCGAGTGCAAGATCTTGTAGCGGCCCCCCTCGAGCCCGATGTCGGCGATGTCGCGCAGCGGCACCAGCCTCCCGTCGGCCGCGCGTAGCTGCAGGCGGCCGATCTCTGCGATCCGGTCGCGCGTCTCCGGCGCCAGGACCACCACCAGCGGGATGACGTGGTTGGCCTGGAACACCTGCGCCACCTGTGCGCCCTCGTAAGCCGCGCTGATCGCTTCCAGCGCATCGAGCGGCGCAATGCCCAGAGGCGCCGCCCGGTCTTGGCGCAAGCGCACCACGATCTGCGGTGTGCCTGGCGGCGCTTGGACCTGCACGTCGCGCGCGCCAGGCACCTCCGACACAGCCGCCGCTACCGCCTGGGCATCGCGGTCGAGCAGGTCGAGGTTGGAACCGTAGAGGTTGATCACCAGCGGCGCGGCGAACCCCGCGATGGTCTCCTCGATGCGCTCGGTCAGGAACGTATTCACGGCGAAGGTAACGCCGGCAAAGCCGCCGCGCTCACCCGAAAGCGTTGCGCGGATCTCGCGCAGGATACGAGCCTGCTCCCTGCCGCCGAGCGCGCCGATCTCGACCTCGAACTCGCTGTAGTGGGTGCCGAAGGTGTCGGCGCCGTTGGGCGCGCGGCCTACCCACTGGGCCACCGACACCACGCCCTTGATCGAGCCGATGGCCTGGGTCACGCGGTTCCCGATGCGCAGAGACTCGGACTCGGCCGTGCCGGGTACTGCCGTCATATGCAGCACGTAGTGGCCTTCGCGCAGCGCCGGGATGAACTCCCCCGAGAACAGCGGCAGCATGCCGATGCCGATGGCGATGACGACGAACACCAGGCTCACGACCCGGCCCGGGAAACGCTCGATGCGCCGCAGCGCCGCGGCGTAGCGCGGCTTGAGCCAGGCGACGGCGGGCGGGTCTTGCGTCTTCAGCCCGGCGCGCGCCAGCAGCAGGTAACACAGCGCGGGAGTCAGAGTCAGCGCCACGATCAGCGACGCGAGGATGGCGAAGATATACGCCAAACCGAGGGGAGCGAACAGCTTGCCGGCTACGCCAGAGAGCGTGAGCAGCGGAACGAACACCAGCGCGACGATGAAAGTGGCGTACACGACCGAGCTTCGCACCTCAATCGAGGCGTCGAGCACGACCTGGTCCGCGGGGCGCGGCCGCGCAGCCGCACGGTTGAGGCGCAGCCGGCGGAAGATGTTCTCGGTGTCGATGATCGCGTCGTCCACCACCTCCCCCAGAGCGATGGCCAGACCACCGAGCACCATGATGTTGACCCCGACCCCGAAGTAGTCGAGCACCAGCACCGCGCCCAGCAGCGACGTGGGGATCGCCGTCGTGCAGATGAACGCGGTGCGCGTGTTGAACAGGAACAGGAACAGCACCACCACCACCAGAGCGGAGCCAATCAGCAGGTCGCGCTGCACGTTGCGCACCGCCGTCTCGATGAAGTTGGCCGGCCGGAACAGGTGCGCATTCAGCGTGATCTTCTCCGCCGCGAGCAACGGCTCCAGCTCCTTGAGCGAGCGCTCCAGGTCCAGCGTAACCGCACGCGTGTTGGCTCCCAGCTGGCCCTGCACCATGAGGAACACGCCGGGCTCGCCATTGATCGCCGCGGCGCTGATGGAAGGCGCCGGCCCCTCTACCACGCGGCCGACATCGGCCAGCCGCAGAACCTGCCCCGACCTCTGCATCAGCATCGCGCGGCCCAGTTCCCCTGCCGAGCGCGGCTGCGCTTCCACGTTCACGATGAGATGCTGGTTGTCGGTGCGCACGAACCCTGCCGCCAGCACTCCAGTGGCGCGTCGCGCCGCCTGCACCACTTCTTGTATCGACAGGCCGTAGCGCATCAGCTTCTCGGGGTCGACCTGCACCTGCCACTGCCGCACCTCGCCGCCGAAGACGTTCACCTCGGCGACACCCTCCACCGCCAGCAGGTGCGGCCGCACGGTCCAGTCCACCAGCGTCCGGATCTCCATCAACGAGCGGCTGGTCGATGTCAGCCCCACCCCCAGCACCGTGCTGGCCGAGGACGTGAGCGGAGTCATGGCCGGCTGCGCCACGCCGCGCGGCAGCTGATTGGCGAGCGAGGCGAGCCGCTCGCTCACCACCTGCCGATTGCGATAGGCGCTGGAGCCCTCGCGGAACAGCACGGTGACGACGGACAACCCCGGGATGGATTGCGAGCGGATGTGCTCGACGCCCGAGGCGCCCGCGAGGACGCTCTCGATCGGTTGCGAGACTTGCCGCTCCACCAGCTCGGCCGACAGGCCCGGCGCCTCGGTCTGAATCACCACCTGGCTGGGCGAAAATTCGGGAAACACGTCCAGGTTGGCGCGCGACAGGACGTACAGGCCGTAGACGATGACTGTCAGCGCCAGCGCGACAACCACGCCGGGGTAGCGGATCGATTGTCGGACGATGAACGCGATCATCTACAGCCGTTTCAATCTTCGTTCTCGTTGCGGATCTGGAACTTCTGTTCCTCGGACAACAGCAGCTGCGCGCCGCTGACGACGATCTCGTCGCCGGGCTGGAAGTGGCTCGCGTCGAACCAGCCGTCGCCAAGCTCCTGGACAACCGAGACCTCTTTGCGCACGAACAGGTCGTCCTCTTCTTTGACGTAGGCCCAGGCCTTGCCCCCGTGCCACACCACCGCGGAGGAGGGAACGACCACGCCGTCACCCGCCTTGTTACCGAGCTTCAGCTGCCCCGCCACGCGCATGCCGACCCGCAACCCCCGCGCGCCGACGACATAGAAATACGTCACCCCGGGCAGCGTGGCGTCGGTCTGCGGCGCCGCGGAGATGAACCGGGCCGAGCGCGCTTCGGCCGGCACCGAGACCGGAGCCAGAGACATCG
The DNA here is from genome assembly GCA_963705615.1 of uncultured beta proteobacterium. Classification (GTDB taxonomy): domain Bacteria; phylum Pseudomonadota; class Gammaproteobacteria; order Burkholderiales; family SHXO01; genus SHXO01. The sequence continues at coordinate 91,103 of CAVPKE010000004.1, read as the reverse complement.
AGACCTTGCCGGCCTGTGCATGCAAGTCGTACGGAAACGTGATCTGCGCCAGCACCTCGCGCTGCTGCGCCAACGCCTGGAACGCGGCAGACTCCGGATCTGTCGTCCAGCCGGCAAGCACTTCGCCCCAACTGGCACGGATGCTGTCGCGCGCCGCCGCCACTGCCTGGTCGGCAGCGGCAAGTCTGGCTTGGTCCACTTTCCAATGCGCTTCTGCCGCCTGCACGACACGCTCGGAGATGTTGCGGTCGTCTTCGAACAACCCCTTGAGCCGCTCGTAGTCGGCTGCGCTGCTCGACGCGGCGGCGCGCAGCGAACGCGCGTCGGACACGCTGGCGTCGTAGCGAGCGCGCAGATCGATCAGCGGCTGAACATTGACGATGACGCCGTACACCTCCGCCGTTGCCTCGGCACGCACCTTCCCCACAGGTTGCACCGCGATTCCGCTCGCCGCCTGGCTCTCTTTCGCTAGGCGCACCGCCGCCGACCCGCGTCGCTGGCTCAGTGCCGATTGCACAGGGATCTCGTCCTCCGGTGCTTTGGCCGACAAGTGCAGCTCGTCGCGCGCAAAGTACACCAGCGCCCACGCAAGCACAGCGATGATCACCGCCATCGACGCGATGATGACGGGCTGGAGGCGCGATCTCATTGCCGCGCCAAGCCCGGCGAAGAGGTTTGCGCCTGCGTCTTCTCGCGGGCCCAGCTCGGCAACGGCGCGCCCGCGAGCGGTACTTGCAATGCCTCCTCCAGCGCTCCCAGCGCGCGCTGTGTCTCGAGTCCAACCGCCAGGGCGTGGTGCTCGGCCGCCAGCGCTTCCAGCCGTGCGAGGGTGAGCTCGACGCGGTCTGTGTGCCCGGCGTCGAACTGCTTCTTTGCCTCCTTGCCACGGGCCAGCTGGAGCTCGGCGATTTGCTGTGCCGCGCGGGCGCCTTCCAGCGCCTTTAGGTAGCGGGCCTGCGCAGCGTCCGCCTCGGAAATCACTTTGCCCTGCAAGGCGAGAAACTCGCGTGCGGCGGCTTCGCGTCGCGCCTGCGCGGCCTGGATCGCCGGCTTGTTCCCCGTTGCCGGCACCAGCACCGTCGCGACCAGCGACCAGATATTGTCCCCCTGGTCCCAGAGGTAGCCAGGAGAGAGCGTGACGCTTGGGTATTGACGAGCGACCTCGAGCTTGACGCCGGCATCGGCAGCCGCGTAGTCGAAGAGCTTTGCGCGCACGTCGAGCCGGTTGAGCAGCGCCGAGCGCTGGACGGCGCTGTCGCTCGGCGGCATGGGCGTCTGCGCGAGCCCAGCGAAGTCGAAGCTCATGCCGCGCACCGCCGCCAGCGGCAACCCGAGAGCGCGCGCCAGCCCACTAAGGCACTGCTCGCGCGCGAGTTGTGCACTCTGGATTTGCCCCTCGACCTCGGCCTGCTTCAGCCGCGCGCTGCTGAGTTCCAGAGCTGAGGCGGCGCCCACCTCGAACCGGCGCTGCAGCAGCGTCACCAGCGAGCGCCGTTCACGCGCTTCGGCATCCAGAAGCTCGAGCTCGCGGCCGACCGCATAGCAGTCCAGAAAGCGTGCTCGCACTTCGGAGCGGACCGCCCACGCCACCGAACCCACTGTGAGCTCCGCCGCCTCCGCCCTGGAGCCGTATTGCTCGCCGATCGCTTCGCGCCGCGCGGTTCCGCTCAGCGGAATTTCCACTTCGAAGCCAAGGCTCCAGGGCCCTGTGGTCTCGGGCGGCTGCTGACTGTGGTGCCACACGACCGGCTTCAAGCCAATCGGGGCGCGCTGCGTTGCTGCGGCGACTTGCGCGTGCGCCACGGCCGCCTGTGCGCGCGCTAGATCGAGGTCGGGCTGATAGTGGAAAGCGACGAGCGTCAAATCCGCAAGTCCCCACCGCTGCACCGGCCACTCGGAGGCGGGATGGCCGTGGGCGAGCATGTATTGCTTCAGCTTGGGAGAGTCGACGCTACGGGATTCGAAGGCACGGGCCGAGGCCTCCGGATCGAGCGGTGCCGGCTCGTAGCGTTGCAGCGCACACCCCGCCAGCAGCGCGAACGCCGGCCCTCCGATCAGAAGACCGCCGAGCAGATAGCGAAGAGTGTCGGCGCGCCGGCGCATGGTGCACCGAGTGTAGCGTGCCGCCGCGAAGACGGGCAAATTGGTGGTAGCCCGTGTGCGGCGGTCAGATCAGCAGCGGATGGCCATTTGCTGCTCAGGACTGGACAACTACTTGCCAATGTATCGTGAAGCGTCCCAGGATCTCCCCGATCTGGCCTCTCACGGTCTGCGCCGCACTGGGATCCGCGCCGAGGACGGTGACCTGGCCAGTGATCCCGAAACGCTCGTGAGATCGCGCCTCGACACGGATGTCGACGCCGCTCGAGCGAAGCGGCGCGAGAGCGATCTCGAGTGCTCGACGCGCGGCGTCGCAGCGCAGCGTGGGTTTGAAGATTTTGCCCACGGCAGTCACTGGCATCTGGTCGATGACGATCACTTCCGATGGTGCAGCCGGCCGCTCGGGCACCCTGTCCGTGGCGAAAGCACACAACTCCTCTGAGTCTGCCGACACACCCGGCTTGAGCACGACGTACGCCACCGGCACCTCGCCGGCGTAGGCATCGGGTTTGCCGACCGCGGCTGCGAACGCGACGGCAGGATGCTTGTACAGCGCCTCTTCGATCCAGGCCGGTGGGATGTTGTGGCCGCCCCGGATGATCAGATCCTTGGCGCGACCAGTCACCCAGAAGTAGCCCTGTTCGTCGACATAGCCCAGGTCGCCCGTGTTGAGCCAGCCGTCGCCAATGAAAGCGCCCTTGTTGTGCTTCTCCTGGCGATACCCAGCCATGACCGTGGGGCCCTTCAGCGCGAGGAGTCCGACTTCGCCGGATTTGCACTCGACAGGCCTGCTTTCTGGACCGCCCATCCGGAAGACTTTGGCTTCGACGTACGGGCAGCGCAACCCGATGGATCCCGCGCACGACTCACCATCCTCCGGAATGCAGTGGGTAAGGGCGGTAGCCTCCGTGAGACCGTAGCCCTCCGTGACAGGGACGCCGGCATGGGCTTCGAACGCCCGCAAGACTTCGACTGAGATCGGCGCCGCGCCGCAGCCGAAACGCTTCAGAGTGCGGAGGTCTATGCCGTCCGTCGGCACGTTGAGCAACGCGGAAGCGACTGTAGGCACCAGGCCAAGGCGCGTGGCGCGGAACCGCTCGATCACCTTCCAGAGGTTCGGCACCACCGCCGGATTGCGAAAACCCATGGGACTCAGCAGCAGGAGCGTCGCCCCGACGCTAAGAGGCGCAATCCCCCAGCAGTACGCCGCAGCCGCGTGGAACAACGGAAGCCCGACCGGGATCACGTCGTCTTCCTCGATGCGCAGCGTGCCGGCAACCCAGGCCTGGTAGAGCTGGCCCTCGTGCGTGTGTTGCGCGAGCTTGGGGTCGCCTGTGGTGCCGCCGGTATGGAAGCAGGCCGCCACCTCGCGGCGAGAAATTTGCCGGCCGCTGACGAGATGATCGTCGGGGTACTCGGCGATGAGTCGGTCGAAGTCGGGCGCCTCGCGCGTTTCGTCGCCACCGATGCGCAAGATCTTCACCGGAGAGTTCATCAGCTCGATCGCGGCCTGTGCTTTGTCCCAGAACTCGGTGCCTGGTCCCGTAGTGACCAGTAGCCGTGAACCCGCTGCTTGAATGATCTCGGCGATCTGCGGCGGCCTCAGCAGCGGGTTGATCGGACCCACCACCCCCGCCGCGCCCCCGCCCCACAACAGCTCGTGCATCTGCGGCAGGTTGGGGAGCAGAACGGACACCGTATCCGCAGGCCCAATCTCGAGGTCATGCAGAAGGTTGGCAGTCCGAGTCATGCGGCGAAACAGCTCGCCGTAGCTCGTGGTCAGCGGCACGTCATCAGGCGCTCCATTCGGGAGATATTGGATCGCCGGCTTGTCGGGAAGCCGGCGGGCAACCTGGCCGATCAGCTCATACGCCGAGTTCGCCTGGACGCGGCGCGCCCAGGGCATCTCGCGCTCGATGGCTTCGACGTCGGAGAGGGTTCGGATGGGAATGTCAGAAGCGCTCATGCAGCTCCACCACAGACCTGCGAGACCTTGTCCTTGAGCTACCTGGCGGAAATGGTCCCCGGCCGCGCGGCGACCTAGCTCGTTGTCGCAGAGTACCACCCGAAGAGCGGGGTAGCCTGGACGAAGCGGAGTTGGAATCGAGGCGACGGTGCTAAATGTTAGGCTGCGACCTTCAGACGTTCAGGCCGCCGAACGCAGCGTGTTGTATAGGCGCTCGGTCTCGGCCGAAGGCGCGACGCCCAGCACGGTGACGAGTTGCTCCCGGCAGCAACGATAGGTATGTATCGCCTCGGCGGGCTCGCCGGCCCTCTGCTGGCAGCGCATGAGGCGGCGGTACACTTCCTCGGCGAGCGGATCCAGATCGACCGCCCGTTGGTACAACTCGCACGCGCGGTCGCATTCCCCGCGTACCTCGTGGTGGTCGCCGAGACGCCGGACCAGGCCGAGCCAGAGCCGGCGCAGCCGCTCGCGCGGCGCCAGCATCCAGGCCTGGTCCGCTTCGTGCGCGAAGAGATGGCCACGATACAGCCGCAGGGTCTCAGCGGTCTTCTCGGCAAACGACGGAGCGTCGGGATACACGCGCATCAGATGCTGGGCGTCGCGCTCGAATGTCCACAGGTCCACCGCGCAGAGCTCATGGTCGAGACACACCTTGCGGTCCTGCACGACTACTGCTTGGTCGCGCCCGAGCAGGCGGCGGAGGCGGTGGACGGCGACCTGCAGAGAGTTGCGCGCGGTGTCCCCGTCCGAATCGGGCCAAAGCTTGTCAGCGAGCTCGGCGGCGCCGACTGAACTTCCATTGGAAACGAGCAGGACCTTCAGCAGATCGAGAGGCCGCCGCTGCGGCTTTGCGCCGCTCGCGAAGGCGACGCCGTCTATGGTGAGGTCGAACCCGCCCAGCGCACAGATTCGGATCGGCGCAGGCCGCACCAGAATCACGGCGGCTGCGGGGGTAGGGACTGCCCTGGCGACGTCAGCGCCTTGACTCGGCGTGCGGGAGCGCTCTCGCGGCTGCATCAGGCGCTGGGACCGCACGCGCTCCACCCAGGCAGCACCCCACGGGCGCCGGATGCCCTGGGTCAGGGTGAGGTTCTTGGCGAGCAGCTCGCGGGCGCCGCGGACGTCACCGTCCTGAAGGAGATCGAACGTTGCCTGCGCCAGCCGGGTACATTCCTGCTGTCCGCGATTCGGCCGTCCCACCCCGGCGAGACTGTCGCGGTTTGTCAGCTGGACTGTAGGTGCAGGATTCGATCTCGACGCGAACCGGAACACGCCTCCCTCCCCATCATTTTATGCACTTTGGATGATGGTATTCCCGAGCCCGAGATGTAGAACTCCATCGAAAGTTATAGGCGTCCGGCCGCCGCCGGTCGGCCGGTCAGTGCAGCTTCACGTGCGGCTCGGTGCGGCGGGTGATGATGCGCGCCAGGGTATCCAGGAAGACTTTGACGAAGCCGTACAGGGCCAGCTCGTGCATCTTGTACAGCGACAGGTACATGAGCTTCGCGAAGTAGCCCTCGATCATCACGCTGCCGCGCATGATGCCGCCCATCAGGCTCCCCACCGTGCTGAACTTGCCCAGCGACACTAGCGAGCCGAAGTCACGATACACGAAGGGTTTGAGCGGCTTCCCCTCGAGATGCCGAGGTAACATCCGGTGCAGATGCGAGGCCTGCTGGTGCGCCGACTGGGCGCGCGGCGGCACCCAGTCCTCCTTCTCCGGCCAAGGGCAGCTGGCGCAGTCGCCGAAGGCGAATATGTTCGGGTCGCGCGTGGTCTGCAGCTCGCGCGTCACCACGAGCTGGTTGAGACGGTTGGTCTCGAGCCCACCGAGGTCTTTGAGGAAGTCCGGTGCCTTGATGCCCGCTGCCCACACCACCAGCTCAGCTGGTATGTCGCGGCCGGTTGCGGTCTTCACGCCTTGCTCGGACACTTCGGTCACCCGCTCGCCGGCAATGACCTCGACCTTGAGCCTCCCGAGCAGCTTCAACACGGCGTTCGACAACCGCTCGGGCAGTGCCGGCAGAATCTTGGGCGCCGCCTCCACGACGGTGATCTTGATATCCTTCTCCGGGTTGATGCGGTCCAGGCCGAAGGACACGAACTCGCGGATCGTGTTGTGCAACTCGGCCGCGAGCTCCACCCCCGTCGCGCCGGCACCGATGATGGCGACGTGCAGCTGACCCGGCTGCAGCGGACCTTGCTGCGCGTTGGCGCGCAGGCAGGCGTTCAGCATCCTCGAGTGGAAAAGCGCCGCCTGCTGCGGCGTGTCGAGCGAGATGGCGTAGCGCGCCGCGCCTGGCGTGCCGAAGTCGTTCGTCGTGCTGCCCAGGCACAAGACCAGCGTGTCATACGGGACGGAGCGGCGCGGGATGACCTCGCGGCCAGTCTCGTCGAAGGTGGGCGCGAGCTCGATCTCCCTCTTCGCCCGGTCCAGCCCGTCCATGCGCCCGAGAACAAACTGGAAGTGATGCCAGCGCGCCTGGTAGAGATAGTCCAGCTCGTGGTCGTTCAGGTCCATGCTGCCCGCCGCCACTTGGTGCAGCAGCGGCTTCCACAGATGCGTGCGCGACTTGTCCACCAGCGTGACGAGCGCCTTGCGCCGCCGGCCCAGCTTGTCTCCCAGGCGCGTTGCAAGTTCCACACCGCCCGCACCCCCGCCCACGATGACGATGCGATGTGGCCCTCCGCTTGCGGTCGTTGACGTGATAGTCATGTCTCGTCGATGAGCCTAGCTCGAAGGCTAGAGGAAACCAGCGCGAAGCAGTTTGACCCGCGGCCAGACCAGCTACGGTGACACTGAGCAACGAAGGTTGATTGACGGACGGCAGTGCTCAATAGCCGATCAGCGCACCCATTCGTCGACTTGCCCCCGCGTCACGTCGTGCGAGGTTGAGTATGACAAAGCATTTTCTTCGCCTGTAGCGAAGCGCTTCACTTGCAGGTGGCAGCTCGCAGTCCCTGCCCGCCTCTCACCCGTATCGGCTGCGCGCCAGCGCCGCGCCAGCGCCGAGCGCCTCGAGCTTCGCCACCGCGACTTCGCGCTTCATCGGCGCCATGCCGCAGTTGGTGCAAGGACGAAGCCGCTCCTTCGCGACGTGCTGCATCGCTTCGGCGATGAGGTCGGCAATCTCCTCCGGCGTCTCGACTCGGTCGCTCGCGACGTCGATCACACCGATGAGAACGTCCTTCCCCGCCAGCAGCTTGAGAAGGCTCAGCGGTACGTGCGAGTGCATGCACTCGACCGAGACCTGGTCCAGCCGGCTCTTCGCCAGCGCGGGAAAGATCTCCTCGTACTGCCGCCACTCGCTCCCGAGGGTTTTCTTCCAGTCGATGTTCGCTTTGATGCCGTAGCCATAGCAGATGTGCACGGCGGTCCGGCAGCGCAGGCCCTCGATCGCGCGATGCAGCGCGTCGATGCCCCAGCGCTTCACGTCGTCCATGTAGACGTTGAAGGCGGGCTCGTCGAACTGAATCACGTCCACGCCGTCCGCCTCGAGCGCGCGCGCCTCCTGGTTGAGCAGCTCTGCGAACGCCATCGCCATCTTCACTTTGTCGCCGTAGTATTTGTCGGCGATGGTATCGACGATGGTCATGGGTCCGGGCAGCGTGATCTTGAGTTTTCTTCTCGTGTGCCCCCGCGCCAGCCGAGCCTCCGCTTGATGCACGCGCTTTCCCAGACGCAGGGGGGCGACGACCGTCGGCACCATCGCTTCGTAGCGATTGTTGCGGATGCCCATCTTGACCTTGTGGTCGAAATCGATCCCCTCGACCGACTCCAGGAAGCCATGCACGAAGTGCTGGCGCGACTGCTCGCCGTCGCTGATGATGTCGATCCCCGCATCCTCCTGCGCCTTGATCCAGAGGAGGGTTGCGTCGTGCATGGCCTCGGCGAGCGCCTCCCCCTCCAGTTTCCACTGCGGCCAAAGTTTGCCCGGCTCGGCGAGCCAGGACGGCTTGGGTAGGCTGCCTGCGATTGTCGTTTCGAACATGGCTGCGCGGTGAGTAGTGGCTCTGGAAATTCCAAGACATACTAATACGGCGTCTGGAGCTTGGCCAGATCGATGCCAACGGGATCGATGTTCACTTCGATATCGCGCTGGCCGGCTCGGGCTTGAACTCGATCACAATGCCTCGCAGCGGTGCCTCCCCTACGTTCTTCACCACGTGAATCACGGCCGGACTGAAATTGGCGATACACGCGCCTGCCGCGCCGCGAAACCACTCAAACAAAGGGCTCCTCCCCCATATGCTCCAGGCCGGCGGGCGGCTAGAATGAACTGCCGGCGGGTGGAATGGAGTGCTCGAGTGCTGGAACGGGTAGGCAAGTACCAGATCAAGCGGGAGCTGGGTAAAGGGACCGATAGCACGGTCTACCTGGCTTACGACGAGTTCTACGGCTCGGATGTGGCGGTCAAGGTCTACGACGATGCAGGCGGAATCCGAGACAATCGCGTCTTCAAGATCCAGTTCGTGAGCGAGGCCGCACTCGCGGGGAAGCTGCTGCATCCTCACATCGTGACGATCCTGGATGCTGTGGTCGACGACCGCTTCACCTACGTCGCGATGGAGTACGTGCACGGGGGCAACCTGTCCCGCTACACCAGCGCCGAGCGCCTGCTGCCGGTGGCCGACGTGATCGAGATCGCTTTCAAGTGCTGCGGGGCGCTCGACTACGCCTACCGGCAGGGGGTGGTCCACCGGGACATCAAGCCCGCCAATATCCTGGTCGCACGCGGGACGGACGTGAAGGTCGCCGACTTCGGCGCGGCATTCGTGCGCGACGCGGAGACGACCCAAAAGCTGCGGATGGGATCGCCGTCCTATGTGGCACCCGAGCAGATCCGAGACGATCCGCTCACCCATCAGAGCGATATGTACTCGCTCGGAGTGGTGCTCTACGAGCTGCTGGTCGGCCGCAGGCCGTTCTATGGTCGGAACACGGCGGAGCTGTTGAACATCGTCCTGAGCGAGGACCCGACGCCTCCGTCGACCTGGCGGCCGGACCTGCCAGCGGAGCTCGACGCGCTGGTGCTGCGCATGCTGCAGAAGTACCCCGAGGATCGCTACCCGGACTGGGCCGAGCTCGCGCTGGACCTGGCACGGATCGGCCGGCTCAGCGTGTACGACCAAGTAGTCCGGGACAGCGAGAAGTTCCTCGCGCTGCGCCCTGCAGCGCTGCTGAGTCAGCTCAGCGACGCCGACCTGTGGGAACTCACGCGCATCGGCCAATGGCGCCGCGTGCCCTCGCAGACGGTTCTGGTGACCGAAGGTGACACCGGCGACAGCTTGTTCTTCCTCGCACGGGGCGAAGCCAAAGTGACAGCGCGGGGCCGACTGCTGAACGTCCTGCGCGCGGGTGACTGTATCGGAGAGATGGCCTATGCGCGGGGTGAGGCTTCCGTGCGAAAAGCCACGGTGGAGACGACCACCGATGCCCTGATAGTCGAACTAAGCCGCTCCGGCCTGGAGGGCTTGTCGCCCGGGTGCCAGCTGCAGCTCAACCGCGCGCTGCTGCGCACGCTGGCCGATCGACTCGAGTTCGCCAATGTGCGACTGACGCCAGGGGGAGCGTAATCCTTCACACCTGCGGGTTTAGGCGCTCCAGCTTGGAGTGTAGTTTGTTCACCGCGTTGATGTAGGCCTTGGCGGACGCCACTACGATGTCGGTGTCCGCGCCGGCGCCGTTGACGATGCGTCCGCTCTTGCGCAGACGCACGGTGACCTCGCCCTGCGAGTCGGTGCCGCTGGTCACGGCGTTGACTGAGTAGAGCGTCAGCTCCGCGCCGCTGGTCACGATGCTCTCGATGGCCTTGAAGGTGGCGTCGACCGGCCCGCTGCCCTGCGCCTCGGCTTTCCTCTCGGCACCGTCTTCCGCCAGCACCACCTTCGCGACGGGCGTTTCTCCCGTCTCCGAGTGCGCCATCATCGACAACAGCTTGAAATGCTCCTGCTCCTGGTCGTGGCTCACCGCCTCCTCGCTGACCAGCATCTGCAGATCCTCGTCGAAGATCTCCGACTTCTTGTCGGCCAGGTCCTTGAAGCGGGCGAAGGCCGCGTTGAGCGCTTCCTCGGACTGCAGCTCGATACCCAGCTCCCTCAGACGCTGCTTGAAGGCGTTGCGACCGGAGAGCTTGCCCAGGACTAACTTGTTGGCGCCCCAACCGACGTCCTCGGCGCGCATGATCTCGTAGGTCTCGCGGCTCTTGATCACGCCGTCCTGGTGGATGCCCGACTCGTGGGCGAAGGCGTTGGCTCCCACGATCGCCTTGTTCGGCTGCACCGGGAAGCCGGTGATGCCGGATACAAGTTTGCTGGCCGGCACGATCTGGGTCGTGTCGATGCGGGTGTCGCAGGGGAAGAAATCCTGGCGTGTGCGCACCGCCATCACCACCTCTTCGAGCGAGGCGTTGCCAGCGCGCTCTCCCAGACCGTTGACGGTGCACTCCACCTGACGCGCACCGGCCATCACCGCGGACAGCGAATTGGCCACCGCCAGCCCGAGGTCGTTGTGGCAGTGGACCGACCAGGTGACCTTCCCGGAGTTGGGGATCCGCTCACGCAACCTGCGGATGAGGCTGCCGAACTGCTCGGGGACCGTGTAGCCGACCGTGTCGGGTATGTTGATGGTCGTGGCGCCCGCCTTGATCACCTGCTCCAGGATACGGCACAGGAAGTCCACCTCCGAGCGGCCGGCGTCCTCGGGTGAGAACTCGACATCATCGCGGTAGCTGCGCGCCAGCTTGACCGACTTGATGGCCTGCTCGACCACCTGGTCGGGCGTCATGCGCAGCTTACGCTCCATGTGGATAGGCGAGGTGGCGATGAAGGTGTGGATGCGCCCGCTATTGGCTCCCTTCAGCGCGTCGCCGGCGCGGCGGATGTCGCTGTCGTTGGCCCGCGCCAACCCGCACACGATGCTCTCCTTGATGGCGGCGCCGATGGCCCTCACGGCCTCGAAGTCCCCGTTGCTGGCAGCGGGAAACCCGGCCTCGATCACGTCCACCTTCAACCGTTCGAGCTGGCGCGCGATACGCATTTTCTCGTCCCGCGTCATGGACGCGCCCGGGCTCTGCTCGCCGTCGCGCAACGTGGTATCGAAGATGATGAGGCGCTCTTTCATGGCGTTCTCCTTCGCGCTCCGGGAAGGTCGCGGATTCGAGACTTGCTCAGAGCTCCCTAAAGCTTATGACGGAACCGGGTCGCTTGGAAGGGACCCGGGGTGAGGGGTCGCGTGGCGTCAAAGACCATCCGGCGGCACCGGGGGCGGCGGCGGAGACAGGGGCTTGCGCCGAATCCGGTTGACCACCCAGACAACGTAACCGGAAGCAGCGTAGATCAGGAACAGACCGAACAGCAGCTCGGGCAGGTTGTCCACCACTTGGAAGATCAAAACCACCACCAGCACGATCGCGACGACTACGCCGAACGGGACGCTCTTGCGCAGGTTGATGTCTTTGCCGCTGTAGAACTTGATGTTGCTGACCATTGTCAACCCGGCGAACATGGCCAGCGCCCATGCTCCCCACTGCACGTCCTCGGGCTCGATGTCGAATGCCCACATGGTGTACACAAACCCGGCAATTAGGCCCGCCGCCGCTGGACTTGGCAGCCCTTGGAAGTAACGCTTGTCCACCACGCCCAGGTTGGTGTTGAAGCGGGCCAGCCGCAACGCGGCGCAGGCGCAATAGACGAAAGCGGCCACCCAGCCCAGGCCCATCTGGGTAATCCCCTTGAGCGTCCACTCGTAGATGACCAGCGCGGGTGCCGCCCCGAAGGAAACCATGTCCGACAGCGAGTCGTACTCCGCGCCAAATGGGCTCTGCGTGCGCGTGAGACGTGCGATGCGGCCGTCCAGACCGTCGAACACCATGGCTACAAAGATGGCCAGCGCCGCAAACCCGAATTTGCCATTCATCGCCTGTACGATGGCATAGAAACCGGCGGCCAGCGCCACTGTGGTAATAGCGTTCGGCAGCCAGTAGATACCATGGCGGCGGATGCGTCCGCTCGCCAGCCACTTCGGCTTGAACGGCGGTGGCTCGGGATAGTTCATGCGATCCATTCTAACCCCTCTGGAGTTGCCGCCAAGAAGCCAAGCCTCTCCCGCACGCCTTCGGGTCCTGCAGATGGTGAAAGAGGCGTGGCATGGTCGTTCCGGGTGGTCGTGGCGATTCAGTGCGCAGCAGGCAGCTCCGCGAAGACCGTTTCGCCGCCGGTGACCTTGTCGCCGATGCTGACCCTTGGGATGCTGCCCGCCGGCAGGTAGAGGTCGACCCGAGAGCCGAAGCGTATGAAGCCATAGCGCTGCCCGCGTTGAAGTCGGTCCCCGGACGAGGCATAGCAGAGAATTCTGCGAGCGACCAGCCCGGCGATCTGCACGCAGGTCACATCGGTGCCATCCTCCATTCGGATCCAGAGCGCCATGCGCTCGTTCTCGTCAGAGGATTTGTCGAGCGAGGCATTGAGGTACTTGCCTCCGTGATACCAACGCTCCTTGACCACGCCCTCCACCGGGCTGCGGTTGGAATGGACGTTGAACACATTCATGAACACGCTGACCTTGAGCGCTTCGCGCTCGAGGTAAGGGTCGCGCGCCTTCTGCACCAGCAGCACGCGGCCATCAGCGGGGCTCACGGCGATGCCGGGCTGCAGGGGCACGGTGCGCGGCGGGTCGCGGAAGAACTGGATGACGAACACGGCAAGCGCCCAAAAGAGCCACGACCAGCCGCCTAGGAAGGCGGTGGCGAGCAGCGCCAGCCCGACCGCGATGGCGACGTGGGGCCAGCCTTCGCGGGCGATAACGGGATGGGTTTCGTTCACGCGGCGGCGTGTGCGATCATGTGAGGGCGCCCTTCACCCTTCACGCGTTCACCCTTCACGCCTTCCTTCAGTTCCGCGATTGGTCAACCAGCCTGTCCTTCTTCAGCCACGGCATCATTTCCCGCAGGCGGGCGCCCACCACTTCGATGGGATGTTCGCGGCCGATGCGGCGCATGGCGTTGAGCTTGGTGGCGCCGGTCTGGTTCTCGAGCAGAAACTCCTGGGCGTAAACGCCGGTCTGGATGTCCTTGAGAATCTTGCGCATCTCGTTCTTGGTCTGCTCGGTGATGATGCGCGGGCCGCGGGTGAAATCGCCATATTCCGCGTTGTTGGAGATCGAGTAGCGCATGTTCGCGATCCCGCCCTCGTACATGAGGTCGACGATCAGCTTCAGCTCGTGTAGGCACTCGAAGTAGGCCATCTCCGGGGCGTACCCGGCTTCCACCAGCACCTCGAACCCGGCCTGCACCAAAGCCGTGCAACCGCCGCACAGCACCACCTGCTCGCCGAACAGGTCCGTCTCCGTTTCTTCGCGGAAGTTGGTCTCGATGACGCCGGCGCGGGCTCCACCTATGGCAGCAGCATAAGACAGGGCGAGATCGCGCGCCCGACCGCTCACGTCCTGCGCGACGGCGATCAGACACGGGGTGCCGGCGCCCTGGACGTACTGGTTGCGCACCGTGTGGCCGGGCGCCTTGGGCGCGATCATGACCACGTCCAAATCGGCGCGCGGAATAACCTGACCGAAGTGGATATTGAAGCCGTGGGCGAAGCCGAGCGTGGCGCCCTTCTTCATGTTGGGTTCGACGTCCTTGCGATAGGTCGCCGCGATGTGCTCGTCCGGCATGAGCATCATCACAAAGTCAGCACCCTTGACCGCCTCGCCGGTCTCCTGCACCTTGAGTCCCGCGTTTACCGCCTTGGTCCAAGACGGCCCTTTGCGCAGCCCGACGGTGACGTTCACTCCCGATTCGTGCAGGTTGAGCGCGTGTGCGTGACCTTGCGAGCCGTAGCCCACGATCGTGACCTGCTTGCCCTTGATCAGCGAAAGGTCCGCGTCTTTGTCGTAGTAGATTTTCATTCGAATATCTCCTCGTATTCAGCGTCACTAAACTTTCAAGACCCTGTCCCCGCGGCCGATGCCCGAGGCGCCGGTGCGCACCGTCTCCAGGATAGCGCTGCGCTCGATGGCGTTCAGGAACGCATCGAGCTTGCTGCCGGTCCCCGTCAGCTCGATGGTGTAGGACTTGTCGGTCACGTCGATGATGCGGCCGCGGAAGATTTCCGCCATGCGTTTCATCTCGTCGCGGTCCTTGCCGGCGGCGCGCACCTTCACCAGCATCAGCTCGCGCTCGATGTGCTCGCCGTCGGACAGGTCCACGACCTTCACCACGTCGATCAGCTTGTTGAGCTGCTTGGTGATCTGCTCGATGACCTCGTCGGATCCGCTGGTCACGATGGTCATGCGCGACAGGGTTGGATCCTCGGTCGGCGCCACAGTCAATGATTCGATGTTGTAGCCGCGCGCGGAAAACAGCCCGGAGACGCGGGAGAGCGCGCCCGCCTCATTCTCCAGGAGCAGCGAGATGATGTGTCGCATGGACCTGCCATAACAAAGACATCGACAGACGGTGGGCTCTTGCGGCAACGCCATCCTCAGAAGGATTGGCGCCCTCGGCGCGCCCTCGTGGGGCTGGCCGACGTCGGCGAAACGCCCGCCGGAATATCTTGGCCTGGGGCAAACCGTAACCCAGGCCGAGAGTTTCAGGTAAATCTCAAACCAGGGTCATCTCCGATAGCCCCTTCCCAGCCGGGATCATCGGGAACACGTTCTCAGTCTGATCGGTGATGAAATCCATGAAGACCAGGTCGTCCTTGCGGCTGAAAGCCTCGCGCAGCGCGGGCTCGACGTCCGCCGGTTTCTCGATGCGCATGCCGACGTGGCCGAAGGATTCCGCCAGCTTCACAAAATCCGGCAGCGCGTCCATGTAGGACTCGGAGTAGCGGTTGCCGTGAAAGAACTCCTGCCACTGCCGCACCATACCCATGTATCGGTTGTTGAGGTTGATGACCTTCACCGGCAGCCGGTACTGCTTGGCCGTGGATAGCTCCTGGATGCACATGAGGATGCTCGCTTCACCGGTAACGCAGGCGACGGTGGCTTCAGGGTGCGCCAGTTGCACACCCAATGCGTAGGGCAGTCCCACGCCCATCGTCCCCAGCCCCCCCGAGTTGATCCAGCGGCGCGGCTGGTTGAACTTGTAAAACTGTGCAGCCCACATCTGGTGCTGGCCCACGTCCGAGGTCACGTACGCATCGCCCTGGGTAACCTCGTAGAGCTTCTCCACCACGAGCTGCGGCTTGATGATGGCAGCGGTCCGGTCGTACTTGAGGCAGTCGCGCTCTTTCCAGGTCTCGATTTGCGCCCACCAGGCAGTGAGCGCCTCGGGGTCCGGGCGCTCGCGGGAGGCGGCGAGCTGTCGATTCATCTCCTGCAGCACTTCTCGCACGTCGCCCACGATGGGGATATCGACCTTCACGCGCTTCGAGATCGACGATGGATCGATGTCGATATGGATGATCTGGCGCTGCTCCTGGTTGAAGTGCTTGGGGTTGCCGATGACGCGATCGTCGAAGCGCGCTCCCACGGCGAGCAACACGTCGCAGTGCTGCATGGCCATGTTGGATTCGTAGGTGCCGTGCATGCCCAGCATGCCGGTGAACAGTGGATCGGTGCCCGGGAACCCGCCCAGGCCCATCAGCGTGTTGGTGCACGGAAAGCCGAGCGTGTGCACCAGCTGGGTCAGCTCGGCCGCGGCGTTGCCCAGGATGACGCCGCCGCCGCTGTACACCATCGGGCGCTTGGCCTGCAGAATGAGCTGGATCGCTTTCTTGATCTGCCCGGCATGCCCCTTGACCACCGGGTTGTAGGAACGCAGGCTGACGCTGTCCGGGTAGTGGAACTGGGTCTTTGTCAGCTGCACATCCTTCGGGATGTCCACCAAGACCGGGCCCTGGCGGCCGGTCGCTGCGATGTAGAACGCCTTCTTGACGGTCAGCGCGAGGTCCTTGACGTCCTTGACCAGGAAGTTGTGCTTCACGCAAGGACGCGTGACCCCGACGGTGTCCACTTCCTGGAAGGCATCCTGGCCGATGGCGGGAGTGGGCACCTGACCGCTGATGATGACCAGCGGGATGGAATCCATGTAAGCAGTGGCGATTCCGGTGACCGCGTTGGTAAGTCCGGGACCGGAGGTCACCATGACCACGCCGACCTTCTGGGTAGAGCGCGCATAGCCGTCCGCGCCGTGCACGGCGGCCTGCTCGTGGCGCACCAAAATGTGCTTGAACTTGTCCTGCTTGAAGATCTCGTCGTAGATGGGCAGGATCGCGCCGCCCGGGTAGCCGAATACGAACTCCACCCCCTCCGCCTGAAGACATCGGATGGTGATCTCCGCGCCGGTCAGATCGACCTGCGACATGACGCCGGGGGCGGTCATTTCCATATTCGCGATCCTTGGCTAGCGAAATCAGTTCATTTAGGACAAAAAGCCCCGGCTGGCTGAAAGCGAGCGGGGAACATTGGAAGATACCTGCCCACGCTTGAGCGGTCAAGGAATTGCTTGGATAAAGAAGGGGCTGGGAAGGGCGCGTCTCACTGATGCGTCCGGATCCAGTTCTTCCAGACTTGGAACAGACCAGGGTCGCGCGCGGCGATGACCGAGCGCCGCCACAGGTCGTCGGCCCAGAACTCGTCGTGGGTCAACGTACACATGCATCCGCCAGCCTCTTCCAGAATCAGCGCGCCGGCGGCGTAGTCCCATAGCTTCTGCCCGCCGTGCAGGTACAAGTCGAAGCGCCCTGCGGCGACATAGCACCACTCGAGCGTTCCAGCTCCGTAGTTGCGCTGCGAAGAGTAGGGCGGAGCCGCGGCGAGCTCGGCGGCGAGCCGCTTGCCTAGCCGTTTGAAGTCCACGTTGGCCATCGCATTGCGGATATGCGGCGCATGCGTCTTGATCGGCAGCATCTCGCTTCCGAGCCAGGCGCCCCCGCCTTTCTCCGCATGGAACACCTCGTCGGCTACCGGATCGTAGACCACGCCCAGCACGCTGCGGCCGTGCTCCATCAGCGCGACGGAGACGGCAAAGTAAGGGAGCCCGTTGACAAAGTTGGAGGTGCCGTCGATGGGGTCGACGCACCACAACCCGGCGTCGCCTCCGAGCCAGAGCTCCACTTGTTGCTCCTGGCTCATCTCCTCTCCCACCACCGGACCCGGGTAGATCGCCTGCAGCGCGCGCGTGAGCGCTTCCTGGGCAGCCAGATCGGCCTCGGTGAACAGGCTGCCGTCCGATTTTCGCTGTTGGGCAACCTTGAGGTAGCGGGGCATGATCTGCTCGGCAGTGACGGTGCGCACCGCCGCGATCACGCGGTCGATCGTCTTGTGTTCGGTACTCGCTGAGGGGGCGTCGAGTGTCTCCATTCGCCGCCTCAATCGATCAGTATCGGTCTGCGAGCTCTCACACGATCGCGCCACTGAGGGCGTGTGCGCCCCGGGCGCTCGCCTGGTGCTGCATTTATCCGTGTTGCTTCCACTTAATCGAGCAGCCCATGCTGGAAATTTGCTCGGCGGGACCCTTTCCGGTTCGCGCGACCTGCAACATGGCCCCGAACAGGTCGCGCTTCGCGTTGGGGACCGGGGTCGTGCGTGAGGCATCCAGCCGGCCACGATACTGCAGCTCGAGCTTCTGGTTGAAGCCAAAGAAGTCGGGAGTGCACGCGGCGCCGTATGCCCGCGCCACGTCCTGCGACTCGTCCCACAAATAGGGGAAGGGAAAACCCTGCTCCTTTGCCACTCGCTTCATGTTGTCGAACGAGTCTTCCGGATAATCGCTGGGGTCGTTGGCGCTGATCGCCACGGACGCGACGCCGTGTTCCTGCAACTCCTTGCAGTCGCGAATGATGCGGTCGAGCACCGCCTTGACGTAGGGGCAGTGGTTGCAGATGAACATGACCAGCAGGCCGTGAGACCCTTGCAGCTGCGCCAGTCGATAGCGTTTGCCATCGGTGGCGGGCAAGTCGAAGTCGACGGCGCGCCAGCCGAAGTCACAGATAGGAGCGGTAGCCATGAGAACACCCGGAGGGAGACCGGGGCGACGCCACAAGCGCTAGGAGCGCAGCGCGCGGCATCCCACCCGGACGGTTGAACATGGCAAAATTCTAACATGGACAACTACTTGCCGGGCACCCGCGGGAACGGGCCAGGGACGCTCGACAACGATGCTCGATCCCTGCCGAGGTTCTTCTGCGCGGGCGACCTGTCTCAGGGCGCCACACGAGATCTGCCCGAAGCGGCCGCACACCACGCCGCGCGAGTCCTGCGGCTCGCCGTGGGCGACCCTGTCATCGTGTTCAACGGCGCAGGCGGCGAGTCGGACGCGCGCATCGTATCTATCAGTAGGGACCACGTCGCGGTGCGCGTGGGAGCATGGCGCTCACGCGAGGCCGAGCCTCTGGTGCGCGTGGCGCTGCTGCAAGGGCTGAGCGCACGCGAGCGCATGGACTTCTCGGTGCAGAAGGCGGTGGAGCTGGGTGTGGCCGAGATCTTTCCAGTCGAGACGCGCCGATCCGTCATGCGCCTCGCCGACGAGCGCGCCGCGCGCCGCGTCGAGCACTGGCAGAACCTGGTGGTAGCCGCGTGCGAGCAATGCGGGCGCAACCGCGTGCCCGAGGTGCACCCAGTATGCACCTTGCCCGACTGGCTCGGCGCTCACGCCGCCGTGTCTGGCGAGCAACGCCTGATCCTGTCGCCAGTGGCCGAGAAGCGGCTGCGGGAGTTGCCGGCGCCGCAGCAGTTGCTGTTGCTGGCCGGCCCCGAGGGCGGCTTCGCACCGGAGGAGTTGCAGATGGCGCGGGCCTGCGGCTTCACGCCAGTGCGGCTCGGTCCGCGCGTGCTGCGCACCGAGACGGCCGCATTGGCGGCTCTCGCCGCGATTCATGCGCTGTGGGGGGATCTCTAGCCTCAGATCAAGAGGTGGAGAAGTGAAGAGGTCCCTTATACTTCGCTGTAGCAGCGATCATTGAAAGGACAATCGGCATATGGACATCAGCAAGAGCACGTTCATCGTCACCGGCGGGGGCTCGGGCCTGGGCGCTGCTACGGTGGAAATGGTCGTCGCCAACGGCGGCAACGCGATCATCGCGGACGTGAACCGGGCCGCCGGCGAAGCGCTCGCGGTGAACCTGGGCAAGCAAGCGCGCTTCATCGAGACCGATGTGGGCCGCGAGGAACACGGCCGGGCCGCCGTGGAGTTGGCGCTCAAGGCATTCGGCGGACTGCACGGTCTGGTCAACTGCGCGGGCATCGGGTTGGGCGAGAAGACCGTGGGCAAGGAGGGGCCGCATGCACTGGTGAGCTTCACGCGCGTCGTCACCGTCAACCTGATTGGCACCTTCAACATGATCCGTCTGGCGGCACACGCGATGGCGAAGCAGCAGGCAAACGCATCCGGTGAGCGCGGTGTGATCGTGAACACGGCTTCGGTCGCGGCCTTCGACGGCCAGATCGGGCAGGCTGCTTATTCGGCCTCCAAGGCCGGCATCGTCGGCATGACCCTGCCCATCGCCCGCGATCTCGCGCGCAACGGGATCCGCGTGGTGACCATTGCGCCGGGCACCTTCGAGACGCCGATGCTCAAGGGGCTGTCCCAGGAGGTGCAGGCTTCGCTCGCGCTACAGGTGCCATTCCCATCGCGTCTGGGTCGCCCGTCCGAGTACGCGGCCCTGGTCAAGCATATCGCGGAGAACGAGATGCTCAACGGCGAAACCATTCGGTTGGACGGCGCGATCCGGATGGGGCCGAAGTAGCGTTGCGTGAAGGAAGTGAAGGCAGTGAAAGAGGTGACCCCAGCCCTCTCCCCCAGTGGCGGGGGAGAGGGGACCGTGACTTCCTCCCCCGAACGATTCGTCGACTGGTTCCGCGCCGCGGCGCCCTACATCTACGCGTTCCGCGGCCGCACCTTCGTCGTCGCCTTCGGCGGGGAGGTGGTGGCTGACGGGAAGTTCGTAGCCCTCACCCACGACCTCAACCTGCTGGCGAGCCTGGGGGTGCGCCTGGTGCTGGTGCACGGCGCGCGGCCGCAGATCGAAGCGCAGCTGAAGTCGCGCGCCATCCGGCCGCGCTATGTGCGTGGCACGCGCGTGACGGACGAGGCCGCGATGCAATGCGTGAAACAAGCCAACGGCCAGCTGCGCGTGGAGATCGAAGCCCTGCTGTCCATGGGCCTGCCCCACTCGCCCATGGCCAACGCCACCATCCGAGTGGCCGGCGGCAACTTCGTCGTGGCGCGCCCGCGCGGCGTCGTGGACGGCGTGGACATGCAATTCACCGGCGAGGTGCGGCGCATACACGCGGACGCGATGCGCCAGCGTCTGGACGCGGGCGAGCTGGTGCTGGTTTCGCCGCTGGGCTATTCGCCCACCGGCGAGATCTTCAACCTTACGCTCGAGGACGTGGCGGTCGAAACCGCGATTGCGCTGGGCGCCGACAAACTCGTGTTCCTGATCGACGCCGCCGGGGTTGCGGACGACCGCGGCAATCTCATGCATGAGCTGACTGTGTCGCAAGCGCAATCGCGTCTCACCGAAGGCGATGTTGGGGCGCGCGATGTGCAGGTGCACCTGCGTGCCGCGACCCGCGCCTGCCGCGGACGTGTGGCCCGCGCCCATCTGATCAGCCGCCACGTGGATGGCGCGTTGCTGCTCGAGCTGTTCACCCACGAGGGCGTGGGCAGCATGGTGAGCCAGGATCCGCTGGAACAGCTGCGCCCGGCTGGCATCGACGACGTGGGGAGCGTTCTGCAGCTCATCGAGCCGCTGGAGGCCGACGGCACGCTGGTCAAGCGCTCGCGCGAGCTGCTCGAGATCGAGATCGGACGCTTCTTCGTGCTCGAGCACGACCGCATGATCGTGGGCTGCGCGGCGCTCTATCCGTTCTCAGACGAGGGTGCCGGGGAGCTAGCTTGCCTCGCCGTGCATCCCGAATACCGCAACGCGGGCGCTGGCGAGCGTCTGCTGCGCCGGGTGGAGAGCGAAGCGCGTCGCTTAGGCATGACGCGGCTGTTCGTGCTCACCACCCGCGCCACACACTGGTTCATCGAGCACGGGTTCACAGAGTCCACGGTGGACGCGCTGCCCGCTAGCAAGCAGGCGCTCTACAACTTCCAGCGCCGGTCCAAGGTGCTGGTCAAATCTTCCTAGGCCGCGGTTGCCCGTCCCAGCGGCCCGGGTTTGTAACTGTTACACGCTTGCACGGGCCGGACCGTCCGCCCCACGCGGGGGGCGCAGGGAGCTAGCGCTGGCTCAAGCCCGCCCCCTCTAGACCGATGTTTGGATATGTCCACCTCGAAAGCGCCCGCATGCAAGTCGGTGCTGGTCGCTGCCGCTAGATGACTTTCCCCCCGCCGCGCGGGTTCGCGCAGCTCGAGCAGTCGCGGTCGCCCGCATGAAGGCCCTGCCCGGTCGCTCGCTGCGTGCCAAGCTGGTCCTCACCAGCGTGGTGCTGCTCGTCGTCATGCTGGCCGCGCTTGCCGCCAACAGCCTGCGATTGCTGGAGGACGCACTGATCGAACAGGCGCGGGTGCGCGGGAGGCTGTTGGCTCCCATGCTCAACGCGGCGCTGGCGGCTCCTGTTTCGCAACGCGACTACGCAACAATACGCAACATTCTGCGCGAGAGCCGGACCGAGGACGGGTTAAGCTATCTGGTCCTGCTCGACAACGGCGGCCGCGTGGTCGCGGCCGAAGGCTGGGACACGGGCCGACCCCTTCCCGCGGTGGAAGACAGCGCGTCGTCCGGCGATTTCAAGTCCGACGGGCGTTTCGATACCCAAGTCCCGCTCATTCTGGCAGGGCAGCGGCAAGGAATGTTGCGCTTCGCCATCTCCACCACATTCCTGGACGCTGCTCGTGCAGGCCTGCTGCGCGGCAGTCTGCTGATCGCGGCTGCCGCGATCGTGATCTCCATCGTGCTCCAGTTCGCGCTGGGGCTGTGGCTCACGCGCCATCTGCGCCGTCTCACCGCCGCCGGCGAGGCCATGGCCGGTGGTGATCTCTCGGCGCGCGTTGCAGTGGACTCGGACGACGAGGTGGGCCAGCTCGCTGCAGCATTCAACACCATGGCCGAGGCAGTGGCCGACCGCATGCGCGAATTGCGCGCTTCCGAATCCAAGTTCCACGCCATCGCCGACTACAGCTACGGCTGCGAACTGTGGGTGGACCCCGACGGACGGCTGCTGTGGATCAACTCGCGTGTGCAGACCATCACCGGCTACACGGTAGACGAGAGCCACGCGATGTCGGACTTCCCGCTGCCGCTGGTTTCGCCGCAGGACTGGAAAAAAGTGCGCGAAGCAATTGCCGGTGCGCTGCATGGCACCACGGGCAACGATTTCCTGTTCCGCGCGCGGCGCAAGGACGCCTCCGAGTTCTGGGCCTCGGCCGACTGGCGTCCGATCTACGGCTCCGACAACGCGTACCTCGGGTTGCGCTTGTCGGTGCATGACGTGACCGGACGTCAGGAGGCGGAAAACAAGCTGTCCGAGACGCTGCGCCAGCTGGAGCGGGCCAACGCCATCCAGAAGGAGTACCTGGTGCTGGCGAGCGACGAACGGGCGCGCTTGAACGCGCTGCTCAATGCCATGCAGATCGGCATTCTGTTCGTGGACCGCAACAACCGGGTCATCTACTCCAACCCGGCCTTCGAGCAGATCTGGTTGCTCACCCGCAGCCGCATGCGCTATACCGGGATGGACGCGGCGGCGCTGCTGCTGCAGACCACGGAGCGCCTGAGCCGCGGCGACGAGGCCATGCAGGACCTGCTGCGGCTGGCCAACGAGGGGGAACCCTCGGCGCCGGCGGAGATCGAGATGTCGGACGGGCGGCTCATCACGCGCGTGGGCTATCCGGTGCGCGACTCGGCCGAGCAGCTGGTGGGCTACCTGTGGCTGTTCGAGGACGTGACGCGCGAGCGCCAGACGGCAAATCAGATCCTCTATCTGGCCGAGCGCGACGCGCTCACTGGGTTGTACAACCGCCACCGCTTCCAAGAGGAGCTGACTCGCATGCTCTCCAGCGGCGAGCGCCGGCAACGCCGAGTGGCGCTCCTGTTTTTCGACGTCGACGAGTTCAAGCACGTCAACGACACATTCGGCCACCGCGCCGGCGATGCGCTGTTGATCCGAGTGGCCGGCGAGGTTTCCGCCCAAGTCCGGCGCAACGAGATCTTCGCGCGGCTGGGCGGCGACGAGTTTGGCATCCTGGCGCCCGACATCTCGGATCAGGAGGCGGAGGCGTTCGCGGAGCGCATCGTGCGGGCCACTGCGCGCATCCCGTTCAGCTTCGAGGGCAACAGCCTGCGGCTCACCTGCAGCCTGGGCGTAGCCGTCTATCCGGACCATGCCCCCTCCGCCGAGGAACTCGTGGCTCACGCCGACGCCGCCATGTACCAGGCCAAGGAAGCGGGCAAGAACACGTGGCGCATGTTCCGCGAAGACGCCCAGACCACGCGCAAGATGCTGGCACGGCTCAACTGGAACGAACGCATCGAGGATGCACTGGAGAACCATCTGCTGCGGGTGTATTACCAGGGTGTGTACTTCTGCGGCTCCGGAGCGTTGAGCTACGTGGAGGCGCTGGTGCGCATGGTCGACCGTGATGACCCGACCCGCATCGTCATGCCGGGGAGCTTCATCCCGGTCGCGGAGAAGACCGGCAAGATCCTCGACATCGACCGCTGGGTGATCAGCGCTTGCGCAGACGCCCTGGCCCGCTTCCCCGGCGTGGGAGCGATCGCGGTAAACGTTTCGGGCCGCTCGCTCAACGAGCCCACGCTGCCGCGCTTCATCACCGACGCGCTGAAGCAGGCCGGCGTCGAACCCGGACGCCTGATCGTGGAGTTGACCGAGACCTCGGCAGTGTCGGACCTGCACGATGCACAGCGCTTCATCGAGTCCATGCGCGAGAAGGGCGTACGGGTGTGCCTGGACGATTTCGGATCGGGCTTCTCCTCGTTCGCCTACCTCAAGCATCTGGACGTGGACATGCTCAAGATTGACGGACAGTTCATCCGCAACCTGCCGAGCGACCGCGACAACCAAGTGTTTGTGAAGGCCATCGTGGACGTGGCGCGCGGGCTGAAGAAGCTTACCGTCGCCGAGTGCGTCGAGGACGGCGGTACCCTGGAAGTGCTGCGCAGCTTCGGCGTGGATCTGGCCCAGGGCTACTATTTGGAAGAGCCCATGGCGCAGCACCCATCGCTCAGCAAGAGTCGCTCCGCTGCAAGTGACAAGTGACAGTTAATACGCTGCCTCTCCCCGCAATCGGGAAAGGGGGCGCAGGTGAAAGTCAGTTACTTGTCACCCGTTGCAGTTCACCGGGCTCGTCCCCATTTGCTTGGCACTTGCCGGTCGTCTCTGGTCTCTGCTGGCCAAGTATATAATTAGCCTTCTCCGCTGAACTGTAACCATTCCCTATAGTCTTTAAGGACCGTTGCCATGGCCCGGATGGTGCAGTGCGTAAAGCTCGGGTGTGACGCCGAGGGGCTCGACTTCCCGCCCTACCCAGGCGAGATCGGCAAGCGGATCTACGACAACGTCTCGAAACAGGCGTGGCAGGCCTGGCTCGAGCATCAGAAGACGCTAATCAACGAGAATCGGCTCAACCTGGCGGATCCCAAGGCACGCAAGTATCTGGAGGAGCAGATGCTGAAGCACTTCTTCGGCACCGGCGCCGACCGGGCCGCCGGCTACGTGCCGCCCGAAAAACCATAACTGCCCGAGTCCCCTATGCCGCGCGAAGTCGAGACCGAAACATCGGTGGCCGCCGAGGCCGCCCCGTTGCTCACGCACCTCAAGCAACCCCGTAAGGCCAAGCTTCCATCTGGGCCGCCAACTTCGCCCCCCCTGCTGAACCGCGAGATCGGCCAGCTCGAGTTCAACCGCCGGGTGCTGGCGCAGGCGGCCGACCCCGATGTCCCGCTCCTGGAACGGCTGCGCTTCTTGTGCATCGTCAGCAGCAACCTGGACGAGTTCTTCGAGATCCGCGTCGCCGGCTTGAAAGCGCAGATCGACGAGGGCGGCGACAGCCCGGGTCCCGATGGCGTTGCGCCGTCTGTCGTGTTCCGGGAAGTGTCGCACCAAACCCACCAGCTGGTGGCGCAGCAGTACGAACTCTTCAACCAAGGGCTGGTGCCGCTGCTAGCGAAAGAGGGCATCCGATTCCTGCGTCGCGGCCAGTGGAACGGCGTGCAACGCGACTGGATCAAGGATTATTTCTTTCGCGAGCTGATGCCGGTGCTTACGCCCATCGGGCTCGACCCAGCGCACCCTTTCCCCCGTATTCTCAACAAGAGTCTGAACTTTGCGGTGCAGCTGTCGGGTAAGGACGCCTTCGGCCGCAAGTCGGGCATCGCGCTGGTGCAAGCGCCCAGAGTCCTTCCGCGCGTCATCAAGCTGCCGCGCGACATCGCCGGGTGCGACCACGGCTTCGTGTTCCTGTCCTCGGTCATCCACGCGCACGTGGGCGAGCTGTTCGCGGGAATGCAGATCCTCGGCTGCTATCAGTTTCGGGTGACCCGCAACAGCGATCTTTATGTCGACGAGGAGGAGATCAAGAACCTGCGCACCGCGCTGCAGGGCGAGCTGTCGGAGCGGCGGTTCGGTGAAGCGGTGCGGTTGGAGACGGCGCAGGAATCCCCGCCGGAGATGGTCGAGTTCCTGTTGCAGCAGTTCGGATTGGTGCACGATGATCTGTATCAGGTCAGCGGGCCGGTCAATCTCGTGCGGCTGATGCAGATCCCCGATCAAGTCGATGCCCCCGAGCTCAAGTACCGGCCGTTTACTCCCGGCGTCCCGGGCGCGCTGGTCAAGCGCCCCGACATGTTCTCTGCCATCCGCAAGGACGACATCCTGCTGCACCACCCATACCAGTCGTTCAAGCTGGTGATCAACTTCATCGAGCAGGCCGCCAAAGACCCCGATGTCGTGGCCATCAAGCAGACCGTCTACCGTACCGGGGTCAACTCTGAGCTGATGCAGATCCTGGTCGATGCGGCGCGACGCGGCAAGGAAATCACCGTCGTGGTGGAGCTGCTCGCCCGCTTCGATGAAGAGGCCAATATCAACTGGGCGTCTCAACTCGAAGAGGTTGGTGCACACGTCGTCTACGGGATCGTCGGGCACAAGACTCACGCCAAGCTGGCACTGGTGGTACGCCGTGAGGGTGGCCAATTGCGCCGCTACTGTCATCTGGGTACCGGCAACTATCATTCACGCACGGCGATGCTATACACCGACTTCGGAATGCTGAGCTGCAACGAGGAAATCTGCGCCGATGTCAACGACGTGTTCATGCAGCTCACCAGCCTGGGCAAAGCGGGCAAGCTGCGCCATCTTTGGCAGTCGCCCTTCACCCTGCACACCCAGGTGATCAGCGCCATCCGGCGCGAGGCTGAGCAGGCCAGGGCCGGAAAGAAGAGCGGGATCGTAGGCAAGATGAACGCTCTGCTCGAGCCCGAGATCATCGCCGAGCTATACGAGGCCTCCAAGGCCGGCGTCAGGGTCGATCTCATCATTCGCGGCGTGTGTGCTCTGCGGCCCGGCGTGCCGGGGCTGTCGGAGAACATCCGCGTGCGCTCGATCATCGGCAGGTTCCTGGAGCATCACCGCGTCTATTACTTCGAAAGCAGCGACTCGGTCTATCTTGCCAGCGCCGATTGGATGGATCGCAACTTCTTCCGGCGCATCGAGGTGGCCTTCCCGCTGCTCGACGCCAAGCTCAAGAAGCGAGTGATCGAAGAAGGACTCAAGAAGTATCTGACGGACAACACGCAGGCCTGGGAGATGCGTTCCGACGGGCACTACGAGCGGCTCAAGCCGGTCCGCGGCGACGCGCGATCGGCGCAGATGGAATTGCTGGCCGAGCTGGCCGCGCCGCGGATGGTCGAGGAAGCGGTCGAGAAAATCAGGAAGCTGAAGCGCAAGCGCAAGGCGTAGCGCGCGCTGTGCCCGCTGAAATCGAACTCAAGCTCGCGATCTCCGCGAGCGACCTGCCTAAGCTTGCTCGCGTCCCGTTGCTCAAGTCAGCGTCGCGCGGCCACGCCAGCACCACGCGCGTATACAGCATCTACTACGACACACCCGAGTTCGCGCTGCGGGACGAGGGAGTGGCGCTGCGGCTGCGCAGGATCGGAACGGGCTGGCTGCAGACCCTGAAGAGCGCAGGACGTGTGGAGGCCGGCCTCCACCAGCGCGAGGAGTTCGAGACGCCCGTGCCGGCCCAGATCCTCAACTATCCGGCGTTGGCCCAATCGGGCGCTGCGGCGGTGCTGGCCGACCCGGGGCTTCCGCTCAAGCTCCGGCCCGTGTTCGTCACCGATTTCAAGCGCACCACGCGCCAGCTCGAACCCACGGCCGGCACCCAGATCGAGTTCTGTCTCGACCGCGGGGCGATCTCGGCAGGGACTGCGCAGCTCCCCATCAGCGAGATCGAACTCGAGCTGAAGAGCGGGGCTCCCGAGCAGCTGCTGCAGTTCGCGCTCGGGCTGCTCGAGTTTGTGCCGCTGCGCTTGGAACCAGCCAGCAAAGCACAGCGCGGGTACGACCTGGCCGCTGGGCTAACGGCCGCGCCGGTGAAGGCGAGCGCGCCGGCATTGCTGCCTGCAATGACGGTGGCGCAAGCGTTCCGCACCGTGGTGTTCTCCTGCATCGCTCATTTCCAGGCCAATGAGCGCGGTCTGCTCGAGACCGGCGATCCCGAGTACCTGCATCAAGCTCGCGTCGCCCTGCGGCGGCTGCGCTCGGCGTTGAGCGTGTTCAACCGTGCCTTCCCGCGCAGCCTGTTCGAGGAACTGGTC
This sequence comes from uncultured beta proteobacterium, assembly GCA_963705615.1. Taxonomy (GTDB): domain Bacteria; phylum Pseudomonadota; class Gammaproteobacteria; order Burkholderiales; family SHXO01; genus SHXO01. Next base: position 63,307 of record CAVPKE010000004.1, on the reverse strand, counting down.
GTCGAGCTGCGCTGGCTGGGCGGCTGCCTGGGGCCGGCGCGCGACTGGGATGTCTTCGCCTTGGAGGCGCTGCGGGCAGTGTGCGCGGCCTTCCCGGGAGATGCCGGGCTGCACTGGCTCACGGAGCGCACCGCAGAGCTGCGCGCCGCGGCCAACGACACGGCGCGCGAGGCCGTGGCATCGACCCGCTATGCCGTCCTGCTTCTCAAGCTGGGCGGGCTCTTCCTGCGTGAGCCCTGGCAGCAGCTCGCGGACGACGCGTCCGCAACGCTGCGCGCTCTCCCGCTTCCCGAGTTCGCTGCCAGCGTGCTTGAACGCCGTCACAAGAAAACGCTCAAGAGCGGGCACGGCTTGGGGGAGCTGGAGGCCGCGGGCTTGCATGCGCTTCGCATCCAGATCAAGAAGCTGCGCTACGCCGCGGAATTCTTTTCGGCCCTGTACAACAAGGGCGAGGTGCGCGAATATTTGACAGCGCTAGTGGACCTGCAGGAGCTGTTGGGCGGGCTGAACGACGCCGCCACCGTTGAACGCCTGCTCGAGCCGCTGCGCGAATCCGAAGGCGCCGACCAATGGCTGGAAGCGCCGGGTCTGATCCGTGGCTGGGCGGCGTGCGGTTCGCGCGCGCGCCTCGAGCAGCTGGGAGACGCGTGGCAACGATTTCGGGATAGCAAAGTATTCTGGCACTGATGGATCTGATTCTCTGGCGCCATGCGGATGCGCAAGACGGCTCCCCCGACCTCGCACGGGAATTGACCAGCAAGGGACACCGCCAGGCGGCCGACATGGCGAAGTGGCTCAAGCTGCACCTGCCGAGCGAGAACGAAATCCTGTGCAGCCCAGCGGCCCGCGCGCGGCAGACGGCACAGGCGCTGACCCACGAGTTCAAGACGGTGGAGGAGATCGGTCCGGGTGCCTCTTACGAGGCCATCCTTTCCGCGGCCGGCTGGCCGAACCGCAAGGGGGCGGTGCTGGTCGTCGGGCACCAGCCGACGCTGGGTCAGACTGCGGCCTGGCTCCTATCGGGCGAGGTCGCGGAGTGGGGCATCAAGAAGGGCGCCGTCTGGTGGCTGACCAACCGGGTGCGCGGTGAACGTCGCGAGACGGTGCTGCGCGCGGCAATCTCGCCTGATCTCCTTTGACCGCGCCCGCAGGGACGCGCGCCTACTCGGAAGGGCTATACTGTATCGATGCAACGGTGGCGATCTATTCTGACCGTGCTCATGATCCTGTGGCTCCCGCTGCAGGGCTATGCCGCGCTCGCCATGCCGTTCTGCAAGCACGGATTCCACGTCTCAGCGTCCGAGCATGCGACTGCCCAATCGCCCGTGCATATTCACCGCGAAGCGCAAAGCACCTCAGACTCTCACCGGCACCACGCCGCACATGCCGGCCTGCATCACCACGGCGGCTCCGAGGGCAGTCTGACCTGCAATGACTGCGGCGTGTGTCACCTGGCCTGTTCGCCCGTGGCCCCGACCTCGCCGAGCGTCGGCGAGTCAGTCGGCGCGCAAAGCTTCACGCAGTTTTCCCCGACGTTCCCACCGCCGTTCGTTCCCGAGCAACGCACACCTCCTCCGCTAGCCGCGATCGCCTGATCGCGGCCGAAGCCGGCTTCCGGCGCTGACCGCCGGACAGTTCCATTCTTCGATGCCGCCCGTCGCGGCCGTTGCCAACCCACGGGCGGCGCGCCGCGCTATGACCTGACTCGAGCTATCTCACGAGCCAGGAGCCACGCACGACGAGCGAAGGAGCTCGAAATGGATTTCAACAGACCAGATTTCAACAGACCATCTGTCGCACCCATGCATTGGATCGCGGCGGCAAGCCTTGTCCTGATGGCTTGCACCACTGTCCCGCCGCTCGAGTACCCGCCGGACCATCCGGCCAATCCCACAGCACCTGCTGCGGCTGCGATGCCGACGTCGAACACGCTGACGAGATACAGGTCGTTCGCTGACGGAGCCGAAGCGAGATCGGACGTGGCTCCCAATGCAGACCAGGACGCGACGCCGCAAGCCGAGCAGCCAAGCCAGGAGGGTGCGCATGAGCGTCACCACTGACCGCGCACAGCGCGCCAGGCTCGGCGCTGCAGCCGGCGTATTTGCATTGCTGACCGTCGCTGGATGCGCATCGGTGCAGCGTGACGCCCGCTTTCCCGAAGTGCGACAGACCGTAGCGCAGCGGCTGGAGAGCAACATCGCCTGGAACCGGGACAGCGAGCAGGACCGACGCGCCCGCGAAGCCGTCCGCCGTCTGTTGCAACAGGAGCTTACCGCCGAAACCGCCGTGCAGATCGCTCTGCTAAGCAACCGCAAGCTGCAGGCGAACTATGAGAGCTTGGGCGTTGCGCAGGCCGATCTGGTCGAGGCTGGCCTGCTCGAGAACCCGGTGTTCTCCATCACTTGGTACTCGGGCCACGCGGGAAGCATTACCGAAGCCTCGGTCGTGCAGGACTTCGTGAGCGTGGTCAGCCTGTCGGCACGCAAGAAAGTGGGCGAAGCGGCGGCGCAGCGCACGACGTTGGAAGTGGCCAACAACGTAGTCGATCTCGCGCGGCAGGTTCAGGCGCAATACTTCACTGTCGTGGGTGACGCCCAGTCGCTCGAGCTGGCGCGGCAGGTCGTCACCGCCACCGAGGCGGCGGCAGAACTGGCGCAGCGGCAACGCTCCGCGGGCAACCTGAGCCGGCGCGACCAGTCGCTTCAGCAGGCGTTCTACGCACAGACGCTGCTGGAATCGGCGCAAGCGGAAGCACAGCTCGCCTCCGACCGTGAACGGCTCAACCGACTGATGGGCGTGTGGGGCGAGGACACCAAATGGGAGATCCCGAGCCGACTGCCGGCCGTCCCGAATACGCTTCCGCCGCTGGAACAGGTCGAAGCACAGGCCGTATCCCAACGCCTCGACCTTGCGGCAGCCAAGAAGACCGCGGACGCCGCGGCCCAAGCATTGAACCTGACCCGGCAATTCCGTTACCTGGGCCCGTTCGGCATAGGAGTCGCTTACAAGCGCGAGCCCGATCTGGGTTCTTTCGTAGGACCCACAGTCGAACTGGGATTGCCCATCTTCAACCAGCACCAGGCGGGGGTCGCCCGCGCGGAGGCGGAGCTGAAGCGCAGCGAGGAACGCGTCGCGGCGCTCGCGGTAGACATCCGCTCAGAAGCGCGCCAGGCCCGTACCCGTCTGGCCGCAGCGCACGAGATGGTGCGCCACTACCGCGACGTCATCCTTCCGCTGCAGCAAACCATCGTGGGCGAGACGCTCAAGCTCTACAACGGGATGCTGGTGGGCGTGTACGACCTGCTGCTGGCGAAACAGGCTCAGGTGCAAACGGCGCGCCAGTACGTCGCGGCCAACAAGGAGTTCTGGCTGGCGTGGACGGATCTCGAACTCGCCTTGGGCGGCAAGGTCCCGCCGCCCGCGGCGGCAGCGGCCGACAGCCGGCCCGCCTCCAGTACGACCCCCGCATCGGCTGACACCGAGCCCACGAATACCCCCGATCGACATGGAGACAAACCGTCATGATCACGCGTCGTCAAGCTCTCAAGACCGGTGCCGCTCTGCTCGCCGGCGGCGCCGTTTCCGCCGCACTGCGCGAAGCGTCCGCCGCCGAGAAAGCGGCGGCAGCCACCAAGCCGCCCATCCCGGCTCCTCAAGGGCAGAGCTACACCCCGGTGGTCACGCTCAACGGCAGCTCGCTGCCGTCGAAGATGGACAACGGCGTGAAGGTGTTCCATCTGATCGCCGAGCCGGTGAAGCGCGAGTTCGCGCCGGGCATGGTGGTGAACTGCTGGGGCTACAACGGCTCTACGCCCGGCCCGACCATCGAGGCGGTGGAAGGTGACCGCGTGCGCATCCTGGTGACCAACCGGCTTCCCGAGCACACCACCATCCACTGGCACGGAATCTTTCTTCCGAACGGTATGGACGGTGTGGGCGGGCTGACGCAGCCACATATCAAGCCGGGCGAGACCTACGTCTACGAATTCACGCTTCGGCAGCACGGCACGTTCATGTATCACCCGCATGCAGACGAGATGCTGCAGGCGGCCATGGGCATGATGGGGATGTTCATCATCCATCCCAGGGCGCCGCGGGCAGCCCGCGGTGGACCGAGACTTCTGCTTCATGCTGCATGCGTGGGACATCGAGCCGGGCACCTACATCGCCAAGCCGGCGACCATGACCGAGTTCAACCTGTGGTCGTTCAACAGCCGCGTGTTCCCGGGCATCGACCCGCTGGTGGTGCGCAAGGGCGACCGCGTGCGCATCCGCGTCGCCAACATGAGCATGCATGACCACCCGATCCACATCCACGGCTACGCCTACACGGTCACCGAAACCGAGGGTGGGCAGGTTCCGAAGACCGCGCAGTTTCCGGAGGCCACCGTCAACGTGGCTGTGGGCGCCATCCGGGTGATGGAGTTCGTGGCGGACGAACCGGGCGATTGGGCGCTGCACTGTCACAAGTCTCATCACACCATGAACGCCATGGGCCACCTCGTGCCGAATATGCTGGGCGTAAAGCAGGACGATCTGGACGCAAGAATCCGAGCGCTGGTGCCAGGCTACATGTCGATGGGGCAGGACGGCATGGCGGACATGGCGCAAATGCAGATGCCGCTGCCGGAGAACACCCTGCCCATGATGACGGGCGAAGGACCGTTCGGCCCGCTCGAGATGGGCGGTATGTTCACGGTGATCAAGGTGCGCGAGAACCTGGCGCACAACGACTACAGCGATCCCGGCTGGTACGAGCAGCCGGCTGGAACCATAGCGTGGAAGCTCTAACCGATCGAGGCTCAACCATGACACGACTCAAGACTTGGATTTTGATCGCAGTTGCGGGAAGTGCGCTGGGAGCGCTGTTTGTCTATTCCGGCCTCTTCGACGTGGCGGCCGACGTGCCGCATTCAGCGCTCGTCTACGCGGTCATGGAGGCGGTGCGGGATCGCTCGGTCGCCGTGCGTGCCAAGGAGATCCGGGTCCCGCCGCTGAGCGATCCCAAGCTCGTCGCAGAGGGCGGCGAACACTACGACGCCATGTGCGTCGCTTGCCATCTCGCGCCGGGCATCAAACAGTCAGAGATGCGTGAGGGGCTCTATCCGGAGCCACCTGACCTCACCGAGAAGATCGATCTAGACCCAGCCGAGACGTTCTGGGTGATCAAGCACGGCATCAAGATGTCCGCGATGCCCGCTTGGGGCAAAACGCACGATGATCAGAGCCTTTGGGGCATCGTGGCATTTCTGCAAAAGCTCCCGGAACTCACGCCGGAGCAGTATCAGGCGTTGGTCAGCGCGAGTGGCGAGAACCATCACCGGAGGTAAGGGATGTGGGGCGATCACAGCGATTGGATAGGGGGAATGGGAGGGCTTATGGGCATCGGGTGGATCTTGATCCTCGTGGTGATCGTGGCGGTCGTGTGGACGATGATGCGCGGGCCGCTTGCCGGCCGCGGCGGCTACACCGAACGGCGGCGTGCGCTGGACATCCTGGAAGAGCGCTATGCACGCGGCGAGATCAGCCGCGAGGAGTTCGAGCAGAAAAGGCGCGATCTCGAGGCGTGAGGCGTCAGCGGGCTCGGCTGAAAGAGACCGCCGGCCGCCCCGCCGCGCGATGCGGATTGACCTATGTCAACCCCGAGATACGGGAGAGGAATAATCTCAGCGAGGCGTCGGGTTACCGCGTACTTTGATGGAGACAGAAGATGAAGGCAGTGCCGTTGTTGATCGCCCTTGGCCTGACCTGTGCTGCGCCGTTGGGGTCAGCGCAAGATCAGGAGCAAGACCACTCCGCACACCATCAGGCTCAAGGCGCCGCGCCAGAAGCAACATCCCCCGTCCCTCACGAGCATGGGAGCAAGCCGAGCCTGCTGCAGGAGAACATGAAAAAGATCGAGGCCCTTATGCAGCAGATCCAGCAAACCACCGAGCCCGCCCAGAAGCGCGAGCTGCTTGCTCAGCACCTGCAAGCGCTGCGCGAGCAGATGCACCTCATCGCGAACCAGCATTCCGACATGAAAATGAGCATGAAGGAAGAGGGTGAGAAGGACGCTGACAATAAGGGAGGGATGATGAAGGAAGGCGGCATGATGGGCCGCGGGATGATGATGATGCATAGAAAGATGGAGCAGCGCGTACAGATGCTGGAACGGCTGCTCCAGCAGGTGATCGAACGCGAAGCGGTCGAAGCTTCAATCGAGCAGCGCTGAATTCACGGCGCGCGTAGACGCTGGCGGAGGGCTGTCCGGGCCCTGTGACGAGCTGGCCCTGGGGTCGTTGGCTTTCTCTGAAGTGGAATTGACGAGACACGACGCCGGGCGCTAGTCAGCCTTGGCGAGCTAACGCGACTTTAGGGCCGGTGGGGAACACGGGTCGGGCGGGCAACGCTACGCCAGCTTCGAATCAAGCAGTCTTCGGCACGACCAGGCCCAGCTCCTTCGTCATCGCCTCCCGCATCACGAACTTCTGGGCCTTGCCGGTAACCGTCCTGGGTAGATCTGTTACGAATCGCACGTAGCGCGGCACCTTGTAGTGGGCGATCTGCCCGCGGCAGAAATCCTTGATCTCGTCTTCCGTCGCGCTGGTGCCCGGCTTGAGCAGGATCCAGGCGCAGACCTCTTCGCCGAGCTTGGCATCGGGCACGCCGAACACTTGAGCCTCCTGCACCTTGGGATGCCGATAGAGATATTCCTCGATCTCGCGCGGGAAGACGTTCTCCCCGCCGCGAATCAACATGTCCTTGACGCGCCCGACGATGTTGCAATAGCCGTCGGCATCGATGGTCGCGAGATCACCGCTGTGCATCCAGCCGGCGGCGTCGATGGCTTCGCGCGTGTGTTCGGGGTCGTCCCAGTAGCCGTGCATCACCAGATAGCCGCGCGTGCAAAGCTCGCCACTGCGCCCTACGGGAACGATCCGACCGTGCGAGTCGACGATCTTGACTTCGACATGCGGCTGCACCCGGCCCACGGTAGACACCCGCCGCTCCAGCGGTTCATCCGTGCTCGATTGAAACGAGATCGGGCTCGTCTCAGTCATGCCGTAACCGATCGTCACTTCGGTCATGTGCATCTCCGAGATCACCCGGCGCATCACTTCGACCGGACAGGGCGCGCCGGCCATGATCCCGGTGCGCAACGATGACACGTCATAGCTGGGAAAGCGCGGGTGCTCGAGCTGCGCGATGAACATCGTGGGCACGCCGTGCAGCGCGGTGCAGCGATGGTCGTGCATGGCGCGCAGCGTTTCCTCGGCGTCGAAGCTGGGGCCGGGGAAAACCATGGTCGCGCCGGCGGCAGTGCAGGCCAGAACGCCCAGCACCATGCCAAAGCAGTGATATAGGGGCACCGGGACGCACAACCGGTCTCGCTCGCTCAAGCGCATGGCTTTCGCGCTGAAGCGGGCGTTGTTGAGCACGTTGTAGTGCGACAGCGTGGCACCCTTTGGCGCGCCCGTGGTCCCGCTCGTGAACTGGATGTTGATCGCATCGTCGGGATCGAGCGCCCCAGCCAGCTCCGGCAGTCGATTACGATGTGCCGGCCCCGCGAGCGCCGTCAGCTCTTTGAACGTGAAGATCCCCGCGAGCGGGGCCTCCTCACCGATCAAGACGACGCGCTCCAAGTACGGAAAGCGGCCCAGCTTGAGCGGCTGTGCGCGCCCCGAGGTTGCGAGCTCCGGCGCGAGCGATTTCATCATTGCGATGTAGTCGCTCGACTTGAGCTGACCTGCCATCACCAGTACGCGGCACTGGACCTTGTTCAGGGCGTACTCGAGCTCGGTGACACGGTAGGCCGGATTGATATTGACCAGGATCGCTCCAATTCCCGCGGCGCCGAATTGCACGAGGAGCCACTCGACGCAGTTCGGCGCCCAGATCCCGACCCGGTCTCCGCGCTGCACGCCGAGCGCGAGCAATCCAGCCGCCACGTCATCTGAGCGGCGCTTGAGGTCATGCCACGACAGCCGCTCGCGCGTAGGGGCGTAAATCACCGCCTCGCGGGCCCCATGGCGTCGGACCGCCCGATCCAGGAGCGCTGGGATGGTCAGGAACTTGAGCGGGTCATCGGTCGCGCCGACAACATAAGACAGGCCACCACGCGGTCGGCGCGCGTCGGCGCGCTCCGAACGCAGCCAGTCGGAGGCGAAAGGGTTCATGCTCACACGGCCGGCTAAAAGGCGCGCCAGTCGCCCAGTTGCTCAAAGGCGTGTGCGGCGCGGTAGATCGTGGACTCGCCGTAGTGTTTGGCGACCAGCATCAGGCCGATCGGCAACCCCTGGCTCATCCCGCAGGGGATGCTCATGGCCGGGTGTCCCGTCACGTCGAACGGGCAGGTGTTGGGGAGCATTTCGAAGCCACGCTGGCAGTAGAGCGCGAGCGGAGCGTTCTGATCGGGCAGCGGCGTTGCCTTCATCGGCAGCGTGGGCATGAGCAGCAAGTCACAGCGGTTCAGCGCTTCGTCATAAGCCTGGCGCAACGCTCGCCCGAGGTTCTGCGCCTTGGCATAGAAGTGGCCGCGATAGTGGCGCACAAAGTATTCGCCGACGAGCATGGAGATTTTCAGGGTGCGGGACAACTCGTTGGCGCGCGACCGCCAGTTGGCGTGCGCATCGAGCAGGCTGGTGGTGTAGAGCCCCTTCCAGTTGAAGCCCATACCGTTGCCGTGCATCATCTGCATCTCCAGGCCTTCGAGCGCGATGGCAGTCCAGATGGCGGGACCGTCGAGGTGCATCGGAATTGCCACGTCATCTACGATAGCGCCCAAGGTCCGCAATCGCTCCGCTCCCTGGCGCACCTTCTGATCCACGTCCTGCTCGCTCGACGCGTGCCCGAAGCCCTCGCTGACGACGCCGATCCGCATCCCCGCCACGCCTCGGCCGAGCGAGGCGGTGTATTTGTCCACGCGCACGTCGTACTGCCTCGGGTCCAGTCCATCCGCGCCAGCGATGACCTCGAGCAGCAGGGCATTGTCGGCGACCGTGCGCGTCATCGGGCCCGTGTGATCGATGGTCGCCTCGATGGGCATCACGCCCGTGTAGGGAACCAGCCCATGCGTGGCCTTCATGCCGTAGCATCCGCTCCAGCAGGAAGGCATCCGGATCGACCCGCCCTGGTCACCACCGATGCCCATCTCCACCTCACCGGCGCCTATCAGCGCGCCACATCCCGACGATGAGCCTCCCGCGGAGAAGCCGTGCTTGTACGGGTTGTGCACCGGGCCGAGCGCGGAGGTGTGGCTGCCGCCGGACAGGCAGAAGTATTCGCAGTGCGCCTTTCCCAAGATGGTCCCGCCAGCATCGAGAATTCGAGTGACGACGGTTGCGTCGATGTCGGGGACATAGCCTTCGAGCGTCGAGGCGCCGTTCATCATGGGCACACCTGCAAGGCACACATTGTCCTTGAGCACGACACGCTTGCCCGCCAGCGGACCGTAGGGCGCACCACGCACTTCGGATTTCACCGCCCACGCATTGAGCGGATTCTCCGCGGCGCCAGGGCGGTAGCCCGGGGTGCGCGGATAGCGTACCGGCGGCAGATTGTCCGGGAGCTGCTGCAGCCGATCGTAGGCCTGGAACGTAGCCTCCATGACTTCCATGTACTCCCCGATCTCCCGATCGGACATGCTCATGTGCAGCGAGCTCACGATGTCCTTCATCTGCTCGAGGCTGGGTCGCTTTACGCTGGTCATAGATACCCCTGCTCCCGGCGCTACAGTGCCGGCTGTGATTTTGGTCGGTGAGACGGGCGCCGCCGATGAGGCCGATGCCGAGGGCATACGCGGCGCGGGCGATATGGTGGGCGTGGCAGTACTCGGCCCCGGTGCCGGTGCGGCCCGAGCGGCGGCGCCGGTGCCACGCGTCATGCGCACAGAGCCCAGGCCGAGGGCATCGACCAACGCACTGCCAGCACCGACCTCGTCGGGGCCGAACTGACGCTCGATGCGTCCGCGTTCGAGTACTGCGATCTTGGTCGCTACGTCGAGCACGATGTCGAGGTTCTGCTCGACGATCACGATCGCAAGCTTCGCCTCGCTCTTCAGACGCGAGAGGATCTGCCCGATCTCGTGCACGATCGACGGCTGCACCCCTTCGGACGGCTCGTCCAACAGCACGATCCAGGGGTTGGGCACCAGAGCACGCGCCAGTGCGAGCAGCTGCTGCTCGCCTCCGGAAAGCGCACCGCCACGTCGCCCGAGCAGGGGCGCAAGTCGCGGGAACAGCGCCACGCACCGGTCGACGGCTTCCTGCTCCGATTCGTGGGAATCGCCGGTCCACGCCAGGCGCAGATTGTCCAGCGTGGAAAGACCCGGCAGGATGCCGCGCCCCTGCGGCACATAGGCCAGGCCGCGCCGGCTTCGCGCGTGCGCAGGCTCGCGCGTGACGTCGGTCCCGTCGAGCATGATGTGGCCGCCACTGGTCGGCAGCAGCCCCATGATGGTCTTGAGCAGCGTGGTCTTGCCCATGCCGTTGTGGCCGACAATGCCCAGCGCCTCGCCCTCATGGAGCCGGAAGCTCACTCCGTGCAGGACGGGCACGCGCCCATATCCCGAGCGCAGGTCGGCCACTTCCAGCAAGATCCGCCCCGTGCCTGTGCCCGCCTCGGCCTCAGGCGACGCGACCCCGGCAACGTCACCGGCGGAGGCGAGTTGCGGTTTCATGCGGCGCGATTCCCGATGTAGACCTCCCGCACCATAGGGTCGTTGAGGACCTTGTCGGCGGGCCCCTCCACCAAGACCGAACCTTGATGGAACACGGTGACTGTCGATCCGAGCATCCGCACGAACCCCATATCGTGATCCACGACGATAACCGACGCTGTCTGGTTGATGCGCCGGATCACAGCGACTAGGCGCTCGACCTCATTGCCGGTCATGCCTGCGGCCGGCTCGTCGAGGAGCACGAGCCAGGGCCGTTGGATCAGCACGATGCCGATCTCGACCATTTGCCGCTGACCATGGGACAGCTCTCCGACGAGGCGCCGCAGGATCTCGCTCAGGCGTAGCTCGGCGCTCACTTCGTCCACGGCACCCGCAGCCCCCGCCCAACCGTGGATGCGCCGCGCCGAAAGCCAGAGGTTCTCCTGCACGCTGAGGCCTTGCATGACCGATGGCACCTGGGTCTTGACGCCGACGCCGAGCCGTACGACCTGGTGGGTCCGCCAGCCGACAACGTCGGTGCCGCGGATCAAAACACGGCCGTTCTCGTGGGTCAGGCGGTATTGGCCGGTGAGGCACTTGAAGAAGGTGCTCTTCCCCGCACCGTTGGGCCCGATCAAACAGCGCAACTCGCGCTCACGCAGTGAGAAGTTGACGGCGTTGACAGCCACCACGCCGCCGAAGCGCATGGTCAGCTCCTGGGTCTCGACGACGCCGGTCATTGCGCTCGCCGCTAGGGTGCCGCGCCCAGCCTGCGGCGGGCGCCGCCGCTCTGCGCCTCACGCCGATTCGACCAGCGTCTGCGAGCAGCCCATACGCGTTGCAACGCCGGCACCACCCCACGCGGAATCGCGAGCACGACCACGATCAGCAGAATGCCGAGTACGAGGGAGTTGTCGATGACGGTCTGGCTGCCCAGCAGGATCTTGACGTAGCCGAGAACGACCGCCCCCAGGATCGGCCCGATCAGCGTGCCCAGCCCTCCGACGATCACCCAGATCAGAACTTCCGCAGCCTGTCCGAGGCTAAACACTCGAGGCGTAACGATTTCGGCCCAGTTCGCGAACAGACAACCGGCCAACCCTGCCATTGCTGCGCTGATGGTGAAGATCACGGTCTTGCAGGCGGGGACGTTGTAGCCCATCAGCTCGCAGCGCGCCTCGTTCTCCCGGATGCCGATCAGGACGCGCCCGAAAGAGCGCGCCAGGATCCAGCGGCAAAGGAGGTAACAAAATAAGAGCGATGCGGCACAGATATAGTACGTGGGTAACCCGAACAGCGAGATCTCGGGATGGCCCGGGACGTTAAGTGTCTGAAATCCGGGAATACCGTTAAAGCCGCCCAAGCGCGCGGCGCCGATGGCGTACGCATCACCGGCCGTGGCACTCATGAATTTGAACAGGATGAGCGTCACCACCAGCGTGATGACCCCCATGTAGACGTCGCTGATGCGCCCGTAGAACATCATCGCACCGATCACCGCCGCCACGATGGCTGGAACCAGCATCGCAAGCAACAGGGGCACGGTGCTTTCCCCGATGTTGATCACCGCAATCGCATAGGCGTACGCGCCGAGGCCGAAATACGCGGAGTGCCCGAAGCTCAGCAGCCCGGCGTAGCCCCACATCATGCCGAGCGAAAGGGCAAACAAGGCCCAGATCAGCAAGAGGGTGGGCGTGTTCGTCTCGGATACCAGCGGCAACAGCACCAGCGCTGCCGATGCGAGAAGGAACCAACCCCAGCGCATCCGCCCAACCGACTGCCAGGCGGTCATGTGCTGTCCCGGAAGAAGCGGCCGGTGATCCCACTCGGCATCAGGCGCAGCAAGATGATCGCGAGCACGAGCATGGCGATCTCGCCGGTCACCGGGTGCGCGGCGAAGGAGACGATCTGGTTCACCGTCCCGAAGATGACGGCGCTGGACAGCGTGCCGGAGATGACTGCTGCGCCGCCCGTGATCACGGTGATGAAGGCCTTCGCGATGTAGGCGCCGCCCGACGAGGGCAGCAGACCGGTAAGCGGCGCGAGCACTCCACCGGCAAGCCCGGACAGGGCCGCCCCGACCGTGAACGTGACCATGTACACCTTGCGCGGATCGTAGCCGAGGGCGGCCACGACGTCGGGACCCTGCATCGCGCCTCGGGCAATCAGCCCCGCGCGAGTAAACCTCAGCACGCCCCACATCGCGACGAACAGTGCAGCCGTGACCAGGATGATGAAGAGGTTGTAGCCCCCCATCTGGTAGTCGCCGAGCTGATAGCCGGGGATTGGTGCGGGGACGCTGACCGCCGTGTTGCCGAAGATCAGCGTCACCAGCCCGATGAGCAGCAGGCTCAAGCCCCAGGTCGCGAGCATGGTGTCGATCATGCGTCCATACAAAAACCGGATGATCGCGCGCTCGACGATGAGGCCCACGACACCCACCACCAGCGGCGCGATCACGAGCATCGCAAGGTATATGTCGATGCCGGCGCGGGAGCATGCGATGGTCGCGTAGCCCCCCAGCATCACGAACTCCCCATGCGCCAGGTTGATTACCCGCATCATCCCGAACACGATCGCGAGCCCGGCGCTGGTCAGCGCCAGGAACGCGATCATGTACAGGATTTCGAGCCCGACGACGCCCGCGTAGTCCATCGAGCTAGATGTTCACTTCGTATTGCTTGTTCTCGTTCGGGTTCTTCAGCAGGTCGCAATACTGAGCCGTGTCGCTCGGCGGCCGCTGCTTGACCGTCTCAAGGATGGCGAGCTTCTGGTCCCTGACCTCCATGACATGGATATCGAGCGCGGCGTGGTGGGTCTTGGCATCGATCGTCACCTTGCCGGCCGGCCCGTCGATGGAGACGCCGGACTCGATGGCCTTGAGCATCGCCGCGCGGTCCAGAGTGCCCGCCTTGCGCACACACTCCGCCCATACCAGGATCCCGTGGTACTGCGACACCGCGATCTCGTGCACGATCTTGGTATCACCGAAGCGTTTGCCGAACTTGGCAAGGAACTGCTTGTTGGCCGGCAACGGCGACTCCTGGCTGTAGTTGCCCGCAATCAAAATACCGTTGCCTTCCGCGGGGGAGAGTGCCAGGTGCTCATTCCCGACGCCGAAGGTGGTAGAGGCGAGCGGGATCTTCTTGTTCATTCCGGAGGCCGCCCACTGCCGGTAAAACGACATGTGTGCGCCGCCCACCAGCGCGGAGACCACCCAATTGGGCTTCTCCTGCTGGATCTTGGCGATGGTCGAACCGAAGTCCGACACGTCGAGCGGGAAGAAGTCGGTCTTTGCCACGGTCCCCTTGCGCTGCTGAATGTAGTGGGCTCAACCACTTCGCGGTGATCTGCCCGTAGTTGTAGTCGGCCGCCAGGATGTAGACCCTGTTGCCCCACTGCTTCATGGCGCGCTCGACGATGGGCTCGACTGCCTGGGCCGGCGTGGTCCCGGTAACCACGATATTGCGGTCGCACACGCCTCCTTCGTAAAGCACGTTGTAAAAGTAGAGCGTGTCGCTGCGCCTGAAGGTCTGGCGGATGGCCTCGCGCGAAGCCGAGGTGATCCCTCCGTGCACGACGTCGACCTTGTCCTCGCGCGCGAGCTGCTGTGCGAACTTGGTGTACAACGCAATATCCGACTGCGTGTCGTACTGGATCAGCTGGATCTTGCGGCCCAGCAGGCCGCCAGACGCGTTCAGCTCCTCGACAGCAAGCTGCGTGGTCATCACCATCGGCTTGCCGTAGATGTCGAGGTTGCCGGAGTTGTCGAGCACCGAGCCCAGCTTGATTTCTTTCCCCTGTGCAAAGCCTGCTTTCGGCAGGCCGACTGCAACCGTGGCAGCGCCGGCCGCGGTCAGAAAATCACGCCGTGTAAACGCCATTTGAGTCTCCTCCCCTCACGATTAGATTGAAACGATCAGGACTTCTTGCCTTGCTCACCGGCGCCCTCCGTCTTGGGCAACGCGGACGAGAAGTCGTAGCCAATGGACTCGCCTATGCTCTTCAACGCCGGAAGCTGAAGAGCCATGCCCAGAATACTGTCCATCACCTGGTTGACCGGCGGGCGAGAGCCGGCCTCTGCGCCGGTGCCTGCCATTCCCGGAGTTGCACCGAGACCGCTCACCTGATGAATGCGGATGCTGTCGATTTTCTCTACCGGCTTCATCATCTGCGAGACGATCTCCGGCAGCTTGTCGAGCCGGTGGCGTTCAAGTTCCAGTTTGGTCAGACTGTCGCTGCGGGTGTTCTCGGCCGCGATCCTGGCCTTGGCTCCCTCCGATTCAGCCAGCAGCCGCAGGCGCTCGGCTTCGGCTCGGGTGCGCACCGCCTGGGAGTCGGCCTGTGCCCGCTTGATCACCACGGCCGCCTCGGTGTCGGCCTTTGCGGCCTCGACCTCTCCCTCTTCCTGCACCCGCTTGACAGCCATTTCTCGGGAGCGATCGGCGATGGCGCGCTCGCGCTCGGTCTGGACGTGCTCCTGGGCCAGCACGACGGCCGCCCGCGCTCGCTCGGCCTCGGCCTGCGCTTTGGCCTCTTCGACGTGTTTGGCTGCGAGGCGGATTGCGCTGTCGACTGTGTGCACCTCCGAGGTGAGCTTCGATTCGATCTCCAGCTTGCGCAGTTCCCGCTGCTTGGCCAGATCCATCGCTCGGGTCTCCCGCTCCCGAGTGATCCTGGCGTTCTCGCTTGCCACCATGGCATCCTCACGCGCCTTGGCCGTCTCGGCGTCGCTGAGCGCTTTGGTCTTCTCGATCTCGATTCGCTGAGCGATCTGCGCTTGCTCTTCCTGCTGCTGCAGGTTCAGGCGCCGCTTGGTAGCTTCGAGCTGGGTCTGGCGCACCGCAATCTCCGCCTCCGCCTCGATCTGTGTGCGCTGCTTCTTGTTGGTCGAGATGATCTCGGCCAGCTGGCGCATCCCGACGGCGTTGAACGCGTTGTTCTCGTCCAGAGATGCGAACGATGCCTGGTCCAGACGTGTGAGGGACACAGAATCGAGCAACATTCCATTCTGTCCGAGGTTCTCGCGCAAGTGGTCGGCGACGTGCCGCACGAACCCGCCCCGCTTCTCGTGCAGGCTGTCCATTGTCTCGCCGGCCGCGACCGATTGCAGCGCATCGATAAACCGGCCTTCCAGCAGGTTGCGGATGCCATCGGGATTCAGCGCACGCGCACCGATCGCCTGCGCGGCGGTCGCGACCCCATCTGGGGTGGGCTGCACCCGCACGTAGAACTCCAGCTCCACGTCCACGCGGATGCGATCGGCGGCGATCAGGGATTTGTCCCCGGTGCGCCGGACATCCACGCGGTTGGTCCGCATGTTGATCTCCTCGACTTTGTGCAGGAAGGGCAGCACCAGACAACCGCCGGACAATACAACCTTCTGACCGCGAAATCCGGTGCGCACCAGAGCGACGTCACGGGTGGACTTGCGGTAGAAGCGATTTATGAACGCCACCAGGATTGCAATGGCGATGACGACACCGATGATGGTCAGGAACACGACCACAGCAGCCTCCTCCTGGTTATGGGGACCGGGACGCCCGTGCTCTACCGGGGTTTCCCAATCGTCCTATTTTCGGCAGCAAATATTTTCCAAGTCAAGGAAAATGTTTTCCGGGGAAAGGATCAGCCCGCCGCCGGTTGGAGAAAAGGCAGTGCTAGGGGTCGGCAGGCGAACGCCCAAACGCGCGCTAATGAGTGCAATGCGTCGACAGGGACTACAGCCGCCGCACGACTTGGAACAAGTGGCCTTCGGCTTGGGCGAGGTAAATCGGGCCCAGCTTGCGGTCGTTGTCCAGGTACACCGCATCGCGGGCACTGCGGTACTGGATCGGTTCGGCGCCGGGCATTGACCACGGCCGCTTGCGGCTGAAGCTACGCTCGACGAGGGCTGCGAGGAAGTGCATGCCCTCGTAGGTGGATTGGCCGAGAGCGTTGAGCGTGGGGGCGCGGTCGCCGAAGAGGCCGTAGTAGCGCTCCTTGAACGCCAGATTCGCATCGGTGGACAGGCCAGCAAAATAGGCCGCTGCCGCATACAGGCCATCGGTGTTGTCGGCGCCCATAGCGAGCAGCCCATTCTCCTCGATGGCGCAGGATACCCGCACCATGCCGCGCGCTCGCCCGGCGGCAGCCCCGAACTCGCGGTTGAAGCCAACCGCATCCTGGCCAACCAGCGACAAGAGCAGTCCATCGGCTTTCAAGCGCGCCACCCGAGCCACCACCGCGCCGAAATCGGTCATGCCGAAGGGGAGATAGAGATCGTCGACGACCTCACCGCCCACCTCACGGATGTAAGCCCGCGCCAGCGCGTGCGAGATGCGCGGCCACACGTAGTCGTTGCCGAGAAGCGCCCAGCGCTTGAGGCGGAAGCGCTCGACCAGCGCCCGGATGGCCGGGCGAAGCTGCTGTTGCGGCGTCTCGCCGATGGCATATACCCCCGGGGTACGTTCTCCACCCTCGTACAGCGGCGTGTAAACGTACGGGACTCGGCCCCGGACCGAACTTCTCAGCTTCTGCCGCACGGCGCTGATGTGCATTCCGACGATAGCGTCGATCTCTGCGCCGTCCAGGATCTGTTCGGTCAGCTCCGGCAAGTCGCCGACCTCGTCTGCGGCATCCACCACGCGCAGGCTCAATTCCTGACCCAGCAGGCCGCCGCCTCGGTTGATCTCGTCCGCCGCTAGACGAGCGCAGGCTATGGTGGACGGGCCCCAGATGCCAGCCGAACCGCTCGTTGGCACCAGCAACCCGACGGTGAACACGCGGTCGTGGCGCCGCTGGAACCAGGCATCGGGGATAGTGCGCGGCTCACCACCAGGGAACTTCTGCTTGCGCAGCGAGGGCAGCAGAAACTGCCGGCTATCCATCTCCCGGCTGTGCATGGAGTCTGGCACCACCCTCGGATCCTCCCTGGATCGCGATTGCGCGGCGTTGCTCCGGAGATTCGGCTTCAGAAGCCGTAACCGGCCGCGCGGGTTATCTCTTTTTCCGGAGGAAAACGTATACTGAAATCCTACGCGAAGCACCTTGTTCTGGATAGACATCCGCCCCGGACATGAACGCTGAACCGATCACGAACTATCTGGCCTACCTGTTGGCCCAAGCCAACCGTCAGATCACCGTCCAGCTTGAGCGCGCGCTGGGCGAAGAGGGAGTGCAGATCGAGCACTGGCGCATCCTCGAGGTGCTGAGCGATGAGCAGGGACGCTCCATGGGCGAGCTCGCGGAGCTGGTGCTGATGAACCATCCCACGCTCACCAAGACCATCGACCGAATGGTGAGCGGCGGCTTTGTGCATCGCCGCGCGGATACCGCCGACAGCCGACGGGTGCTGGTCTACATCACCGACCATGGGCTGGCGCTGGTCAGACGGCTGAGGGAGTGCGTCGACCAGCACCACGAGGCTATCAACGCGGCGGTTGGAACGAAAAAGGCCGAGCAGCTCAAGAAGCTGCTCGGCGAGTTGATCAAGAACACCGAATAAGGTCCGCTCCACACGGCTGATTGTGCTGGGTCACCGTTCTCTAGGTGCGCAGCCCCAGAAGGCGCAGCAGCGAGAGCAGAATCCCGTAGCACAGCGCCGTGACTGCGACTGCTGCAAGCAGACTCAGCCAAAATGCCCAGCCCACGCGCAGAAACAGCGGTAGTGCCAGGAACAGCGCAAGTGAAGGGATGACCAACCAGAAAATATCGATTGACAGACTGGAGACGCGCGCCGTGTCTCCCGTCTCCCAGTAGAGCCAGACGAACGCGAGCAAGGATGTAACTGGCAGCGATGCAACTAAGGCGGCCAGCAACGAGCTGCGCTTGGCCAGCTCGGAGACCAAGACAATGACAACAGCCGAGATCAAAACCTTGATCGCGTAGTAGGTCATCAGGCTCGGCCAGTGTACGCTTAAGCACCCGGGTATGTGGTCGCAGTGCAACATGCCTTCACTTTGCTGCGCGTCTTTCTTGGGTAGTATTCTGGACGCCAAGACATGCACACCGATTCAGCCCGCCGACCGCCTTCAGCGGCTACAAGTTAGAGTATGATGCAGGCGCTTCTTTTGTCACCGCTCAGCGGGGCAACCGATCGCGCCGCCGCTCCGGACGCCGCATAACTATCAAGGAAAGGTGGCCATGCGCCTGCTGCTGATCAACCCGCGCTTCTCGGAAAGCTTCTGGAGCTCCAAGTGGGCGCTCGACAATATCCTGCTCGGCAAGCGGGCTATCAACCCGCCGCTGGGCCTGGCCACGCTGGCGGCGCTGTGCCCGCCGCACTGGGAGATCGAGATCGTCGACGAGAACATCGAGCCGATCCCGCTGGAACCGCAGGCCGACATCATCGGCATCTGCGGCATGGCCGTCCAGTTCCCGCGCCAGCAGGACCTGCTGGCCTACTACCGCGGCGCGCGGCCATTACGTGGTTGCCGGAGGCAGCTATGCGTCGCTGTGCCCTGAGCAGTTCACGACGCTGGCCGACACCATAATTGCGGGCGAAGCCGAGTACATCTGGAAGGAGTTCTGCCACGACTTCGAGCAGGGCACCCCCAAAGCGCTGTACCACGAGACCGGGACCGTGGCGCTCACCGATTCGCCCACGCCGCGTTTCGACCTGCTCAAGCTCGACCGCTATCACTACGCCTCGCTGCAATTCTCGCGCGGTTGCCCGTTCCGCTGCGAGTTCTGCGACATCATCATCATGTTCGGCCGCAAGCCGCGCGTGAAGAGCCTGGAGCAGGTGGGCCGCGAGCTGGACGAGCTGCGCCGCTTCAATATCCACAATGCGTTCTTCGTGGACGATAATTTGATCGGCAACCTGCCGGTGGCCAAGAAGCTGCTGGCCTTCCTCAAGGAGTACCAGGAGAAGCACAACTACAAGTTCAGCTTCGGCACCGAGGCCTCGCTCAACATGGCGCAGCACAAGGACCTGCTGCAGCTGTTCCGCGACGCTAACTTCGGCTGGGTGTTCATCGGCATCGAATCCACCGACCCCGCAAGTCTGAAGGAGACGCTCAAGACCCAGAACCTGCACGAGGACATCCTCACCTCGGTCCGCCGCATCTACTCCTACGGCATCGACGTCATGGCCGGGTTCATCATCGGCTTCGACCACGACACGCTGGACGCCTTCGAGCAGCAGTATCAGTTCATCACCGACGCTGGCATCCAGTTCCCTATGATCGGGCTGCTCACGGCGGCGCCCAAGACCCCGCTCTACGATCGCCTGAAGAAGGACGGCCGCTTGAGCACGTTGGAGCACGCTCACGAGAACACACGGCCGGGCACCAACGTCATCCCCAAGAACATGCCCTACGAGGCGATGGTCGACGGCTACATCGCGCTCTACAAGCGCCTGCTGACCGACCGCGAGATCGTGCTGCGCATCCGCAACCAGTTGCGCTTCCTGCGCGCGCCCAACTATTCCGGCGGGTACTCGAAGGGTCAACAGCTCGCCATCATCTGGCACTTGGTGTGGAAGGGCATCGTGCCCGGAGGCCCGAGCCGGATCTGGCAGTTCGTACGGAGCCTGCCCTGGCGCGCACCCCATCAGCTCGCAACGGTGATCGCAGATTGGGTCGGCGCCATTTCCATGAAGGAATTCGCCGAGCGTCGGTTGACAGTCGAGCAGGTCGAGGCTGGCTCCCTGGAGCAGCGGGTGGATGCCGTGCGCAGCGCCATCGGCGGCTACGTGGCCGCTGGCGACGTGACGTTGAAGTTACATCAGACCAGCGCCCCGGACCTGGCAGTGTGCCTGAAGGGCCGGCTCGACGGGTCCTTCTTCAAGCGCGCCGCACCGGGCCTGGAGCGACTGCTCAAGCACACGCGCGCCAGCGTTACGTTGCGCGTCGAGGCCTTCCAGTCCCATCAGCTGGATCACTTCCAGGGCCTGCTGCGGCGGCTCGCCCGCTACGGCGACCGCGTGCACATCATCGTGGACGAACGCCTTCGCGCCCTGGTGCCCATTGACTCGTCGGTGTTCAACCTGGTACTCGCGCGGCGCGCCGACTAGCGTTGCACACCCGGCCCGGCCTACTCAACAGCGAAGTCCCCCACGCCGCTCGCGCCTTCCGGTCGGGTTGCGCTGCAAGTCGCGTTGACCTAGCCGCGGCCCACGAACGGCATCTTCGTCACGATGCTAGCTGGCAGCGGGAAGCTCGCCAACTTCAAGTGGAGTATCATGCAGGCGCTTCCCGTACCGAGAACGAACGGAGCGAAGTGGCCCGCTCTTTGCGCTGTAGTATTCGGACGTCGCATACCAACAGAGGACAGGTGACATGCGCCTGCTGCTGATCAACCCGCGGTTCCCGGAAAGCTTCTGGAGCTCCAAGTGGGCGCTCAGCGAGATCCTGCCGAACAAGCGCGCCATCAGCCCGCCGCTGGGCCTGGCCACGCTGGCGGCGCTGTGCCCGCCGCACTGGGAGATCGAGATCGTCGACGAGAACATCGAGCCGATCCCGCTGGAACCGCAGGCCGACATCATCGGCATCTGCGGCATGGGCGTACAGTTCCCGCGCCAGCAGGAGCTGCTGGCCTACTACCGCGGCCGCGGCCACTACGTGGTCGCCGGAGGCAGCTATGCGTCGCTGTGCCCTGAGCAATACACCACGCTGGCCGACACCGTCATCGCCGGTGAAGCCGAGTACATCTGGAAGGAGTTCTGCCGCGACTTCGAACAGGGCACCCCCAAAGCGCTGTACCACGAGACCGGGACCGTGGCGCTCACCGATTCGCCCACGCCGCGTTTCGACCTGCTCAAGCTCGACCGCTACTCCTACATCTCGCTGCAGTTCTCGCGCGGTTGCCCGTTCCGCTGCGAGTTCTGCGACATCATCATCATGTTCGGCCGCAAGCCGCGCGTGAAGAGCCTGGAGCAGGTGGGCCGCGAGCTGGACGAGCTGCGCCGCTTCAATATCCACAATGCGTTCTTCGTGGACGACAATTTGATCGGCAACCTGCCGGTGGCCAAGAAGCTGCTGGCCTTCCTCAAGGAGTACCAGGAGAAGCACAACTACAAGTTCAGCTTCGGCACCGAGGCCTCGCTCAACATGGCGCAGCACAAGGACCTGCTGCAGCTGTTCCGCGACGCTAACTTCGGCTGGGTGTTCATCGGCATCGAATCCACCGACCCCGCAAGTCTGAAGGAGACGCTCAAGACCCAGAACCTGCACGAGGACATCCTCACCTCGGTCCGCCGCATCTACTCCTACGGCATCGACGTCCTGGCCGGGTTCATCATCGGCTTCGATCACGACACGCTGGACGCCTTCGAGCAGCAGTATCAGTTCATCTCCGACGCTGGCATTCAGTCGGCCATGGTCGGGCTGCTCACCGCGATACCCAAGACCCCGCTCTACGATCGCCTGAAGAAGGACGGCCGCTTGAGCACGTTGGAGCACGCTCACGAGAACACACGGCCGGGCACCAACGTCATCCCCAAGAACATGCCCTACGAGGCGATGGTCGACGGCTACATCGCGCTCTACAAGCGCCTGCTGACCGACCGCGAGATCGCGCTGCGCATCCGCAACAAGCTGCCTTACCTCAGCGCACCAAACTACGGCGGCGGCTACTCCACGCGGGATGGGCTTGGAATCACCTGGCGACTGGTGTGGAAAGGGATCGTACCCGGAGGCCCGAGCCGCATCTGGCAGTTCCTGCGCAGCCTCCCCTGGCGCACGACGTCTCAATTCGCAACGGTGATCTCGGACTGGATCGCAGGCCTATCCATGCGGGAATTCGCCGAGCGTCGGTTGACAGTCGAGCAGGTCGAGGCTGGCTCCCTGGAGCAGCGGGTGGATGCCGTGCGCAGCGCCATCGGCGGCTACGTGGCCGCTGGCGACGTGACGTTGAAGTTACATCAGACCAGCGCCCCGGACCTGGCAGTGTGCCTGAAGGGCCGGCTCGACGGGTCCTTCTTCAAGCGCGCCGCACCGGGCCTGGAGCGACTGCTCAAGCACACGCGCGCCAGCGTTACGTTGCGCGTCGAGGCCTTCCAGGCCCATCAGCTGGATCACTTCCAGGGCCTGCTGCGGCGGCTCGCCCGCTACGGCGACCGCGTGCACATCATCGTGGACGAACGCCTTCGCGCCCTGGTGCCCATTGACTCGTCGGTGTTCAACCTGGTACTCGCGCGGCGCGCCGACTAGCGTTGCGCACCCGGCCCGGCCTACTCAACAGCGAAGTCCCCCACGCCGCTCGCGCCTTCCGGTCGGGTTGCGCTGCAAGTCGCGTTGACCTCAGCCGCGGCCCACGAACGGCATCTTCGTCGCCATGATGGTCATGAACTGGACGTTGGCGTCCAGCGGAAGGCTGGCCATATACAGAACCGCGCTCGCCACGTGATTCACGTCCATGAGCGGCTCGACCGCGACCGAACCGTTTGCCTGTGGCACGCCGCTCGCCATC
Organism: uncultured beta proteobacterium; assembly: GCA_963705615.1. Taxonomy (GTDB): domain Bacteria; phylum Pseudomonadota; class Gammaproteobacteria; order Burkholderiales; family SHXO01; genus SHXO01. Next base: position 40,275 of record CAVPKE010000004.1, on the reverse strand, counting down.
CTCGCTGCCAGCTCAGTGTGAGCGTTGCCGATGTCGATCTGGCTGCAAGCGATATCGTACTTGCGCCCGTCCAGAGACGTCGACTTCGTGAGCCCGGTCACAGCGTGCTTCGTAGAAGTATACGGGGCCGAGTTGGGCCGCGGAGCGTGCGCCGAAATGGAGCCGTTGTTGATGATGCGCCCGCCCCGCGGGTCTTGGCTCTTCATGCTCTTGATAGCCTCCTGAGTGCACAGGAACACGCCGGTGAGATTGATGTCCACCACCGTCTTCCACTGTTCGAAGCTGAGCTCCTCGAGTGGCACGCCCGGTGCGCCGACCCCGGCGTTGTTGAACAGCAGGTCGAGTCGTGTAAATGCTTCTTTGGCTCTCGTGAACAGCGCTCGCACGGACTGCGCATCGCTCACATCGGTGGGAACAGCCAGCGCTCGCGCGCCCGCGCCCGACTCCGCGACAACCCGCTCCAGCGGCTCCTTCCTGCGGCCTGCAAGTGCGACCCGATACCCGTCCTTGAGCAGCGCCAGCGTGACCGCCTTGCCGATACCCGTCCCTGCCCCCGTGACGATTGCAACCTTGTTGTGCGACGCCATTGTTCAGTCTCCTTCTCCTGTCTGGTTGATGTGACCAGGAGCGCCGACCGGGATGGCCAAGCGTTCCGGTAAGGGCACTCATCGTATCGCACCGGGGGCAAACAGGTGAAAGCGGTATGGTACGAGCGGACCGGACCGCCGCATGCGGTGCTGGTCGCCGGCGAAATGCCGACTCCCGAGGCGGGCGCGGGCGAGGTGCGCATCAAAGTCGCCGCCTCGGGCGTGAATCCCGCCGACTGCTACCGGCGTCGCGGTGATGTCCCGATGGAGTTCGCTCGCGTCATTCCTAACAGTGACGGTGCCGGGACGGTCGATCAAACCGGGGCCGGCGTCCCGCCGGGTTGGCTGGGCCAGCGCGTCTGGCTCTACAACGGCCAGCGTGGGCGCGCGTTCGGCACCGCGGCCGAACACATCGCGCTCGACGCGGGGCTGATCGCACGGCTGCCGGACAATACCCCGCTCGACGCCGGCGCCTGCCTGGGCATCCCCTGCATGACGGCGCACCGCTGCCTGTTCTCCGATGGTCCCATCGAGGGCCAGACCGTCCTCGTCACCGGCGGCGCCGGCGCGGTGGGGCACTACGCGGTGCAACTGGCCAAGTGGGCCGGCGCACGCGTGATCGCTACGGTGAGCTCAGCGAGCAAGGCTGGACAGGCGCTCGCCGCAGGCGCCGATGTCCTCGTGAACTATCGCAGCGAAGATGTGGCGGCGCGCGTACTGGAGGTCACAGGCGGAGTCGGGGTCGATCGGATCGTGGAAGTGGACTTCGGCGGCAACATGGATGCGTGCCTCAAGTCGATCCGCTTGAATGGCACCATCGCCGTGTACGCTTCCCGCGGGAACCCCGAACCGGTGCTGCCCGTATCTGCGTGCATGCGCAGGAACCTCACGCTGCGTCTGGTAGTTCTGAACAGCTGCCCGCTCGATGCGAGGCAACGGGCCCAACGCGATATCGTCCGCTGGCTCGAGACGGGTCGCGCGATCCATCGCATCGCTTCCCGCTTCCCGCTCGAGCGTACCGCCGATGCGCACGCCGAGGTCGAAAAGGGCACGAAGCTCGGCACCGTAGTCGTGGACATCGGCGCGGACCGCGCGCGCTGACGCACACAGCCCCCGTGGTTCAATGCGACCGCATGTGCTGGTCCAAGCGATCTCACTCATGCGTAATCCTATGCGCCATTGTCGTCGCTCCCCTCATCGCGGTGATGTTTCCAGCCGAGCAGCTCGCGGCTGTGGACTAGAATGAGCACATGGAACAATCTCTGGCTCTGGAGCAGCGCGCCCATCCGCTAACAGACCGTCTAGCACGCAGGCAGGTAGCGGCGTGGCTGCTGGTTTGCTGTGCATTGGTGTTCGCAATGGTGGTAGTGGGCGGCATCACGCGCCTGACCCAGTCCGGGCTCTCCATCGTGGAATGGCAGCCGCTCGTCGGCACTGTCCCGCCCTTGAGCGATGCGCAGTGGCAGGAGGTGTTCTACAGGTACCAGCAGACTCCCGAATACCAGAAAGTGAACCGCGGGATGTCGCTGGACCAGTTCAGGGTCATCTTCTGGTGGGAGTACTTCCACCGGCTGCTGGGGCGAGCGATCGGCCTGGTGTTCTTCCTGCCCTTGCTCTACTTCATTCTCAGCCGCAGGATTGGCCTCAGGCTGGCTCTACGCTTGTTCGGAATCTTCCTGCTCGGGGCGTTGCAGGGGGTCCTGGGCTGGTACATGGTAAAAAGCGGGCTGGTCGACGATCCGCGCGTCAGCCAATACCGGCTGACTGCCCATCTGGGGTTGGCGTTCTTGATCTTTGCCGCCATCTTTTGGACAGCGCTCGGCCTGTTGGCGCCGCAGCCGGATCCGCCCGATGCGGCCCGCCGCCGGTTGCATCGCTTCGCGGCCAGCCTGAGCGCCCTCATATTCCTGATGGCGCTGTCTGGCGGCCTCGTGGCGGGGATGCATGCCGGGCTCGCCTACAACACCTTCCCGCTCATGAACGGTCATGTGGTACCGCCCGAGTATTTCGTGCTCCAGCCCTGGTACTGGAACCTGTTCAACAACGTGGCCGCGGTACAGTTTGATCACAGGTTGGTCGCGTGGCTGCTCGCGATCTTCGTGCCTGCGTTCTGGTTGATGTCCAGAGGCGTACGGCTCACGCCACGTGCGAGGCTCGCATGCAACGCGCTAGTGCTTGTCCTCGCGCTGCAGATCACGCTCGGAATTTCGACGCTGCTGCTGGTGGTCCCAGTTGCGCTGGCCGCGGCGCATCAGGCCGGCGCGCTGATCCTGTTCGCCACCTCACTGTGGCTCACCCACCAGCTGCGTTGATCGGTGCGGTAGTGCAACGCGGTCGCGCTCGACGGGCTCAACCGGCCAGCACGGCTTCGGCGTCGATGTCAATGCCCTCGAGCGACTGGACTTCCAGTTCCACGCCGAGCTTGCGCCACTCGCGCGTTTCCTCGCGCAGCGCGGCGGCGGTCAGCGGGTTCTCCTTCAGCCAGTCGACATCGAGTTTGAGGCGGTAGTTGGAGCCTTCGCAGTGGGTCTCGATCGCCGGCAGCGGGGCGTCGCTGCGGCTGCGGTAGAACAGCGCCGCGAGACGCAGTGCGACGACCAGCGCGAAGTCCACCTCGCTTTGGAGCAGTCCGCGCATCTTGTCCAGCGAGCCGCGGTGAGCCAGGACCAGGTTGGACAACAGGTACTGCTCCATTTTCGAGAAGCCAGGCATGTCGGCGTGGCCCAGGATGTACGCCGAATGCTTGTGGTAACCGCTGTGCGCAACCGACAGCCCGATCTCGTGCAGCTTGGCGGCCCAGGACAAGAGCTGGATCAGATGCTCGTCTTCGGCCTTCAAGTCGCCGGCGAACTGCCGGAACAGGGACAGCGCCAGAGTGTCGACACGCCCCGCCTGGCCGGCATCGACGTGGTAGCGGTTCGCGAACTGCGCGACCGTGGTGTCGCGCATGTCGTGATGATGGAAGCGGCCCAGCAGGTCGTACAGAATTCCCTGCCGCATGGCGCCTTCGGCGGGGGTCATGTGCGGCACCTTCAGCTCGGCGAAGATGGCCGCCATGATGGCGAAGCCGCCGGGCAGCACCGGGACCCGGTCGGGCCGCAGTCCCGGAAACGAGAGGCGGCTCGCGTCACTGGCTTTCAACATGGCGCTTCGCAACCGCTCCAGCCCCTCGGGAGAGATGCCGCCATCGCTCCAGCCGTTCTGCTCCAGAATGTCGGCCAGCGCGCGCGCCGTTCCGGAGGAGCCAACCGCTTGTTTCCAGTGACCAGCGGAGAAATCCTTGGCGATGGTCTGTAGCTCGATGCGGCCGGCCAACTCCGCCTGCTTCATGTTGCCCTTGGACAGCCTGCCGCCGGGGAAGAATTTCATGCTGTAGCTGACACAGCCCATGTACAGGCTCTCCAGCTTCTGCGGCCGGTAGCCGCTGCCGATGATGCACTCGGTGGAGCCACCGCCGATGTCCACCACCAGCCGTTTCTCGTTGGTCGCCGGCAGGCTGTGGGCCGCGCCCAGATAGATGAGTCGCGCCTCCTCGCGCCCGGCGACCACTTCGATCGGGAAACCCAGGGCGGCCTCGGCCTTCGCAAGAAAGTCCTTGGCGTTCTTGGCCACCCGCAGCGTGTTGGTGCCCACCGCGCGCACCGACTCGGCGGGCATCCCGCGCAGCCGCTCGCCGAAGCGCTTGAGACAATCCAGCGCGCGCTGCTGCGAGGCTTCGTCCAGGCGCTTGTCGGGGCCGACACCGGCGGCCAGCCGCACCGGCTCGCGCAGCGAGTCGAGAGGATAGATCTGGTCTTCCACCACCCGGGCGACCTGGAGCCGGAAACTGTTGGAGCCCAGATCGACCGCGGCCAGGGTGGATTCAGCCATCAGGAGGGCCCCCTCCCGCACGCGGGGGAGGAGGGATCGGGGTCGGATCCAGCGCAGCGGAGCGTTCGATGTCTCAAGCCATGATCTCCCGCTCGATCTCCTCGAGCGTGACGTGGCGCACGTCCTTGCCCTTGACCATGTAGATCACGTATTCCGAGATGTTCTTGGCGTGGTCGCCGATGCGCTCCAGCGCTTTGGCGATGAACAGAATCTCGATCGAGGCGGAGATGGTGCGCGGGTCTTCCATCATGAACGTGATGAGCTGGCGCAGGATGGCGCGGAACTCGTCGTCCACGTGCTGGTCGGTGCGCACCACCTCGGCCGAGCCGGAAACATCCAGCCGGGCAAAGCAATCGAGCGACTTGCGCAGCATCTCCAGAGCCAGGTTGGCCATGCGCCGGATTTCCACGTAGCGCGGCTGCTGCACCCGGTCCACCGAGTTGATCAGCTTGGCCATGCGCGCCATCTTGGCCGCCTCGTCGCCGATGCGCTCGAGGTCGGTGATGGTCTTGACCACCATCATGACCAGGCGCAGATCGCCGGCGGCGGGCTGGCGCCGGGCGATGATGGTGCTGCAGTCCTCGTCGATGCCGACCTCCATGGCGTTGACCTTGTGGTCGTTGGCCACGATGTTGGCGCACAGCTCCATGTCGCCGGTGGTGAGCGCGTCGACGGCCAGCGTGACCTGTTGCTCGACGAACCCGCCCATCTGCAGAACGCGCGCGCGCAGGGACTCGAGCTCCTGGTCAAACTGCTTGGAAGTGTGTTCGTTAGTCGTCATTTGCCTGCCTCCTTCGCCGGCCGACGGGGCTATGCCGAGCAGGGCAGTCTAGCCTCGCCACGTGACAGTTCCTTTTCAGCATCCAGAGCGCTCTGCAATCTCCGCGCCCGACTCAGGCGGCGGTCATGGTCCTGACCCCGTCGCCCGTGCCCAACAGGAGCAGGTCCGCTGGCCGGCGCGCGAATAGGCCATTGGTCACAACGCCGGCGATCTGGTCGAGTCTGGCTTCCATCTGCTGCGGCTTGAGGATGCTGAGCCCGTACACGTCCAGGATCGCGTTGCCGTAATCTGAAGTGAAGCCCTCGCGCAGCCTTGGGTGTCCGCCCAGCTTCACCAGCTCGCGCCCGACGTAGCTGCGCGCCATGGGTATCACCTCCACCGGCAGCGGAAAGGTGCCCAGCACATCGACCAGTTTGCGCTCATCGGCTATGCAGACGAACTTGCGCGCAACCGCGGCGACGATCTTCTCGCCGGTCAGCGCGCCGCCGCCGCCTTTGATCATGGTCAGCTGGCGCGTCACCTCGTCCGCGCCATCGACGTAGACGGGAAGCTCGTCGACGCTGTTCAAATCCAGGACGCGGATACCGAGCTGCTTGAGCCGCTCCGCAGAGGCGCGCGAACTGGATACCGCACCCTCGATGCGCCGCTTGATGCTGGCCAGCTCGTCGATGAAGAAGTTGACCGTCGACCCCGTGCCCACACCCACCACGCAATCCTCCGGCACGTAGGCGAGGGCGGCGCGCGCCGCCGCTTGCTTCATGGAACCCGAATTCGGCAACCGCCTGTCCCCTCTTGCGCCACGCAGCGCGTTGTAGCTCACACTAGCATAGCGGCACCGGGCTCTTTCCACAATTCATTCAGCGCGTTCCTTGCTGGAGACAGGCTCCACTGCTACCCTCGCCGTTGCGGCAGCTGGACAGCGCATGAAGTGAAACCCGATTACCTGGAACGCATCCTCAAGGCCCGCGTCTACGACGTGGCGGTCGAGACACCTCTGGACCCCGCGCCAGGGCTATCCGCACGGCTGGACAACCGGATCCTGCTCAAGCGCGAGGACATGCAGCCCGTGTTCTCGTTCAAGCTGCGCGGGGCCTACAACAAGATGGTCAATCTGCCCGCCAGCAAGGCTCAAACACGGCGTGATCTGCGCTTCCGCCGGTAACCATGCGCAAGGCGTGGCGTATGCCGCCCAGAAGCTGGGTTGCAAGGCCGTTATCGTGATGCCCGGCACCACCCCCCAGATCAAAGTGGCCGCCGTCGCCGCGCGCGGCGCGCGTGTGGTGCTGACGGGGGATTCGTACGACGACGCTTACGCCCACGCCGTGAGCTTGGCGCAGCGCGAGAGGCTTACCTTCGTGCATCCCTACGACGACCCGGAGGTGATCGCCGGGCAGGGCACCATCGGCATGGAGATCCTGCGCGAACACAGCGGCCCGATCGAGGCCATCTTCGCGGCGGTCGGCGGCGGCGGACTCATTTCGGGCATCGCTGCGTATGTGAAGCGACTGCGTCCGGAGATCAAAGTCATCGGGGTCGAGCCGGTAGACTCCGACGCCATGGCGCAATCGCTCGCGGCGGGACACCGCGTGCGCTTGGCCCAGGTGGGACTGTTCGCCGACGGCGTAGCGGTAAAGCAGGTGGGCGAGGAGACCTTCCGGCTATGCCGGGAGCTGGTGGACGAGATGGTGCTGGTGGGCAACGACGACATCTGCGCAGCCATCAAGGACGTGTTCGAGGACACTCGCTCGATCCTGGAACCGGCTGGGGCGCTGGCGGTCGCCGGCGTCAAGGCCTGGGTAGAACGGTACGGGATGCGCGACCGTACGCTGGTGGCGGTCGCCTGTGGCGCTAACATGAACTTCGACCGCCTTCGCTTCGTGGCGGAGCGGGCGGAGCTGGGCGAGCGGCGCGAGGCGATCCTGGCAGTGACCATCCCGGAACGGCCCGGCAGCTTCAAGCGCTTCTGCGCGTTGATCGGGACGCGCAACGTCACTGAGTTCAACTATCGGTATGCAGACCCCGACCGGGCCCGCGTGTTCGTCGGTCTGTCGATCCACAACCGCGACGAGACCCAGATACTGGTCCGACACTTGCAGCGTCACGGGCTTGCTACTGAAGACTTCAGCGAAAACGAAATGGCCAAGCTGCACATTCGCCACATGGTGGGCGGCCACTCGCCGCGAGTGAAGGACGAGATGGTGTACCGTTTCGAGTTCCCGGAGCGGCCGGGGGCGCTGATGAACTTCCTCGACCGTATGAGCCTGGCGTGGAACATCAGCCTGTTCCACTATCGAAACCATGGCGCCGACTACGGGCGCGTGCTGGTGGGGATGCAGGTGCCGCGCGGGCGAAAAGGCGGCCTTCCGCGCTTTTCTCAAGCAGTTGAATTACCGGTACTGGGACGAGACCGATAACCCCGCCTACCGCCTGTTTCTGGGTCAGACGCGGTGATGTCGAGAGCCGAGGATTTTGCATTCACGCGGCGGCAAGTGTGCAAGAATGACCGCGTACCCTGATGCCTTCTTCAGAATGAGAGCAAGACTCGCGAACAGCCTGCTTTCGGGAGCGCTCACTGGGTGGCTGATCGCCGTCCCGGGCAGTGCGCTGGCCCTCACCGACGACGAGGCCTTCCTGGCCGCGCGCGAGGCATTCCAGAAGGGCAACATCGAGCATCTGTCCCGGCTCGCGCCCGACCTCCGGGACTACCCCCTCTACCCCTACATCGCCTACTGGCAGCTGCGCTCGCGGCATGCCCGACGCCAGTACCCCGGTCATCGAAGCTTTCATGTCCGACTACCGCGACACGTTGCTCACCGAACGCGTGCGCGCGGACTGGCTGCGCACGTTGGCGCGCAACCAGGACTGGGACGCTTTTGAGCGTGAATACCACAGGCTCGCCATCGACGACGTGGAGCTGACCTGTTACGCGCTGCAGGCGCGGCTGGCGCTGCGCAAAGACCAGAGCGCATTGAAGGACGCGCGCGCGCATGTGGTACCAGGGCAGCGTACAGCCCGACAGCTGCGCGCCTTTGTTCGACGCCATGCTGCGCCAGGGGCTGCTGGAGGAAGACGACGTCTGGGCCCGCATCCGCTTGGCGCTGGAGAGCGGCAACGTCAGCTTCGTACGCCAATTGGCGAGCTATCTGCCGGCCGGCAGGCGCCCCGACCCCCGCTCGTTTGACACCGTAGCCCGCAACCCTCAGCGCTACCTGGAGCGTCTGCCGGTGCGGACCAAGACGCGCGCCGAGCGGGAATTGGCGATCTTCGCGTTGGTCCGGCTGGCGCAGTCCCTGCCAGCGGTGGCCGCGACCCGGTTCGAGAAGATTCAGTCGTCGTTCATGGGAGAAGAGCAGGCCTACGTATGGGGCCAGCTCGCGCTGGCTGGTGCCATGAAGCACCGCCCCGAGGCGCTCGACTGGTTCGCCCGCGCTGGCGAACGCTTAAGCGATCGCCAGCTCAACTGGAAGGTGCGTGCCGCCCTGCGCCGGGAGGAGTGGGGCGCTGCGCTAACGGCGATCGAGGCGATGTCGGCCAGCGAGCAGCAAATTCCGGCGTGGCGCTACTGGAAGGCGCGAGCGCTGCAAGCGACTGGTCGCGTTGCCGAAGGCAACGCGCTGCTCGCCGCACTGTCCTTCGACCATAACTTCTACGGACAGCTGGCGATGGAAGAGCTGGGCACCGTTGTCACAACCACATCCGATTCCTACCATCCGAGTGAGGACGAAGTGGCGGCGATGGAGCGCCTGCCGGGCATCCAGCGCGCGCTCAAGTTCTATCAGCTCGGCCTGCGCTACGAGGGAGCGCTGGAATGGCGGTGGACCACGCGCGCGTTCCGAGACAAGGAATTGCTCGCTGCCGCCGAGGTGGCACGGCGCAGCGGCTGGTTCGAACGCTCCATCGACACCGCTGAACGCACGCAGCAGATGCACGACTTCACCCTGCGCTATCCGACGCCGTACCGCGACGTGCTGGGCAACTATACGCGTCAGCTCGATCTGGACGAGGCCTGGGTCTACGCTCTGGTCCGACAGGAGAGCCGCTTTTCGGCCGAGGCGCGCTCCAACGCCGGTGCGCTGGGCCTGATGCAGCTGATGCCTACCACCGCCCGCTCGGTTGCCAGGCGGCTGGGCATCCCCGGCGTGAACCGCAATTCGGTCCATACCGTGGACACCAACATCAGCCTGGGCACCTATCACCTGCGTCAGCTGATGGACGGCTTGGACAATCATCCCGTGCTGGTCTCGGCGGCCTATAATGCCGGCCTGGGTCGGGCCCGCGACTGGCGCGCAGACCGGGCGCTGGAGGGCGCGATCTACACGGAAACCATTCCGTTCAGCGAGACGCGCGACTACGTGCGCAAGGTGATGAGCAACACCATGTACTATGCGCGCCTGCTCGCGCAGCCGTTCATCCCGCTCAAGCAGCGTCTCGGTCAGGTGCCTCCCAAGCCGCTGTCGGCAGACTAACCCGGCCGCGGACTGGGCGCCGCCGCGCGGTTAGCTATTGCGGGATCCTGCCTATGCAAGTTCGGAATGTCTGCGTCATTGGTGGCAGCGGCTTTTTGGGCCGGCACGTCGTCCATCGCTTGGCCGCGCAGGAGATCTTCGTCCGCGTCCCCACGCGCCGCCGCGAGCGGGCCAAACAGCTGATCCTTTTGCCGACCGTAGACGTCGTGACCGCTGACGTCCACGACCCCAGGGTCCTCGAGCGCCTGGTGGGGTCGGTCGATGCAGTCATCAACCTGGTGGGCATCCTGCACGCGGCAGGTGGCGAGACTTTCGAGCGCAACCACGTCGAGCTGCCGCGCAAGATCGTGGCGGCGTGCCGGGCGACCGGCGTCAGGCGGCTGATGCACGTGAGCGCGCTCAAGGCGGCGCTGGATGCGCCCAGCGCCTACTTGCGTTCCAAGGCGGAGGGGGAGAGCCAGATCCGCGCGGCTCAGGCGATTGGGATCGAGACCACCATCCTGCGTCCATCTGTGATTTTCGGGCGCGACGACAGCTTCCTCAATCTATTCGCCCGGCTCGCGCGATTGCTGCCGATCATCGCTCTCGCCTCGCCGAATGCCCGATTTCAGCCCATATTCGTGGAAGACGTGGCGCGCGCGTTGACCGGGTGCTTGACAGATCCGCACACATTTGGACACACCTACGATCTGTGCGGACCGAAGGTCTACACCCTGCGCCAGCTGGTGGAATACGTCTGCCGCACGCTGGGCGTGCACCGCCCGATCATCGGGCTGAACGAGTCGCTCTCGCTGCTGCAGGCGGGGCTCCTCGAGCGCCTCCCAGGACGGCTGATGACACGAGACAATGTCTACTCGATGCGGGTGGACAACGTTTGCGACTGCGTTTTCCCGGAGCTACTTCGGTTCAGCCCGACGCCCCTGGAAGCAGTCGTGCCTGAGTATCTGGCGGGTGTGACGCCCCGGACCCGCTACCACTGGTTTCGCTACCGGGCTCGGAGATAGAGTCGCTACCACCCATGCCTCGATACACCCTGGTCATCGGCAACAAGAACTACTCATCCTGGTCGCTGCGCCCCTGGCTGCTGATGAGGCAATCTGGTCTGGCGTTCGACGAGGTACGCGTTCCCTTGTACTTGGCCGGCTCGAAAGACGCCCTGCGCAAATACGGGCCCTCGGGCAAGGTGCCCGTGCTCCTCGACGGCGCGGTCACCGTCTGGGACTCGCTAGCGATCGCCGAATACCTGGCCGAGCGCCATCCCGAGCGGCAGCTCTGGCCTGCCGAGGGTGCGCAGCGCGCCATAGCGCGCTCGATCAGCGCCGAGATGCATTCCGGTTTCGCGGCCCTACGCTCGAACATGAGCATGAACTGCCGCGGCTTCTTCCCTGGCCTGGGGCGCACGGTCGAGGTTGCAGCCGACATCGAGCGCATCCAGCGCATCTGGACCGACTGCCGAGAGCGGTTCGGGGCCGCGGGGCCGTATCTGTTCGGCGCGTTCACAGTGGCCGATGCCATGTACGCGCCCGTGGTGCTGCGCTTCAAGACCTACGCGGTGCAGCTCTCGCCCGTCGCGCAGCAATACGCCAATGCGGTGCTAGCACTGCCTGCGCTGCAGGAGTGGGTCGAGGCAGCCAAGGCTGAGACCGAAGTGATCCCAGCGTTCGAGCCCGCCACTCCTTGATGACGGGGCGACGGCGGTGAAGATCTACCGGGTGGGCGGCTCGGTGCGCGACGAGCTGCTCGGGCTGCCGGTGAAAGATCGTGACTACGTAGTCGTCGGCAGCGACGCCGAAGAGATGGTACGCCTCGGTTTCCGTCCAGTCGGCAAGGACTTCCCGGTCTTCCTGCACCCCGAAACCAACGACGAGTACGCCCTGGCGCGCACGGAGCGCAAGACGGCGCGAGGCTACAAGGGTTTCAGCATCTACGCCGCGCCCGATGTCACGCTGGAGCAGGATCTGGCACGGCGCGACCTCACCATCAACGCGATCGCCCGGGACGAGCACGGCAACCTCATCGATCCTCATGGCGGTGCGCAAGATCTCAAGGCCGGGGTACTGCGCCATGTCAGCCCGGCTTTTGTCGAGGATCCCGTGCGCATCCTGCGCGTGGCGCGCTTCGCCGCGCGCTTCGCCTTCGAGATCGCGCCCGAGACGCTCGAGCTGATGCGCGCGATGGTGAGCGAAGGCGAGGTCGACCACTTGGTTCCAGAGCGCGCCTGGCAGGAAGTGTCCGGCGGACTGATGGAGCGGCATCCGTCGCTGATGATCGAGGCGCTGCGGGACTGCGGTGCGCTGGCCCGCATCCTGCCCGAGCTGGACGCCCTGTTCGGCGTACCGCAGCCACCCCAATACCATCCCGAGGTGGACACCAGGTCTGCACATGCTCCTGGTGATCGACTACGCGGCCGCTCGTGGCTTCCCGCTGGCGGTCCGCTTCGCCGCACTCACCCATGACTTGGGCAAAGGCACTACGCGTCGCGAGGAGTGGCCCAGCCATATCGGGCATGAGGCGCGTGGGGTCGAGCTGCTCGAGGGCGTGTGTCAGCGGCTGCGTGTACCGCACGACTGTCGCGAGTTGGCCGTGCTGGACGCGCGCCACCACGGTGAGATCCACCGGGCGGAGGAGCTCAGGCCCTCCACCATCGTGAAGCTGCTCGAGAAGACGGATGCCTTTCGCCGTCCAGATCGCTTCGAGTTGCTTCTCGAAGCCTGTGCGTGCGACTTCCATGGCCGACCCGGATTCGAGACGCGCCCCTACGCGCCGCGCCGCGCCTGCGCAAGCCCTCGCAGCGGCACGCGCTGTAGACGCCGGCGTCATCGCCCGAGAGCAGGCTGAACCGGAGAAGATCGCGGCAGCAGTGCACGAGGCTCGCGTGCATGCGGTCAGGCACGCACTGTCCGCTAAGGCCGCGCGGCCCCGGCGCAGGGGACGCGTTGAGGACGCGTGGGCAGCTTCAACGCAAGAGGTAAAGCACGCCCCGTCAGAAGCGCCGACAGGAGCAGCGAAGAAGCGAACGGGAAGTTGTACTCGCGCCCGTTGCGCACGAATCGGATGTCGCCCGGAAGCCGTCCCAAGCCAAGGCGGCGCAGCAGCGGCGTGAACCAGCCGACGAGCGACATGGCCAGGATGAAGACGATCAACCACTTGAGCAATTCAAGGTCCTCCCGAACTTCAGATTGTAGGCGCACTTCAGTAGAATCGCGCTCTTTGTCTGTCCGCGGAGTTTGTCTTGATCGATCTGTACACTTGGTCCACCCCGAACGGTCGCAAGATCTCGATCATGCTGGAGGAGTGCGCTCTGCCCTATCGCGTGCATCCGATCGACATCGGCAAGGGGGACCAGTTCAAGCCGGAATTCGTCGCCATCGACCCCAACAGCAAGATCCCGGCGATCGTGGATCAAGAAGGCCCCGAAGGCAAGCCGTTCCCGCTGTTCGAGTCTGGCGCGATCCTGATGTATCTGGCCTGGAAAACCGGTCGATTCTTTCCTGCTCGCGCGACGGAGCAGTTTCAGACCATCCAGTGGCTCATGTTCCAGATGGGCGGCGTCGGCCCGTTCTTCGGGCAGGTGCATCACTTCCTGCGCGCCGCCCCCGAGCCTGTACCGTACGCTATCGAGCGCTACACCAAGGAGACACGCCGCCTGTACGGCGTGATGGACAGGCACCTGGAACGCCAAGAGTACCTGGCCACGGGTTACTCCATCGCCGACATCGCCACCTACCCCTGGGTCGCGCGTCACGAGTGGCACAAGGTGGAGCTGAGCGACTTCCCCGCCGTCAAGCGCTGGTTCGACCAGATCGGCGCGCGCCCGGCTGTGCAGGCGGGCATGAAGGTCCCGCAGATCGTCCGCTAACGGGGCTGCCATCAAGTTTCGGCATTTTCTGCCGATTCCCCTGCTGTCGGCTGGCCTCTGTCCAGGGGCCGCCAACTCCTGCGCCAGATACCGGTATGAGCGAATCGCTCCCCGAGCAGATCGGCAAATACCCCGTCATCCGCCAACTCGGCCGCGGCGCCACCAGCGTGGTCTACTTGGCGCGCGATCCTTTTGCCGACCGCGAGGTCGCAATCAAGGTCATCCGCAACCAGCCGGCGCAGGACACCGATCTCGGACGCCGCTACCGCAGGGTGTTCCTCAACGAGGCCGCGCTGGTCGGCAAGCTGTTCCATCCGCACATCCTGACCATCTACGATGCGGTGAGCGACGACGACCTGAGCTACATCGTGATGGAGTACGTGAATGGTCAGACACTGGAGCACTACTGCGACGTAGCCAACCTGCTGCCAGTCAGCAACGTTGTCGAGGTCATCTTCAAGTGCAGCCTCGCGCTCGCGTTCGCCCAGCGCCATGGCGTCATCCACTGCGACATCAAGCCCGCCAATATCCTGATCAAGGACGACACCAACATCAAGCTCAGCGACTTCGGCGCGGCGCTCTACGAGGACGCCCAGCACACACATCTGAGGGGCGTCGGCTCGCCGGCCTACATGTCGCCCGAGCAGGTGCAGGAAAAGGAGGTCAGCTTCCACACCGACATCTACTCGCTGGGCGTCGTGATGTACCAGATGCTGACCGGCAAGCTGCCGTTCCGCGCTTCGAGCAAGGCGAGCTTGCTGTATCAAGTCGTCCACATCCCAGCCGTTCCCCCGAGCACCTTCCGGCGCGAGGTCCCGGCCGAGCTCGATCGGCTGGTCCTGCGCTGTCTGGAGAAGAACCCGGAGGCGCGCTTTCATACCTGGACCGACTTCTCGCGCGAGCTGACCCACTCGTACCGCAGCCTGGAGATGCCCGCCGACACTATCTCCGACACCGAGAAGTTCAACACCCTGAAGACTCTGGCCTTCTTCAAGGATTTCCGCGAGCAGGAGCTGTGGGAGACGCTGCGGATTACCATCCTGGCGCAAATTTCTGGGGGACCAGTCCATCATCCGAGAGGGAGACAGCGGCGACAGCTTCTACATCATCACCGGCGGCGAAGCGAAGGTAAGCAAGATGGGCCGACTGCTCAACATCCTGCGCGCGGGCGACTGCTTCGGCGAAATGCTCTATTTCAGCGAGACCAACACGCGACGCTCAACATCCATCATCTCGCTGTCGCCGCTCAGCGTGATCGAGATCAAGGCCGCCGACCTGAGCCAGGCTTCGGATACGCTGCAGAAGGACATCAACAAAGCCTTCCTCCGCATTCTCATCGATCGGTTGACGTGGGCAAACAACCGCCTCTCTGCTGCGTAGCAGCCGTGCGCAACTGAAGGATTCGGCTCGACAGGCGCCGATGCGGACTAGGACCCCCGGTCCCGGATGCACAGGGATGAGGGACAGCACCGCGCAGCGGCTCCTGCAGTTGCATGACGCGCATGACGGTCATGAAAAACAGCCGATGACCGTCAGACCTGCTCCCGCAACCGGTAGAATAGCGCCATTTGTCGCGGAGACATTTTGCAGCCCCTCCTCTTGTCCACCGGCCTGGTGGCGCTGGCCGAGATGGGAGACAAGACCCAGCTGCTATCGCTCGTGCTAGCTGCGCGCCTGCGCAAGCCGTGGGCCATCTGCGCAGGCGTTCTAGTGGCCACCCTACTCAATCACGGGCTGGCAGGCGCACTGGGCTATTGGCTAGCGGCGTGGATCCCACGCCAGGCACTGCTGGGGATCACCGGATTGTCGTTCATCGGTTTCGGGTTGTGGGCGCTGCACCCGGACGCGCTGAACGGCGCGCCCAAGCTGCATCAAGCGGGTGCGTTCGTGACGACGGTGATCGCATTTTTCCTGGCCGAGATGGGGGACAAAACGCAGGTGGCGACCGTGGCGCTGGCAGCACGCTTCCAGGCCCCAGCTCAGGTGATCCTCGGCACGACGCTTGGCATGCTGTTGGCCGATGTTCCCGCAGTGTGGCTTGGCGACAGGCTTGCGCAGCGTGTGCCGATGAAGCCGGTGCGGATTGCGGCAGCTGCGCTGTTCGTCGCAACAGGCGCGCTGACACTGTTCGGTTTAATGCGGGACGCCCCCTGATGGTACATCGCATCGATGCAACCGCCGACATACTGCCCACGATGTGGGGGTAACAATCAGTGCGGGTACACAGACGACCGCCCGTGCTGGTGTGCGGCAGAGTTCTCGTCGCTGGTGCCAGTTGCCGAAGGAGCCGCAGGGTTGCTACTGCCGGCGCTGTCTGGCCGAGTTGATCGAGGAGCGGCTGCGCCCGCGCGACGCTACTTAACCAGCAGTACAGGAAGGTCCGTCAGGCTGATGACTCGCTGGCGACCGAGCCCAGCAGCAGGTTGACGACCGATCCGACGCCACGGGTGCCTATCGCGATCAGGCTGCAGCGCTTCCCCCGCGCGCACCACACCAGGGTTTCGGCCAGATCCCCCGCATGCGCCTCGGCGTTGAGCAAGGTGCCGGCCCTGTGTAGCGCCTCGCGAGCCGCGGCCAGAGTTTTCTCGCGCTCCTCTTGGTAGTAGCCGTGTGGATCGAACACTCTGGAGGCGACCAGGGTCGAACGTTCAGCAAGCAGATCTCGCCTGGCTAGCGCCAGGTGATTCGCGTGACGCGACATGGGGCACGGCCCTCAGGGCATTGTCAGACGCATCGACCGGGAACACCACCTTGAGCATGCAATCACTCGAGAGCTGAGCGGGCGAGCTGGCCGATCTGCGCTGGGTTGCGTGTGATCTTGATCCCGCACTCCTCCATCACTGCGAGCTTGTCGGCCGCGCTGCCCGTGCCGCCGGAAATGATAGCGCCCGCATGGCCCATGCGCTTTCCGGGTGGCGCCGTAACGCCGGCGATGAAGCCGACCACTGGTTTGCGCATGTTGGCCTTGATCCACCGCGCACACTCCTCTTCGTCGCTGCCGCCGATCTCGCCCACCATGACGACGGCTTCGGTTTGAGCGTCATCGTTGAACAGCTTCATGACGTCTAGATGCTTGAGGCCGTTGACCGGGTCGCCACCGATCCCGACGCAGCTGGACTGCCCCAGCCCCTGCTCCATCAGCTGCCCGACCGCCTCGTAGGTGAGCGTGCCGGAGCGCGAGACTACGCCCACCGGCCCCCGCTTGTGGATGTGCCCCGGCATGATGCCGATCTTGATCTCATCGGGCGTGATCACGCCGGGGCAGTTGGGACCGACCAGCCGCGTGTGTTTGCCTTGCATGCTATAGCGGGTGCGGATCATGTCGCGCACCGGAATGCCTTCGGTAATGCAGATCACCAGATCCATCCCGGCCTCCACCGCCTCGTCGATGGCGGCTGCCGCATAGGGTGGCGGCACATATATCACCGAGGCCGTAGCCCCGGTTGCCGCCTTGGCCTGTGCCACGGTATCGAAGATTGGGATCGCTTCGAAGTATTGCCCACCTTTGCCCGGCGTCACACCTGCCACGAAGCAATCTCTCCCGCTGGCGTAAGCAGCGCAAGCGTGGGTATGAAACTGTCCTGTCTTGCCGGTGATGCCTTGCGTGATGACTCTGGTGTTCTTGTTGATGAGGATCGACATTTTCTATTGCTGTTTCGCCGCCGCGACGACCTTTTGCGCCGCATCCGCCATGTTAGCGGCAGAGATGATGGGAAGGCCGGATTCCGTCAGAAGCTTCTTGCCGAGGTCCACGTTGGTTCCCTCCAACCGCACCACCAGCGGCACAGACAATTTCACCTGACGCGCCGCCGCTACTACTCCCTGCGCGATAACGTCGCACTTCATGATGCCGCCGAAAATGTTGATCAGGATCGCCTTGACGTTGGGATTCTTCAACATCAGCTTGAAAGCCTCAGTGACTTTCTCGGCGTTGGCGCCACCACCCACATCCAGGAAGTTGGCAGGCGAAGCACCGTACAGCTTGATGATGTCCATCGTAGCCATCGCCAAGCCGGCGCCGTTGACCAGGCAGCCGATGTCGCCGTCCAGCGAGATGTAAGAAAGCCCGAACTTCGATGCCTCGATCTCGGCCTCGTCTTCCTCGTCGATGTCGCGCATTGCTACGATGTCGGGATGGCGAAAGAGCGCGTTGTCGTCGAAATTCATCTTCGCGTCTAGGGCGACAACGCGGGGGTCCGCGGTCAGGGCCAGCGGGTTGATCTCCGCCAACGACGCATCGGTTTCGTCGAACGCGTTGTACAGCGCTCGAAGCAGCACCACTGCCTGCTTCGTGAGCGCCTCTGGAATGCCGATCTTGCGCGCGATGTCGGCGGCCTGCTCGGTGGTCAGGCCCACCATCGGATCGATGTAGGCCCTGTGGATCCTCTCGGGTGTACTGGCCGCCACCTCCTCGACGTCCATCCCGCCTGCGCTGGAGGCCATCAGCACAACGCGCTGCGAGCTGCGGTCCACCACCATCGCAGCATAGACCTCGTTGCGAATGTCGGCGCCTTCCTCGATCAGCAAGCGCTTTACGATGCGGCCTCCGGGCCCGGTCTGAGAGGTGACGAGGCGCATGCCGAGGATGCTCGAGGCATGCTGCCTCAGCTCGTCGATGCTGCGGGCAAGCTTCACGCCGCCGCCTTTGCCGCGGCCGCCGGCATGGATCTGAGCCTTTACCACCCACAGCGAGCCGCCGAGCTTGCGGCCCGCCTCTACCGCTTCGTCGACGCTGAAGCAGGCAATCCCGCGCGGGGTAGCTACACCGAACCGCCGCAGGATCTCCTTAGCCTGATACTCGTGGATCTTCATGGTACGTCGACTTTGCGCCCGCCGGGGGCCGGGCCATCGACGAGGCCTTCCTCCAGCTGCCGGAGAAGGTAATCCGGGAGCGCACCGTTAAGTGCGAGCCTGGAAAAAAGGTAGCGAAGTATAACCCAAGGCACTACAAGGGCTCCGCGCCTGACCTCAGCCTCGCGGCGCCGCGTAGCCCGCCGCTTGGGAGTGCCAGCTGGAATCTCTCTGCTGCGGGCGAGAGTTCGCCTTGACAGTACGGCGGCAGAGGTTGGTCTTGGGCCGTGCCGACTAGGGACAGGTGTCGGAGATTGTCAGAGTAGGCTTACCGACTGACTCGGGACGTCACAAAGTGCTCAAGTTGTGCTGTCCTCTGCCGTTAGCAGACGTACTAAGTTTCATAGCACGCGGCGTCACACCAACAGCTGCTGCCAAGCTAACCCCCCGAAGGGCGCGGGCACAAGATTACCGCACCAAGGCACGCGATTCCCATGACTACGGGATTGTCACTTGCGCGATCGGACCGGGTTGCCAACTGCCATGGCGGCCGCGTCCTCTTGCCAGCACAGCCTGGTCATCCCCGTACTCGGCTGCGCCCACGACTACAGATTGAATCGTCCGTTCCAACATTGGCCTAGGAGAATTCCATGGAAAAGACCCTACGGGGAATGAGCCTCAGCGACATCGCTGGCTTCGCGTACAGCCTACTGCTGGTTGCATTGGCGCTGATGGGTATGACCGGCTTGCTCTACCACAGCTTGGCCCCCGACGGGGCAATCCTGGCCTGGGCGGGGCGTGTGTGGGCCAGCCATCCCGTATTCGCCACGCTGGTGATCGTGGGATTGGTGGCTATGGCGTTGACCGCCCGCTCCCCGGGGGTCTCCTCCCAGCGCGTAATGGGGCGTAGCGACCTGCCCCTATATACCTTCGTAGCATTTGGCACGTTCTTTGCTGCGCGATGGATAGTGAGCGGAACCCTATAGTTAGGGCTAGCCGGAAGGCGCACTTCAAGTTTCCAACCCAAGCCGGCGACGCGACGTTTCAAGTTGAGGTCTCCTCCCCCTGTTGGGGAACTCTGGGCAGCGGGTCTCCTCCCCCTTAGCTGCCCTTTTTTTTCCTTGCGTTCCCTGGACACGCCGAATTTTTTCCCTAAAGTTCTGGCCGGGGCGGTCGAATTTAGGGTTGGTCTCCTCCCCTGTTGGGGATTTGCGGGCAGCATTCTCCTCCCTTGCTGCCCGCTTTCTTTTTCTAGGGCGATCTCAGTTGGACTGAGGTTTCGGCGCCTCGGGTGCAGGGCCTGGCGCCTGCTGCCGCTCTCGGTAGAGCCGCTGGATATCGGCGTAGGCCTGATCGTGCTTCTGCTTCGCCTGGTTGGCGCGAGTCTTAGCGTCAGCCAAGGCACTCTTGCTCCGCTCAACCTTGAGCTGTTCCTCTTCCACCCTCTTCTGCTGACGCGCGAGGGACTCCTCTGCGTCCTTAAGACGCTGCTCCTCGCCCCGAACCTGTAACTGGGCGCTCTCCAGCTCTTCCTGTGCATAGCGCAGCCGGGTTTGTGCCGCGGGTAAGGTCTCTGCGCCTGCCGCGAAAGCTACCTGCCCGTCCGCCGGCGCCCCGGCGAGGAGGACGCAGGAGAGAAGCAGCAAGGGCGTTGCCAACGGACCAGACAGTACGGACACGAGCTTGGTGGAGACCTTCATCGGGTGAGTCTAGGTTCGGCAGTGATCCACCGGAACCGGTGCCGGATAGAGGACTTGAACCCCCGACCTTCGCATTACAAGTGCGCTGCTCTACCAGCTGAGCTAATCCGGCTCATGCCCTATTATGCACGCACCGCGCTAGCCTTGCCGCCGAGCCATCGTCGCCTCACTTCACGACTTGCAGGCGTGGCCGTCGGCCCGGGGGCGGGTCCGGCCTATCTCCACTGCCGGGCTTGACGTTCCGGCCGGGTTCATTGGCCTTACCTGGCAGGGAAGCCACGGAAGTGTCCCCCGTTAGGTTATGGAACGCCATGCCCTGCCCGGTCTCCTTGGCAAAGATACCGGCCACGGCGGCAACGGGCACCGAGACCTCGCGCGACACGCCATTGAAACGCGCGGAAAACTGGATCAGATCGTTGCCGATCTTGAGGTTCCGCGTGGCATCTGCGCTGATGTTTAGCACAATCTCGCCGTTGCGGACAAACTCGAGCGGTACGCGCGTCTGGCCGTCAACCTTCACCGCGACGTATGGAGTAAGCCCATTGTCCCCGCACCACTCCCAGATGGCGCGGATCAGGTACGGCGTTGTGGACAAGGGGTCCTTCACTTTCGCATGACCTTTTCCGAAGGCGTGAGCGCCTCAATGAACGCAGGGCGGCTGAAGATGCGCTCAGCGTACTTCATCAGCGGCGCAGCTTGTTTGGGCAACTGGATGCCATAGTAATCCATCCGCCACAGTAGGGGGGCGATGGCCACGTCGAGCATGGAGAACTCGTCCCCGAGCATGTACTTCTGCTTGACGAAAACCGGCGCGATCTGGCTCAAGCTGTCCCGAATCACCAGGCGCGCCTTATCCGCGGACTTTTGCGGTCCCTTCTCGATGGTGTCGATGTGACAGAACAACTCCTGCTCGAAGCGGAACAAGAACAGCCGCGCGCGCGCCCGCATGACCGGGTCCGCGGGCATCAGCTGCGGATGCGGGAATCGATCGTCGATATACTCGTTGATGATATTAGACTCGTACAGAATGAGGTCTCGCTCGACGAGCACCGGCACGCGGTTGTAAGGGTTCATCACCGCTAGATCTTCGGGTTTGTTGTACAGATCGACGTCGACGATCTGGAAATCCATACCCTTTTCGTACAGGACGATGCGGCAGCGCTGGCTAAAGGGGCACGTGGTGCCCGAGTACAGGGTCATCATAGACACATCCCGGCGCGGCGCACTCTAGTGGACATCTTTCCAATATTCCTTCTTTAGGAGGTAGACGGGAACGAACAGGACGCCGAAAAAGATCAACACCGCGTATCCGATGCGAATGCGTGTCTCCCGGGCAGGCTCGCTCATGAAAACGAGGTAGTTCACCAGATCCGCGGTCAGCTTGTCGTAGTCATCGGGAGAAAGCTTACCGGGGCTCTCCAGAACCAAAGTTTGGACACCGGTCTCTACCTCCTGCCCCGGGTGCGGCTTCAGCACCTGCTGGCCCTGCTGCTCGTACAGGACGTGAGGCATGCTCACGTTCGGAAACGCGAGATTGTTCCAGCCCGTCTCCCGACTGTCGTCGCGGTAGAACGTACGCAGGTAGGTGTACAGCCAGTCGGCACCCCGCGCGCGGGCGATCACGGACAGATCGGGCGGCGGAACGCCAAACCATGTCTTGGCGTCGCTGCGGCGCATGGCGACTGTCATCGTGTCGCCTATCTTGTCCGTGGCGAACATCAGGTTGTCCTTGATCTGCTGCTCGGTCAGTCCCAGCTCCTCGAGGCGGTTGTAGCGCATCGCCTCGGCGCTGTGGCAACTGAGGCAGTAGTTGACAAACACCTGCGCGCCGCGCTGGATGGACACGGCATCGCGCGGGTCGATGGGCGCACGGTCGAGCTTCATCTCCTCGTTCGCCGCGGTCGCGACCAGCGGGATTAGCAGAATCAGGAATCGGGCGGCTTTCATGACTCGACGCTCAGCAGGTTGAGGGTTCCTGGTGCTCCTATCCGGTGACGCGTTCGGGCTCGGGCTTGGTCTTGTCGATGCGGCTGTACCACGGCATCAGCAGGAAGAAGGCGAAGTACACGAGGGTGAACACGCGCGCCAGGATCACCGCCACTTCTGTCTTGCCGACGCTGCCCAGGAAGTCGGTCGGCTCGTGTGCCGAGCCAGCCTAAGACCAGGAAGCTGATCACAAACATGGCGAGCGCAGACTTGAAATACGGCCCCTTGTACCGGATCGATTTCACCGGGCTGCGGTCGAGCCAGGGTAGGAGGAAGAAGATCAACACAGCTGCTCCCATCACGAGCACCCCCCAGAACTGGGTGTGGAGGAAGGCAGGGACCGCACGCAGCATGGCGTAGTAAGGCGTGAAGTACCAGACCGGGGCGATATGGGGCGGCGTCTGCAGCGGATTCGGCGGGAATGAAGTTGTTGTACTCCAGGAAATAGCCGCCCATCTCCGGCGCAAAGAACATGATGAAGCTGAACACAGCCAGGAACACGACCACACCAACCATGTCCTTGATCGTGTAGTACGGGTGGAAGGGAATGCCGTCCAGCGGGTGACCAGTGCCAGGGTCTATGTTCTTCTTGATCTCGATACCGTCCGGGTTATTCGAGCCCACTTCGTGCAGCGCCATCAAGTGCACGACGACCAGGGCTAGCAACACGAGCGGGATGGCGATCACGTGGAACGCGAAGAAGCGATTGAGGGTGGCGTCGGACACGACATAGTCGCCGCGGATCCACACCGCCAGATCGTCGCCGATGATCGGGATCGCGCCGAACAGATTCACGATCACCTGCGCGCCCCAATACGACATCTGGCCCCAGGGAAGCAGATAGCCGAAAAAGGCCTCGGCCATCATGCACAGGTAGATGAGCACGCCGACCAGCCAGAGCAGCTCGCGCGGTTTGCGGTACGACCCGTACATCAGACCCCGGAACATGTGCAGATAGACAACGATGAAGAACATCGACGCGCCGGTGGAGTGCATGTAGCGGATGAACCAGCCGCCTTGCACGTCGCGCATGATGTACTCGACCGATTGGAACGCCTGGTGTGCATCGGGCTTGTAGTTCATGGTGAGGAAGATGCCGCTCACGATCTGGATCACCAGCACCAGCAGCGCCAGCGAACCGAAGTAGTACCAGAAGTTGAAGTTCTTCGGCGCGTAGTACTCCGAGACCTGACTCTTCCACAACGCGGTAAGCGGAAAGCGCTCGTCGATCCAGTGCAGGAGGGCTTGGGCCTTGCTCATGCTCTACGCTCCCTTGTCGTCGCCGATCAGCAGGCGTGTGTCGCTCAGAAACTTGTAGGGCGGGACTTTCAGGTTGGTCGGCGCTGGCACATCCTTGAAGACGCGGCCCGCGAGATCGAATTTGGAGCCGTGACACGGACAGAAGAACCCTCCCAGCCAGTCCGCTCCGAGACCGCTGTCTATACCGGTCTGCAGCTTGCCGATCGGAGAGCAGCCGAGATGCGTGCAGATGCCGATCAGGACTAGGTAGTCTGGCTTACGCGAGCGGTACTCGTTCTTCGCATACTCTGGCTGCACCGATGCGTCGGAGTTCGGGTCTGCGACTCTGGCGTCCATCTTCTTGATGTCCTCGAGCATCTCCGGCGTGCGATGCACGATGAAGATCGGCTGGCCCCGCCACTCTGACCGGATCATCATCCCGGGCTCAACCTTCGAAACGTCCGCCTCGACCGGCGCCCCCGCGGCGCGCGCACGCGCGCTTGGCAACATACTGGCGAGGAAGGGGACTGCTGTGGCGGCAACCGCTACCCCACCGCCAACACCGCTCGCGGCCAAGAGGAATCGACGTTTGCCGCCGTCCACTGTCGACTCTGCCATGCAAAAGATCCTTTGGTAGCGAAGCGGAAAAACGGGCCATTTTATCGAAAAGGCTCAAGGGATTATAGCCTTTTGATTTTAACCTTCTGTTTTACAATAAAAATCAGCCTCTGGGCACCGCTTGAACATGGGTTTAGTTAGCTGTCAGGATGGAGGTTGTCCCGGAATTAGCCCAATTCTGGTAAGAAGACGCTGCAAGAAGTTTTTGTGCGCCGCAGCTTTTGCGTCGGTTCGGCGATTCGACCACCCCACGAACTGGGTGTGGAATAAGCCTCGGCCATGTTAGGTTTGGCTGGTGGTGGTTTCTTCGGCACGTTACATCGCCGTGACCAGGGTTCCGAAGGCTTGGACGGCGCAAGATGATCGGCCTGGCCCAGGTATCGTCTAAGATAATGCGTTACCTCGTCACCGCTCTGAACGCAAGGAGCCTCTTGAGAGTCCGCGTCAAATGGATCGAGCAGGTCAGCTTTCTTGGGGAGACGGAAAGCGGCCACGCGATCGTGATGGACGGCGCAGTGGAGGGCGGGGGACGCAACCTGGCCCCGCGCCCAATGGAGACTATGCTTGCCGGCACGGGCGGCTGCACCGCCTATGACGTGGTTACGATCCTGAGGAAGGCTCGACAGAACCTCACCGACTGCGTAGTGGAGATTGATGCAGACCGCGCACTGCAGGATCCGAGGGTGTTCACCCGGATCCACTTCCACTTTATCGTCACCGGCCAGAAAATCGATCCCAAGCACGTCGAGCGTGCCATCGAGCTGTCAGCGAAGAAATATTGCTCGGCGTCGATCATGCTGGCCAAGACCGCCAAGGTCACCCACGATTTCGAGATTCGGGAACCCTCGGGCAAGAAACCAGCAGCCGGATAGCAGAACGGCTACACACCGGGCTCGGCACCTCAGATCCAGAGCGAGCCAACAGTCATTAGCTTGGAAGCTAGCCGCATGGCTAGCTTCAGGGGGGCGGCCAACTCGGCAGCGCCCTCGCGTCGGGCGGCGACCGCATGGCCGGCCTCGTCATTCTTCATCTGTTCGACGATCGCGCGGCTGCGCCGATCTTCGGCCGGCAGCCGCCGCAGGTGGTCATCCAAATGGCTCTCGACCTGACGCTCCGTCTCCGCAAGAAAACCCAAGTTCCAGCGGTCGCCGAGCAGACCGCAGGCTACGCCAACGACAAAGGACCCCGCGTACCAGAAGGGGTCGAGTAGGCTCTTGCTGCCCATCAACTCAATCAGCCGGCGCTCGGTCCAGGCTAAGTGCTCGGTCTCTTCGCGCGCCGCCCGCGCAAGAAGCGCTTTCACATGTTCGTCCCGAGCGACCGCCATCTGACCCTGGTACAGTGCCTGAGCGCTCACCTCTCCACTGTGATTCACTCGCATCAGGCGGGCCGAGACGCGTCGTTGCGAGTCGCCGAGACCTCTGTCTGGCAGGGTCTCTCCCGGGATGGGACGCGCCGAGTGTGTGGGCGCGAACAGCGTCCGTAAACCGTTGTCCAGAGCGTCGATGAGCCAATCGGAATCGGGCAGCGGAATGCCATGCACTCGGGGTGTGTGGGACTTGTTCATTTCTTCCTGAGAAAGAAGACGAACTCGCCATTGGCCGCGTCGGAAGCCAGCAACGCGTGACCGGTCTGGCGGCAGAAGGCGTGAAAGTCACGCACCGAGCCCGGGTCAGTAGCAAGCACTTTGATGACTTGCCCAGAAGCCATCTCGTTGAGCGACTTCTTAGTACGCAGGATGGGAAGCGGACAGTTCAGTCCGCGGGCATCCACCTCACGGTCAAAGTGCATGGCAAACGCGGCACAGACGAGCTTGGTGCTGAGCGCATTGGATGCGGCTCATTCCGGCGCGGACAGGGGTAGGCCGGCGCGGGTCCAGGCCACAATGCCGCCTTGCAGGTTGTGCACTTGCGTGAACCCGTGTTCTGCCAACCAGGCGCAGGCCTGCGCGGAACGAGCGCCGGACTGGCAATACACCACCAGAAGCGCCTGCGGGTCCAGCTCCTCGTAGCGCCCCGGAAGCTGGTTAAGCGGGACGTGCTTGGCGCCGGCGATCAAACCGCGAGCTACTTCGGGATCGGTACGCACGTCTAGCAAGGCGACGGTACCTGCCTGCTTCAACTGCTCGAGCTGCTCGGCATCGATGTGATTCATGACAGCCATCAATAGCAGGTGCGACAAACAGCACCATGATACCAGCCAGCGGA
This sequence comes from uncultured beta proteobacterium, assembly GCA_963705615.1. Taxonomy (GTDB): domain Bacteria; phylum Pseudomonadota; class Gammaproteobacteria; order Burkholderiales; family SHXO01; genus SHXO01. The sequence goes on along the minus strand of CAVPKE010000004.1, from coordinate 14,171 downwards.
GGCGTGGGGCGGCCTCTAGACCCCGACGTTGCGATCCAGCAGCAATTGCGAAAGCCGTACGTCCGCGGACTCGAGACGCGTGACTAGTAGCTCCAGGAAGGCAGCCGTAAACTGATGGCGACAGCTTTCGGTTGCCGCGTTCAGCGCATCCGCCTTGATCTCGATGACTGTGATCTCACTGATACTGGCAACGCTGGCGCTGCGCTTGAATTCTCGCCGTCCCAGATAGGCCATCTCGCCGAAACATTCACCCGCTTTCAGGACGTTGAGGACGCGATCGCTCTTGGTCACTTTGACCTCACCTGAGGCCAGGATGAAGAATGAGGTACCGGTTTCGCCTTCGCGGATCAGCGAAGTACCGGCCGCGATGCGGTTCCAGTTGGAGATGTGCAGGACCTGCCAGATGTCGACGTCAGTGAAGTTGCGGAAGAACTCCAGGCGGCGCAGCGTGTTGAACTTCTCGGTGTCCGGTACCGGCTGCTCGGGCGTCTGCAGATTGTTGAACACGCGGACCAGGTCCTGGGCCAGCTCATCCCAGGTCTGATAGCGGGTCTCCAGGCGCTTCTGCAGCGTCTTCTTCACGATCTGATCGACGCGGGTCGGGACCTCCGGCCGGAAGATGCTGGGCGGAGGTGGATCCACGTTGATGATCTGGAACACCATGCTGTAGTTGTTGGTGGCCTTGAACGGCAGGCTGCCCGTGAGCAGCTGATACATGACCACCCCGAGCGAGAAGATGTCGGTCTGGTGGGTGAGCTGCTGCTCCTGCACCTGCTCCGGCGACATGTAGGCCGGCGAGCCGATCCCGCTTACCTGCGTGGTCTCGGCAGCAGTGGTTAGCGCAGCGCCGAAGTCCGAGATCTTGATGTCGGTGTCCTTGGCCAGCAGGATGTTGGCCGGCTTGATATCGCGGTGGATCACTCCGTGGCGATGGGCATAGTCGAGCGCCTTGCAGCACTTGAAGATGATCTCGACGATCTTGTTTATCGGCAGCAGGCTGTCATGCTTGGTGTACTGCTCGAGCGTGCCGCCGTCCACATACTCCATGACGATGTAGCTGCCTTCCTCGTCGGCCACGGCGTCGTAGATGGCAGCGATATGCGGATGCGACAGCTTGCCCGCGAGCGAAGCCTCGGTCAGGAACAGCTTGCGAAAGCGCTTGCCGTGCTCCTTGTCGCCCAGCACCTCCCGCTCCACGACCTTGACCGCCACCTTGCGGTTGGCGAATGGATCCATGCCGAGGTAGACGGCGCTGGTCGCGCCCTTGCCGAGCTCACCAAGGATTTGGTACTTGCCGATCTTCTGGATCATTCGCTGCGCACCGGCGTTGTCGGGATAGACATGCCAAAGGCCTTAGACTTCGCTCCACCGATTGACTATAATAGGAATGGAATCAATACTACATATTATCAACATCTCGGGTGACTGCCGGGGGGCGGCCACGGTCACTTGATTGTCGGCAGGGAACTGCTCGTCTGAAGCACGGCATACGGCGTGCAGGAACCGGACCAGGTCTCGCCGCGCCGGCCTCGAGAGAGGAAGCGGAGAAAAGGTGCCGACGGGACAGTCGTTGCCGATCCGACGGTCTATCCAGGTAGGCAGACGATGGATGCAGCAAGGAAATGCTTTGTCCGCCGACTGCTAGTGCTGCTCCTTGCGACGCTCGGCGTCCAGGGCGCGCAGCTCCCTCAGGCGAGCCTCGGCGCTGGAAAGCTGATAGAAGTCCCCGTCTCCCGCCTTCAGCGCGATCTGAAGTTGGTCGATGGCCGCTGGAAGGCTGCCCAGCACAACATACGCCTCCGCCAACGACCGATGCTGCTGGAGCGCTTGACCCAGCGCTGCGAAGCACTCTGCTTGGAGTTGATAGAGGTGCGAGTCGGTACGAGCGTACTCGAGCGCGTGCGAGACGAGTTGCAGCGCCTCCTTCGGCCGCTTGTTGTCCAACAGAACTCGCGCGTAGTCATAGCTGATCGCTCGGTTGCGCGGGAAGCGTTTTATGGCTGCGGCGTAGAGCTCAAGTGCGCCACGCGCGTCGCCTGAAGCAGCCTTCACACGCCCAGCAAGTGCAACCACGATAGCGGAATCGGGTGCCTCGCGCCAGCAGCGTCGCCATTTCTCGGGCGGCGCGCTGGTAGTCCTTCAAGCGCATCAGCGACATCACAAGGCCGTAGCGAGCGGGTACGTCGTTTACCGTCTTTTTCTCGGTCAGGATGTCGTCGAAGAAAACGACCCCGTCACGCGGGTTCATTTCCCGCCCCTCGAGCCGAGCTCGGATCAGCTGAAAATCCAGGCTGTCAGGGACCTGCTTGTAGGGCAGTCCCTGAACCCGGTTCTCCACGTCCGCAATCCGTTCGTAGGTCAACGGGTGGGTGCGCGCATAGGATGGCGCATTGGTGTCGTACAGTCGGTAGGAGCGCTGCAGCCGTTCCAGGAAGGCAGGCATCGCACGCGGGTCGAAGCCCGATTTCTCCAGGATCTGCACGCCAACACGGTCGGCCTCGCGCTCGTTGTCTCGAGTAAAGTTAACGGCAGTCTGATACGTGGCGTATTGCGCGCCCGCCACCGCCGCCTGCGCCAGGTCGGGGCTGGAACGTGCAGCCAAGATGGCCAGGGCGAGCGCCGCCATGGACGCGATGCCAGCCTGCTTCTGCTGTGTGAACATGCGGGCGATATGGCGCTGGGAGACATGGCCGATTTCATGCCCCAACACGGCGGCGAGCTCCGACTCGCTCTGTGCCGTTACGATCAGGCCAGTGTGCATGCCGATGAAACCGCCCGGCAGGGCAAAGGCGTTCACGGTCTTGTCAGCCAACACGAAGAACTCAAACTGCTGTTCGACGTTGGGGGCATTCGCCACCAGCCGGTATCCCAGCCCATTGACGTAGTCAGTGACCTCGGGATCGTCGACGTACTGGGGCGCCGACCGGATCTGGCGCATGATGCCCTCCCCCAGTTGCCGCTCCTGCTGTGCCGTGATGGTGGTGCGCGACGCGTCTCCGAGCTCCGGCAGATCGTCGGCCAGCGCACTCGACAATCCTGCTGCAAGAACCGCGCAAGCGAATGGGAACACCAATCTCATGATGCTATGATACCTTTGGTCTGTCGCAAGTTCTGGGGGAGGCGCCCCCGAAGCTTGGTCGGAACCCTGCCGGCCGCGTAGCGATCCTTCCCGCGTATGAGCAAACTGACTCATTTTGATCTGAGCGGCCAGGCCCACATGGTGGACGTGGTGGACAAACAAGAGACCCGCCGTGTGGCGGTGGCTGCCGGTCGGATCGTGATGCAAGCGTCGACCCTGGCACTGATCGTCGATGGCAGCGCGACCAAGGGCGACGTGCTGGGCGTGGCGCGCATCGCCGCGATCCAGGGGGCCAAGCGAACTGCTGAGCTGATTCCACTGTGCCATCCCCTCGCGCTCACCCGTGTTGCCGTCGATTTCGAATTGGATCAGGAGACGAGCGCCGTGGAATGTCGGGCCACCGTCGAGACAGTCGGGCGCACCGGCGTCGAGATGGAAGCACTGACCGCCGTCACGTTAGGTCTGCTCACAATCTACGACATGTGCAAGGCGGTCGACCGCGGCATGCGGTTCGAGCAGGTGCGCCTGCTAGAGAAGAAGGGCGGTCGCTCCGGACATTGGCTTGCGCGGAAGGCGCGCTCAGGCTCCGGGACCGAGGGCTGAGGTGAACCAAGGCGCACCCCCGAGGACAGAGCCCGGCAAGCTGCTCATGACCGTCGGAACAGGCTCCCGCCGGCTACGGTGCGCAGCAGCGGTCCTAGGACTGGCTTTGGGCCTCCCACCCGCGCAAGCGGCGGACGCAGATTAGACCAACGGGCCAGCAGCTCCCTCACGACGTGTACAAGGGTAATTGCTTGGCTTGTCACCAGATCCCAGGCGATCCCGGTGCGGTAAGCCTGACCGACATCGGGCCGCCTCTGTCCCATGGGGCCTGAGAGCTGACTGCGAGGCGCGGCACGATCGGGAAAGCGTTCCCGCATGTGCCTATGCGCGCGCCTTGTCCGACGGCATGCGGATCAACATCCGCGTGGATTCGCCGGGCGCGCTGGCTAAGTACGAAGCCGGCAAGAACCTGTTCTTTCGACGCATCGGCCAGCTAGACGCCGCCTGCACCGGCTGTATCGGTACAACGCCGGCAAAGTCATGCGCTCGCTTCGCGAAGGTCCACAACTCGAAGATACCGGTCACTGCTTGCGAGCTGCTCTACGAACGCGTCTTGCCCTTCTACGACGCGTTGGACGTTCCCGTGCAGGCGATTCTCACCTACAACGGGTGGAGTCTCGGCAAGCACGACAGCCATCCCTACGAGCTACTGCTGCCTTGGAGGCATCGAGCGTCCACGCAGGCGACGCGCCAGCGCTCTCGGGAGCGCATGAGCCGCACCCGATCGACTGCTCGCGTACCAGGACTCCATGCTCCTCCCCATCGACTTACAGAAGGCCGCGGACACTAAACTCACCACCTTACCGCTTCAGCCTGGAAGACCCGACTGTTGGCGAAATACTAGATCTGTATAAACCTGGAATACTTCCTGACCTTTCTTAGCAACGGGCTGCCGCTGAAGTCCGCGGTTTTCAGGAAGTAGCTCAGGCTTATCTAGGCTTCCCGCTGCTTCTCTTGATTTTCTGTAGACGCTGCCGGGCCGAATACGCCTCTTTGCTCAACTAGGTAGTCGTCACCGCTTGCCCGCTGGTTTCTCTGTGCCACTACCGTTTACCGTCAACTCCTCCAGCAACTCTTGGTATTCGGGTAGTGGTTCTATCTTCGCGGCCAATGTCGCTTCCCTTACGGCCTCTCGGTCGTTGCCAACCTTCACGAGCATCTTCGCTAGGTTGTAGTGTGCAACATGATCATCGGTCCTCAGCTCTGCTGTTCTACGATAGTACGCCACGGCGTCTGGATATCTTCCTTCGGCCGCTGCGATATACGCCAGCGCCTCCTGAATCTTTGGGTTGGTCGGCTGTTCCGCAGCGACTCGCAGCGCTAGATCTTTGGCCGGACCTATTGCATCTCTACTGTTCATCTTGAGATAGCCCCAAATCACGCGATCCCATGTGATTTGAGGCTGTGGCATCTGACTCGCAAGCAGCACCGAAGTGCAGCCCAGCAGGACGGAGACAAGTACCGCTGTCACGTACTTGGTGCCCTGATGGCTCCTTATCCATGCATATAACTGCTCCAAGAACACCCCCGCACCGAAAGCCAGCATCGGAACGGCGTGAAAACGGAATCTATCCTCGGAGAAGAACACCGCGACGGTAGCGGCAGCAACCGCGATCGGAGCGATGACCAGAACACCGCGCCGGTCACGATAGAGCAGCAGTGCGATGCCCGGCACTCCAAGCGCGAACAACCAGCCAAATGGGGAAGGCAGAGCTCTCAGCACCGGTGAAAATAATCGGTCCTGCAGCAGAGAGCGATTGTTAGGAACCTCGATGTATGCAACGAATTCGGCGAGCTTCCGAAGAGCATTCCCAAGAACGTCGATTGGATGGGACGAGATGTACGCCACCGCCTCCCCCCTCCAATACTGATCGACTTCATGAGGGGTCAGCGCGTGACCGATTCTTCGTTCTGCTTCTTTGGAATAGTCGCGCCATATCTGAGTCGGAGTTCCGTATTTCACGAATTTTGGAAACAATTGTCCAGCGTTAGGATTCTCCGGGTTGTATAGGTGATGCAACACTACTCCGCCATTGTTGGGGAGCGGAGAGAACGTGTTTGATATGTGCTCGTTACGCAGTGAGAGCAATGTCAGAGGCAACGCCAGTCCAACGCAAAGAACTCCAACTCGAAGCAATGCCTCCCGCCTGGACCGTTTGGCCCATACGCAATTCAACCAAGACAGCAAGACTGCAGACAGCCCCGCCATCAAGATCAGATTGGCGCGCAGGGCTATGCCATAGCCGCACCACAACCCAAACAACAACCAGAAGGATAGCTTCTTGGCGCGAAGCAGGAGCAGGCTGAATAGAACCCACAAGGTCATGAAGTTCGCCACCCACGTCGCCTTGAGGAGCGTGGTGGAGAAGTACACTGCCGTACAGGTCAACCCATAGAGGAGCGCTCCGAGCAATCCCGCCCTAGACCGGTTGAATTCGCGGCCGATCAAGAAAATGCATAGGGCCGTGACGGTGTCGAGTACAACTTGAACGAAGTAGACGACGTAGATGTTCGTCCCTAGGAGCTTGAAAATGAGTCCGAGGATATAGCCATATGCCGGGTCCATGAAAGCAAACTCTGCGGTCCCGCTGGCAGCCCCGGCTACGGCCTGGCCAAAGCGCAGATAGAATTCTTCGTCTGGTCCCGGCTGAAACATAAGGGGGCTCTGAAGTGCACTAGCCATATGCAGAAGCCTAAGCCCGAGAACCAAAGCGAGAACCACCAACACAGCGAATGGTCGCACGCCTTGATCTGCACCTCGGCAACCGGCTTGCACGCTATCTGAGATACGCAATGTGACACCCGTTCTTGGATCTTGCGAGCGACGCAACCTTCCTGCTCGCCCTGCGTATTACGGCGCTAGAAGCAACGTCTTGAGGAAGGGCCTGACCCGCGGCTTAACAGCCAAAGGAAGCGGTTCTCCCGGTTCTCGGGGGCTATCGCAGTACCGCTCCTCGAAGCTGGCTGCACGAAGCCAGAGCAGCGGTTCTGCTGAAGGCCCTAACCAAAGTTCAGCAGGGTGCGCCGTGCACTACGTGGATACACGATCCCGAGTCCACGAATCGAAAGTTCACCGGCTGAGGACTACGTGTTACTTGACTCCGAAGCGAGCTCGGAACGTCCAAAGCCTGGCAATACGAAGGTCAGCACGGGTACGATCATCACCACCGCGGCAATACCGACTAGGTAGTGGTAGCCAGCCCTCTCGATCGCGCTTGCGATGCCAACGGTAACAATGAGCCGAATAACGGCCACGAGAACAAATCGCGATAGCGATCCGAGCGCAGGCAGCACTTCAAAGGTCCAGATGCTGTTTAGCCAATAGGAGACAAGCGTCGCGATCACGAATGCGATACCGTTCGCCTCCCCGGGCGCATAGTGGCCTATCTCCACAAGCGAGCTGGCCAACGCGATATGCAGCATCGTGCTCGCAATCCCGACTGCTGCGAACCGCCACGCTTGACTAGACGTGCGGTTCATGTGATGCATCCCGTACCAAGACCGTCAACACCGACGTCCCGTACGGAAATAACGCGATGGGAATTATGTACTTCTCGGCGGAGAATATTCCGTACAGCAGTCCGTTCACGACTCGACTCGGGAGAGCCGCGTCGTGGCCATCGTGCTGCCCGGTCGCGATCTTCTGCAGCCGGCGCACGGCGATGAGCGGGAACAAAAAGGCATTGAAGTAGCCGCTCCTGTCGACTCTTAGACCCGCCTTGCGAGCTTTGAGGTGTAGCTGTCGCGCCGTGTACCTACGGAAATGGTGATGGGCCCGATCATGCGCTCCATACAACCACTGGTACGCAGGCACCGTGACTACCGCTCGACCTCCAGGTTTGAGCAGCTGATGGACGCGCTTCAGCGCGCTGGTATCGTCTTCGATATGTTCCAAGACATCGAAGAGGCAGATCAGGTCGAACGAGTCATCGTTGAATGGAACCGCATCGGGGAGGCGGCCGTAGGAAACCCTAAGCCCGGACACGCCCGAGGCATACGCACCTGCGAAGCCATCCATCTCGACCGCCGAAACAGTTCCATATCGGCTCAACATGCCGAGGTTGCCCCCCGCGCCGGCTCCGATCTCGAGCAGTTGCGCCTGCGCAGGCAGACGCAGCCGTGCGATCAGGCGCGCCAATATCTCTCGACGCGCCCTAAACCACCAGTGCTTCTGCTGTGTCTCGGCCATCTCCCGATACAGCTCGGGATCCATGTGCCCCTCCAAACACATTCCGCACGACGTACACCGGTCGCCGCTTCGTCTCACCGTAGATGCGGCCGATGTACTCACCCAGCACACCGATGCCGACAAGCTGGATGCCCCCTAGAAAGAGCACCACGCTCAACAGCGAAGCGTAGCCCGGCACGTCGACCCCGAACACCAGTGTCCGCACAACAATGAAGCTTCCGTACACGAACGAGAGTAGAGCGACCGCAGATCCGACGTAGGTCCACAGCCGCAGCGGCACAGTGGAAAAGGAAGTGATGCCCTCGAGGGCCAGGTTCCACAAACGCCAGCCGGAAAACTTAGTTGTACCCGCCGCTCGCGCGTCACGGGAATACTCGACCACCGCAGGGCGAAAGCCCACCCAGGCGAACAGCCCCTTCATGAATCGCCGGCGTTCGGGCAGACGCTTCAAGATCTCGACGACGCGACGATCCATCAACCGAAAATCTCCTACGTTCTCTGGAACATCAATCTCAGAGATCGCGTTGTGAAGTCGGTAGAACCACCCGGCAGTGAGTCGCTTCACCAGTCGATCACTATCGCGGTTCGCACGACGCGCCACGACCACTTCGTATCCCTCCCGCCATTTCTTGACCAACGACGGGATCAACTCCGGCGGGTCCTGCAAATCCGCGTCGATCGGAATCACCGCGTCGCCCGCGCGTGATCGATCGCCGCCGTCAGGGCGGCTTCCTTGCCGAAGTTTCGAGACAGATCAACGACGACTATCCTGTCGTCGGCGGCCTGCGCACGTATGAGTTCGTCGAGCGTCGCATCCTGGCTTCCATCGTTGACGCAGACAATCTCGAACGGGAGTCCCAAGGTCTCGAGTACCGGGATCACCCGTCGAAAGAAGAACGGCACGGAGGAACACTCATTGTAGAAAGGACATGCTAGCGAGATGCCGCGCTTCATGGCTGTATCCTTTTTGCCGCAAACGGCGGATGCTGGACTGGTGCAACCCTCTGCTGTCTTCGGTCATGGTCTTATCGTCGTGCAGCGGGCCGGGCTTTAGCGTGTAGACTGACCGCGCCCTGTGACACCGGGACTGGACAACCCCGAAAGGTCGATTCAGGCAGCCGCTGTGCGTGAACACAGGCAGATTGAGGTTGCCCAGCAGAACACCGATCGGCATTCTAGAGCTCGTCGGGGAAACGAGGCAGCCTGGCGACGCCCGTCTTTGGCCAGTATGCCCTAGTGAAGCGAGCCGAGCTCGCACTCCTGGCATCGTTTCTGCTAAGAATGCATGTCTTTGTCCGCGCGTAGCGAAGCGAAGCAGACCAGCACATGACTCTCCTTGCACGCCTCCTCAACAGGAAATCAGCGCTGCAGAGCACGCTCCGAGCCCCGAGGCAGGGGGATGACCCGGCCTTGGGGAAGCCTGCGAGCGGTCAACCGGATTCGGTGGTTGCGCTAACAGCTACCGCAAACCTCCATTTCCAGACCGGCGATCTGATCACGGCACGCGATCTATACAAGCGAATCCTCGACCTGGATCCCGGCTGTGCGCGCGCGTACTACATGCTGAGTGGGATCGCGGCGCACGAAGGGGACCTTTCTTCCGCCATTGGGTTGGCGCAGCGGGCCATTGGGCTACAGCCAGCTGCCCCCGAGTTTCATTTTTCCCTCGCCGGCATCTACCTCTCGCAAGGAGACATGCGCAACGCCCTGAGCAGCTATCAAGAGGCCCTACGGCTGAGGCCGGACTCTCTCGACTATCAGAGGGCTGTGGCCGGTGCTCTGTTGGCGACCGGCGCGCTCGATGCTGGGGTAGACGCCTACAGGGCGATAGCCAATGCCGGCACACGCGACGGGCTCGCCTACTTCGAGCTCGGAAAGGCGCTGCAACTACGCGGAGATCTCAAGGAAGCGGAGGAGACGTTCGCACAGGCGGTCAGACTCTCACCCGATTCCGAGGGCGCCCACTTACATCTGGCGGTGGTTCGCCGGGAACAAGGACGCCCGGTTGACGCAGAGGGGCCCGCTCGCCAGGCTGTTGCCCTGGCGCCAACCATGCAAGAAGGCTGGTTCGTTCTGGGAGGTGTGCTCGGCGATCAGGGTCGTCACGCGGAGGCCGTACAGCACTTCCGGAAAGTGCTCACCATCCAGGCGGACGACGACGCAGCCTGGAGCGGAGTCCTGTTCTCGATGAACTACTCAGAGCAGTTCAGCGCCAGCGAACTTTTTGAGGAGCATGTGAAATACGGCGAGCGGTTCCGGAGAGCGCCGGCAATGGCTGTAGATGCAACACGCTTGGCGCCCGGCTACCGCATACGCATTGGCTACCTGTCGCCCGACTTCTGGCTTCACCCCGTCGCACACTTCATGGCGCCGATTCTCTCGCACCACGATCATGGCCGCTTCGAAGTGTTCTGCTATCACACGGGAAAGAGCGAAGACGCGATGACAGCACGTCTCAAGAGTGGCGCCGACCATTGGCGGCATTTGGCCGGGGTCTCGGACGGGGATCTGGAACGGACACTGCGCACAGATGAACTCGATATTCTCGTCGAGCTCACAGGCCATTCGGATCATCAGCGGCTGGCGGTGCTCGCGACGCGGGTGGCGCCGGCGCAGGTGACCTATCTGGGCTATCCCAACACGACCGGGGTTGCAGCCATCGACTACCGGATCACCGATGCGCGTGCAGATCCACCCGGAGAGTCGGACAGGCTTCATGTGGAGAAGCTGATCCGGCTTCCAGAGACGTTTCTATGCTACGCGACGCCTGCAGTCGAGGCACAGACGCCCGCTGCGCCGTTCCATAGTAATGGACACGTCACGTTCGGTTCTTTCAACAATTTCGCTAAGCTCAGTCCGATCACCATCAAACTCTGGAGCAGGATCCTCGCTTTCCTGCCCAACTCGAGATTGCTGATCAAGACCCGAGGTTTGCAGGATCCGGGCTTGCGGAGGCTTTTGTTGACACGCTTTGAACAGCACGGGATCAACGCTGACCGCATCACGCTCATGCCTCCCGTCCTCGATCGACGCCAACACCTCCAAACCTACGGCCAAGTGGACATCGCGCTGGACCCCTTCCCATACCACGGGACTACGACGACGATGGAGGCGCTGTGGATGGGTGTGCCCGTAGTGACTCTGGAGGGCGACCGGCACGCATCGCGCGTTGGTGCCAGCATCCTTTCGGCATTGGGCCTGGTCGACTGCGTGGCCCAGACCCAGGACGAGTACGTCCAGATCGCGGCCCGACTGGCAGCTGCTGACTCGGAGCTCGATGTGCTGCGCCAGCAGCTGCGGCCGCGGCTGAGTGCGTCGCCGCTGACCGATGGAGCGAGGTTCACGGGACACCTCGAGCAAGCCTACCTAAAGATGTGGGAGGAGATGCTGTCCCGCTCCGGCGCGAGCGCGTCGCCGGGCGTTACCGATAGGTAGAACGTGCCGACCACAGAAGTTTCGGCACTCCCGCGGATCCGTCAGGTCTTCTTCGCTGCGCGTGAAAGTCGACCGCGGTCTGGTGGGCGGGGTACTGCGCCCTGAATCAGGGGCGCCTTTTCGTTAGCCGCAGGACCAGACCGTGCGTGATCTCATCGATGAACCTCCCGCTGTACCCGCTCTCCTTCAGCCTCCAGCGAAAGGCGTTACCAAGCTTGGCTTTGCCGTAGATTCCGAGGCCTTTGTCCTCCCTGAACCTCGCAGCCTGCGCGTACAACCCCTCGGTGATAGAGGTAAGCTGGCTCTTGGCGCCCTTGTCCTTTCGCTCCTCGCTCTTGGGCGGAAAGCGGCGCGTGAGGTCCTGGGCCAGGGCTGTTGCGAATGCATCGATTTCCTTTCTCCGAGACCAGTCGCGCAGCACCCTCGCCTCCTACTGTAGTTGCCCACGGCGTGCGCATTTGCCGAAATGCGCCTACCCGGTCCGGATGGGCTCTGCAGCTCCTCCCAGACAAGTCGATACTTTCACAAGCGGTTTGACCGGCCGCCGGATCCACGAGCGTGCGACCGAAGCACAGAGTATGCCGCGCGAGCCCACACTGAGTAGGGCTCAGCGAGGTCTGGCATCATTTCTGCTGAATCGCCGACGTTCGCCACCCACGCCAACGGCGCAATAGCCGCGCTGTCCAGGAACTGTTCATGAGTTTGCTATCGCGCCTGCGCCGGAGAAGCTCGACCGCAGCTCTTGTCGCTGTCGCATCCGATGCGGACTCGAAAGAGTGGAGGGCCGTTCTTAGTCAAGCGAACGAGCAATTCCAGGCCGGCAATCTGGAGGCGGCAAGGACATCAATCACACGCGTCCTTACGCTCGATCCGCTTCATGCCCAAGTGCATCACACGCCAGCGCGATAGCCAGGGACGACGGCGACCTCGAATCGGCGCCTCAACCTCGCCCAGAGAGAGCTATCACCTTGGAGCCGACCAACGCGGATTTTCATTTGGGGCTCGGGGGTATCTATGCATCGCAACGCAGACTAGCAGAAGCCATCCGCTCGTACCAGGAAGCAGTCAGACTCAACCCCAATATTACCGAGTGGCGTCGAGAGCTAGCGGCCATGCTCATCAGAGCGGGCCGTCTAGATGAAGCGATGGCAGTGTACGAGGCCGGACGTGTCGCTGGACCTCCCGATGCGAGGGCGTACGTTGACCTCGGCGAGACTTTGCTCAAGCGCAGACAGCTGAACGAGGAGAGCAGGCTTTAAGCAGGGGGCGATCATGGCCCCCGGGTCGGGTGGAATCCAGTTTTACCATAGCTATAGCCTGCCGCGAGCAAGACCGGCGATGGACGCTGAAACGGCAGCCGCAGAGCGACTGCCCTTGCCCCCGACATGCCGCAGGATGGTCGCACTCGGTAGCGTACCGACGCGGCAGGCCAAGCACGTGGAGGCGGTGGAGCACTATCGCGAATCGATCTCGTTGCTGCCTGAGTACGAGGCGGCGCGGGACGATTTGTTGTGCACGATGAATTACTCTGAGCATTGGAGCGACGCGAGATCGATGACGCCCATGTGGAATGGGGCCGGGGTTTCCCGAGGTCGAACCGACTGCCGTGGCGTTCGCGCGGGCCGCAGCCATCGCATCCGAGTCGGGTACCTGTCACCCGACTACCGCGAGCACCCGGACCGCATTTCATCGAACCCGTGCTGCGGCATCACGATCGAGGCCGATCGACATCTTCGGTGACCACAGCGAGCGCGAGAAGATCCTGTCACGACGCGTCTGAGAAGGTGGGTCGAGATTGGTGCTCCTGGGCGGCGCATCGGACGCCGAACTAGAGAACGTATTGCGTGGCAATGGTCTCGATATCCTGGTCGAACTCTCTGGTCACACCGACGGGCATCGGCTTGGGCGTCGGCGCGCCGCATCGCACCGATTCAGATCACCTACCTGGGATATCCCAATACCACTGGGCTCGCTGCGATCGACTATCGCATCACCGACGGACGCGCGGATCCACCCGGCGAGTCGGACGGATTGCATGTTGAGAAGCTCGTGCGGCTGCCAAAAACCTTTCTCTGTTACACGCCTCCCGAGACTGCCGGCAGCTTCCGCCCTGGACCGTTGCGCCGCAATGGTTCATCGACCATTTTTCGTCCTTCGAACAATTTTCGGAAGATCAGCCCGACGTGCATCACGCTGTGGGCGAGAGTGCTGTCCTCTACCCCCAATTCGAAGCTGCTCATCAAGACTTTCGGACTGCAGGAGCCGGCATTGCGTGCCTCGCTGCTGGAGCAACTGGAGCGCGCCGGGGCCAAGAGTGATCGAGTCTCGATCGCCGCAGCGACGCAAAGCCACCGTGATCATATGGAGGCGTACGGCGAAGCCGACATCGCCCTCGACACCTTCCCTTATAACGGCACTACCACGACCTTCGACGCCCTTTGGATGGGGGTCCCTGTGATCACCCTAGCCGGCGATCGTCACTCGTCACGCGTCGGGCTGAGCATACTTTCCACGCTCGGGTTGACCGAGTTCGCAGCGCAGACACCTGATCAATACGTCGCCGTCGCCGTCCAGTTGGCCGGCGATCCCGGAAAGCTCGAGCAGCTGCGCGGCTCGCTGCGCGAGCGACTCGCGAGCTCGCCATTGACGGGCGGTCGCGGCTTCACCACCGATCTAGAAGAGGCCTATCTGCAGATTTGGAAAGCGGCAGGCTAAACAAATTCGGCCCTGCAGCCCCGGATGCTGGGGCGCGGGATATTGGGAACAGGTATCCGGCATTGCGATACGGAAAAAAGACGGGGGGCGAATCGCCCCCCGCTGTGGACTGAATGAGCTGGTTGACTTAGGTTTGGCTGCGGCTTACCG
>CAVPKE010000003.1:0-154235 GCA_963705615.1 uncultured beta proteobacterium | reverse complement strand
TAGCGCCCTATGCTGCGAAGTCCTTACCTTCCTCCGAAGAGCGATGTGGCAGACCGTCTGCCCAATCCGCCCTCTGAAGCCAGAGTCAAATGGGCGTCTGGCGTGTTTGCCGGAGCGATACTCCTGATGCATCTCGATGATGTCTTCCGTTCCTCTCGACCCTCGCCAAATTTCATTCTGCTCACCGCCCTCCGCCGGCGTCGCTTCTATGGTGGCCGCGTTCATAGTGCGCGACATTTGGTCAATGCGTAAAATGTTCGCCGAGCCCCGGTTTGGATGAAGGTGTTGCTCGTTATCGTGGCGGTTTCTTGTTGCGCGGCCACTATCTTCGAGACCACGAACCCGCTCCATGGTTTGGAAGTTGAGGCTTATTTTTTACGCTCCTGCTTATCTGCTGCTGGCATCCCTGGCCATTGCGGCAGTGTCACAGAGGCGAAAAAGAACGTTCGGGTGTACTTTGGCGGCAGGAGCCATGTATATGTGCACGAGAATACGGAGCGCTTAGCCAGGCCATTGAGCGGGGCCGACCGCCAAACAGCGAGCATTCGCCCACTGTTCGGGTACCCTCGTTGCCGGCGTTAGCGCGCCGAGAACGACGTGGTAGGCTATGTGCCATGAGCGATACCGATGTTGCTGAAATCCTGAAGCTCCCGGTCGAGGAGCGGATGCGTGCTTCGTGGAACTGATCTGGGAGGAGCCTCGCCGCCGACCCATCGGCTCTGCCCTTGAGCGATGCTCATCGTGCGGTGCTCGACGAGCGTCTTGCGGAGCACGAGCGCAACCCAGACCACGTCGCCACCGGAGACGAAATCCGGCGGAAGCGTGCCGCTGCCAGCCGTCTACCGGTCGGAAGGTCGGACGGGACTTGGCTGGCGCGGTCGGGTGGTACGAAGACCAGCGTGCTGGCCTTGGAGCAGGAGTTCCTTGGCGCGGGTCCGAGGTTCGTTTGACGCCATCCAGGAGTTCCCGGAGATGTTCGCACGCGTGCACGGCGAGGTACGACGTGCCGTAGCGATTTCCGTATGCGGTGTTCTACCGCGTCGAGCCGAAGCGTGTTGTGGTGCTCGCGGTACTTCACATGGCCCGCGACCGAAGTCTGGCCTCAGCCTAGTAAGGCGCGCTAACAAGGCAGTTGAAGGGAGCGCTGAACAGCGTCGCTGTTCAGTTCCCTCTGTCGCTTCGCTCCTCGGCGCCCCCTCATGGCCGGCGTTGGGCGGCACTAAGACAGCGTTAGTCGCCTGGTCCAGCTCATTTATGGGAATAGGTTGATGACGAGACACAAGCTGCTCATTGCGCTTGTAATTGCGCTTGCGCTTCCGGCATCGAGCGCGCTCGCACAACGCGAGGTGAAGTTGCCGGTTATGCTCGTCACTCACGCACCTGTGACGGATGAGGCATTGTTCGCTCCGTTCCGAGACAGCCTTGGAGTGGGCTACGAGGATGGCCGCAGCGTGACTTGGCGGATAGTGAGTGCCGAAGGCCGGCTACAGTTGCCAGCGCTGGCCGTGCGCCGAGCTAGTTGGCGCGAAGGTCGACGTCATCATCGCCACGCGAGCGGCCAAGACCGCGACCGACAACTTTTCCCATTGTCATGGTCGGTTGGGGGTCTGATCCCTTCTAGGGAGCTTCATAAGCAAACTCAACCACCCCGGTGGGGACACCACCGGAACCTACGCTAAGCCCTTTGGCATGGACAGCAAGCGGCTCCAAATCCTTAGGGAGACTGTGCCCGACAACTACTCGTGTTACGGTAATCACAGATCCCGCACTGGGGATCGTGCAGTAAGAGAGCTACGCCAAGCGGGTCAGACACTCGGCGTGCGTCTGAAAGTCGTAGAAGTGCGTAACGGTGATGAATTGGAGACCGCGTTTCGGTCAGTGAGAAGGCGCGCGCAGGAGCGATGATTGCCACCTGGTCGCCAGTCTTTTACCTGCATCTTGTTACAATATCGCGTCGCTGTCGCTCAAATACAAGATTCCACTCGTGACACCATCCTTGCACGGTGGGTCATCACCTACAGTGTCGACAACCGGGAAATTCCTGGGGCGGGTTGCCGATTATGTCGACAGGATTCTCAGGCGCCAGCCCAGGTGATCTGCCCGTCAAAGACAATATCGACGGACCCGCCTCGTGGTGGACCTACGCGTAGCACGAGCACTCGGCATTGCCGTACCCGTCTCGATTCTGGTGCGCGCGGACAAGGTTAGCGCCGCCCAACATCGGCTCCAGGGGACGCCGAGCAGCGTAGCCGCGCTTTGCTAGCATGGTCTCCGCGCGCCGCTGAGCCGGAGCGTTGAGGCTGTCGAAAAATCCCCTTTTGCGTCTTGCCGAAGGCTGATCTCGAGGAGGATGATGCGAGCATCGTCGCTGCTGGAGATCGCACACGATGCCGAATTTCAAGGTGGTTGACTACAGTCCACGCTTTTGCCGTAGACCTTTCCCGCCAGCTTGTTCCCGGCACTTTTGAATACGCACTGCATCACCTGCTCGAGCACGAGATCGACCTCACCGAGATCGAGTCGCGCTACTGCAACGACGACGTAGGTGCCTCGGCCTACGAGCCGCGGGCATGCTGCTCAAGATCGTGCTGCTGGCCTACTCCGCGCGGGATCCTAAGCTCGCGCGGGATGGAAGCGGCCTGTCGCGACAACGTGCAGTTCATCGCGATGTCGGGTGACGCCCAGCCCGATCACAGCACGCTGGCGCGCTTTGTGAGCGAGCTGGGTGAGCGGCGGGCAAGGTGTTCACGCAGGTGCTGTTGATCTGCGATCGTCAGGGCTTGATTGGGCGCGAGATGTTCGCCATCGACGGGGTGAAGCTGCCCTCCAATGCAGCAAGGCCAAGAGCGGCAAGCGCCAAGACTTCGTGCGCCAAGCCAGCAAGATGCACCAGGCGGTCGACGCGCTGCTGCGCCGGCATCGCGAAAGCGATGTCGCGGGCCGCGAGGCCGAGCTAAAGCGAGCGCGAGAAGCGCCAGATTGAGCGGCTGCGCCGTGACGCCTGCGAGACTCGAACAGTGGCTGGAGCAGCATCCCGAGGAGCGTAAGAGCGCCAAGGGCAAGCCGCGGCTATCCAACCGCACCGACAACGAATCGGCGAAGATGCCCACCGGCAAAGGCGTGGTGCAAGGCTACACCGGGGTGGCGGCGGTCGATGAGGAGCACCAGATCATCATCGCACGCGCAAGCCCACGGCAGCGGCTCGGAGCAAGAAGTGCTGTCGCCGGATGATCGATGAGATCGAAGAGCTTCGTGCACCGATACCATCGTGACTGCCGATAGTGGCTACTACAGCGAGGACCAACCTCAAGCAACTGGAAGCTCACGAGATCGGAAGCTACATTCCCGACCCCGGCTACCGCCAGCGCGACCCGCGCTACGAAGGCCAGGAGCAGCACCTGACGCCCGACGCGTTGTGGGACAAAAGCGACTAAGCGGCGAGGCCAAAGTACGGACCTGTTCGGGCCACGTGCGATTTCCAAGTGGCCGAAGACTTCAGCCACTGCATCTGCCCGGCCGGAAAGCGGCTCTATCGCAATGGGGGCAACTGCAACAAGGACGGGCGCAAAGCGATCCAATTTAGCGCGCACCAAGCGTGACTGCGAAAAATGTCCGTTAAGAGCCCATGCCTACGCCACCCGCAGCGAAGTAAGGTCAGACAGGTGGCCATCTTCGTGGGCAAACATGCCAAAGCGCAGGAGAAGGCGAGCGAGCGCATGAAGCGCAAGATCGACAGCGAGCGTGGGCGCGAGATGATCGCGCGACGCTTCGCCACCGTGGAGCCGGTGTTTGGCAACCTCAGAGGCAACAAGAACCTCACCTGCTTCACCTTGCGCGGTAGATGCAAAGTCGACGCGCAGTGGAAGCTCTACTGCCTGGTGCACAACATCGAGAAGCTGGCGCACCACGGGTACTCGAAATGAGAACGGGAGACCCAAGCGCAAGAATGCATCACAACCCGCACGCGGTTGGCGCGCAACTCACCGAGCGGCGCATGGTGAGGCTGCACAATTGGCCAGCTCTGACAGCTAGAGCATGACAAGCCTATGATGGATAGCGTGGTCCGCCAGAACAGATAATTCGACAGCCTCGTTAGGCCGCACACGCTCCACGACCGACATCAATCTCCAAAGGAAATAGCACCATGGCCAAGTACCTGATCTCCTTTCCCAGCGCTGCGCATGGTCGTGCCCTGAAGGCGAGTGGAGGGCGCGCACGCCGTGATCGACGAGGCGAAAGCCGCCGGCGTCTACGTCTTCGGCGGCGGCATCGGACGAAGGCGTGCCGCCCGTTCTCGTCGCAGCAGACGGAGCAGTCGCCGAGGGCGGCTACCGATGGGTGCCCCCTCGTCCGACGGCGGTTCGACTGTGCTCGAACTACCCTCACGCGAGGAAGGCTGTTGCGGGGGCCGCGCGCATTGCAAAAGGCGCCGAAGTGACGAAAAACTACGCGTCTTCGGGTTCGACCCGCAGTCCTAACCGAGGGCGGCATAAGAAATGGCGCAGAAAGTGCGGCCTAACAATTCATTCAAGCGCCGCTTCGTGGCGCGGCTTAATTCAAGCGTTAGGGCGAGCCCGCCAAGAAACTCCCGAGGGGATGGAACCCCGAGCCGACGTTTCGCTCTGCAGACCGATAGCGCTGGCGTCAGCGTGGCTCGCAGCTCAGGTCTTCGTTGGACACGTACGCGACGCTTGGCATTCGCGAGGCGATCGCATCGTGAAGTCACGGAAGGAGTTGTCTGGATCTCAGCCATGGCAGCTTCGATCGCCACACTCGAACCACCCAATTCATCGTCGCCCGAGGTCGCCAAAACCTTCGGCTTCGTGCAGTTGAAGCTGCGAGCCGAGAACACGGCGGTCAGCTCCCACAATGCGGTGGAGGTGGTTCGCCTCTATGTACTGGGAGCGGTTCGCTTCGAGCCCGGAATCGGCGATGGGCCCACTGGACCAGAGCCCGAGACCCTTGCCGACCCACGCGGTGAGCCAAGCGTGCTGCGCCCCGTGGGCGACGGCAAGGGTCTCGGCTCTGGTGAGTAGGCCCGTGCCGATTCCGCTCGAAGCGAACCGCTCCAGTACATAGAGGCGAACCACCTCCACCGCATTGTGGGAGCTGACCGCCGTGTTCTCGGCTCGCAGCTTCAACTGCACGAAGCCGAGAAGATGGTCGGCGACCTCGGCGACGATGAATTGGTGGTTCGAGTTGGCGATCGAAGCTGCCATGGCTGAGACAGACAACTCTTCCGTGACTTCACGAGCGATCGCCTCGCGAATGCCAAGCGTCGCGTACGTGTCAACGAAGACCTGAGCTGCGAGCACGCTGACGCACAGCGCATCGTCTTTCGTTGCAGAGCGAAACGTCGGCTCGGGGTTCACCATCGGAGTTTCTGCGCGCCCTAACGCTTGAATTAAGCCGCGCCGCGAAGCGGCGTCGGCTTGAATGAATTGTTAGGCCGCACTTTCTGCGCCATTTCTATGCCGCCCTCAGGACTGCGGGTCGAACCCGAAGACGCGTAGCTCTTGGTCACAACGACAGGCCTTCGCGATGCGCGCGGCCCACGCGACGGCCTCCTCGCGTGAGGGTAGTTCGAGCACAGTGAAGCCGCCGTCAAGCGGGGGCGCCCATGGGTAGCCGCCCTCGGCGACTGCTCCGTCTGCTGCGACGAGAACGGGCGGCACGCCTTCGTCGATGCCGCCGCCGAAGACGTAGACGCCGGCGGCTTTCGCCTCGTCGATCACGGCGTGCGCGTCGCGACCCACCGCCTCCCACTCGCCTTCGGGCACGACCATCGCAGCGCTGGGAAAGGAGATCAGGTACTTGGCCATGGTGCTATTTCCTTTGGAGATTGATGTCGGTCGTGGAGCGAGTGTGCGGCCTAACGAGGCTGTCGAATTATCTGTTTCTGGCGAGCCACGCTATCCATCATAGGCTTGTCATGCTCTAGCTGTCAGAGCTGGCCAATTGTGCAGCCTCGCCGTGCGCCGGCTCAGTGAGCTGCGCCAAGCGCCGGTGCGGGTTGTGGGATGCATTCTTGCGCTTGGGTCTCCCGTTCTCATTTCGCGTACCCGTTGTGCGCCAGCTTCTCGATGTTGTGCACCAGGCAGTAGAGCTTCCACTGCCCGTCGACCTTCTGTCGGCCTCTCAAGGTGAAGCGGTTGAGCCCCTTGTTGTATCTGAGGTTGCCGAACACCGGCTCCACGGTGGCGAAGCGTCGGGCGATCATCTCGCGGCCCTCGCTCGGTGTCGATCTTGCGCTTCATGCGCTCGCTGGCTTTCTCCTGCGCCTTGGCGTGCTTGCCCACGAAGATGGCCACCTGTCTGACCGGGGTGCGCTGAGGATGGCGTAAACACTGGGCCCGTAGCGGACAATTTTTCGCAGTCGCGCTGGGTGCCGGTGAACTTGATCGCCTGGCGCCCGCCGATGTTGCAGTTGCCCCCGTTGCGATACAGCCGCTTGCCGCGCCGGGCAGATGCAGTGGGAGTGGTCGGCGCGACTTGGAAG
The DNA here is from genome assembly GCA_963705615.1 of uncultured beta proteobacterium. Lineage (GTDB taxonomy): Bacteria > Pseudomonadota > Gammaproteobacteria > Burkholderiales > SHXO01 > SHXO01. The sequence continues at coordinate 147,736 of CAVPKE010000003.1, read as the reverse complement.
TCGCACGGCTGGAACAGTTTGGGTTTGCGCGGCCGGCTTCTCGCTCTTGTCCCACAGCGCATCGGGCTTGGCGCTGTGCTGCTCCTGGCCTGCGTAGCGCGGATCGCGCTGGCGGTAGTCGTTGTCGGGGATGAACGCCTCGATGCCCTTGTGCTTCCAGCTGCTTGAGGTTGTCTTCGCTGTGGTAGCCGCTGTCGGCGCACACCACGGTGTGCTCGTTGGCGAAGGGCTGCGATCGCCTCGATCACCGGCAGCAGCAGCTCTTGCTCCGAGCCGCGTGCCGTGGGCCTGCGCTTCCACGATGATCTGGTGCTTCTCATCGACCGCCGCCACCCCGGTGTAGCCTTGCACCACGCCCTTGTCGGTGGGCATCTTGGCCGACTCGTTGTCGGTGCGGTTCGACAGCCGCGGCTTGCCCTTGGCGCTCTTGCGATCCTGCGGGATGCTCCTTGAGCCATTCGCGCAGCTTGGCCGCCTCGCGCTTGCAGCCGCTCGAGCCGGCGCTGTGCCTTGCGCTCGCAGCTGCGGCTTCGCTCGCCGCTCGCATCGGCTGTCGCGCTGCTTGGCCAGCATCTGCTCGACCGCCTTCTCCATCTTGTGCCACCTGGCGCACGAAGTCCTTGCGCTTGCCGCTCTTGGCCTTGGAGGCATTGCTGGGCAGCTTCACCCCGTCGATGGCGAACATCTCGCCGCCCGATCAAGCCCTGGCGATCGCAGATCGTGAGCACCTGGGCGAAGACCTTGCCGATCGCCGGCCCCAGGCTGCTCACGAAACTGGCCAGCGTGCTGAAGTGCGGGCGCGCTGTTGCCCGAGATCGCCATGAACTGCACGTCGTGGCAGCAGGCCGCCTCCATCGCCCGCGAGCTGACGATCCCGCGCGCGTAGGCCAGCAGCACGATCTTGAGCAGCACCCGCGGGTCGTAGGCCGAGGCACCTTCCTCGTCGTTGCGTGTAGCGCGCCTCGATCTCGGTGAGGTCGATCTCGTGCTCGATCAGGTGGTGCAGTGCGTATTCGAAGCTGCCGGGGTGCAGCTGCTGGGACAGGTCTACGGCGAGAAAGTGCAGGCCGTAGTCGACCGGTTTGAAGCGTGGCATCGTGTGCGATCTCCAGCAACGACGATGCCAACATCATCCTCCTGCGCGATCACCTCCGGCAAGACGCGAAAGGGGGTTTTTCTACAGCCTCAACGCTCCGGCTCAGCGGCGCGCGGAGACCATGCTAGCAAAGCACGGCGACGCTGTTCCGCGCGTCCGCTGGAGCCGGATGTTGGGCGGCTCACTCGATAACCTTGTCCGCGCGCACCAGAATCGAGACGGGTACGGCAATGCCGAGTGCTCGTGCTACGCGTAGGTCCACCACGAGGCGGGTCGTCGATATCTCTTGAACAGGCAGATCACCTGGGCTGGCGCCCTTGAGAATCCTGTCGACATAATCGGCAACCCGCCCAGGAATTTCCCGGTTGTCGACACTGTAGGTGATGACCCCACCGTGCAAGGATGGTGTCACGAGTGGAATCTTGTATTTGAGCGACAGCGACGCGATCTGCTGACGATGCAGGTAAAAGACTGGCGACCAGGTGGCAATCATCGCTCCTGCGCGCGCCTGCCTCGCTGACCGAAACGCGGTCTCCAATTCATCACCGTTACGCACTTCTACGACTTTCAGACGCACGCCGAGTGTCTGACCCGCTTGGCGTAGCTCTCTTACTGCACGATCCCCCAGTGCGGGATCTGTGATTACCGTAACACGAGTAGTATCGGGCACAGTCTCCCTAAGGATTTGGAGCCGCTTGCTGTCCATGCCAAAGGGCTTAGCGTAGGTTCCGGTGATATTGCCGCCGGGGTGGTTGAGTTTGCTTATGAAGCCTTCCTGGACGGGATCAGACCCCCAACCGACCATGACAATGGGAAGCTTGTCGGTCGCGGTCTTGGCCGCTCGCGTAGAGAGCTCATTCGTGGCGATGATGACGTCGACCTTCGCGCCGACTAGCTCGCGCGCCAGCGCTGGCAACTTGTCTAGCCGGCCTTCGGCACTCACTATCCGCCAAGTCACGCTGCGGCCATCCTCGTAGCCCAGCTTTCCAAGGCTGTCTCGGAACGGAGCGAACAATGCCTCATCCGTCACAGGTGCGTGAGTGACGAGCATCCCGATAACCGGCAACTTCACCTCACGTTGTGCGAGCGCGCTCGATGCCGGAAGCGCAAGCGCAATTACAAGCGCAATGAGCAGCTTGTGTCTCGTCATCAACCTATTCCCATAAATGAGCTGGACCAGGCGACTAACGCTGTCTTAGTGCCGCCCAACGCCGGCAATGAGGGGGCGCCGAGGAGCGAAGCGACGAGGGAACTGAACAGCGACGCTGTTCAGCGCTCCCTTCGATTGCCTTGTTAGCGCGCCTTACTAGGCTGAGGCCAGAGCTTCGGGTCGCGGGCCATGTGAAGTACCGCGAGCACCACAACACGCTTCGGCTCGACGCGGTAGAACACCGCATACGGAAATCGCGACACGACGGCACGTCGTACCTCGCCGTGCACGCGTGCGAACATCTCCGGGAACTCCTGGATGGCGTCAAACGAAGCCTCAACCGCGCCAAGGAACTCCTCCCCCAAGGCCAGCACGCTGGTCTTCGTACCACCCGACCGCGCCAGCCAAGTCCCGTCCGACCTTCCGACGGTAGACGGCTGGCAGCGACATCAGCGTCGGCGCGCTTCCGCCAGGATTTCGTCTCCGGTGGCGACGTCGTCTGGGTTGCGCTCGTGCTCCGCAAGACGCTCGTCGAGCACCGCACGATGAGCATCGCTCAAGGGCAGAGCCGATGGGTCGGCGGCGAGGCTCTCCCAGATCAGTTCCACGAGGCGCATTCGCTCCTCGACCGGGAGCTTCAGGATTTCAGCAACATCGGTATCGCTCATGGCACATAGCCTACCACTGTCGTTCTCGGCGCGCTAACGCCGGCAATGAGGGGGCGCCGAGGAGCGAAGCGACGAGGGTACCAAACAGTGGGCGAATGCTCGCTGTTTGGCGGTCGGCTCAATCGCCTGGTTAGCGCTCCGTATTCTCGTGCACATATACATGGCTCCTGCCGCCAAAGTACACCCGAACGTTCTTTTTCGCCTCTGTAACAGCTGCCGCAATGGCCAGGGATGCCAGCAGCAGGATGAGCGGAGCGTGAACGTAGACCGAATTCCAAACCATGGAGCGGGTTCGTAGTACGAAGATAGTGGCCGCACAACAAGAAACCACCACGATAACGAGCAACACCTTCATCCAAACCGGGGCTCGGCGAACATGCATTGACCAAATGTCGCGCACTATGAACGCGGCCACCATCAAAGCGACGCCGCAGAGGGCGGTGAGCAGAATGAAATTTGGCGAGGGTCGAGAGGAACGGAAGACATCATCGAGATGCATCAGGAGTATCGCTCCGGCAAACACGCCAGACACCCATTTGACTCTGAGCCACTCAGAGGGCGGATTGGGCAGACGGTCCGCCACATCGCTCTTCGGAGGAAGGTAAGGACTTCGCAGCATAGGGCGCTAACGCCGGGGCTGAGGGGGCGCCGACGAGCGAAGCGAGGAGGGTACCCAACAGCGGGCCCGCTGTTGGGCGCTCCCCTCGAGCCCCTTGTTAGCCGACGCCTCTTGTGACTTCCGCATCCCAGTTGTCCCCCAGATTCAAACCTTCGCTGAACGTGACGAATACTTGGTCCCGTAGTCGGAGGGCATACTCCTTCATGCCCGATACCACGTCGATGGAGACCCCGAAATACTTCGCGAGCGTTATCGCACCGGCGGTGGCGGCCTTCGTGGACACTAGCGAAGCCCGGATATCGAGTGATGGATTGGCATCGCGTATGTCAGCGAGGCGAGCTGTCAAAACCAGCACGGGTTCTGCATCGACCGCCTCAGCCCAAAGCTTACATTCGACCAATACCAAGCAGCTATCAGTCCGGAGCGACACGTCGATTTGGTGAGCGAACCCCGATGCACCAATAACGGTGTTGCTTCGACCACCGGCGATCTGGCTGGGCCGAAGAGTGGGCGTCCCCTCGACAAGCGCGCCGATCAGTTCGCGGACAAGAACTTTATATTCTTGGTGTGTCATGTCAGACCCGGTCGCTGCGACGGCTAACGAGTCTGTAGAAAAAGTCCAAAATCAGCCGTCCGGCACCCCTTGGTGAGACTGTGCCGATACTGTTGATTGTGCAGGATGTTGCCGCTGTCGCGTCGACGATGCGTTCTGAGAGGAGATCGCGATGTTGTTTGGCGTCGACGTCCAATCTTAGCGAATGTCGATTCATATCGCGAATAAATTGTCCATCTGTTCTGCGGGGACTTTTTCTACAGGCTCAACGTCCGCGATGAGCCGCCGCCGACGAGCGTAGCGAGGAGAGTACCAAACAGCGGACGGAAGCCCGCTGTTTGGCGGTCGGCTCGATCGCGTGGTTGGGCCCCGTCATGTATGACCCCGCCTAACTTTGCGCTCTCGGAAGAAGAAGAACAACATCAGCGCGGGAGCAGCCACAATCACCCAGTATGGCAAATACGTTGACACGAACCCTCCGGGAGCCGGTGGCTCGGAGAGGCCGCGAGTATTCACGACCACCACGACCACGGCGATGACTACGGACGCCACGAGGAGAAAGCGCTGCAGCCCGGCGTATGCACTGAGGCGCTGCCGGACCCGCCAAAGATATAAGCCCAACGCGTTCAGGACTAAGAAGCTGGACACGCATACCCAGGCCACCAACGCGTCCTTCCGCAGCAGAACCAAGCCAAGGATGAGCAACCAGAGCGTGCATCCGAGCTGCGCGCCAAACCAACCTCCTGGGCTCCACGCGAACGCGGACGGTGCGTTGCTTCGATCGGTGGCCATGGTGCAGACCTCTATGGGGCCCAACGTCCGCGGTGAGACGCGCGCGGCCGCTCCTGCCGCGCGTCGCTTTCGACTGCGCGGTTAGAGCGCTCCACCACTTAACGTTTTCCAATTTGACGCCTCGGCCGGCGCGAATGCGCTCGCAAGCTTTTTCGACCCGTTGCAAAAACCGTGGGTCATTCTCGAGCCCGTAGTGGAACCAGTCGTCTTGCGATTTAAACCCGAGGAGTACTCCGGCCGGTTTGCCGTGGCGCGTAATTACGATCTCCGCCGTCTCCGCCTCGCGGAGAAAGCGCGACAAATCGTCCTTCAATTTCAGACAGGGGGACTTCCTTCACTCGGGATTTCCGAATTGCACCAACCATGATTCAGCTTCCGATTTGGCCACGATCGCGCGTACTTCCACGGTCGATCCCGAAACATCGTAGAAGACACGCACCTCGTCGACGCGCAGCCCATATTGGCATCCCTTGGAGTGAACTGTTAGGTGTCGTTTGGCTCACCGAACAATCCAAGAAAAAGATTGGCAAGCAAGATAGCTATACCTAGCAGCAACCCACCTACACCAATATAGGTAAGCAGCTCTGTCACCGGGTGTGCATGTGCCGCGTCTCTGCCTATAGACGGCGCAACAATAAACATCGTAAGCCAAGCAACCGGATAAAGGCCGCCAAGACCAATAAATACTGCAGTGATCGCCTTGAATCGTTGCTTGAGGCTAGACGCTGAAACAAGCAGCAATAAGCCAATAGAGAAAGCGGCTATTCCTGTTGCGTGAAAATGCGCTCGTTGCGCATAGCGCCATATCTTTTCAGGGCTGTTCGCGTCATGAAGTTTTGGGTGCGCTGCGATCCCTTGAGCGACATACGTTTCAAAAAAAGCCTCGTTGACCCCAAAGGTTACGCCAAGACCAATACCGAAGAGCAAACCAAGCATTACTAACGCAAGGCCAACTTTTATGCTTACGAGGTTGTTAATCATTGAGTTCTCCAAGACACTTAACGTCCACGTTGAGCGGCCGCCGAGCGGCGAAGCCGCGAGGGTACCCGCCAGCGTCGCTGGCGGGCGGTCCGCTCGAACGTAGGGTTAGCCTTCACCTCGTTCGAAAACCACGCTGAAATTGTTCGCCGGCATCTCGACGGTCTCGGTCAGCACGAATCCGGCAGCGGCAGCAACCTCGGACACCGCCTCCAGGTCGCGAAGACCCCACTCGGAATTGTGCGCACGAAGATCAGAATCGAACCGCTCATTACTCTCCGAAGTGTGGTGACCGAAGCGACGGTACGGTCCGTATAAGAACAGGACGTGCTGTGTCGGAAGCAAAGCCTTCGCGCCTTCGAACAATGCTAGTGTGGCGGACCACGGCGCAACGTGAATGAGATTAATACACACCACCGCATCCGCCGTCTGCAAAGGCCAAGGAAGTCTGGTCACATCAAGGTCAATAGGGGTCCTGACGTTGGGTAACTGTTCCTCTCCAACGCGCAGGACAATAGACTCACGAAGCTCGACATCCGAATCGGAGGGCTGCCACGTGAGGCCTGAGAGCGCCGTGGCGAAATGGATCACGTGCTGTCCCGTACCGCTGGCGATCTCTAGCACCACGCCGCGTGTGGGCAGGACGCGCGCAAGGACATCAAGTATCGGGCCCTTGTTGCGCTCCGCCGAGGGAATAAACCATTTCCCGTCAGCTCGCTTTTCGCCACGTTGCCGTAGCATCAATGCTCCGTGAAGGCTAACATTAATAGTAGACGGAAAACGTCCGTGTTAAAACACGGAAGGTATCCGCCTATCATGCAGCCCAACCCTCCGTCGTCCTGGCCGCGAACACTGCTCAATCATCAACTACGCTAGCATCAAATCAATGAGTTGCCAAGCAAGGAGCCTCGCGCGTCCCGCGTAGTGGAGGCGTCCGGTCTCTGCTGATAGACGGACAGTTTCGTCATTCCTCTTGCAACCGACGGAGGGGCCCTGTATACTGTATAAAATCACAGCTTAGCGGGAAGGCCGCTCATGTTGCAGCCATCCGAAGACTCCTCGCCATTCCTGCGGAGCGTGCGCGAAGCCATCCGGGTCCGGCATTTCAGTATCCGGACGGAAGAGGCTTACGTGCACTGGGTCAAACGGTTCATCTTGTTCCACGGGAAGCGCCATCCGGCGGAAATGGGCGAAGCGGAGGTAGCCGCATTCCTCACGCATCTCGCGGTCGAGGGATGCGTTGCTTCCGCGACGCAGAATCAGGCGCTGAATGCTCTCGTGTTTCTATACCGCAACGTTCTGGACCGGCCGCTGGGCGCGTGCACAGGTATCGTGCGGGCCAAGCGGGCCGAGCGGGTGCCGGTAGTACTGACAACTGCCGAAGTAGGAAGCATTCTGCAAAAGCTGAAGGGGGTCTACTGGCTGGTCGGCTGTCTCCAATATGGGTCCGGGCTGCGGCTTCTGGAAAGTGTTCGGCTGCGGGTGAAAGACCTCGACTTCGATCATCGAGCCATCCTCGTGCTGGATGGAAATCACCTGCTCGAGCGCGGCGCAGACATACGCACTGTGCAGGAGCAGCTCGGCCATTCGGATGTGCGCACGACGCAGATCTATACTCACGTCATCAAGCGCGGGGGCCTCGCGGTGAAGAGCCCGCTCGGTGCCGTTTTGGACCTGCGTGCGCCACCTTGAGCGCGGGCGGACTCAAGCTTTCTGCGAAGCGCGCAGCGCCCGGTCCAGATCCGCGATCAGGTCCTCTGGGTCCTCGAGGCCCACGGAGAGCCGCACGGTGCCCTCGGTGATCCCCGCGGCGCGCAGCGCGGCCTCGTCCATGCGGTAGTGGGTGGTAGTGGCCGGATGTATGACCAGCGACTTGGCATCGCCCACGTTGGCCAGGTGCGAGAAGACGTTCAGCGTCTCGATGAAACGTTTGCCTGCTGTGCGCCCGCCTTTGATGCCGAAGCTGAACACCGCGCCGCAACCGTTGGGCAGGAGCTTGCTTGCCAGCTCGTGGTCGGGGTGATCGGGTAGCTCGGGATAGGACACCGACTCCACCGCCGCATTGTCCTTGAGGAAAGCCACGACGCGGCGCGTGTTGTCGACGTGGCGCTGCATGCGCAGGCTGAGCGTCTCGATGCCCTGCAGGATCTGAAACGCGTTGTGCGGGCTCATGCAGGCGCCGAAATCGCGCAAGCCCTCGCGGCGGGCGCGCAGGATGAACGCCGCAGTGGTCGACTCTTCCGTGAACACCATGTTGTGAAAACCGGCGTAGGGCTCGGTCAGCGTCTGGAATTTGCCCGACTTCTCCCAGTCGAACCGCCCCCCGTCCACAAGCACGCCACCGATTGCTACCCCGTGGCCGCCGAGGAACTTGGTGGCCGAGTGGTAGATCAGATCGGCGCCCAGATCGAACGGGCGCATCAGGTATGGCGTGGTGAAAGTGGAATCCACCAATAGTGGAATGCCCGCTTCGTGCGCTACTTCGGACACGCGCGGGATGTCCAGCACGTCCAGCCCCGGATTGCCCAGCGTCTCGCCGAACAGCAGGCGCGTATTGGGCCGAATGGCGCGGCGGAATGCCTCCACGTTGCGCGGGTCGACGAAGGTGGTGTCGATACCGAAACGGGGCAGGGTGTAGTGCAGCAGATTGTGCGAGCCGCCGTAGAGCGAGCGCGAGGCGACGATGTGCGACCCGGCGCCCATCAGCGTGGTGATGGCGAGATGAAGGGCCGCTTGACCGCTCGCCGTTGCGATCGCCCCCACACCGCCTTCCAGCGCTGACACCCGCTCCTCGAGCACGGCGTTGGTGGGGTTGGTGATGCGCGTGTAGACGTGCCCGCCGCGCTCCATGTTGAACAACGACGCGGCGTGGTCCGTGTCCTTGAACACGTAGGAAGTCGTGAAGTAGATCGGCTGTGCACGTGCGCCGTGCTCGGGGTCGGGCTGCTGGCCCGCGTGCAGGCTCAGAGTGTCGAACTGGTAAGACTTCGGAGTTGCCATCGTCGGCTCACTAGTAAAACGCTCCGCGCGCAGAGATCGGCCAGATGGCCTCGACGCTGTCGCCGCGGTAGCAGACCAGCCAGTCGTAGAGGTTAACGGTGGGATCGCAATGACCGGGCACGAGCCGCACCTTTTGCCCCAGTTTCAGAGTGCCGCGTCCGCCCAGCTCGATCACGCCATGCTCGTCGGAGGCCTTGGTGTAGTCCGCGCCGGGAACGTCCACCACCAGCGGCATCCCAGAGTCGACACTGTGCGCCTTGAGGCCGGCGTCCACCACCGCGCGCTTGGGCACCGGATGGCTCATGACCGTGGCGAGGATGAACAGGCTCTGCTCGAACTCGCGCACGGGCTTGCCGTCCTGCCCCAAGTTGCGCCCGTAGTCCGCGTCCATGAAGATGTAAGAGCCGGGCTGGATCTCGTTGTACACGCCGGACGCCGCCTCCAGCAGATAGGTGCCGGTGCCCGCGCCGGTCACGATCTCCGCGCGCAGGTCGTTCCTCTCCAGCAGCTGGAGCGTCGCCTGCACCTTGCTCACGGCCTGCGCGATGGCTTCGCGGCGCTGCTGCGGTGTGCGCAGGTGCTGAGCGGCGCCGTGGTAGGCCTGCACTCCAGCGAAGCGCAGACCAGGGGACTGCGCGATGAGCCGCGCCAAGTTCAATACCGCGCTCGCCCGGCTCGACGCCACAGCGGTTGGCGCCCACGTTCACTTCGACCAGCACGTCCAGCGTCACGCCCGCCTCGCGCACGGCTTGCGAGAGATCCGCCACGTTGCCGGTATCGTCCACGCACACGCCTATGTGCGCCTGGCGGGCTAGCTCCGCGAGCCTGGACAGCTTCTTGGGTCCGACCACCTCGTTGGCCACCAGCACGTCGCCCACGCCGCCCTGCACAAGTGCCTCGGCCTCGCTGACCTTCTGGCAGCACACGCCTACCGCACCGCGTGCGATCTGCCGTAGCGCGATCTCCGGGCATTTGTGCGACTTGGCATGCGGCCGCAGGCGCACGCTCGTCCCGCGCAGAGACTCAGTGAGCCGCATGAGATTGTGCTCGAAGGCATCCAAGTCGAGCAGCAGGGCAGGGGTATCGATCTGTGCGATGCTCATTCCTACCGCTGCTGGCGGCGGCAGCGCAGACGATCGCGAGACGCGTGGTGCAGGCTCGGTCATCGGTCTCTCCCTGGGCCAAAAAACTGAGGGTGGCTCGCTCGAACGGGCCAAGCGAGAGCATAACAGTACGCGCAAGCCGCGAGCAAAGCAGCGCGAGACCGCGGAGGGCGTTTAGGGGCGTGGGCGTAGAATGTCGCTACTCTGTGGCCTGCGAATCCGGATAGCCGGGTGATCCCTGGGGCCGGCGGTTGCATCAGGAGCGGCGAAACACGTTGGAGGACTATTTGAACGCGCAGTGGTCGCGCCTTGGGTATCTGTTCTTCGCACCAGCGGCGCTGTCGGCTGCAGTCGGCCTGGCGGTGGTCTTTGCCGCGCAGAGCGGAAGCCGAGATGAAGCCGTGGCGGCGCTGTACAGCCCCGACCCCTCGGTCAGACGCGACGCCGTGGATCAGCTTGCGCAGCTCGGTACGACGGCCGATGCCGATCTGGTGATCGAGGTGCTGTACGATAGCGACCCAGAAGTGCGCGAACACGCGGAGGTCGCCGTGTGGGTGCTGTGGGGCCGATCTGGCGACCCCGAGGTGGATCGCCTGCTCAAGTCCGGGATCCAGCGTATGGAAGGACGGCGAAATGGGTCAGGCCGTGGAGATCTTTACCCGTGTCACCGAGCGCAAGCCCGAGTTCGCCGAGGGCTGGAACAAGCGCGCCACTGCATATTACCTGATGGGGGACTTCGATCACTCGCTCAAGGACTGCGACGAAGTGATCAAGCGTAATCCTCAGCACTTCGGCGCGTTGTCCGGATACGGGATGATCTACCTGCGGCTGGGCGAACTGGAGAACGCGCTCGCATACTTCGAGCGCGCGCTTGAGATCAATCCGAACCTCAAGGGCGTGGCAGAAAGCATTCAGCTCATCCGCTACAAGCTCGGCCAGGACGGTAAGCAGAATATCTAGCCGCCGCGTCGTGCCGCAACAGGCGTGCGAGCGCGATGGCTTACTTCCTCTTCACCTTTTTCTTCACGGGGAGTGTGCGCCGGCGCGTCGCCGAGGGCCTGGCCCGTATGCGCTTCGCGGGCAGCGAAATGCCGGACAAGTGCTGGAACACCTTCACCACCGCCGAGTCGTCCTCCATCCCATGACCGGCCGCACCGGCCATCAGATACATCTGGTGCGCGGTGGCGGTAATCGGCAGCGGGAACGTCAGCTTCTTGGCCGAATCCAGCACGATACCGAGATCCTTCACGAAGATGTTCACCGCCGACAAAGGCGTGTAGTCGCCGGCCAGGATATGCGGCACGCGGTTCTGGAACATCCAAGAGGCGCCCGCGCTGTTGGAGATGACCTCGTACAGCACGTTGGGGTCGACACCCGCGCGTATGCCCAGCGCCATCGCCTCGCACGCGGAGGCGATGTGTACGCCCGCCAGCAGCTGGTTGATCATCTTCACCTTGGAGCCCATCCCGGGCGTGCTCGCCCAGGCGGTACACCTTGACCGCGATGGCATCGAGCACCGGCTGCGCCTGCCGGAACGCGATCCTTCGAGCCGGAGGCCATGATCGACAGCTGCCCGCTCGCCGCGCGCGCGGCGCCGCCGCTGACCGGGGCGTCGATCAAGTGGATTCCGTGCTGGAGCGAGCCGCTGTCCGAGATACTCGGCGTAGGCCGGCGGCACCGTCGCGCTGGCGACGACAACCGAGCCGCGCGCCATGCGCGGAGCCGCACCGTTGCGCCCGAACAGCACCTCTTCGGTCTGCTCGGCGTTGACCACGAGCACGATCACAATCGACGCGTTGGCGCCGACTTCCGCAGGGTTGGCTGCGGCGATCCCGCCCTGCTTGGCGAAGGCCTTGACCACCGGCTGGCCGCACGTCGTAGGCGTGCACTTTGAAGCCCTTCCTCAGCAGCGTACGCGCAACGCCCAGACCCATCGACCCGAGGCCGATCACGCCGACGCTCTTGCCTTTTTTCTTTGCTGTTTTCTTTGCTATTTTCTTTGCCATTCTGCCTCCTCCCGCACATGCGATGATGGCTTTGCGCAAAGCCGGCAGTTTATAGCGCATCGAGTCTGGCCGCCATGCGCCAGATGGTATGGGAGAACGGTATGATGATGCGCTCCGACCGTTGTTCTTCTGGACGACGAACCCAATGAGCGGCAAACCCCATCATACCGCGCAAGGCTTCCGCAACAGCGACCACCCGATGATGGGCAGCGAGCAGACGCAACCCGACGCCGTCGACTTCGCACGCGTCAAGCAGCAGATCCAGGCCTGGGGCGCGGAGCTGGGCTTCGCGCAAATCGGCGTCGCCGACGTCGAGCTGGGCGACGCCGAGACGCGTCTGCTCGACTGGCTGTCGAGAGGCTTCCACGGCGACATGCACTACCTGGAGCGGCACGGCACGCGCCGCAGCCGTCCGGCCGAACTGGTGCCGGGCACGGTGCGCGTGATCTCGGCGCGGCTCGACTATTGGCCGGCCGATGCGGCGGACAGCGAGACGGTCCTGGTGGACGGGAAGCGGGCGTACGTGTCGCGCTATGCTCTGGGGCGCGACTATCACAAGGTTCTGCGCGGCAGGCTGCAGAAGCTGGCCGACCGCATCGAGCACGAGATCGGCGCATTCCGCTACCGCGTGTTTACCGACAGCGCGCCGGTGATGGAAGTGGAGCTGGCGGTAAAGGCGGGCCTCGGATGGCGCGGGAAGCATACCCTGCTGCTCGACCGCGAGGCCGGCTCGTGGTTCTTCCTCGGCGAGATCTACACCGACCTGCCGCTGCCCGCCGACGATGCCCAGAGCGAGCACTGCGGCACCTGCCAGCGCTGCATCGATGTATGTCCCACGCGGGCAATCGTGGCGCCCTATCAGCTCGACGCGCGACGCTGCATCTCCTATCTCACCATCGAGCACGCGGGCAGCATCCCAGAGGAGCTGCGGCCGCTCATGGGCAATCGGGTCTACGGTTGCGACGATTGCCAGTTAGTGTGCCCCTGGAACCGGTTCGCGCAGGTGAGTGAGTTGGACGACTTTCGCGTCCGGCATGCCCTCGACCGCTCTGCGCTGCTGGAGCTGTTCGCCTGGAGCGCAGAGGAGTTCGAGCGCAGGCTGGAGGGCAGCGCCATCCGGCGCATCGGGCACGAGCGCTGGCTGCGCAACCTCGCGGTGGCTCTGGGCAACGCGCCGGGAGATCGCGCCATCCTGCGAGCGCTGGAGGCGCGCCGCAGCCATCCATCCCAGCTGGTGGGCGAGCACGTAGCCTGGGCCATCGCCCAGCAGCAGCGCAAGCTGCAGGAGGAATACGATGTCGAATCTTGAAGCATCAGTTCTGAAACCAGCGGGCCTTGCATGCTCAGCCGTGTCCGCGTTAGCGCTGGTTGCGACGCTGGCGCGCGGGCCCGCATTCGCGGAGGACAACATGAAACTCACTTCGACCGCATTTGGCGAGAACCAGTCGATCCCGAAGCTGTACACCTGTGAAGGCAAGGATGTGTCGCCACCGCTCGCGTGGAACGGCGTGCCGGCGAACGCGAAGAGCCTGGCGCTGATCGTGGACGATCCCGATGCTCCCGATCCCGCGGCGCCGCGCATGACCTGGGTCCACTGGGTCTTGTACAACATCCCGGCGAGCGCCACCGGCCTGGCCGAGGGCGCGGCATCCGGCGGATTGCCGAAAGGCACGCTGGAGGGAACCAACGACTGGCAACGGACCGGCTACGGCGGCCCTTGCCCGCCCATCGGGCGCCACCGTTACTTCCACAAGCTGTACGCGCTGGATACCGTGCTGCCGGATCTGAAGAAGCCGACCAAGGGCGCGCTGGAGCAGGCCATGAAGGGCCACATCGTCGCCCAGGCGCAGCTGATCGGGACGTACGAGAAGGGCAAGCGCTAACGCGACAAAAACCGCGCCCGCTCAGGCGCGGCCTCTTGCGCAGGACAGGCGCATGAGCGCGCTTAGCCCTTGGTGGTGGTCTTGCGGATCTCCTTCTCGTCGGTCCACTCCAGCAGACCGTTGCGGATGTTCCACAGCTGCAGGTTGAACTTGTAGTAGACGTCCTTCACGTCCTTCGCCTGCTTCACGATGGAAATGATGTTGCCCTCCATGCGGTACTGGGCGCCCACCATCCTGCCCTTCTCGGCGGCCTGCTCCTTGTCGTAGAGCTCGCTCTGCTGACGCTGCAGCTCCTCGACCTGCTGCTGCATGGCGGCCGCGTCCACCGCGAAGCGGACCTTGCCGCTCTTCTGCAGCTCGGCGCGGATGCTGTCCGTGACGGCGCGCGTGTCGATGTACTCGCTGGTCTTGTTCTTGACCTCCTGGACGGTGACGATAGGCAGGTTGCCGGCGGTGATCGTCGGCGTCTGCAGCATCGAGCGCGTCATGGACTCCGCGATCATCTGCAGGTCGGTCGAACCGAACTGGTTGGTCACGGTCTCCGTGGCCCTCTCATCGCCGTAGCGAACCTTCTCCTTGGCGCAGCCGGCGACGAGCGCGACGGCGGCCAGCGCGGTGCGAGCAGCGGTAACAGCGCGGCGCGGCGGGTGCGGCTTGAGTCGATCATTGAGTGCTCTCCTTTCAGAAAATAGGCTCGCGTCTGCGGCCAGGTTCCCTCTGTCAGGGCACCGCGGTCCGCGCTACTCCTGGCTCAGCAGGATCAGGCGGAAATCCACGGCTTTGTTCGTGGGCGCTATGGAGCTGACCATGATGTTGCTGTTTTCGTACATGAGCAGCGGCTTCCAGACCTCTTCTTCCCAGGCGCGCATGCCCTCGCGGTCGATCCAGCGGAACTTGTAGTTGATGCGTTTGACTTTTGAGCTGTCATTGTTGAGCATGGCGTCGATCTTCAGCATGATCGCTGGTCATCGTGCAGCGGACCTCGGTTGCCACGATGGTCGTGCGCTTGCCTTCGGTCACGACCTTGGCCTTGACCAGGTCCTCCATCGAGCTGATCTTGTTCGCTGCCGATCGGGCAACCGTAGGCGAAGCCCGGCTTCTCGAACCCTTTCTTGGCGGCGCATCCGGCAACCAGCGCGGCCGCCAGCAGAGCAATGATCGTCCAGGTCCGTTTCATTTTGGATTCTCCATGGTGTGGAATTGATGCTCCAACGTTTCCGGCCCGCCGCCAGTTGACGGTGCAGGTGCAGTTCCGGGCGCCAGTCGGTGGCGGCCGCACCCGCTGCGGCGGCCGGCCTCCGGCGGCTTGGACGAAGAGCTGGCCGCGCAGCAAGACGTAAGCCTACCACGGCGTAGCGTCCGGATAGTTTCACCTGCACGCTGCGCATGCCTTCCGGGGTCTGCAGGGTGACGCTGTGCGTACCGGGCGGAAGCGCCCGCGGGCGATGCCGATTTCCGACGGGAGCGTGCGCCAGGTGCGCTCGTCGGCAGATTCGGTCGCCACCGAACCGAGGGTCACGGCGAGCGCAGCCAGGCCGAGCAGAGCGTTATTCTGGTTCTGCGCCTGGTGTTGCAGCGCATACTGCGTTGCCGCCTTGGCGGCGGAGCGGATGGTACCGCGCAGAATGATGCTTGGCATGTCGTCTTTGAGTGCGCGGCGCGCCATCAGGTCGATGCTCGTTATCGGCGCCACCGTCAGCGACTCTCCGTCATCCAATGTGAGCTGGCTGGGCAGGTAGGGCGTCGAGGTCGGAACCATCACCGGGAACGAGATTGGGATCAGGATCAACGTGTTGTTTATCGGGACAGGCAGCGGGAACTGGCGCGACTGCAGCGCCGGGGCGGTGCCGGATCCGATCACGAATAGCACGTCGGTCAGCCCGTCGTCGGGCGCGCTGACGCGCTGGTCCAGGCCGCGCAGCGCCTCCTCCAGCAGCGGCTGGTTGGGTTGCAGCTCGTTTGCAAGGCGGTAGCCGGGAGCGGCCAGGCTCGGTTCACCCAGCGACTCGTAGACGAAGCCCGCCAGGTAGTGCGACAGCGCACTCTGGTAGCTGTTCTTGAGCGCATTGACCGCCGGGTTGTCGATAGTCTGCACCGGATACCCGTTCAGCTCTTTGAAGCTGGTGCGGGAGCCTTTCTTCTGCGCTTCCTGCTGCACTTTGGCCAATTCCTTCGCCGCGCAGATCGGCAATGACGGCTTCGAGTTCGTGAGTCTGTTTGATCGCCACGCGCGCGTTGTCGTACTCGTCCATGGCCAGGTAGTTGAGCGCAATATACGTGAGCAGCATGACTTTCTCGTAGTCATGTCCCTCGTAGGGACGCATCTTGTCGTTGATCACGTAGCTCGCGGCGCCCGGGAGCAGCTTCGAGGGATCGGTTTGCGCGGTGTGCTCCCACGCCTGCACGGTCTCGTTCGCCGACATCCAGGCCTTCTGACTTTCCGGGTAGCGCTCCACCCAACGCTGCATCATCCCGAGCTCGAGGTAGTACAGCAGATCCTTGTCCTTGCCCTTGTTGTCCTTGTTGAGCTGCTTGATGGCATCGTCCACCTTGCCGACCGCCGGCCAGGTTGGTGGTCTGGTTGAGCTCCTTGTCGTAGCTGCGGAAGGCGGCACAGCCGGAGAGGCACAACGCCAGGCACAGGACCGGGAGCGCAGACGGGCGACCCATCGCGGCGAAAAGAGCGCAGGGGTGCTGCTCAGGCACCCAGCTGCTCCGCGAGATGGTTGAAGTCGTCTGCGATCACGTCAAACGCTTTATCGTGCGGTAGGTCGTAGCCTGAAGGGTGTCCAAACTCCCGCGGCCGTCGCACGAAAGCGGTGCGCAGCCCCTGGGCTCGCGCCGCCGCCAGGTCGTCCTCGTGCGCGGCGACCATGAGCGTCTCCTCGGGACGGGCGCCGAGCAGCGCGCATGCGCTGAGGTAAGTCTGCGGGTCTGGTTTGTAATGTTTGAACAGCTCGGCCGACAGGATGCAGTCCCATGGCAGGCCGGCATGCTTCGCCATATCGGTCAGGAGCGACATGTTGCCGTTGGATAGCGTCGCGATGATGAACTTGCTCTTCAGGCGCTTGAGGCCGCGTACCGCGTCGGGCCAGGGGCGCAGCCGGTGCCAGGCTCGATTCAGCTCGTCGGTTTCCGCTTCGGACAGCCCGTGGATCCCGAATCTGGGGAGGATTTCGTCCAGTATGAGCCGGTGCAGCTGATCGATGTTCATCCACGCCAGCTCACCGCGCCGCACGCGTTCCATGGCAGGTCTGTAACCGGCGCGCCAGGCGTCGGCGAAGGCGGCCCAGTCGACCTCCAGCCCGCGGCTTGCCGCGAATGCCCGGCCCTCGCGGACCAGGCTGCCGCGCCAGTCCACGACCGTGCCGAAGACATCGAACAGCAGCGCGCGTATAGCGTTCAACGCTACAACCGAGGGAAGGAGGACAGAGCGTGAGCGAAATTATACGGCCGATGCCACCAGCAATATTCGCGCCGGCAAACGCAGCCGCGCGCGCATACAGTTCGACCTCTTACGTCCGCCGGGTCGGGGTCCAGTGATGCAGGCGGGCGGCTTCGCGTTCCCGGGTCGCGCCCGCGGGGCGATTGCTCAGTGAATCACCACTCCCCAGGGTCTCTCTCCCACGGGAATGTCGGTGATCTTCTGGTTGCTCTGGGTGTCGATGACCGACACCGCGTCCGAGCGGCCGGCCGCGACGTACAGCTTCTTGCCGTCGGGGGTGATGGCCATGTTCCAGGGGCGCTTGCCGACCGGGATCGTGGCGATGATCTCGTCGCTGCCGGTGTCGATCACCGACACCGTCGCGTCCTTGCCGTTGGAGACATAGACGCGCTTGCCATCGGGACGCACCGCCACGCCGTTCGCGAACATGCCGCCTTTGATGCTCTTGAGCACTGCTTGCTTGGCCACGTCGATCACGTAGATCGTGCTGTCCAGCTCGCAGGCCACGTAGGCCTTGCTGCTGTCCGGCAGAAAGCCGATACCGCGCGGGCGGCGCCCGACCGGTACGCTCGCGACTTCCTTGCGCTGACCGACGTCGATGATGTCGACCTGCGTGGCTTCCTCGGCGCTGGAGTAGATCCACTTGCCGTCGGGGCTGAAGACCGCGTGCTCGGGGTTCTTGCCCTCAACCTTGATGTTGGCGACGCGCTTCTTGGTCGCGGTTTCGATCAGCGCGATCGAGTTGGTCAGCTCCACCGCCGTCGCAACCCAGCGGCCGTCGGGTGACATGCCAACGCCCTCTGGAGACTCGCCCAGGTCGATGCTGTCCACCACTTTCTGCTGGTCGAGATCCACGATCAACAGAGCGTTGTTGGGCTGGTCGCTCACATACAGCGTGTTGCCGGCCTTGCCGGTGGCGATGCCTCGCGGCTTCTTGCCGGCCTTGATGGTCCTGACGACTGTGTCGGTCTGCGTATCGATCACCGAGATCGTGCCGCTCTCTTCGTTGGGGACATAGGCGAACGGCGCGGCGCAAACGGTTTCACAGGCCAGCGCGAACGCTGCGGCCGGCAAAAAAACAGGTGCGGATCTTCACAGACGGTCTCCTTGTTTTTGGATGCCCGGCATTGTAACCGCATGGGCGCTTGCAATCGGGGTCCATGCCTTAGAGCGCTAACCAGCCGGGTGAGTTCGCCCGGGCTGCAGATCCTCCGCTCTGATGATGCGCGCAGCGCTGCCGTGACAGCAGGAGAAATGCAGTCGGACCGGTGGGCTTAGTCGGCGTCTTGGGAACGCGCGGGCTTCGCGGGTCTCGCGAAATCGTAACGCACGCCGATCCAGATACCGAAAGGGGCGCCCGGCGAGCTGAACATGGAAGGTTGCGCGCCGGCGAGGTTGTAGCTGAAGTTCGGGCCGGTGAAGAAGTTCTCGCCCAGAACGCCCGCGGTCTGATACTTGGTGTTGAACAGGTTGTTGATGCGCGCCGAAGACCTGTAGCTGATCGGTGATGTAGTAGCGCCCGTCCAGGTTGAAGATGGTATAGCCCGGGACCGGTCCGTTGACGTCCTGGTTGTTGTTGTCACCTTGGGCGTACTGGCTGCTGGCATACACGAGCGTGCCGCCGATCGAGAGCTTGGGCGTGGCCTGCCAGTCGGCGCGCAGCTTGAAGTTGTTGCGCGGGATGCCAGGAATGTGGTCGCCCGGCTGCACCTGGATGTCGCCCGCGGCGTTGGCTGTCGAGTTGTTCGGACTCTGGATGGTGAATGAGGACTGGTACGTGGCATCCACGAAAGCATAGGCCGCTTGCAGCTTCACCGGGCCGAGCTGCTGCTGTACGCCCAACTCCAGGCCCTGCCGGCGCGTCTGCGGGATATTGGTAAAGTAGCCGACGGCGCCGCTGGAACTGGCGCTCACGAACTGGATGTCGTTGTAGAGATTTGCGTGGTAGACGGCGGCGCTCCAAGCGGTATTCGGGCCGAGCAGCGCCGCGCCCGCCCAGCTCGAGCGTCTTGGCGATCACCGCTTGCAGCGGCGGATCGGCAAGGAAGGCGTTGGGCAACGGGCAGGGCGCGTTGGGATCCGCGCAGGTCAGTTCGACAGCAGTCGGCGCGCGCATGCCTTCGTTGTAGCTGATGTAGGTGTTGACCGCCTTACTCGGGTTGTAGTTCAGACCGATTGCCGGGTTGAAGCGCTGATAGGTGTTGGTGCCGTTGACGCCCGGCTTGTTGCCGAGCTCATCCGTGGTCTCGATGGTGGCGATGTTGTAGCGGCCGGCCAGGGTCAGCAAGAGCTTTTCGGTGAACGCGAACGTGTCCGTGAAGTAAAAGCCGGTGTAGGCAGTGGTGCTGCTCACGTCGGTCGCCAACACATATGGGCTGACCCCCACCACCTGGCGCGTCGAGTCGAAGACGGCGTCCTGCGTGCTCTGCTTGAAGCTGGTGCTGCCGTAGTCGTAGCTCGCGCCGAGCGTCAAACTGTTCTTGTGCGATGCCAGCGGGCGTGAGCAACGTGAACTGGATGGCGCCCCCCAGTCCGTTGGTGTCGATCACGCTTTGGTCGTTGGAAGCGGGGCACAGCTGTGGCCGGAGTCGTGCCGTCGCACGCGGTGCCGCTGTTGCTGCCGTCGAAGTCGTCGCTGATGTTGCTGCTGGTGTTGGTGCTGTTGAGCTGCCGCCAGTACACGTTTCCGCCGAGGATCTTGTCCTCGGTCAGCACTTTGCTCAACTGCAAGGTGATGGCATTCAGGTTGTTGTTGGTGATATCCGGCCAGGTATAGGCCAGCTGATCGTTGGCCGAGTACATGGCGGTCGGCAGGGTCTGGGTTCCCCAGAGATTGTTGTTGGCGAAGGTGTAGCTCAGGTCTGCATCGAAGTCCGCGGTCTGGTAACCGACTTTGCCGAACAACTGCCGGATGGTGCTCGGCGAATAGTCGCGCCAGCCTTGACTGCTGAAGTAGTTGCCGTAGACGTAGTAGTCGAAGTTGTCTTTGACGCCGCCGTATTCGGCACGTTGCCGTTGTAGGTGTCCCAGGAGCCGCCCAGACAGCGTCGCCGCCCCGCCCGGATACTGGCGGCCGCTTTTCGTGTTGACGGACAGCGCGCCACCCAGAGTGTTGAGACCGAACACCGGGTTGGATCCCGGGATGAGGGCCATGGAGGATATGGCTCCCTGCGGGATCAGGTCCCAATTGACCACGTCGCCGAACGGATCGTTGATGCGCACACCGTCCTGGAACACCGATAACCCCTGCGGCACGCCCAACAGCGGCGATGCGGTGAAGCCGCGGAAATTCACGTCCGGCTGGAACGGGTTGCCTTGCGCCTCATTGACGCTGACGCTGCCGATGTTGCGGTCGAGATAGTCGGGCACGCTGACCGATTCCTGCTTCTGCATCTCGGCGCCGGTGACCGCCTGGACGTTGGCCGGCACCTCGCTGATCGGGGTGCCGATGCCCGGTATCGGAGTCGTGCCAACGACCTCCACAGTGGGTGTTTCCAGCTGGGCGGCAGGGTTGGCCTCTGGTTGGACTTCCTGGCTGAGCGCGGGCAGCGATGAGCAGCCGGCCGCGAGCAGTGCGGCGGCGATCCGGGTTCTCATTGTTGTGGTCTCCTCCCCTTGTTCTTGGCGCGCATGTGCCCGCATGCCGCCAGGGGACAATCTAAGGCGCGGTAGATCCGGCGGGGCAGGGAATAATTCCCGGACGGTATGGGAAAATTTCCCGTCCGCCAAGCGGCGAGCCAGGCTTGAGCTCCGGGGCCGTTGCGCTGCGACTCCGCGAGCAGCGGCCATGGCTGGCGCCAGGGCTGGGTTGGCGCCAGGGCTGTCGGGAGGGGCGGGAACTCACTTGTCACGTCGGGAAGCCTTCGGTATAGATGCTGGATTGGCGCTCCCTGGCATATTGTCAGAGCTCCCATCCTGCTACCCTCAATGGGTTGTCGACTATGGATACACATCTGCCCCTGCTTCTGGCGTCCGACGTACCCCCGCACAGGCGCCAGGTCTCGCGCGACCTGGTGGTCGTTGCCGCCGTCACCGTCGGGATGTTCCTGTTCTCGGTCGTGTTTCGAGCTGAGGGAGTGGCTGACCGACGTGACCCACCCGCTCGAGCCCTACCAGATCGACGAGCTGCCGCTCACGTTTGCTGCGCTCGCGCTGTCTCTTGCCTGGTTTGCGTGGCGTCGATGGCAGCAGTCGGAGCGGGAGCTGAAACTGCGCGTCGCTGCACAGCGCGCGCTGACTGAGGCGCTCGCCGAGAACCGGCTGCTGTCGCAGAAGTATCTGCTGGTGCAGGAGGAGGAGCGGCGCAACCTGGCGCGAGAGATGCACGACGAGCTGGGGCAATGCCTCAACGCCATCAAGCTGGACGCGGTTTCCATTTGCGAGGCAGCAAGAGGCGGGCTGCCGGAAATCGAGTCGAGCGCCAGTTCCATCGTAGAGCTATCCAACCACGTCTACGACGTGGTGCGCAGCATGATGCAGCGGCTCCGGCCGGCCGCCCTCGATGTCCTGGGTCTGCGCGACGCGGTGGGTGAGTTGGTGAATCAGTGGCGACGGCGCAACTCCAGCGTCACGTGCGGTTTCGAGTCGGAAGGCGACCTCTCTGGGCTCGGGGAGCTGACCAACATTACTGTATACCGCCTGGTGCAGGAATGTCTGACCAACGTTGCAAAGCACTCCGCCGCCAGCCACGTCGACGTCGTCCTGGCGCGCACTGACGCGCTGGAAGTGCGCGTAACGGTGCACGACAACGGCCGCGGCATGCATCTACATGCCAAGCGCTCGGGGCTCGGCCTCGTCGGTCTGCGCGAGCGGGTGGAGGCGCTGCACGGGCGGTTGGAGTTGACCGCCGCGCCTGGCGCAGGCACGCAGGTAACGGCGACACTGCCCTTGCCGGGCAACGGATAGCCAATGACTACGGTGCGCGTGATCTTGATCGACGACCACGCGGTCGTGCGAGAAGGCTACCGCCGCCTGCTGGAGCGGACCCCTGACATCCAGGTCATCGCGGAGGCGGCGAGCGGCGAAGATGCCTATCGATTGTTCTGCGAGCAGCATCCCGACGTCGTCGTGATGGACATCAATCTGCCCGGCATGAGCGGTATCGAAGCCACGCGCCGCATCCTCGCACGTGAACCCGAGGCGCGGGTGCTCGTGTTCAGCATGCACGAAGACGCGCTGTTCGGCTCGCGTGCGCTGCAGGCCGGCGCGCGCGGCTACGTCACCAAGGCCAGCGCGCCGGACGTGCTGGTGGAGGCCGTGCGCGCGGTCGCACAGGGGCGGATGTTCCTAAGCCACGACATGGCGCAGAACCTGGCGTTGCAAGCCGTGCCGGGGCAAGAGCTGCCGCTCGACGCGCTCTCGCCGCGCGAGTTCGAGGTGTTCCGGCTGCTGGCTGAGGGCAAGGCGGTGAGCGAGATCGCCCGCATCCTCTCGCTCAGCCACAAGACGATCGCCAACTACCAGTCGGCCATCAAGCACAAGCTCGAGGCTCACACCTCGGCTCAGATGGTTTGGATCGCGCTGAAACGCGGGTTGGTTGGCGGCAACGCCGAGTAATCTACCCTGAGCGGGCCCCAGCAGAGCGCCGCATGGCGTCATGCCATGGCGTCGTCGAGCAATTCCACCCAGTGACGAACAGGCAGCTCGGTGCCGGTCTGAATATGTGCCAGGCAGCCGATGTTGGCGGTGGCGATCACCTGCGGTGAGCCGGACTCGAGCGCGGCGACCTTGTTTGCCAGCAGCTGGCGGGACAGCTTTGGCTGCAGGATCGAGTAGGTCCCGGCTGAGCCGCAGCACAGGTGCGCGTCGGGAACCGCGGTCGAGCTGATAGCCGGCTGCCGCTCAGCAGTCCCTCGACCACGCCGCGTATCTGCTGACCGTGCTGCAGCGTGCAGGGCGAGTGGAACGCGACGCGTGTGGCTCGTGACTCGCGATGCGTGGTTCGTGCAGAGCGATCGACCAGCGGCTCGAGCGCGTCGCGCTGGGCAGAGAGAACTTCGCTCGCGTCTTTGGTGAGCTCCGAGATTCGCTCGCCTTTGCAGCGTAGCGCGGGTCGCGCTCGAGCAGCTGGCCGTACTCTTTGACCATGACGCCGCAGCCGCTCGCGGTCATCACGATGGCCTCCGACACCCTGCTCGACGTAGGGCCACCAAGCGTCGATGTTCCGCCGCATGTTGTCCAGCGCCTTCGTCCTGGGCGTTGAGATGGTAGGCAACGGCGCCGCAGCAGCCGACCTCGCGGTGCCGCGACGAGCGAGATGCCGATGCGGTCGAGCACGCGCGCCATGGCCGGATTGATGGTGGGGGCGATGCCGGGCTGCACGCAGCCCTGCAGCACCAGCATGCGACGCGCGTGGCGAGGCGCGGGCCACGCGTAGGCGCTGAGCCGCGGCGGCACCTTGCGCGCCAGCGCTTTCGGGAGCAGCGGGCCGGCTGAGCTGGCCCAGTCGCAGCAGCGGATTGAACAGCGCCGGGTTGGGGATCACCGTTTTCAGCGCCGAGCGCCAGCAGCCTCTGGCGCTGACGCTGCGACCGACCTGCTTGCTCGACGACGTTGCGGCCGATGTCCACCAGCCGCCCGTACCGCACGCCGGAAGGACAGGTGGTCTCGCAGGAGCGGCAGGTGAGGCAGCGGTCCAGGTGGAGCTGGGTCTTCTCGCGACACCTTGCCGCCCTCGAACAGCTCCTTCATGAGATAGATGCGCCCGCGCGGCCCGTCCAGCTCGTCGCCGAGCAGCTGATAGGTCGGACAGGTGGCCGTGCAGAACCCGCAGTGCACGCAGGCGCGCAGGATCGCGTTCGCCTCCTTGCCTTCGGGCGTGTCGCGGATGAAGTCGGCCAGGTTGGTCTTCATTCGCAGCTCCAGAAGTCGGGGTGCAGGCGATGCGGGCCCGAAGATGCCATGCGGGATCGAGCGCCGCCTTGAGCCGCGGTGCAGCGCCAAGCACAGCCGGGTCGAGCGCATGATCGGCGTGCCCGCTGCTCGCCGCGGAAGCGAGTGGCGTGTCCGCCCGGCCTTGCGCGCGGCGTCGAACACCTGCTCGTGCCGGCGCATCGGTGGCGATCCAGCGCAGGCTGCCGTTCCATTCGATCACCTGCGCTGCCGGGCAAGCGCGAGCGGCGGGGTCGTCGACTTGATCGACAGGCGCCAGAGCGGGCCGCGGAAGGCGTCGAGCCGTCTGCTCGCGCACCGCGCGCCAGAACGCCGGCCCGTCGGGCACCGAGTCGCCGCCGAGCTTGCGTGCGGGCTGCAGCGACGCCCAGCTTGCTGCCGGACAAGCGGACGGTGAGCGCGCCGTCCGCGATAGCACGTGGCAGAGATCGGCAGAGGCTGACCGGCCCAGCGGTTCATCGTGTCGATCGCCTGCGCTTCGTCCATCTGGAAGCGCAGCGTGACCTCCTCCTCGGGCCGCGGCAGCACCTTGAGGGACACCTCGAGGATCACGCCGAGCGTGCCGAAGGAACCGGTCATCAGCCGCGAGACGTCGAAGCCGGCGACGTTCTTCATCACCTGACCGCCGAAGCGCAGCATCCTCGCCCTGCGCCGTTCAGCACGCGACGTGCCGAGCACGAAGTCGCGCACCGAGCCGGCGGAGGCGCGGCGCGGGCCGGAGAAGCCGGCGGCTACGCACCCGCCGAGCGTCGCATGCGGGACCGAAGTACGGCGGCTCGCACGCCAGCATCTGACCGCCGTTCGCGAGCGCATCGCTCGATCTCCGCCAGCGGTGTGCCCGCGCGCGCCGTCATGACCAGCTCGCTCGGCTCGTAGTCCACCACGCCGCGGTAGCCAGCATACGTCCAGCGGCTCGCCCTCCAGCTTGTAGGCGTAGAAGTCCTTGGTGCCGCCGCCGCGGATGCGCAGCGCGCGCTTCTGCGCTGCCGCCTTACGGATGCGTTCGCTCAGCTCGGAAATCGATTGGTCCATTGCGCTGGAAAAAACTTCGACGCAGAGCGTTGGAGAAGTGCGTCTCAGACCTGCGCGTCGGTCGCGCACGTGAGAAGAGCAGAGCTTCCCTAGAAGCGGGGCAGCTCGGGAAACTTCTCCTGCCCGCGGTGCACGTGCATCGAACCGAACTCGGCGCAGCGGTGCAGCGTGGGCACGGCCTTGCCGGGGTTCAGCAGCGCATGCGGGTCGAGCGCGTGCTTGACGGCGAGGAAGGCGGACAGCTCGCCGGGGCCGAACTGCACGCACATCTGGTTGATCTTCTCGATCCCCACGCCGTGCTCGCCGGTGATGGTTCCACCCGCTTCGATGCACAGCTCGAGAATGCGCGAGCCGAAGGCTTCCGCGCGCTGCACCTGATCGCCCTCGTTGGCGTCGAACATGATCAGCGGATGCAGGTTGCCGTCGCCGGCGTGGAAGACGTTCGGGACAGGACGAGTCCGAACTGCTTCGACAGCGCGCCGATCCCGGCCAGCACTTCGCCCAGTCTCTTCTTCGGGATGGTGCCGTCCATGCAGTAGTAGTCGGGCAGGATGCGGCCGACGGCGGGGAACGCCGCTTTGCGCCCCGACCAGAACTTCAGCCGCTCGGCGTCGTCGCGCGACAGACGGATCTCGGTAGCGCCGCTGGCGCGCATCACCTCGAGACACGCGCTCGATCTCGGCGGCGACCTCCTCCTCGGTTCCGTCGCACTCGCACAGCAGGATCGCCTCGGCATCCAGCGGATAGCCGGCGTGGACGAACTGCTCCACCGCCGCGATGGCGAGCTTGTCCATCATCTCCAGCCCGGCCGGGATGCAGCCGGCCGCGATGATCTTCGCCACCGCATCGCCGGCCTTGACCACCGAGTCGAAGGCGGCCAGCACGACCTGCGCCTTGACCGGCTTGGGCAGCAGCTTGACCGTCACTTCGGTCACCACCGCCGAGCAGCCCTTCCGAGCCGGTGATGCAGCGCCAGCAGGTCGTAGCCCGGCGCGTCCAGCCCCTCGGAGCCGATCTCCAGCATCTCGCCGTCGATGGTCACCACGCGCAGCTTGAGCACGTTGTGCACCGGTCAGCCCGTACTTCAGGCAGTGCACGCCGCCCGAGTTCTCCGCCACGTTGCCGCCGATGCTGCAGGCGATCTGGCTGGAGGGGTCGGGCGCGTAGTACAGGCCGTGGACAGCGGCCGCCTCGGAGATCGCCAGGTTGCGCACGCCGGGCTGAACGCGCGCGGTGCGCGCGACGGGGTCGATCGCGAGGATGCGCTTCAGCTTCGACAGCGCGAGCGTCACGCCTTGGCCGTGCGGCATGGCGCCGCCGGACAAGCCCGGTGCCGGCGCCGCGCGCCACCACCGGCACGCGCGCCTCGAGAGCAGATGCGCAGCACCTCGCGCACCTGGTCTTCGTTCTCGGGCAGCGCGACGGCCAGCGGCACCTGGTGATGGGCCGAGAGCCCGTCGCACTCGTACGGGACGCAGATCCTCGCGCTCGTGCAGCAGGCAGTCCGGCGGCAGCACGGCGGCAAGCCGCCGCACCAGCTCGGCCTTGTCGCACCAGCAGGCTGGACGCGGCGGCATCGCAGAATTTCGGGTTTGCCCATGTCAGCCCGGCGGCAGTGATCAGGATGGCGCGAAAGTCGTTGACGTTGGTGAGCGTGGGGCCGGTCTTGACCAGGTCGCCCAGGCCGGAGAAGAAGCTGTAACCGTCATTATCGGCAAGGTGCGCTTTGGCGTCCAGGCCGCGCGCGGCCGCGCGCGCGAGCGTGTCGGGAGTGACCATGGCGCCGGCATTGTCTTCGGTGCCATCCACGCCGTCGGTGTCGCCGGCCAGGGCGTAGACGCCGGGCTCGCCGTCGAGCGCCACCGCCAGCGCCAGCAGGAACTCGACGTTGCGTCCGCCGCGCCCCTTGCCTCTGCACGGTCACCGTGGTCTCGCCGCCCGACAGCAGCACGCACGGCGCGCGCGGCGGGCTGGCCGTGGCGCAGCACCTGGCGCGCGATGCCGGCGTGCACCAGCGCCACTTCGCGCGACTCGCCCTCCAGGCTGTCGCCGAGGATCAGCGGCGTGAACGCCGGCTTGGCGCGCCACTTCGGCCGCGGCCTCCAGAGATTGCTGAGGCGCCGCGACCAGATGCGTCTTGATGCCCGGCCAGCCGCGGATCGCCGGGCTTGGGCGTCTCCTCTCGCGCTGCGCGCAGGTGCTCCACGCACTGAAGCCGGCTCGGTGATGCGGTACTTCGTCGAGAATCGCCAGCGCATCGGCGAAGGTGGTGCGGTCCGGGCACCGTCGGCCCGGAAGCGATCACGGCCGGATCGTCGCCCGGCACGTCCGAGATCGTGAGCGTGACCACCTTGGCGGGATAGCAGGCGGCCGCGAGCCGGCCGCCCTTGATCGCCGACAGATGCTTGCGCACGCAGTTCATCTCGGCGATGTTGGCGCCGCTCTTCAGCAGCGCGCGGTTGATGGCCTGCTTGTCCTGCAGAGTGAGTCCGGGCGCGGGCAGCGTGAGCAGGGCCGAACCGCCGCCCGAGATCAGGCACAGCACCAGGTCGTCCGCGGCTGAGCCCCTGGACCAGCTTGAGGATGCGCTCCGCCGCCTCGCGCCCGGCGAGGTCCGGCACCGGGTGTGCAGCCTCCACGACCTCGATGCGCTTGGTCGGCGCGTGATGACCGTAGCGCGTCACCACCAGCCCCGATCAACTCGCCGCGCCAGTGATCCTCCACCGCCCGGGCCATGGTGGCCGCCGCCTTGCCGGCGCCCACGACGATGGTACGGCCCTTGGGCGGATGGGGCAGGAACGGCGGCAGGCACTTGTCCGGCATGGCGCGCGCCACCGCGGCGTCGAACATGCGGCGCAGCAGGAAACCCGGATCGAGCTGTTGTCACAGCCGACTTAACCGCGGGCGCGCGAAGAAGAACACAAACGCTGTCACCCGGAACCTACTTTGCCACCTGGTGATTCGCCAGCGCTTCCAATGCGCGCACCATCCCGGAGTGGTCCCACTTGGCCGCCGCCATGCGCGACGCAGGCGTTGAACAACTCCTGGGCGGTGGCGGTGTTGGGCAGACTCACGCCCAGCTTGCGCGCGTTGGACAGCGCGAGGTTCAGGTCCTTCTGGTGCAGCTCGATGCGGAAGCCGGGATCGAAGGTGCGCTTGATCATGCGCTCCCCATGCACTTCCAGCACGCGTGAGGAGGCGAAGCCGCCCATCAGCGCCTGGCGCACCTTGGCCGGATCGGCGCCGGCCTTCGAGGCGAACAGCAGCGCCTCCGCCACGGCTTCGATGTTGAGCGCCACGATGATCTGATTGGCCACCTTGCAGGTCTGGCCGGCGCCGTTGCCGCCCACCAGCGTGATGTTCTTGCCCATCAGCTCGAACAGCGGCTTGACCTTCTCGAACGCGCCGCTCGCCGGCTCCCACCATGATGGTCAGGGACGCGTTCTTGGCGCCCACCTCGCCGCCCGGACACCGGCGCATCCACGTACTCGCAGCCGAGCTGATTGATGCGCTCTGCGAAGGCCTTGGTCTCGAACGGCGAGATCGAGCTCATGTCGATCACGACCTTGCCCGCGCGACAGGCCCTCGGCCACGCCGGCCGGACCGAACAGCGCTTTCTCCACATCCGGCGTGTCGGGGACCATGGTGATGATGAAGTCGGCCTTCTGCGCCACCTCCTTGGCCGACCCGCACGCCACGCCACCGGCTGCGGTCAGCTCCGGTGCCACACCGCTGCGACTGAACAGATACAGCGTGTGCCCGCCCTTCATGAGGTTCGCCGCCATGGGCTTGCCCATGATTCCCAGTCCGACGAATCCGACTTTGCTCATCCCCTTTCTCCTTTACTTCAGATACGGCTTGATCCAGCCCAACCCGGCCTCGGTGGTGGTGGCGGGGCGATACTCGCAGCCGATCCAGCCCTGGTAGCCGATGCGGTCGATGTGCTGGAACAGGAACGCGTAGTTGATCTCGCCGGTTCCCGGCTCGTGCCGGCCGGGCGTGTCGGCGAGCTGCATGTGGCCGATCTTGGCCAGGTTCTTCTCGATGGTGGGCGCGAGGTCGCCCTTCCATGATCTGCATGTGGTAGATGTCGTACTGGAACGAGAGGTTGGGCACCTGCGCGTAGTGCATGATGTCGAAGGCCTGGCGCGAGGTGTTGAGATAGAAGCCCGGGATGTCGCGCGTGTTGATGGCCTCGATCAGCAGCTTCAATCCGTGCTTGGCCAGCTCCCTGCCCGGCGAACTGCAGATTGGCGATGTAGGTCTCGCGCATCTTCTCGTCGTTCACGCCGCGCGGCTTGAGCCCCGCCATGCAGTGGATCTGCTTGCAGCCCAGCGCGAGCGCGTAGTCGATGGCCTTGCCCACGCCCTTCCTGGAACTCGCCCACGCGCGCCGGATCGCAGGCCAGGCCGCGGTCGCCGGCATTCCAGTCGCCCGGCGGCATGTTGAACAGGACGACCTGCGAGGTTGTTCTTGCGCGCGATGTCGGCCAGCTGGTTCTTGTCGTAGGCGTAGGGGAAGAGGAACTCGACGCCTTTGAAGCCGGCCTTGGCCGCAGCAGCGAAGCGGTCCATGAAGTCCACCTCGTTGAACATCATGGACAGGTTGGCGTTGAACTTGGGCATCCGCGGGTCTCCGGTCGCTTGGAATGGCGAATTGTACTTGCTCCCGCAGGCGAAGCGCCGTGCGCATGCAGCGGCGCCCGGCTATAATCGCCGCGATCGCACTGCTGCGACGCTTCCTTGACCATGGCCCGCTTTACCGGAACCGATACCTACGTCGCCACCGAAGACCTGACGATGGCGGTCAACGCCGCGATCACCCTGGAGCGCCCGCTGCTGATCAAGGGCGAGCCGGGCACCGGCAAGACCATGCTCGCCATCGAGGTGGCGCGCGCGCTCAAGCGGCCGCTGATCCAGTGGCACATCAAGTCCACCAGCAAGGCGCAGCAGGGGCTGTACGAATACGACGCCGTATCGCGCCTGCGCGACTCGCAGCTCGGCGAGGCGCAGGTGCACGACATCGCCAACTACATCAAGCGCGGTCCGCTGTGGGAAGCGTTCGAGTCCGATGCGCCGGCCGTGGTGCTGATCGACGAGATCGACAAGGCCGACATCGAGTTCCCCAACGACCTGCTGCGCGAGCTGGACCGCATGGAGTTCTACGTGTACGAGACGCAGCAGCTGGTCCAGCGCCACGCACCGCCCCACGATCATCATCACCAGCAACAACGAGAAGGAGCTGCCGGACGCGTTCCTGCGGCGCTGCTTCTTCCACTACATCAAGTTTCCCGGACAAGGAGACCATGGACGCGGATCGTCGACGTGCACTACCCCGGCCTCAAGAAGAGCCTGCTGCGCGAGGCGCTGGAGGCGTTCTTCGAGATCCGCGACGTGCCGGGTCTGAAGAAGAAGCCGTCGACCTCCGAGCTGCTGGACTGGCTCAAGCTGCTGATGGCCGAGGACATCGCGCCGGAGGTGCTGCACTCGCGCGATCAGCACAAGATCATGCCGCCGCTGGCCGGCGCGCTGCTCAAGAACGAGCAGGACGTGCACCTGTTCGAGCGCCTGGTGTTCATGTCGCGCCGCACGCGTACCTGAAACGGCGTGTCGCGTGACTGAACCGCGTTTCGCCGCACATGCTGACCGAGTTCTTCTTCAAGCTGAAGGAAGGCGGCGTCCCGGTCACCATCAAGGAGTTCCTGACGCTGCTCGAGGCTTTGCGCAGCCATCTCATCGGCGGCAGCCTGGACGAGTTCTACTACCTGGCGCGCGTGTGCCTGGTGAAAGACGAGACGCAGTTCGACCGCTACGATCGCGTGTTCGCCGCGTACTTCAAAGGCATCGAGCGAGCTGCCGGACGATCTCCTGGCGCAGATCCCCGAGGAGTGGCTGCGCCGGCAAGCGGAGCTGCAGCTGTCCGACGAGGAGAAGGCGCTGATCCAGTCGCTGGGCGGCTGGGAGAAGCTGATGGAGACGCTGCGCCAGCGACTGGAGGAGCAGCGCGGGCGCCATCAGGGCGGCTCCAAGTGGATCGGCACCGCCGGCACCTCGCCCTTCGGCGCCTACGGCTACAACCCGGAGGGCGTGCGCATCGGCCAGGACGGCTCACGCAACCGCAGCGCGGTCAAAGTCTGGGACCAGCGCGAGTACCGCAACCTGGACGACGCGGTGGAGCTGGGAACGCGCAACATCAAGCTCGCGCTGCGGCGGCTGCGGCGCTTCGCCCGCGAGGGCGCTCCCGAGGAGCTGGATCTGGACGACACGATCCGCTCCACCGCGCAGGAATGCGGGTTGGCTGGACCTGAAGATGGTCCCGGAACGGCACAACGCGGTGAAGGTGCTGCTGTTCCTGGACGTCGGCGGCTCGATGGACGACCACGTGCGCGTCTGCGAGGAGCTGTTCTCCGCCACGCGCACGGAGTTCAAGCACCTGGAGTACTTCTACTTCCACAACTTCCTCTACGAGACGGTGTGGAAGGACAACCGCCGGCGTCACAGCGAAAGGATCGGCGTGTGGGACGTCATGCACACCTACGGCCACGACTACAAGCTGATCCTGGTGGGCGATGCGACCATGAGCCCCTACGAGATCGCGTATCCGGGCGGCTCGGTCGAGCACAACAACGAGGAGCCGGGAGCGGTCTGGCTGCAAGCGGCTGTTGGATGTCTACGGCCATGCGATCTGGCTCAACCCGCAGCCGGAGGACCGCTGGGGCTACTACGACTCGATCGGCATGGTGCGCGAGCTGATGGGCAGGCGCATGTTCCCGCTCACGCTGGCCGGGCTCGAGGCCGGGATGCGCGAGCTGGTGCACTGACACGTCGCTAGCCGCTTCTGTGGCTTCGAAGTTGAGCTCGCCGGGCGCCAGGAAGCGCGCGGCGATCTCCACTGCAGGCAGCGGCCGGCTGAACAGGTAGCCCTGATACTCGTCGCAGCCCAGCCGGGCAAGCGCGTCGAGCTGCCCGCGTGTCTCCACGCCTTCCGCGGTGACCTGCAGCCCGAGCTGAATGGGCCATCGCCACGATGGCCTGGATGATGGCCATGTCTTCGGGGTCGCGCTCGACGTCGCGCACGAAGCTGCGGTCGATCTTGAGCGTATCGACCGGCAGCTGCCGCAGATAGGACAGCGACGAGTAGCCGGTGCCGAAATCGTCCACCGCGATGCGCACGCCCTCCTGTCCCAGCTTGCGCAGCACGGCGATGTTCTCCTCGGCGTTTTGGATCAGCAGGCGTTCGGTCATCTCGAGCTCGAGACAGCGCGGGTCCAGCCCGGTGGAGCTGAGAATGCGCGAGATGCTGCGCGCGAACTCCCTCGGGCGGATGAGCTCGCGCGGAGAAATGTTCACAGCGACCTTGAGCGCCGGGTAGCCGCTGTCCTGCCAGGCCTTGGCGCGCTGGCACGCGGTGCGCAGCACCCACTGGCCGATCGGCTCGATCAGTCCCGATTCCTCGGCCACGGCGATGAAAGTGGCGGGAGACAACACGCCCCGTTGCCGGGTGCTGCCAGCGCAGCAGCGCCTCCATGCCGACGATCTTGCCGCTGCGCATATCGACCAGGGGCTGGTAGTAGAGGGTGAACTCCTGGCGCTCCAGCGCCGCGCGCAGCGCCGTCTCCAGGGTGTGCCGCTCGACCGCGCGGACGTTCATCTCGGGCGAGAAGAACTGGTAGTTGTTGCGGCCCTTCTCCTTGGCGTGGTACATGGCGGTATCCGCGTTCTTCATCAGCGCGCGGTCGTCGTCGGCGTCGAGCGGGTAGATGCTGATGCCGATGGAGCACGAGGTGGTGAGCGTGTGGCCGGCGATCTCGCACGGCCGCGACAGCGCCTTGATGATCTTGGCCGCAACCTGAGCCGCGTCCTCGGCCTGCTGCAGGCCCTCCAGCGTCACGACGAACTCGTCGCCGCCCAGTCGCGACAGCGTGTCGCCCTTGCGGATACAGCCCTCCATGCGGTCGGCCACCTCCTTGAGCAGGAGGTCGCCGACCTGGTGGCCGAGCGAATCGTTGATGTTCTTGAAGCGGTCGAGGTCGATGAACAGCAGCGCCAGAGATTGCCCGGTGCGGCGCGCCGCCAGCGATCCCTTGCTCCAGACGGTCGTTGAACAACATGCGGTTGGGCAGCTCGGTCAGCGGGTCGCGCGTAGCCAGGTAGCTGATGCGGGCCTCGGCAGCCTTGCGATCGGTGATGTCGCGGCCGGTGCCGCGCTGGCCGACGCGTTTCCCGCTCGCGTCGAACGTGCCCACGGCATTGATCAGCACCCAGCGCGTCTCGCCATGCCGGTCGACGATCGTGTGCTCGAGATCGCTGAACGATCCGTCCGAGCGCATGTTGTGGCGCAGCCACTCGCGCACCCGCTCGGCCTCGCCGGGCGGCATGAGCTCGGCCGGCGTGCGGCCGGTGAGCTCCTGGTCGGAGTAACCCCACACGCTCTGCACCCGGCTGGAGACGTAGGTGAAGCGGCCGTCCAGATCCGCCTCCCAGACGTATTCACCGGCGGCGGCGGAGAAATCGCGAAAGCGCGTCTCGCTCTCGCGCAGCGCGGCTTCCGCCGCCCGCCGCGCCCGCTCTCGTTGAAAGTTGTCCAGGGCGAACGACAGGTTCATGGCCAGCTTGTCCAGCAACGCAACCAGCTCGTCGTCGAAGAAGCCGCTCGGCTCCGCGTACAGGTGCAGCGTGCCCACCACCTTGCCCTGACAGCGCAGAAGGAAAGTGGCAATAGAGCGCACGCCCAGGTCCGTCAGCATCTCGCGCCACGGCTCGGTGCGCGGCTCGGCCAGAACGTCGTTGCAGATCACGTTGCGCCCCGTGCGCAACGCATCGCTCGATATGCCCTGACCCTCGATCGTCCTCGGATCGGTTGAGACCACCAGACGGCGCGCGTAGCCCTTGTCTTCTCCGGCGGAGGCGACCGTTTCTGCGAGCCCGGTTTTGGCATCGAACAAGGCAATGCGTACGAACACGAAGTGCGCGTACTCAACAGCAATGCGGCAGATGGCGGTGAACAGCTCTTCTTGATTGCGAGTGTGGACGATGACGCCGTTGGCCTCGCTCATGGCAGCGTACATGTCCTTGAGCCGCGCGATGCGCTGCTGCGCCAGCTTGCGCTCGGTGATGTCGGTGGCGGTGCCGCGGTAGCCGCAGAAGCGACCGCCGGCATCGACCATCGGCTCGCCATTGAGCGACATGTGTACGATGGCCCCATCGGGCAGCCGGCAAGCCAGCTCCAGTTCGTGGAAGCTGAGATGCGCGTGCAGCCGAGCGCGGTGCTCGGCCCATTGTGTCTCGGGCGCGCTGTGTGCAAGCAGATCCCGCAGCACCCTGCCGATGTGCTCTTGCAGCTGCGCCACGATGGGATGACCGGGCGCGCCGGCGATGGGCCTGAAGCGGAACTGCTCATCCTGCTCCCAGTACCAGTCGCTGGACAGCTGGGTGAGCGCTCGAAAGCGGGTTTCGCTGTCGCGCAACTGCTGCTCGGCTGCGCGCCGTTCGGTGACGTCGATGAGCACCAGCACGACCACTCGGCTGCCATCTGGTCGGGTCAGCGCCGATTTGCGCACCAGCATCCAGCGGATATCGTCCCCGATCGTGTAGGGCCGTTCGTACGCCACGGGAGCATTGCCGCTGAGCGCTTCGTCGTCGGTCTGCTGATAGAAAGCAGCGTCCTCGGGCGCGAAGAAGTCGAAATCGGTCTTGCCGAGTATCTGCTCGGCCGGGTTGCGGAAGAACTGGCAGAAGGAAGCATTGACCCCGATGTAGCGATGCTGCTCGTCTTTGACCAGCACCGGCGTCGGTATGGCGGCGATCAGCGCGTCCAGAAAGCGCTTGGTCTCCGCGATCTCGCGTTCGGCGCGCTGTTGCAGCGTGATGACCTGCTGGAATCGCGCCAGCCTTTCGCTCAGCTCGGCCGCCACGCTCTCTCGTTGCTGCGCAAGGCTGCTGACCAGCAGAGTCGCGAGCGAGGACACGATACCGTAGGTCTGCAACGAAACCAGGCTGTCCGGAAGGGCGGCCGCGGCGAACGGTCCGCTGCCCAGCAGGGTCCCGCCGGCGGCGGCGCAGAAGGTCAGCAAGCTGAGCACAGTGACCCAGGTGAGCGGCAGGTGCATCGCAGTCAGCAGGGCCACGCTGAGATAGATATAAGCACCCGCGCCGGGGCCGGAGTGCAGCGCGAACACGTAACCGCCCACAAGGAGCTGCAGCGCGACCAGCGCCAGGTTCATCGGGCGCGGGGCAAGAGGCACCTCGCGCCTGCCGATCAAGCACAGCAGCACCGGCGCTAGCAGCAGAACGCCAAGCGCGTCGCCCGCCCACCACATGGCCCACAAGGTACCCCACTCCTGTTTCGAGGCTTGGTGTCCCCAGTAAGTGCCGGTGGCGCCGAAGGTGGCCGCGATGACTGGGCTCAGGAATGCACCGACGGCGATGAGGGACAAGACGTGACGCGGGTGATCCAACGCGCGCGCGAACGCGAGCTTGCGCTGCAGCAGCCAGGTGCCTGCCACAGCCGAGAGCGTGCTCCCGAGTGCGAACACGGCACACATCCAAGCACTACTGCCCACGCTGTACTGGGCCGCAAAGGCCCCCACTATGATCCCCGGCGCCAAGCGCAATCCACCGACCAGGAGCGCAGCTAGAGCCAGCCCGGCTGGCAGCCATACAAAACTGATGTGCGCCGGCATGCCGCCGAGATACATGCTGATCCGCGCGGTCAGGAAGTAACCGGCAGCGAGCAGCAGAATGCGGCCGATGTCGATCACAAGCCTGCGGCGCTCCGCTGCCGGGCGAGTCGGGTCGAGCTCAGCTTGGGCTGTGTCCGGCAAGCGCCGGGAGTGGTTCAAGTGGTCGCTCTCCTGCGCCCCGGCCGAAGGCGGCCGGACGCACTATACAGCGCGCCGTTCACCGGAAGCGGGTGGCGCCACCTTCATGACCTCTTCGACTGTCGTCATCCCGGCCGCGACCTTGAGGGCGCCGCTAATTCGCAGCGGCTTCATCCCGTCGCGCATGGCCTGGTCGCGTACCTTGCCGAGGTCCGTCTCCGCGCCGATGAGCGCGCGCTGCGAGCGGGTGAGGGTCATCATCTCGTAGATGCCCACGCGGCCCATGTAGCCGGTCATCCGGCACTCCAGGCAGCCCTTCGCCAGGTACACGCGGGCCGGCTTGGGCACCTGCCACGGATGGGTCAGCGACTTCCAGCTCTCCTCGTCGAGCGCGCCCGGCTCGCGGCAGTGCGGGCACAGGGTACGCACCAGGCGCTGGGCCATAACGCCCAGGATGGTGGAATGCAACAGGAACGGTTCGACGCCGATGTCCAGCAGGCGCGTAACGGCCGAGGGCGCATCGTTGGTGTGCAGCGTGGACAGCACGAGGTGTCCGGTGAGCGCGGCCTGCACCGCCATCTCGGCTGTCTGCATGTCGCGGATCTCACCCACCATGATGATATCCGGGTCCTGTCGCATCAGCGTGCGCACGCCGCTGGCGAAGTCAAGACCGATCCCGGCCTGCACCTGCATCTGGTTGAACTGCGGCTCCACCATCTCGATAGGGTCCTCGATCGTGCACACGTTCACGTCGGGGGTCGCGAGCTGCTTGAGCGTTGAGTACAGCGTCGTGGTCTTGCCCGAGCCGGTCGGGCCGGTGACCAAGATGACGCCGTGCGGGCGGCCTATCAGCTGGTTCCAGCGCTTCTTGTCGTCCTCCGAGAAGCCCAGCTCCGTGAAGTCCTTCACCAGCACGTCCGGGTTGAAAATGCGCATCACCAGCTTCTCGCCGAAGGCGGTTGGCATGGTGGACAGCCGCAGCTCGACCTCGTCTCCCTCGGGGGTGCGCGTCTTGATGCGGCCGTCCTGCGGGCGCCGCTTCTCCACGACGTCCATGCGCCCGAGGATCTTGATGCGGCTGGTCATGGCACCGAGGACGGGTGTGGGGATCTGGTAGACCTGATGCAGCACCCCGTCGATGCGAAAGCGCACGTTCCCGGACTCGCGCCGCGGTTCGAGGTGGATGTCGCTGGCGCGCTGGTCGAAGGCGTATTGCAGCAGCCAATCCACGATGTTGACGACGTGGCGGTCGTTCGCGTCCAGCTTGCCGCTTTGGCCCAGCTGGACCAGCTGCTCGAAGTTGGCGATGTCGCTGATGACGCCCTGGCTCTGCTGCGAAGCGCCTTGCACCGATCGCGCCAGGTTGTAGAACTCGATCTGGTAGTTGGCGATGTCCTGCGGGTTGGCCAGTACGCGCTTGATGCCCAGGCGCAGGATCTGCGCCAGCTCCGGCTCCCACTCGCGCACATAGGGCTCGCAGGTCGCGACGATGACGTCCTTTTGGGTGACCTGCACCGGCAGGATGCGGAAGCGCGCGGCGTAGGCGTTGGACATCACCTTGGTCACGGCCGCGAAGTCGATCTTGAACGGATCGATATGCATATACGGCAGGTCCACCTTACCGGCCAGCCACTCGCTGAGCGTATCGAGGCTCAGGAAGCGCTTCGGGTGGCGCGGGTCCTTCCACTTCTGATCGGCGACTACCATCAGCGGATGGGTGTCGCCCTTGCGCAGCGCCTTGGTGGCGAGGAGGGCATCTGCGGCTTCCTGGCTCACGAGCTGATCGGCGACTAGGTCGCGAAGAATTTCTTCCAGCGTCAGTCTCCGATCGGGCAGCCGCTGCGGGGCGACGGCGCGGGCGGGAGTGGGAGCTGCCATGGTCTGATGCGTCGTGGCGCGACTTGAGTCAGGGGTTCGAGCGTGCCGTCGCTAAAGCGAATTCCATTCCAAGAACAGCGGAAGACAGCGCCCAGCCCGGAAGGGTGTTATGGGCACCGAACGCGGGACCGCGCACCCGGTCTGACTCTGAGCCCGGTCTCGCGTGCAGCAAGATTCCAGGCCAGCACAACCATGGTGCATCATCACAGCGTTTCGATCAGGCCCTGCATAACTGTCTGGTCCCTAGCCTTAACAAAGAGATACAAGATGTTGTTGTGTAAGTAAACGGTTCGCTGCAAGACCGATGTGAGGTCCGAGCGCATGCCGACAGCCGGCGGTCACGAGCGCCCGGCTTCGCGCTGGCGAGTGCCGTGTAGCGGTTCGATCGTCCCGACATGAAACCCGAAGTGCCCGGTTGCCCGGTCGCTCAGGTAGTGGGTGAGGGTGTTGCGGACCGTGGCGAAGGCCAGCTGGTCCCAGGGGATGTCGGCCTCTTCGAACAGACGCGCTTCCAGAGTCTCAGCGCCGGCGCTGATCTCGGCGTCCAGCAGCCGGCCACGGAACAACAGGTACACCTGGTCGATGTGAGGGAGGTTGTAGAGCGAGAACAGCGCGGCGATCTCCACCCGCGCGTTGGCTTCTTCCAGGGTCTCACGCTGCGCGCCCTCTGCGGTGGTCTCGCCTTTCTCGAGAAACCCAGCCGGGACCGTCCACAGGCCGTGCCGAGGCTCGATGGCGCGCTTACACAGCAGTATTCTGCCTTCCCATTCCGCCACGCAGCCCACGATCATCCTCGGGTTCTCGTAGTGGATCGCGTGACAGCTCTCGCAGACCCAACGGGGCAGGCTGTCGCCGGGCGGAACGCGCCGGGATACGGGCGCCCCGCAGTTGCTGCAGAAGTTCAAGGACTAGCGCGGCTTCAAGCTGCGAATGTAGGCGACGAGCTGTCTGATCTGGTCGTCGGTAAAGACCGAGCCGAAGGCGGCCATCTGCCCTGGCTTGCCGAATTTGATCTTGTTGAACAGTTCCTCGTCGGTCTTGGGGTTGTCCATCAACTGGGGCCCCGCTCCCTGCTTGCGCCCGCCGTCCTGATGGCAGAGACCGCAGATGCTGCTGAACGTCCCACGAGGGCTGAATTCCGGTGACTTGTCGGCCGTGTCCGGCTGCTCTGCGACTTTCGCTTCCGATTGCTTGGGGCGCCGCTTTAGGGGACTCGTAGTGCGTCATCGGGCTGCGGGCTTGGCCTCGTCGGCCAAGCTCGCGAGCGGAAGCGTCAAAGCGAAGCACGCCGCGCCCGCTGCGGCGACCACGCGCAGCATCGGGATGCGCGGAGCGATGTTCAGACTGATCATGCCGTGTCTCCTCTCGCCGTTTGACGGGTTTCGAAGCTACGAATTCTGACCCGCCATAAAAAAGAGGCGGGGAATTGCCCCCCGCCTCCCGTTTGCAGCGCTCGACCTAGATCACGGCAGAGCGAACACCTTCAGCACGCCCGCGTCCTTCGGCATGCTGGCCTACGGCTCGCCGAA
Source organism: uncultured beta proteobacterium (assembly GCA_963705615.1). Classification (GTDB taxonomy): domain Bacteria; phylum Pseudomonadota; class Gammaproteobacteria; order Burkholderiales; family SHXO01; genus SHXO01. Next base: position 108,293 of record CAVPKE010000003.1, on the reverse strand, counting down.
CCACTCGCCGTAGCCGTCGCCCACCAGGCTGCCCCAGCCGGTCTCGACCGCGATGTACTGCTTGCCCTTGGCGGTGTAGGTGATGATGCCGCCGTTGTGGCCCATACCGTTGTTGTGGCGTCCACAGCAGCTTGCCGTTGCTCGCGTCGTAGGCGCGCAGGATGCCGGCCGCGTCGGGCACGAACAGCAGGTTGCCGCCGGTGGTCAGCAGGCTGGCATGCGGCGGTACGTCGTAGTGGATGCTGAAGGCTACCTTGCCGGTGATCGGATCGCGTGCATCGACGTGGCGCGTACATCCGATCCTCACCCTTGGCCGGCACGAACTTGAAGTCCGCGCCGATGTTGAGCTGCGCCATGGGCTCGAGCACCGGGGGGGCCTTCACCACCTCGAGGTCGATACACCACTCGTAGCCGACTCGGTAGAACAGCTTGGTCTTCGGGTTGTACGAGCCCGCGTTCCAGCTCAACCCGCCCACGATGGCCGGGCACAGGTTCTCGTGCTTGCCCTCGCGCAGGTCGCGCCGTCCCACCAGCGTGCCGTCGTCCTTGATGGTCTGAACGAAGTTGATGTTCTTGACGAACGGCCAGACCTTCTGCGGGTTCGCATTGCGGTCATAGACCCACACGAAGCCGCTCTTGCTCGGGTGCACGACGTACTTCTTGCCGCCCTGCTCGATGAACATGAACTCGCCCACGGCGCTGTCGTAGTCCCAGGCATCGTGCGGGATTTCCTGCCAGTAGCCCTTCAGCTTGCCGGTGTCGGGATCGAGCATAATGACCGAGGTCGTATACAGATTGATGCCGGGACGCGGGCCATTGGTTTGCCAATCCGGGCCGGCCCAGTCGTACAGCACGCGCCGGGTTGCCCGTTCCCCACCACACCGCGTTCGTTTCCGGATCGTAGGCGCCGGCCATCCAGCCGCCGCCACCGCCGACCTTCCACGAGTCGCCGCCCCAGGTGTTGCGCGCGTCCCCGTTGTCCTCGTTGCCGCCGACCGTGAAGAAATGCCACACCTCTTCGCCGGTCTTGGCGTTCACCCCGAAGATCGGGCCGCGGTAGGGCCACTCGCCGCCCTGCGAGCCGATGATGACCTTGTCCTTGACCACCAGCGGCGCACCGGTGAAGCCGACCGTCAGCTTCTCGGAGTTGATCAGCTTGGTCTCCCAGTTGAGCTTGCCGGTCTTCGCGTCGATCGCGACCAGCTTGCCGTCCAGGGTGCCCATGTAGATGTTGCCGTAGGCCGCGGCGATACCGCGGTTGTATGGCGAGTGGGTCTGCTTGGCGACCAGGTCCTCGTTGAGCTTCTGCTTGTAGGTCCACAGCATCTGACCCGTGGCGCCGTCGAGCGCGTACACCTGGTTGTAGGAGCTGGAGTAGTACAGCACCCCGTCGATGGCCAGCGGGAAGCTCTGCAGGCCGCGGATAGGCGCGCGAGGCGACGTGCGACCACGCTTCCTGCAGCCGACCGATGTTGGCCGTGTTGATCTGATCCAGCGCGCTGTAGTGCCAGGACTTGTAGGTCCCGTGGTACATCATCCAATTGCCGGGCTCGCCCGCTGCATTGAGCAGCCGCTCGGCGTTGACATCCGCCGCGCCCGCTTGCGACGCGACACACACGAAAGCCGCTGCTGCAATGGCCTTCGCGCCGCCCGCAAGTTGAGTTTTCCAACGTTTCATAGGTCTCTCCCGATATGAGTTTCTTGCTTTAGCCTGCCAAACCGTTTCTTTTTCAACCCGAGACTTGCCGCGAAAGAGTTCGGTTTGTTCTTGTTTACGGCCGAAAATCCACCGCGGAAAATCCGCCACAGACTCTAGACCCTGTCGGGCCCGTTTGCAAGGGGACCAGAGGGCGAAAGGCGCCGCTTTCCCGAGCTTAATCGCGGGTTTGCCGGGGCACAGGCTTGGTGCGTTGGCGTTTTGCAGAGCACAATGAAGACCTTGAGGCCAATTGCGGCGAAAGAACTACACGTGCTTCGAAAGATCCCGGTCACCGCCGCCATCCGGCTGGACGAGGGCGAACTCGAAGAGATCTTCGTTCGTTCCCCGGGGCCGGGCGGGCAGAACGTCAACAAGGTTTCTACCGCAGTGCAACTGCGGTTCCCGTTGGATCGCACCAACACGTTGCCCGCGGATGTCAGGCGCCGGCTGCGTGTCTTGGCTGGCCGGCGTGTGACCGCTGACGGCTGGCTGGTGATCGAAGCCAGCCGCTTCCGCAGTCAGGCGCGCAACCGGGCGGACGCGCGCGCGCGGCTCGTGGAGCTGATCCGCGCGGCGGCCAAGCCTCCGAAGCCGCGCAAACCCACTCGCCCCAGCGCCGCGTCGAAGGAGCGCAGGCTGAAAGCGAAGCGTACCCGGGCCCGAACCAAACAAGCGCGCTCGAAGGGCGTTATCGATCTGGGCTAGAGCTGGTCAACCGGCATCAGCGCGCGCATGCGCGCATAACGGGTCGAGTGCACAAAATGCGTCCCGTTCACCGACGCGTGTCATCTGCGCTCCGGGAGGATGCGCCGGAGCAGCGCGACCAGCGTCTCGCGCTCATCGGTGCTGAGTCCGCGCGCCAGGCGTTGCTCGTGGCGTGCCACTCGCTGCTTGAGCTGCTTGAGCAGCGCGGCACCCTCCGATGTCAGCCATAAGCCGTTGACACGGCGGTCCCCGGCCGACGCGCGGCGCGCGACGAGGCGCCGTGCCTCCAGCTTGTCCAGCGTAGGCACGAGGCTGGACCGGTCGAGCTGAGCGGCATGCGCCAGCTCGGTCTGCTTGAGCCCTGGATTGGCTTCGATGATCACCAGCATGCCGAACAGGCCCGGGCTCACCTCCAACTCGCCCATCGCGTCGGCGAAGTCGTCGAAGATTGCGCGCTGGGCCAGCCGCAGCTGATACCCCAGCAACTCCGGCAGCAGCCCGAGCTGCGCCCGGCCTTTGGCCGGGCTGTCTGCGGGTGTGCCGCGGCGCACGGCGCGCACCGCAGGTGTCGGTGCCGGCGCAGCAGAAGCGACAGGGTCGGGCTTGGGCGTTTTGTTTGACATCCAACAATTGGGGATGATACTTTTGCCGCATCCTAGCCGAAATCGGTTCCATTCACCACCGGCCGCACGCATGGCCCTATCCCAGTGCGCTAAAGAGAAAAAGCCCGCACTCCATTGCCGTTAGTCAATGTCCGACCACGCTCCATCGAACAGTTGCTGCGCGTGTGCGCCCCGCACAAGGCCCGCGGGCGCTCGCGAAGTGGCTCCTTCCACGGCCTCCGAATTGCCATGACCTGGACTATCACGCTCGCCGGTGATCCGCAGAGCGTTCCGGCCGAGGACGGCGAGACGGTGCTCGACGCCCTGCTGCGGCATGGCGTGGGCTTTGCCTACAGCTGCCAGGCGGGCAATTGCGGTACCTGCAAATGCGAATACGTGTCGGGTGAGCTGTTCGAGCTCGAGTACTCCGAACATGCCCTGTCCGCCGACGATCGCAGCCGCGGGATCATCCTCGCTTGCCGCTCGCAAGTCTGGAGCGACGTGCAGATCCGACGGCTTTCCGCGGAGGAGTTCGTGATGCACCCCTCGCGGGTGATGCAGTGCCGGGTTGCGGAGGTGAGCTTCGCCACGCACGACGTGCTGCGGCTGCGCCTGGCGGTCGAGTCGGGCGGCCCCTACACCTTCTCCGCCGGCCAGTTCGCCAAGCTTCAGTTCGCTTTCTCACCGGACACGCCACGCGACTACTCCATGGCCAACCGGCCCGACGAGCCGGTCCTGGAGTTCCACATCCGGTGCATCGCCGGGGGCGTGAGCGGAAACATCCCGTCCCGCCTCGAGCAGGACGACCTGGTGCGGGTGTCCGGCCCGTTCGGCACCTCTTATCTGCGCGAGCAGCACCCCGGCCCGATCATCGCCATCGCCGGCGGCACCGGCCTTGCGCCGATCCGTTCCATCGTCGCCACCGCCCTTGCCAAGGGACTGGACCGCGAGCTTCATTTGTATTTCGGCGTGCGCGGCGAGCGCGACGTATACGCCGAAGCCGAGCTGCGTGCCTGGCAGGCGCTGCACCCGAATCTCGAAGTGCACGTCGTGTTGTCAGATGAAACCGGCGAGGATGCCGCGCAGCGAAGCAAAGGCTCGCACGACAGCGCTCGGGTGCGCCGCTATGGCCTGGTCACCGATGCGGTGCGCGCGGACTTCCCGCATTTCCAGGGCTTCCAGGCCTATCTCGCCGGGCCGCCGGCCATGGTCGATGCAGCCACCACGCTGCTGTCTGCCGGCGGCGTTCCAGCGCGCGACATCCATGCGGACGCCTTTTACAGCGCCGCGGACCCGGCAGTGGTGGGGATGCCGGCATGAGCGGGCCATTCAGCGTCGCCGGCAAAGTCGCGTTGGTTACCGGCGGCGCGCGTGGGATCGGCCGGGCAATCGCGGATGAGCTGGTCGGGCGCGGTGCCCGGGTCGTGATCGCCGATCCCGGGGTATCCATCGCGGGCGAGCACCCGGATGCGGACAGCGTGCGGGAGACCGCCCGCGCGCTGGGCCCTGGAGCGCTGGCCTGGGCCGAGGACATCTCCGCGCCGGGCGCGGCGCAGATCGCTGTCGAGCTGGCCGTCGAGCGCTTCGGCGCGCTCGACATCGTGGTCAACAACGCCGCCGTGCTGCGCGACGGCTTCATCTTCAAGTCCCAGCGCAGCGACTGGGAACGCGTCATCCAGACCAACCTCACCGGGGCCTGGGCGGTACTCGCGGCGGCCACGCCGATACTGCGTGAGGCGGCAAGAGGCGGTCGCGCTCCAGGGCGGATCGTCAACATCATCTCCACCGCTGGCTTGTACGGTAACTATGGTCAGGCCGCCTACGCGGCGGCCAAGGCAGGGCTGGTGGGGTTGACCCGTGCTGTGGCCCTGGACATGGCGCGCTCCAAGGTCAACTGCAATGCCGTCGCGCCGTTCGCGGCTACCCGCGTCACCGAATCCATCCAGCCGGCCAACGAGGCGCAACAGGCCTACAAGCAGCGCGCGCTCGCGGTGCCGGCCGGCTACGTAGCGCGCCTGGTGGGCTGGCTTTGCTCACCGGGTTGTGACATCACCGGCCAGATCTTCGGCGTGCGCGGGCGCGAGGTCTTCCTGTTCTCGCAGCCGCGGCCTGTCGTGCGCATCGTGACCGCGCCGCTGGAGGAGCTCACCCCCGAGCACCTCGATGCGGCGATCAGCCTCGAGATGCGCGACAAGTTGGTCGAGCTCACGACCGACCTCGAGGCGTTCAACACCGAACCCATTGTTTAGCCTCCGACGGAGAGCGCGATGTCAACCACCGCAGCATCGGAAGTGAAGATCCCTGACGTCAAGACGGCGGCCGAGCTGGCCCAGCAGCCGGAGGAGTACCGCACGGCGGTGCAGAAGATAGTCATCAGCCACGCCGTCAACGAGCTGTATGGAGCCCAGGTGTTCGACGAGCCGGCCATCAAGCTTGCACCCACGCCCTACGCCAAATGGCTCACCTGCCGCGTGGCGATGGAGGAGTATCATCATCACGTGCGGTTCAAGGCCCTGGCGGACGAGATCGGCGTTCCGGCGCAGCGCATGGACCCGCAGCACAAGCGCCCGCTGTCCATCTTCGGCTTCAACCTGAGGACGTGGCCGGAGTTCTGCGTGATCAAGGCAATTGCCGACTACGCCGAGATCCTGCAGGTGGAGGACCTGCTTCACTGCAGCTTCCACCCGCTGCGCAACCTGGCCCGCATCACGATGCCCGAGGAGAAGTTCCACGCCAAGTTCGGCAAGGACTTCTGCCTGGAGTTGATCCAGCAGGGCAAAGCCGCTGAGGTGCAGGATGCGCATCGACCGCTACTTTCCGATCACCCCGGGGTTCTTCGGCGCCAGCCACTCGAAGAACAACGAGATCTACCGCAAGTGGGGCCTGAAGCAGCGCACCAACGAAGAGATGCGACAGGATTTTGTGGCGCGCGTGACCGAGCTGGTGGAGAAGGACTTCGGCCTCAGGCTTCCGGTGCTGAACTGAACCGAAGGCGACACCGCAACGCGGACGCAGAGAGGAGAACATGACGCAAGCTGTCCTGGATACCCGCGCGGAGCGCGATGCTTATTACCGGCGCATCGCGCAAGCCAACCTGACTCCGCTATGGGAGGTCATGTCCTCGCTGGTGCCGGAGCACCCTCGCTCGCCGTGCGTGCCGGCTATCTGGCGCTATCAGCAGGTACGCCCCTGGCTGATGGAGTCGGGCCGGCTGATCTCCGCCAAGGAGGCGGTGCGCCGCGTCCTGATCCTGGAGAACCCTGGCGTACCCGGCGCGTCGGCGATAACGCAGTCGTTGTACGCCGGCCTGCAGCTGATCCTGCCGGGCGAGGTGGCGCCCAGCCACCGCCATACGCAGTCGGCGCTGCGCCTGATCGTCGAAGGCAGCGGCGCCTTTACCGCGGTGGAAGGCGAACGCATCACCATGCACCCGGGCGATTTCATCATCACACCCGCCTGGACCTGGCACGACCACGGCAACCCCGGCAGCGAGCCGGTGGTGTGGCTGGACGGGCTCGATATCCCGCTCGTGCGCTTCTTGGACTGTGGATTCACGGAGAACGACTCGCAGGATTCGCAGCCGGTTGCGCGCCCGGAGGGGGACGCGCTGGCGCGCTACGGCGGCAACCTGCTCCCGATCGATTACGAGCCTCGCGACCTCGCATCGCCGATGTTCGCATATCCATACGCGCGCACGCGCGAAACGCTGGAACGACTGCGCAACAACGGCTCACCGCACGCGGTGCACGGCTACAAGATGCAGTTCATCAACCCGGCGACGGGCGGGTGTCCGATGCCCACTATTGGCGCTTTCGTGCAACTGCTGCCGGGCGGTTTCCGCGGTGGTACCTACCGCTGCACCGATGGCATGGTGTTTCATTGCATCGAAGGCAGCGGCGCGGTGACCATCGATGGCGCGCGCATCGCGTTCTCGGCGCAGGACACCTTCGTAGTGCCGGCCTGGTGCGCACACCGACTCGAAGCGGACGGCGACACGGTGCTGTTCAGCTTCTCCGACCGCCCGGTCCAGCGCGCTCTTGGGCTGTGGCGCGAACAGGCCCTTTGATGTTTCCCAGCCGGCGGCCGCTCACGCGCGGCGCGGCGCCTTCCGTCCCTACCTAAGCGCTCGAGCCATGGCAGACACCTTCGTCATCGATGTGGGCGAGAGGCCCTCCGTCCCGGTCGTCGGTAACAAGGGCCGTTTCCCAGTGCACCGCATCTACTGCGTCGGGCGCAACTATGCCGCGCACGCGCGCGAGATGGGCAAGGACCCGGAGAAAGAACCGCCGTTTTTCTTTCTCAAGCCAGCCGATGCCGTAGTCCCGGAGGGCGGAGACGTCCAGTACCCGCCCGGCACCTCCAACCTGCATCACGAGATCGAGCTGGTGGTGGCGTTGCACCGCGGCGGTTCCCAGATCCCGGCGGTGCGTGCGCTCGACCACGTTTACGGCTACGCCGTCGGACTGGACATGACGCGCCGCGATTTGCAAATGCAGGCGCGCGACATGGGCCGACCGTGGGACTTCGGCAAGGCCTTCGACCAGTCGGCGCCCATCACCGCTATCCATCCCGTGGTAAGCCACGGCCACCACTCAGCAGGCGCCATCACGCTCACGGTCAACGGCGATCTGCGCCAGCAGGCCGATCTGCAAGACATGATCTGGAACATTCCGGACACCATCGCGTTCCTGTCCAACTACTATGATCTGCAGCCCGGCGACCTCATCTTTACCGGTACCCCCGCCGGCGTCGGCGCCGTGGTGCGCGGCGACAAGCTGGTGGGCAAAGTCGAAGGGCTGGCCGAGCTGCGCGTCACCATCGTCTGAGACTGGAAGCGCGCCAGCAATGTCCGCCCGCAAGACCTGGCTCGAAGTCTCGCTCAACGGACCCTGGGGGCGAGTGCGGCAGCCGGGTTCTCCCGTCACGGTGCGCGAGATCGTCGAGCAGGGTGTGGCCTGCGCGATCGAGGTGGGTGAGGCGCAGATATAATCTACCGAATCCGTCGACCCGAGATTCTCATGACCACTCTTTCCAAGACCGGGCTCCCCAAGATCGGCATCACCATGGGCGACCCTTCCGGGGTCGGCCCCGAGATCATCGTCAAGGCGCTCAAGGAGATGTCGTCGGAGCACCGGTCGGCCTCGGCGGTGATCGGGAACCTCGACTTCCTCAAACGCGCCGATCGGTTGCTTGGCGCAGGGCTGACCTATTCAGACTCGCTGGACAGCGGGCGCAATGGTACGGTGCCGGTGGTCCATGTGGTCACAAAGGACGCGAGCCAAATCCGCGATGGCGAGATCACCGAGGCTGGAGGCGAGGCTGCCTATCAGTACGTCGTCAAGGCGGTGGAGCTGGCAATGGCGGGCGCGATCGGAGTGATCGTCACTGCGCCCTTGAACAAGGGCGCCATGCATGCCGCCGGCCATCACTTCGACGGCCACACGGAGTTGCTTGCGCACCTGAGCGGCGCCAAGTCGTCATTCATGCTGCTCGCCTCCAGCAAGCTGTCGGTGGTGCACGTGTCGACGCACGTGAGCCTTCGCACCGCTACCCAGCGCGCGACGACCGACCGGGTGCTCGCTACCATCCGCGCCGGAAACGACCACTTCAAGGCGCTTGGCTACGTCAGCCCGCGCATCGCCGTCGCCGGACTGAATCCGCACTGCGGCGAAGGCGGTATCTTCGGCACCGAGGAGATCGACCATATCAACCGCGCTGCGGAGCTGGCGCGGCAAGAAGGCATCGACGTCAAAGGCCCGATCTCCGGCGACACCGTGTTCTATCGTGCGCTCAAGGGCGAGTTCGACCTGGTGGTGGCGCAGTACCACGACCAGGGGCATATCCCGACCAAGCTCATCGCTTTCGACGAGACCGTGAATGTCAGCCTTGGGCTGCCCATCCGCCGTACCTCGGTGGACCATGGAACGGCTTTCGACATCGCCTGGAAGGGCAAGGCAAACCATACCAACATGCGCGCCGCCATCGCCTATGCCCGGATGATGGCCGAGCGCATGCCTGCCAGGGCAGCGGCCTGACGCGCGCGCAGCGAAGGCGATGGCGGCCGTTCCCCGGCTCATCATCGTCGCAGACGACCTGACCGGGGCCATGGACGTGGCCGGGCCGCTGGCCGGCCGCGGCTTGTCCACCTGGGTGGTGGCTCGCGTCGAGGGCTGCGCAGCTCAGCAGCTTGCTGGAGCAGATGTCGTCTCGATCAACGCGGACACCCGTCACCTTTCCGTGGAACAAGCAGCCAGGCGCGTGCGCGGCGTCGTGCGCGACCTGGTCCATCCAGACTCCGAGATCCTGATCAAGAAGATCGACTCCACGCTGCGCGGCAACGTGGTGGTGGAGACTCTGGCCATGCTGGAGGCAGAGCGGACGCAGGACGGCGGTGGTGGCGCCCGCGTTTCCGCGCCAGGGCCGCACGGTCGTCGAGGGCGTGGTGCGCGTGGACGGTGTCTCGCTCGCGGACACGAATTTCGCCCGCGATGCGCTCTCGCCCCCACCCTTGGAGCCGCTGCACGTGCTGTTCCGCCGCGCGGATGCGCACGCCGATGTGCGTCTGGTTCGTCGCGGGGCATCGGTGGCGCTCACACCGGGTGAGCACCGACAGATCTTCGTGGTCGACAGCGCGAGCGACGAAGATCTGCGTGCGACGGTACGTACTCTGCGCGGTCATCTGAGGGACACGCTGCTGGTGGGTTCGGCAGGCATCGCCGAGGCTCTGGCGGAGGTCTGCTTCGAGCAGGCCCCGGGCGCAGCCGCCAGACCGGCGGTTGAGGGCCCGCTGCTGTTCGTCGTCGGATCGCGTGCGGAGCAGAGCGCGCAGCAGGTCAGCGCTCTGGTCGAAGCCGGCCCAGCCCGTATCGTTGGGGCACCCAACGGGCTCATCGACATCGATGCAGCCATGCGCGCGACCGAATCGGTGCTGGTGCTCAAGGCCACGCCGGATGTTGGAGGGAGCGAGGGGGATCCCGCTGAGGTCGCACAGCGTCTGTCCGAGGGCGTGGCCACGCTGCTTGAGCGCAGGCCTATAGCGGCGGTGGTAGCAACGGGTGGCGACACCGCAGTCGCAATCCTCCAACGCCTGTCTCAGCCAATGTTGCGAGTCATGGGCAACTTGCTGCCCGGGATACCGTTCAGCCGGATTCACGCCGGCGGCCGCGAAGTGTGGTTCGTGACCAAGGCCGGCGGCTTCGGCGCCCGCGACACCTTCGTGGCCCTTGCCCATCGCCTGCGTAGCGGTGCCTGAGAACCTTGCGCCCCGTGGCGGTCTCCAACCGTTGGCCAGTAGGAGAAGTCGATGATCATCCGGCAAGGCCTGCGCGCCCTGTGCATTGCTCGGCTCAGGTCGGGCACCACAGCTCTCGGAGCCGCCGCAAGCCATTTGTCCGACCTGCTCCTATGGCAGTTCGCCGTGGTCCTGCTTCTGATGGTTGTCGGGACGGCCAGCGGCGCGAGCCCCGATCGAGTCACCGTCGAAGCGCGGCGCGAGGGCGACGCGGTTATCGTGGAAGCGCGCGCTTTGCTCCACGCGGACCTGGAAATAGCGTGGGACGTTCTCACCGACTACGACCGGTACGCAGAGTTCATCCCCGATCTCAAGTCGAGCCACATCCTGGCGCGCTCGGGCAGCACCGTGATCGTGGAGCAGAAAGGTCAAGCCGGGTTTTTCCTGTTCCGTTTTCCGATGGAAGTGACGCTGAGCGTGAGCGAGGAGCCTCGCAGCAGCATCACCTCGCGCGCCATAGCAGGGACGTTCCGGGAGATGACGGGCCGCTATACGTTGATGCGCGATGGCGACGGCCTGCGCCTCACGTACAGCGGGCGGATGGTGCCCGATTTCATACTGCCGCCGCTGATCGGAACGGCGGCGGTGAAGGCCGCCGTTCAGAAGCAATTCGGCGCGCTGGTCAAGCAGATGCAGACCCGCGCAGCCGCGCCTGCTAACCCACCGGGGCAATGAGCGGACCGCGCGATCCCGCGTCGTGCTCAGTGGTGCGATGCTTCTCCTTCTGGTTTACCGGCGGCGTCGGGTTGAGCCGGTAGAATAGGCGGCCGCAATTGCGCGTACCGGAGACCTCGGCGTGATCTGTACTCCATCAGCATTCCTGCGGCCCCAGAGCGTGGCTCTGGTGGGAGCTGGAGACAGGCTCACGAGCTCGGGCGGCGCCGTGCTGCGCAACCTGATGCGCTCCGGGTTCCAGGGCCGCATAGTGCCGGTGAACCCGAAAGGCGGCGAACTGTTCGGTCTGCCGGTTGTGCGCTCTCTCGTCGATGTGACGTCCCCTTGTGAGCTGACGGTGATCGTCGTGCGTCCGGATTCCATCCTGGACGTGGTGCGCGAAGCCGCCGTCAGCGGCCATCGCAGCCTCCTCATCCTTCCGGGCGGATTCGCCGAGAGCGGAGATGACGGCAAGGCGCGCGACCGCGAGTTGCGCGCGCTCGCGCAGCGCCACGGCTTGACCATAGGCGGGCCGAACTGCGCTGGCATCATCAACCTGCTCGACGCTCAAGCACCCTTCGCGGCTACCTTCCTGCGCGATATGCCGCGCGGCGGCGGCGTAGCGCTGGTTTCACAGTCGGGCGCCATCGCGGAGGAGGTGATCGCGTCCAGCCACAGCCTCGGCATCCCACTTGGCGCGGTGATCTCGGTGGGCAATGCGATGCACCTGGGACTAGCCGAATATCTGGACCAGCTCGGGGCCGACACCGCCTGCCATGCCATCCTGCTGTACGCCGAGTCGTTCGGCGACGTGGACCGGTTCCGCGAAGTGGCGCGCCGGGTGAGCGCTCAGAAGCCGGTCGTTGCCCTGGTCGGGGGACGCACGCAGCCGGGTCGCGGCGCAGCGTTTCGACACACCGGGTCGGACGCCCTGACCGACGAGCAGGCCGAGGCGTTCTGTCTCGAATGCGGGATGGTGAGAGCTACGAGTCTGCGTCGGCTCATGCTCGCGGGCAAGGCGTTCGGCGCGCATCCCGGCGGAATAGGGCAGCGCGTGCTCGTGCTGTCCAACTCCGGAGGCCCCGGCGTGCTGTGCACGGATCAAAGTGCGCTCGAAGGCCTGGAGCTCCCCGCGTTGCCCGCCGCGCTGGAAACACGGCTGCGCGGCTTCCTGCCACCGGAGGCGGCGGTGGCGAATCCGCTCGATCTGCTAGCCGATGCGCGCGACGACCGCTTCGGCGACACCCTGACCGCCGCGCTGGAAGACGGCACGAGCTTCGACGCCATCCTCATCGTCCACGTCGTGCCGTTCATGGTCGACGGCGGGGCGGTGGTGACGCGCCTGGCTGATTTGTGCCGCGGCGCCCGCCTACCGATTCTGCATTCCATGATGGGGACGCTGGAGCACAAAGCGCAGTGGATGGCAGCGATGGAGGGCGCGGGTGTGCCTATGTTCGACAACGTCGAGGACATGGCGGAGGCGGCCGGATTGCTCGCCAGGTACCGGGCGCTGCGCGATTGCTCCAAATGAACGCCACCGAGCTGCTCCTGTCCGCCGGCAGATACGAGGCGGTCGCACCGGCTTGCGATGGCAACGCGTTGACGTCCGCGCAGCGCTGGGGTTGAGGGTAGACTAGACGTAACCGGAGGAGCAGGGAACATCATGAAGCTGTACGGCTTTTGGCGCAGCTCGGCCGCCTACCGCGTTCGCATCGCGCTCGCACTCAAGGGGCTGAGCTATGACTACGTCAGCGTGCAGCTGGCCAAGGGCGAGCAGTACCAGCCGGAATACGCGGCCATCAACCCACAGAACCTGGTGCCGGTGCTGGAGGACGAAGGGCATTTGCTGTACCAGTCGCTCGCCATCATCCAGTACCTGGAAGAGACCCACCCCGAGCCGCGGCTCATACCGATACACCCGGTCGAGCGCAACCGCGTGCGCTCGCTGGCGCTGATCATAGCCTGCGAGATTCACCCCCTCAACAATCCGAGGGTCCTCAACTACCTCACCAGCAACTTCGCGGTGTCGGAGGAGCAGAAGCTTTCGTGGTACCGTCATTGGGTGACCACTGGCTTCACTGCCCTGGAGAAGCGGCTGGTGAGCGAGCCATGGACGGGACGTTTCTGCCACGGCGACACACCTGGCTTCGCCGACATCTCGCTTGTGCCGCAGGTAGCTAACGCCAAGCGCTTCAAGGTCGACTTGGCCCCCTTTCCCACTATCCGACGCATCGACGATGAGTGCATGAAACTCGAGGCTTTCCAGAAGGCGGCGCCAGAGCACCAGCCGGATGCGGAGGACAGATAGGCTGGCAGAAGCGGTGCGACCAAGTCCTTCCGCGCGCCGGCAGTTTGCCTTAGAATTGAGATCGTGTGCCCCCGCGCAACTCGAGGCCGACAAGAAACCAGCAGTGCAGACCAACCCGGTGGCCAAGCCGGGAAACAACTACACAAGCTCTGAGATCACAGTTCCCCAGCGGCGCACAGGCTCACATATGAGCACTCGCGACATTCCGGTCCGCCTCGCCCGCGCTGAGGACGCGCAAGACATCGCCTTGATGTCGCGCGACCTCATCGAAACGGGCCTGGGCTGGACCTGGACGCGGCAGCGAGTTGGCAGGAGCATCGCCAACCGTGACACGCTTTCCATCGTGATGTGCCGCGGCGCCCGTGTGGTCGCCTTCGCCATCATGTTCTTTGGCGACGAGCACGCGCACCTCAACCTCCTGGCAGTGCGGCCTGAGTTCCAGCGCCTGGGTCTGGGCATGCGCATGATCCGCTGGTTGGAGGAATCGGCGCAAGCGGCCGGCATCCGCGCAATCCACTTGGAGGTGAGGGCGCGCAACCAGCATGCACGTCGCTTCTATCGCCGGATCGGATTCCTCGAAATGGCGCTGTTGCCAAAATACTACCGCGGTGTCGAAGCCGCGGTGTGGATGGCGCACGACTTGCAGACCGTTTCCCGTCGACGCGTCGCCTGATCCAGCTCTGAGTCACGGCGGCGCCGCGCTTTTGCGTCAATTCGAGGTTCGCCCCTCACCCGGTCCGTTCGCCTCTCGGAACGCGGTTGCGGTCGAACCACGCCGCCCACCACACAGCCAACCAGGCCGACAGCGCGCTCACGGCTAGCACCGTCACATTCGGTGGCGGGTCGCCGTGCACGGCTCCCGCATACAAGAATCCTAGCAGCCCGAGAAACGCCAAGAACCCGAGACTGCCCGCCCGCGTCGCGGCTTTGGTCGCGCTGATGTATAAGGCGACGCCGGCAGCGAGCATGGCGACCTCCACGGCCACCGTCGCTGCCACGTTATTCCACAGCCCCAGACCGACTTTGGTAGCGACGCCGGGCGCGAGCGGCATATCCTGCCGATGGCTCACGAAGTCCAGCAGCCAGTGGCTGGCCACACCCAGCCCGATGGCGATGGTTCCCGGCAAGTAGCGCGTCTTCCAGTGGTAGACGCCCGCCAGCAGTGCTGCCCATCCCAGCGCCATGAGGAGGCTGTGAGACCAAGGGTAGGAGACGAAGTCGAGTGGCGTGAACGCGGTGTTGCCCGGGTCGATGCGTACCACCTCCAGTCCCGCGAGCACGAACAGCGGCCAGATCAGATCGAGGAACATCGGCGCGGCCAGAAGCCAACCGAGGGAAGCGCGCGGCGCAAACCGCTTGGCCGCGAAACCCACTGCGAAGTGTCCGATGAACATGGCGTGCCTAGTCGCTGGAGTATATTGCCACGCTCGCGAGTTTCAGTCCTCCGGCGCGGGCGCGTTCTTTGCTCCCCCGGGGCCATGGACACGCTGCGCCGCCACCGGTGGCGGATCAAAGACACAATCTGTTCACCTTGGCAGGAGTTGCCCGGGCTGTATACGGCCTTTGAGATCTGGGGCATGCGGCGCCGGGGCCGCTTCACTGCCGCGTTGCCGATGGACGAAGCCGAGCCGACCACGCAGCATGAAGAGCTGCGGGCGTTCTATCTGTTTTCGGAATCCTGACTCACATCGTCGCCTTGAACGGGCTGTGCTCGGTCAGCTCGTCCAAGTAGACCGAGATGCCGCGTCCTTCCCGGTCGAGGAACTGGTCCACCGCCCGACGGAATTGCGGATGGGCCAGCCAGTGACCCGAGTAGGTTGCCACCGGCAACAGGCCGCGCGCCAGTTTGTGCTCCCCCTGCGCGCCGCCTTCGAACAAGCGCACTCCGCGGGCGATGCAGAACTCGATGGACTGGTAGTAGCAGGTCTCGAAGTGCAAGCCCGTCACGAAGTGCGTTGCGCCCCAGTAGCGCCCCCACAGCGTGTGACCGTTGTGCACATTGAGCGCGGCGGCCACCGGCTTTCCGTTTTGCGAACCGATAACCAGCAGCACGTTGTCCGGCAGGCTTTGCGCTAGGCGTCGGAAGAATGCGCGGTTCAGGTAGGGCGTGGAATGGTGCTGCCGGTAGGTGCGGTTGTAGCACAGCGTGAAGAAGTCCCAGTGCTCCGCCGTAGCCTGTCGCCCATCTAGCCAATCGAACTCGATGCCTGCGTCGCGCACTCGCCGGCGCTCCTGCTTGATCTTCTTGCGCTTGTCATGAGTCATGCTCGACAGGAAATCGTCGAAGTCGCGGTAACCGGGGTTTTGCCAATGGAACTGCACTCCGGTGCGCAGCATCAGTCCGGCCGATTCGAGCTCGGATGCCTGCTCCGGCGGCGGGAACAGCAGGTGCAGCGAGGAGACGTGCGCCTCCTTCGCGAGTTCCAGCGCTGCGCGCAGCAGACGCTGCCGAAGCTCGGCGGTGGGCGCCAGCAGGCGCGGTCCGGCGGCGGGCGTGAACGGCACCGCGCACAGCAGCTTGGGATAGTAGTCCAGGCCGTGCCGGTGATAGGCGTCGGCCCAGCCCCAGTCGAAGACATATTCTCCGTACGAGTGGGACTTCAGGTACAGAGGCATGGCCCCCGCGAGTCGATTGTCATCCCACAGCGTGACGAAACGCGGCGACCACCCGCGCTCCTCGCAGGCGCAGCCGGTTTCGTGCAGTGCATGCAGGAAGGCGTAACGCAAAAACGGGCTGTCGCCGGCAAGTGCATCCCACTGGGCTGGGCTCGATGCACGCCAGGGAGTCGAGGATGCGGATCTGCAATGGCAAAGGCATGGATCGGACTTGGAATTATGTCACGCGACCGACGCGGTTCAGCGAGCCGCGCGACGCACCGCGATGGTGCTTTCCAGCCATCCAACCGATCCGACGTTTATCTCCTTGGCGGGAGTGACTATACTGTCCGTGTCGCCTGGGGACCGCCCGGATCTGAACGTGGGGTACGGAGATGAAGAAGATCGAGGCCATCGTGAAACCCTTCAAGCTGGACGAGGTCCGTGAGGCCCTGTCCGAGATCGGCGTCACCGGGTTGACCGTCACCGAGGTCAAGGGGTTCGGACGTCAGAAGGGGCACACCGAGCTCTACCGCGGTGCCGAGTATGTCGTCGACTTCTTGCCCAAGGTCAAAGTCGAGGTGGTGGTGCCGGACAAGTTGGTGGAGGTTGCCATCGAAGCCATCATCAAGTCCGCCCGCACCGGCAAGATCGGCGACGGGAAGATCTTCGTCACCAGCGTTGAGCAGGTCATTCGCATCCGCACCGGGGAGACCGACGAGGCTGCAGTCTAGAAAACGTCCACAGGACTAGCGCCAGCGCGGCCCAGGCGAGGGGCGAGGAGCGGAGGCCTCGAACCGTCAGTCATCCTCGCTGACCTGCGGCCGTTCCTTGCCGGCCGCGCCTTTGAGCAAGACCACCACCGCTCCGCTGCCGCCGTCCACCGGACGCGCCTGGCAGAAGGCCAACACTTCATTGCGCTGGGCCAGCCAGCCGGCCAGCTTGCGTCTGAGCACCGGCTCCCGATTCTTCGACCCAAGGCCCTTGCCGTGCACCACGAGCACGCAACGCTGCCCGCGTCTGACCGCCTGAGCTAAGAAACGCAACCAGTAGAGCGCGCGCCTCCAGAGAGCGAGAGCCGTGGAGGTCAAGTTGACCCTGCGTCGCCCAATGTCCGCTGCGCAGCCTGCGCAGCACCTGGCGCGACAGACCCGGTCGCAGAAACGCCAGCGTGTCGCCGGACTCGAGTTCCAGATCCTGGTGCGCCTGGTCACTCAGGCTGTCGAGCAGGACCTGGCGATCGTCCTCCAGGCGCTGAAAGGGCAGGGGAGTGCGCGGCTTGGGAGTGTGCACGACCCGTCCGGGGTTGGGCAGGCGACGCACGTCCCGGACCGCGTCGAGAAACTCCTGCGCCGGGTCGTTCGCGGGCTCGCTTTTGACTTGACGCTTGCTCACCGGCCTAGCGCGTCGAGATACTTCTCGGCGTCGAGCGCGGCCATGCACCCGCTACCGGCGCTGGTGACGGCTTGACGGTAAACGTGGTCCTGCACGTCGCCGGCGGCGAACACGCCGGCGACGCTGGTCGCCGTCGCGTTTCCTTCGCGACCACCACGCGTGACGATATAACCGTTCTCCATCTCGAGCTGGCCCTCGAACAACTGCGTGTTGGGCGTATGCCCGATGGCCACGAACAGCCCCTGGACCGGAACATCTTTCTTGGTGCCGCCCGCACCCTTGATGCGAACACCGGTCACGCCGCTGTGATCACCCAGCACCTCGTCCAGCGTATGGTTCCATTCCACTTGTACGTTCCCGTTCCTGGCTTTGTCCAGCAGGCGGTTGGCCAGAATCTTCTCGGCCCGGAATCTGTCGCGCCGGTGGACCACGGTCACGGTCTTCGCGATATTGGATAGATAGAGCGCCTCCTCCACCGCGGTGTTCCCGCCGCCGACCACCGCCACGTCCCGGCCCCGGTAGAAGAAACCGTCGCACGTGGCGCAGGCGGATACGCCCTTGCCCATGAATTTCTGCTCGGAGGGGATGCCCAGGTACTTGGCGGATGCTCCGGTTGCGATGACGAGCGCATCGCAGGTGTAAGTCGCCTGGTCGCCGATGAGCGTCAGCGGCCTCTG
The DNA here is from genome assembly GCA_963705615.1 of uncultured beta proteobacterium. Taxonomy (GTDB): domain Bacteria; phylum Pseudomonadota; class Gammaproteobacteria; order Burkholderiales; family SHXO01; genus SHXO01. Next base: position 90,367 of record CAVPKE010000003.1, on the reverse strand, counting down.
GCCGAGCAGGGCCGTGTGGATGTGGTCGAACACGATTTCGGTGTCGAAGCGCTGAGCGTGCTTGTGGAAGCGCTCCATCAGCTCCGGGCCTTGGACGCCGGCGAAGTCGGCTGGCCAGTTATCCACGTCGGTGGTGGTCATCAGCTGCCCGCCCTGGGCGATGCCGGTGATGAGCACGGGATTCAGATTGGCGCGCGCCGCGTACACCGCGGCCGTGTAGCCGGCGGGGCCGGAGCCTAGGATCAGCAGGCGCGCATGCTTGGTTGTGGTGGCCATTCTGGCAAATATCTGAGGACAGGGCCGGCAAAAGGCAAGAATCTAACAGCTGCGCGGTTGCGCTGTCGAGCCGTCAGTCACAGCCAGGCAGCAGCGCGGCGACCGTCGCGTCGGCGCAAAAGCCGGCGCGCAGGGCCTTGATTCGTTGATGGTCTACCCGCGGGACGGAGATCTAACCGCCGGCCCGGTCGTATAATGCGACATGCTCAGAATGTTTTCTGCCCGGCATGGCGTTCAGATCCAACGCTGACGCCGCAGAGCGTCGGCCGTGGCCGCCGCGGCTCGCCGCCCTCATACGTGAGGCCTGGTGGCTGGTCCTCGTGCTGGTCGCGCTCTACCTTGCGCTGGTCCTCGCGACCTACGACACGTCCGACCCAGGCTGGTCCCACAGCACAGGAAGCGAGACTATCCACAACGCGGGCGGCCGGTTCGGCGCCCGGGTAGCGGATGTGCTTTTGTCCCTGTTCGGTGTGTCGGCGTATTGGTGGGTCGTGTTGATGCTGTTCGCGGTCCACTGGGGCTATCGCCGTCTCGACGCGTCCGGGCCACGTGACCGCCGCTCCTTCATTATCGCGTGCAGCGGGTTCCTTGCGTTGTTGCTTGCGAGCGCCAGTTTGGAGGCGCTGCGCGTGCACTCCCTGCAAGTGCAGCTACCGGCGGCGCCAGGCGGAATCGTTGGTGTAACCCTAGGCCACCTGTTTACGCGCTGGTTCGGTTCTACCGGCGGCACGCTGACACTGCTGTTTATCGGCGGCATCGGGCTGTCGCTGTTCAGCGGGTTGTCCTGGTTAGAGGTATCGGAGAGGCTCGGGCGAGTGGATCGAGCGTGCGCTGGCTCTTTGCCGCAACGCGCTGGGAGGCGGCGCGCGACCGCAGGCTCGGCGAGCGGGCTGCGATCCGCCGCGAAGAGATGGTAGAGGAGGACAAGAAAAAGCTCGACGAGCACGAGCCCATACGCATCGAGCAGCCGGAGCTCGAGATCCGCAAGTCGGTGCGCGTGGCGCGCGAGAAACAAAAGCCGCTGTTCGAGGATCTGCCGGATTCGCCGCTGCCGCCGCTGCATCTCCTGGACGAAGCAGCCGGCGATATGCAGGTGCTGTCGGCCGAGACGTTGGAATACACCTCGCGGCTGATCGAGAAAAAGCTGCTCGACTTCGGCATCGATGTCAAAGTGGTCGCGGCGCAGCCCGGGCCGGTCATCACGCGCTACGAGATCGAACCGGCGGTGGGCGTGAAGGGCAGCCAGATCGTAAACCTGGTGAAGGATCTGGCGCGCGCCCTTTCGGTCGTGAGCATCCGGGTGGTGGAGACGATCCCCAACAAGTCGTACATGGGGCTGGAGATCCCCAACCCGAAGCGCCAAGTGGTGCGGCTGTCGGAGATCCTGAGTTCTCAGGTGTACGCCGACATGGGCTCGCCGCTGACGCTTGCGCTGGGCAAGGACATCGCCGGCAAGCCCGTGGTGGCCGACCTCGCCCGCACCCCGCATCTGATGGTGGCCGGTACGACCGGCTCTGGCAAGTCGGTGGCCATCAACGCGATGATCTTGAGCCTGCTATACAAGGCCACGCCCAACGAGGTCCGCCTGATCCTGGTGGATCCGAAGATGCTGGAGCTGTCGGCGTACGAGGGCATTCCGCACCTGTTGGCCCCCGTGGTCACCGACATGAAGCAGGCGGCGCAGGCGCTGACCTGGTGCGTGGGCGAGATGGAGCGCCGCTACCGGGTGATGTCGGCGGTGGGCGTTCGCAACCTGTCCGGCTTCAACCAGAAGATCAAGGAGGCGGAGAAGAGCGGACAACCGCTGCCGGATCCGCTCGCGATCAACGCTGTGTCCGCAGCAGAGATGCTGGCGCCGCCGCTGAAGGAGCTGCCGCTGGTGGTGGTGGTGATCGACGAGCTCGCCGACCTCATGATGGTGGTGGGCAAGAAGGTCGAGGAGCTCATCGCGCGCCTGGCGCAGAAGGCACGCGCCGCGGGCATCCATCTGCTCCTGGCGACGCAGCGGCCATCGGTGGACGTGATCACCGGCTTGATCAAGGCCAATATCCCCACCCGCATCGCGTTCCAGGTGTCGAGCAAGGTGGACTCGCGCACGATTCTCGATCAGATGGGCGCCGAATCGCTGCTCGGGCAAGGCGACATGCTGTATCTGCAGCCCGGGAGCGGCCACCCGCTGCGGGTGCACGGTGCCTTCGTTGGCGACGAGGAAGTGCGCAGAGTCGTGGAGTATCTGAAATCGCGCGCCCAGCCCCAGTACATCGAAGGCATGCTGGACAGCGGTGAGGACCTGGATGACGAGGGCGGCGCGCTTCGACGAGACGGACGCAGAGGCGGACCCGCTATACGACCAGGCGGTCGAGATCGTCCTCAAGTCGCGGCGCGCCTCGATCTCGCTGGTGCAGCGGCACCTGCGCATCGGGTACAACCGCGCGGCCCGCCTGATCGAACAAATGGAGCGCGCCGGCTTGGTGTCGAGCATGGCGACGAACGGCAATCGCGAAGTGCTGGCCCAGAGCAAGGAGTGAAGGGTGAAGGGTAAATGCGTGAAGCATGAGAGCGAACGAGTGATCGATATCGAGTCGGCTGCTGGCATACGAATGGACGTTACCCGCTCGCGCCGCCGGCACTACCTCATGCCTTCACGTGGTTTGCGGCGATCGCCGCGCTTTTGCTTGGCTCTGTCGCCCAAGCCGGCAGCATCGAGAAGCTCAAGGCCTTCGCTGCGCAAACGCAATCGGCGCGCGCCAGCTTCACCCAGACGGTGCAGGACAAAGACGGAGGCACGGTCCAGATCGCCAGCGGCAAGCTCGTGTTCGCGCGCCCCGGGAAGTTCCGCTGGGAATACGAGAAACCCTACCAGCAGACCATCGTCGGCGATGGCCAGAAGCTGTGGGTCTACGACAAAGACCTCAACCAGGTCACGGTCAAGAAGATGGAAGGTGCGCTGGGCAGCAGCCCTGCCGCACTGCTCGCCGGCAGCAACGACATCGAGCAGTACTACAACCTGGACGCCAAGGGCAACGAAGGGTGGGCTGGATTGGCTCGAAGCCTATCCGCGCGATGAAGACAGCATGTTCAGCAAGGTGCGCATGGGCTTCAAGGGCAACATGCTGGACACCATGGAGCTCTACGACCACATGGGCCAGGTCACTGTGATCCGCTTCGGCAAGCTGCAGCGTAACCCGAAGCTGGCAGACAACCTGTTCACTTTCACACCGCCGGCGGGTGCGGATGTGATCGAGGATCAGTGAGGCTGGAAGCGAGGCAAGGGACGGTAGCGGTGATGCGGTTGCGCGCCTTCTGTTTCCCAGTTGCTCTCGCCGCTGGCCGCTAGCGTCGCGGTTGCCCATGCCCAGAAAAGCGACCGAAGCGACGCCGGAGTTGTTTCCCCAGCCAGCGCCCAAGGCGCCGCTGGCCGATGCCATGCGCCCGCAACGCCTGGAGGATGTGGTGGGCCAGTCACATCTGCTGGGCGAGGGCAAGCCGCTGAGCGTCGCCGCCGCGCGCGGGAAAGCTCCACTCCATGATTCTCTGGGGCCCGCCCGGCGTAGGCAAGACAACGCTCGCGCGACTGATGGCCCAGGCCTGCGATGCCGAGTTCATCGCGCTGTCGGCGGTGCTTTCGGGCGTAAAGGACATCCGCGACGCAGTGGAGCGCGCGCAGGCCACGTTGCGTGACAGCGGCCGGCCCACGATACTGTTCGTGGACGAAGTGCACCGCTTCAACAAAGCCCAGCAGGACGCGTTTCTGCCGTTCGTCGAGCGGGGCTTGTTCACCTTCATCGGCGCAACCACAGAGAACCCCTCGTTCGAGGTCAACAGCGCACTGCTCTCACGCGCCGCGGTCTACGTCCTAAAGCCGCTCAGCGACGAGGAATTGGGCGTGTTGTTCGAGCGCGCCCGCACCGGTCCGCTGCACGGGTTGAAGTTTACCGACGAGGCGCGCGCGGTGCTGATCGGCTTCGCCGACGGAGACGCGCGTCGCCTGCTCAACATGCTGGAGCAGACGGCCGACGCAGCGTCGAGCGCGGGGCGCGATCAGATCGACACGGACTACGTGCGCCAGACGCTGGCGTCGAAGCTGCGCCAGTTCGACAAGGGCGGCGACGCTTTCTACGATCAGATCTCGGCCCTGCACAAGTCCGTGCGCGGCTCTGCACCGGATGCGGCGCTGTACTGGCTGTGCCGGATGCTGGACGGCGGGGCCGACCCGCTCTACGTTGGACGGCGTCTGATCCGCATGGCGGTGGAGGACATCGGGCTGGCCGACCCGCGCGCCTTGCGGCTGGCGCTCGACGCCTGCGAAACCTACGAGCGGCTGGGCACGCCTGAGGGCGAGCTGGCGCTGGCCGAGGCCGCCGTCTACCTGGCTTGTGCGCCGAAGAGCAACGCGGTGTACAGCGCCTATAACCAAGCGCGCGAATTCGTTTCGGCAGACGGCTCCCGGCCCGTGCCCATCCACCTCCGCAATGCTCCCACCCGGCTCATGAAGGAGCTCGGGTACGGTCATGCCTACCGCTACGCACACGACGAGCCGGAAGCCTACGCGGCCGGCGAGCACTATCTCCCGGAGGGCATGCGCGAGGCGAAGTTCTACCAGCCAACGCCGCGCGGGCTGGAGGCGAAGATTGCCGAGAGGCTTGCCCACCTTCGGGAGCTGGACTGGCAGGCCAAAAAAAAACAGTAGATCCGTTGCCCCCGAACTTTTTGGACTGATGCTGGGGAAATGACAAGTCAAGTCGCTCTACATCAGAATTGATTTAATTGGACATTACAGATCAGACATTCTCGATAGCTACACGCGCAGCTACACACTTTCGCCCGCCGCAACAGCTGAGGAGATCAAACATGCGTCGCATCAGTCCTGCTGTACTCATCCTGTCGGCGAGTGCTCGGCGTGCAGCGGAGCTTCGGGAATGCGGAAACCGTGTTTGATTTCAGCCCTTCTGCCAGCGATCGGCATGGCAGTATCAGGCATTCCGACTTGGGCGGACGACGCGGGAGCCGGTGGTCACCGCAGAGCGTTGGCGGAATCACCGGGGGATTCCGTCCCGCGTGCTTGTATTCAGGCGAATTGCGCTACGGTGCTCGCCGTACGGCACGGGGGCTTGGATGAGTCTCCCCCTCCGGCCCACGTGCAAGGCCCGCTGAGCCGCCAGCCGCCGTTCGGGCCGTATAACCCCCATGTTCCTCCCATCACCCAACCGAGCTTCCCGGTGCAGAAGCACACCGAGCTCTGGGTGATCGAGGTACGCCGGCGTGACGGAACGATCCAGTCGATCGAGCAGAACTATCCTGCGTTGTTCCAGGTGGGCGACGAGGTACTTGTCGAGGGCGATCGTGTTCGCGCTCCGGATTAGGATCGGGCTGCAGCGGATAGGGTTGGGCTATGGCAAGAGGCCAACCCGGTGCCCGTCGTGGGAGTGGCGTCACAAGCATCGCTAGAGCGCCAATAGGCGAGCCTGCTCAGTAAGGACCCGGATCAGCAGGACAGGGGGTCAGTCGGTTGTGCTGCCACAGAAAGAAAAACCCCGCCACGCGGGCGGGGTCGGTGACCATGACTACCCTAGTCTCTTTTCTACGTGTTCTCTCTTCTGCTTCTTCTCTCTCCCCTATCCATTCTTCTTGCGCATCCTAGTCCATCCCATACCCAAGAATGCTACGCCGAGCAGTGTGAGGCTAGCGGGTTCAGGCACGCTTGAGCCGGGTCCAACCAACGGCGCAACGTCGTCAAGGTTCGTGACGAGGAACGGCAAACTAGTGAAGTTTGAAGGGTCCCCCACCAGGTCCGAAACGCTGTAGTCCATGAATAACAGGTAGCCTTCATTGCTCGCCACGAAGGCGTGCCCGAAGCCGTCGACAGTGCCCTGGTCGAACGTCAGGGGCGATGGCGACGAGAACGAGGTCTGTGACTTGATGACTGTTGGGTTGGTGGGGTCGATCTGGCTGATGGTGTTCGCGCCGAAAGCGATGATGTCGCCTGTCAAAGGGTCCAGTGCCATCCCGTGGATGTCTATGTCCCTGATAAGCGCCGTGGTCACGCCGGTGCTCAGGTCGATTGTTCCGAACACGCCGAGAGTCCCTCCGGCGCCAGAAGAAGAAAAGAACGTCTTGCCCGCGGCGAAGACCAGGGTGTCCACTCCACTTACATCCCCAGACACCGTGATCGTTGTACCGTTAGAGGATAGGGGCAAGGATACGCTCCCGATGCCGCCGGGGATGCCCGCTGCATAGACGGTTTTTCCGTCCGGAGATACGCTCAAATGATATGCCCCGAACGGGGAACCAGCCTGCACGCTGATCACGTTGTTCGAGGAGGGGTTGCTACCATTGATCGCGACATTCTGGTTGACCTCATGGACCGGAGCAGTCGCGTCAAAGCCTTGCCCGCCCACCAGGAGATGGCCAGTATTGGGGTCGAACACGATACCGTCCGCCCCGATGGTCCGCGCGATCGGCGTGATCGACCCAAGGCTGAACGTTGTGCCGTTGTAGCTGTAGGGAACCTCCCCGACGTTGGCATTGGGTTGTCCCGTGACCGGAATGGTCGGATTGAAGGTCGTGAAGAAAATATCCCCCGTGAATACGGGGGCAGCATGCGCCGAGCCGATCGACCCGAAGATCAAGGCATTGATCGCAACGCTGACCCATGCAGCGGCGATCGAGGCGTCTCGCCCGGCGGTGGTAAGTCTCCCTTTTCTCATTCGTCGTCTCCCTAACAAAGTGAACTGCCGCACCACGCAACGGCTCGTCCTAGGGACGAATTGCATGGACTGTGCCTCCTGTGGAATGCTCTTTTCGTTCAGCAGAGTATCGGGCAGTGGCCACGATCAGTCGCAAGCAGGTGTCAATTGGGTCGACATACCGACTAGGGAGAATGTGAACCGCGGGAAGGAAGAGCAAGAGACTATGACCGAGCCCGATTTGCCGGCCATGCGTGTCGACAGTGACGGGTGTGTATTGTGGTGGTGGATTGACCCAGGAAAGGCCAGACGTAGGGAATGGCGCTCCATGACCAGGTACTGGTGAACGCAATAGTGCGAGGAGCGCCAACCTTTGCCAATTGATGTTGCCGCACTGTGAAAAACCCGCGCAAGCGAGTTCCCTCTAATCCTCTCTTGGAAATGCCGGCACAATGGCGGGATGAATGCCCTTGTAAGCGCAGCTGCTGTGAAGGCAGCTATCAAGGCGCACCTTGTTTTCCACAGCCAAAGGTCGAATGCCTTTGTGGACGTGCAGCTGATGCCCGGCGGGAAGCAAATCGTCTATGTCATCACGATTGAGGCCACTCTCCTCCCACCGGTGCGGACACTGCTCGAGGACCGTCTCGGGCGCAGGTGTGACTACGTCCAAGGATCGTTTCTGGTGTACGGTAGCGAAGTCGACCGGTTGCTGAGCCAGTGAACGCGACTGGCGGGAGTGTCAGAAATTCTGTGTGTGAGCGGATTGAGCTTCACGGTCACGCGCTGATGATAAACCGATCCTGGAACTGCAAGGCCAACTGAGCCTTGGCAGCATGCCAGTAGATCGGTGGCGACTTCCACTTCGCACTGATGTTTCGCAACACCAGCCAGATCAGTTTGCTGGCCGCCTCATCGCTGGGGAAGTGGCCTCTGCCACGCACGGCTTTTCTGACCTGGCTGTGCAGGCTTTCGATGGCGTTGGTGGTGTAGACGATCTTGCGCACCTCCGGGGCGAAGGCGAAAAACGGAATCACCTGTTCCCAGTTGCGCCGCCAGGACTGCGCGATGGCCGGGTATTTGCGGCCCCAGGGGCTGGCGTCGAACTCCTCCAGCCGCTGCTTGGCCAGCTCGGCACTATCGGCCTTGTAGATAGGCTTGAGCGTGGCGGCAATGGCCTTGCGCTCCTTCCACGAGGCGAACTGCATCGAGTAGCGGATCAAATGCACGATGCACGTTTGCACCACGGTGTCGGGAAACACGGCCGAGATGGCCTCTGGGAAGCCCTTGAGGCCGTCGACCACCGCGATCAGGATGTAGCCGGTGCCGCGGTTGCGAAATCTCGCTCATCACCCGCAGCCAGAACTTGGCCCCCTCGGTCTGTTCGATCCAAAGCCCCAAGATCTCCTTGTGGCCCGAGCAGCGCATGCCGATGGCCAGGTACACCGCCTTGTTCTTGACCACGCCTTCGTCACGGATCTTGACTCGTAGAGCGTCGAAGAACACGATCGCGTAGGCCGCCTCGAGCGGCCGGTTCTGCCAGGCGGCGACCTCTTCGGGCACAAAGAACGCGCTCAGAATATCACCCGAGGGAATATCGAATGAGAAGGCGTCGTACGGATCGCTTAGCGCTTGGAGTGACCCAAGCACCTGATAAGTGACAAGACCGACAAACTGGTCGGCGTTGCGCTCACATTGGAAAAATCCCCATTCACACTTTCATCCCAGAGCGGCGCGCCGTGCACACTACTAGACAGCAGGATACTAGCGGCGATCATGGTAGGAAGTTTCATGTTCCCTCCTTCGGACGCATAAGGCTACTCCGATTCCAGGCCGTTATTGATCGTTAACGCAGCAAGATGGAAGTAGCCTAGAAGCGGATAGTCGTAGCGTTTCATCTTCCTATTGGATGCGAACGCACTACAAACTCACGCGCCTGCCCAAGCCCATAAGCAGCGGATATTGCATATTGCTAGCCAGGTTTAGCATTTGATTGTTTTTCAAGTAGATGAATTGGAATCGTGCCGGATCAAATGAAAGCAGTGTAAAAAGTAGGGAACACATGAATTCTCTCAGAGTGTGAGGTTCGAAAACAAAACCATGACTAATCAAACGGGATGTCTTCGTTCAGTTCCGTAAACGTTGCCGACAGACAAGAATATTGATTACGCACGGTTGTTAGAGAGACGGATGATGCGGTCTCGGTGCTACTGAGACTCTCAGCTAACCTGTGCTCTCGCAGCTTAGCGAGCAGCGCCTCGCTTAGTAACTGGGAGACCCCGTGACCGACCTCGACGAATTCAAGTCGTACTGCGCTCTCGCCGACCAGCTCTTCGAGGCAATGACGCCAGATCAGGTCCTTGAATGCCTGCGCATGCTGGCGCTTCATCTGGCTGACTATCGGTCACGCTTCGGCCAGATCCCGAGACAAGACCTGCTCGAGTTGGCGGGAGCAAACGAGCTCACAGACGATCACGCCTAGGCTGCGTACACAGCAGTATCGTGCCGTCCTGCTTGATGATGCTTAGGCGTCGCCACCCTTTTGGCGAACAAATGGGCCGACGCAGCGGTCGAGACTCTCCTCGATGCACAGTAGGAACATATCCCCCGACGGATGAAACACGATGTAGTTCGTCGCTACATCTCCCACTGGCGTGATTCCGCCCAGGCAGTCCTTCTTACCGTTGTCCTTCGTGATTGTGTCAACCCACTTGTAGAAACCCTTCTCGCTAGGTCCGTCGGAGATTTCGTATTCGCTCTCGGCTTCCTCTTCCCCGCTGGTGACGAGTCTCGTCCCGTCGGGCCGAATGTGATAGATCTCATCGCAGGTTCCGCCTGAAAGGGGAAGAGTGATCTTCCAAGTGCCCACGAAGGGATGGTCGGGTGCTATCGGCTTTCCGAGAGCAGGGGTAATCGCCAAGAAGATTGACGCTGCAACGAGGGTTGTCGTGTTACCCATTTGGTGGGCCACCGGGGGTCGAAGCAGTGATGACGTAGGATAACCCCGTTCCCCGCGTAAGGGCATATCCCCTTTGTCATATATGCACTTAATCACTGTCCACGAGTTCTCCACCTATACTCACCTCATGCGCCTCCCAGCTCTGCTTGCGTTCGCAGTCTGGAGCTTTACCGCCTGGGCCGAAATTCTTGAGGGCAGGGTGGTCAGCATTGCTGACGGCGACACGCTTACATTGCTCGACGGCAACCGGCAGCAGCACAAGCTCCGCGCGCCACATCTCTATCCCGACTCCGTAATTCCACGATTGACCCCGGTTGCCAGCGCAGATACATTCGCGTAGTGCCGTTGGATTTCCTTTGAAACGAGGGTACCTATATGCCAATCTCAAAGCGCAAACTTGCGGCTGTTCTCATTGCTCTCTGGTCGCTCGCTGGGAGCGGTCCAACGGTCCGAGGCGATGCCGTTAGAGTTCACAGTAACCGGAGCTTTCGACGCAACCACGACGCTGGGCGGGGTGCAGCTGGGTGGCGTCACGCCATTTATCGCCGATGCCATCTTCGATTCCTCTACGGCGAACCTCAATTCCCCGGCGGAGAGCGTTTACCCGGCTGCGGTGAGCTTCGATATACAAGGTCACGGGGTGTACAAGGTCACTCCCGGCCCCAGCATCAACGTGGAACTGAGATATCAGGCCGCGTCAGGTCCCTATTTCGCCGGATTCGCCGACAATACTCTCAACTTCGGCTGGCTCGATTTCTTCGATCACCTCACGCCTTTCTTTGAGAGCAACGCTCCGGTGCCCGCGATCTACTCGGGATACAAATCCCTTCTGCCTGCCTTTCCCGATACGCTTTCGCTCGAGAACGGGGCTGGACAACTGGTGATCCATGACCTAGTCGTTAGCACCGATACCATTCCAACAGCATCCATCACAGCAGTACCGGAACCTGGAACGATCACACTCCTCGCGACTTGCCTGACCGTCCTCATGGGCAGCCTGGCTAGTCGCCGAAAGGACCACGGATTGGACTTAGCCAAGTGCTTAGCCAAGCCGTGCTTGAAGACGATAGACAGAATGCTGAAGGTCCCGCGTGCGACGGAAGCCGAGCGTCGACCTATCTTGTCGATCAAAGCGACAACCTCAGCGGCGGTCACCTCCTCGATCCGATACGGTCCCAGGCTGGGTAGGATGTCCTTGTCCAGGTAGCGCTGGACTTCTTCCGGGTCGATTGCTTCAGCGCTGACGCGGCCCTGTGCATGTAGTCCGCGCAGAGTTCTGCGAAGGTCTTGGCGCTCGCCAGGGCGATCCTGGCGCGGCGCTTGTTTGGCTACTACGTCCACGCCGTCCGCAACCCTCACGCGCTCCTTTAAGGCCCGCATTCGGGCTTCCTTGAGGCTCATGTCCGGGTAGCGACCCAACGTTAGCCACCGCTGCTTGCCGCCGTAGCGGTAGCGCAGTTCCCAGGCGGCGGTGCCACTTTTCGAAATTGTGAAGGTGAGTCCGTCGCCGTCGGACTTGCCGGCAACGACCTGGCCCTTGCGAACTAGGGCCTGAAGTTGAACATCGGTGAGTCGTCCCATATGCCTCCTAAGCTGGTGTGTAGTCGCGCAGCGTAGCTACACGGCTAGCTACACACAATCGCTCGGACGCCCACGGACGCTATCGGATAAACTCGCACGCTGTCTTGTGTGGCACCACTGCGGCAATCGGTACTAGCCGGACGTTGCCGTACGCTGTTGGACAAGCTTATGGATTGAGAAATGCTAGACATACAGCTGCTCCGAAAGGACCTCCCCGCAGCGGCCGCTCGCATTGCGACGCGCGGGATCGAGATCCAGTGGGATGAGTTTATGGCGCTGGAGACGCGCCGGAAGGAGCTCCAGACTGCGGTCCAAGACGCGCAGGCCGCACAGAACAGGATCTCCAAGGAGATCGGGCAGGCCAAGGCAAAAGGGATAGACCCCGCCGAGCTCGTGCGCACCGCCGAGGGGTACAAGGCGCTGCTCGCGACCTCTGAGCAGCAGCTCGCGGACATCCAAGCCAGGCTCGAAGCGTTCCTGCTCACGATCCCCAACGTCCCACACGAGTCGGTCCCGGTCGGCGCCTCCGCCGAGGACAACCTGGAGGTGCGGCGTCTCGGCGCGTTGCCCAGGTTCGACTTCGCGGCAAGAGACCATGTGGATCTGGGTGCGGGACTGGGCATGCTGGACTTCGACACCGCGACCAAGATCGCCGGCGCGCGCTTTGCCGTAATGACCGGGCCGCTGGCACGCATGCACCGAGCCATAGCGCAGTTCATGCTGGACGTGCATACGGGCGAGCACGGCTACACCGAGGTCTACGTACCTTACCTGGTCAACGCCGCCAGCATGCGTGGTACCGGCCAGTTGCCCAAGTTCGAGGAAGACAACTTCGCGGTGCCGCGCCGGGACGCCGAGAAGCTCTTCCTCATCCCTACGGCCGAGGTGCCAGTGACCAACATCGTGCGCGACGAGATCGTGGCGTTAGACAAGCTGCCGCTCAAATTCGTGTGCCACTCCCCTTGCTTTCGCAGCGAAGCCGGTTCCTATGGCAAGGACACTCGCGGCATGATCCGTCAACATCAGTTCGACAAGGTGGAGCTCGTGCAGATCGTGCACCCGCATGAGTCCTACGAGGTGCTGGAACAGCTCACGTCCCACGCGGAGGCCATTCTCAAACGGCTGGAGCTTCCCTACCGGGTGGTGACGCTGTGCACAGGTGACATCGGCTTCGCCGCGGCCAAGACCTATGACATCGAGGTCTGGCTGCCCGGGCAGAACACCTACCGAGAGATCTCATCCTGCAGCAACTTCGAAGCATTTCAGGCTCGGCGCATGCAGGCACGGCTGCGCAACGACAAGGGCAAGCCGGAGCTGGTGCATACGCTCAACGGCTCAGGGCTAGCGGTGGGGCGGACTCTGATCGCGGTAATGGAGAACTACCAGCAGCCGGATGGCAGCATCGTGGTTCCGTCGGCGTTGCGGTCTTACATGGGAGGAGTCGAGCGGATTGCGCACGACTGAGGCTGGAGCCGCTTGCCTACTTGAGCGTGCGGACGATAGGGCGTGAGATGCGATGTGACGCGCGCGTGCCGCCAGCATCTGCGGTGCGCGATGCGCGGGTTTCTTCGTCAGGTTTGTTGTTTCCCGCGATCAGGGTACTGAGGCCCGGGCCGTGCGGTTCCTCGAAGCGGACCAGGATGTCAAAATAGTTGCGGATGTTTTCGGTCAGCACCAGCGCCTCGCCGCCACGGCAGAAGCCGCGCTTGAGCGTGCTGTAGTACTCATAGCGCGACAGTAGCGGCAGCGCCTTCTTCAGGTCCAGCCACAGGTTCGGATTCCCGCCCCTGCGCTGGGTAAGGACGCGCGCATCTTCCAGATGCCCCAGCCCGATGTTGTACGCGGCGAGTGCAAGCCAGGTGCGATCCGGTTCCGCGATGCGAGCCGGCAGCGACTCCTTCAACTCCTGCAGATAGGTCGCGCCCCCCACGATGCTCTGACGCGGGTTGAGGCGGTCGGTCAGTCCCATCCTGTCGGCCGTGTCGGAAGTCAGCATCATGAGGCCGCGCACACCGGTAGGCGAGGTTGCGAGCGGGTCCCAGTGCGATTCCTGAAAGCCAAGCGCGGCGATCAGGCGCCAGTCGATCCCCGTGATCTCCTGAGCCTCCTTGAACATGCTCCGGAAGTGGGGTAGCAGGGCCTGGCGGTTTTCGAGGAAGTTCGCGATGTCCAGCCGGTCGAGGCGGTTCACGTGCCCGTAGTAACGCTCTAGCAGACGCTTGAGCGTGCCGTCATAGCTGATGCGCATGAAGAACTCCTGCGCGCGCTTGTAAAGTGCGGGATCGCCGTCCTTCGGAAACGCCCATGCTAAGGGCTCCTGATCGCCAACCGGGAAGGCGCGTGCCACGTTCGGGTAGAAGTTGCGGCCCACGTCGAGCACGGTGGAGTCGGTAATGACGTAGTCCACCTTTCCATCCGACAGGCGGCTGAGCAGGCCCTCGCTATCGTTCTCCGCCACCTCGGTCCAGGTCAGCGCGGGATACCGCTTCTTGAGCTGCTTCAGGCGCTCCACGACGCTGGACCCTCTCACGACTTCCAGCTGCTTGCCGGCGATATCGCTCAGATTACGCGGCGCCGGATTGTCGGTGTTGTACGCGAGCATCGGTTGCACGAGCTGGTACGCCGGTCCGAACCGGAACTGGTTCAGCCGGCCCGGTGTGATCGCGACGCCTGCCGCAGCCAGGTGCGCGTGGCTTTCGGTGAGCGCCCGCAGGACCTGATAGTACGGTTGGCGGTCGAGGTAGCGCACGGACACGCCCAGCTCTCGCGCGAACATCTCCACCAGGTCGTACTCCAACCCAGCGTAGCCGCCCTGCGCATCGATATAGCGGGTCGTCGCCGAGTTGCGCGTGAGCACGACCAGCTCGCCTGTCTGCTCCAGCGGCGGAACGGGGCGCTGCGCAACGACGCCGGGGTCACAGACCACGGGTAGCATTACGAGAATGGAGTAGACGCTGCGCATGCTAAGGGCGGTGCCGAGTCGGTCAAACAGTAATCCGAAGCAAAAAGAAGACCGCTGTCGAGAAGGTCGACAAGCGTTGTTCGATCGCGCGTCCCGGGGCAGGTTTCAGTTCCATGTAAAATAGTATGCAACAGGAGAGGTGCCGGAGTGGTCGATCGGGGCAGACTCGAAATCTGTTGTCTCCCTTGCGGGGGACCGTGGGTTCGAATCCCACCCTCTCCGCCAGGTATGAGCCGGACCCACGCGCCCCGTTTTCAGTTTTGATTTCGAGGGCGCGCTCTCGTAACCCATACTGGGTTGCGCGAGGTCTGTAGAAGATTGGGGCTTGTTTTCTCATTCCAACCTTAACCCCGACTTAAGCTCATCCCTTGACGCTTCGGATCGAAAGCCGCTCGCAGCTGCTTGAAACGGCAGTCTTTGCTTTTCCCCTGCGCTCAGTGTTGTTGAACTTGCGCCTGCGTTTCACAACAATAGCAGCAGCCGTGCAAAGCGTCCGGCACTTCGCGGGAGCGCACCCCATCCGGGGTAGTTCAGCAGCAAGCGTGCCCGAGCCGACGTCGAGCAAAGCTGCCTTTCCCTTACGCGTCTAGACAACCGACGGAGGTCACTCATGGGTTCTCTTCTCGATCTCGCCCGGCACGGCCAATCAGTCTGGCTCGATTTCATCGACCGTAACCTGATGACCCGCGGTGGCCTGCAACGCCTGGTGGACAGCGGAATCACCGGCGTGACGACCAATCCGTCGATCTTCAACAAGGCGATCGGTGGCAGCCGCGACTATGACGAGGCCATACGCGAGCTGCTCGAGCAGAACCATGAGATCGATCCCGCGCAGCTGTGCGAGGCGTTGATGGTGGGCGACGTGCAGATGGCGGCCGACGTGCTGCGGCCGGTTTATGAGCGCACTCAGGGTCGCGATGGCTACGTCTCTCTCGAGGTGCCCCCCGACCTTGCGCACGACCTTGAACGCACGCTGACCAGCGCACACCGCCTGTGGTCCGCGGTGCAGCGTCCCAACGTCATGATCAAGGTGCCGGGAACCGCCCAAGGCGTGCACGCCTTCGAGCGCCTGATCGCCGATGGCGTCAACGTCAACGTTACCCTGCTGTTTGCGGTGGCGCGCTACGAGGAAGTCGTGCGGGCCTGGGCGCGAGGACTCTCGCGTAACCGTACGCCGCAGAGCATTGCATCGGTGGCCTCGTTCTTCGTCAGCCGTGTCGATACCAAGGTGGACAAGAAGCTCGACACCATTGCCGGGCCCGAAGCTGCGCGCCTACGCGGGCGCATTGCCGTGGCCAATGCCAAGGCCGCCTATCGGTGCTTCCATGCCCTGCTCAAGGAACCGGAGATCGCCGCGCAGCTCAAACGCGGCGCCCGGCCGCAGAGGCCGCTGTGGGCCAGCACCAGCACCAAGGACCCGAGCTACAGCGACGTGCTTTATGTCGAGTCGCTCATCGGCCCCGACACCGTCAACACCTTGCCACCCGAGACGCTCGACGCCTTCCTCTACCACGGGGAGGCGAGCTACTCGCTGGAGGCCGACATCGATGTCGCGCAGCGCGATCTGGATGCGCTCAAGCGTCTGGGTGTAGATTTGGACGCGATCACGCGCGAGCTGGAAGACGAAGGTGTGGCGAGCTTCCACGAGTCCTGGAACAAGCTGCTCGCTGCTCTCAACGAAAAACGCTTCGCCGTGGCCAAGGATTTTGCCGGCCAATGACCGGTTGTGCTCGGTATAATTGCGCATTTTTGCGCGAGGCGCGATGCTTGAGGCGCTGGGCCTGGAATGCGTGCGCGGCCATCGCCGCCTGTTTCGTGGCCTTACCTTCCACCTGGCTGCCGGCCAGATGCTCTGGGTGCTCGGTCCCAACGGCAGCGGGAAGACCACTCTGCTGCGCCTGCTGTGCGGCCTGCTGAGGCCGGAAGGCGGCAACGTACGCTGGAAGGGCGAGGACGTGCACGGCTCGCCGGACAGCCTGCACGTCGATCTGCTTTACCTCGGGCATGCCCCGGCGGTAAAAGACGACCTGTCCAGCCGCGAGAACCTTTGCTTCGGGCTCGCGCAAACCGGGATCGGCGTCACCCCGCGCGAGGCGGATGCGGTGCTCAGCGAGTTTGGTCTGGCGGGTCGGGAGATGGTACCCACCCGTGCGCTGTCCCAGGGGCAGAAGCGGCGTGCCGCGCTGTCCCGTCTCGCGTTGGGTGCGGCCAAGGCCCTGTGGATCCTGGACGAGCCATTCGCCGCCCTTGATGCTCAAGCGGTTCAGTTGGTTCAGGCCCATCTGGCGCGGCAGCTGACCCGCGGCGGTTGTGTCGTCTTCACCAGCCACCATGAGGTCGAGCTTGCGGGGCATGCGGTGACGCGGCTCCAGCTCGCGCAATGACGGCGCTGAGCCTGGCGCCGGTGTTAACGGCGGTTCTCCGGCGCGACCTGACGCTGGCTCTGCGGCGGCGCTCCGATGTGCTCACCACTTTCTTCTTCTTCGTTATCGTCGTCAGCCTGTTTCCGCTGGGCGTGGGCGCGCAGTCCAGCATCCTGCGGAGCATTGCACCCGGCGTGGTGTGGGTAGCGGCATTGCTCGCCTCGATGCTGGCACTGGTGCGCTTGTTCGCCTCTGACTTCGACGATGGCACGCTCGAGCAGCTGGCGTTGAGCCCTCAGCCTCTGGTGTTGCTGGTGGCGGCCAAAGTCTTGGCGCATTGGCTCGTCAGCGGTCTGCCGCTGGTGCTGGTCGCGCCTTTGCTCGGGCTGCAGTTCGATCTGCCCGCGGGTGCGCTGGGCGTCATGATGCTGACCTTGCTTCTCGGCACGCCGTGCCTGAGCTTGATTGGCGCCATCGGTGCGGCGTTGACGCTGGGCGTACGCAGCGCCGGTGGGCTGCTTGCGCTGCTGGTACTGCCGCTGTATGTCCCCGTGCTGATCTTCGGCGCCGGTGCGGTGTCGACCGCGGTCGGCGGGATGTCGGTTAGCGGGCACGTGTCTGTGCTGGGCGCATGCCTGCTGATCGCGCTCGTGCTCGGCCCTTGGGCCTCGGCCGCGGCGGTCCGCATCGCTATTGAATAGGAGCCCACGCGTGCGCCTCAAGGTCTGGAGATACGCATCGCCGCCGGCCTTCTACCGGTTGGCCGGCAACCTCGCACCATGGTTTCTCGGCCTGGCGACGCTGCTGGCTGCGGCCGGTCTGTACATCGGCTTTTTCGTGGCCCCTACCGACTTCCAGCAGGGCGAGTCTTATCGCATCATCTTCGTCCACGTGCCGGCGGCCTGGATGTCCATGTTCCTCTACATAGTGATGGCCTTTTGGTGCGTGATAGGGTTGGTTTTCAATACGCGTTCGTCGTTCATGATGGCGCTGGCGCTAGCGCCCACCGGTGCGATGTTCACTTTCATCGCCCTATGGACTGGAGCGTTGTGGGGTAAGCCAACCTGGGGTACGTGGTGGGTGTGGGACGCGCGCCTTACTTCGGAGTTGATCCTGCTCTTTCTGTACATCGGGTTCCTGTCGCTGCATGCTGCTATTGACGACACGCGCCGCGCCGACCGATCTGCGGCACTGCTGGCGCTGGTGGGTGTGATCAATGTGCCCATCATCTATTTCTCGGTCCAGTGGTGGAGCACACTGCATCAGGGTGCCTCGGTGAGCCTGACCCGCGCGCCTACCATGGCGGCCACCATGCTCGTGGGCATGCTGATCATGTCGCTCGCTGCCTGGATGTACGCGATCGGCGTCAGCCTTTTACGTGTGCGCACCATCATGCTGGAGCGAGAGTCGGATGCCGACTGGGTGCGGGAACTGAAAGCGGAGCAGCTATGAGCTGGGGCAGCTCCGAGGCCTTTTTCGCGATGGGCGGCTACGCGCTGTACGTGTGGGGCTCCTATGCGGTTGCGGCGGCGTGTATCCTGACCGAGCTTTGGCTTCTGCGCCGCCGCCGCCGAACTCTGGAGCGCGCTCTGAGTCGTAGGAATGGAGATCGCGGCTCCGACCGTGCTTCGGGGAAGACATGAAACCGAGACACAAACGCCTGGCGCTGATCGCCGTCGGTTTGGTTGCGCTGGGCGCGGCCGCAGGCTTGATCCTGAACGCCTTCCAGAGCAATCTGGTGTTCTTCTTCAGCCCATCTCAGGTGGTGGCTCGGGAAGCGCCGCAGGGCCGCAGCTTTCGCATCGGGGGGTTGGTGCAGCCGGGCAGCCTGCAGCGGCAAGCGGATGGTGTCAGTGTGCGGTTCGTCGTCACCGATACGGCGCACGATGTTGCAGTGATCTACACCGGCATCCTTCCCGACTTGTTCAAGGAGGGAAAAGGCGTGGTTGCGCAGGGTCAGCTCGGGGCTGACGGCGTGTTCCGTGCCAATGAGGTGCTGGCGAAGCACGACGCGAACTATATGCCTCCGCAGGCCGCAGACGCGGTGGAGAAGGCGAAGCGCGCCGCAGCGATGTCGCAGAAGACGTTGATCGACCCACAGCACAACAAGTGAGCCACAGATGATCCCGGAACTCGGCCATTTTGCGTTGATCGTGGCCCTTTGCATCGCGTGCGTACAGGCGCTGGTGCCGCTGCTCGGTGCGCAGCGCGGGGACCCGACCTGGATGGGGTTGGCGCGGCCGGCGGCTCAAGGTCAATTCGTGTTTGTAGCTATCGCTTTCGCTTGCTTGGCCTGGTCCTTCGTGAGCAACGACTTTTCCGTGCTGAATGTTGCCTCCAACTCCAACTCGATGCTGCCGCTGCGCTACCGCTTCGCCGCCACCTGGGGCAGCCACGAAGGTTCACTGCTGCTCTGGGTGTTGATGCTGAGCCTGTGGATGACAGCCGTAAGCGTGTTCAGTCGTCGTCTGCCCAGCGAGATGGTGGCGCGGATCCTGGCGGTGATGGCCATGATCAGCATCGGCTTCCTCCTGTTCCTGCTGTTAACCTCGAATCCCTTCGAGCGCCTGCTGCCGCCGGCGGCGGATGGGCGCGATCTGAACCCCCTGCTGCAGGACCCCGGCATGGTGATCCATCCACCCATGCTGTACATGGGTTACGTCGGCTTCTCGGTGGCGTTTGCCTTCGCCATTGCCGCACTGATTGGAGGGCGGCTGGATGCGACCTGGGCGCGCTGGTCGCGCCCGTGGACCACGATGGCCTGGGCCTTTCTCACCGTGGGCATCGCTATGGGCAGCGGCTGGGCCTATTACGTGCTCGGGTGGGGCGGGTGGTGGTTCTGGGACCCCGTTGAGAACGCCTCGTTCATGCCCTGGTTGGTGGGCACCGCGCTGATTCACTCGCTGGCGGTTACGGAAAAGCGCGGCGGCTTCAAGCTCTGGACGGTGCTGCTCGCCATCATCGCCTTTTCGCTCAGCCTGCTTGGCACCTTCCTCGTGCGCTCGGGCGTGCTCACTTCGGTGCACGCCTTCGCCACCGACCCTAAGCGCGGGATCTTCATCCTTGTATTCCTCACCCTGGTCATCGGTGCCTCGCTGCTGCTGTTCGCGTGGCGCGCGCCGAAGGTCGGCTTGGGCGGAGCCTTCGCACTGGTGTCGCGCGAGTCGGCGTTGCTCGTGAACAACGTGCTGCTGGTGGTTGCGGCGGCGGCCGTGCTGCTCGGCACGCTCTACCCGCTGTTTCTCGATGCGTTGGGGCTGGGCAAGATCTCCGTCGGCCCGCCTTACTTCGAGTCTGTGTTCGTCCCCTTGATGACACCCGCGGTATTCCTCATGGGGATCGCACCGTTCACGCGCTGGAAACAGGACCAGCCGCTGGCCTTGGCGCTGCGGCTGAAGTGGGCGTTCGCAGTGGCAGTGGCCACTGCCCTCCTGCTGCCGTTGACGCTGGGGCGATGGACACCGTTGCTCTCGCTTGGGGTTCTGCTGGCGGTCTGGGTGGTGGCCGCTGGTCTGGCGAATCTCAGGCAGCGCGTTACGCAACTGCACGCCTCGACCGGCGCCTCTGCGGGCACGGCGCTGCGCCGGCTGGCGCGCGGCTACTGGGGCATGCTTGTGGCGCACTTCGGAGTGGCTGTGTTCATTATCGGCGTGACGCTGGTGCGCGGTTACGAGGTTGAGAAGGATGTGCGCATGAACCCGGGCGACACGGTCACAGCGGGTGGCTACCAGTTCCGGCTCGAGGGACTCAAGCAGGTACAGGGCCCGAACTACGACGCCACGCGCGGTATTGTCAGCGTGACAAAGAACGAACGCCCCGTGACTACGCTGTATCCGGAAAAGCGCTTCTTCACCGTGCAGCAGATGCCCATGACCGAAGCGGCAATCGACAGCGGTCTGACGCGTGACCTCTATGTATCTCTCGGCGAGCCGCTCGCGGACGGCGCGTGGATCGTGCGCGTGTACTACAAGCCGTTCGTCGACTGGATCTGGGGAGGGGCCTTTCTGATGGCATTGGGCGGCATCATTGCGGTCACCGACCGACGCTACCGGTTGGCCCGTCGCCACGAGCGCTCGCTTGCGGCCGGCGCCCCTTCCACCGTCGCCCAGGGGACCGGATGAAAAGCCTGCGCTTCTTCCTGCCGCTCCTGCTATTCATCGTCCTGCTGATGTTCCTGTGGGTCGGGCTCTCGCTCAATCCGCGCGAAGTGCCATCGCCGCTCGTCGGCAAACCAGCGCCGCCCTTCCAACTCGCGCGGCTAGATGACCCTGCCAAGACACTTGCTGAAAAGGATCTGCGCGGGCAAGTGTGGCTGCTCAACGTGTGGGCCTCCTGGTGCGTGTCGTGCATGGAGGAGCACCCGGTGCTGGTGCAACTCTCCAAGCAAAGCGTGGTGCCCGTCTACGGGCTGAACTACAAGGACCAGCGCGCAGCGGCGCAGGCCTGGCTCGCCAGGAACGGCGATCCATATACGTTGTCCATGGCTGATCCCGACGGCAAGGTCGGCATCGATTACGGCGTGTACGGCGTCCCCGAGACATATGTCATCGACAAGGCCGGCGTCATACGCTACAAGCAGATCGGTCCGGTGACGCAGAAGGTGCTGAGCGAGCGCATCCTCCCGCTGGTCAGGCAGCTGCAGGCGTCGTGATGCGCTGGGTCTTGGCAGCGGTGCTGTGCCTGCTACCGGTGTTTGGGGCGGCAAAAGAGGCGACACCTTCGGTAGAAGACCCCGTGCTCGAGGAGCGCCTCATGCGCCTCGCGAAGGAGCTGCGTTGCCTGGTATGCCAGAACGAGTCTCTGGCGGACTCCCACGCCGACCTCGCCGCCGACCTGCGCCAGCAGATCCGCGACCAGATGAAGGCGGGCCACAGCGACGAGCAGATCAAGGCGTGGCTCACGCAGCGCTATGGTGATTTCGTGCTCTATCGCACGCCGATCAAGGCGACGACCATAGCGCTGTGGTTCGGCCCCTTCGCGCTGCTGCTCGCGGGACCGGCAGGCCTGCTGCTTTACCTGCGTCGCCGCCGCGGGCGCGTGGGCCGGCCTGGATTGACGCCGGAGGACCAGGCCCGGGCTCGGGCTCTGCTGCAAGAGGCCGAGCGGGGCGGTAATGCCGACCCGGACGCCGCTGCTCGCGGTTGACGCCGGCCACGCTCTGCACTGCGTTATAATTCGCGCCTTTTTTGAGCAACGCATGCTGCTTGCGCCCCTAGTCAGTTGATGCTGGGGCAGCCGATCATGGTCTGGTTCATCCTCATCGCAATCGCGCTGACAGGCGTGGCTATCTTGTTCCTGGTGCTTCCATTGCTGAGGCCTGGACCCAGAGCTGCGGAGTCCCCGCGGGATGCGAACCTCTCGATCTATCGGGATCAGTTCCGGGAACTCGACCGCGACCTCGACACTGGCACGCTGACATCGGAGCAGTACGTCCACGCGCGCGCCGACCTGGAGCAGCGCCTGCTGGATGACGTGGGGGGTAGCAGGCCAGCGAACATGCACCCGTCGCGTTCTGCACGGCAGGCCGCGTTGATAGTTGCCGTCGCCCTGCCAATCTGTGCGGGTCTGCTGTACCTCTTTCTTGGCAACCCGCAAGCCCTCACAGCACCAAAGCATGCCGCGGTGGACGCGTCGACCATCACCGCCGACCACTTTATGCGTATGACCGAGAAGCTGGCGGCGCGGATGCAGAGCAATCCAGACGACCCGGTCGGCTGGATGATGCTCGGGCGCGCGTACAAGGCGCTGGAGCGCTACCCCGACGCAGCGAAGGCATTGCAACGGGCCGAGAAGCTCGACCCGCGCAACCCCGAGATCCTCGTGGAATACGCCGAGGCCTTGGCACTCACTCACGGCAGCAACCTTGCGGGTGAGCCTACACGGCTGTTGGAGCGCGCACTGCAGATCGCGCCCGACAACGAGAAGGCGTTGACGCTGGCCGGTGCCTCAGCCTTCGCGCGCAAGGACTATGCTGCGGCCATCCGCTTCTGGGAGCGGCTCGTCGTCCAGGTGCAAGCCGATTCGGAGTTGGGGCGCGCGCTGTCATCGGGCATCGCCGAAGCCAGGGCTCGAGCCGCCGGCAAAACACTCGCGGAGAGTCCAGCGCAGCGCAGCCCCGATGCGCCCAAGACGGTCAGCGGCGTGGTGCGCCTCTCGCCCGCGCTCGCAGCGAACGCGGCGCCCGAAGACGCCGTCTTCATCTTTGCGCGTGCGGCCCAAGGACCGAAGATGCCGCTCGCAGTGATCAGGAAGCAGGTCAAGGATCTGCCGCTCAGCTTTGAGCTCGACGATAGCATGGCCATGATGCCCGGCCGCGAGTTGTCCTCGTTTGCACGCGTGGTGGTGGGCGCGCGCATCTCCAAATCCGGCAGCGCGACGCCGAAGTCGGGCGACCTGGAAGGGTCAAGCCGGGCGGTCGCGCCGGGCGCGACCGGCGTGCTCGTGATCATCGACAGTCCGGTGCGGTGATGCGGCAGCGGTTGCGAGCGACCTACAAACTGTTCGCTTGCCTTGCGCTGGCACTTTGCTGCATGGTCGACTGCCAAGCCCAGACCACAGCGGACGATTCCAGCAAGCTGCGCCCCGAGATCGAAAAGTTCATCGCGTACATGGCGCAGACGCACGGCTTCAACGCGCGTGACCTGCGCCTGCTGTTCGCCAAGGTACAACCCAGCCAGGACGTGACCCGTGCGATGGCTGCACCGTCCACGGCCAAGCCCTGGTACGAGTTCAAGCCACTGTTTGTCGATCAGGCCCGCATCGCCGGCGGCGTCAGGTTCTGGAACGATAACGGCGAGGTCCTCGCTCAGGCGCGCAACGAGTTCGGGGTACCCGAAGCGATTGTCGTCGCTCTGATCGGGGTCGAGACGCGCTACGGTCGGAACACCGGCGGATTCCGAGTCATGGACACGCTCACCACGCTGGCGTTCGACTGGCCTTCGCGGCGCGATTTTTTCCGCCACGAGCTCGAGCAGTTCCTGCTGCTTGCGCGCGAGCAGGGCTGGGATCCGCTGACGATCAAGGGATCCTTTGCCGGTGCCATGGGCATGCCCCAGTTCATGCCGGGGAGCTACCGCCGCTATGCGATCGACTACAACAGGGACGGGCAGATCGACCTGTGGCGCAATGCGGCCGACGTGATCGGTAGCGTGGCGAGCTATTTGAAGGAGTTCGGCTGGAAGGATGGCGTGCCTGTGGTGGCCCCGGCACGGCTGGAGTCGGCCGACCGGCAGGCGCTGCTGGACCTGGGGCTCAAGCCCTCGCTCACGCTCGATGAATGGCGGATGCGGGGCGCGGATAGCACCCTGACGTTGCCCGATTCGCTGCTGGCCTGCCTCTTCTCCGTCGATCTCGCCGGCGGGCCGGAGTTCTGGTTCGGCTTCGACAATTTCTACGCCCTGCTGCAGTACAACCGCAGCCGTAACTACGCCATGGCAATAGTCGAGCTGGCGCGCGAAATCGCGCTGGAGCGGGAGCGCCTGGGCACGTTGCCGGCGGCCATGCCGGAGTAGTCGCCCTCGGCCGAGGTGGAAGCCGCGCTGGGGTCAATCCCGCAGCCTCGACCCTGCTTGTCCCCGAGCGCGAGGCACCCAGCCTGGGCTATTGGGCCGCGCGTCTCAGCGCTGTGGTGTGATATGGAACAGCTCTGTAGACCTGGGATCCACGGTCACCTTCACCCAACCCACTGTCGGTGAGCCGAAGACCTCGAGACGAGTGAAGTTGCCAAGCGGCTGCGCGCTCCCTGTCTCGCGCATCGGGTGATCGAGCCGGTGCACGTGCCCGTCCCCGTGGACTAGCAAGACCGGCTTGCCGAAGGTGGCGGCCTCTTCTGAGAGACAGCGCACGAAGTCGCTGAACCCGGTTCGCGCATGAGCTCTGGGCGAGCGCTCGAATCTCGGATCGGCGTGGATCGCCAGCGCCACGCCGAGAAGATCGCGTTCGCGCGCCTGCGCGAACGACTCGCGCAGCCAATGTGTGTCGGCGCTGCTGCGGCTGCGATACTCCGCATCTGCTTCGGCGGTACGCCCGAAGTTGTTGTTGCTGCCGACCACGTGCAGCGTGACGAACAGCACTCGCCCCATGGTCCAGCGCATGTTCTCACGGTAATCGGCAAAAGCCGGGTCGGCGCTCTGGTGCTCGAGCCCCAGAGGTGGGTCCTGCGCGTAGAACACGTCTCGGAAGTGGCGAAGCCGTTCCACCGGGTCCTAGCCGCCGTCGGCCTGCCTGTGCCAAGGGCGTTCGTCGGTGTTGGACTTGGGGCGTGCCTTGTACGCGGAAGCTCAAGCCGCGACGCGGCAACGCGTTTGCACTGCGAATCCGGAGGAGGTAGTGTAATCGGCTTCTGATAGGGCGTCCCGGCACTGCGACTTCATCTCGAATTGGGTCGAACCGAATCCGCGGAGCGGTCGTGCCGCGCCGCCCTGGAGGTGCTGGAAAATCTCAAGGCCCAGATACAGAATCCCGATCTTCGCGCCGCGCTGGACGCCTCGCCTTATCGTAGTCACGTCGAGGAGCTGATGCGGGCGACCCGGGTTTGAAAGCCCACTCTACCAACCACTACAAGCGGAGGCCAGCCATGACGCAGAAGCACCCCTATCCCGTACCCGGAGTCCATATGAGCGAGCGCGAGCTGGCGGAAACGCTTCCGGCTCAACGCAACGCTTTCCGCTCTCCGATTCCAACCCAAGTCGTCTCCAGCGGCGAATACAACCCACTGCCGCAGACGGCCGAGCAGCGCCAGGTCGAGGGCTTGATCAAGGAACTGGCAGAGGAACAGGCGGCGAAGCTCAAGCTGGACCGCAGGCGGTTTTTGGCCAGCAGCGCCGGGTTGGCCACAGCATTTCTCGCGATGAACAAGGTGTTCGGCCCGATCTTCGCGGTCAGCGAGGCCGAGGCCAAGGACCTGGACGTTGCGGCCGAGCGCGCCAAAGGGCTCTCCGGCCAGTTCATCTTCGATGTCCAGACCCATTTCTTGCACGACGGCTTCGACAAGGAGGGGATGCTCGGCGGCGCCAAGTGGATCGTCGACGTCGGAGCAAACCCCGATATGCTGAAAGGCATGCCGCTGACCTTGGCTTTGTTCAAGTTCGAGAACTACGTCAAGGAGATGTTCCTGGATAGCGATACCAAGGTTGCGTTGCTGTCGGGCGCTCCCAGCGACGATCCCAGCTGGTGGTTCCTTTCCAACGACAACATCAAGCAAGCCGTGGATACGATCAACAAGGTCGCGGGCAGTCGCCGCATGCTCGGGCATTTCGTCGTCACCCCCAAGTACCCGAACTGGACGGATGAGGTCGACCGCGCCATCGCGGCGCTGCGCCCCGCGAGCTGGAAAGCTTACACGTTAGGCGCCCCCTTCTATCCGCCGTCCAACTTCTCCTGGCGCCTGGACGACGAGAAGCTGATGTATCCGTTCTACGAGAAATCGCTCAAGGCGGGCATCGACATCATCTGCATTCACAAGGGCATCATGCCGAAGGATTACGAGGAAGCGTTCCCGGGCACCTGGCAGCACGCTACGCCCGATGACGTGGGCAAGGCGGCGAAGGACTGGCCGCAGATGCGCTTCGTGATTTACCACTCCGCCATTCGCCCGTTCGCCTGGAACACGCCCGAGCAGGAAATGGCCGAGTTCGAGCGGACCGGCTACATCCGGTGGGTCACAGACCTCGCCCGGATTCCGGAGCAGTACGGGGTCTCGAATGTGTACGGTGAGATCGGTACGACCTTCGCCGGTACCTGCGTGACCAATCCGCGCTTCTGCGCGGCGGTGCTGGGCCAGCTGGTCAACATGATGGGCGCCGACCACGTGGTGTGGGGCACGGACTCGGTGTTCTGGGGCTCTCCGCAGTGGCAGATCGAGGCCATGCGCCGCATCGAGATCCCCGACGACATGCTCAAGAAGAACAAGTGGCAGCCGCTGGGCGGTCCGGACAGCGCGACCAAGCGCGCGATTTTCGGCCTCAACTCGGCGCGCCTGTATCGCTACAACGTCGGCCAAGCGCAAGGGCCTGCGTTTGGCGCCGACAAGCTAACGGCGATCCAACAGGAATACCGGCGGCAAGGCATCGAGCGCAGCAACGCGTACTACGGGTATATCGCCAAGGCGCAGCGGCACACCGCATAGCGCGTGGGTTGGTTGTGCGGCGCCGCGCCTCCTCAGCCCCCGTCGCCCTGTAGCTTCTTGAGCCGATAGATGAGCTCGAGGGCTTGCTTCGGACTCAGCGCGTCCGGCTCGACGGGGGCAAGCAACTCGAGTATCGGATCGAGCGGTTGACTGGGCACGGCGTCGTCCGGTTTGGCGAACAGATCGCCTTGCGATGTGTGCTCTGCGGCCTGCTGCTCCAGCTGCGCCAGACGTCGTCGCGCCGATCTGAGCACTGCCGCCGGGATACCGGCGAGCTGAGCGACCTGGATCCCGTAGCTCTGCGACGTGGGGCCTTCCTCTACGCTGTGCAGGAACACGATGTGGTCCTTGTGCTCGACGGCGCCGAGATGGACGTTGGCGACCTCCCGATACTCCGCGGCGAGCTGAGTCAGCTCGAAGTAGTGCGTGGCGAACAGCGTGTAGGATCGCGCCTTTTCCGCCAGATGGCAGGCGATAGACCATGCCAGGGCCAGCCCGTCGAAGGTGGACGTGCCGCGTCCGACCTCGTCCATCAACACCAGGCTCTGGGCAGTGGCGTTGTGGAGGATGTTGGCGGTCTCGGTCATCTCCACCATGAACGTGCTGCGCCCGCCTGCCAGGTCGTCGGCCGCGCCGATGCGCGTGAAGATGGCATCTACCGGACCGAGACGGGCAGCCCTGGCCGGGACGAAGCACCCGCAGTATGCGAGCAATACGATCAGCGCTGCTTGCCGCATATACGTGCTCTTGCCGCCCATGTTGGGGCCGGTGATGAGCAGAAGCTTGCGGGTGCGGGACAGCCGCAGGTCGTTGGCCACGAAGCTGTCCACCTGCGGTTCGACCACCGGGTGGCGACCCGCCACGATCTCCAGCGTTTCCTCGTCGGTGAAGGAGGGGCGCGTGAGGTTCAGCGCCGACGCGCGCTCGGCAAACGCCGCAAGCAGATCCAGCTCCGCCAGCGCGGCCGCCACGGAAAGCAAAGCGGGGATTTCGTTCGCGAGCATGTCGAGCAGCTGGTCGTAGAGGAGCTTTTCCCGCGCCAGTGCGCGCTCGTGCGCAGACAGCGCCTTGTCCTCGAAGGTCTTCAGCTCCGCAGTGATGTAGCGCTCGGCGTTCTTCAACGTCTGGCGGCGCCGATAGTCGTCCGGCACCTTGTCGGCGTTGGCGCGCGTGACCTCGATGTAGAAGCCGTGCACGCGGTTGTACTCCACTTTCAGATTGGCGATGCCGGTGCGCGCGCGCTCCCGTCGTCTCCAGGTCGAGCAGAAACGCGCCGCAGTCGTTCTGGATCGCGCGCAGCTCGTCCAACTCGGCATCGTAGCCGTCGGCGATCACGCCGCCCTCGCGCACCACCGCGCCGGGTTCGGGCTTGATTGCGCGTTCCAGCAGCTCGAGCGAGCGGTCGCGCGCGGCGCAGCAGAGTTCGCCAGCTCCACCAGGCGCGGGCTCGAGACCGTCGCCAGGACGTCCTGCAGCTCCGGAAGCAGCTCCAGCGTACCCCTCAAGCCCGCTCAGGTCGCGCGGGCGCGCAGTGCGCAACGCGACTCGGGCGGTGATGCGTTCGATGTCGGCCGCGCGCCTGAGCAGACTGCCGTAGGGTCTCGAAGGGACCGCTAGCCGCTGGAACCAGCCAGGGTTTCGACGGCGTCCAACCGGGCTTCCACCGTGCCGCGATCGCGCAGCGGATGGTGCAGTATCTGTCGCATCAGCCGGCTGCCCATGCTGGTCGTGCATGTGTCCAGCAGCGATAGCAACGTCGGCGCAGCCTCGCCGCGCAGGGTCTCGCTGATCTCGAGGTTGCGTCGGCTCACAGCGTCCAGGCGAAGATAAGCCGACTCTCGTTCCACGCGCAAACCAAGGACATGCGCCAGATCGCCGCGCTGAGTGGTGCGACAGTATTCGAGCAGCGCTCCGGCGGCACTTAGCGCTGGCCCTAGACCGTCGCAGCCGAAGCCCGCAAGGTCCCGAGTCCCGAACTGCTTGGTGAGTCCGCGCAGCGCCGAATCCCGATCGAAGTTCCACGGCGGGAGCCGCTTCAGCGGCACCTTGAGCTCAGACGGCAACAAGCCTTCGCTGCCTTCGGGGAGCAGGACCTCGGCTGGAGCAAGACGCTCCAGCTCTGACGGCAGGTTCTCGCGTCGGGTTTCGAGCACCCGGAAATCGCCCGAGGCCAGGCTCAGCCAGGCGATACCGAGCAACGACTGCCCCGGGGCGATGGCGAGGAGCAGGTTGTCGCGCTTGTCGTCCAGCAGTGCGGCGTCGGTGAGCGTCCCCGGAGTGATGATGCGAGTGACCTGGCGCTCCACTGGGCCTTTGGATGTGTTGGGGTCTCCGATCTGCTCGCAGATCGCCACCGACTCTCCGAGCTTGAGAAGCCGCGCCAGGTATTGCTCGACCGCGTGAAACGGCACGCCGGCCATCTTGACCGGTGCGCCTGCCGAGGCGCCGCGTTGGGTGAGCGTGATATCGAGCAGGCGTGCCGCCTTTTCGGCGTCGTCGTAGAACAGCTCGTAGAAGTCGCCCATGCGATACAGGAGCAGCATGTCCGGGTGCTGCGCCTTGATGCGCAAGTACTGCTGCATCATGGGCGTATGCTCGGCGTTCACTGGCAAAAAGTTTTTTGAATTCCCGGGACCAGCGGTCGATGCTGGCAGAAGGACGGGTCGCGTCTTCGCGGCATGCCGCAATCGGCGGTGGCGCTCGCCCCAAGTTGAGGGGTGGGGGTGGAGCCTTCGGTCCTCTGCGGAGCATAAGCTTGGTGTCGCCTGCTGCCGACTGCCGCGCAAAAACTCCTTGAGCATCCGCGAGTTGAGGATACTTGTCGCATGACCGGCTTCGCATGTGCCAGCCGCACGGGGCGGCCCGCGTTAGCCGGCCTTGGCTGCAGGCCTCCGCTCACAGGCCGCTGCATTCGTTCCCGCCCGGGCATCGCCGGCCGCGAACAGCGCGCTGGCACGGGACGTGCATTTTGCCGATAATACTTTGTAAGCTCAATGCTTACCCATTGGCCGGGACGCCCAGGAGATCTCCAACCCGCCGGCCCAACAAACAAAATCGCCTGAATCCGGATCAACCATGATTGGCCGTGTGCTGCGGATGCTCCTGGCATTGCTGTTGGTGGCAGTCCTCGCGTTCCTCTACGTGATGAGTCAAGGCGGCGATCTCAGGCGCCAAACCCAGATCGTGACCGATCTGCGCAACCTCAACGAGATCGATACCCGCTGGAACCGCGACATCGCCGCTGCACGCAGCGATGCGGTCAACGCCGAGCCTCGCACGCGCGACCCGACCGCAAGACTGCAGCCGCTGCTCGGTGACCTGGCGTCGGAGACGGCTGCGCTCAAGAACCGCGCGTTGACCACCGGGGTGGAGAGTCTGCGCAGCGCGTTCCTGGAGAAGCAGAAGCTAGTGGACCAGTTCGACGAGGTGAACGCGCAGCTGCGCGGGACTCTCAAGGACCTGCTGGCGCAGCTGTCCGGTATTCGGCAGACTGCGACCCGGTTGGCCGAAACCGATGCCAAGCAGCGGCAGAAGCTATCGGCGCTCGACGGACAGCTTGTGGCGCTGAACGCCGAGCTGCTGCGCCTGTATGTGCAGCCGGACGACAACGCGCGCAAGGCAGTTGAGGGCGCCACCGCGAACCTGGGGCAGTCCGCGGACCAGTACCCCGAGGCAGTCCGCACGCCGCTGTCGGGCCTGGCCCAGACCGTGCCCGTCTTGCTCAAGCAGGAGCCGAGCGCCACACAATTGGCGCAGCAGCTCGCGCTGCTGCCCACTGCGCCGCGCATCACTTCGCTCAATGACGCCTTCGATCGCGAGTTTCAGGCCATCGGCGAACAGAAGGAGCAGTTCCGCGTCTACCTGGTCTTCTACTCCGCTGGCGCTGCTCGTGTTCCTGGGCTACGTGCTGTGGCAGCTGGGCCGCAGCTACGTGAAGATCAACCAGGCCAACGAGGCCCTCAAGGCCGCCAACGAGAATCTGGAGCACAAGGTGCAGGATCGCACCAAGGAGCTGTCCGAGGCGCTCAAGCATCTGAAGGAATCGGAGCTGATGCTGGTCCAGACCGAGAAGATGTCCTCGCTGGGCCAGATGGTGGCCGGCATCGCTCACGAGATCAACACGCCGCTGGCTTATGTCAAGTGCAGCCTCGCTTCAGTCAAGGAAAGGCTACCCCAGGTCGAAAGTATTGTGGACGAGTGCGGAAAACTGGTGGCGATGCTCGAACGCGGCGACGTACCGGACGCGGATCTATCAGCGCAGTTCACTCGGGTGTCCACTCTGTCGGCTCAGTTCCGGGCTGAGTCGGATGCAGCCGATCTCGCCCATCTGGCGAGCGACGGTCTGCATGGCATCGACCAGATTGCCGAGATCGTCGTCAACCTGAAGAACTTCAGCCGGCTGGATCGAAGCAAACTGCAGCGCTTCAACCTCAACGAGGGCATCGAGAGCACGCTGGTCATCGCGCGCAATATGGTCAAGCACAAGACCGTACACAAACAGCTCCAGGACATTCCGCTGGTGGAGTGCTCGCCGTCGCAGATCAATCAAGTGTTTCTCAACCTGGTCACCAATGCGGCGCAGGCTACCGACGACGTGTCCGGCGAGATCACGGTGACCACCGGCGTCGCCCCGGGCGGGTTAGGTGCGGGTGGACGTGTCGGACAACGGCCACGGCATCCCCGAGGCCATCCTGGCCAAGATCTTCGACCCGTTCTTCACCACCAAAGACGTGGGCCAGGGCACGGGACTGGGCCTGTCTATCGCCTATAAGATCGTGCAGGAGCACGGCGGGCGCATCGAGGTCAAGTCGACGGTCGGACGCGGCACCACGTTCTCGGTATTCCTTCCCGTCAAGGCGGTCCAGCCACAGGCGCTCGCCGCATGACCTCCGTGCTCGCCAGTCCTGCCAGGCAAAGGATGAACATCCCTTCCACCATCGGACGCTACGAGGTGCGCGGCATCCTCGGCGAAGGTGGCATGGCGATCGTCCTGGAAGGCTGGGACCCGGTCCTGCACCGCACGCTGGCGGTCAAGTTGGTAGACAAGACCAAGCTGGATCCGGAGACCAAGGACGAGGCACTGCGCCGGTTCAAGCGCGAGGCACAGGCCGCAGCGCGCCTGGCGCACGCTAACGTGGTTCAGGTCTACGAGTATGGCGAGGAGGGTGACTACTGCTTCATCGCGATGGAGTACGTCGCCGGTAAGCCGCTCACCGCCTATCTGAGCGAGGGTCTGAAAACCGAGCTGCAGCGCGTGCGCGACATCATCGGCCAGCTGCTGGACGCGCTCGCCTACTCGCACGCGCAAGGCGTGGTTCACCGCGACATCAAGCCAGGCAACCTGCTGGTGACGCGCGAAGGCAACATCAAGGTCACCGACTTCGGCATCGCCCGCATCGAGACTTCCAATGTCACCCAGCATGGCCACATGCTGGGCACGCCGAGCTACATGTCGCCGGAGCAGTATCTGGGCGAGACGCCCGATGGGAGCGCTGACCTATTCTCGGCCGGCGTGCTGCTCTACGAGTTGCTGACGAGCGTCAAGCCGTTCGTCGGCGAGAGCAGCGGGCAGATCATGAACAAGATCCTCTACGAGACGCCCGTGAATCCCTCCGCGTCTCAACCCGCTGCTGCCACCAGCGGTGGACTGGGTGGTGCAGAAGGTGCTGGCCAAGGCGCCGCAGGACCGTTTCGACAATGCGCGCGAGTTCAGCGAAGCGCTGTTCAACGCGATCCCCGATCACCTGCGCGATGATCGCTCGGCGCGCCCAGAAACCTTGGCAAGCGCGGCGCGCGCTCCATCCGACATGCTCAGCGCCGCGCGTAAGCTGCGCACGCTGGCCCGGCCCGGCGAGCCGACTAGTTCGGGTGATCCTACTGTGAGCGGACTGTCACAGCTCAGCGAGCCGCTCGTAACGGCGGCACCGCGCCCGCGCGTGCTGTTCGTCGACGACGAGGAGCGGATACTCACGGCGCTGAAGACCATCTTTCGCGGCAGATATCACGTGCTCACCGCGGCCAACGGCAAGGAGGCCCTGGACTTCATCAGCAAGTTCAAGATCCCGGTGATCGTCAGCGACCAGCGCATGCCGGGCATGCTGGGCGTCGAGCTGCTGCGCCGCGCGCGCGAGCTCTCGCCCGACAGCGTGCGCATCCTGCTGACCGGTTACTCCGACCTCGCCTCCATAGTCGGCTCGATCAACGAGGGCGAGGTCTACCGCTTCATCAGCAAGCCCTGGGACAACCAGGAGCTGCAACAGGTGATCGCGGAAGCGGTCGAGATCGGCCAGCAGCTGCTGGAGCGGAATCGTCCGAAGCAGCCTCCCCCGCCGAAGATCGACGCCGCCATACTCCTGCTGGAGCAGCGGCCCAGCCTCCAGCAGGCCCTGACCAAGCTCGTGGGGTCGAGCTACGAGCTGGTATTCGCGTCCAGCATCGACGAAGCGCTGGCCGAGCTCGAGGCGCGTGAAATCGCGGTGTTCATCGCCGACATCGACGCCGAGTTCGAGAACTACCTGATCCTGTTCAACCTGCTCAAGCGCAAGTACCCGCAGATCCTGGTGATCGTGCTTACCAGCGCTTCGGACTCGGAAATGGTGATCCACCTGATCAACGAAGCGCAGATCTACCGCTTTCTCAACAAGCCCGTGAACGTGGGCCTGATGCAGCAGCACCTGAACTCGGCCATCACCCGCTACGCGGAGTACGAGCGCTCACCCGAGCTGCTGGAGCGGCACAAGGTGAAAGACACGCCGAAGGCCGAAACCAGCTCCTTTGGCCAAGGCTTGCTGGAGCGCCTGAGGTCGTTGAAGAACAGGTTCGCCACGGTGGCAAAGTAGGCGCGCCATACCAGCACCAACAGCGTAAACGAGCGCGACCGTCGACCTATCTGACAGCCCGCAGCGCCGGTGTGAGATGGGGCTGAATCACCTGGAGCAACTGCGCAAAGATCTTGGGAGTTCCAGCAACGAGATTGCCGCTTTGCATGAAGCGATCGTTGCCCTCGAGATCCCCCACCAGTCCGCCGGCCTCGACGATCATCAGGCAGCCGGCCGCCATGTCCCAGGGCGCCAGGCCGATCTCCCAGAATGCCGTCCAGACGCCCGGCCGCCACGTTGGCGAGATCCAGCGCTGCCGAGCCGGGCCGGCGGACGCCCGCGGTCTTGGTCATGAGGTCTTTGAGCATGCCGGTGTAGGCGTCGAGATGCTCGAACATGCGAAACGGGAAGCCGGTGCCGATGAGCGAGTCGATCAGCTTCTCGCGACGCGAAACGCGCAGTCGCTTGTCGTTGAGGTAAGCGCCGCGGCCGCGTGAGGCGGTGTACAGGTCGTTGCGGCATGGGTCGTAAATGACGCCGTGCGTGATGACGCCCTTGTGCAGCAGCGCGATGGACACCGCGTACTGCTGGAATCCGTGCAAGTAATTGGTGGTGCCGTCGAGCGGATCGATGACCCAGACGTGGTCGGACTGGCCGGTCGCACCGCTCTCTTCTGCTAGAATCGCGTGGTCCGGGTAGGCCGCTCTGCAACGTCTCGATAATGGCTTCCTCGGACGCGCGGTCCACCTCCGACACCAGGTCGTTCAAGCTCTTGTGCCGCACTGTCAACACGTCCAGGTTCCCCGCGGCCTGGTTGATGATGCGACCCGCGCGGCGCGCCGCCTTCACCGCGATGTTGACCATGGGATGGAGAATCGCCATCTCGAGTTTCCGTACGCGCGAGCGTCAGTAGAGCGAAGCGCGGATTCTACTCCATGCCCGATCCTTCGCTTCTGAACCGTGTGCGCATCGTGCTATGCGGCACGAGCCATCCGGGCAACATCGGAGCCAGCGCGCGCGCCATGAAGACCATGGGGCTGGCGTCGCTGTATCTGGTCAACCCGATACGCTTCCCGGCTGCAGACGCCGAAGCGATGGCATCGGGCGCCGCGGACGTGCTAGACACTGCGATCGTGTGCGGCTCGATCGACGAAGCGCTTGCTGGCACCGTGTTCGCCGTCGCCTGCACAGCGCGCAGCCGCGACTTGTCCCACCCCGTGCTGACGGCGCGCGAGACCGGGGCACGCTTAGTTCGCGAGGCGGCGCAGGGCCCGGTGGCGCTGGTATTTGGACCGGAACAGACCGGCCTTACAGGACGGGAAGTCAGCCGCTGCGGCGCGATCGGCATGATCCCGGCCAACCCCGACTACACCTCGCTCAACCTCGCTGCGGCGGTTCAGATCTTCGCCTACGAGGTGCGCCAGGCGGCCGAAGCGGTGGCGAGTTATCCGCAGGAAACCTATCGAGGCAGCGAGCTACGAGGAAGTCGAGTTCTTCTTCCGCCACCTCGAGCAGACGCTCTACGACATCGAGTTCCTCGACCCCAAGCAGCCCAAGCGGCTGATGCAGCGCCTGCGCCGGTTGTTCCACCGCGCACGACTCGAGAAGGAGGAGGTCAACATCCTGCGAGGCATCCTCAGCGCGGCGCAAAAGCCAACCAGGGCGCAATAGTTGACTGATGTAGTCGGTAATCGTAAAGTGTTGTTTTCTTGAGAGGTAGGACCTCAGACCATGCTGGACGGGATCCGCGAAGACATCCGCTGCGTGTTCGAGCGCGACCCCGCGGCGCGCACCACATGGGAGGTGATCACCTGCTACCCGGGCTTCCACGCGCGGATGCTGCATCGGCTGTCGCATTGCCTCTGGCTCTGGAATCTCAAGTGGCTGGGGCGCTTCGTTTCTCATATCGCCCGCTGGCTGACCGGCATCGAGATCCATCCCGGCGCGCGTCATCGGGCGGCGGTTTTTCATCGATCACGGCATGGGTGTGGTGATCGGCGAAACCGCCGAGATCGGCGACGATGTGACCCTTTACCATGGCGTGACGCTCGGGCGGA
Source organism: uncultured beta proteobacterium (assembly GCA_963705615.1). GTDB lineage: Bacteria > Pseudomonadota > Gammaproteobacteria > Burkholderiales > SHXO01 > SHXO01. The sequence continues at coordinate 54,542 of CAVPKE010000003.1, read as the reverse complement.
ACCACGTGGAACAAGGGGAAGCGCCACCCGACCCTCGGCAATGGCGTCGTTGCTGGCGCCGGGGCCAAGATGCTGGGTCCGATCCTTATCGGCGATAACGCCAAGATCGGCTCCAATGCAGTGGTCGTCAGGGACGTGCCGGCGGGCGCCACTGCTGTCGGCATTCCCGCCCGCATCGTCGATAACGGACGGGACGAGGCCAGCGCCCGCATAGCAGAGAAGATCGGGTTTCCCGCCTACGGCGTCAGCGATGATATGAACGATCCGATGACAAAGGCGATGCATAGCCTTCTGGATCATGTAGTTACGATAGATCAGAGGATCGAGCAGATCCTGCGGCGGTTGGAGCGGGCGGGAATTCGACCCCAGGAAGGCGAGGTGAAAACTGAAGCCTTTGACCCCAACTACCTAAACAGAATTGTTGACTGAAACATTCGGGTATTGTAAAGTTGAGCGTGCTGATCGGCTTTGGATATTCAGGTGTAGCTTTGCAAGTTTTTCGAGGAGCGAGCCATGCGACTGACGACCAAGGGACGTTTTGCAGTGACTGCCATGATCGACCTCGCCATGCGCGACGGCCGCAGGCCGGTCACGCTGGCCGACATTTCGGAGCGGCAGAAGATCTCGCTGTCTTATCTCGAGCAGTTGTTCGGCAAGCTGCGCCGGCGCGCCCTGGTGTCCAGCGTGCGCGGGCCCGGCGGCGGTTATCAAATGGCCAAGAAGTTAGAGGAGGTGTCGGTGGCCGACATCATCCGAGCGGTGGACGAGCCCATCGACGCTACCCAATGCGGCGGCCGCGAGAATTGCAAGGACGATCACAAGTGCCTCACCCACGACCTGTGGGCGAGCCTCAATGACCGGATCTTTGAATACCTCAATTCGGTCACTCTGGCCCAGTTGGTCGTCAAAGCGCAGGCGGAGGCGGCGGAAACCAAGGTCGTGGAACTGAAGGACCAGCGCGCGCGGCGCGATCAGCCTGAGCCAGTCGTGTAGGCGAATCCTGCCGACGATTCGAATTGTGATGGAGTGACGTAAGTGGCAATCAACCTGACGGAAAACGCGGCCAGACAAATCCAGAGGTCGCTCGCCAAGCGCGGCAAGGGTGTGGGCCTGCGCCTGGGCGTGAAGAATGTCGGCTGCTCCGGTCTAGCCTATACCTTCGACTACGCCGACGAGGTCGGCGCCAACGATGCGCTGTTCGAGTCGCACGAGGCCAAGGTGGTAGTGGACAAGGAGGCGCTGCAAGTACCTGGACGGCTCCACCCTCGATTTCGCGCGCGAAGGGCTGAAGGAAGTCCTTCAAGTTCGAAAACCCCAACGCAAAGAACGAGTGCGGCTGCGGGGAGAGCTTCAGCGTCTGAGGCGCCGCGGTCGCTGGACGCAGACCGCCAATCCTGATCACGAGTCGCGAGCTATGAGCAGCGCAGTCCTGCAGAACCTGGTCAATCAGCCCTACCGGCACGGCTTCGTCACCGACATCGAGGCCGATGTCGTGCCCAAGGGGCTGAGCGAGGACGTCATCCGGCTCATCTCGCGCAAGAAGAACGAGCCCGAGTGGCTGCTCGAGTTCCGCCTGCAGGCCTATCGGCACTGGCTGACCATGAGGGAGCCGGCCTGGCCCAACGTCAAGTATCCGAAGATCGACTTCCAGGACATCAGCTACTACTCGGCGCCCAAGGCGAAGAAGAAGCTGGCGTCGATGGACGAGGTCGATCCCGAGCTGCTGCGCACCTTCGAGAAGCTGGGCGTGCCGCTGCACGAACAGAAGGCGCTCGCCGGGGTCGCGGTGGACGTGATCTTCGACAGCGTGTCGGTCACCACCACCTACAAGCAGCGGCTGGCCGAAGTCGGGCGTCGTCTTCTGCTCCTTCTCCGAGGCGGTGCGTGACCATCCTGAGCTGGTGCGCAAGTACCTCGGCTCGGTCGTGCCTCCCGGGGACAACTTCTACGCCGCGCTCAACTCGGCGGTATTCACCGACGGCAGCTTCTGCTACATCCCCAAGGGCGTGCGCTGCCCGATGGAGCTGTCGACCTATTTCCGCATCAACACACAAGAGTCGGGGCAGTTCGAGCGCACGCTGATCGTGGCCGAGGACAGCAGCTACGTGTCCTACCTGGAAGGCTGCACCGCGCCCAAGTTCGACACCAACCAGCTGCATGCAGCGGTCGTGGAGCTGGTGGCGCTGGACAACGCCGAGATCAAGTATTCCACGGTGCAGAACTGGTACGCCGGCGACGAGAAGGGCGTGGGCGGCATCTACAACTTCGTCACCAAGCGCGGGCTGTGCAAGGGCGTCAACTCGAAGATCTCCTGGACCCAGGTGGAGACCGGCTCGGCCATCACCTGGAAGTATCCGTCCTGCGTGCTGCTGGGCGACAACGCGATCGGCGAGTTCTACTCGGTCGCGCTGACCAACCATCACCAGCAGGCCGACACCGGCACCAAGATGGTCCACATCGGCAAGAACACGCGCAGCACCATCGTGAGCAAGGGCATCTCGGCGGGCTTCTCCAACAACAGCTACCGCGGGCTGGTGAAGATCGGCGCGAAGGCCGGGAACGCGCGCAACTACTCCGCAGTGCGACTCCATGCTGATCGGCGACAAGTGCGGCGCCAACACCTTCCCGTACATCCAGGTCAACAACAACAGCGCCCAAGTCGAGCACGAGGCGAGCACGTCGAAGATCGGCGAGGACCAGTTGTTCTACTTTGCGCAGCGCGGCATCGGTGCCGAGGATGCTGTCTCGATGATCATCAACGGCTTCTGCCGGGACGTGTTCACCCAGCTGCCGATGGAGTTCGCGGTGGAGGCCACCAAGCTGCTGGGCCTGAAGCTGGAAGGAAGCGTCGGGTGATGGACGCGCAAAACCCTGCTGGAGGTTCGTGGCCTGACCGCCAAGGTCGCGGGGGTCGAGATCCTGAAAGGTATCGACCTGAGCGTCCGTGCCGGCGAGGTGCACGCCATCATGGGGCCTAACGGGTCCGGCAAGAGCACCTTCGCCAAGGTGCTCGCCGGGCATCCGGCCTACGAGGTCACCGGCGGTGAGGTCCTGTTCGAGGGCAGGAACCTGTTCGACATGGCGCCCGAGGAACGTGCGCGCGCCGGCCTGTTCCTCGGATTCCAGTATCCAGTCGAGATGCCCGGTGTGACCAACTCCTCCTTCCTGCGCCTGGCCTACAACACGGTGCAGGGCGCTCGCGGCAAGGACGAGCTGGATCCGCTGGAGTTCGACGACTACGTGCAGGACAAGCTGAAGCTGCTGGACATGGATCCGGCCTTCCTCGAGCGCAGCGTCAACGAAGGCTTCTCCGGCGGCGAGAAGAAGCGCAACGAGATCCTGCAGATGGCCATCCTCGAGCCGACGCTGGCCATCCTGGACGAAACCGACTCCGGACTGGACATCGATGCGCTGCGCATTGTAGCCAACGGCGTGAGCCACCTGCGCTCGCCCGACAACGCCGTGGTCCTGGTCACCCACTATCAACGGCTGCTCAACTACATCACGCCCGACTTCGTCCACGTGATGGACGAGGGCCGCATCATCAAGACCGGAGGCAAGGAACTGGCCCTCGAGCTGGAAAGCCGCGGCTACGACTGGGTGGCCGAAGAGTACCGGGCGCGGCAGGCGGCGTGAGGCCCATGGACGCGCTCAAGAACAGCTACCTGGACAGCCTGCTGCACGGGCAGGGACAGATTCCGGCGAGTCCGCTGTCCTGGCTGAACGCGCTGCGCGCCGACGCGCTCGAGCGTGCCAACGCGCTGACGGTTCCCACCACGCGCGATGAAGACTGGCGCTTCACCGACCTGTCTCCGCTGTACAAGACGACGCTGCGGCCTGTCGCCGAGTCGACCGAGGTCGGTGCTGCGGCTGATCGAGCCCTTGCTGATCCCCGAGGCCGGCAGCCGTCTGGTGTTCGTGGACGGTGCGTTCGCGCCCAACGCTGTCGGTGCTCGGGCCGAGGATGGCGTCGCTGGCCTGTCTCGCTGGCTTCCGCGCTGACGCCGACATGGCGAGCGTGTGCAGGCACAGCTAGCGCGCAGGTGGTCGATTGCGGCGATCGATCCGTTCAGCGCGGTCAACACCGCCTGGCTGCGTGACGGCGCAGTGGTGCTGGTAGACGCGCGACCGCGATGCTTCCCGCGCCGATCCATCTGCTGTTCGTGAGCGCTAGCCCCGGTGCGGCCGTGCTATCCGCGGGCGCTGGTCGTTGCCGCGCCCGGCAGCCGGTGCACGGTGATCGAGGACTTCGTCTCTCTGCACCAGGATGCGGGCTTCACGAACAGCGTCACGGAGATCGCGGTGGGCGAGAACGCCAGCGTGCGCCATGTCCGTCTGCAGCGTGAGAGCGCGAGCGCGTTCCACATCGCGACCTGCGGCGTGCGCGCGGCGCGCGACGGCCGCTATTCGAACGTGAGCGTCTCGCTCGGGGCGCGCATCTCGCGCTATAACCTGAACGTGACGCAGGCCGGCGAAGGAACCGACTTCGAGATCGACGGGCTGGCGCTGATCTCGGGCCGGCAGCTCGCCGACACGCACAGTTTCCTCGATCACGCGCATCCGCACGGCCGCAGCCGCCAGCTGCACAAGTGCATCGCCGGCGGCGCTGCGCATGCCGTGTTCAACGGCAAGATCCTGGTCCGGCCCGGAGCGCAGCGCACCGACTCCGCCCAGCAGAGCCGCAACCTGCTGCTGAGCGAGCGGGCCCATGTGGACACCAAGCCGCAGCTCGAGATCTTCGCCGACGACGTGAAGTGCGCTCACGGCGCGACCGTCGGCCAGCTCGACGCCGAGCAGATCTTCTATCTCAAGAGCCGCGGCCTGTGCGAGTCCACCGCCCGCGATCTGCTGACCTTCGCTTTTGCCGCCGAGATCGTGGAGCGCATCGCGCTGCCGTCGGTGGTGACAGCGGCTGGAGGACCACTTGGTCCGTCGCGACACAGAACTAAGGAAACGCGATGAGCAGACCCGCTCTGGCCCGACAGGAACCGACTGCACCGACCCCTGCGTTCGATCTGCCACGCCTGCGCGCCGACTTTCCGATCCTGCGGCTGAAGGTGAACGGCAAGCCGCTGGCGTACCTCGACAACGCGGCCAGCAGCCAGATGCCGCAGCCGGTCCTGGACCGGCTGATCCGCTACCAGACCCAGGAGCACTCCAACATTCACCGCGCGGTGCACTACCTGTCCGAGACGGCCACCGCCGCCTACGAGGGGGCGCGGCGCAAGATGCAGAGGTTCATCAATGCCCGCGAAGAGCGCGAAGTGATCTACACCCGCGGCACCACCGATGCGATCAACCTGGTGATGCACGGCTTTGGGCGCGCGTTCCTGAAGGGCGGCGACGAGATCATCTTGTCTCAGCTGGAGCACCATTCCAACATCGTCCCCTGGCAGATGCTGCGCGACGAAAAGGCGATGCAAGCTGCGCGTGATTCCGTGCAATGACGCCGGTGAACTGCTGCAGGACCAATACCAGGCGCTGTTCAACGAGCGCACCAAGCTCGTTGCGATCACTCACGTGTCCAACGCGCTGGGCACGGTGAACCCGATCAAGCAGATGATCGCGTACGCACACCGGCATGGCGTGCCGGTGCTGATCGATGGTGCGCAGGCAGTACCGCACCATGGCGATCGACGTGCAGGACCTGGACTGCGACTTCTACTGCTTCTCGGGCCACAAGATGTTCGGCCCCACCGGCATCGGGATCCTCTACGGCAAGGCCCACTGGCTCGAAAAGATGCAGCCGTACCAGGGCGGCGGTGACATGATCCTGTCGGTGACTTTCGACAAGACCACGTACAACACGATCCCGCACAAGTTCGAAGCCGGCACGCCACCGATCGCGGCGGCAATCGGTCTGGGCGCGGCTGTGGACTACCTGTCCGAGATCGGCATGCGGAGGGTCGCTGCGTGGGAGCACGAGCTTCTGACTTACGCCACCGGGCAGATGGAGGCGCTGCCGGGCGTGCGCATCATCGGGACCGCGGCCGACAAGGCTTCGGTGCTGTCCTTCACCGTCGCGGGTGTACACCCACACGACGTAGGTACGATTCTGAACGAAGATGGTGTCGCGGTGCGCACCGGGCACCATTGCGCGCAACCAGTCATGCAGCGTTTCGGTGTTCCGGCAACGGTCCGAGCTTCCTTCGCCTTCTACAACACCTTTCAGGAGATCGACCAGCTGGTGGCGGGTGTGCGGCGGGTGCAGAAGATGTTCGCCTAACAGGGTGCCAGCGATGGACAGCAAGCAGCTGTATCAGGAGATCATCCTCGACCACAACAGGAAGCCGCGCAACTGGGGTGATCTAGCTGACGCGACTCACCGTGCAGAAGGCTTGAACCCCCTCTGCGGCGACCACATATGGGTCGCGCTCAAGGTCAACGACGGATTGATCGAAAAGATCGCCTTCGAAGGCGAGAGCTGCGCCATTTGTAAGGCGTCCGCTTCCATGATGACCGCCAACGTGAAGGGTAAGCGAATCGAAGAGGCCGAGCAGTTGGTGCAGGAGTTCCGCGAGATGGCCACGGGCAGGCTGGACGTGGCCGCACAGGCCAGTCATCTCGGGCGGCTGGCGGTGTTCGCGGGGGTTAAGGATCTACCCTCCCGGGTGAAATGCGCCATCCTGCCGTGGCACACCCTGCATGCTGCATTCTGCAACGAGCAGAGTATCTCGACGGAAGGCGATGCAGACCCAATGGGTCTGACAGCGGCGAAGGAGTCGGCGTAGTGAACCTGCCCCTTGTCTCGCCCCTGGCGGCTTACCGCTGACCGAGTTTTCTCCATGCCCCGTATCGCCGAAATCGAGTTCACGCCCAATCCCAACGCCAGGAAATTCATTCTGCGCGAGCCGCTGTCCTATGGCGTGACCAAGTCCTACGAGAACGCGGAGCAAGCGACAGGTGATCCTCTGGCCGAGGCGCTGTTCGCCATCCCGCACGTGACCAACGTCTTCTACGTCGACCACTGGATCACCGTAACTCAGGACGGCAAGGCGCACTGGCCTGAGCTGCTGCGCGAGCTTGCCGTGCCGATCCGCGATGCGCCGTCTGCGCAGGAAAGATCTGCGGAGCTGATCAACCAGGATTCCGATCGCCCGGATGGCGCCACCTTCGACGAATCGAAGCTGTCGCCAGCCGAACGCGAAAAGCTGGACCTGATCCGGCAGCTGCTGGACGAGCGCGTGCGCCCGTACCTGCAAGGCGACGGCGGCGACCTGTACGTGCTGGGGCTGGAAGACAATGTGCTGAAAGTGCACTACCAGGGCGCGTGTGGCAGCTGCCCCAGCTCCATCTCCGGTACGCTGGCCGGTATCGAGGGTATGGTGCGGGAGATCGATCCCGAGATGGAAGTGGTGGCGGTCTGAGCGAGCGCTCCGAGTTCCTTGCTTCGTGATCGGTGAGCCGTGATCCGCGAGTTCTAATGCAAGCAGGACTGCACCCCGCCGGTCACGAGTCGCGAATCACGCGTTCCGAGCTGTGTGGGTAACTGGGTCGCGGTCTGTCCTGCCTCGGAACTTCCGCCCGGCGCCCACCGTGTGGTGGACATGGATGGCACCGGAGTCGCCGTCTTCAACCTCGAGGGGCGCTACTATGCCATCGAGGATGTCTGCACCCACGATGGCGGTATCCTCACGGGCGGGCTCGTCGAGGGCGACCAGATAGTCTGCCCGCGCCACGGTGCGCGTTTCTGCATCCGTACCGGCGAGGCACTCGCGCCGCCAGCGTTCGAGCCGACCGCCGTTTTCCCAGTCCGGGTGAGTGACGGTGAGATCCAGGTCCGCGACGATCGCTGGGATTGACGACGGAGAGGAAAAAGCGAGCAGGTGACTCCTCCCAACCGGCGCCCGTGTAGGATTGACGCTCAAGTCGGAAATCTGGGTTGGGCTGTTGGCAGGTGTGGGTAGGGTCCCACCACAGCGGTGCAATTCGGTAGTATCGCCAGGCTGCTCCAAGGTGATGCAGGGGCCAACTTCGAGCCCTGATCAACCGCGCCCGACGCCCGGCCCACGCTGACAGGATTTTTTTGGTAACCTCTCACCCACACCCAGGCGGTTCCTGACACCCGCTGGTCGAACCATGCACACCTCCCCGACGACAATCGTCTCCTGCGTAGCTGGCCATCGCGATCGACGGTGATGAAGCTGTTCCCGAAGGCGGGTCTCGAGGCGCAGTTGCGATGGCTGGGACTCCTCGCAGCGCTGGCTTGCCCAGCCACAGGCGGCTTTGCGGCACCCGCTGCCGACCGGGCCAGACGTCGCGCATCCTCGGGCTTGGACGATGAGTAAGCAACGCCAGAGCATGGCCGGCTCGACGCTGACCGCGGATCAGAGCAAGCTCGTCGAGCACATGGCACCGCTGGTGAAGCGGATCGCCTATCACTTCATGGTCCGTCTACCCGCCAGCGTGCAGGTCGACGACCTGATCCAGGCGGGGCTGCTTGGTCTGCAGGACGCGGCCAAGAACTTCGATGACGCTCAGGGGGCGCGGTTCGAGACCTACGCCATACAGCGCATCCGCGGCTCCATGCTGGACGAATTGCGCCAAGCCGACTGGCTGCCGCGCAACGTTCGCAAGAACCTGCGCCGCATCGAGGCCGCAATCAGCACCCTAGAGCAGCGACTGGGCCGTCCGCCGCGCGAGCAGGAGTTGGCCGACGCGCTGGGCGTCTCGTTGGAAGAGTATCAGACCATGCTGTTAGAGTCGCGCGGCTACCAGTTGCTGCACTACGAGGACTTCCAGGAGTCCGAGGACAGTGACTTCTTCGACGTCTACGTCGCCGATCACCAGACCGGGCCGCTCGACGTGCTGGAGGATGAGCGTTTCCGGCGCCAACTGGTGCACGCCATCGGTTCATTGCCCGAGCGTGAGAAGATCGTGATGGGCCTGTACTACGAGCAGGAGATGAACCTCAAGGAAATCGGCGAGGTGCTCGGCGTGTCGGAATCGCGCGTATGCCAGCTCCATGCACAGGCGGTTGCGCGTCTGCGCAGCCGTCTGAAGGAGTGGACCCGCAAAGAACGATAGCGCGCGACGGAGGTCGCGTTCCTGCTAGAAGTGTGCGGTTTAAGAAGTTGCTACCGCTTCTGCTGGCTCACGAGGTATTCGCGCACCGTGGCTACCAGCTTGTCAGCCACGACCTCAGGGTCGATCCGGAAGCGCCCTTCAATTATCGCCAGCTTGGTCGTTTCGACCGAGGCGGCATCCACCACGCTAACGCCGTTCAGCAGCTTATCCAGCTGCTGCCCCCCATTGGCTAGGGCAGTCATCTCGACTTTGACGGCACGGGCAGACGGGGGAGTGGGTCCCTGTGGAGCAGGCTGCGTCTCCGCCCCGATCTCTTGTACACCTGTAGGGGCGCCGGGCTTGATTGAATCACCACCGATTTTTGTCACCGCATTACCTCCTGGTGAGTAGCCAGCCGGGCTGCCCAGTACCTGCAACCCTGTCCTGTTGCAACCTGCTTACGGCAGCGCTTATGCAAAAGTTTAGATCCGCAGGCGCTTCAGGCGCATCCTAGACTACCGGATGCCGCAGTTCAAGCGGGTGCACATTCCTCACCCCTACCCCCATTTCTCCTGACACCTGAGCTAGTCCCTTGATTACTCGGCTCGACGCGGCGGACGGCAACTCCAAAGCCCGACTCACCCAGGCTGCCGATGCATCCCGATGAATCCATGGCGTCTATACTGGATCGACTGGTAGCGAATGGCGTGGGCTGTCCGGGTTTTTTTCCAGAGAGGAGCATATGTTCGGTTCGGGAGCCATCGATGTTGCCATCGGGTTGGCGTTTGTCTTCGCGCTGTTTAGCCTCATCTGTTCGTCGGTGACGGAGTTGCTTTCGCAGCAGCTTGGCTGGCGCGCGCAAACGCTGGAGCTGGGGATTCGCAACCTCATCACTGACCAGACAACGCGCGAAGCCTTCTATCGCCATCCCCTGATCCAATCGCTGGGCAAGGCCAAAGACGGCGGTGAGAGGGAGCAGCCGTCCTATATTCCAGCGAATTTGTTCGCGCTCGTCCTGCTGGATGTGGTCGCGCCAGCGCATGGCGATCAGAAGGCCGCGCCTCAGGACCAAGCGGTCGCGGGGCAACTGCGCAGGGCCCTGCGTACCCTGACCGCTAGCACCGACGCCGATCTGGAGGCGTCGCGCAAGCGGATTGAAGTGTGGTTTGACGATGTCATGGATCGCGCTTCCGGCTGGTATAAGCGCAAGATCCAGTGGGTGCTCCTGGCCATCGCGCTGGTGGTGACCGGTATCGCCAACGCCGACGCGATAAGCCTTGCGACCGGCCTGTGGCAGAGTCCGTCGCTGCGCGCGACCATGGTCGAGGCCGCTAGTAGCTATGTCGCGGGGGTCCAGGCTGCGGGTGCTCAGAGGGAGACGCTGGATCAGCTTCAGGAGCGCCTCGGCCACTTGACCAGCCAGGGTCTTCCGCTGGGGTGGGCTGGCGACAAGGTGCTCTCGAGCCGGGAACCGGGGCAATGGTTGAGCAAGCTTGCCGGGCTGCTGCTCACCGCGCTGGCGGCTTCGCTCGGTGCACCCTTCTGGTTCGACTTGGTGAACAAGGTTGTCAACGTGCGCAGCACTGGCAGCGTCCCGCCGCGCTCGAACCCGCCGGCCGCAGCGTCGGACCAAGTGGAGAAATAGAGCAGGTTGCCGCGCCACGCAACGCAGACGCGTGGTCTGCCGCCTGATATCGCGATCGCCCTCGTTGCGGTTTTGGAATGCGGCCGTGCGCCGACTTCCTCACTAGCCGGCTCGAGCGCCCTTGGAACTGGTCTCGCGGCCGTAGCGTTTCCGATACAGCGGCAATGTGAAGAGCGTGTTAAACCCGCTTCGCCAATGTGACAGGCATCGACAATCCGAGCCCGCCGCGCGCCAGCATCGGCGGATCCGAGCACATCTGCTTGTCCTAGCGACGCAGTTGTGAGAAATTCTGTTTCTATATAACACCGAGGTGGGCGGTCTGCAGCCTCGCGCCGGCTTAGCGTCACGCAAGCTGAGCAAGCGAGAGAAGACATCGCCCGCCAACATAGTAGAGACCAAAGCAACAATGAAACCGCTACGGGCGGCGGATCAGGGAGGCACTATCGATCTGCCGTTCAATGAGCACGTCCTGGCTCGGGTGTTGGTCGCCCTCGATGACAGGAGCACGTCTTCTCAGGCGCTGGCGGATCTGCTCCTTTGCGACCCAGCCCTCGCCCTGCATGTCCTGGCCAGTGCCGGCCCCTTGCCTGCAGCCGCAGAACCGGCGCAGTCAATCTCCATGGAGGCCTGTCTCAGCGTGCTCGGACGCGACATGCTGCAGGCGCTGGCTCTGCTTCAGCTTGGAAAGCAGCTCGGCAACGGCGCGCTTCCTTATCCGCGCTCGCTGCTAGAGCGGATCTGGGGACGCTGCTTGGTATGTGCCGAGGTGGCTGGTCGCCTCGCGCGAGCTCTGAACCAACCCGGCGAGCCCGCCTACCTGGCCGGTCTTCTACACCAGATCGGAAAGCTCGTGCTTCTGCGCTCCCGCGGAGAAGCGTATGCTCGGATTGTAGCGCCGGTACTTCGAGACGCCGATCTCGTCCGCGCCGAGCGAGACGCGATCGAGACCACGCACGATGCGGTCGGTGCGGCATGGGTGGAAGCCTGCGGGCTGCCGGGTTCGTGGCCGACGCCCTGCGCTTCCGGCAGGAGCCCGTGGACCGACTCGGCGATGCGCCGTTCGTAGTGCGTGCGGTGGCGGTAGGCAGCGCTTTGGCGGAGGACGGGATCACCGACGCTACGCGGCGCGCAGCTGCCGAGCTTACCGGCATGGATGCGTCCGCAGTCGCGCGCCTGTACGAACAAGCCACCAGTGCAGCACGCGGGAACCCAGCCGGGATCGAAATCCTCGACTGGACCAGCACTGCTCCGGCGCAGGCTGAGGGCGGTGTGGTCGAAGGCGACCTCAGCTTTCAGCTTCCTGCTGCAACCGGGGGTTACATCGCCCGAAAGTCCCAGGAGCTGGTGTCAGCCGTGGCTCATGCCGGCCTGCATGAGATGATGCGCCAGACGCTATGGGATGCGGAAGATCAACAGGTCGCCTTGTCGCGTATTCGGCGATTGTCGCGACTGCTCACTGGCCTCCGACGGCAGTTCTTCTTCCTCGTCGCGCCTGCCGACCAGCGTTTGATCGGTGTCGTCGCTGGTGAAGACCCTGCGAGTCTCGCCAAGCTGGCTGTTTCCCTCGAGGGCTCACCCAGCCTGCTCGCCCAGGCGGCGCGAGAGCGGCGGCCGGCGCGAGCGGCGGGATTGGAGCTCGAACGCAGCGCAGCGATCGACCGGGTGTTGGCGCGGATGATGGAAACCGGAGGTCTGCTCTGCCTCCCGATGACCGCGGATGCGTCGGTGCTCGGCGTGCTGGTGGTCGGACTGCCATCGGACTGGCACGAGCCTTACGACGACGAGGGACTGCTGGCGCGGCTGGCTGCGCTGGCCGGCGAAACGCTGTCGCGGATCGGACGGGCGACGGGCTCTGAGGAGCGCACGCGTGCTGAGATGACTGAGCGGTTCCGGGCGATCGGCAGACGGGTCGTGCACGAAGCCGGCAACCCGCTCAGCATCGTGAAGAACTATCTGAAACTGCTGAGAGACAAGGTTGGCGACACCGGTCAGTTCCGCGAGGAGCTGACGGTGCTGAACGAGGAGCTGGACCGCGTCGCCCGCATCGTCCAACGCATGGGAGATCCGTTTGCCGTCGACCTGGAGGAGCCGGCCCGACTCGATCTCAACGCTGTGGTGCAGGAGTTGATGCTGCTGTGCAAGGACACGCTGTTCGCGAAACGCGGCATCGAGATCGTTCAGCAGCTGGACCCGCAGCTGCCGCTATTGCATGGAGACGTCGGTGCGGTCAAGCAGGTGGCGCTCAACCTGCTCACCAATGCAGCCGAGGCCATGGCGCAATGGCGGTCGTCTCGGGGTCATGACCGCGGACAACGTCAACTTCGGCGGTGAGCTCTTCGTCTTGCTGCAGATCAGCGATACCGGAGGGGGAATGCCGGCAGAGGTCATGCAACGCCTGTTCAAGCCCGGCACCACCACGAAAGGGGCTGGCCACGAGGGCATTGGCCTGGCGGAAAGTGCGTCGATCCTCCAGCGCCTAGGCGGGCGCATCCTTTGCCGCAGCCACCCGGGCCGGGGCACTATCTTCCTCACGCTGCTTCCGCGCCGCGTGTACTCTGCCGGAGTCGGACAAGCTATGCCTCAGGTCTCGGAAGCTGCTCCCTGACGCCCGACGCGCAAATGCAACTGCCGAGCGGAGCATCGTTTGTCCCACAGCCATCGGAGCTGATACCTCCGGCACCTCGCATCCTCGTCGTGGACGATGAGGCGCGACTGCGCCACAGCCTGAGGCTGTTGTTGGAGCGCGAGGGCCGCCGAGTTGACGAGTGCGCCACGGGAGCGGAAGCCGTGGTCGCGCTGAGCCGCCAGCACTACGACCTCGTGCTCCTGGACCTCAGACTGCCGGATATGACCGGGCTGCAGGTCCTGGACCGTCATGAAATCGCAGTTGTCCTCGATCTCGGTGATCGTGGTGAGCGCGGACGACGTCATCGACTCCGCGATCGGCGCGCTGCGGCGCGGCGCCTACGACTTCGTGCGCAAGCCCTATCAGCCCGAGGAGCTGCTGCATACGGTCGACAACGCACTTCAGCGCAAGGCGCTCGAGCATACCAACGCGCTGATCAGCGCCCGTCTCGAGCAGTCCGAGCAGCTTCACCGCTACTTGGTCGACCACTCTCCGGACATCATCTATACGGTGAACGAGCAGGGGCAGTTCACCTACCTCAATCCAACCGTGGCCGCCATGCTCGGGTACCCGAGCCAGGAGCTGATCGGCCACCACTACTCCAGCATCATCCACGAGGAAGACCGCGAGCGTGCGCGCTACGCGTTCTGCGAGAGGCGTACCGGCGAGCGCGCTTCCCGCAATGTCGAACTGCGTCTGAAGCGCAAGGCCGGGAGCGGCGAGCAGAAGCCGGAAGAGACGGACCTTCTGACTATCGCCCTGAGCGCGACCGGGGTGTACGTAGAGCAGAAGGAGGCAGCGACGAAGAGGCGCTTCCTGGGCAGCTATGGTGTGGCGCGCGACATCACCGAGCGCAAGCGAGCCGAAGAGAGGATCAGTTTTCAGGCCTATCACGATCTGCTCACTCAGCTGCCCAATCGCGCGCTGTTCAAGGACCGTCTGAGCGTGGCGTTGTCGCAGGCACACCGCAGTGGACGTCTGGTGGCGGTTTTGTTCATCGACTTGGACCGCTTCAAGCTGGTCAACGACAGTCTGGGCCACGCGGAGGGCGACGAATTGCTCAAAGGCGTCGCCGGGCGGCTGCAGAGCTGCGTCCGGCGCAGCGACACGCTGGCCCGCCTGGGCGGTGACGAGTTCACCATTCTGCTGCCCGATCTGTCCGATGCCGAGGATGCTGCCCTCATCTCGCAAAAGGTGATCGACGAGCTGAGACGACCGCTCAGCGTCGCCGGACAAGAAGTGCGTACGACGGCCAGCATCGGTATTGCGCTCTACCCAAGTGACGGATCGGAGGCGGAGAGCCTGGTGAAGCACGCCGACATCGCCATGTATCACGTGAAGACCGCGGGCAAGAACGGGTACGCTTTCTTCTCGCCGGAGATGAACGCGGCTTTTCATCAGAAGCTGACGCTGGAGACCGAACTGCGGCGTGCCCTCGACCTCGGAGAGCTGGAGCTCTGGTACCAGCCACAGGTCAGCCTGAGCCGGCGTCAGGTGGTGGGTATGGAAGCGCTGATCCGCTGGCGACATCCGCTGCGCGGGGTGCTGCTGCCCATGACCTTCATCCCGGTGGCGGAGGAGGCCGGGCTGATGGCTCGGATCAGCGACTGGGTCCTGGAGCAGTCCTGTCTGCAACTGGCCAGATGGCGTGGCGAGGGCTTCGACTATCTGCGCATGAGCGTCAACCTCTCGCCGCGCGACTTCGACAAAGCCGACGTCGTGGACCGCGTGCTCGCGACGCTGCACCGCCACCGCGTGCCGCCGCAGGGGCTGGAGATCGAGATCACCGAGAACCTGATGATGCGGGAGGCGGAGTCTGTGGCAGACGCGGTGAAGCGCCTGCGCGACAGCGGTGTGCGCGTGTCCATCGACGATTTCGGCACCCGCTTCGCATCCTTCGGGTATTTGCAAAAGTTCTCGGTCACCAGCCTGAAGCTCGATCAGTCCTTCGTCCGGGATCTGACCGTGGCGCACCCTTATAGCCCCATCATCTCGGCCATCGTGGGCATTGCACGGGGCTTCGATCTGCACTTGATCGCAGAAGGCGTGGAGAACAAACTGCAGCGCGACGTGCTATTGGGGCTCGGCTGTAACGAAATGCAAGGTCACCTCTTCGGCCCTGCACTGGAGGCGTCACAGGCAAGCGCGCTGTTGTCGGGCGATCTGCCGAACAGCATGCTAGGTTGATCGATGAGCATCGAGAGGCCGCGGCTGGCCGCGCTCATCGAGTATGTCCAGCAGTCGGCGCGTAGCCGCGCCAAGGTCGTGTCCAACGTGAGCGACCATGGACGCTTCCTCCTGATGGAACATCACCTGGCCGCATTGGAGGGCGTCAAGCTCAACGACGCGGGCCCAGACGGGGAAGACGAGGTGTGGCTGTCGGTGCCGCGCCCGCCCAATCCCGAGCTGCCCCCACGAGCGGACAGCCCATGGCTTGCCGCGTGGCTCGCCGTCGGTGGCCCTTTGCTTCAGGCACCCAGGCTGGCACCCACCATCGAGGGTTGGGCGCTGATCGCGGCCGGCACTCACCGAGATACAACCCAGACCCCCAGCAGCGTCGCGGAGATGGCGCAGCCCGAGGTCGACCCCAATCAGCGCATCGCGCTGGCGCACTATGAGTTCCGGGGCGAGGTCGAGAAACAATTTGCCTTGTACCTGGACAGCGCTTGGAAACCGTGGGCCGAGGCCGAGCAACGGCGTCGGCGGCTGTCTCGCCTCTACGTCCAGCTGTTCACACTGCAGCAGGAGCTCGCAGGCGCCATGGTGGAAGGCCAGCTGGAACTGGTATGGGGAATCGGGCTCGCAACTCGCAAGGAGAAGGACGCCACGGTCGCGTATCCCCTGATCAGTCGTTTGGTCGACATCACGATCGACCAGCGAACCGGCGCAGCGCAAGTGCGGCCGCGTGACGTAGATCCTAGGCTCGAGCTCGACTTCTATGCTGCGCTGGACAACCCCGGAGTCGCTATTGCTGAGCGCCGCGCCAAGGAGTTCTTCGCGCAGGCCACCACCACGTTATCGCCATTTGAGCCAGCCACCTATCAGCCGGTGCTGAGTCTGGTCAAGACTTGCCTCGAGCTGCGGCCCGACGATTTGCTGCCTGGGGACTTGAGCCTCGCCAAGTTCGAGCAGCCGGTGACGCTCACCGACACCTGGGTGCTGTTCGCCCGTCCGCGCAGCGCCAACCCGCTGATCCAGGATCTCGACCATCTTATGCGCGCGTTGAACTCTTGGGTCGACACTCAGCCGCTACCCGAAGCGGTAGCCGCACTGGTGACCGAGCCCGACGCCCAGCGCACCTCGGTCGAGCTGCCTGCCTTTCGCGGCGTGAGCGCCGTTTACCACGGGGGCGCAGTGGGGGCCGCCGCCGCTCGCGATCTGTATTTCCCCAAGCCGTTCAACGACGAGCAGGTCAGAATTGTCCAGCTCTTGGAGACCGCCGACGGTGTCGTGGTGCAGGGGCCGCCTGGCACCGGGAAGACCCACACCATTGCCAACATCATCTGCCACTGGCTGGCCAATGGCAGGCGGGTGCTGGTCACGTCCATGAAAGACCCGGCACTAGCGGTACTACGCGATCATCTCCCCGAGGAAATCCGGCCGCTCGCTATCGCGCTGCTGGCGAGCGAGCAGGAGGGCATGCAGCAGTTCGAGCAGTCCATCCTCAAGATCGCGTCGGAAGTGCAGAGCATCGATCTCGTATCCACGGCGCGTGAGCTCGGCCAGCTCGAGGACGCGATCGAAGCGCTGCACGCTCGGCTGCTGCGCATCGATACGGATGCGAGCCGCTGGGCCAGGCTCAACTTGTCGCGCATCGAAATGGAAGGGGAGAGCATCGATCCGCTGGATGCCGCGCAGGAGGTGCTCGCCCACGCCGGTCTGTTCGACCGGATTCTCGATCCGCTGGGCGCTGGTCCGCAATACGCGCCGCGTTTCAGCGAGGAAGATATCGCACGCCTGCGTGAGGCTCGGCGGCAACTGGGTCAGGACATCGACTACGCCGCGTGCAGCCTTCCGACGCTGGCGCAGTTGCCGGACGCGCGCCTGCTGCTGCAGGCGCACCGCGATCTGGCACGGTTCCGGTCGCTCATCGCTGAGGCGCGCTCGGGACGCGTTCCCCCGCTTGCCGACGCGAGCCAGGCCAGTCTCACAACGGCCCAGGACCTGAGCGCTGAGATCGAGCGGATCAAGACGCTGCGGGAGGATATCCCGCGTGCCCAGCGTCCGTGGACGGTGGCGATGCGGGAGCGGCTCAAGAGCGGCGCTGTCGGGGATCAGCTCACCGCGCTCGAATCTCTGGGCCGCGAGCTCGAGTTGGCCGCGGCCGAGCGCAGGGGCTTCCTGGTCAAACCCGTGTCGGTGCCGCCCCCGGCCGAGCTCGATCCCGAGTTCGTGACGGCAGTGGGCAACCTTACTCTGGGCAAGCGAGCGTTCGGGCTGGCAGGGGTGTTCGGCAGGGCCGAGGCGAGGAAGCACCTGGAATCGGTTACCGTGAACGGCCGCTTTCCAATGGACGCCGGAGAATGGCGGCATGTCGCCAACCACCTCGCTCTGCAGAGAACATGGCGCGAGCTGATAGCGCGCTGGAATGCTTTGGCCCCCGATTTGGGCCTCGACGCGGTGCCAATAGGCGATCTCGCGCGCAGCATGGCGCCCGGGCAGCTCAGGGGCGGAATGGCCGCGGTCTCCCAGTTCGCGCTCTATCAAAAGGTGAAGGCGTTGGTCAACGCCGAGAGCAAGCTGGTACAGCAGGCGATGCAGCTCTTTCCCAGTTGGGCCGCGAGTCGCAATGTGGCCGATGACCCGGGCGCCTTCGGCGAGCTGGAGAAGGCGATCGCACACCATCTGACCACCTATCGATTGGGTGAGGTCTGGGCCGTCAGGGATGGGCTGCACAAAGCACTGGAAGGTAAAACCGGCCGCGTCGTGGACGAGATGCGGCACTTCCTCGCGGGGGTGTTGGGAAACCCGAACGTGGACGAGGCCACTATGCTCGAGGCCTGGTCCACCCACACGGCGGAGTTGGCGCGCGTCCATGGCCTTGCTGCGCCGCTGGCGATCGTGCAGAGCGTGACGCGACTGATAGCGGAATCGGGCGCCCCGCAATATGCGCAGGCGTTGCGCCAGCCTATCGAGGACGAGGTCGACCAGCTCCTGCCAGACACCTGGCAGCGCGCCTGGCGTCTGAGGCGCTTGGCTACCCACCTTGCCGCTATCGACTCGCAGGACGAGTTCAAGAAATTGGCAAGGGTGCGGACCGATCTCGAGCACGACTTGGCTCGCGCCTATCACGCCATGGTCGTCAAGCGCACCTGGCGCAAGCTAGCCGAGAACGCTACACCCAACGTGCGTGCGGGTCTACAGGCCTACCTGAACGCGATCCAGAAGATCGGCAAGGGCACTGGCAAGCGCGCTGTGCGGTACCGGCAAGATGCGCGCTACGCTGCGGCGGAGGCGATACCGGCTGTCCCGTGCTGGATCATGCCGCACTATCGCGTCTCCGAGTCGCTTCCGCCGCAACTCGGATGTTTCGATCTGGTCGTGATCGACGAGGCGTCGCAATCGGACCTGTCCGCCCTGCCCACTTTGCTGCGTGCGCGCAAGCTGCTGATCGTGGGCGACGACCAGCAGGTCTCGCCCGAGGCTGTGGGGCTCGAAGAACAGAAGATCAAGACTCTCATGCAGCGGTTCCTGACCGAGCAAGTGCCTCTGTATCGGGCGCAGATGTCGCCCGAGCGATCGATCTACGATCTCGCCAAGGTGGTCTTCGCTCGCAGCGGCGTCGTTCTCAAGGAGCACTTCCGCTGCGTGGCTCCCATCATCGAATACTCGAAGCGCGAATTCTACGGCCACGAGCTGCGACCGCTCAGACTGCCGAGGCTCTCCGAGCGCCTCGATCCGCCGCTGGTCGACGTCCTGATCGAAGACGGCCACCGCAACGGAGGTGTGAACGGCGCCGAGGTCGACTTCATCGTGGAGGAGATCGGGCGCGTCATTGCCGATCCGCGCATGGACGGCCGCTCCATCGGAGTGGTGTCGCTGCTGGGCGAGGAGCAGGCGCTGACAATCTGGGACCGGCTCAACGACGAGTACGGACCGCAGCTGCTGCAACGGCATCGGATCGCCTGCGGCGACGCGCGCACGTTCCAAGGCAGAGAGCGCGACGTGATCTTCCTGTCGTTGGTCTGTGCGCCCAACGACGTGGGCGCGCCACTGTCCCGGGACATCTTCGCCCAAAGATTCAACGTGGCCGCCTCTCGCGCGCGCGACCGCATGTATCTGGTGCGCTCGGTGGAGCTGGCGCACCTCTCGGAGGCCGACCGGCTGCGTCGGGGTCTGATCGGACACTTCGCCCAGCCCTTCCCCCAGGACCAGGCGCCACCGGGAGACCCGCGCGCGCTATGCGAGTCGCCCTTCGAGCGCGAGTTATACGACTGGTTGATGCAGCAGGGTTATCGCGCTACGCCGCAGGTGCGCGTCGGCGCCTACCGCGTCGACTTGGTGGTCGAAGGTAACAACGATGCGCGACTGGCGATCGAGTGCGACGGTGATCAACACCAGGGACCGGAGCAATGGGCCCACGACGTCCGTCGGCAGAGAGTGCTAGAGCGCGCTGGCTGGAAGTTCTGGCGTTGTTTCGCCGCTACATTCGTGCGCCGACGCGCTGCAGTGTTGGAGGATCTGCACTCGATGCTTGCGGCCAACGGCATCGAGCCGCCGGGTACGCAAGGCGCGCCGCTGAGCGTGCATACGCAGATGCGGCGCGCCAACAAGCCGGTCGAGGCCCGCACTATGGTGGTCCAGGCTGCGGCTATCCAGTGGGGCGTGCCCGCGCCGGAGCGCAAGGCGCAGGATCACGGGGCGGTGCACACAGGGATTCCCCGGGCCGAACCGGGCTTTGAGCCCAGCGGTCAATAGGAAGATCCTGCGGCCTTGCCCACCACAGGAGCGCCCTCGCGCATTTCCGCGACCGCGTTCTTCGCGGCGGTGGCGAGGAACGCGTTATCGGCCAGCAGCGTCACGAACTGAAAGCCGAGCGCGATCATCTCCTTGGCCATGGCCGTCGATCCGCAGTGGATCCCTGCGAAGACGCCGTGCCTCTTTGCACCCGCGACGATGGTCTTGATCGCGTTCAGCACGATCGGATCGGTCGGAACACCGGACGGAGCGCAGCCCAGCGTGAGCGCCAGGTCATTTGGGCCGATGTACAGAGCATCCAGCCCCGGCACGCTCAAAATGTCATCCAGGTTTTCGACCGCCTGCTTGGTTTCGATCATCGCCATGGCGATGACGGTTGCGTTCGCGTGCTTCCAGTAGTCTGCGCCCGCGTACCACTGGGCACGGACGGGACCGAAACTGCGGTAGCCGAGCGGCGGATAGCGGCAGGTGCGGACGAATGCCTCGCACTCCGCTCGCGTGTTGATCATCGGGCAGACGATGCCGTAGGCGCCGGCATCGAGCAGCTTCATGATGATGCCGGGTTCGAGCCAGGGCACGCGCGCGAGCGGCACGGTCTGCGTCGTGGAGACTGCCTGCAGCATCGTCACGGCCGTTTGATAATCCACCAGCCCATGCTGCAGATCTACTGTCAGCGCATCCCAGCCGGCCTGCGCCATATTCTCGGCGGCCACTGAGCTGGGAATTCCCAGCCAGCCGTTGATCACCGCGCCGCCTCGCTTCCAAATCGACTTAACGTTATTCTCTCTCACGGTCTCCGCCTGTTGCGCTGGTCCGAAACAATGGAACTGGTGATTCCTCCAAACTCGCCCCGCATCGCGCTGCATTGCAACAGCAGCGCGATGTTCCCGTGGACCAAACCCCCGAACCGGTCTAGGATTCTTGAGGAAACTTCGGCAAGCTGGATCATAAGACAAATACCAAGCAGGCGCGTGACCGCAACGGGAGGAACTGGAGATGAGCTCGAGCAACTTTGATCGTCGTCGCTTTCTTTCGGCGACAGCTGCGGTGTCGGCAGCTGCGGTGACAGCGCCCTACATTCGGACCTCCCATGCGGCGGGCAAACTGTCGGTGGGCTTCTGGGACCATTGGGTGCCTGGCGCCAACGCCGTCCTCACGAAACTCTGCAACGACTGGGCAGCGAAGGAGCGAGTCGATCTCAAGATCGACTACATCACTTCCCAAGGCAACAAGCTCCTGCTGACCGTCGCGTCGGAGGCGCAGGCGAAGTCCGGCCACGACGTTCTGGCGCTCGCCACGTGGTATGCGACAGCCCAGGCGAAGAACCTGGAACCGGTGGACGACCTCATGAAACCGTTGATCGCGCAAAACGGAAATGTCGTCGCCGTCACCGAATACCTCGGCAAGCAGGACGGGCATTGGCTGGGCGTGCCCGCGACGCCCGGCAGCCAGGTGAAAGGGCCCTGTGGGAGGATCGATCTGTTCAAGCAGCACGTCGGGCTCGACCTCACCAAGATGTATCCGGCCGGAGCCCCGCCCGACAAGGCGCTGACCGACCGCTGGACTTGGGACACCTTTCTGGTGGCCGCCGAGAAGTGCTTCAAGGCGGGCTATCCCTTCGGCTTGGGCCTGGGAGAGACCACCGACTCGGTCGACTGGGTCGGCGCGCTGTTCGCTGCCTATGGCGCGGAGCTTGTCGATGCCAAGGGCAATATCACGGTCAAGTCCGACGCTACGAAGCAGGCGCTCGAGTATGCGAAGCGACTCGTGCCGTTCCTGCCGCCCGACGTGTTCGCCTGGGATGACGCTTCCAATAACAAGTGGTTGATCGCGGGCAAGGGCGCCCTGATCATGAATCCGCCCAGCGCCTGGGCGGTCGCCAAGCGCGACAACCCGAAGGTGGCTGAGCAGCTCTGGACATTCCCGGCTCCTAAGGGCCCGAAGGGACGTTATCAACCCGGCCTGCCTTTCTTCTGGGGCATCTGGAAGTTTGCGGAAAACAAGTCGGCCGCAAAGAGCCTGCTCACTTACCTTTCTCAACGGTCGGTGGTCGAACAACTGGTGGCGGCGAGCGGCGGTTACGACATCCCCAGCTTCTCGGGTCTGCGCGACTTCAAGATCTGGGCGGAGGAAGGGCCGCCCAAGGGAACCCTCTACAACTACCCACCGCGCAACGACGAGATCGTTTGGATCGCCGCGTCGCCAGCACCGACTGCCATCGCCATGCAGATCTACGCGCAGGCCACGAATACGAAAATGATCGCGAAAATCACACAAGGTGGTGAGTCGATCGACAAGGCCATCGCATGGGCCGCTTCGGAACTCGAAGGCTTCATGCGCACCTGAGCCCGGTGCGAGAGCCAGCCCGGGCCCGAGGTTGCGGTGTCGACCGGACCACTGCGGGCGCGGCCCTCAGGGCCCTCCCGCGCGTCACAACGGAGTCAGCGCGATGGTTGATGCCGTAGCCCGTCGTCTGCCCATCGCTCGCGGCCGGCGGCGGACGACGTCAGCGCCTTCGTGCGGCGCAAGTCCACGATCGCGTTTGCGTTGGCGCTGCCGCTCATCCTGTCCATCACCTTGCTGGTCGTCTACCCGTCGTTCTATTCCATGTATCTCGCGACGCTGAACAAGTCGATGGAGCGCTTCGTCGGCCTGGGCAACTTCGCGTTCCTGTTCACGCGCGAAACCTTCTGGATGGTCGTCAAGCAGTCGATCATCTTCGCGGTGAGCGCTGTCTTCTTCAAGGCCCTGATCGGCTTCTGCGTGGCGCATTTCGTGCACAACGTCCCGACCAAGGGGCAGCGCAAGTGGCGCGGCATGCTGCTCGTGCCCTGGGTCATCCCGCCGGCCATGAGCACGCTCGCGTGGCTGTGGCTGTTCGATCCGTCCTACAGCGCGTTCAACTGGATCCTGCAGCGCATCGGCATCGACGCGGTGCCCTGGCTGGGTGATCCGTACTGGGCGCGCTTCGCGGTGATCCTGGTCAACGTTTGGTTCGGCGCGCCGTTTTTCATGATCATGTACCTCGCCGCGCTCAAATCGGTGCCCGAGCAGCTGTACGAGGCGGCCGCCATCGACGGCGCCAACTGGTGGCAGAAGCTCTGGTTCGTAACGTTGCCCATGATGCGCAACATCATCGCCATCACCGTGCTGTTCTCGCTCATCGTCACGTTCGCCAACTTCGACATCGTGCGCGATCCTGACCAATGGCGGCCCGGTGGACCAAACGCACGTGTTCGCTACCTGGGCCTTCAAGCTCGGCATCGAAAGCGACGACATCCCGCTGGGCGCCTGCGTCTCGCTGTTCATGTTCCCGATCCTCGCGGTCGCCGCGATCTTCATCCTGCGCGGCATCAACAGGCGCGGGAACGAGGCCTGACCGTGACAGCGGCGGCGCAGATCACGGTCGGCCAGGCTCGGCCTGCGAAGCGCGGCAGCATGCGCCGCGATCGGCGCCGGGCGCTCATCTGGTCCTACGCGTTCCTGCTCGTTTTCGTGGTCTTCTTTCTGACGCCGCCGATCTACATGCTGATCACCTCGCTCAAGACGAGCGCCGAGATCTCGGCCGCGACTACCCCGTGGTGGGTGTTTCACCCCACGCTCTCAGAACTACGTCGAGCTGCTGACCTCGCCCACCTACCTGACGTTCTTCCGCAACTCCGCGGTCGTCTCGCTGCTGGTAGTGGTCGTGACGATGCTGGTGAGCATCCTGGCGGCGTTCTCCCTGTCGCGCATGAAGTTCTGGGGCTCGGCGGCGCTCGCCACCGGCGTGTTCCTGACTTACCTCATCCCGCCCGAGCTGCTCTTCATCCCGCTGTTCAAGACCTTCGCGTTCCTGCGCGAGACGACGGGGATCGAGTTCATCAATCACTGGTGGGTGCTGATCATCATCTACCCGACGCTCACCATCCCGTTCTGCACCTGGATCATGATCGGCTACTTCAGCAGCATTCCGAAGGAGTTGGACGAGGCGGCGCTGATCGACGGCGCCGGCTATATCCAGCTGCTGACCAAGATCTTCATCCCGGTGGCGCTGCCCGGCATCATCGCGGCGACCATCTTCGCCTTCACGGTCTCGTGGGCTGCGTTCCTCTATCCGCTTGCCTTTACCACGTCAACCGATCAATTGGTCCTATCCGTTGGCATAGTCACGACCCTGATCAAGGGCGACGTGTTCAACTGGGGGCAGATCATGACCGGCGCCCTGCTGGGCGCTGCGCCCCCGCTCATCATCTATGCCTTCCTGATGGACTACTACATTGCCGGCCTCACCGCGGGCGCTACCAAGGGTTAGCCGCTTGACATGGGCCGCGACGCAGAACGCCTGCGCTCTTTGAGTGCGAACAACTTTTCAATCAGACTGAAGCTGAACCGCCCAGTGAGGACATATGGCTAGCGGAAACGTAGTCATTGCTGCCGACGTATTGGAACGGCTGGTCGCGAACATCTTCGGCGCCGCCGGCTGCTCGCGAGCGGAGGGCGAGCGGATAGGGCGCTATCTGGTGGCGGCCAACCTCGCCGGACACGATAGTCACGGCGTGGTGCGCGTTCCGCGCTATATCCAGATGCAGCGCGACGGGCTCTTGGTCGCCGATCAAAAGCTCGACGTGCTGGTCGATACGCCCGTGCTGGCCGTCGTCGATGGCAAGTACGGGTTCGGGCAGACCGTGGCGCCGCAAGCGGTCGCGATGGGGATCGAGAAATGCAAGCGGATGGGACTGGCTGCGGTGGCGCTGCGCAACTCGGGTCATATCGGGCGCGTGGGAGACTGGGCAGAGATGGCCGCCACAGCGGGCTTTATCTCGATTCACTTCGTCAATGCCACCGGCAGCGTCATTGTCGCTCCATTCGGCAGCGTCGAACGGCGCTTTTCGACTGCGCCCTACTGCGTCGGTGTCCCCGTTCCGGGACGACCGGCGCTGGTGCTGGACTTCGCGACCTCAGTCGTCGCCGAAGGTAAGGTCCTGGTCGCCAGTCAGGGTGGCAAGAGCATTCCCACCGATGCGCTGATCGGCCCGGATGGCCGGATCAGCGATGACCCCACTTTGCTGTATGGGGACTACGCCGAGACCGGACGACGCGATCCTCGGAAAGGTTCCGGCGCGCTGCGCGCTTTCGGCGGTCATAAGGGGTCGGGTCTCGCCTTGATGTGCGAACTCCTCGGTGGCGCGCTCACAGGCAACGGGTGCACGACGCCAGAACGGCGGATTGCGAACGGAATGTTCTCGCTATACGTGGATCCGGCCCGGGTCGATCCGCAGGGCCTGTTCCCGGACGAGGTCTTGCGTTATGTGAGCTATGTCAAACAGGCAAAAGCCGTTCAACCGGGCGAGGAGACCCTCGTTCCCGGGGAACCGGAACAGCGGACCCGAGCGCAGCGTTTGGCAGATGGCATTCCGCTGGCCGACGAGACCTGGGCTTCACTGGTCGAGACGGCGCGCGCCCTGGGAGTGGAAGTGGAGCGGAACGAGCTAGCGGCCAACTCGAGCTGAACCTTGCGGTGCCGAAGATTAGGCGCCCCTCCATCGTCAAGTAAGTCACAATCGCAGCACGCGACCCGCAGCCAGCGTCGCGCTCTTAGAACGGAGCATTGCATCGTGAAGACCAAGAAGAAGCTGTTGCTGCCGGCGATGATGTCGCGCGCCGGCTGGGATGTGATCAGGAACCGCGACGACGTGGAGGCGGTCGCTTACGAATACAACCTTCCGACGCCGGCGTTTCATGCGCTGCTGCGAGACGTCCATGGTGTCGCGCTTGGCCTGACGCCGTTCGGCGAAGCGGAACTGCAAGCCGCCGCCAGCCTGCGCGTGGTCGCGCGCCACGGTGTCGGTTACGACTCCGTGGATGTCGCGGCACTGACGCGGCATAACATACCGCTCATGGTGACTGGGATCGCCAACTCCCCGTCGGTCGCAGAGCAAGCTCTGTTTTTCATGCTGGCACTGGCGAAGCGCGGTGCACCCATGCATGCCATGGTGCGCGACGCTCGCTGGGCTGACCGACTGTCCGAGCTGCCTGTAGACCTGTTCGGCAGGACACTCCTGGTGATAGGGTTCGGGCGCGTGGGGACCCGCGTTGCCAAGGCCTGCCTGGCGCTGGGAATGACCGTCCTGGTCTACGATCCCTACGTGAAGACCGAAGCGATCGCGGCCGCTGGCTGCTCGGCAGTGAGTGAGCTCGACGCCGCACTACCGCGCGCCGACTTCGTCACGATCCACTGCCCGAAGACGGATGAGACGCAGGGCATGTTCGACGCCGGACGGCTCGCACGCATGAAGCGGACCGCCTACCTGGTCAACACAGCACGAGGGGGCATCATCGACGAGGCGGCGTTGCACACCGCTCTGACCAGTGGCGCCCTGGCAGGGGCAGGACTCGACGTGTTCGAGCGCGAGCCGCCGTCGCCAGAAAACCCGCTACTTGGCTTGCCCGAGGTGGTCCTCGCGCCGCACATGGCAGGGGTGACGAAGGAGTCCTTCGACCGTATGGCGGTCGCAGTGGCGACCAATCTGCTGGATTTGCTGGACGGCAAGCCCAACCTGGACCATGTGGTCAACAAGGAGGTGCTGGTGCACCGCTGAGATGTGTCCCGCACGCGCATCGCGTGCTTTACGGCGCCGCCAAAGGAAATGTCGGTCATCAGCGTCGCACGCCGTCGAAATTCATCCACAGAATCTGTGGAAAAGGATGTGGATAGAAGGACCCTCACCGGCTGAACGCCCGATCACTGTTGCTTCCTGCTTGGGTCCGCACAATCTTTACGCAAATATGACTTTTGCATCGAAACAGGCAGTTAGACAGAGCTCTTAACGCGGCGCAGACTTCCCGGCGAGTGTTGACAAATTACTTGAAGTTCTGTGCACAACCGAGGTGACTGTCGGGTCGAAAAATTCCGAAGAACCTCGGACCATCGACGGATCTAGCGCCGCGCAGCGAGGTTCTCGGTCGGAGCGCGCAGCCTGGCGCGGCAAACGCCGGGGCTGGTCAACCGCACAGATCTCCAGCACCAAGCCGTCCGACGGGCCTCAATTGATCAGCGTGGCCGCCCCGCAGTTGTCAGAACCGTTAGCCTCGAGCCAAGACGCAGAGACCGAATCCGCGTCCGTACAGCCGTTGGGTGTGCCACCGATGGCGGGCGCCGGTCCGGCGCCGGCGTAGGTGGAGAAGCGCAGTCTGCCCGTCCCGGGCCGTCCGTCATCGATCTTGCGGTCCACTTCCGCGAGCACGGCTGCGGAAACGTAGTTCCCCGTCTTGATGTTATGGCGAGACGCCGTGTTTCCGCTGTATCCCCAACGGTTGTCGGTGACGATCTCTAGATAGCCTCCGAAGACGCTACTCGGGGTATTGTCGGGGGCCGGGGCGGTGACGGTCGGGCTTGCCATTTCGAAACGACCGTTGATGAAGCCCGCGGCGGCGAGATGTTGCCAGGCCAGGATCTCCTCGTGGATCGCACCGCCCGTGCCAGGTTCAATGCGGCCGTTGCCGTTTCCATTCAGGCAGGGAGACGTGCCGCAGCTAATGTTGGCGTTCGCCGCTGAATAATCCCCCGGCAATGCCAGGAAGCGGTCTTGGAATGCCAGGAATGCCGATTCGGCCGCGCCCTGCTGCGAGATGATGTCCCGCACCCGGGCGTTCTGGACCAGCTCCCGTCCCTTGACCACAAATTCGATCAGGAGGCCGACCATGACCAGGATGATGGCCGTCTCGACAAGGGTCAGCCCACGTGGGGCCAAACGGTGAAGGGAACGACGGGGTTGCATCGAAGTGCCTCCCTACTGGTCTCCGTTACTTTTCGCCGGTGCAGTCATCTCGTCTCCGGCTGGTTCTTTGAGTTTTTCCTGCGGGCTACCGAGCCCGCTGGTGTCCATTTCGCACAGGCAACTGTCATGCCTGGGGCTCCGGAGGTGCAGGCCACCGATCCAGGAAACCCGAAGTATGCAACGCGGCGGGCCCGCCAGGTTGCACAGAAGAGCGGTAAGCGGTTGAATGCGGCTAGTTTGCATCGATCGCAGGCCGGACAACAGTCAGCAATCCGGGCAGCCGCAGGTTGGTCGGCGAAGCCCCGGGCCCGGATCCCCGCAGGTCTTCAGGGCCTCAGTAGCGAGTGTAAGCTAGGCTGACAAGGTGCCGGGCTGCGGCACGCCGTGCCAGCTAGGGAAGGGTGTGGTCGACCACGCCGCTCAGGGCGCTGCGTACCGCGGTAACACCCGAGGGTGTTCTGATGTGCGAGCCCCCGCCTGTCGCGATCTCAGGCCGTGGGTGCGAGGCAGGCTTGCGCTGGCTTCGAAGCAGGCGCATGACAGTCAGGATCTGAAACAGGGAGACGGAAAGCAGCAGAGCCGCGAGGCTAGCCGAAACGGTTACAGTTGCCGCGTCGGCCTCATGAGATGCGACAGCGAGGCGCGAAAGAGTCAATGCAGCGCGCGCTGACGAGTGCGACGCGCCGTCGCTCCCACCGGGCGCCGCGGCACGCTCCTGCAGCACCGTGTACTCTGCGAGCCTGCGCTCAGCCCCGTCGTGCAGTCTCGCTGCGAGCCACAATAGATCCACCGCTATGGCAAGCAGGATGACGGGAGCAACGGTCAAGAAGATGAAGTCGCGCTTGGTCATGATTCAACGGACTCCTTGAGGTCGGCGGTGGGCGCGTCTTCTTGCTTTGCCGGAAGGGTTAGGCTAACCAGCGCCATAGCCTCAGCGCCGGTGAGGACGAGCGGGTCGCCGTTTATCGGTATGCGGATGGACGTGTGCTCGGCCAGATATTGGTAGACCTCGGATCGAAACTCGAACGGTACGGACGTCACGTACACACGGTGTGCTCCAGCCGGCACGACGCTGACGCGCACTGAGGCCGGCGCAATCCCGCACGTGATCTCGGCGAGCTTCTTAAGCGCCAGACGCACAGTTACACTGGTAACAAGTGGCTCCATCACATTCTCCGTTGCTCAGCGTTCGTTGGATCTAAGCAAGGGATTTGCCCACTGCAGAGAGGTTGACATTCCCATAGCAATAGTGAAAGCAGTGATACGGTAAGGCAGCTTCCCATCGGGATAGTGTCCGCAGAAGCCGGAACGCTTCGTCAGCGCGACGGGCGGAAGGGGCTGAATAGAGACAGGCGCGTATCGTCGCAAGGAGGAGATGCGAAAAATGAAAGGTGTCGTCTTTACTGGAAATCGCGAAGTGGAGATCCTTGAGTTTCCGGACCCTGTGCCCGGTCCTGGCGAGGTCGTGCTGGAGATCAAGGCTTCTGGGATGTGCGGCAGCGATCTCAAGTTCTACCGTGCCTCCGGGGGCGCCGCATCCCTAGGGTTCACCGCCAGCAGCGGTCCTGTCATCGCGGGGCATGAACCCTGCGGTGTGGTCGTGGCGATTGGATCGGGCGTTCCCGAAAATCAGGCTCGCATCGGGATGCGCGCAATGCAGCATCACTACCGGGGCTGCGGGGTGTGCGCGCATTGCTCGACGGGTTGGATGCAGCTGTGCGTCCACGGAGTCGCCGAAGTCTATGGGATCACCGGCCACGGCGCTCACGCCAGATACCTGAAATGTCCAGCTCGAACTCTGGTACCGCTTCCGGACGAGCTTTCATTCGAGGCGGGGGCCGCCATATCCTGCGGCACGGGAACGGCTTGGGGCGCGTTGCACCGGCTGGGCCTGCAAGGCGATCATACGATCGCGATTTTCGGCCAAGGCCCGGTCGGGCTTTCGGCCACGCAACTCGCAACCGAAATGGGCGCGCGTGTCATCGCTCTGGATACGAGCGCCGAGCGACTCGCGCGGGCCAAGGAGTTCGGAGCGCACGAGCTGATCAATCCCAACACCACGGAGAGCGTCGTACAGGCGATCAAGGATCTCACCCACGGTCGCGGAGCGCATCTGAGCCTCGACGCGTCATCTTCGCCGGCGGCACGGGCGCAAGCCGTCCGTTGCGTTAGAACCTGGGGTAAGGCCTGCTTTGTGGGCGAGGGCGACACGGTCACGCTGGACGTCAGCAACGACCTGCTGCGCAGACAAGTGACGCTGATCGGGTCCTGGACTTTCTCCACCGTTGGCCAAGGCGAATGCGCGCGCTTCATCGCGGACCGAGGCGTGGACGTCGACCGCCTGTTTACTCACCGCTGGAACCTGGACCAGGCGCAGGAAGCGTATCGGCTGTTTGATACGCAGTCTGCAGGGAAGGGCGTGATTCGGCCATCCTGACCTTACGCAAGTCCAATCGGCTGCGTACGAAATGCCAGTGACAACGATCGTTTGTCCACGGTACGCTAGCGACCGAGCATGGTGGCTGCACCGGCTCGTGATCGAACCGAACCAGCGTCTCTTGCACCCACCAAACATGCACCCGGAACAGACGGAATGACGCAGCCCGCGCAGGCCACGCTCGCTGCGCAGACCTGGCGCCACATCGTGCGTCTGGAGAAGGTCGACATGACCTTCGGCAAGGTGCAGGCGCTGTCTGACATCGATTTCGAAGTCGGACGCAATGAGATCGTCGGTCTGCTGGGAGACAACGGCGCCGGCAAATCTACTCTGATCAAGATCGTGAGCGGTGTGCTGCGGCCGACTGCGGGCGGCATCTGGGTACGCGACAGCCCCATCGATCTCGACGACTATTCCGTGCGCATGGCTCACGAACTGCGCATCGAGACCGTACATCAGGGACAGACGCTTGGGGAGAAACAGCCGCTTTGGCGCAATCTGTTTGTGGGACGACAGATCACCGGTCGCTTCGGCTTCATCGATGTCAAGAAGGAAAAGCAGATCGCCGATCAGCTCCTGCGTCAAGCCATCGGCTTCCGGGGCCAAGGCATCACGGCGGAGTCCACCGTGCGCGATCTGTCGGGCGGTGAGCGGCAGGGCATCGCGATCGCCCGCGCCATGTATTTTCAGGCGGACCTGATCGTGCTGGACGAGCCCACGACAGCGCTGGCGGTCAGCGAAGTGCGCAAGGTGCTTGCCTTCGTCGAAGGCGTAAAGGCCGCGGGCCACGCCTGCATCTACATCGAGCACAACCTCGCGCACGTGCACGAAGTCGCCGACCGCCTGGTGATCCTCGACCGCGGCAAGGTGGTCGGAGGGTTCGCCAAAGGCGAGATCAGTCTGAACGAGTTGACCAGCCGAATGATCGCGCTGCACGAAGGACACACGCGTGGCCACGGGTGATTCCGCCAGCATCCGCGCCCTGCGAATCGAAGGGCTGCCGATCGTCGCAGTGCTGTTGATCTTGGTGGTGGCGTTCATGGTCGCCGCTCCCGAGGTCTTCCTGGGCTATCGAATCTACATGTCGTTCCTGGCGACGGTGCCGCCATTGCTGGTGCTGGCGGTGGCGCTGACCCTCGTCATCGCAGCGGGGGAGATCGACCTTTCGTTTCCTTCTATCATCGCCTTGTCGGGGTGGGTGCTGGCCTACTGTATCCACGAGCTGGGGATCGCCATGGCTCGGTCTGGGCCTGGCGTTGGTCAGCGGCGCGTTGGTCGGCTACGTCAACGGCATTCTCATCGCTCGCGTTGGCATCCCATCGATCATCGCCACCTTGGCGACCCAGTTCCTGTGGGGTGGGCTCACCACCGTGTTGTCGCAGGGGTTGTCGTATTCGCTGGGCGATGTCGATCAGCTTTGGCTCTGGCGCCTCCTGGTGGGTCGTATCGGCCCGTTCCCGGTGCAGGCGCTGTGGGCGCTGGGCGTCGCCCTCGCGCTTTGGCTCGTGCTCAATCGGCGTCGGTTCGGAGAGCACCTGCTGTTCATCGGGGACAACGCCAAGGTCGCCGAAGTGGTGGGCGTCAATGTGGCGCGCGAGAAGATCCGCATGTTCGTCCTGATGGGTGTGATGGCGGCCTTTGCTTCAGTGCTGCTGACGCTTGAGAACAAGAACTTTTTCAACACACAGGGCGGCGGCTACCTGTTGGAGGTGATGGCGGCCGTGTTCATCGGGGGGACGTCGGTATTCGGAGGCAAGGCGTCGGTGGTTGGAACGGTCGTGGGGTCATTCATCATCGGCATGGTCGAGGCGGGTCTGGTAGCCACCGGGCTGCAAGGGTTCTGGGTGCGCGCCGTGGTCGGCATCGTGTTCCTAGCGGCGGTGGTCGGGCATCTCGTTATCGAGGAGCCCGAACGCGGGCGCATTGCTTTCCGCACCCTGCGTGGGAAATTGGCATTCGACCGGAGAGCGTCTTCATGAAGAGCGAACGCGAGTTTTTGGGGGCCGGTGCCGCGAGGGCATCGGTCTTGAAGTCCGTTGTCAGCAAAGGAGGAGAACGATGAAAGCAGTTGCGTCAACAATCGCGATAATCGGCGTGGCAACTCTCGGGGCTAGTCTGCCCACGCAGGCCGACGAACCGCTCGGCTCGGGTATCACCATGTACTTTCAGATGGGAGGCAACCCCGGCGATGGTTCTACCCTGCCACGCACCAACGGTGCGCGTGCCGCCGCCGCGGCGTACGGGGTGAAGCTGGTTGAGCAATATTCAGGTTGGCAGCCGGAAAAAATGCTGAATCAGTTCAAAGAAGCGCTCGCAGCTTCGCCGGGCTGTATCGAGATCATGGGGCATCCCGGCAACGACGCGTTTGCTGCTCTGGTGGCAGACGCGGAGAAGCGTGGCATCGTCGTCACCTCCGGCAATTCGCCGCTGACCAAGCTGAAGGATCAGTACACCGCCAACGGCTTCGGCTACGCCGGTGTGGACTTGTACGAAGGCGGCAAGCTGACGGCGCAGAAGATGATCGAGTACGGAGGGCTCAAGAAGGGCGACAAGGCGCTCGAGTACGGACTGCGTGCGCAAGCCGAACGCGGCAAGAGCGATCAGGGTCTATACGACACTCTGAAGGCTGCCGGATTGCAGGTAGACTACATCGAGATCAGCCCGGAGGTGGACCACGACAGCTCGCTGGCTGTTCCGATCCTCACCGCCTACATCCAGAAGCACCCCGACCTGAAGGCGATCGGTACTCAGCATGGCAACGTCACGGCTTTCATAGGCAAGGCGCTGCAGGACGCGGGCAAAAAACCGGGCGAGGTTACCGTCGGCGGGATTGATCTGTCGCCAGCGACCATCGACGGGTTGAAGAAAGGCTACATCAGCGTCACGCTGGATCAGCAGCTCTATCTGCAGGGCTTCCTGCCCGTGACCCAGTGCGTGCTGTCGAAGAAGTATGGGTTTGCCGGCCTGAGCACTAACACCGGCGCAGGCGTGGTCACGCCCAAGACGATCGGTGGGTTGGTGCCGCTGATCGACAAGGGAATTCGCTGAGTCTCCGCGGGGGGTGCGGCCGGGAAGGCAAGTGCCCGGCTGCTCCCTCTCATTCGCGCGCCGCGAGTCGCCGGTTTACAACCTCGCGGTGCCAGCCCGGTCGAGGTAATGCTGCTCCGCCACCTGACGCAGCCGGGCGGCGGCAGCTTCCGCCGTGATATCGCGTTGCGGGCTGGCTAGCATTTCGTACCCGACCATGAATTTCTGCACGCTCGCCGAGCGCAGCAGCGGCGGATAGTAGTGCGCATGAAAGTGCCACTCTGGATGCGAGCTGCCGTCCGCTGGGCGTTGATGAAAGCCCATGGAATAGGGGAAGGGGATTTCGAACAGATTGTCGTAGCGCAGTGTCAGCTGCTTGAGAATGCGGGCGAGCAGGTCGCGCTCGGGCGCGGACAGCTCGTCCATGGCCCCGAGGTGGCGCTTGCTTAGCAGCAGGGTCTCGAACGGCCAGACCGCCCAGTACGGGACCACCGCGGCGAATGCTTCGTTCTGACAGACCAACCTGTCCCCAAGTCTGAGCTCCAGCTGCAGATAGTCGCACAGCAGGCAGGAGCTTCGGCTCTCGTGGTAGGTCTGCAACGAAGCCTGCTCCTTTGCCGGCTCGTTGGGCAGGGAGGCGTTGGCCCAGATCTGACAGTGGGGATGCGGGTTGCTGGTCCCCATCAACGAACCACGGTTTTCGAAGATCTGGATGTGACTTATCCAAGGAATCGCGGCGAGCGACTGATACTGGTCGACCCAAACGTCCACCACTGCGCGTAGCTCTGCGTCGCTCATGCGAGGAATCGTCAGGTCGTGGCGCGGTGAGAAGCATACGACTCGGCAGATCCCGGGCTCGGCGCGGGCGACGATCAAGCCGAGTTCGTTTGCTGTTGCGTCGGACGTGTATCCGGCACCAGGGCCGGGTAATCGTTGTCGAAGACGAAGGCAGTCGCATAGTCCGGATTTCGAACGCCTCCCGCGCGCGAATTACCCGGACACAGGTAGCAACCCGGGTCGTAGGCTGGCTCACTCGTCGCGGGTGGCTTCTCGACCTGGCCGAGCCATGGGCGCTGGGTGCGATGCGGAGACACCAGCACCCACTCGCGGGTGAGCGGGTTGAAGCGCCGATGGCTGACGTGCTGCAATTGGGCAGGGTTCGCAGTCTGCTCCGATTTCATCGGTCAGTCGCCGTAGCCGTCGGGATGTGTGCGGCGCCACTCCCACGCACTGCGCACGATGGCCTCTAGATCGGGGAACCGTGCGCTCCAGTTGAGCTCGCGTTGAATCTTGTGCGAACTGGCGACCAGGACTGCAGGATCACCCGGCCGGCGCTCGGTCTCCCGGGCGGGGACGGGATGTTTGGTTATGCGACGGACCATGTCGATGACCTGCCTTACTGTGAAGCCCTCGCCGTTCCCGAGGTTGTAGATCAGCTTGTCTCGGTCCTTCAGCGCCTCGAGCACGCGCAGGTGCGCGCTGGCCAAGTCGGCCACGTGAATGTAGTCGCGAACGCAGGTGCCGTCGACGGTGGGATAGTCGGTGCCATAGATCGCGATATGGTCGCGCTTGCCGACGGCGACCTCCAAGGCGAGAGGGATCAAGTGCGATTCCGGCCGGTGATCCTCCCCCTGGGCGCCCGCGGCGCCAGCCGCGTTGAAGTACCGCAGGCTGGCGTAGTGCAGCCCATGCACGCGCTGAAACCAGTCCAGCATTCGCTCGACGCACAGCTTCGATTCACCATAGGCGTTCGTAGGGTGAAGCGGGTCGGTCTCCTGAATCGGAGTCCGCTCCGGCGTTCCGTAGACCGCTGCCGTGGAGGAGAACACGAAGCGCGGCACCGCGTATGCGAGAACGGCCTCCAGCAAGGTCAACGTGTTCGCCGTATTGTTGCGGAAATACTTGGCCGGCTCGCGCATGGATTCGC
The DNA here is from genome assembly GCA_963705615.1 of uncultured beta proteobacterium. Classification (GTDB taxonomy): domain Bacteria; phylum Pseudomonadota; class Gammaproteobacteria; order Burkholderiales; family SHXO01; genus SHXO01. Next base: position 19,196 of record CAVPKE010000003.1, on the reverse strand, counting down.
CGGCTTCGATGAGCGCGGCAAAATGCATGACGGCGTCGATGCGATGTGCGCGAAACAGGCGATCGAGAGCCGTCTCGATTGCCGACATCTTCGACGACCAGTTCCGCTCCGGCTGGCACGGCTGCCCGGTGTCCATGGGACAGATTGTCATACACGACGACTTCGTATCCCTGCTCGAGCAGTTGCGCGGTTACTGTGCTGCCGATGTACCCGGCACCGCCGGTGACGAGCACACGTTCAGTCATTGCGTCGCGCTCCAGTGTCCCTTGGAAGCACTAGGAAATCTCCGTGCGCAGAGCAACCGGCCCAGCACCCTGCGCTGCCGTTCGGACGTAGATGTCCGGCTTGATCCCGGTCGCCGACTGGTAAGCGGCCGCGACGCGACGCCGGAACTCGAGAGAATCGGTAGCGTTGACCAAGTTGATGGTACAGCCCCCGAAGCCCCCGCCTGTCATGCGCGCTCCAAACACGCCCTGTTGCGCGCAAGCAAGCTCAACCATGAGATCCACTTCGGCGCAACTGATCTCGTAATCGTCGCGCATGCTGCGGTGTGAATCAGCCATCAACCGGCTGCAACGCGCTCGTCTCGCCGTTTTGCAGGGCTGAGGCCAATTTGTGCACGCGGTCGTTCTCGGTGACGACGTGCCGGCAGCGCTTGTAGATCGTCTCAGTCAGCCGTCCGCGATGTTGTTCCAGCTCCGACAGCGTGAGGTCGCGCAGCGAGCGGATATGGGGTGCAACCTCAGCGAGTCGGCGCACGCCTTCCTCGCATTCGCTCCGTCTAGTGTTGTATCCGCTCGCGGCCAACTCATGCTTCACCATCGTATTGCAGATCACGAGGTGCAACTGACTCGGGAGCGGCACCAGGCGATAGTCGAGCGAACGGCAATCCAGAAGCACCGCGTGGCCCGCTTGGCCGTGGCAGGCGATGAACTGATCCATGATCCCGCAACGCGCGCCGACGAACTCGTTCTCGGCTTGTTGGCACAACAAAGCCAGACGCACGCGATCGACGGCGTGACCGGACAAGTCCAGGAGAGCATAGCCGATGCAGACCTCGATCGCGGCGGAGGAACTGAGCCCGGCGCCCAGCGGAACATCCCCTCGAATGTAAAGGTTGGCACCCTGCAGCCGATACCCCGATCGTTGCAGCGCCGACGCGACGCCCAGAGGATAGTCCCACCATTTTCCCGAACGCTGGGGGTGCTGGTCGCCGAGATCGGATTCGACCGACTCCCCAAAATTGGCGGAATAGACGATCAGCTTGCCATCGTCGCGCCGGGAGGCAGCCGCCCAGCATGCCACGTCGATGGCCGCCGGCAGGACAAAGCCTTCGTTGTAGTCGGTGTGTTCGCCGATCAGATTTACCCGGCCGGGCGCGCGGTACACTGCGGTGAGCAGGACCGAACATCGCCGTGAAGCTCGCCTGCAGAGCTTGTGCCTGATCCATCGATCGGTGCCAATACGCGAATGAGCAGGAGAGCGCAGACCGGATTCGTCCCGGAGCCCTTTCAACCAGAGGCCGCGCGCCGCTTTACCTGACAAAGCGCTCGATGAGCGCATCACCCTTTTCGCTGGCTTAGCCAGGGATAGCGCGCGCTATCCTTGCCGGCGTAGTCGGGGTCGAGGTAAATGAAGCAGCGCTGGATGAGCCAGTCGCGGATCTCGAACACGTCGCACCAGCGCCCCGCGCCCCAGTCCGGCACCCCAGCACGCCATGGGCCGTCCTTGTGCTCGCCGTGACTCGCGCCCTCGCAGACCACGAGGTCGCTGCCCGAGAAGATCCAATTGAAGTGCGAATAGTGATGGACGATCGATTTGATCGTCGCGCCGACGTCGCCGAACAGCTTGCCGATCTGGTCCGTGCCGGTGGCCAGCCCCCATTTGGGGAAATAGACCTGCGCGTCGGATGCGAACAGGTCGAGTATCGAGCCGCCGGTGGATGTTACTCCGCCGTTGTCGAACGCCTTGAGGTACTCGAGCGCAACCGATTTGCGCTGCTCGTCCGTCATCGTCTGCTTGGTCAGTGCCATCGTCTCCTCCTGTTTGGGATGTCGCGCATGTGAGACTTGGTCAGAGCTTCCCTAGGATACAGCAATGCCGTCGGAAACTCGCGATACAAGGGTCAGCACCCGAGCGCGCGTGCAATATCACCAAAGTCGAATGGCGCCCGGCTCGTTGCCGTAACATAGTGCGTTGCGGCGTTGATAAGAACGCGCTGCTGCAAGATTCCCGGCGAGCGGATGCTTCGTGCTGAGGCCGGGACGCGAAATCCCCAAAATCCTGAGGAGCGTCAGATGGTGCGACAGGTCGGCGCGGTGCTGGTGGTCGTCATGGCTCTCGGCGGTTGCGCGACGGAGAAGACGAGCGGGGAGCAACTGGCACGGGTGGCGAAGGACTGGTCGCTCAGCATCCGCGCTAGCCAGGTCATTCCCGTTTATCCCTTGACCGAAGACGTTCAACCCGGGGACGTGTTCCTGGTCCAGACGCCGGTCGAGGAGCAGGTGAAGATCTATCTGGACAAGGGTTTCCTGCCTTTGGAAAACCTCCTGACGCGGCTTCCGGTGACAGGGTATGCGGAGCTGTACCGTGGCTGGCCAAAAGTGGGCGACGGCGAGGCGGCGCCGCCCCGACAGTGGCAGTTTCCCAGCCCGGATGCCACCGAACCGGACTTTTCGCGTGCGCCTCTCGCGGCGTTCCCGACCTACAATTTCTCCGTCAGCCGCAGCACGGGCCTGAGCGTGGCGATTCCAGTCCAGAGCGTGCCGGTCGGGCTCAACCTCCTCGATAGCGCCTCTGCCAATGGCACCATCACTCTCAAGGACGCGTACACCTATGCGCTGCCCGCGCGCAGGACCTATGACGCGATCCTGAACTGGAGCCGGGCCAACGTCGGCTATCTGGAGCAGTTCGAACCCGCAGCCGCGACTCAGGATGGGAAGTCCATCACCAAAGAGTTCTATCTTCGGGTCATCAACAGGGTGTACCTGGTCAAGACGGTTGACGTCTCGCTGTTCAGCAACCGCGGTTTCGGGGCCTCCGGTTCGGCCGGCGTCCCACAGCCTGTGCAACTGCTCAACATCGCGAATGCAAGCGACGCCGCCAAGCAATTCGATGCGATCAACCAGATCCTCGCCAAGGCGGCATCGCCTGGAGCCGCCGGTGCCGGCAACGCGAGCGCAGCTGGCATTGTCGGCGAGGCGCCTACGCCCGTTGCGGTGGGCGGCAGTGTGAAGCTAGCCATGGCTACGAGCCGATCCGTCTCCTTCGTGGAGACCTTCCATCGCCCGCTGGTGATCGGGTATCTCGCCAGCGACTATGCAATCCTGAAAGGCGGCAGGCTCGCCACCCCGGTCCCGACTCTGAACACGCTCGAGGGTCGCCCAATCCCGACGACGAGAGCGATTGCGTACCAGGGATGTGACGCAAACTGTTTGCAGATCCGCGGTTGGCGCAAGGTGGCTGGCAATCAGGCGAAGCTGGAGGACTGGCTGAAAGCCCAGGGAGGGGCCATTTCGATCTCCGACTTGGAGACTGGCGATCATGCCGACCTGCGCCGACGCGTCGTGAAGGAGTTAATCGAAGGCTCGAACTAGAGGAGGAACGACATGGCACTGCAACCGCCTTCACCCCAGACCAACGTGCCGCGAGACGACACGGGCAACGTGGTTGACGCCATGCTGCTGGACACTCGAGTCAAGTGGATTGCGGTCGTCTTCGAGGCCACAGTCGGCGGTGTTGACCGCTTCACGGTTACACCCTACGTCGATGATCCGACCACGGGCGGGTAAAGCCGAGCACCTGTCCTGCGCTCCAGGCGCAGGTCCCGCCCGTCTCGCTGGAGCTCGGCCCTGTGCGCGGCTTGGCCAGACCCACTACTTGGCTGCGGCAGCTTCGGTACGGGGCTGAGTCAAGTCGCGAAAGATCTGCCGCACCCGCTGTGCGCGTTCGGCGCCGTGCGCGTGCTTTTCTTCGACGCGCAGCCGGTCCTGTCCCGAGAGCTTGAAATTGCGCCGGGACTGGATGAGCTGAATGATCCGGCCCGGATCGATCGGCGGGTCCTTCATGAACTGCAGCACGATGCTGTCGGGTCCGGCGTCGACCTTGACAACGCCCAGCGGCTTGGCTTCGATGCGCAGCCGGTGGCTGTCGATGAGCGTCTTGCGCCGGTTCGGGCAGGAGCCCGAAGCGGTCCACCAGCTCCTCTTGCAGCAGCTCCAGCTCATCCGCCGTCTCGCAATTGGCCAGGCGCTTGTAGAGCACCAGCCGTTCGTGGATGTCGGCGCAGTAGGTCTCGGGCAGCAGCGCCGGCGCGTGCAGGTTGATCTCGGTGTTTACCGCCAAGGGCTGGGTCAGATCCGGCTCCTTGCCGGCTTTGAGCGACTTCACCGCCGCGTTGAGCATCTCGGTGTAGAGGCTGAAGCCCGACTTCCTGCATCTGGCCGCTCTGCGATTCGCCCAGCACTTCGCCGGCGCCGCGGATCTCCAGATCGTGCATGGCCAGGTAGAAGCCTGCGCCCAGCTCCTCCATCAGCTGGATCGCCTCCAGGCGCTTGCGTGCGTTGGCCGTCACCGCGCCCTCGTCGCGGGATGAGCAGGTACGCGTAGGCCTGGTGGTGAGAGCGCCCGACGCGGCCGCGCAGCTGATGCAGCTGCGCCAGCCCGAACTTGTCCGCGCGGTCGATGACGATCGTGTTGGCGGTGGGAATGTCGATGCCGGTCTCGATGATGGTCGTGCACAGCAGGAGATTGAAGCGCTGCTGATAGAAGTCGCGCATGACCAGCTCCAGCTCGCGCTCCGGCATCTGGCCGTGGGCGATGCGGATGCGCGCCTCGGGCAGCAGCTTGGTGAGCCGCGCCGCGCTGTTCTCGATGGTCTCCACCTCGTTGTGCACGTAGTACACCTGACCGCCGCGCTTCAGCTCGCGCAGCACCGCCTCGCGGATCAGTCCGTCGGAGGAACGCGACACGAAGGTCTTGATCGCCAGGCGCTTCTGCGGTGCGGTGGCGATCACCGAGAAATCGCGCAGCCCCTCCAGCGACATGGCCAGCGTGCGGGGAATCGGCGTGGCGGTCAGCGTGAGCACGTCCACCTCGGCGCGCAGCGCTTTCAGCCGTTCCTTGTGGCGCACGCCGAAGCGGTGCTCCTCGTCGATGATGACCAGGCCAAGATTCTTGAACCGGACCTTCTCCTGGATCAGCTTGTGGGTGCCGATGACGATGTCGATCTTGCCCTCGGCCAGCGCCGTCAAAGTCGCCTCTTGCTCCTTGCCGGAGCGGAAGCGCGACAGCTCGGCGATCCTGACCGGCCAGTCGGCGAAGCGGTCGCTGAAGGTCTGGAAGTGCTGCTCGGCCAGCAGTGTCGTCGGCACCAGCACGGCGACCTGTGTGCCGTCCAAGACCGCGACGAAAGCGGCGCGCAACGCCACCTCGGTCTTGCCGAAGCCCACATCGCCGCACACCAGCCGGTCCATCGGCTTGCCTGCGGTGAGGTCGTCGATGACCGCAGCGATGGCGGTCGCCTGGTCGCGCGTTTCCTCGAATGGGAACCCGTCCGCGAACGCCTCGTAGTCGTGGGGCTTAAGCGTGAATGCGTGACCCTTGCGCGCGGCGCGCTGAGCATAGAGGTTGAGCAGCTCCGCCGCCGTGTCGCGCACCTGCTCGGCGGCTCTGCGCTTGGCTTTTTCCCACTGCCCGCTGCCCAGCTTGTGCAGGGGTGCGGCCTCGGGCGCGGCGCCGCTGTAGCGCCCGATGACCTGCAGCTGCGACACGGGCACGTAGAGCTTGTCGCCGCCGTCGTACTCCAGCGCGAGGAACTCGGTCGCGCCTTCGCCGAGGTCCATGGTGACCAGGCCCAGGTAACGACCGATGCCGTGCTGCGCGTGCACCACCGGATCGCCGACCTTGACCTCCGAGAGGTCGCGCAGCATGTGCTCTGCGACCAGGCGGTTCGCTGGCTCGCGGCGGTCGCGGGTGCGCGCCTGCGAGGCATACAGCTCGTTCTCGGTGATGAGGGCGAAGGGCCCATCCTCGGCAATGAAGCCGTTGGCAACGGGACCCACAGTGAGCACGAGCTTCTCGCCGCTCGCCAGAAAACCGGCAAAGCTATCGCACTGGGTCAGCGGCAAGCCGTGTTCCGCGAAGTAGCCGAGCATGGTCTCGCGCCGGCCCAGCGTCTCGGCCATGAACAGGACACGGCCGCCGAACGCCCGCGTGAAGTCGCGCAGGTTGTGCAGCGGATTGTCGGCGCGCCGATCCACCTGCAGCGACAGGCAGAGGTGAAACGGGAACCCGGGCCGCGTGGGCGTCGCCCTCGTCCGTCAGCGCGATGCGCGCGAAGGGCTTGACCGCGCCGAACAGCTGATCCGGCAGAAGGAACAGCTCCTGCGGTGCTAGCAGTGGCCGGTCGCGGTCGCCCCGCAGCAGCTCGTAGCGCGACCGCGTGTCGCGCCAGAACGCCTCCATCTGCCCCTGCAGGTCGCCGTGCAGCACCACGAGCGTCTCCGGCGGGAGGTAGTCCGTGATCAGCGCCGTGGCCTCGAAGAACAGCGGCAGGTAATACTCGATGCCCGCCGGGAATGTCCCGTTGCTGACGTCCTTGTACAGCTGGCTGCGCGAGGGATCGCCCTCGAACTTCTCGCGAAAGTTCTGGCGGAACCGCGCGCGTGCGTCCTCGTCGGTGGGGAACTCGCGTGCGGGCAGCAGCCGCACCTCGTTCACCTTGTAGATGGAGCGCTGGGTGTCGACGTCGAAGGTGCGCAGGCTCTCGACCTCGTTGTCGAACAGCTCGATGCGGTAGGGCAGGGCGCTGCCCATCGGGAACAGGTCGATCACGCCGCCGCGGACGCTGTACTCGCCCGGCGAGACCACCTGGGTCACGTGGCTGTAGCCGGCGAGCGTCAGCTGGTGCCGCAGCCTATCGGGCTGAATGCGCTCGCCCTGCGTGAGGAAGAAACTGTAGGCGGCGAGAAACGCCACCGGCGGCAGGCGTTGCAGCGCGGTGGTAACCGGGATGATCAGGACGTCGCAAGCCTGGTGCGAAATCTGATAGAGAGTCGCGAGACGCTCGGATACGAGGTCCTGGTGCGGCGAGAAGCTGTCGTAAGGCAGCGTCTCCCAGTCGGGGAAGTAGTGCACGCGCAGCGCGGGTGCGAAGAACGGGATCTCGTCGGCCAGCCGCTGACCGTCCAGAGCGTGAGCTGGTGAGCACGGCCAGCGGGCGCCGTTGCGTGGCCAGCCGGGCCAGGGCCAGGGCATCGCTCGAGCCGAATAGTCCTCGAACGCGTTCGAGCTGCCCTGGTGATGGAACTGGAAGCAGTTGCATGCTCTGAGTGGGTCAAAGTTTGATTATATGGCCGGGACGCGCCTCGCCGACCCGCCGCGGTGGCCTTGTGCCGCTAGCGCAGCTGCCGGGATAATGCGGCAGGCTCTCAATAGCGAATACACAGCGAATGGCAGGCTACTTCGGCCTGGTTCCCGCGGCCGGGTCCGGCGCCCGGATGGCGAGAGGCGCTCCCGAAGCAGTACCTGAGCATCGGCGCTCGGCCGCTTCTCTGGTACGCGCTTCGGCACCTCTGCACCCATCGCTCGCTGGGTCGCACTTTCGTGGTCCTGCATCCCGAGGACCAGCTGTTTGGCCGCTACGATTGGAGCGAGTTCGGCGGCGCTCTGGTGCCGCTGTTCTGCGGCGGGACCACCCGGGCCGAGAGCGTAACGCGCGGGCTGGAGCGGATGCGCGCTGAAGTTCAAGCCGAGGACTGGGTGCTGGTGCACGATGCCGCGCGGCCCTGCCTGACCCTCGAGCTCATCGATCGGCTCATCACCGATCTGGCTCAGGACGAGACCGGCGGGCTTGCTTGCCATACCGGTAGCCGACACGCTCAAGCGCGAAGACGGCGGAGCGCCGAGTGCTGCGCACCGAGCCGCGCGACCAACTGTGGCAAGCGCAGACGCCGCAGATGTTCCGCTTCGCCGCGTTGCTGGGCGCGCTGCAAGCCGGAGACGCCGCCCGCGCCAGCGACGAAGCCAGCGCCATGGAGCTGCTAGGCCACCGGCCACGCTTAGTTATGGGCAGCGCTGCCAACCTCAAGGTCACGTATTCCGACGACCTCGCTCTCGCCGAGCTGATTCTCAAAGGGGAGGTTCAGTGAACCGCAACGACAGGACGCGTTGAGATGGCTCTGAGAACGGGCCTCGGATTCGACGTGCATGCGCTCGTGCCCGGGCGCAAGCTGATGATCGGCGGGGTGGAGATTCCCTTCGACCGCGGCCTGCTGGGACATTCGGACGGGGATGTGCTGCTGCACGCCATCTGCGATGCCCTGCTGGGCGCGGCAGGGCTGGGCGACATCGGGCGCCACTTTCCCGACACGGACGACAGCCTGCGTGGCGCCGACAGCCGCCTGCTGATGCGTTCGACCGCGGCGCAGCTGCACCAGACACGGGTTCCGGATCGTCAACCTGGACGCGACCATCATCGCGCAGGCGCCGCGGATGGCGCCGCACATCGCGGCCATGATCGCATGCATCGCGCAGACGCTCGGGATCGCCGAGTCCCAGGTCAACATCAAGGCCAAGACCACCGAGCGGCTCGGGTTCACCGGGCGCGGCGAAGGCATCGCGGCTCAGGCTATCGCGCTTATCGAGGCGGTTTCGCCTCCATCGGCCGTGCGGTGAGCGCGACGCAGCTATCGCCTCCGGCGCGCGCCCGGTTGTTTTTCGCGTTATGGCCGGACCCAGCAGTTCAGGCGGAGCTGGCGCAACATGGGCGCGAGCTGCAGCGCGCTGGTGGGAGGCAAGCCCACCCGCCAGGAGTCGATTCATCTGACGCTGGCGTTCCTCGGGGACGTCGACCTGGATCGAATGGACGATGTGCTGGGTGTCGGGACGCGCGCGGCGTTCGAGCCATTCGCCTTCGCCGTGGACACTGCGGGCTGCTGGGGCCACAACGGCGTTGCGTGGGTGGCGCCCCGGGTGACGCCCGCGCCGTTGCTGTCGCTGGTCGCCAGCCTTGAGGCCGCGCTGCTGGACTGCGGATTTCGCGTCGACGAACGGCCCTATGCGGCACACGTCACGGTCGTGCGAAAGGCGCGGTGCAGGCCGATCGCTGTAACGCTTACGCCCGTCGAGTGGCGAGTCGATGGCTTTGTGTTGGTGCGCTCCGAGCTCAATGCCGAGGGCTCACGCTACACGGTCATCGGCCGCTGGCCGGAGGCGAACCGCAAGTCCGATTAGCCGTGCAGCATGCGACGTGGGAAACGCACTGACGATGAGCACTGCTGTTCTACAGCGACACCGACGCGCCGGAGCCGTGGCGCGACGCATTGGCGCTCGAGCTGCCGGAATTGGAGTTCCGCATCTGGCCGGATGTGGGCGAACCCGGGCTGGTGAGCTATGCGCTGGTCTGGAGGCCGCAAGCCCGGGCTGCTGTGCGAGCCTGCCGAATCTTGAAGGCGATCCTCTCGCTGGCCGCCGGCGTAGACCACGTCCTGCTCGATCCACAGCTACCCGAGGGTGTGCCCATCGTGCGCATGGTGGATGCGGGCTTGGCAGCGCAGATGTCCGAATACGCGCTGTACGGCGTGCTGCACTTTCATCGCAGCATGCAGCAGTACTCCGAGCAGCAGCGGCGAGCGGACTGGCGACAGTTGCCGGCCGTCCCAGCGCCGCATCGCACGGTCGGCGTCATGGGGCTCGGGGTGTTGGGTGGCGATTTCGTTCGCAAGCTGTTGCCGCTCGGGTTCAAGGTGCTAGGCTGGAGCCGCACGCCTAAGAGCCTGTCGGGCGTCACGACTTTTTACGGACGCGAGGGCCTGAGCGAGTTTCTGGCGCAGACCGAGATACTCGTTAACTTTTTACCGTTGACGCCCGACACCGCAGGTATCCTGAGCGCCTCGACCTTTGCCCGGCTACCGCGCGGCGCGTGCATTATCAACATCGCCCGAGGCGCCCACCTGGATGAGCGCGACCTGCTTGCCGCGCTGGACCAGGGCCAACTCGGCGGTGCGATGCTCGACGTGTTCCAGCGCGAGCCGCTTCCACCCGATCATCCCTTCTGGCACCATCCGCGTGTAGTAGTCACGCCTCACGTCGCCGCCCAGGCCATCGCCGAACTGATGGTGTCGCAGGTAATCGACAACATTCGGCGGATCGAGCGCGGCGAGCAGCCGCTCGGGTTGGTGGATCGCAGGCGTGGTTACTGACACTCGCTGCACCATGACCTCGTCGCACCATGACTGAAGGTACCCGATGAGCGACCTGACCCCCACCACGCGTTCACGCGTCAAGCGTCTGCGTGAGCGCGGCGCCTACGACTTCGACACGATCGCGTCGATTCTCGATGCGGGTCTGCTGTGTCACGTCGGGTACGTCATAGATGGGCATCCCTATGTGACGCCCACCGCTTACTGGCGCGACCGGGACCACGTGTACTGGCACGGCTCCAGCGCGAGCCGCATGCTGCGCACCCTGGAGAAGGGCGTCGACGCCTGCTTCACGGTCTCGCATCTAGATGGATTGGTGCTGGCCCGCTCGGGCTTCAATCATTCGATCAACTACCGTTCGGTGATGTTGTTCGGCCGAGCCCGCAAAATCGAGGGCGAGGGCGCCAAGCTGCGGGCGCTGGAGAGCTTCCTGGAACGGATGTTTCCGGGCCGGTGGCAGCAGCTGCGCCCTGCAACAACAAAGGAGATCAAAGCGACGACCGTACTGCGGATGGCGATAGAGGAGGGCTCCGCGAAGATACGCACCGGCTGGCCCCACGACGACGAAGACGACTACGGCTGGCCGGTGTGGGCAGGCGTCGTTCCGGTGCGGGCGGTGACGCAGCAACCGCTGCCCGACGAGCGGTTGGTCGGCGCAAAGGAACCACCCGACTACTTGGCCGATCTTAGTCACTTGGGGCTCAACAGAAAGTAGGAGCCGGATATGAAGCGCGTGGTTGCCGCATTTGCGCTACTCCTGTCGGGTTTGTCGTTCGCCGATACGGCGACGGACGCCGAGATCAGGCGCCTCGAATCTCAATTGAATCTGCTGCAGCAGGAGCAGCAGTCGACATACCAGCAGTTCCAGATGATCCAAGAGCTGCGCCGTAGCGAAATCGAGGCGCAGTATCCACAGGTGATCCAGAACTCGCCCCAGTACGAGATGGGCTCGCCACCGAACTACGACGATGTAGTCCGGCAGAAGAACGAGCGAGAGTACCGCATCAAGCAGTACACGGGGGATCTCAACCGCATGTACGCGCGCTACCGGGAGCTTGAGGACCAGAAGAGGGCGATTCTGGATCGGCTCAATGCGCTGGCGCAGCAGCGCTGAGGACGACTGCCTAGCTTTGGCGAGCAATGGCAAGGGCAGGATGCGGCCGAGGTTGTGTGAAAACGTAATGCAATGCATGCCTGATAGACTTAGCTCATCGTCATGATGCGAGTGGCCGATGAAGCGATACGTCGAAGGTGAGGATCGAAGTCAAGCGACTTTGCTGCCCGAGTACTTGGACGACTACATTGCTGAAGACAACCCGGTGCGTGCAGTCGATGCCTTCGTCGAGGAACTGGACCTGAAGGCGTTGGGGTTCGAGGGGGCCAATCCGGCCCTCACAGGGCGCCCGTCGTACCACCCGGGGGTGCTGCTCAAGATCTACATCTACGGGTATCTGAACCGCATTGCCTCGAGCCGGCGCTTGGAGCGCGAGGCGCAGCGCAACGTCGAGCTGATGTGGCTGACCGGGCGGCTGGCGCCCGACTTTAAGACCATTGCCGACTTCCGGCGAGAAAACGGTGCTGGTATCCGTAACGTGTGTGGGCGTTTCGTGCAGCTGTGCCGGGAGCTGAGGCTGTTCAGCCAGGCGATTGTGGCCATCGACAGCAGCAAGTTCAAGGCCGTCAACAGCCGCGATCGCAACTTCACCCCAGGCAAGGTCGATAAGCGCCAGCAGCAGATCGAGCAGAGCATCGAGCGCTACCTGGCGGCGCTGGAGACCGCCGACCGCACCCAGCCGGCCGAGGTCGAAGCCAAGACCGAGCGGCTGCGCGAGAAGATCAAGACGCTGCGCGAGCAGATGCGGCGCATGGACGCGATCCGCGAGCAGTTGAAGCGTGAGCCCGACGAGCAGCTGTCGCAGACCGATCCGGATGCGCGCTCGATGATTTCCCAGGCCAAGGGCACGGGGGTGGTGGGCTATAACGTCCAGGCCGCGGTCGATGCCAAGCATCACCTGATCGTGGCACACGAGGTGACCAACGTCGGCAACGACCGGGCGCAGCTCACCAAGATGGCGACCGCAGCCAAAGAGGCGATGCACAAGCGTGGGCTGCAGGCGTTGGCCGACCGGGGTTACTTCAGTGGTCCCGAGATCAAGGCGTGCACTGAGGCCGGCATCACGCCACTGGTACCCAAGCCGATGACCTCCGGGGCCAAGGCGCAGGGTCGCTTCAGCAAGGCTGACTTCACCTACACCGCCAAGGATGACGCCTACCGGTGCCCGGCCGGCCAACGGGCCATTTACCGCATGACGACGGTGGAGCACGGCCTGAGGCTCCACCGATACTGGTCATCGGCATGTCCAAGGTGCCCACTCAAAGCGCGCTGCACCCCCAGCGACTATCGCCGCATCACCCGCTGGGAGCATGAAGCGATCCTGGAGACGATGCAGCGTCGGCTCGATCGGCAACCGCAGGCGATGACGCTGCGACGACGCACCATCGAACATGTGTTCGGAACGCTCAAGCACTGGATGGGCTCAACGCACTTCCTGATGCGCGGGCTGAAGCATGTGGCTACCGAGATGAGCCTGCATGTACTCGCCTACAACCTCAAGCGCGTGATCAAGCTGCTCGGCATGGCCAAGACGATGAGGGCGATGAGGCTGCTGGGCGCCTGAGGGCTCTGAACGCAAACGCCGTCCACTTAATCAGCGACCGCCCCGCCACAACGCGACCAACAACCGCGTTTCCACACACCCTCGCCCAAGAGCAATGGGATGGACGCCCCCACTCCGTAACGGCATCGATGTGCCAAAGTGGAAGTGTTGATCAACCACTTGAAACGAGGGGAGCGTCCGCCATGAAGATTACGACGATTGGCATCGACCTGGCAAAGAACGTGTTCCAGGTACACGGCGTCGATGAGCGAGGCAAGACCGTGCTGAAGAAGCAGCTCAAGCGTGACCAGATGGCGGCGTTCTTTGCGAACCTGCCGCCGTGCCTGATCGGCATGGAAGCGTGCGGCAGTGCGCATCACTGGGCCCGAAAGCTGCAAGGTTTCGGACACACCGTGCGCTTGATGGCGCCGCAGTTCGTCAAGCCCTACGTGAAGACGAACAAGAACGATGTCGCCGATGCCGAGGCGATCTGCGAAGCGGTGGCCCGACCGAACATGCGCTTCGTGCCGGTCAAGAGCGTCGAGCAGCAGGCCGTACTGTCGCTGCACCGTGTGCGTCAGGGCTTCGTCAAGGCGCGCACTGCGCAGGCCAACCAGATCCGCGGCCTGCTGGGCGAGTTCGGCCTGGTCATACCCAAGGGCATCACCAATGTCGCGAAGCGTGTGCCGAAGGTCGCTCGAGGACGCCAGTGACGAGCTGCCCGCAGCGTTCCGACAGCTGATCGAGCGGTTGATCGAGCACCTCAAGGACCTGGATCGCCAGGTCGGCGAACTCGAAGCGCAGATCAAGGCTTGGCATCGCAGCAGCGAGCTGAGCCAGAAGCTGGAGAAGATCCCCGGCATCGGACCCCTGGGCGCCAGCGCGCTGGTGGCGTCCATCGCTGACGCGAAGAGCTTCGACAACGGGCGGCAGGTGTCGGCGTGGCTGGGAGTGGTGCCGCGACAGCATTCCAGCGGCGGCAAGCCGACCTTACTGGGCATCAGCAAGCGTGGCGATGTCTACCTGCGCACGCTGCTCATTCATGGCGCGCGCTCCGCGATTGCTGGCCGCGCAGCGCAGGGCGAGCGTCAACCCTTGGCTGGCTGGTCTGCTGCAGCGGCGCAATCCGAACGTCGCGGCGGTCGCGCTGGCGAACAAGAACGCGCGCACGGTGTGGGCGCTACTTGCGCACGACCGGGAGTTCCAGCCCGATTACGTCCCGACGCGGGCCGCCGCCTAGGTTCAACACGCTAAACGCAAAGTTAGCAGAGGAGATCCTTCCACCGATTGCTCAAGCGATCACGCAGTGATGGCAAGAAAGGTAAGACCGTGGTTGGCGAAGCCCACAACGTCCGCAGCACTTCGAGTGCGCAAAAGCGATTGAGGAGCCAACCAGCGAATTCCATCAGGGACAGCGGCACTGCCGCATCGAAAGTCCGGATGTACGGTTGCAATCTTCCCTAAATCCATCACGAACTGAAAGCTTGGCAAACCGGGGGCGTCCATGTACGGAAGTACAGCCAAGCCGCTGAAAGCAGTCGTTCGACGGTGCTATCGGACCCATAGCTGCCGTTCAGACGACGGCAATCACCGGCCGGAAACAGGCGGCGAAGCCGGCTGCTGACGGTCCACTGCAAAGTTAGCTTGCTTTCTCCATCTACTGCCCGCGCTCACGCCTTTCAGCTCTCTCTTGAGCTCGTTCAAAAACCGCCAGTCTGTGCCCTGCGCGATGATCTTCTGCGGACTCGACTTGATCATCCCGACCTCGTGCAAGCGCAGCGCGTGGAAGCGCAGCGTGTCGTCCGGGTCGAAGGTACGCCAGGCGTTGTAGGACACCTCTTTGACCACCTCCAAAGCAATGGCGTAGTTGTCCTCGTAGCCGTTCTTCACCATATATCGCGCAGCCCGCTCGGGTTCCCGGGCACAGACGTCGGCGGCCTTGAGCATGGCGCGAACGACCCGTTTCGTGGCGATGGGGTTGTTGTGCACGAATTCTCGATGCCCGGTAAGCATGCAGCAGAAATGCTGGGACCAAGGCCGGTCCTGGGCGGTGTTGACGATGACATGACCGATTTTTTTCGCACGAACCTGCTGCCGGCTGCGGCGGAAACCCGAGGAACGCGTCAGCCTTTCCGTCGACAAAAAGCTGCATTGGTCCGTCCCACGTCCCTGTGTCGAGCCATTTGACGTCATGCCGCGGATCCATGCCGACGTAGGCCAACATGCTGGCGATGTAGACGTGATCTGCGGCTCCGAGCAGTCCAACGGCAACGCTTTTCCCCTTGAGATCCCGAATCGCCCGGACTCGTTCGTTTCCGAAGAGCTCGTAGCAGCCGCCGTGAACGCCGGCGAGCAGGACGAGGGGCTGTCCGCGATCGAGTGCCGGGACCAGCTGCTGTCGCCGACTCCAGCGTGAAGTCTGCCCGGCCTGCGGCGATTAGGACGTTGGGATCAAGATCATCATCACGCTGCGTTACATACTCGACTCTGCGAGAACCCCTCGAGCCGCAAAAGCTCGTCGGCGAAATACTGCGGCACCATGCAGATAGCTCGATTCTGACCAGGCGAATTCTGGTCGTCTCCGGCGCCGGCTCCGCGGCAGCCGGCCTCATGTCGTAGCCGAGCAGTCCGGCAGACCCCGCTAGAGCCCCGAGGCCTTTGATGAACTCCCGCCGACCCCAGCGCACATCGTGTGGGACGTCATGGCTAGGAATGACCGGATGGAGCGAGGGGTTGCCATCGCACTTCATAGCGGTTCCCTCCCGGGCTGCTGGGGCATACGCGCGCGACACTGCGCTGAAGGCAGCTTGAGCTGGTCCCCGATGGATCAGCCGGAACTCCCCGAGCGCTAAGCGACGGCGGGCGGGCCGGATGTGCATAGCTTACACCGAATGGTACTGGGGCAGGGCGCTCGAGCATGCGCCTACGTTCCTGCTCCACGTCCTGTATCGACGCCGGGGGGCCTCTAATCGGTACGTGCCGATAGGTCAACGCTGATCGGACGTTCAACGAACGTCTCTTTGTCGCCGTAAGCGAAGTCCGCGAAGGTCTGCTTCTCTGAGCACGACAGGCAACTCAGGGTCGAACCCGGTCTCTCTGAAGAGGAATCGATTTCAACCGACAATGTCTATCAGCTCGGACACCGATTGCGACACCTGAAGATCAAAGACGCTGCCGCCCGGCTTGCGTGCTACGACAAAAGCTGCCCCTATGGAAAGGTGATTTGAACTGGGTCTGTTGCCATCATCTCTGGCCGGCCTTCGTAGTCTGCGATCAACCCCCGGACGCAGATTCGCTTGCCAGCGAAAGTCAGATCTGGTTTACCGAACTTGGGTCGATCCTTGCCCCAGACGACAACGGTGAAGATGTGATTTGGGTAAGGGCGATCTAGGTTCAGGAACGTCAGCTGCCCCTTACTCCTCATGGCAAATTTGGAGCTGACGACTAGGCCACAAACAGTGCCGATCTCGCCAATGTGGCTTGCGGCATCTTGCGCGGTGTACAGTTCCGACCAAGACGCACGAGAGTGCAGCAATACGGCTGTAAGCGCCCATGCGAGCACATGCCGAAAGGCGCGAAGCAGAAGAGCTCTCACATGCCTTTGTACCGAGGCAAGGGATAGGAGCGTTTTGGGCACGGAGGAAACTCTACCAGACGGGCCCGGACGCTGGCCTTGACGAAAACCACTGTATGAACCCTACAGTGGCGCAATGCTCCTCACCGTTGTCCGGGTCTACCAACAGGGCCGCAAACTGTCCGAGGCCGAGCTGCGCGCCGCTGTGGGCGTTGTTGGCGACGTGCGTACCCAGATCGTGCAGATCAACGGGAAAGCGATCCGGCAGGCCGTTTGCATGGGCGGCAGCAAGGAATCCTTGCCGCCACTGATCGAGCCGCAGCTAACTGGGATCAGTCCGCTAGCGCTCGGCCTCGAAGGCTACGAGGAGGCGCAGACTCCCGAGGGGATCGTGTTCTACCGCCAGGGCTGGTGGTGCAGGATGCGATGAGGTCGAAAACAAAACCCCATTTTCCGGCGTCGATCCGCTTTACGTCCGCCGACATCGCCCCTCGCCCCTTACCGCTACAGCGTTGATTCCCCGCTAGAACAGCGTCATGGACCTCCTTATGCTTGTGACCCTGCGGGGTTACATGCAGTGAGCATTGCGCACGGCCATCGATGGGAGGTCGACCGTGTCAGACAACTTGGCGCTTCTCATTCTTACAGGAGGCCTCGCACTTGCGCTTGCGGTCATCGCAAATGGTGAGTACCGCCTCCGTCATCATGCTGGGTTTGTTCTTCTCTACGCTCTGAGAGCCCTTTCACGTTATCAACTTGGCAGGGCCCGCCACCGATAGCCTTACGGGGCGGGGTCAGTCAGGACTCTGGTTTCGTCTTTGTCTTCTTTCTTGTCGCTTGTTGTCAGATGAGCTTGCGCCGTCTCGTAAAGGCGATGCCAACGAGCGCGAGGCCAAGAAGAGCGAGCGTGGCGGGTTCGGGGACGGCGTTGGTACCAACCGTAAAATTGTCGAGTTGGGCCAGGCCAAATATCCCCAAACCGACGCCGGTGCCAAAGGTGCGAGCGCCGTAGTCAAAGTTGAACGATTGCTCAGCGATCCCGTCGAAATTGGTGTCGATGCTCAGGGTCGCGAGGGAGCCGATGAGGGACCCTGTGATGCGGGCGCTTAGCGTATCCTCTAAGCCGGAAATAAAGAAGAAGTCAGATTGAGAAGTGCTGCCGTTGTTGCCGTAGTAGAAACCTGCAGCATTGAAGCCCATGATACCGCCATTGTTCTGCAGCTTAATGAAGGCGTTGTGGCCTAGATCCTGGTAACCGAGGACGATGGCACCGTACTGAGGGAGTTGTCCAGCGAGCAGGACATCGATTGAGGCAGACGTTTGACCATTGCCGGATGTGTATGTCATAAGCGCCCCATCCGTGCCAGTTACTACGGCTCCATCGGTTGCCATCGAGCCTGTCTGGATCACCCAATTCGGGCCCAAAGTGGCGCGGTTGAAGTCGTCGGTAGGGATCGCGTACGCGGTACCACTAGCCAATAAGCAAGCCAATAACGTTAAGGTACGAAGGTTCATAACTGATAACGAGGCCCTAGCAGCTAAACCTTTCGAAGGCGGGTAGCTCGCCAGAGTCCCTGCTGCGAGAAAAAGAGTAGGAGCGTAACCAGAGCAATCAAGCTCATCGTAGAGGGCTCCGGCACCGGCGCGGCAGTTATCTGAATTTCGAGTTGGTATGTGGTGAGCGTATCTTCCTGCGGGGGGAAATTGGGCGGTCCAGCTGTAAAAGTGTATGTACCTGGCGGTTGCGGCCCAGGCTGAGAGCTGATCTGAAGCAGATCCAACCCCGGCGCCGGCAGGAAGGGCCATAGCCCAAACTCTATCACCGGATCCGTTCCTGTCGCTCCCTGTCGCAGGGACAACGGCGAATCGTTAAACGTTGATACGACCTCGCGCACAAAGAACGCGCTTAGAATATCCCCCGAGGGAATATCGAATGAGAAGGTGTCGTACGGATCGGTCAGCGCGTGCAGAGAGCCCAGCACCTCATAAGTGCCAGCCGACAGGACCGAAAGACTGGTCGGCGTGGCGCTCACATCCGAGAAATCCCCATTCACGCTTTCATCCCAGAGCGGCGCGCCGTGGACACTACTAGACAAGAGGATACTAGCGGCGATCATGGTAGGAAGTTTCATGTTCCCTCCTTCGGACGCATAACGCTACTCCGATTCGAGGCCGTTATTGATCGTCAGCGCAGCAAGATGGAACTAGCCTAAAAGCGGATAGTCGTAGCGTTTCATCTTCCTATTGGATGCGAACGCGCTACAAACTCACGTGCCTGCCCAGGCCCGTAAGCATATTGCATATTGCTAGCCAGGTTTAGCACTTGATTGTTTTTCAAGTAGATGAATTGGAATCGTGCCCGATCAAATGAGAGCACTGTAAAAAGTAGCGAACACACAAATTCTCTCAGAGTGTGAGGTTCGAAAAGAAAACCATGACTAATCAAGCGGGATGTCTTCGCTCAGTTCCGTAAACGTTCCCGACAGACAAGAATATTGATCACGCACGGTTGTTACAGGGATAGATGACGCGGTCTCGGTGCTACCGAGACTCGCAGCGGACCTGTGCTCTCGGAGCTTAGCGAGCAGCGCCTCGTTTAGTAACTAGGAGACCCCGTGACCGACCTCGACGAGTTCAAGCAGTACTGCACCCTCGCCGAGGAGCTCGTTGAGACGATGACGTCAGAGCAGATCCTCGAGTGCCTCCGCATGCTGGCGCTTCACCTGGCTGACTATCGGTTACGCTTCGGCCATATCCCGAGAC
>CAVPKE010000002.1:0-69813 GCA_963705615.1 uncultured beta proteobacterium | reverse complement strand
GAGACCGCGTGAGGTGTGCCGTGCGAGGCACCGGGATCGACTCCCACCGAGGCGCAATACCTAGAAAGCTGCTGGACCGCACCGCGTTGGCTCGAAGCGACCCACGAGGCGCCTCGCTTGAGCGCCACCGGAGGGGCCCGCATGCCCGCACCGCCCGTCCAAGGGGTCGGAAAAGCCGGCTTCGGCAAGTAAGTATCCCCCGGCAAAGCCGGGGGCTTTAAGTTGTGAGCCGCTCAAAGCGGCTAAGCGGGGTCGCTAACGCGGCCCCGAGTCTCTTTGGGCCACCTGAGGGTGGCCGGTCAGCGCCACAGGTTCAGCTGATCGAAGCGCTTATCCTCTTGCTCTTGGTTGCGGATGTACTCACGGATCACCGCCTCGTCCCGGCCCACCGTCGAGACGAAGTACCCTCGCGCCCAGAAATGCTGCCCCACGAAATTGCGCTTCCGCTCGCCGTAAACCCGCGCCAAATGGATCGCGCTCTTGCCCTTGATGTACCCGATCACCTGCGACACCGCGTACTTCGGCGGAATCGAGATCATCATGTGCACATGATCGGGCATCAGATGCCCTTCTTCGATCCGGCTTTCCTTCTGCTCGGCCAACCTGCGGAACACCTCCCCAAGGTGCTGTCGCAACTCCTCGTACAACGTCTTCGGCGGCACTTCGGGAATAAACACCACGTGGTATTTGCACTCCCACTTCGTGTGGCTTAGGCTTTCTATCTTGTCCATCGTGAATCTCCCTTTCGTGTGCTTGGCGGCTCACGATCGGGAGTTTCCTCGATGGACTCCCGGAAATGTCAAACTGCTACTGCCTCCCCGGCAGAGCCGGGGGGTCTCCTTGGTGAACTAGGCATAGAACTAGCTAATCCCCACCCGAAAGCGCATAGATCGTCGCGTCCTAGCCAGACTGATCTAGCAGGAAGACCTCGCCCCATTCCGATTCGGAGTCGTGGTTGGAAAAGCAGTTTTCAGTCGACGAGCTCGCCCTGGGCATGTTCGTGTCTGCCCTGGACCGGCCTTGGCTCGACACACCCTTCCTCGTTCAGGGGTTTCTGATCGAGGACGAGCAGACGCTTGCGCAACTGCGGCAGACCTGCCGTAAGGTCACCGTCGATCTCCGCCGGTCCGCCGTCAACGACGCCGACTACCCGGCGCCCCCCCGCGAACCTCCGGCGACCGTCGAGCGCAAAGGTTGGCCGAGTCATCTCCACGCCGGCGAAACCGCGAAAGCCTCGGCGCAGCCTGTTTCCACGCTGGTTACACGAGATGTTCGCGGCGCCGCGGTAATACCGAGCCGGAGGTGGACGAAAAGCCGTCACTCGCACGCCTGCTGCGAAGGGATTCGCGAACTTCGTCGGTCAAGACCGCCAATCGCCTGTTCGTGAGCGGGCCTGCAGATGCTGCACCCCCGGTGAACGCGCCGGAACGCAGGCAGAGCGTCGCTCTCGGACCGCGAAAAGACCTGCTGGCCTGGCTGAGAGAGCAGCTCGAGCGCGTCCGTTTTAGCGCCCCTGAGGAGCCAAGCGCCGCCGATGGCTCCCAGGCGTCCCGACTCAAGCGCGGCGGACACGGGCCTACGGTCTATCACAACGTACCGCTCGAGCAGGAGCTCCTGCGCGCTGATGATAGCTTTGGGGCCGCGATCGACATGCTCGGGGCGGTCATGCACGACATCCGGGTCGGCAAGGGGCTGGAGATCGAGGCCGTGGAGAGCGTGGTGGAAGATCTCGTGGAGAGCATCATCCGCCACCCCGGCGCGCTACAGCTCGTGTCGCGCATGCGGGAGGCGGACGAATCGAGCTACACCCACGCCCTGCAGGTGGCCGTGCTGCTCGCGAGCTTCGGCCGCGAGCTGGGGTTCTCGCGAGAGCAACTGACCTATCTGGGCCAGGTCGGCATGTTGCTCGACGTCGGGAAATTGCGGATCGATGAGCGCATCCTGAACAAGCGCGGAAATCTCACGCCCGCGGAATTCGAAGAAGTCAAGCGGCACGTTCAATACGGTCTGGAAATCGTCGAGTCCTCTGCGGTTGCGCACCCGGACCTGGTCGCCGGGGTCGCGCAGCACCATGAGAGGCTCAACGCGAGCGGCTATCCGCGGGGTCTGCACGATGCAGAGATCTCCCCCATCGGGAAAATGGCCGGCATCGTGGACTCATTCTCGGCTCTCACGTCGATCCGCCCGTACGCACAGCCCATATCGCCGTACGCCGCGATGCAGCAGCTGCAAGGGTGGGCCGACACCTACTTCAATGCCGGTCTGGTGGAGCTGTTCATCCAGGCCATCGGTATTTTCCCGGTCGGTACGCTGGTCGAGCTGTCCACCGGGGAGTTCGCCGTGGTGTTGGAGCCTGGCAGACCGCAGCGGCTCAAACCCAAGGTGCTGGTGGTTTCGGCGCCCGACAAGACACCTCTGGAGATTCCGTTCGTACTGGATCTGCTGCACGGCGAGGGCGCCTCCGCGGATCGGGTGCCGTATATCCGCCAGGGCCTGCCAACGGCCTCGTTTGCGGTCGATACCACCGAATACTACGTGTCGCGCTCCTAAGCCGGTGGCGGCCAGAATGGCAGGATGGGCATTGCCAAAGAGGCAAAGGCGACCGGGCGAGCGGCAGATACAGCGCTCGCATCTTGTCCCGGCGGTGGCGGAGACCATTGCAAAGGCGCGCTCGGCGAAGCGCTGTGTCGCAGTGCTCATGCTCCGGCTCAAGCCGAAGGATCGGCTGCATCTGTTCACGCAAGAGCACATCGGAGCGCAAGCGGAACAAGAGTTCGTCCAGCTCGCCCAGCTCCTCCGGCCAGCGGACCGCTACTGCATTGTGGATACGCTGCAGCTGTGCATGGTGCTGCCCGATCTTGCAGCCGCGGCACAGGCGACGCTCGCGGCTCACAAGATCTCCCGGGCCATGGCGGATGCATCGCGGCGCCTGCCGGGGCTGATTTGGGGACGCGTTCTGATCGGCATTGCCTGCTCTCCGGATCATGCCGAGGACGCCGAGACCTTGTTGATGTGCGCCGATACCGCAGCCACCCAAGCTGAGCAACGCGAAGACGGCATCTGGTTGTTCGACGAACGGTCCCACGACGGCGCTGCTGAACCGCTCCCAATTGCCCATGCAGAAGCGCTCGAGGTCCTCCGATCCAACGCGTTCACCCTCGCCTACCAGCCTCAACTCGACCTGGGAAGCGGTCGTTGCGAATCGGTCGAAGCGCTGCTGCGGGCGACGCTGGCTGATGGCCGGTCACTCCCGCCGCCTTTGCTGGTCGCCACCGCAGAGGAGGAAGGCAGGATCGGGTTCCTGACCAGCTCTGTGCTGCATGCGGCGCTCCGGCAGGTCAGCGTGTGGGCGAGCACTGGTCTGCCCATCCGCGTGAGCGTCAATCTGTCGACCCACAACCTGCGAGACCGGGGTTTTCCCGATCTCGTAGCGCGGAGCCTTGTGACCTGGGGCGTGAATGCGGATCGTCTGACTCTGGAGATCGTCGAAAGCTCGATGATTCACAGCTTCACCGAGGCGGCCGCGAGCCTGCGCCGGCTGAAGAACCTGGGCGTCAAGCTCTCGCTCGATGATTTCGGAACCGGCTACTCCTGCCTCGCGTACCTGGGTCAGCTGCCACTGGACGAGCTCAAGGTCGATCGGGCTTTCGTGCGCAACCTGAATCAATCGCTGGGAGATCGGCGCCTGGTGCAGGCGACCATAGATCTCGCGCACAACTTCGACCTTCGTGCGGTCGCCGAGGGCGTGGAGGACCAAGCCACCCTGGAAACGCTGCGGGACATGGGCTGCGATGTCATCCAGGGACATGTGCTGAGTGAGGCGCTTCCGGCGGACGCATTCACGCGCTGGGTTGAGGGCTTTGCCAGCGGGCAGGCGCGGTACCGGACCGCGACCACGGATTGAGCCTGAGACGCTCTGCTCGATCCGCGACGCTGGCCAAGAGAGCAGGATCGATGGCCAAGGTCGAGGCTCTGGCGAACTGGCGAGACAGTCAACTGTTCGACGAGAAGGAACGAGTTGCCCTCGAATACACCGAAGCGGTGACCATCACCGGCCAGACGGTAAGCGAAAAGTTGATCGCAAGGCTCAAGAGCCATTTCGACGAGGACGCCATCGTCGAGCTGACCGGACTCATCGCCTTCCAGAATCTGTCGAGCAAGTTCAACAGCGCGCTCGATGTGCCGGCGCAGGGCTTCTGCCAGATTCCGACCGCGCATCGCTGACCCGGGCGCGTTCCTCAGACAGAACTGAGTCGCACTCTCCTATCTCACGTGCATCGGCTGTTGAATCCTCTCTTTCCACTCGTTCCACATCGACATGACTTTGTCGCAGTTACCTTCGGTGACGTGACAAACTGCCTCCGGGTCGATGCCCAGCTCCTCTGTGTGATACTTCGAGATGTAAAAGAAATCGCGCGCAACGCGTTCTGCTGACCATCTATTCTGAATTCCAGGGCTGGCGGCGGCGTGCAGCCAGCCCTCAAAAAAGAGGCCCAGCATGAAGGCCATCGTCCCTGTGTTCTCCGCTAAATTGCGCAGATGCGCCTTGTATACGCAGTCCGCTAGAGTCACGTTGTCGCGTCCAGCCTTCAGGGCGCATGCGGCCTCCTCATGCGCGCCTCGACGTATCTCTGTTCTGATTGTTGAGTTGGGATTCCGCCGCTGCTCGTCCAGATTGCCAGCATCGACCGCGGGTGCAGTGATCGGCGCGAACTAACCGCTGCCGCACCACTGCTGTGAATCTCATCGGGACCTCCCAAGCAGTGCGCCTAGCCAATCTGCTGGTGCGCTTTGGCAGAGCGTAGTCGATGAAGACGCGGAGCGTCGACTCGCCTGCCCTCGGGGCGATAACTCGAACCCCATGCGGTAATGACCAATCACCAGAAGTCTCGGGGAGCCAGTAGTTTCCCAAACTTTTCGGAAGGGAGGACTACGTTCCGTCACAACCTCCTCAACCGAAAGCTCGATACCAAGGACTCTTCCCGCCAGACGAATCCGCGAGCCGACCTTCTGCCCCAGACCTGCGTCGACTTCAACTTTCATCCGACTCCCTCCCATCTTCCACGAAGACTCGCTCATGTGGGAGGACAGACGCGTGTGATCGTCAATACGCGCAAAGACTTGCTCCATCGGGGAATGGACAACTGCGCTGCTCTCGTAGTGGTAAGGCAGCATAGCTATGATGGCTAGGGGCTTGCCCTAAGCAGCAGCACGGCCAGTCTAATAGTCAAGACCACTTGCTCGGACACAGTGGCACCCTCGCCTGAGCTGGGGTCAGTCTCTGGAGAATGGCTTCCCGGAGAAATCCACGGTCACGAGGTTGCCGTCCATCTGACCCATGCCTGGTGAGTTGACCGGCATGCCCGGCACGGCGACGCCCTTGACCTCCGGGTGTGCGATGAGCTTGCGCACCGCAGTAGCCGGGACATGTCCCTCAATGACCTGTCCGCTTCCTTCCAGCACCGCGGTGTGGCAGGTCAGCGAGCCGGTCCGGGACAGAGAAGCGCTGTTTCACGCTGGCCAAGTTCCGCGTCTCGACAACTTTCACGTCGAAGCCCGACCGCCTCATGTAGTCCACCCACTTGGTGCAGCAGCCGCACGAGGGGTCCTTGTAGACGGTGAGCACCGGGTCTCCTGCAGCGTAAGCAATAACGCTGGCCAATAGAAGCGTGAGACTGATAATGGAGCGTTTCATGGGTAGTCCCTTTCGGTAGGAAGACATTCGCGTAGTTGCTGAGAGTTGTGGCCGACCCTCAAAGAATACTTAGACCTTGGCCGAACGCAGCCTCAGGGCGTTCGTAATCACAGACACTGAGCTCAACGCCATCGCTGCGCTCGCAATGACCGGGCTCAGCAACACACCCAGCCAGGGATAGAGCACGCCGGCTGCAATCGGCACGCCGAGGAAATTGTAGATGAAGGCGAAGAAGAGGTTCTGGCGAATGTTGCGCATGGTGCCTTGGCTCAGCAGCCGCGCCTTGGCGATACCGCGCAGGTCACCTTTGACCAGAACTACGCGCGCGCTGTTCATTGCCACATCGGTGCCGGTTCCCATCGCGATGCCGACGTTCGCCTGGGCCAGTGCTGGCGCGTCGTTCACCCCATCGCCGGCCATCGCCACGATGCGTCCTGCCTGCTGCAGCGCCTGGACGTGCTTATATTTGTCTTCCGGGAGCACTCCGGCCTTCACTTCGTCGAGTCCGAGCTTATGCCCGACTGCAGCCGCCGTGACTGGATTGTCTCCCGTAAGCATGACGATGCGCACACCAGAGCCTCGCAGGAGCCGAATGGCCTCCGGGGTCGACGATTTCACCGGGTCGGCCACCCCGACATACCCGGCCAGCTTGTCGCCGACCGCGAGATACATGACCGTTTGCCCCTGACCTCGGAGCGCCTCCACCTCCGCGTCTACGGACGAGGTGCCCGCGGCTGCGTCCGCGAGCAGAGCGCTGTTCCCGAGCCATACCGCCTGGCCGCCGATAGTGCCCCGCACCCCCTTGCCGGTGACGGCATCGAATTGCGCAACTTGCTGCAGAGGGACGCGGTCGGTCTGGGCCCGGGACACGATAGCCTGCGCCAATGGATGTTCGCTGAGCTTCTCGAGGCTGGCTGCATAGCCGAGGACTTGTTCTGGGGTAAAGCCAGCTGCGGGAACGATGACCTGGACCTGCGGTTTCCCCTCGGTGAGCGTGCCGGTCTTGTCGACCACCAGAGTGTCGACCTTCTCCATTAGCTCGAGCGCTTCCGCATCCTTGATGAGTACGCCCTCCTTGGCGCCACGTCCCACGCCGACGATGATGGAGACAGGGGTGGCCAGACCCAGGGCACAGGGGCAGGCGATGATGAGCACCGACACGGCCACGACCAGAGCGTTGGCGAGCTGGGGCGGCGGTCCGACCAGCGCCCAGACGGCAAAGGCGAGAACGGCGATGCCGATGACCGAGAGCACGAACCAGCCGGAGACCTGGTCGGCGAGCTTCTGGATGGGGGCGCGCGAGCGCGCGGCTTCCGCGACCATCTGCACGATGCGCGCGAGCAGCGTCTCCGAACCGACGCGCTCCGCCCGCATGAGGAAGGACCCGGTCTGGTTGACCGTGGCGCCGGTCACCCTGCTGCCGGCGGTCTTCTCGACCGGAATGGGTTCGCCGCTAATCATCGACTCGTCGACGCTGGACCTGCCCTCGATAACTGCACCGTCGACTGGAACCTTCGCCCCCGGCTTGACGCGCAACGTGTCGCCCACGACGACCGTCTCCAGGCCCACCTCCTCCTCTGTGCCGTCTGGCTTCACGCGGATTGCCGTGTTGGGCGCCAATCCCAGCAACTCTTTGATGGCGCTCGACGTGCGGGAGCGCGCGCGCAGCTCGAGCACCTGACCGAGCAGGACGAGCGCCACGATGACCGCAGCCGCCTCGAAATAAAGAGGCAGCCCGTGCTGGGTCCGGAAAGCCTGCGGGAGCGTGTCCGGGAACAAGATGGCGTAGAGGCTGAAGAAGTACGCGGCGGCCACGCCCAGCCCAATCAGGCTGAACATGTTGAGCTGCCAGGTGACGAACGAGCGCCAACCTCGCTCGAAGAATGGCCACCCCGCCCAAAGCACGACCGGAGTAGCGAGCAGCGCCTGCAGGCACTGCGCCCAGCTCACCGCCATCAGATGCGGGAGGCCAAGTCCCGTCGCCAAGCGCTCGACCCAGCCGTTCAAATCGAACGGCAACATCTCGTGCATAGCCATCAGCAGCAACGGAATGCAGAGCACGAGCGAGACCCAGAAGCGCCTCGTCATCGAGCGCAGCTCCGGGTTGTCCTCCTCGCCGACGGTGGGCGCGACGGGCTCCAGCGCCATCCCGCAGATGGGGCAGTTGCCTGGGGCATTGCGCCGGATCTGCGGATGCATCGGACAGGTGTAGACCACAGCTAACTGGGCTGCAGCTGCGCTGGACTTTGCCCGCGGCTTTACATACTTTGTCGGCTCGGCGCGGAACGCAGTTGCGCACGTTCTGCTGCAGAACCGGTAGAGCGTGCCCTCGACGGTGGCCGATTCGGCAGCATCCGCGCCAACTTTCATGCCGCAGACCGGGTCGACGCCTGCGCCCGCCGCCAAAGCTTGGGACTCTGGCATTGAGTGCTCGACCTGACGATGATGCTCACTGGTTGCGTGAGTCATGTCATACCCCTTGCCACTCAACGGGCCTGCACCTGGCCAGAGGCCCCGAGCCTCGGGATGAATCTGGGCGTCTTCGCCGCGTAATCGCGCCAAGCCTGGCCGAACTCTCGCTCCGACGCGGCTTCTTCGCTGTGTGCCAACCGCACATACATGAAGACTAATACGGGGAACATCGCCAACGTCAACAAAGTGGGCCACTGGAGCAGGAATCCCAGCATGATCAACACGAAGCCGACGTACTGGGGATGACGAATCTTCGCGTAGGGGCCTGCCGTGGCGAGGCTGTGGCGTCGTTGCGCGTGGTACAGCACATGCCAGGCCTTTGCCAGCAGCCAGAACCCTGCGCCGACAAGGACAACGCTCAGGATGTGCAGCGCACCGAAATGCGCATTGCCGTGCTGGCCGGTCAGCGTCCACCACAGGTGTCCGGCGTCGTGCGAAAGAAGGTTGACCTGCGGATAATGGCTCTGGAGCCAGCCAGAAGCCAGATAGATGGTCAGCGGGAAGCCATACATCTCGGCAAACAGCGCCACCATGAACGCTGAGAATGCCCCAAAGCTACGCCAGTCGCGAGGGGTTGACGGCTTGAAGAACGTGAATGCAAAACCCACAAAAACGACGATATTGAGGATCGCAAGTCCCCAAAGTCCGTAGGAGTTGCTCGTCGTATCCATCACGAGCCTCCCTTCGGTTTATCCTCCGGGCTGCCGTGCCCATGCCCGTGACCGTGATGCATGAACACGTGCATGAGCGGACAAGCCAACACGAGGAGATAGGGCGCCACCCCAAGTGTGTGCGCCCAGTGCTCCGAGAGCAAGAAGAATGCGGCAACAGCGCCGAGCACCAGCAGTGCGATACCGGCTCGAGAGCGCCAGAAGCTCGGCACGTCGTGCAGGTGCGCGTCCATATCCCTATCTCTCTGTGAAGGCATGACTCATCGCGCTGTCATGGGCTTGGCCCATGCCCCCCATTCCCATCGCGCCCCTGCCCTGCTGGTCACGAGCGCTCTAGAAACAGTCTTCTGCACACATTGCACTGGCATAAGTGTGGTTCGCGGTCCTCATTGCCCATGCATCTTCCCATGTACCTTTCCCTGCATGATTTGCAGCTGGTTCATCATCTGTTCCATCATCATCTGCATCATGTCCATGCGGTCCTGCATCATCTGCTGGCGCTTCTCCGGATCCATGCTGCCCATGCCCTGCGCTCCGCGCCCACCTCCTTGTCCCATTTGTCCCATCATCTCCCCGCCCATGCCACGCATTTCCTGCATCTGTTTCTGCATGGTCTGGATGTGCTCCTGCAGGAGCTTCTCGCGTTCCTTCGGGTCTTTGGTGTGCCGGATGCGATCCATCTGCTCTTGCATCGTCTTGTTTCGCTCCTGCATCTGCATCAACTGCTTTTCCGCGTCGTTGCTCTGCGTATCGGCCCGAACCTGTGCCACCGGCACGACCAATGCCAGCGCAGTCAGTGAAGCCAGTAACCACGATTTCATATTGCCTCCTCCGTCCGATTGCTCGTGTGGCTCAGCTATTGCCCATTCGTGGAAGCGAGCCACAAAGCTTCCGCGACTCTCTGTACGCGCATCAAAGCGTAAGACCTCGATGCGTATTCGCCTACGCAGATGGCGTGACCCTGTGGCGCAAGCCGTTGCATTTCAATTCGCTCTCCGGTATGCCAGCAAAGGAGCTCCTACAGCGCTCGCATGACACGTTCCAGGCGAGTTCTAACCTCGGCCGCGAGCCGACTGATTTCAGGCTTGTTCACGAGTTCGAGCACGGCATTAGGGTCCATGAATTCCACAAGAACCTTGCCCGTCTCGTCCTCTCTCACCACGACGTTGCAAGGCAGCAGGAGGCCGATGGAGGGCTCTGCCGAAAGCGCGCGATGCGCCAAGGGCGGATTACAAGCGCCCAGGATGCGATACGGGCGCATATCCTGGCCGAGTTTTCTTTTCATGGTGGCCGCGACATCGATCTCGGTCAGCACACCGAAGCCCTCCTTCTGCAGCTCCTGCGTCACGCGTTCGAGCGCGGCATCAAATTTCAGATCCAAGGGCTTCCCAAAACCATATCTGGTATTCATCGATGCTTCCCGTTGTCTGGAATGACTTCTCAACGATTTTCGGGTAACGGTCGTTCAGTGCCTGGGCTTCCGCATCCTCGCCTTCCACTCCTTCCAAACCGGCCTCCACTTTGTCGCAACTGCGCTGAGCCGCCACACACCCCTCGTCGAGAGTCAAGCCGAGAGCTGTCCGATACTGCTTTTCGTTAAGCAAGATCATCACGGTCTGGGCACGGTCAGTGCTCTGCGGCCTCGCGCATGTGGGCGTGCTCGATGGACTGCTCGAGCAACTGCTCGACCATGCCAAGGCGCTTCTCCATCATCTTGTGCATGTCCATCATCCCTGCGCCCATCATTCCATCACCCATCATTTCGCTGCACATCATTCCGCCACTCTTGTCTTTCTTGCTGGATTTCATGCCACTCTTCTTTCTTTTTACCGCCCATCATGCCCATCTGCCCGCCGTCGCCCATCATCATGGCCATGTTCATGCCCTCGGTCTGGCCGCGCAGCAGCTTGAGTTGCTCGAGCATGGCGATCATGTGTTCGTGCAACAGCATCTCGCGTTGCGCCGGGTCGCTGCTCTGCTCGATCTGCGTCATCAGGTCCTGAAGGTGTTTCATGCCCTGATCGACTGGGCTCGGTCCGGGCTGAGCGTTGGCAGATGCGTCTGGCGGCGGGGCCTCTGCGCCGCCTGCTAGGGGCGCCGCCTGCCCTTGCGGGTGGTGAGCCGAGTGTTCATCCTTGCTCTGGGCCATGGCTGGCGATGACGCCACGGCAAGGCATAGAAGAAACGTGAGTAAAATCGTTTTCATTGTGTCCCTCATTGATTAACTAGCGAGAATTATCGCGTGAACGGGGAATTGGATGTTTGACTTGTGTCAAGCTCGTATGTGTCTGAGCGGCCGAAAGAGTTACTCTGAACCTGAGAGCAGGACATAGATCAAGGGCACGCGCTATCGGAGCCGCGGAAGCTAGGGAAAACGGTTCTGACCGCGCCGCTCCTAACTCCGATTGCTTGTGTCCTAGTGCATCCCTTTCCCGCCCTTCTCCGCTTAGCACTCTCAGACCGGGGTCTCGAACCCGTCCAACTCGATCAGCCGGCAGATCTCGTTGCCATCCGGTACCCGATCCGGCATGCGCTTCCATCTCCTCGCCGCCTTTTGCATGCGGTCTCCCAAGAGAATGAGCTGCTCGAGCTCTTCGCCTGTCTGCTCAAGATGCTTGTGGATGATGTCGCGGACCATCGGACACGGCGACTTGCGTTGTCTCGCCTGCCGGATAATCGTCTCGATCTCCGCAAGTGAGAACCCAAGATTCTGAGCCCTCTTGATGAACCACAATCGTTTTACATCGAGAGCAGAGAACTCCCGATATCCGTTGGCGGCGTTGCGCTTGGGACTCAGCAACCCGAGCCGCGCGTAATACCTCACCGCGTCTGCAGTAACCGCCGCGGACTGCGCAAGTTCAATGACTTTCATAAGGTTTTTCGGCGTGACTAAAGCTACCTCCCTCCGCCTGTAGAGCGGGCTGCAACTGTAATCCAGGGGGCGATAAACGTCTCCATCATAGGGGCTTTGATTCCTTATACCTCTTATCGCACGACGGACAACATGAATCGCGAAGTCGTCTCGGACCCTGAACGTAGGCTCATCATGGTTTCTTTCGTTCTCGTCCGCGACCTTTTCAAAGCGGAACTGTAACGCGCAAGAAGGTTGCTGGAATGGATGTAGCATCCTTGCGCTGGCTTCTGTTTTGGCTGTTGAACAGATCTTCCAGTTCCTTCTGCAGGTTAGCGGCTCGACCGTTCTTTTCCGCCGCTTCGAAGGCATTCATGGTCGGCCCGTAATATTTTCGGAATCCATCCACGAACGCCGCGGGGGGGCTGGGATAGTTGAACGTAAACGTGTCCCGGGCGAAGGAGACCTTCTCGGCGAGAACTCCCGCGTCGGCAAATCGTTCGATCACGTTGCTCTCAATCCCCCACGTCATCGGGCTGACGAAGCCTTCCGGCGGTGGCGGCGTGTAGGCGGAGCTGATCTTCAGAATTTGCGCCACCAACGTCGGATCGTTTGGAATCCAGTTGCCCATGATGATTCGACCTCCGCGCCGGGTTACTCGCGCCATCTCCTTCGCGACGTCAAACGGCTTTGGTGCGAACATGGCTCCAAAGATAGATACGACCAGATCAAAAGAATGATCCGCGAGCTCGTGCAAATTGGTCGTATCGCCTTCCTGAAACTTGCAATTCGTGAGGCTTTCCTTCTCTGCACGTTTGTTGCCGGCGTCGACTAGATTTCTCGCGATATCTACGCCCAGCACGTCCGCTCCCAGTCTTGCCGCTGGCAGAGCCGTCGTTCCGTCGCCGCATCCGAGATCCAAGACCTTTAGGCCTTTGCGGATTCCGAAACTCTTGACAAGCGCTTCTCCGCTCTCGCGCATGGTCTCCGCAATGCGTGTGAAGTCACCTTTTTCCCAGAGTGCTTTGTTTGGATTCATGGGGTCTCCTTGTAAGGTTGATGATTACTACGGCTTCACCGCCAGCAATGAGATGCTCTTTACGCCGAATTTCTTGCTGGCGCCACGCGCGTTGTCCGAGATGAACTGGTAGGTCGGATTGTCCTGGACTTTGACCACCTTCATGCCGGCCGCTGCGATCTGGCCGCGATAGTTGTCCTGCTGGGCGGCTCCGCCAATGCAGGCGGCCCATAGCGTCGAGTTGCATACGATGGTTTCGGGCAGCTGAACCTCGGTGACAATGTCGGAGATCGCAAATCGGCCGCCGGATTTGAGTAGGCGTGCCGCCTCGCTGAAGACTTTGCTCTTGTCAGTCGCCAGATTGATCACGCCATTGCTGATTACGACGTCGATCGACGCCGCAGGGGCCGGGACATTCTCGATGTAGCCTTTCACGTACGTCACGTTCTTGAAGCCATCGCGGTCGCGCAGGCGTTCCGCCTTGGCGCGCTGTTCATCGGTCATGTCGATGCCGATGACTTTCCCGCGCGGGCCCACCTTCAGCGCCGCGATGAACGTGTCCATGCCCGAACCGCTACCCAGATCGAGGGCGGTTTCGCCTTCCTTGAGATCGGCAAGATGGAAATAGTAGCCGACACCGGCGAACGACTCGATCGCCTCTTTCGGGATGCGATCTAGATCGGCAGGCGCGTAGCCGAGGCGCTCGGCCATGGCTCGGCCCATCTCGAAGTGGAACTCGCCATGCGGGTTTTCCGCGACGCTTCGGTACATCGCCTTGACCTTGGACTCGAGTTCCTTCGGGTCGAAAGTGACGGGGGTAGCCATGATGTTCCTCCTGAAAGAAAAGAATTGGTGTTGGCTGGTCAGCGCCGGCCACACCGATGGTCGCTGCGATGGAAGCATTTAGCGCTCAAGCGTGCGTTTCATCTCCTCGTACTGCTCTTTCGTAATTTCACCCCTGGCATAGCGCTGGTCGAGAATCTCGCGAGCCGTCTCCCGGCGTCCGCCTTGGCCAACGCCTGGCCAGCCCAACCAAGGCCCTCGAAACAAGAGCGCCAGAAGCAGAACAGCGCCGACCAGAAACAACAACGGGACTATCCACATAAAGCCGTGCCCCCAAAAGTACATGTCCATCGCCAACTCCTTGCACTGCCTGCGCCAGCACGACGGTCAAGCGGGATTCAAGCGAGGGTGCGTCTCCTCTCCCCACCTCCACAAGACGAGGCCGGAAACGATCATCGCACCCGCAACGAACCAGAACCCGCTCTCGAGCGTTCCCAACGTGCTCGCGACAATGCCCATACCCAGTCCCCCGATCCCGTAGCCCAAGTCCCGCCAGAAGCGGTAGATCCCGATGGCCGAGCCGCGCCAGTTGGGGTGCGAGATGTCCGCCACCGCCGCGCTCAGGTTTGGGTACAGCAGCGCCATCCCGAAGCCACTCAAGCCGGCGCACAGCGACCACCAAAGCCCGTTTTCGTAGGCCAGCATCAAGCCCACCCCGGCCCCACATAGCCACATTCCCCAGACGTTGAGCCGGTGTCGTCCGAACTGGTCGGAGAGCTTTCCCGTGAAAAACTGCGTGCCGCCCCATACGAAGCCGTAGACGCCCACAATCCACCCGATGTGGCTGATGCTGACGCCGTGCCGGTAGAGAAAGACCGGATAGAACACCCAGACGAGGGCATCCACGAACTTCTCTACCAGGCCGGCCTGACACACCGCCATCAGCCGCTTGTCGCGCCAGGACATCAGCGTGAACACTTCCCAGGTCGAGGGCTGAGTCGAGATGTTGCGCGGATAGCGAGGGCTTAACGCCATCTTTCCCGCGGCGTGCCTGATCGCCTCGGCACGCGCCCAAGGCCGCGTGTCTTTGACCCAGACGATCGTCAGCATCAGAGCCAGGACGATGACCACTATCCCGAACAGCGCTAGCCCATAGCGTGCTCCGAGGGCGCTCGCGAGATAGCCCGTGATGATGCCCGCGCCGGCCACGCCGACGTAGCCTGCGAACTCGTTTAACCCGATGACCAGTCCGCGCTGGTCTGCGCGGGTGATGTCCAACTTGGCGGTCTGGGTCATCGACCAGGTGAGCCCCTGGTTGATGCCCAGTAGCACCGTCGCTGCAACGATCCAGTTCCAATTGGGAGCCCACAGGACCAGGGCGGGAATCGGCAGGGCCACCACCCAGCCCAGCACCAGCACCTGCTTGCGACCGATGCGCTCCGACAGCCGCCCGGCAACGAAATTGAGCACGCCCTTCACGAAACCGAAGGCAACCACAAACGCGGTCAGCAGCACGAACGAGTTGCGTGGCACGCCGAACTCGCTCTCGGCGAGCGCCGGCACAACGGTGCGCATCATGCCGATGGTCAAGCCCACCAGTAGCACCTGCAGGAGCTGGTGCAGGAACTGGTCGAGGTTGTAGCGGATGCCGTGCAGGAGCTCGCCGGGGTGATTCATGCCGCTACTAGGATCACGCGGCGAGGTTCGCTGCCACGATTTGATCCATATTGGCCGGACGCGGCGGGATGTCCCGTGTCAGGTAGGCGATGAACTCGTCCCGGTTGCGGATGGAAAGAGCCGGATTCCAGCGCCTTTCGAAGCCGAGCGTAGAGGAGGGTTTCCCGGAGAGCCCTACACCGCAGACACTGCCGGCTTGGTGGGCGGGAAAGATTTCGAGGGTGTCGGGCAGCGACAGGAGCTTGGTCTGCAGGGTATCGAAGAGCATTCCTGCCATCTCGCGCTCGCGTCCGAGAAGATCGGGACGCCCTACCGCGCCCACGAACAAGGTGTCGCCGGTCAGCACGAACCACGGTTCCTCGCCACGGCGCTTGTCGATGACCAGCAGCGACACGCTCTCGGGCGTATGGCCAGGCGTGTGCAGCACGCGGACGAGCACGTTGCCGGCCT
The DNA here is from genome assembly GCA_963705615.1 of uncultured beta proteobacterium. Classification (GTDB taxonomy): domain Bacteria; phylum Pseudomonadota; class Gammaproteobacteria; order Burkholderiales; family SHXO01; genus SHXO01. Next base: position 54,196 of record CAVPKE010000002.1, on the reverse strand, counting down.
CGATGACCTGGTTGTCGCGCAGCGGTTCGAAGGGGAACTTGACGACCCCGGCGGCGTGCTCATGCAGGCAGTAGGGCGCGCCCACCATCCCGGCGAGCTTGCGGCCGCCCGAGAGGTGATCGGCGTGCACATGGGTGTCGATGACGTGCGTGATGGCTGCGTTCGCTTTCTTGGCTTCCTCGACGAACCAGTCCTCGTCGCCAGCCACCACGTCGACGGCCACGGCCTTGCCGTGCCCGGCGCAGCCGAAAAAGTAAGAAAGAGACGAATCCTTGGTCGCAAGCTGTTTGAAGAACATCGCGCCGACCTCCTAGAACACCAGCACCTTGTCGGCCCATTGCGTCCACTGGGCGAGCTCGTCCATGGAGCTGCGCTCCGCGCCAGCGGAGAGCTCAGTGTCGTCTATCCCGCGGGCATCCATGCAACTGCCGCAGAGCCCCACCTTGCCGTTGTTGCGCACGACGCGATTGAGCATGAGCTGGATGTTGTAGAAGCCTTCGGCGACTTTCTGGCCGACTTTGGCGCAGGCCACCGCATCCCCGATCAGGAACACGCGGACCTCGTCCTCAGGTGTCTTGGACAACGCGCCCGCAAGCCGCAGGCCGTTGTAGGATCGCTCCGAGCCGTAGGGTGGGTCGTTGAGGATGAACAGGGTCTTCACGGAAAGTCGCTCGAACCCTCACTGCTCGACAGGCAGCCCTTTGGCCCGCCACTCGGCCACACCGTCGTCCAGCTTGAAGGCCCAGTAGCCCTGCTTGAGCAGCAGCGCAACCGCCTCGTTGGCCATCATGCAGAACGGGCCCCGGCAGTAGGCCACGAGGGGTTTGTCCTTGGGCAGTTCCTTCAGCCGCTTCTTTAGCTCGGACAAGGGCAAGGAGCGGGCATAGGGCAGATGCCCGGCTTCGAACTCTTCCCCGGGCCGCACGTCGATGACGACGACTGCTCCCTCCCTGGCCTGCTTGAGAATAACGTTTCGGTCGACGCCGACCAGCTCAGTGCCGGCGGTCACCAGAGAGCGAAGAGCCATCTGCAGCTCGAGCAAACGTTCCTCCGCGGCGGCTCGCAGGCTCACCCACAGCTCAGCCACGCCTGGGTCGAAAAGGCGGTAGATCACATACCTGCCGTCTTTGCGGCTGCCCACGAGCCGGGCTGCCCGAAGCTCTTTGAGATGGGCGCTGGCAAGCTTCACGCTGATGTCGGCCTGCTGCGCCAGTGTCTCCACACTCTTCTCGCCCTGGCACAGGAGCTCGACAAGTTCCAGCCGCTTCGGGCTCGCCAGGGCTTTCCCGATGCGGCTGACTTGCTCGTACAACCGATCCTTGACTTCTCGCATGATGGGATAACAGTCTAACGATGATTAGAATATAGTCAATAGCCGCGTAACCGCTACCGGGGAAATACGGGACTCAGGAAATCCAACGTTACCGGGTTGATGTGGTCGCAGGTCGATCTGACGCGACGTTGTGCGTGGATACACCCGGATCAGGCCAAGGCCAGAAAAGCCATTGCGGTGCCGTTGTCCGCGGCTGCGGTCATTGTTCCGCGCGAGCAGATGGGCAAGCATCCGGAGGTATTCACCTACCGGGGCAAGCCGATCAGGCAGGTCAACACCAAGGCGTGGAGATCAGCGCTCAAGGCGGCCGGGATCGACTCGGCGGATCCGTTCCCGCTGGCAACACACACGCCGACACACACGGACCAATCATGGAGCGTAGCCGCAATGCTTTGCTGGCGGGCATGCCAGCTGGCGCGCCAGCGCGGTTGATCTGGGTCAAGGTGCGGACAGCCGGTCCGCCCCACAATCGTTCCACCCCCACTGCCTGGGAGCGCGCGCCATGAGAACCGCCCTGAACGTCATCCGCGACGAGCATCGCAGCCTCGCGGCCGTGCTCCACGGCCTGCGGTACCTGGTTGACGAGGTGCGCGAGGGCAGACGCAAGCCGGACTTCACAGTGCTCCGGGCGATGGTGCATTACATCGACACGTTTCCCGAGAAACTACACCATCCCAAGGAGGACCGCTACCTGTTCGCCCGGCTGCGCCAGCGGATTACGAGGGCAAACGCGGCACTCGATCAGCTCGAGGCAGAGCACATCCATGGCGCGAAGCTGATACGGGACCTGGAACAGGCTCTGCTGCGCTGGGAGATGGGCGGCCAACAGGACTTCGCTGCCTTCGCCGAGGAGGTGGAGCGTTATGCAGACTTCCACTGGCGCCACATGCAACAGGAGGAGGAGGTCGTCTTGCCGCTGGCGGAGCGCGTGCTGACCGAGGAGGACTGGCGCGAGATCGATGCGGCATTCGCCGGCAACGCCGATCCGCTGATCGCTAAAGACGTGGAGAAGGACTTCGAGCGACTGTTCAAACGCATCGTCAACCTTGCCCCTCCGCCGATTGGGGTCGGGAGCGAAAACTAGCAAGCAGCGATAGCCGCGGGTTCCAATCGCCCACCGCTCACCGTCGGATAGGACAGGCTAAATGGCCCCAATTCGACTTGTGCCAGAAGGTGGTCAAGAGGCCCATCTGGCTGGGCTAGGCGCACAACTCGATACCAGACTAGGTGAGTGCCATGTTTAGTCAACGGATTAGAACCCTGATGGAGAAAAAGAAACTTGTCACTGCTTCGCCAGAGACCACCGTCAGCAAAGCCGCCAAACTGATGGCAAAAAGAAAAGTCGGCGCAGTGATGGTTGTCGAAGAGCGTCGCCTCGTCGGAATTTTTACCGAGCGCGATGCCGTATTCCGGGTCATCGCGCCAGGCCGTGATTCTCAGACCACCCGGCTGGCCGACGTTATGACGACAGCGCCGAAAACTGTCGATCCCGACCAGTCATTCGGGTACGCGCTGCTCATGATGCACGAGAATGGCTTCCGCCACGTACCTGTGATCGAAAACGGAAGGCTTATCGGAGTCGTCTCTGCTCGCGATGCGCTGGATCCCGATTTGGAGGAGTTCGTATCCGAGGCGCAACGGCGAAAGCATATCTTGCGCGAGCGGACCTGAGTTTGCATGGCCAACACCAGTCTGGTAACCGCCAAGTGACTAATTCTGGCCGTTTGAGGCCTCAGCCTTTGTCTCCATGCCCTACTTCCAGAGCGCGGTGACGAACAAGTCGGTATCCAACGCACAAGATACATCTCGTTCGCAGCCGCATAGCCCCCCGTTTGATCCAAATCAAAGATTGGCCGGAAAAGGTGCAAGTCGTATGCACCTTTGCCGAAAAATTATAGATAATCTTCAAGATGGGGTTTCAGAGGTTTGAGGAATACAGATGCGGGAGCGCGAGCAACGTCGCGCTATTCGCTGCAGGATCTCGTCCGCAATCGAGTGGCACTGGGCAAGATCCTGTTCCCGCTACCTCGGGTCTCAGCCCGGCCCAGATTATGAAGAGCCGAGCGTCAATTCAGCTCTGTCAGCGCAAGCCAGTGCTTCGCCTTCCCCATACCGCACGTTGAGTTGAAAGGAATAACAATGAATTATATGACCCGGATTGCGCTCTTCGCGGCAGCGTCGCTGGTTGCCGGCTGCAATGCGCAGACCGATTCGAAGCCCGCTACCGCGGCGGGCGGTTCAGCCGATCCGTACGATGTTTCCAAGATGGACTTCAAGCCAGGTCCTGCGCTGGTGACGAGCGAGCGTCATACCGGCGCATTCTCCGCTGGGAGCGCCTTGAGCCTGGATGCCACCGTGAAGCCGCTGGTCCCCGACCCGGTCAAGGAGATTCGCCTGGACACCACCCACAAGGTGATCGAGATCGCCCCCGGGGTGAAGTTCAGTGCCTGGACGTTCGGCGATCAGGTACCCGGACCTATCGTGCGGGCGCGGGTGGGTGACCGCATCAAGTTCTCGATGACCAACCGTTCGGACGAAGTCGTCCCCGGCATGCAGGTATCGTCAGCGCCGATGATGCACTCAATGGATTTTCATTCGGCGATGGTATCTCCCCAGGACAAGTACCGGTCCATTGCGCCGGGCCAGACGATCAACTTCGAGTTCACGCCGAACTATCCCGGCGTCTACATGTACCACTGTGGGACCCCGATGGTGCTCGAGCACATCGCCTCCGGAATGTACGGAATGATGATTGTGGAGCCGCGTGGCGGCTATCCGACCAAAGTCGACCGCGAGTACGCCGTCATCCAGAGCGAGTTCTACACGATGCTCGACCCGCAGAAGAGAAAGATCGACGGGCAGCCGTTGTACGTGCTCGACGGCGTGCGGGTACGGTCGAAAGCTCCCACCTATACGGTGTTCAACGGACGCTACAACGGGTTCATCGACAAGCCGTTGCCGGCGAAGCCCGGTGAGAGAGTCCGGCTGTTCGTCATGAATGTCGGGCCCTCGAACACTTCGAGCTTCCACGTAGTCGGCACCATCTTCGACCGCGTATGGATCGAGGGGAACCCGGACAACCAATTCCGCGGGATGCAGACCGTACTGCTGGGCTCTTCCAACGGCGCCATCGTGGAGTTCATGATTCCAGAAGCCGGGAAATACGTGATGGTCGACCATCACTTCGCCAACGCTTCGCAGGGGGCCATCGGGCTCATCGCGGCGACCGACAAGCCAGGAGCCGAGTCGGCCGAGGCATCCGACAGCGAGCATCACAACATCCCTGCGACGGCCGCGCCCAGCGATCCGGTGGCGGTGAAGGGCAAGCTCGCGTTCGAATCCAAGTGCCTTGCGTGCCACTCGATTGCTGGCGGTGACAAGCTGGGGCCGGATCTGTACGGCGTCACCAAGCGCCGCGACAAGGCCTGGCTCACGAAGTGGCTCAGGAGCCCCGAGCAGATGCTGCAGTCGGATTCGACCGCGAAGGAAATGCTGGCCAAGTACAAGGTACCGATGCCGAACCAGAATCTGACGGATGATGAGATCCGACAATATTTCGAGTACTTCAAATGGGTCGATGCGAATCTTCGGCCGCAAGGCAAGGCGCAGCCTCAACCTGCCGCCCAGGGAGCCACGCGCAGCCCATCGGACACCGCATCGGCGACGCCAATGCCGGGTGACGCAGCTGCAACGCGCAACAAGTGAGGACGACTCATGAGATCCTCGATCGTCTTGGTAGTTCTGGCCCTCAGCGCGACGTTTCCCCCGTCAAGTCTTGCCTGTGGCGTCTGCATCGAAGACAAGGTCGCCGCGACCTATGACCATGCCGTCGTGACGAGGGCTGGCGCCGTACACCACCTCGTCGTGTTCGGCGAGATCGGCGGTGCCGTCAACCTTACGGCGGTGACGGCCAGCATCCCCGCCGCTGCCAAGCGTGTGCACGGGATCGACCGAGGAACGGTCCGCACCTCTACGTCTCCGCCCGCATTCTCGTTCGCTCTCGACCCAGCCGCTCAAGCTCCTGATTCAGCAGTAGTCGAACTGCAGGGGCGACTGCGAACGAAGGGAGTGAAGCTCAGCGTGTTGCGTGTGATGAGCAGCGATACAAAGGCCGCGCGGAACTAATTTGGAACGGAGGAAGAACTGGCTCCCCTCGTGCAGATGGCTGAGGTCCGTGCAGGCTCTGCACCCAGCGGTTTCGCCCTGTGGCAGCTCGGCTTTCGCCCGTTCTATCTTCTGGCCAGCGTCCTTGCGGCGCTCTCCATCGCCCTGTGGACCGCTCAGTACGAAGGATGGCTGACATCGAGCTACCTGCCCGGTCCGGTGTGGCACGCCCATGAGATGCTCTATGGCTTCACGCTGAGCCGTGATCACCGGGCTTCTTGTTCACCGCGGTTCGCAACTGGACAGAGCGCTCCACGCCGACCGGCGGATGGCTGATGGCGATCACGGCGCTCTGGGTCGCTGGCCGGATCCTGATCTTCACGCCCTTCGCGTGGCTGTCGGCGCTCGCAAATACGGCCTTTCCGCTCGCGGTCGCGATCGGAATCGGTATTCCGCTCTTCGGGAGCCGCAATCGTCGCAACTATGTCTTCGTCGCCCTGCTCGCTGTCATTGCGCTGAGTGAGCTGTATGTCCACCTTTCGCAACTTCTCACCTGGCGGGTCCCGCCTGGGTGGGCATCCAAGTCGCTCTCGACCTCGTGCTCGTGGTCATGACCATCATGAGTGGTCGCGTCATCCCGATGTTCACGACGAATGCCGATTCGACCGATCGCAGAATCGCACACGCCACTAGCACGATTCGAGCGGCATGCTTCCGGCTCGCATCCTGGCGCCTCGCTGCTCTTGGACGCGATGCTTGCCAAACGTGAGCGGTGACTTCTCACCGTTCTTGCTGCATTGCCAGCCTTGAGCCCCTAGCGCTCGGCGGTGGCCTGAGCACCGCCACGACCCTCCGCACTCCGCTTGGTCTGAGCTGCTGCACGCGGCGTATGTTTGGATACCGATCCGATCTCGCGCTGCTGTAGCGCGCTCGGGGCCGAGCTGCAGCTCGTCGCTCCACCGCTCGGCAGTGCCATGCGTTGACAGCTCGGTGCGCATTGGAGGCCTGACCATCGGCGCTGCTGACCAGATACTTTAGGGTCAGGTAGTTGATGGACATCGCGAACTGCACGAATCGTGCGGGCGTAGCGCGAGTTGGGACAGGCATCGCGGCAGCCCCGATCAATAGACATCCTCCATCAACGGCTCACGCCGACCCGACCGGCGCCGAGACATGGAATGCGTCCGTGAAGCACGCCTCCTCGTTCAGTCCCTGGGCGACAAAGGCGGGGCGCGCCGTCTCCACCATCTTTACCGAGCCGCAGGTATAGATTTCAAACCCAGACAGGTCCGGGAAATCTTGCAGGATCGCCCCGTGCACGAGCCCGGTCCTTCCGTCCCAGCGGTCCTCAGGATGCGGCTCTGACAACACGGGCACGAAGATGAAGTTGGAATACTTGCGCGCCCACTGCTCGGCCAGCTCCGCCATATACAGATCGCGGCGGCTGCGCACACCCCAGTACAGATACATCTTCCGCTTGAGGCCGGCTTTGAAGGCGTATTCGAGCATGCTCTTCACCGGCGCAAAGCCGGTGGCTCCGGCAACGAAGATGATCGGCTTGTGGCTCTCCCGGAGGGCAAACTGGCCGAAAGGTCCCTCGATCTCAATATGGTCACCCTCCTTCATGCGGGTAAAGACGTGAGTGGTGAAACGGCCGCCTGGGATGAGACGCACATGCATCTCTATCTCGTCGGTTGCAGCAGGTGCGGTTGCGAACGAAAAGGAGCGCCGCGCCCCGTCGTCCAGCACTACGTTGAAGTACTGGCCCGCGGCGAAGTCCATGCGGTGTGCCTTCGGGCAGCTTCAGATGCACGAGCATCACGTCCTCCGTGAGCCTCTCCATGCGCGTGACGAGCACGTCGAGCGCCTTCACCGGAACATCCCTGCCGGCCGCACCAGGCAGGTACTCCAGCTCGAGGTCGGACAACGGTGTTGCGCAGCAGAACAGTGTCCTGCCCTGCGCGCGCTCTGCGTCGCTCAGCGCGCTGCTTTGATAGATGCCTTGCTGGATTTGCCCGCTGAGCACTCTGCCCTTGCACACGCCGCAGCCGCCGTTGCGGCACTCGTAGGGCATGGCCAGGCCTGCGCGCAGCCCGGCTTCCAGGATGGTCTCGCCCGCCCGGGCGACGATCTCGCGATTGCCAGGATGCACGGTTAGACGGTAGCCCTCGCTTGTCCCGCGTTGGGGCGGTAGCCATGGCAGGAGCACCAGAAGCATCGTGGCCGAGCCCAGCACCAGCCACACCCCGCTCGCCGACCATGCATATAGCAGAGGCAGCACCCCCAGGTAGAACCAGTCGAGGCGCAGCGCCTGCGGCGCCACACTCAAATTGGCAGGCAGATGGCTCCTCACGGGAAGTGCCAGCGCCAGAGCGATCAAGGTGAGTAGCAGCGCAAGGATGATAGCGCGCGGCGGATTGGTGGAGGCCTTGGGCACGCGCTGGATGTGCACCCACATGAACAGCAGCAGCACCAGCGGGACACCGATGTGCATGAATGACAGCAGCGAGAACAACCGATCGTTGACGCTCGAGGGATAGATGAAGTTGCGGATGAGCGCGCCGCTGAAGATGGGCAGCCAGTCGAGGAGCTCGGCGCCGGCCACGGTCACAAACTGCGCGAGTCGGTCCCAGGGCAGCATGAACCCGTTGATCCCCGATACGTAGAGCAGCCACAACAACGCCACGCCAGTAACCCATGAGAACCAGCGGAAGCCACGGTAGCGATCGAAGCAGAAGTGACGTACCAGATGCAGCACCATGGTCACCACCATGCCGTCGGAGGCGTAGCGGTGCAGGCTGCGAACGACGCCGCCGAGCCACCACTGGGCGGCGAGCCGGTCGACCGAAGAGTAGGCCTCGGTCACACCGGTCTTGAAGAAGGCATACAGATACAGCCCGCTGGCGGCGACGATCCAGAACAGGAAAAAGGTGATCTCGCCGAGGTGATAGAGGGGATTCAGCCGGTCGCCGAAAGCGGCGTTGAATCCGGCTTCCACGCGCAGGAAGAGCGATTGGCCGATGCGCTGAACGCGATCGAGCACCACGGGACTAGACCGGGATAGCCATACGGGCTACCGTGTGATGCTGATCTCGAACCACCCTTCGGGATCGAAACGCGTCTGGTAGTGATAGCCCTCGCGCGCCAGCCAGCGGTACAGCGGATGTGGCTCGCGGTGGATGAGCACGCGTAGCGACGCCTCGACCGGAAGCGTTTCGAGCGCATTCGCCACGCGCTCGAACGGCTCGGGCGGATCCAGCCACCGCACGTCGATCGTCAGCTCATCGCCCATAGGCTGCGTGGACTTTCTGCCGCGCCAGTGCGTAGCGCGCCGATCACGACGATCACGAACAGCAAGCCGCCTGCGATGGCGATCAACCCGCCCATCCCCATCAGCGCCATGCCTGCCACTTCCTGGACGCTGCCCAGCACCTGCTCGCGCGCCCGCCACCTTGCGCTGCACGCCATAGCCTCCCGACCACACCAGACCGGTGATGTGCAGCAACTGGCCGATACCGTAGACGTACGGCTGCAGCGCCGCCAGTCGCGACGTCGGCGCGCGAAAGCCCAGACGCGGCAGCAGGTGATAGGCCAGACCCATGAAAGCGAGCGTGACGCCCACGATGCATCCGTGGTAGTGCGCCGGGATGCGCACGTCCGAGCCCTTGATCGCGAACCCGATCAGGCCGCCCACGGCAAACAGCACGAGCGACATGATCAGCGCGGCGCGCAGGGGCCGAACCTCCGGCCGCACCTTCCCCCGCTCCCACACCGCGAGAACCACGGCGAGCGACAACCGGGAGAATGGCGAGCCCCCCGCCGGCGCGCATCATCCACGTGAGCAGCCGCCGGTGCTCGACGGAGGTCACGTCGTAGATGCAGGTACACGAACGGCGTGCAGAACACCAAGCAGCAGCGCCAGCCCGAACAGCAGCAGCGACACGCGCGGCGACAGCGGAACGGTTGCGCCGATGGCATCGGCCAGCCACAGCCAGGCCACCAGCATGAGCAGCGTCCAGGTGAACTGCAGCACGTGGCCGCCGCCCCAGAACAACAGCTCGTAGTAAGCCTTGCCCTCCAGCCCCGAGGGCAGCGCCCGCCAGGACCACCAGAACGCGAAGAGCGCGACGGCGGTGGAGACGGCTGCCGCGAGCAGCCCAAGGCGCAGGGCGCTGGCTCCATCGAGCCCTGGCCCCAGCGGCTGGGCGTACATGAGGGCTCGCACCACCTCCAGCGCGAGGCCTGCTCCGAAGATCGCCAGGCCGGTCAGGAACAATGAACCGTCGAGCACCGGGATGTAGTTGGACATGATCGGCGCCGCGCTCTGCGCAAACGGGGCCGCGACCATCAGCAGCGTCGCCGGCGCCGCACAGCGCCAGCGCGCTCCAACCCATGCCGGCCTTGCGCGAAGAGCCGGCGAGCGCCCAGAGCAGGCCGGCGAACGCCGCGAACCAGACCAGCACCGAAAGGTCGACGTGCACGACCAGGGAGACATGGAACAGGTCCGCTACCGGAAGCGAGCTTGTTGACGCCCGGCGTGCGCGACAGCACCAGCAGCACCGAGAACAGGCCCGAGGCGACCAGCGCGCCCATTCCGAGCAGCAGCCACCCGGTCGCGAGATGCGAGCGCGCATCGGTCGGGACGGCCATGCGGTAGCGAGCAACCTCGCGTGCTTGCATGTACGGGACTGGCCGCTTCCGCCAGACCGCGCGCGGCACTGATCAAAGGAGCAAACGGATTCATTGGACGAGAATGCCTCCCTTTCCCGGGTCGAAGTCGACCACGAGAACCTGTCCCGGTTGCAGGTGGACTCGCTCATCGCGCGTGTAGTTGAAGCCAGGAGCCCGCACGCTGTCGTTGAACTTGACAGAGAGCTCATGCCTGCCCGCGGGTACCACAAAGCGCTCGTACAGCGTGGATGCGCCGTCCTTGGCAAGGCCGGAGGGCTTTGCGATGCGCTGCGCCAGCAGCTGACCGTCCCACTCCAGCTCGACCGTCACCGGAGAACGCTCGCGCGGACAGTCCAGCGGGGCGCGCATGTTAGGCGGCAGTTTCGCCAGCTCCTCGGGCGTGCGGCGCCGACACTCCTGCGCCAGCTGGCCGGCGTGGCTGAAGGAGAGCTTGAGCAGCGCCTCGTCGGCTGCGAGATGCCGATAGATCGGGTGCGAGGAGAACACGCCGATAAACCCGGCGAACGCCCCGTACAGCAGAACTTGGCCGGCGATCGCGAGTGCCTTATGCACAGCGCTGCCCTCCGCGCGTCCGGTTGTGATCACCACATCCTCCTGAACCAGCTGCTCGCGAAACTGCGCAAGTTCCCGCTCGATGCGCGCGCGATCGCTCCCCGCCCACACCACGCGCAGTTGCCGGCTCGAGACGGTCCGCCGCAGATGCGGCTCGCGCTCGCCGCGCAAGCGCTGCTCGGTCCACGTATCGCCGAGCCGGAAAGCGCAGTCGCATTCGCGGCACCCGGTGACCAGCACGCCGTCCGCGCCCTCGCGCAACGCGTACTCGACGAAGGAAGGCGGAAGCTGACCGGCGCACAACAGGCTCGACCACCGCAGTGTCGGGTGCCTGCAACGGCCGCACGTCTGCGGCATGGTCGCAGCCGAACACGACGACCTTGGCCCTGCCCTCGCAGCCGCGCCACCTGCACCTTGAGCCGGCTGCGCAACTGCCCGATCGGAAGCTGAGGCATGTCGATTCCGCTCACCAGCTCGGCGATGCTGCGGAACGGAGTCGACGACGGGCAGGCGCCGGCGCAGATGCCGCAGCTCGCGCACAAGTGCGGATCGACCACCGGGAGCCGAGCGCCTTCGCGGGTGTCGAGGCGCGGCTGCATGGTGATGGCTGCGTAGGGGCAGTCGGCGACGCAGCGCTCGCAGCCATTGCAGTTGGCGGGGTCGACGACGGCCACCGGCTGACGCCGCTCGCGCGGCAGCCAAGGCAACGTCACCAGCACCACGGTGACGCCGGCCGCCAGCCACCAGCAGTGAAGCCGGCGACCAAAGGTAGATCAGGGCGTTGGGCGCGAGATAGAACCAATCGAGCTTCAGCTCCGCGGGCGCAGTTGCCAGATCGGCCGCAGCGCAGGCTCTGCACCGGCGCAGCCACCGACAGCGCGACGCAGCGCTGCGAGCGTGCCCCAGGCCAGTGGCGACACGGCCGTGTATCGCGGCCGGCTGATGCGCTGGATGTGGATCCAGAGCCCGAGCAGCACCAGCAGCGGCAACCCGATGTGCAGGAACACCAGCAGCGAGAACAAGCGGTCGTTGACAGCGCCCGGCGTGAGGAAGTTGCGCGTCAGCGGCTCGGCGAACACCCGTAGCGCGTCGAGCCATTCCATCGAGGCGATAGCGGAGAACTGCGCGAGCTGGTCCCATACGATCCAGAACCCGACTATCCCCGCGCCCAGCGACAACCACAGCAGCGGCACCCCGCTCACCCACGAGAACCAGCGAAAGCCGTGCAGGCGTCCATGCAGCAGCTCGCGCACGCAGGTGCAGCACCATCACCAGCAGGAAACCATCCGACGCGTAGCGATGAAGGCTGCGGATGATTCCGCCGAAGTACCATTGGTCGCGCGACAGATGCTCGATCGACTGGTACGCGCCTTCCACGCTGGTATCGAGGACCGCATAGAGGTAGATGCCGCTGGCCGCCACGATCCAGAACAGCAGGAAACCGAGAGCCCCGAGATGGCGCAACGGATTGGCGCGCGCCCCGAACAGGCGGTCGAATCCGGTTTCGACGCCCTGCCATCCGGATAGCGCGGCGAGACGAATCGTGTGGAGCATGGGCCCTCGGGATGCGCGGGCAAGCGCAGCGCACGATGGGATCTTAGACGCGGCAGCGCTAGCGCGACTTAATCTGGATTAAGGAAGCCCCGATCAAGTCTCGCCTGGGCGGCACGAGTGCGCCGCAGCTCCCGCAAGAAGAACCAGGCGGTCAGGGACAGGCCGATCAGCCCGCCCGTCAGCTCGAAAAGCACCGAGTACTTGAACCGATACGTCCCGGACGCCGGGTCGTAGACGGTACACAGGATGCGCACGCGGTCGAGGAAACCGCTCAACGTCTCTTGCTCGCGAGGGGCCCCGGTGATCAGCTCCTTGAGCGGCTGGATCAGCTGCGGGAGCGCGAAATCCTCGCCGTAGATCTGTCGATAGACGCGCCCCTGCGCGTCTACGACCGTAACCTGGATGAGGTGGTCGAAGCCCCGCGGGCTCGGCGCGAAGCTGAAGCCGACGTCACGCGCCAGGCGCTCCAGTGTGGGGAGGTCCGGGCTCAGGAACTCCCAGCCCGGCACCATCACGCCCTGCTGCCTGGCGAAGGCGCGCATGGCCTCTGGCGAGTCGAACGGCACGTTGAAGCCGACGCTGGCAACATGGAACGCCTCGGGACCAAGCGTGCGCTGCGCAGCTTCCACAGCACGCTTCAGAGTTCTCGTCGTTGTAGGACAGACCTGAAAGCAGCCGGTATAGATGAAGTTGATGAGCAACGGCTTGCCGCGAAAGCTCGACAGCCTCACCGGCTTGCCATCGGCGTTCAGCATCGTGTAGTCGCCGATGGCCGTCCCGATCGCTGCCTGACTGGACTTGAAGGCGAGCTCCGCATTCAGCTGTGGCCCCGGCTGAAGCGGTCGCGGTCAGCGACGATGGCGTCGCATCAGCGCCGAGTGCGAATGACCCAGGCAGGATGAACAGGGAAGCGAGCGCGAGTTTCCGCCAAGCAGTCCTCGCACGCGCCAGCGCGTCACAGCGCCACGTCCAGAACCGCCGCAACCAGCAGCAAGCTGAGCTGCCCGAGCGAAGCGTGGAAGTTGACTCATCGCCGTCTTCGGTCCCGGGTGACGCGCGAGCCGCCAGCTGGTCACTAGAAACCAGGCGCCACCGACCACCGCACCCGCGAGATAGATGCGACCCAGGCCGAGAAACGCAGGCACCAGAGAAGCAGCCACGAGCAACGCAGTGTGCAGCAGAATCACCTGTGCCGCACGAGCATCCCCTACGACAACCGGCAGCATGGGTACCCGGGCGGCTTCGTAGTCCTTCCGGTAGACGATCGCAAGGCTCCAGAAATGCGGCGGTGTCCACAGGAACAGCACCAGCGCCAGGATCAGAGGGACCGCACCGATGGCGGGATCGACGGCGGCCGCGCCCGCGAGCACGGCAAAGCTGCCGGCCAGACCGCCGAACACGATGTTGAGCCAGGTGCGCCGCTTGAGCCAGACCGTGTACACCACCGCGTAGAAGAAGGCGCCGAGAAACGTATACAGCGCAGCCCAAGGATTGAGCGCCCACCAGGCCGCAGCCGACCGCTACCGCCACCAGCGCCAGGATCACCCACAGCCATGTCGCGCGTGCGGGGCAGCGCACCGGTCACGAACGGGCGCTTGCGCGTGCGCTTCATGCGCCGCGTCGATGTCGCTCTCGACGTATTGATTGAAAGCGCCCGCGGCTGCCGAGGACAGCAGCACGGCCAGCCCCAGCAGCGCAATCTTCCACGCCGGCAAGCGCCGGGCCGGGCGATCACGGCGAGCCCGGCAAGCGCCGTGAACGCGATGACCACGCCAATGCGCAGCTTGAACAGCCCAAGCACGTGCCGCAGCACGGTGGCGAGCGGCAGGTTGTTGTGGCTGATGGCGGCTGTATTCATTCGTCACCTCTGTATCGGTGAACGGGCGAAGACCGGCACTCGCGGCCGCCCTTCACTCGTCACTCGAGCCTCTAGCTGAGCCCCCAGACCTGCGACAGGTACTTCCAGTTGATGAAGTAGTACAGGACGAACGCCACCAGGAATACGAGCGCCAGCGTGAAGGTCCCGGGCGCCGCAAACGCTCCCGTGCCGCCGCCGTGCGCTTCGAGCGCGGGCGTCTCGGGCGCCATCTTGAGCGGCGTGCGCTGCGTGCTGAACCCCGGCTGCTGCACGCGCCTGCCGAACAGGATCGACCACACCGTGACGAAGATGTAGATGCCCCCGCCGATCACCGCCAGTACGGCGCTGATCCCCACCAGTCCCAGCATCAGATAGGCCGCGCCGGGAAACTCGTACGGCAGAGCAGCGCCGGCGAAGCTGATGTCCCAGTGCCGGCGCGGAACGCCCAGTGTCCCCGCACCCATCATCACCAGCACGAACACGTACATGCCCACACCGAACAGGTAAGGCTGCCACCTGGCCAGCCCTGGAAACGCCACTTCGCGCTTGAACAGGCTCGGGATCAGGAAATAGGTGAGCGACATGAACGCGAGCGTCGTGCCGATGACGACCGTAGCGTGGAAGTGCCCGGGGACGTAGATCGTGTTATGGATGATCATGTTGAGCTGCTCGGTGCCCATCATCACGCCCGAGATGCCACCCAGGAACCCGAATCCGATCAGCGAGATGAACATGCCGGAGAAGACCGGGTTGCCCCACGGGGCCTTGCGCAGCCACTCGTACAGCCCCTTGGTGAACCCTTTGCCGCGCTGCGCGACCTCGACGGAGCCGGGAACGGTCAGGCCGTGGATCATGCTGGCCATCACCGCGAAGTACATGAAGTAGCTCGCGTTGAATATCTTCCAGGCCGAGCTGATGCCCAGATCGGACAGCAGGTGATGGGCGCTCGCCAATTGCAGGAATAGGATGTAGAGCAGGAAAGCGGTGCGGCTCACCTTCTCCGACATCGGCTTGGCGCCGAACACGATCGCGGCGATGGCGTACCACACCGCGACGTGCGCGGCCACGTTGATCTGCTGCGAAGAGTGCCCGAAGCCCCACCAGATCGTGCGGTACATGAGCGGATCGATGTAGTGGACCTAGCCCTACCGACCACAGGAACGTGGGGATGAGAATAATCGCGCCCGAGGCGATGGTGAAGATGGCGATGATCGCCGCCGTCAGCGCGCCGAAAGTGACCAGCGGGATCGAGCCCTCGTAAGTCTTCTCGGCCCGAGCGACAACCAGCGTGCCGAGGAACACGAAGCAGCCGATCAGTGCACCCACGGCGAACAGAATCAGCCCCAGGTAGAACGGCGGCCGTGCTCCCATCGGCACGTACGAGGTCATCATGACGCTCGATTCGCCCTGGAAGATGGCCACGTTGGTGGTGACCGCGCCGATCAGCATCAGCGCGAAGCCGAGCCAGGCCATACGCGGTGTGGCCAGGCGAGAGCGCAGCAGCGTCGAGCCGCAGAAGTACAGCACCGCGATCTCGAAGAAGATGATCCAGAACACGAGCATGTCGAGCCCGTGCGCGGTCAGTGTCAGGTAGAACCAGTCGGCGCTGAGCAAGTGCACCGCCGGCCAGCGGGTGAGCGACACGAGCAGGGCCAGCACCCCGCCCAACAGCAAGAAGACAACGCCAGCGACGGCGTTGGCCTTCATCAGCAGCTCCGCGTCGCGATGGTACTGCAGCCCGCTCTTCGGATCGACTCGGAACAGTGCGTTCAAGTGCCATGTGTCTTGCTCCTATTTCTTGTCCACCACGTAGAGACGGCTCACCATCTTGTGATGCCCGATGCCGCAGTACTCGTTGCAGACGATCGCGTACGTGCCCGGATCTTGTTGGGCGTGACGTTGATCACCATCTCGTAGCCGGGAACGACCTGCAGGTTTATGTTCGAGGGTTGCAGAGAGAAGCCATGCTGGTAATCCATCGCCGACAGATGCAGGCGATAACTCTGGTTGTTCTCCAGCTCCAGGATCGGCCACCAGGCCCACAGCCGCGCGATCAGGTAGACGTCGCTGCCCGCTGGCGGATGCACCACCGGAATCTTCTCATCGGTCTCGGTGCGCACGGTGTACTTGTCCACCATCTCCTGGGCTTTCTTCTGATAGTTCTCGGCGGAGATGCGATAGGCCTCGTTGGACATGTTCTGCTTACCGAACACGTGCCAGTACGGCATCATGAAGAACAGCACCAGTGGCCCAGACGAAGGCGATGGCGATCCAGGTGAGCTCGACCTTGTCGAGCGGCTGCTTCCACCAGATGCGCCGTGACGGCGGGAGAATGGCACTCATTGGGTCACTCCGATAGAGAGATGGGCGCGCGGCTACTTGGCGACTGGGATGGCCACGATTTCCATGATCCCCCAGATGATGTAGAACACGGTGGGAATGGCGACCCCGAGAAACAGGAGCAGAAAGGGGTTTTCCAGCACGTTCTGCATGATCGGGATCGGCTCCTCCGAATCCTCGGGCGAGGGTCCTCGTGCCGCCTTGGCCTGCTCCGCCATAACGCCTCCTCATCAAGTGTCGCTTGCGCAGGACCCGGCCGCGAAAGGGCCCAGGCCGCGCCAGCTTGCCGACACACATACGTCCGGGACGCCGGAAAAAAATTCACCCAGGTTCAGGTTTTTCCAGAAACCAGCGGCATGCCGGCGCCCCGCGTTTACAATGGCCGCATGTCCAAGCGTCCTTCCGTGGATCTTTTCCCGGATGGAAACTTACCCTACTCGTCGGGCACACTCCTTAACGTGGGTTCAGAAGCGCAGATCCCCGCCGTCCGCGCCGATGAGGATCGCGCCACGCGTCACGGCCGTCTCCTCCGTCGGCTTGCTCTCGCAGGCGTCGTAATGATGATGCTGCTTGCCTGCGTGAGCGCCTATCTTCGGCTAAGCGCTGCCGGAGTCGGATGTGTCCCCTGGCCTGCCTGCTACCAGCAGACGGCAGCAGTCGAGAGTCAGCATCACCCCATAGCCCGTCTCGCGCACCGGGTTCTGGCGTCGACGCTGGGCGTCGTGGTGGTGATGATCGCGCTCACCAGCGTGTCCGTGCGGCCCAGGCGCCCTGTCGTGACGGGAACGGCGTTCGCAGCGCTCGCGGTCACGCTGGCGCTTGCGGGCCTGGGCCGCGTTACGTCGATGACGGCGAACACGTCCGCCGTTGCGCTCGCGAACCTGCTCGGCGGTATGGTTCTGGCTGCACTGCTGTGGTGGCTGGCCCTGCGTGCCCGGCGCGACCCAGAACCGGCAACCATCCAATCGCGCTGGCCGGCGAGCGTGGTTGCCGTGATCGTCCTGATCCAGGTCGGACTGGGCGCGTTCATCAGCACCACGCACACGGCGCCGGCGTGTCCGACCTTGCCGCTTTGTGTGCCCGCAGCATCGGACCTACCCGCGGTCCTGCAGGTGTTCCATCGCGTGCTCGCGATCGCGCTGCTGGCCGCTGCAGGCGTGCTTGTGGCAACTCTATTGAGGCGCGGTGGTCACGCGGCGCACTCCGCGCTGGGACTGGCGGGATTACTCTTGGTCCAGACGGTTTCCGGGGCACTGATGATCGCCTTGGACTTCCCTCTCTGGCTCGCGTTAGCCCATAACGCCGGAGCGCTGCTTCTACTGCTTGCAGCGGTGTGGGTCCTCGCGGGCTGAACCGCTCATCCGGTCACGCCGGGCTGTGGCAGAATAGCCCGGCCCAAGTGGCGCACTACAGCTCACTTGGCTTAGCGCTATGCCGCCGTGAAGCCGGAACTCAAAGTCAGCGCGTTCCTAGCGAACCTGCCACTGTTCAAAGAAACCTCGCCCGAGCAGATCGAACGCGTCGCCCAGGGCACGCGTGCGCTGCACGTCGCGCGCGGCGAGATGCTGTTCCACCGAGGCGATCCATGCGAGGGGTTCCACCTCGTCGCCTACGGACAGGTAAAGCTTGCCCTGAGCTCCCAGCAGGGGGCAGACAAAGTAGTGGAAGTCATCGGGCCGGGGATGAGCTTCGGCGAGGCGGTGATGTTCCTCGAGAAGCCCTATCCGGTCTACGCCCAGACGCTCTCGGACAGCTTGCTCCTGCACGTGAGCAAGAGCGTCGTGTTTGCAGAGATCGAACGCAATCCTCACTTCTCGCGCCAGCTGCTGGGCGGGTTGAGCCGGCGACTGCACGGGCTGGTAAGCGACGTGGAGGCCTACTCGCTGCGCTCCGGGCACGCAGCGCGTGATCGGTTACCTGCTGCGCGACGTCCGGGTTCTCGAGCCCCAGAGCACCAAAGGCGAAGTGATGCTGCCGATCGGCAAGGGAGTGATTGCCTCTCGACTGAACCTTACCCCGCAACACTTCTCACGCATCCTTCACGAGTTGACGGCGCAGGGGCTGGTCGCGGTGGATGGCCGTAGGGTGGTGATCACAGATCTCGAGCGCCTGCGCGCCTACGACTGAAACGCGCAGGAACTTTCCGGTTGAGGCGCACAGCGCCGAATCGCGTCGCTCTCGAACCGGCGGTTAAGCAGCGATTGCGTGGGCATATCCATTTTGGATGGCGACTATGGTACGAGGCGAATAGCTCGACCGGGAACGCATAATTCATGAAGTAGATCGTCTAGGTAGCCGGCGATTTCCTCCGGCGCTAGTGAGGCGGGGATGATGACACTGCTGTCGCGAGAACGCATGCCAATGCCTGTTCGATATGCGATCCACGCGTTGTTCTCCCGCAAGACCTCGAGTTCAAAACGGCCGTACACATACGAACTGTCATGTCCAGACGCGTCAGAACCTTTACGGCGCCTGGCCCCTACTGGACGCGGTGGGCTCGACCTGTTGCAATACCACAAAACCGCTTAACACCGAGGAGCTTCCTTTATGGCGATCATCGATTCCCAGGTCCACGTCTATGAGGCGAACACGCCGAAACGCCCCTGGCACAGTGTGCCGAATTGGCCCGATCACGTCACCGGCGACGAGATGGTGGCGGCGATGGACAAGGTCGGCGTCGACGGCGCGATCTTCATCTCCGCCTTTTCCATGTACCGGTACGACGCCAGCTATGCGGTGGAAGTACAACGGGCCCATCCCGGCCGGTTCGCCCTCGTCAAGCCGGTCGACCCGGACAATCCGGCGGTGGCCGATGTCATCGCCGACTGGAAGAAGACGCCGGGCACGGTCGGCATCCGCATCATGATGACGAAGGAAGCGGGGCGCGCACCGAACGACCCGGGCCTCGACCGGATCCTGCGCGCAGGCGTTCGGCACGACTTTCCGGTCAACATGCTGTGCTGGGGCAACCTCGATGCAGGCACAGCGCTGATCGACCGCCACCCCGACACGCGATTCATCATCGACCATCTGGGCATCATGCAGCCCCGCACGCCGCCCGCCCCGCCGCAGCCCTGGGCCGACCTGCCGAAGGTGCTCGACCTCGCCAAACGCCGGAACGCCGTGATCAAGGTGAGCGGCGCCTGCA
Organism: uncultured beta proteobacterium; assembly: GCA_963705615.1. GTDB lineage: Bacteria > Pseudomonadota > Gammaproteobacteria > Burkholderiales > SHXO01 > SHXO01. The sequence continues at coordinate 34,615 of CAVPKE010000002.1, read as the reverse complement.
CGCTGTCCCAGAAACCGTATCCATTCCCGGACATCTGGGACCCGCTCGCCCGCGTGTTCGATGCCTGGGGTTTCGACCGCTGCCTGTGGGGCACCGACTGGACTCGCGCCTTCGCCGTCGTCAACTACGAACAGGCCGTCGAGCCCTTCCGCCAGACCAACCGCCTGAGCGACAGTGAACGGGCGATGCTGATGGGCGGTGCCTGCGCCAAGGCCTATGGCTGGTCGCCGAAGAAGGCTAGGTTAACGGAAGGATGAGGGATGAAGGATGCCTGGTTACGACCCTGAGCGGTAGTTCACGACCGTCCGCTTTCGGGCATCCCAACCTCCCCGGAACCGGGCGTGAGCCGCAGCTCGGTGCGCGCATCGGGCTGGGGCCTGGGGAAGCGATAGACGAGCTGGTCGTGGGCGAGCTGCTCGAGCCGCTCCAGGGCGAAGGGCGGGCGCAATAGCGTAGCAGCCGTTCCAGTCCGGCGCGATCGTTGCCGTCGATGTGCACCGAAGCGTCCAGCGGGAGCCCCCGCCGTGGTGCCAGCGCGCGGCACAGAACATCTGAAGGCGGGCCGCGCGCACCCTCCCAACATCAACACCAAGGCAATCCAGTACACTTATTCACAGCCCACAGCCGAGCACAACGCAACAGGCCCATATCCCCGGGTCAACACTCAGCCGGCACGGCGGGTCAAATTTGGATCGGCGCGGAGACCCCAAGGCTCCCAGAGCACGAGCTCTAGGACAGGCATGCCGGCAGACGCACGTATGTTCGGGGCCGCTGCGGGTTCGCACTGGGGACTCGATTGGCGCCTCTTGACCTGACTTGTGATCATGCTGCCCGATCCGAAGGCCAGCGGACACCGCAGACTGTTTCGAACCATCGCGCTTGCGCTGCTCGTCCTGCTCCCGGTGGTGCTGGCGGCCATGCTGTGGCGGTCGCTGCCCCCGCGCAGCGTCACCATGGCGACCGGCGCCGCGGGCGGTGCCTACCATCAGTCTGGGCGGGCGCTACCGCGAGATCCTCGCGCGCGACGGCGTGCGGCTGGACCTGGTGGAGACAAACGGCGCGCTCGACAATCTGGCCCGGCTGCACGACCCGCGAAGCGGTGTCAGCGTGGCGCTGGCGCAGGGGGGCATCACCAGCGAACGCGAGTCACCAGGCATCGTTTCCCTCGGCACCCTGGGCTACGAACCGGTTTGGGTGTTCTGTCGCGGCTTCGAACCGCGCGCTGGGACGGGATGGGCCAAGGGGAAGCGCGTCGCCGTCGGCCCGGAGGGCAGTGGCACGCACAAGCTCGCCCTCGATCTGTTCGGTGCCCTGGGAGTCGATCTCGGCACGGTGCGGCTGTCGGACCTGGCGGGTGATGCCGCCGCCGACACCTTGCTGCGTGGCGAGCTCGACATGGCGTGGGTGGTGGCGTCCTGGGAAATGCCTGTCGTGCGCCGCTTGTTGACTGCGGATTCGATCACGACCGTAAGCTTCCCGCGAGCGGATGCCCATGTGGCGCTGCGGCCCTACCTCACCAAGCTTATCCTTCCGCAAGGGGTGGTGGACCTGGCGCGTAACCGGCCGCCGGCGGATCTGACGCTGGTTGCGCCGAAATTTAGCTTGGTCGTGCGGTCGGATCTGCACCCCGCCATTCAGTACCTCCTGCTGCGGGCTGCAACGGAGGTGCATGCTGCGCCTGGCCCGTTTCAGCGCGCCGGGCAGTTCCCTGCCGCGGAACCGATCGATTTTCCGCTCAGCGAGACGGCCGGTAATTACTACAAGTCCGGTTCACCTTTCCTGCAACGATATCTTCCTTTTTGGCTTGCGGCGCTTGCTTCGCAGCTGCTGATCGTGCTCATTCCATTGGTAGGTATTGCGTACCCGCTGCTGCGCGTCGGGCCCGCGTTGTACGGCTGGGGCATGCGCCGACGCATCTACCGATTGTACGGGGAGTTGAAGTTCGTGGACGCGCAACTGGATGCGCGGGACGCGAAGGCTCCGGTGGACGATCTGCTCGCCGAGATCAACCGACTGGAGGATCACGTGAACCGCATGCGGACTCCGCTCGCGTTCGCGCAGATGCTGTACACCCTGCGGCATCACATCAGCCTGGTTCGCGCCCGGCTGGAAAAGCGCCAGCGATGATCCGCCAGTGGCGTCCTCGCCGGGCACTTCGCTGGACGCTTTGGCTGTCGCTCGCGCTCGTCCTCCTGGTTTGCGTCGCGCTGTTCCTGGGGCCCGCACTGCTCGACCTGCCGCTGGTGCGGGCAAAGCTCGAACGCCAGCTGTCGGACGCGGCGCACGGGCGGCTCGCCTGGGATGCGCTGGAGGTGCGCCTGCTTCCGGTGCCGCGGGGCGTGCTGAAAGGCGTGCGCATCGACTTTCGCGAGATCGTCAGCGGCCGAATCGACGAAGTCGAACTGCGGCTGCGCCCGTCGATGCTGCTCGCCGGCAAGGTCGAACTGACACACCTGCTCGTGGTGCGGCCGGTGGTCCGCGTCGACTTTTCGAAGCTCGACAGCGATCGAACCGCGCCGCGCCGCGATCCGATTACTGTCTACCGCAACGCGATGCAGCCGGTGGTGGATGCGCTGCGCCGCTTCGCCCCGGACCTGGCGCTGACCGTTCAGGATGCCCAGCTCGACGTGATCGTCCCCGGGCTGCCGACCATCGAGCCGGTCGGCCTCGTGGCGGAGGGCCGCAGCGACGCGCAAGGCCTCGAGTTGAACGCGACCGCGACCGGAAAGATGTTGCAGCGGTTGCGTGCCAAGGCGCGGCTCGAATACGCGGACCTCAAAGCACGCGTCGAGATCGACGGCAGCGGGCTCAAGCCGCAGCCGCTCGTCGACCGCTATCTGGGCGGCGCCGCGGTCAGCGTAGGGCTTCCGTCGGGTGAAGCGCACGCCGAAGCGCACACCGACGGCAAGACTGCGCTGAGCGCGACAGTCAAGGCCGACGTCCCTGCGCTGACCCTTGCGCGCGGCGACCAGCGCGTTGCGTTGTCGGCCGCGCACGCGCAGGCCGACGTCACCGCACGCGGCGAGGATGTCATGCTCACGCTGACTGCGGTGCGGCTGGGCGAGCTGGTGCCGCTGGCGTCGGCGCGGCTGCAGCTCTCCGGCGCACGGCGCAGTGCCGATGCCTCGCTCGAGGTTCCAGCCCTCGATCTCACCAAGGTGCGCGATGCGGCAGCGACCCTCGCGGGCGACAACAAGCTCGTTCAGGCCTACCTGGCGCGCGTCCGCGGCGGCCAAGTGGCGGAGCTGCACGTGACCGCGCAGGCGCCGGACCTGAAGGGGCTGTTCGATCCCGCGACCGTCGACGCGCGCCTGAAGCTGGAACGGGCGGTGATGCTGGCCCCTTACGTCGAGCAGGAAGTCACCGACATATCGGCGGAGCTCGCCTGGAGCAAAGGAACGCTCACTGCCCGCAGTGTCGCCGGCCGGCTGGGGCAGAGTCGCATCGCCGAGGGTTCCGTCGACTACGTCTTGCGCGATCGGCGGATGAGCCTCGGCCTGAACTACGACCTGGACCTGGCGCAGGCGCTCGGTCTCGCGCGCCAATTGTTGCCGCGGGCGCAGCGCGGGGCGCTCGACGTCGTCACCAGTGCGGCCGGCCGGGCGCAAGGGAGGTTCGCAATGGAACTCGAGCCGGGCACTTGGAAAGGCGACTTCGCCGTAGCGCGCTCGGACTCGCTGCTGCACTTGCGCGACGTGCCGTGGCCGGTGCGGGTGCGCGCGGGGCGGGCGACGGTCGCGCCGGGCCGGGTGAGCGTCGCGGACGCCGCTGGGGCAGTCGGCGCGTCGACCTTCAGCGGTGTCGGCGTCGACCTGGTGCCCGCCAAGCCCCTGCGGCTCGACGGCGCACACGGCTCCGCCGCGCTGGCGCTGGCAGAGCTGTATTCCTGGCTGCGCGCGCAACCCGGCCTGAAGACACAGTTGGAAAAGGTAGCGTCCATGACGGGCAGCGTGGACGTTGTCGTCAACCGTGTCGCCGGCGCCATCGATCGGATCGATACGCTGCAATACGAGGCGACCTTGCGCCCGCGGCGGGTCCGGGTGGAGGTGGCGGATCTGCCCGCGCCGGTCTTCGTCGATGGCGGGTCAGTCAACGTCACACCGCAGGCGCTGCGTTTCGAAGGTGTGGTTCCTGCGCTGCTGGACGCCCGCGCCGGGGTGAGCGGCGTGGTGCGCGACTACCGGACCAAGGCGCCGCGGGTCGACGCGTCGCTCGCGAACGGCGAGGCCGGCCAGGCATTCATGGCGTGGGTCTGGGGGCGCGCCGGCGCACCCGAGGGCCTGCTGCCCAAGACGCCGATGCGTTTCGCCGCCCAGCGCGTGCGCTGGAGCGAGGCGGACGGGCTGGACGTTCGCGCCAGCGCGCAGGTCGACGCCGGCCCGGCGGTCGAGGCCGACGTGGGGTGGAAGCCGGATGTGCTGGACGTACGCAGCGTGCACATCAAGGACGCAGAAAGCGATGCAACGCTGGGACTGCTGACGCGCGGCCGCCTGCTGGATACTCGTTTCTCCGGGGTGCTGACCGGGCGCAGTTTAGCCGGCTTGTTCGCGCAGAGTGCGGGCGAGCACCCCGGGCGTGCGGAGGGCGATATCCGCGCCACGATCGATCGCGACCTGCGTGGCCGCAGTACCGCGCAAGGCCGGTTCACCGGGCAGCGCATCCGGCTCGACTGGTTGCTGGGAAAGCCGCTGAGGCTGGAGCAGATCGACCTGGACGCGGGCGGTAACAGCCTGCGGGTGAACGAGGTGACCATCGCGAACGCGGAGCAGAAAGCCACCCTCCGCGGCGAGGCCCGGCGCAGCTCCGCCGGGCTGGTGATCGACGCTGAGATCGAGTCGCCCGGCATCGTGTTGGATGCTCTCCTGCCAGAGCAGCGCGCGACCGCGGCCGGGGGTCTGGCTCTGCTGAAGAGGATGGCACCCGAAGTGCTCGCCATCTGGCCGCTCCCGGTGCAAGGCAAGCTCAAAGTGCGCGCCGGCTTCGTCGAGTACAAGCGCCGCCGTATCGAGCCGTTGGCAGCGACGCTCGATGTCGAGCCGGAGCGCGCGCGTTTGACTGTCAAGGCGGCGGCCCTGTGCGGGATCGAGTTTCCCTTCGGACTCGAGTTCACCCCGCAAGGACTCGTGGCGTCCGTCCGATTCATGTCTAAGGGGAAGCTGCTGGAGGCAACGGCGGGGTGCCTGTCGGATCAGCAGCTCTTGCTCAGCGGAGAGTTCGACCTGCGCGCCGACCTGCGCACCCATGGCAGGCAGGCTGAATTGACGAGCAACCTGGAAGGGCCGGTGGAGCTGCACCTGGGCAAGGGCAAGGTCGAGAAGTCGGCATTTCTCACAGCCATCCTGGCGCAAGAGAGCGTCAAGTCGTTCCTCGCCAAGGAAGGCTGGCGTCATGGACGAGCGCGGATTCGAATACCGCGAAATTGTGATGCACGGGCGCTTCGCTGGCGGGCGGTGCTATATCGAGGAAGGCCTTTTCGACAGTCCTACGCTGGGCCTGGCGGCCAAAGGATCGGTCGGGGTGGACGGCCGCGACGCCCAGCTCACGGTTCTCGTGGTGCCATTCAGCCGCATCCAGTGGCTGGTGCGCAAAGTGCCGATCCTCGGGTACGTGTTCGGCGGCACGCTCACCAGCATTCCGCTGGGCGTCAGCGGGGATATCCACGATCCGCGCGTGGTGCCGTTGAGCGCAACGGCAGTGGCGTCGCAACTGATAGGCATCTTCGAGCGCACGTTCAAGCTGCCCGGGAAGCTCGTTACCCCGCTGCAGGAGGCCGGCAAACCGGCCGAGGATGCGCGTTGACCCCCCGCGCGAGGTGCGCCTGCGCCCCGGCCACCACAATTGACCCCAGCATCCACTCTGCCATAGTGGCTGCCATCTCCACTGCGCTTCGCTGCCCTCATGCCAAGCGCCTACTCGCCTGCCCACTGCCCCGCCTCGACCGCGCAGGTGTGCACCCACGCGAGTCTCAGCGCGTTTCATCCCCATACAGTCGCGCACTGAACACAGCGGTTCAGTTCAACTGATCCTCCGTCATGCTGGCGCACGACGGATAAGATCCTATTCGTCAGATGACAAGTCCCAAGCGCGAACGGCTACAGGCAAACATCATCGTTGTACTGAAGTGTATCCAACGATCTGGGGGAGACCCTGCCAATTCACGATGAAGTCTAATGGCGGCTTTCAGGCGGGGAATCTGGCTTGATCAATGACGGAAAGTGGCCGGTCGCGGAAGTCCGTCAAGGTCCGTTTTCCTCGAGTAGAATCTATCCATTAATGTCGCCGCTTTGAACACAACAGCGAGTTGCGCCGTCCATATCCGGACCTTCCGGGGCTCGGACAGCGGCGTTGAGGAGCATTGAAGTGAACGGGCGAAAAGCAGTTGGAGTCGCTTCATTTCTTTGGAGAGTCCCACTTTTCGTTGCGATCCTTCAGACTGTCTCCAATTGCGAACGCTGACTATATTCCGCCTTCGCAGGTAGTGGTCAGAACCAAGGCGTATCAGCCTCAGGAAACAAACTTTCCGCGGGGATCCTACGATTATCAGGTCTCGTGGCAGGGGATCCCGGTCGGCAGCGCGTCCATACGAATTGGGACGACCTATCGTGACGGGAAGAAGATGTTCGATGTCGAGGCGACGGCGCGTTCCGGCAAGGTAGTCAACTTGCTTTATGAACTTCGTCATCGGAGTGAAAGTGTCTTTTCAGCGCGGGAGCTCAAGCCGGTGGAGTTCCTCTCCCAGCAGACGGAGAATTCCAAGTTCACGAATATCGAGATCAACTTCTCGCCGGATGGATCGATCCATGCCAAGACCACCAAGGGAAACTTGAACAGCCAGGGGAAATCCGAAGAAGTCTCGTTCAAATCCGAGAACGCGACTTTCGATCCCATTTCAGCGGCGTTTCTTGCCCGCAGCCTTCCGGTGGATCCCGCCGAGGATCTTAGTTTCGATGTTTTTAACGGCAAGGACCGCTACCTGATTTCCTTTCATGTCGTGGGCCGGGAAAAAATCAAGGTCGCCGGCAAAGAGTACGATGCATTCAAGATCGAACCCTTGGTCAAGAAGCTCACCGACACCGAAGGGGAAAAACGCCTGCGGAAAGTGTATCTCTGGGTTTCCACCGACGGAAGCCGAGAGATCCTCAAACTCGAAAGCAAGCTCTTGATCGGTTCGATCAGCGCCAAGCTCGTCCGCTTCGTTCCCGATACCTCGCCGGAAACCGGCCAGCTCAAACGCCCTATTCATAACGAATAGCCCCTGGCAGCGCTAGGAGCGTCTGACGTCCACTCCTGGGCGAACTGGGCGATGCGCTCGACAGACCGCTGCTGGGCCGGACCCTGCCTGTCAGAGCGATTCAGCGTCGATCGTGCGGGGCCTACTTCAGGCGTCACAATCCCTGGCGCCGAGTCCTCGGCCCCAGCGCCGTACCTGCCTAGCGGTCGCGACTACCCGCGGTTCGGAACTCAGGGGCTCGGATTCCTCACCACGCGATCGAAAGATCGAAAGACCACTGGAACGCTTGAGCGTAACATCCTGCAACCAATCCTGTAGTGCGCGGATGACGCGATTCGATGATCAGAGGTCTACGGCTTTTCGCCCTCGTTGCCCTGGCCGCCTGGTTCTTTGGTCTCGCCAGCGCCGCCGATGCGCAGCAAGCGGCACCGTCGCGGCGCATCGGAGTGTTTCTCGTGGCCCGCTCACCCGAGGACAAGGAGCCGCAAGCATTCCGGCAGGGGCTACTGGACGCAGGATACGTCGAGGGGCGCGATGTGATGATCGAGTGGCGTTTCGCCAATGGCGACTACGCTCGGGTACCGGAGTTGGCTGCCGACCTGGTCCAGCGCAAAGTCGAGGTGATCGTCGCGGACACTACGCTCGCAATCCAGGCGGTCAAGCGCTCCACGGCCACGATCCCCGTCGTCATGACCTCCATCGCCGATCCGGTCGGATCTGGCCTGGTCGCGAGCCTCGCGCATCCTGGCGGAAACGTCACCGGGCTCTCGATCATGGCGACCGACCTCACGGCCAAGCGGCTGCAGCTGCTAAAGGAGACGATCCCACGGCTCACCCGGGTCGCGGTCCTGTGGAATCCAGACACGCCTCCACATACCAAGGCGATCCAGGAGCTCAAAGCCGTGGCACCCTCCCTGGCGATCGAACTGACTTTCGTGAGCGCGCGAAGGCCTGAGGAGTTCGGTCCGGCCTTCTCCGCTGTCAGCCGAGCGCACGCCCAGGCCTTGTACGTCATCGAAGATTCCTTTTTCTTTCTTTATCGAACGACGCTTCTCAAGCTAGCGTTCAAAGCCAAACTGCCGGCGATCTTTGCACAAAGGCGAGTCGTCGAGGAAGGCGGGCTGATGTCCTATGGGGCCAACTTTAGCGACTTATTCCGCCGATCGGCCGGATACGTCGACAAGATTCTCAAGGGTGCGAAGCCCTGGGACCTACCCGTCGAGCAGCCGACGAAATTCGAGCTGGTGGTCAATCTCAAGACTGCACGTGCACTCGGCATCACCATTCCAGAGTCGATCCTGCTGCGCGCCGACGAGGTGATTCGGTGAGGCGGCGCCGTGTCTTGCTCGTCCTTGCTTGTGGCCTCGCTGGTCTGACTGGGGCCGTGCTCGGGTCGCCACCCTCGCGCGCCGACGAGCCCGCGCACAAGTTCGTGCGATTGGGCTACGTCTCCCCGGACTCACCCTCCGCGGCTGCGCGTAATGCAACAGCGTTCTGGGAACGGTTGCGCGAGCTGGGCTGGATTGAAGGCCAGAACATCGTTGTCGAGCGGCGCTGGGCTGACACGCACGAGGATCGGCTGCCGGCGCTTATGAACGACGTGCTGGCGCGCGGGGTAACTGTCATCGTCACTGTTGGCACGCCAGCGGCGCTCGCGGCCACACGTGCGACCAGCACTATCCCCATCGTAAGAAGCAGTCAAGTAGCTCTTCGCGTCGGACGGACAGACGGCTTGGTCGAGGGATCGCCCGCGTTAACGAAGAGTCTCAACTCGTGACCCCGCACTCCGTCCTGCCGTCGGAATGTCTTCCAATTCACGGATCAAGTCCGCGAGGCCCTGGGCGCGGCTCACAACATACAGCGGCCCATCCGGGACTTCTATTACACACCTATTCGCTTCGCGTCGAAGCAGCAGAATTCCCGCTTCTCTTCCGCCGGAATAGAAGAAGCGAACGCGGACGGTATCTTGCTCGGTGTCGATGACTTGGCGAGAGAATTGCGGAAAGCCGGGGACCGGCTGGTCGACTGGGTCGTCGGCAGAGCCTCCATCCGACAAAGGCAATGAGGACTCCTCACCGTCCGAGAACGCTTGATACCAATCGAAAACAGCTTGCAGCGTACATTGCCGAGCAAACGACTCCTCTTGCTGGGCAGACGGCAAGGCCCCCAGCTTTACCGGCAACAACGTGGGGCCATTCCTTGGAGCGGCAATTGGTGTGATCGCGGTATCTCGGGCGGAATGAGACCAATCTTCCGCGGTGTTACGCAGGAGACTCCTTGCGTTTAGGGCGAGCGCTCTCAACTTTACAGCAAACGGCATATGAACCCCTTTGTGACACTGACTAGGAGTTCGAGTCTACCCTCTCGATAGATGGTCGTCTGTCGGATAACACTCAGTGGGCTTTGTAGGAACCTGCCTACCGCCGGTGCTTCTGAAAGGTGATCGCCCTCACCGCGTCCTGCACCACCACCCTTGACGGTAGAACACGATCCCCTCGGGAGTTCGCGCTTCCTCGTAGCCTTCCAAGCCCAAAGAAAGCGGGCTCATCCCAGTTAGCTGGGGCTCGATCAGTGCAGGCAGGGCCTCCGTGGCAAGGGCCATGCAGATCGCCTGCCGCACGGATCTTCCATCTTGGGCTCGGACGACGTGTATGCGCACATCGCCGACGACGCCCACGGCGCTACGCAGTTCAGGCTCGGATAGCTTGCGGCCCTGCTGGTAGACCCTGACAACGCAGAGGAGCATTGCGCCACTGTAGGGCTCATACAGTGGTTTTGGTCAAGCCGGCGATACTTGTGGCGCTGGTCGCCGCGTCGGATTGTTGTCCTTACTCAGACCTGACAGGATCACGACAACAGACGGCTTCTATTGTGCGTCGATTCAGAAAAGGTGGCGACTCAACCGGGACTCCTGAGCACCATCGCCCCGAGAGCCAGTATCCACGCTGGGCTTGACAGACTCACCCTCCGCCACCTCCATCACTGGCCTGCCTGGAAACTGAGTCTCGCCTCGGACGCTCAATGCTCCTGGCACGGGAACGCTTCAACCAGCGCGACGACGACGACTTGGTAACCGATGTACTCGAGCTGCTCCGGGTGGCGAGCCAAGTGCTTGTTGACGACGTCCTGCAGTTGCCCCTTTGTGACCGCTTTGGGTATGCAACTGCGGTAGCCCTTAAGGCGGCCACTGTCCGCGATCTCAGCTGCGGCCACCACATACCCGACGCAAGCGCCCGTCGAGAACTGATCCTGAACATGGCCGCATTGGGCCACAAGATCGCTTCCTGAGGTCCACACACGCGGCTGGTCTTTCTCGTCTCCCGACGCACCGACTGAAAACAGCAACAGGGCGGCGGCCACCACAGCTTTGTTCATCGTTGCCTTCCTCCTTCCACTCGTGACAGCGGCATGACTGGCAAACAAAAAGCCCCGCTGCGCGGGGCTCTTGTCTAGTCCGCTGGCCCCCAACTCAGAGGAGAGCCTTGGCAGCTGCCATCGCCGCGTCCATGTCAGGCAGCTCCGTAATCTCCGGTACGATCTGCATGTAACGGATGACCCCGTTCTTGTCAGTGACGATGACGGTGCGGGTCAGCAGGTGCAGCGGGGCGATCAGCAGGCCTGTGCTCATGCCGAACTCACCGGTCTTGTAGTCGGACAGGAAGATCATGTCCTTGGCTTTGGCGGCGCGCTGCCAGCGCGCCTGGGCGAAGGGCAGGTCCATGCTCACGGTGACCAGATCCACGCTCTGCGCCAGGGTCGGATCCTTCTCGACCAGCTCATGGGTCTGCGCGTTGCAGGTCGGTGTGTCGAGAGACGGCACGACGTTGATGATGCGCACCCTACCTTTGTTGTCCGCGATATTCACAGCAGCCAGGCCCGCGCCTGTCAGCGTCGCCGCCGGCAAGGGATCCCCAACTTTGATGGCGGCACCGGTAAGCGGCAACGGGCTGCCTTTGAACATGACAGCGTGGCCGTCGCCGGCCTGAGCATTTCCGGTGTTCACCGGGATCTGCATGTCATCTGCGGCGTGGACGGCTGCAGACCAGCCGAACAGCGCGGCGGCCAGCCCTGGAACGATTGCGGTGAGTCGCATGGTCTCCTCCATAAATTTTGTTGGGCTCACTGGTGCGCCGAACGCCAGGCGACCGGAGACGCCCGGCGAGTAGTAGTTATTACGTTAAGGTTATTCGCGGCCGCGGAAAACGCCGCAAACGGTAGTGTCTACCAATCTGCCCGCGTCAGCAAAGGGAAGATACCCAAGACCCCGACACCGCTTACCGAGCAGTTGCTCCAACGCCCAACCGATCGGGCGCACAAACTGCCCCCGCGCCCGGCGCAACCCGGTGGGAGGCGATCAGATCTGCCCGGCTTCTAGCGCCGGCGGGAGTGGCGCTGGGAACCGTTCCCGGCCGTGGCCTGCTGGCGCAGGCGCTTGTACAGGCCGGGTTCTGCGGACTTCAGGTAGGAGATCACCTGAAAGTCCCCGCGCGTGATCTTGCGCACGTCGATCTGATCCACATGCACGAGGCGCAACAACTCCTGGACGGGTTTCGGCATCGTGCGCCCGCTTTCGTAGCGAGAACCCCCGCTCTGGGTCACACCGATGCGACCCCAGAACTCCTGCTGGTTCAAGCCGAGACGATGGCGGATGTGGCGAGGGTTGGAGAGCTTGTCGCTAGCTTTCATCTTCATGTCATATCCAAGCAGTTGAACACGCAGCGCGGAGCATACCGCGCTTCTTCGTTGGTCTTGGAACAACCCCGGAAGTTCCGGGGGTTCTTCGACACGGTGTGGCGTAAGACGGACCCGGTGTCGATCCGACCGCCTGAGCCCTGATGCCGGCCGCATGCCAGCGCACTCCGCCCGGCGCCAAGGCCCTACGCCCACACGGGCGGAAGCCACATGACCCCATCCGGGATGCGCCGTCCGAAGCGCGCCTGGCCGACCCGGGCGGCAGACCGATGGGCAAGGCCGAGCGTCTTGGAGGCGGGGACTAGGGCAACCGGAAGGTCACCAGCACCCCTGAATCCTTCGGGAAGGTGTTGTAGGGAGCGCCGAAGAACGAGGCGTAGTCGTCGCCGGCGAGCCCGCCCCAGCCGGTTTCCACGGCGATGTACTGCTTTCCGTCCTTGCCCTTGTAGCTGATGATGCCGCCGTTGTGGCCCTGTCCGTTGTTGTGCTTCCACAGCTCCTTGCTGGTGGTGGCGTCGAATGCGCGCAGACCAGCCACGCGGATCGGGCACGAACAGCAGGTTGCCGGCGGTGGACAGCAGGCTCGCCAGCGGCGGCTCCGGGAACTCGCACTTCCCACCTCTTGGCCCCGGTCAGCGGGTCGTGCGCCGAGACGTGCCCGCGCGCCTTGCCGTCAGGCGGGTTGACGAGGCTGAACTCGGCACCGATGTTGAGTTGCGCCATCGGCTCGCAGGATCGGGGTGGTCTTCTTTACGGTAAGATCCATGCACCACTCGTTGCCGACCTTGTAGTACAGACCGGTCTTCGGGTTGTAGGTGCCCGAATTCCAGCTGATGCCGCCGGCGATGAACGGGCACAGGTTCTTCTGCTCGCCCTCGCTGAAGTCGCGGCGCCCGATCAACTCGCCGGTGCGCGGGTCGATGTCCTTCACGAAGTTGATGTTCTTGACCAGGCGCCAGACGTTCTGCACGTCGCCCTTGCGGTCGTACACGAAGACGAAGCCGCCCTTGTTCGGATGCACGATGTACTTCTTGCCGCCGCGCTCGAGCATCAGGAACTCACCCACTGCGCTGTCGAAGTCCCAGGCGTCGTGCGGCAGCTCCTGGTGATAGGCCTTGAGTTCCCCGGTGTCGAGATCGAGACCGACGACGGAAGTGGTGTATAGGTTGGTCCCCGGACGGGCGCCCGCCGTCATCCAGTCCGGGCCCGACCAGTCGTAGAGCGGGCGCCGGATTGGCCGTGCCCCACCAGACCAGGTTGGTTTCGGGGTCGTAGGTGCCCGCCATCCAGCCGCCGCCACCGCCGGTCTTCCAGGAGTCGTTGCCCCAGGTGTTGCGCGCGTCGGACTTGGTGCCATCGTTGCCGCCCACTGTGTAGAACTTCCACACCTCCTGGCCCGTACTGGCGTCCACGCCGAAGATCGGGCCGCGGTACGGCCATTCGCCGCCCTGCGCGCCGATGATGACCTTGTCCTTCACGAACAGCGGCGCCCCGGTGAAACCCACCGTGAGCTTCTCGGAGTTGATCAGCTTGGTTTCCCAGTTGAGCTTGCCGGTCTTTATGTCGATGGCAACCAGCTTGCCGTCCAGGGTGCCCATGTAGACGTTGCCTGAGTCCCAGCGCGATGCCGCGGTTGTAGGGCGAGTGGGTCTGCTTCGCTACCAGGTCTTCGTCCAGCTTCTGGCGGTAATACCAGATGACCTCGCCGGTGGAGCCGTCGAGCGCGTACACCTGATTGTACGGGCCGGAGTAGTAGAGGATGCCGTCCGCGGCCAGCGGCATGGACTGCAGACCGCGCACCGCGCGCGGCATGACGTGGGTCCACGCCACCTGCAGCTTGCTCGACGTTCTTGGTGTTGATCTGGTCGAGCGTGCTGTAGTGCCAGCCCTTGTAGCTGCCGTGGTACGTGAGCCAGTCGCCCGGATATTTCTCGGCGTTGCGGATGCGCTCGTAGGTGACCTCGGCCCGCGCCTGCCCCGGTAGCGTAACGAGCACGCTGACTGCCACTGTCACGGCGGCGGCCCCGAGCCCCTGATGCCATCGCTTCATCGCGATTCTCCTCTGCTCATTAACGTGCCCCCCTGGAAGTCACGAACCTGCACTCGACGCCGCACGACCCCGAGGTCGCTACGCGGCGACGTTCCGGTGAGCGCATGCCCGCTCAACGATCGGCGAACTATAGTGGAGCGGGCCGCACATTTCAACCGACGATGCGGCGGAAACGCGCGCGAGACAAGCACTTACACAGGGCTGCGAAGCAGGACGACGGGTCGGGTGAGGGTGGCGCGCAGCGGTGGACTGCTGGCACTTGACGCGTGAGGCATCACCTGCGACTCGTAACAGCGTGACGCAGGACTAGCGCACGGCGTTTCTGGCGAGCTGCGTTGGAACGCCGGCCGTTGCACGCTCAAGCACTGCAGCCGTGAGCACTCGCGCCGCGGTTTTGCGTCAAGCCGCAGCTCCAAACGCAACGACGGCAGCCGTGCGGCTGCCGTCGATCGAAAGCGTTGCTCGGCGGCTCACTTCGCGACTTGGCGTTCCCGCAACTCGTCGAGGGTTTTGCAGTCGATGCACAGCGTCGCGGTTGGACGCGCTTCCAGGCGCTTGAGACCGATCTCGACGCCGCAGCTTTCGCAGTAGCCGTACTCGCCCATATCGATCTTGCCGATGGTCTCCTCGATCTTCTTGATCAGCTTGCGCTCGCGGTCACGGTTGCGCAGCTCCAGCGCCATGTCGGATTCCTGGCTGGCGCGGTCGTTGGGATCGGCGAAGATGGTCGCCTCGTCCTGCATGGTGTGGACGGTGCGGTCGATGTCCTGGCTCAGCTCTTGCTTCAGCGTGCTGAGCATCTTGCGGAAGTGGTCGAGCTGCTTGGGATTCATGTACTGCTCGCCCTTCTTCGGCTGGTAGGGCTTGAACTGAGTGTGAAATTCAGCAGTCATTGGACGCACGTTCCCACAAAAAAAGTCGCTTTAATAGCAGAAAACCACCGCCCCCGCAAGCAACTTTCGAACCCATACGGCGCGCGCTCCCGCGCCGTGCGGTGTACGTGGCCTGCGGGGCTGTACATCGCGGCGCGGGCCGGTGGCGCCAAATTGACCCGCTCGCGCGCTAGCAGTTATAGTAACGCGCTTCCGGGGTGTGACGCAGCCTGGTAGCGTGCCTGCTTTGGGAGCAGGATGTCGGAGGTTCGAATCCTCTCACCCCGACCAGCATGCCCCCAGCGGGGACACCCGGTCGCCCCTGCCCGTAGCTCAACCGGATAGAGCACCAGCCTTCTAAGCTGGGGGTTATGGGTTCAAGTCCCGTCGGGCAGGCCAGAATCGAGCCTCCGCGCGGGCCAACCCGCGTGCGGCGATCCAGCGGTGGCTGTAGCTCAGTTGGTAGAGTCCCGGATTGTGATTCCGGTTGTCGCGGGTTCGAGTCCCGTCAGCCACCCCAACTTTTCAGTTTCGGACCGCGAACCCCTGAGGCTGCACCGGCCTCCGGTCGCCGGCCATGGCGTCATGCCCGCTCCCCTCCGCTCGAGGTTTGCTACAAGTCTATGATCACCCTGCGGGCCGTTACTCTGCAGCGCGGCGCGAAGCGTTTGCTGGAGGGCGCCAGCCTCACCGTATTGGCGGGCCAGAAGCTCGGCATCGTCGGCGCCAATGGCACCGGCAAGAGCAGCCTGCTGGCGTTTTTGCGCGGTGAGCTCCACTGCGAAGCCGGCGACGTGGATATCAAGCCCGGGCTGACCATCGCGCAGGTCGTGCAGGAGACGGCGGCCACCGCGGACGCGGCATTGGACTACGTGCTGGACGGCGACCGCGAGCTGCGCGAGATCGAAGCTGCCATCAGCGCTTCCGAGCGGGAAAATGTCGTCGCAGATAGGCGCGGCGCAGACCAAGCGCATGGCGAACACGCTCACGGCCCTGAGCACCTCGGCGATCTGCACGAGCGCCTAGCCTCCATCGGCGGATATGGCGCTCGCGCCCGTGCCGCGCAGATTCTTTATGGCCTGGGGTTTTCCCAGACCGATCTAGCCCGGCCCGTCGCGGAGTTCTCCGGTGGCTGGCGCATGCGGCTAAATCTGGCGCAAGCGCTGATGACCCGCTCGGACCTGCTGCTGCTCGACGAGCCCACCAACCACCTAGACTTGGACGCCGTGCTCTGGTTGGAGGATTGGCTGTCCCGCTACGGCGGCACGCTGCTTCTCATTTCCCACGACCGTGAGTTTCTCGACAACACGGTGGACCACATCTGCCACCTCGACAACCGCATGCTCAAACTCTACAAGGGCAACTATTCCGAGTTCGAGCTCCAGCGGGCGGCGGGGCTGCAGACGCAGCAGGCGGCCTACGAGAAACAGCAACGCGAGATTGCGCATCTGCGACATGTTCGTCCGAGCGGTTCCGGGCTAAGGCCACGAAAGCGCGCCAGGCCCAGAGCCGGCTCAAGGCGCTCGAGCGGCTCGAGCGCATCGCGGCGGTGCGAGCAGCTTCGCCCGTCACATTCCGTTTCCGCGAGCCGGTCCACGCCCCGCAGATTCTGCTCGCACTCGACGGGCTGGACGCTGGCCACGCTGGCGTCCCCGTGCTGCGCGACGTCGACCTCACGCTGAGAGCCGGTGCGCGCGTCGGGCTGCTGGGGGCCAATGGCGCCGGCAAGTCGACTCTGGTGCGAACGTTGGCGGGCGAGCTGCGCACCCGTGGCGGGCGAACGGCGTGTGGGGAAGGGACTCGAGATCGGCTACTTCGCGCAGCATCAACTCGACCAGCTGTACCCTGAAGACTCGCCGCTCCAGCACCTCGCGCGGCTGGACCGCCGGGCGCGGGAGCAGGATTTGCGGGACTTCTTGGGCGGGTTCAACTTCAGCGGCGACATGGCAGACGCGCCGGTCGGCCGCTTCTCGGGTGGGGAAAAGTCGCGCCTGATCCTGGCGCTCGTGATCTGGCGGCGCCCCAATCTGCTGCTGCTGGATGAGCCCACCAATCATCTCGATCTGGACACGCGCGAGGCGCTCACCATCGCGTTGCAGGAGTTCGAAGGGGCGGTCGTGCTGGTGTCTCACGACCGCCATCTGTTGCGTGCCACGGCCGAGGATTTCCTCATTGTCGCCGAGGCCCGCGTAGCGCCTTTCGACGGCGACCTGGAAGACTATCGGGGTTGGCTCGCCGTACGGCGCCGGGGCGAAGCGGCACCTCCGGCCCACGGCGCCGACACGCCGGTCGACCGAAGGCAGCAGCGCAGGCTCGAAGCGCAAGCGCGCAACCGCCTCTCGGCGCAACGCAGGCCAATCGAGCAGCGCGTGCAGGCGCTCGAACTCGAAATCGCCGGTCTGTCCGCCGACAAGGCGCGGCTTGAAACCTTGCTGGCCGACCCTAACTTATACGCCGAAGACGACCGGGACAGGCTCAAGGCGTGCCTCGTCGAGCAGGCTCGCGTAAGCGGCCGCCTCAACGCGTTGGAGGAGGAGTGGCTTCAGCTGCACCAGCAGCTCGAGGCGTTCGAGGTGCGTTAGGCAAGCATGGCCGAGGGTCTGGCCTTGTCAGTTCAGCGTCGAGATGGAACTCGCGGTTCGCGGCGATAATCCAAAAGTGGATTTGTTAGCGTCTAGGAGGACAACTTGTTCAAACGCATTGGCCTGTTCGTGATTACCAACCTGGCGATCTTGCTCGTGCTGAGCTTCACTGCCCGGTTTCTAGGCGTGGACCGGCTTCTCGCGGCCAACGGGCTCAACGTGGGCGGACTGCTGGTATTCGCTGCAATCTTCGGCTTCGGCGGTGCGCTGATCTCGCTCGCCATCTCCAAGTGGTCGGCGAAGATGATGGTCGGCGCTCAGGTGATAGAAAGTCCGAGCAGCGCCACCGAGCGTTGGCTGGTCGAGACGGTGCGCCGGCATGCCCAGTTGGCCGGCATCGGCATGCCCGAGGTCGCGGTATACGAGGCCCCCGAGATCAACGCCTTCGCCACCGGTGCCAACCGCAACAACGCCCTTGTCGCCGTCAGCACGGGGTTGCTGCAGAACATGACGCCGGACGAGGCGGAGGCTGTGCTGGGCCACGAAATCAGCCACGTCGCCAACGGCGACATGGTGACGCTCGCGCTGGTCCAGGGTGTGGTCAACACCTTCGTCATATTCCTGGCGCGCGTGATCGGCTACCTGGTCGACCGGGTGGTGCTGAAGAACGATCGGGACTCGGTCGGAATCGGCTACTGGGTTACTTCCATCGCGGCCGAGATCGTGCTCGGGTTCCTGGCCACGATGATCGTGATGTGGTTCAGCCGCCGGCGCGAATACCGTGCCGACGCGGGCGGAGCGCAGCTCGCCGGCCGCGAGAAGATGATCGCCGCGCTGGAGCGGCTCAAGTCGGCACACGAGCCGTCCACGCTGCCCGCCCCGGTCAAGGCGTTTGGCATTCGGGGGGGCGGGTCCGGCGGGCTGGCGCTGCTGTTCATGTCCCATCCGCCGCTCGACGACCGCATCGCCGCGCTGCGCGCCGGGGTAGTGGCCTCGGGCTTGAGCCTCGCACGCTGAAGTGGCACGTGCAGCAGTCAACGGCGCCGGCAGTCCGGCGCCGTTTGCTTTCGAGGCTTGCGAGTCACGGTTCCAGCACCACCGCCGCGCAGCCCGACATCAGCTCACCTCCTTCGCCGCCCAGTGCGAAGCGGTAGATGACGCGCGAACCCTCGTCCACGAGCCGTTCCGCCTCCACCAGCAGATCGCCCTCGATCGCGTCGAGATAGACGACGCGGCACGCCAGGCCTCGCAGGCTCGCGAGATAGCCCACGCGCGGCCTCGCAAGAGCGCTACCCGCGAGCGCTCCGTGCAACGCCATCGCCTGTGCCGCGTACTCGACGCCGCAGATCGCATGGAGGCGGCCGTCGCGGCGCAGCGGATTGTCGGGTGCGCGGTGACTGCGCGTCGTACAGGTGATGTGCACGTCATCCCAGGACAGCACGCCGTCGAGCAGGCACATGGCGCCCGCATGCGGGATGCGGGCTTGGATCTCGACCTTGCCGATCAGCATGGCGAGACCGCCAGTGTCACCACGCTGCCGTTGAGGTAGTCCAGCACCAGCGTGGCGGCCGTCGGCCCAGCGAGCGCGCGCAGCAGCGGCAGCGCGCGGCCGGTCGGATTGCCGATGCGCAGTAGTTCTAGTGCCGTGTCGTCCATGCGCGTTGCAGCGCGTGCGCCCTGCCCGGCTTGGACGTCGACGCGCGCGAAGCTGGCCGACGTTGCCTGCGGCGCGAGGAGCAACGCTGCGCCGAGTGTCCCCGTGATCGGCCGCACCGCGTGCAGCGGCTCGGGGTAGGGTAGATCGTAAGAGATCAGCAAGACCGGCTCGGCCTCAGTCGTGCAGTACGCGCAGGCTTCCAGCAGGCCGGCCGCGAAGCTCCAGTCGAAGCAGCACAGGCTGGTCGACGGCGCCCGGGAGCGCAGCGCGATGCTCCAGTACCCGGCCGGCGCGTTGTGCACCGAGTTGTGGAAGCGAGTGGGGGAGACGTAACGCTCGGCCCCGGCCAGGGCCTCGCAGATCTGGTGGATCACCTGGCCGTCCCCGCCCGAGGAAGTGAACACGCAGGCGAGCGTGTCAGGGGGGCGGGTGCTGCGCGCGAGGGCGTCCAGCCCGGCACTCAGCGCCAGCTTGACCGGCAATCCCGTGCGTCGGCGCTCCGCGGCAGGGAGCAAGTCCGATGGCGGTAAGAGCAGTTCGCCTGGAACATAAGGAGCGCCGCCGGTCAAGACCGGGCGGCTGGCTGGCCAGCCGTTCAGCCCGTTTCCGCGCAGGCCCACACTTTCCACCAAGACCTGCATCAGGGCCGCGCATCAGTGTGCCCAACCGAACACCAGGCTGCAATTGCTGCCGCCGAAGCCAAACGAGTTGCTCATCACCCGCCGGGGCGGCTGCGCTGCGCTGGTCAGGAGATAACGCACGTGCAGGCGGGGATCCAGGCGCTGTGTGTTGGGGCTGCCGGGCATGAACTGTTCGCGCATCGCGAGGACGCAGATAACGGCCTCGACGATCCCGGATGCGCCGAGCAGGTGTCCGGTCGCGCCCTTGGTGGAACTGCACGCCGGACCCGTACCGAACAGATCATGGACAGCTTTGTCCTCGGCCGCGTCGTTGCTGTGCGTCGCCGTGCCGTGCAGGTTGATGTAGTCGATGTCCTGCGCTGCCATGCCGGCGCTGGACAAGGCCTGCTGCATGGCCATGCGGGCGCCTGCGCCCTCCGGGTGCGGGGTCGACATGTGGTGAGCATCGCTGCTCTCGCCCACGCCCAGCAGTTGGACGGTTCCTCTCGGCTCCCGCGCCTGCGCGCGCTCGAGCAGCGCGAACCCGGCGCCCTCGCCGATCGAAATGCCGTTCCGCTCGCTGTCGAAGGGGCGGCAGGGGGTCCTGGACAGCAACTCCAACGATCCGAAGCCATACAGGGTGGTCAGGCACAGGCTGTCTGTGCCGCCGACCACCGCGGCGTCACACAGGCCAGCTGCGATCATGCGTGCGGCGGAGCCGAACACCTTGGCGCTGGAAGAGCAGGCCGTGGAAACCACGACCGCCGGGCCCTGAAGCTCGAGCTGTGCCTGCACGAAACGCCCGATCGAGAAGCAATTGTGCGTGGCAGCGTAGTCGAATCCATCCGGTAGCGCGCCGGAGTGCACGTCGCGATGGCGGTAGGCCAGCTCGGTGTGGAGGAGACCGGAAGTGCTGGTGCCGATGAATACGCCGATGCGCTGCGCCCCATAGCGGTCGCGCGCATGCGCCACTGCCCGTAAGAAGCCGTCCTGCGCCAGCGCCAATTGCGCCAGCCGGTTGTTACGGCAGTCGGAGGCTGCCGACTTCTCGTGCACGGGCGCGAGCTGTTCATCCGGCACCTGACCAACACATGTGTCGAGCCGCGCGCTCTCGAACGCGCACGGCGCCAGTCCCGAGCGCCCGGTTCGGAGCGCCTCAATGTGCGCGCGCAAGCCGACGCCAAGGCTGGTCGTCAAGGTGAACGCACTCAAGGTCAGGGGCTTCAATCGTGCTCCAAGTGGCGGCCGCGACACAGCCTGCGCCCGGTATAATAACGCGCTGTCAGGGGTGGAATGCAGCCCGAGAGAGTTAGACCAGGCCATGGACCGAGTCAAGAATCATGAGCGCGCAGGAACACGAGCTGGCGGAACTGATCGTCGCGACGCTCAACCTGGACCTGTCTGCCGACGAAGTCGATCCCGACGCCGCGCTGTACCGCGAGGGGCTGGGCCTCGATTCCATCGACATCCTGGAGATCGCGCTCGCCGTGTCCAAGACCTACGGCTTTCAATTGCGTTCCGACGATAGCGACAACGTAAAGATTTTCAGGTCGCTGCGCAGCCTGAACGAGCATGTCCAGCGCAGCCGAACGAAATAGGGCGACTACGCGGCACACGCGCGTCATCGCGATGGGGCTGGCCGCGGTGGTGATCGGTTATGCCGCCGCGACCCACGGGGCCGTGGCATCCGGGCACGATACACTGGGCCGGGCGCTGGCCCTGGCGCCGGTGCTGGCGGGGCTGGTGTGGCTCGCCGTGCGCCCGCGCCGGCCACCGTGGGTCAGGTTGACTGCTGCCGTCACGGGACTGGCGCTGGCTGTGCTGGCGATACGCCGCGCGACGTCTGCTCTGGGCTTGCTCTATCCTCTGCCCTCCATACTCGTCTACGGCACGCTGCTCTGGATGTTCGCCCGCACGCTGGCGCCAGGGCGCGAAGCGCTAATCACAAGCCTGGCGCGCCACGTGCACGGAACGCTGCCGGACGAAATCACCGCGTACACGCGGCAGGTCACCTGGGCCTGGTGCGTGTTCTTCGGGTCTATGGCGCTGACATCGCTGCTGTTGTTCGTGTTTGCTTCGTTGCCGGCCTGGTCGCTATTCGTCAATGTGCTTAGCCTCCCGCTGATCGCCGCGATGTTCGTCGCCGAATATGTCTACCGGGTGCTGCGTTACCGCCGCTTCTCACACGCCTCGCTCATTACTTCGGTGTGGGCCTTCCAAGAGCTCGGGCGCGGAGCCGCATCGCCCGGTCGCGGTAGCTGATCGAGTTGCGGACGGTCGCCGCGTGTCGCCCGCGCAGCGCACTTGGCGCGATGCCATTGCCGCGCCTGTAGCAACATGTCAGCCATCCCCTTTCTCGGCCACCGTGACGGCTCCGCCGTGGTCGCCTGGCGCGGTGACCGGCCGCTGCGCGTCAGCGACTTCCTGAGTGATCTGGCGGCTGTAGCCGCTGCGCTCCCCGACCGCGGCTTCCTGGTGAACCTGTGTGCGGATCGCTACCGTTTCGCGGTTGGCCTTGCCGCGGCATTGCTGCGCGAGCAGGTGAGCCTGCTGCCGCCGGCACACACACCCGAGCTGCTGCGGCTCCTCAAGACCCGGTATGCGGGGCTGTACGCGCTTTGCGACGGCGGCGTTCAGACCGAAGTGCTCGAAACCGTCGACTATCCCAGCACCGTGGCCGCCCCCGCTTCGACGATGCCGGCGTTTCCCTCGTCTCAGGACGCGGTCATTGCCTTCACCTCGGGCTCCACCGGTGAGCCCACGCCGCACCCGAAGAGCTGGGGCAGGCTGGCGCTGGGCGCGGTGCATGAAGCACAGTGCCTCGGGCTGAGCGGCGCCGGCAGCATCGCGCTCGTGGGCACGGTCCCGCCCCAGCACATGTACGGTCTGGAGTCGACCGTCCTGCTGGCCCTGCACAACGGCCTGGCCTTCCATGCGGCGCGGCCGTTCTATCCCGCAGACATACGCATCGCTCTCGAGCTGATCCCCGAGCAGCGAGTGCTGGTGACGACGCCGGTGCACCTGCGCGCGTTGCTGGCCGAGGAGAGCAGCCTGCCGCAGCTGCGTCTCATCCTGTGCGCGACAGCCCCGTTGCCGGCCGAGATGGCCGCCGAAGCCGAGGCGCGCTACAGTGCGCCCGTGCACGAGATCTTTGGGTTCACCGAGGCCGGGATGGTGGCCACGCGACGCACGACGCAAGGCCCCCGGTGGCATGCGCTGCCTGGCGTTCGCTTGTGGCGTGATCGCGCGGGCGTCCGGGTCGGCGGTGGCCATGTCCAGTCCGACGTTGGCTTTACCGACCTGGTCGAGCTGGAGGATGCGCACACCTTCGTGCTGCAAGGCCGCAGCACCGACCTCGTCAACATCGCAGGCAAGCGCAGCTCCCTTGCGTATCTCAACCAACAGTTACTTGCGATCGAGGGCGTCGAGGATGGGGTGTTCTTCCTGCCGGACGAGCCGCGAGAGGGCATCACTCGGCTGATCGCCTTCGTGGTAGCGCCCCGGCTGTCGCGCGAGGCGCTGATGTCCGCGCTGCGCGCGCGCATCGACCCAGCGTTCCTGCCGCGGCCGCTCTACTACGTGGATGCATTGCCTCGCGCCGCCACCGGCAAGCTCGCGCGAGAAGCGCTGACGCAATTGGCCCAGGCCGCTCACAAGCGTGGGCGCGAGCGCGTGAACCGAGCCATCCTGCGGCTGCCCGCCGAACATCCCAGCGTCGAGGGCCATTTTCCGGGCAATCCCATCATCCCGGGCGCGGTGTTGCTGGACGAGATCCTCGCGGCGATCGAACGCGCACGCGGACAGCCGGCGGGGGCATGGGTGGTGAAATCGGTCAAGTTTCTTCAGCCGGTGCGGCCCGGCGACGAGCTGGCCATGGAGTTCACGGCGGCCCCGAGCGGGGACATCCGCTTCCGCTGCCGGATCGGCGCCTTGGAGGTGATCACCGGGCTGGTGCGGGTGTGAGCCAAGCCTGGCTGGACCAGCGCGAGCGCGGCAGCATCATCGCGATCCGCATGCTCGTCGGTGCGGCGCTGCTGCTTGGGCCGGCGCGTCGCGCGGTTGATTCTGTATCCCGGTCTGTCTGTACTTCTTGGTCTCGGACCCAAACACAAGAGCAGCGTCGCGCAAGTATCTGAGCAAAGTTCTGGGACGCGCGCCGCGTTTCGTCGATTTGTTCCGGCACTTCCTTGCCTTCGCCACGGTGGGGCTCGACCGGGTGTACCTGCTCAAGGACCGGGTCGAGCTGTTCGAATCGAAGATCTCCGGCGAGGACGTCCTGCTGGACGTGACGCGCGGCGGGCAAGGCTGCTTTCTGCTCGGCGCGCATCTGGGCAGCTTCGAGATCCTGCGCGCCTTCGGGACGTCCAAGCAGCTGCGCATCGGCCTGGTCATGTACGAAGAGAACGCAAGGATGGTCAACACCGTGGCCAAGGCGATCAACCCTGCGCTGGCCGAGGATGTGATCAGCCTGGGACGCTTCGACTCCATGCTCAAGGTCGCAGGAGCGGTTGCGGCAGAGCCAATGGGTGGGGATGCTGGGCGATCGGGCCCTGGACGAGGAGGCTCAGGTGCGCGTGTCGTTCCTGGGCGAGGACGCCGGCTTCCCCACCGCGCCGTTTCGACTCGCGCTGATGCTCAAGCGGCCGGTGGTGCTGATGGTCGGGCTGTACCGCGGCGGCAACCGCTACGAGATGCACTTCGAGAAACTGTTCGAGCCGCACGGCGTGGAGCGCGCCAACCGCGCGCACGCCATCGAGCAGGCGGTGCGCTTGTACGCGCAAAGGCTCGAGCACTATTGCCGGCAGGCGCCGTACAACTGGTTCAACTTCTATGACTTCTGGAACGGGTCGCGTGCGTCGAAGTAGCCTGCTGTCCTGGGTGTTGGCTGCACTCACCCCCGCGGTGCTGGCGGCGGAATTGGAGGGCGTCGAGCACCAACCGCCCCCACAGCCGTGGGGTCTGGAACAGCTCATGGTTGAGCTCGGGCGGGTCCAGCACTCGCGCGCGCGCTTCGTCGAGCGCAAGTACCTCAAGGTGCTCAAGTCCCCTCTGGAGCTGACCGGTACGCTCGCGTATGACGCTCCAAACCGCCTGGTCAAGCGCACGCTCGAGCCCAAGCCCGAGACGCTGACCGTGGAGGACGACCGACTCGTGATCGAAAGCCCCACGCGCGGCCGCAGCCGCACGCTGCGCCTGGAGGACTATCCGGTCCTGTGGGCTTTTGTCGAGAGCTTCCGCTCCACGCTGAAGGGTGATCTGGCTGCGCTCGAGCGTTTCTACCAGGTGGCGCTGGAGGGCGGCCCGCAGCGCTGGCAGCTTTCCCTCATGCCACGGGATCCGAAGATGAGCGCTCTTATCGCATCCATCTTGATCGATGGGGGTCAGGGGCGGATCAGCCGGATCGAGGTCCGGGAGGCGCAGGGCGATCGCTCGGTGATGACGGTGCTCGAGGACGCTCCATGAAGATCGGCGGGCGCATCGCCGTCGTTGTTGTCTGGGTTGCTTTCGTCGCCGCCTGCGCGTGGGTCGCGTGGCACGCCCGTTACACGACTGACTTGAGCGCCTTCCTTCCGCGCTCGCCGTCCGCGTCGCAGAAGATCCTGGTGGACCAGCTGCGCCAGGGCGTGGTGTCGCGTCTGATCTTGGTCGGAATCGAGGGGGCTCCGCCGCCGGCGTTGGCTGCGCTCAGCGAAGCGCTGGCCGAGCGCCTTGCCCGCGAGTCGGATTTCGCCTACGTGAACAACGGATCGCAGTCGCGCCTGACAGCGGACGGCGAGTTCCTGCTGAGGCATCGGTATCTGCTGAGCTCAGGTGTGACGGCGGAGCGGTTTACCCTGGCCGGACTGCGCGCAGCGCTCGAGAACGACCTCGAGCTGCTGGGCTCTCCATTCAGCACGCTGGTCAGCCGGCTGCTGCCCGCAGACCCGACCGGGGAGTTCCTGCGACTGCTCGAGCTCCTCGAGCCGGAAGCAGGCCCGCACAAGAGCCACGGCGTCTGGTTCAGCGCCGATGGCACGCGCGCGCTGCTGCTGGTTCAGACTCGGGCCGCGGGCTTCGACATCGATGCCCAGGAGCGCGCGCTCGCGCGCGTCCGCTCTGCGTTCGATGCCGCCGCTGCCGAGCAGGGGGCAGCGGCGGCCGTATTGCAGGTCACGGGTCCGGGCGTATTCGCGGTAGGCGCGCGTGCGGGCATGAAGCAGGACGTGGCGCGAATCTCCATTCTGGCCGTGCTGTCGGTGTCGATCTTGCTGCTTCTGGTCTACCGCTCGCCGCGCGCGTTGGTCCTGACGCTGCTGCCCGTGGCGAGCGGTGCGACCGCCGGCGTGGCAGCGGTCAGCCTGGCGTTCGGCTCCGTGCACGGTGTCACGCTGGGCTTCGGTGCCACGCTGCTGGGAGAGGGCGTGGACTATGCGATCTACCTGTTCACCAACAGCGTGCCGGGCAGTGCGCCAAGACGCGCCCTGGCGCGCGTGTGGCCCACGCTTACGCTCGGGGTGCTGACTTCGGTGGTCGGGTTCAGCGCTTTGATGTTTTCGGATTTCATCGGGTTGGCACAGCTTGGACTGTTTTCCATCGTCGGGCTGATCGTGGCCTATGCAGTCACGCGCTTCGTGCTACCGGAATTGGTACCGGAGCATTTTGGCGTCCGGCCCATGGCCGGGCTGGGGCCCGCGCTTGCCTGGGCAGCCGACCGCGCCGGGCTGCTGCGCATTCCGTTGCTGGTTCTGGTCGTGGTCTCGGCGGTGTGGCTCGCTTCCCGCACCGGCACGCTGTGGGACGACCGGCTGGAGAGCCTCAGCCCGGTGGCCGAAAGCGACAAGCGCCTGGACGAAGCGCTGCGACGCGATCTCGGTGCCCCGGATGTGCGCTATCTGGCGATCGTTACGGCGGCAACGGAACAGGCGGCGCTGCAAGCGGCTGAGGCTGTGGGCGCCGAGCTCGAGCGCGTGCGGCAGGCGGGGGCACTGGACGGGTTCGAGTCGCCGGCGCTCATCCTTCCCAGCGACGCGACGCAGCGCGCGCGGCAAGCGGCCATCCCGGAGGCCGATATCCTGCGCGAGAGATTGGAACAGGCCGCGGATGGCCTGCCGTTCCGGGCGCAGCTGTTCGAGCCTTTCCTGCAGGAGGTGCTCGGCCGCGCGTCAGGCGCCGTTAGTCAGCGCCAGCGATCTGAAGGGGACTGGGCTTGCGTTGCGGCTGGAGTCGCTGCTGTCCGCCCGACCGGATGGCTGGATGGCGATGCTGCCGCTGCGGGGGATACGGGACGCGGACGTCGTGCGCAGCGCTTTGCGACAGTGCGAACGGCGTCGATCTGCTGGACCTGAAAGGCGAGGCGGACGCCCTCTACCACAGCTACCGCGGTCAGGCCTTGCGCTTCGCGCTGATCGGCGCCGGCGCGATCGCGCTGCTGCTGCTCGTCAGCTTGCGCTCACCTGCGACGGGCCGCAGAGGTGCTGCTGCCGCTCGCCGCGGCGGTCCTGGTTACCTGTGCGCTGCTCATAGCTGGGCGGACGCCAGCTCGGTATTTTCCACCTGGTGGGATTGCTCCTGGTGGTGGGCGTGGGGTCCAACTACACGCTGTTCTTCGAACGCGAGACGTTTGGCCGCACCGATCCGCAGCGCACACTCGCTGTCGCTGGCGTTGTGCAATGCGTCGACGGTGATCGGCTTCGGACTGCTGTCCCTGGCCCGGGCACCCGTGCTCAGCGCCATCGGCACGACGGTGGCGGTCGGCGCGTTCCTCAGCCTCCTGTTTGGCGCCATTCTCGCCGCCAGGGCGCGAGCGTAGAGTCCTGTCCTGCTCAGGAAGCTGCAGACAATGGACAGGGCGTGGGTCGCGTCAGGTCCGGCGCCCGCTGCGTGCCCGCTGCCATGCAAGCCAAGGCAGGCGCAGCAGGAACCCGACGAACAGCCGCGCGTGCATCCACGATCAGCAAGCAGGTTGTCGCGCACGTAGTTGAAGTGCGACACGCCGCCTTCCTCGGGCCGGAAGTAGCGCACCGGCGCGGGCAGATTGACGGGCGCCAGCCCGCGCCACACCAGCCGCACCGCGGCTTCGACGTCGAAGTCGAACCGGCGCATCCAGCGCCGCGGCTCCATCACCGCGAGCAGCGGCCGGATCGGATAGACGCGAAACCCGTACAGCGAATCGCCGATCCCCGCCCACAGCGTCTCCAGGTTGGCCCAGCCGTTGGACACCCGCCGGCCGATGACGCGCACGCGCGGAGCGCTGGCGTCGAACACCGGCTTGCCCAGGATCAGGGCCTGCGGTGCGCCGCTGGGATGCGGCCATGAACTCGCGGATGTGGTCGGCCGGGTGCTGCCCGTCGGCGTCCATAGTCAGTGCATGAGTGTAGCCTTGCGCGCTGGCTTCGCGCAGTCCGTGCAGGATCGCCGCGCCTTTGCCCTGGTTGCGCGGCAGAACGAACACGCGCAGTCCCGGATCCCGCGCCGCCACCGCAGCCAGCCGTTCACCGGTGCCGTCGGTGCTGCCGTCCACCACCACCCAAACCGGATTCCAATATGCGCGCGCCTCGCGCACGGTCTCGAGCACCCTCTCGCCCGGTGTTGTAGCTGGGGATGAGCACGAGATGCGTGCTGGATGCCTCGGGCCGCGCGCTGCCGGGAAGACTCTGTATTGCAGCGCTCACGCGGCCGGGCCCGGGCGGGGGGAGCCGGTGGGACGCAGTACGGTGGACGGTTGCTCAGCGGGTTGGCCGGCAAGCTCCTGCCGGTAGTATTCCTCCAGCTGGTACACGAACGCCTTCACGTCGCCCTTCGACGGTGAAACGCTTGCCGAGCCGCGCGCGGTAGACCAGCGGGAAGCGAGGCTTCTTGAGCAGGGGCCAGCCCTTGCCGAGGAAGGGACTGTCGGTTTCGATGAACACGGTCTGGATCGGCGCGCGCGCCATCTTGGCGATCAGCGCGAAGCCGCCCTTGAAGTCGTTTACCGGCCGGCGCCGGGTGCGTGTGCCCTCGGGGAACACCAGCAGGGGCCGGCCTCCGCGCAGCTCCCGCGCCGAGCAGCGCACCATGCCGTGGGCCGAGTCGTTGCGGATGTATCCCGCCAGCCGCGCGCCGCCGCCCAGCACCAAGTTGTCCCAGATCTGCGCCTTCATGATGCAGGTGACGCTCGGGCACATGCGCGATGACGAACACGGCGTCCAGCAGGCAAGGATGATTGGGTGCGATGACGAGCCCGGGTTGGCCGCGCAGCGCGTCGAGCGCCGACAGGTCCAGCTTCATCACCCCGCTCGCCCTCATCAGCGCCAGGAAAACGCGGAACAGGAAGCCGATCGATCGCCTGCCGAACTGAGTGCGCGAGCCCGACGGCAGCAGCAAGTAAAGGAGGGCGGCGACAACGCTGTACAGCGCACCGACGACGCCGAAGTACAGGAAGCCGACGTAATGCCAGAAGTACTCGTACACAGCGCGGCCCGCGCGCTTGATGATCACAGCCTCTCCCCCGTCCCCTGACTATTGCCCGTCACGGCGTGCCGGCGTAGGCCCCGGCCTCGGGCGCGCAGCCCAGCCACCCGCTGGATCTGCGCACTGTCATTGTAGAAAGGCAGGCGGGTCAGAGGCAAACCGACCGCGTGCGCCTTGTCCACCAGGATCTCCAGGTACTCCTGCATGTGGCTGGCGGTGAAGGTGTTGGTGTCGTGGAAGGTCACTACGACCGGCACCACTCCGTCGATCGTCTGCAGCGTGCCGTCCTGGATGGCGCGCTTCACCTGTGTCAGGCCGGCCTGGAAGTGACTGCGCCGGCGCAGGCTGATATTCCACCCATAGATCTTGCCGTCGCGCGCGCTGATGTCGGTCAGCAGCATGAGCAGGTGGCGCGCGTGGTAGATGGCCAGGGTGCGCTCATCGAAGCGCCAGAAGGGCGGGCGCACAAGCGTAGGCGCCTGCTCCAGCAGATCACCTCGATGTCGGCGATGCCGTCGCGCAGGGATTGATCCAGTTCCTGCGTCCGACAGCCGCGTGTGGCTTACATGACCTCGCGCCGAGCCGCTATGCAGCGCGAGCACATGTCCTTCGGCGTGAATACGCCGCAACAACACCTGCCCGGCTGCTCCGCCGCCCGCGCGCGGGTCGCGGGTCTGCACGAAGAAGATCGCCTTGACCTCGGGCTGAACCTCGTTCT
Source organism: uncultured beta proteobacterium (assembly GCA_963705615.1). GTDB lineage: Bacteria > Pseudomonadota > Gammaproteobacteria > Burkholderiales > SHXO01 > SHXO01. Next base: position 4,764 of record CAVPKE010000002.1, on the reverse strand, counting down.
GCTGCAGCTGATCCAGTATCGCGCGGGTTGGATTGTAGGGCTCCCACGTGCTCGGACCATCGTCGAAGGTGAGCAGGAAACGCACCGGCGTTGTCACCGGCGGCCCGCGGTCAGTGGGTCCCGGCGCGGGCTGAGTGCAAGCCGTGCACAGCGCAAGGATGGTCACCACGACCCAAGCGCGCCGCAGGCGCGTCGTCGCACGCATCAGGAACAGCTCGCCGTGAGCGGACCCGCAGCTCGCGCTCAGGCGCGAGTCTGGGTCGGCGTGTCCGCGATCGCGACCTTCACCGCACGCCGGCGCCGCCGCCAGGCCGCGGCGTTGCGGCGCATGTCCAGCAGGCTGGTGGCGTAATATACCGCCTTGAACGCACGCAGGCTCCAGTAGATGGGCGTGCCGCGGAACAAGTCGCCCGCCAGCAGGCTCAGCAGCGCCTCCTGCATGCGCAGCGGATTGCGACGGATGCATGAACAGCTGGCGGATCGCCGGACTGGTCATGCGATAGATGAACCAGGAGAAACTGCGGACGCCGTGGCGTACGCTGCGGTCGAACCGCTTCATGAGCGGCCGCGCCTGGCGCGGGTCGCGCAGCCAGGCATCTACCGCCTCCGCGCCGAGGAAGGCGCTGTTCATCGCCAGCAAGACGCCCGAGGAGAACACCGGGTCGACGAAGGCGAAGGCGTCGCCGAGCATGATGATAGCGGCTGCCCACCATGCGCTGCGCCTGATACGAATAGTTGCCCGTGGCCGTGACTGGATTGATCAGCTGCGCGTCGCGCAGCCGCTCGCGCGAGCGCCGGGCACAGGGCGATGGTGTCCAGGAAGAAGGTGGTCGGATCGGTGCGGCGCGACTTCAGGTACTGCGGCCAGCACACCGCGCCTACGCTGGTGGTCTCGTCGCGCAGCGGGATGAACCAGAACCAGCCGTGCTCGAACCAGAAGATGCTGATGTTGCCCTCTTCCCGTCCCGGTAGCCGCCTCGCGCCCGAGAAATGGCCGTACAGCGCAGCGCTGTTGTGCTTGGGGTTGCGGCGCTTGATCCCGAGCTGATTGGCGAGAAAGGTGTCGCGGCCGGACGCGTCGACGAAGAACTTCGACTCCCACTCGCGCAGCGCACCGGTCTCGTCGCGTGCGTGCACGCGCACGCCGTCCTCGCGGATGTCCACGCGCGTTACGCGGCATTGCTGAAATGCCCGGGCGCCTTTTTCGACGCAGTTGTCGAACAGGATCTGGTCGAACTGGGAGCGGCGCACCTGATAGGCGTAGGGATGAGACTTGTCCCAGGCGAAACCAAAGTCGCAGGGTCACCGGTGCGCCGTGCTGCGGCGAAACCAGCTCAGCGCCGTATTTCGTGATGCCGATTGCCCGGATCTGATCCTCGAGTCCCAGTTTTTCGAACAACGGGAGGTTCAACGGCAGCAGGGACTCGCCGATGTGAAAACGCGGATGGCGGTCCTTTTCCACGATCACGACGTCGCGCCCTCGCTCGGCCAGCAGCGCGGCCGCAGTGGAGCCCGCCGGCCCGCCGCCGAGGACGAAGACGTCACAGATCTGAGGCAGCGTTCGCTGGTCGGGGTTATCGCCCGTCATCGGCGGTTGCCTGGGTGGAAATCGATACGGCATCGGCTCCCGCCGACGCCCTGGTCATCTGCGCCATGGTCCAGTATTTGGTGGAGCAGTATTAGTGGTGCACTATTAGTGGCGCACTATTATAGGCAAGTCGAGCCGGTCGCGAAGGAAAAGCCATGCGTTGTGCGGCTAGCCTTCGGATAAGAGGGGATACGTCATGAGCAAGGGTCTGTTCTTCGTACTCGTATTCCTCGCGGGCTGCGCTGCCGTCTATAGCCTCGAGAACCTCCCGTTGGTGTGGGCTCCGGAGAGGGAGCCTAAGGCCTCGGCGGGCGCGGCTCCGGCCGACTTTTTCAAGACCAAGGTCAAAGTCGCGCCGTTCACGGATTCGCGGGACAAACCCAAACTGATTGGTGAGAATCGCGAAGGGCCTCGCCCGCAGCCAGTGACGACCAGTGACAACGTGAGCGCCTTCGTCACGGAACACTTCAAGGCGCTGCTCGTCGGCGCGGGGCTCAACGTCGTAGACAGCGGCGAAAGCGCGGTGATCAAGGGCGACATCGAGCAGTTCTTCGTCAGCGAAACGAGTACTTACGTGGGCGAGGTGCGTCTGCAAATTGTGATCACCGATCCGGCGGGCAAAACGCTGTGGCAAGGCGTCACCAGCGGGAGTTCGACTCGCTTTGGACGCTCCGGCTGGGCGAGAAACTACTATCAGTCGTTGAGCGATGCTCTGACCCTTGCAACCAGCAGCCTCCTGCAGGAACACAGCTTTCAAGCCGCCGTCGCACCTAAGCACTAACCTGATTTCCTCGTGCTCTGGTTCGAAGCCATCGTTGAACAGAAGATCCGGGCAGCCTCGGAGCGGGGCGAGTTCGCGGATCTTCCCGGCCAGGGCCGGCCGCTCGACCTCACAGCCGACCCGCTGGTGCCGGAAGACCTGCGCGTCGCCTACCGGATCCTCAAAAACGCGGGCTTCCTGCCGCCGCAGCTCGAGGCGCGCAAAGAGATCTACGACCTGCAGCAGCTGATGCGGGGGATGGACGCAGGCCCCGAGCGCTCGAAGGCGCTGCGCAAGCTGCACCTGTTGAACACGCAACTGGCCGCATCACAGCGCGGCGGCAGGAACCTGCGGGTGGAGGCGGAGTACTACGAGAGGCTGGTGGAGCGGCTCTCGGAGAGGTGATAGCCGGGCCGGGGAGGTTGAGCCGCGTTCCTCAGTCCTTCGGCATCGATTGCAGCCTTCTCAAGACTCGGTTTTGACAGAAGCGGTCTGGGTCTAGGCTCGCGCCTCCTCCCGGTTTGTCCCATACGTACGACAACACCAGGTTGTTCCCGAGGAACTGTGCTGACATACAACATTGCACAGTGTTCACGTAGATAAGCACGTTGCCTGTCTGCTGTCTGTCTTTGTCCGACCAACACGCGCCAAGGGCTGCCTGCCAGGCTCCGTCCAACGTGTAGGATTTGGCCTGGTGCTTGTGCCGAAACTTGAAATCATTTTTCTCCAGGAAAGCGTATACATTCGCTTGATCCTGGTCGGCCCAGATACCCCACGCGACGCCCGCCTTCTCGAGATTGATGTCCGCGCCGACTGCGGGATTGATGAACCATATGGCGCACGTAGACAGCAGTATCGCGAATTTGAGCATCTTGGCTTCCTCATCAGGCGTCCGCAACCAGACCTCTTTCGGTCATCGACGCCCGTGCCGGAGAACTTTAGAGGGGGAGCGTTAGCGCCTCGCGGGTGCCATCGACGGCTATCGGCGCAGCAAAGCATGGCCGGAGTCGGCGCGGCTGCGTTGCTACGCGCGCTGATGGCGTCGATCATTGTCGTCACCATCCTAACTGTGACGGCCCTCGGAGCGTTTGTTGTCGCACATCGATAGCCACGATAGCAGCAGCGACACAGCCGCTGCTGAGCGTTCGTGCCAGCAAGCCAATCTGGTGGCCGCGCATTCATGTGGTCCCCCGCGCAGCCGGAGCGAATCGGTTTGGAGGTGGAATGAGGCTTAGCCGGCGAGACAGGGACGTCGGCAACTGCATTCGCCCGCATCCACCCCGCGAGTCCATCCTCCGCGCGAGTGGCTGAATGCGCGTGGAGTCAGGAGACGCAATGAGCCCATCTCGCTCTTAGTAAATTGGCGCTTCCTCGTTCCCCCACCCGTCGCGCACCGACACCAAGTAGCCGAAGAGCAGCTCCATGCCATCCCTGAGCAGACCAGCTTGGTCGCAGGTTAGGTTCTGCATTGGGGCTCTCGGCCGGCTGGCCAGAGGGGGTCGGTCCATTGGCGGCCCAGTGTCGCTCGAAGACGACACTGGGACCACGGACTCGGGAAGCACGCGACGCACACGCACTCCTTGAGTAGATCGCACGAGGTGGGCAGTCAAGTGGACGGAGACACTTTTTTCACCATACTTTACGCGTGCGGGTCACTGCGGATACTAAGCATGTTAACTCGCTGCGCGAGGCGCCCCCGCGAATGGACATGGTTGAACCGGATCAATTGCTGTTGCTCGCTGTAGTCACGACCGGAATCACCGCTCTGTTAGGCGTCCTCGTGATCGCTGTTCGCATCAGAAGAGTACGCGAGCAGTTGTCGGAACTAGATGCGCTGAAGCGTTCCGTTCAAACAGTCGAGCGTAATGTCGCCGAGACCATGCAGCTTGTCCGGCGCTTGTCGGACGGACTCCCAGTACTGCCTAGCCTTGGTCTTCATTTTCGACAAATGAAAAGAGATCAGCTCCAGCTCTCTGAGAAGCTAAGGACGATCTCGAGTGCGATCGATGCGCTCAACGGACTGCTGCAACGTCGAGATGAGATCAAGATACGGCAGGACGAGAAGATCGAGGAGATCGCCGACGCCTCCAAGTCACTCCAAGAATGGAGGTCGAGAGTAACCGCCGTCTACTCTGACGTCGGCCACCTGTTCGAATCCGAACCTATCCGTGAACTGATCGACCAGATCGGTCCGCAACCTGCGTCACTTACGGCTGAGCCTTCCGGTAGATCTGAACGAAGAATGAGGGCCCCGGGCCAGAAAAGAGTTCGCCCTCGGCGTAGGAGATGATCGTAAGGCCGTTCGTCACGTCCTGCACCAAAGGTCGGGTCGACGAAAGAAGCCTCTGTTTTTCAGATGGTCCCCCCGCCCGGAATCGAACCGGGATCTAGCGCTTAGGAGGCACTCGTTCTATCC
>CAVPKE010000001.1:0-296750 GCA_963705615.1 uncultured beta proteobacterium | reverse complement strand
TCGATGCGCGATTTGATCGCTACAGAGGTATAGGGCTCGACGTTGCCGATGGCCTGCAGCTTGACGGGCATCGGCTTGCGCACCACCTGAGCTGTAACGACGGGAACGCCCGGGGGCGCTTTGCTCTTGGCGCCATCCTGAGCCGCGTCGTTGGGCGAGCAGCCGGCGGCCAATAGCGCAACAGCGGCCGCGGATATGGCGTTACGGATGCTCTCGATGGGGGTGCGGGCGCCAAAACCACCTTCCGCACAAGGGGGGTCCAATCGTTCTCCTCCAGGGCAACGGCGTGATCTTCATTCTATAGCGAGTCACGCGTCTCCCGGGCCGCATTTCTGCCGACCCGTTGCCCGGTTCAGGGAAGGACTCGTTCCAGGGCAAAAAGTTGCGCCGGGCTCTCGCGGCTGCGGACCAGGTAAAGCCGGCTTCCGTCCACCATGACCTCCGGGGCGCGCGGGCGAGTGTTGTAGTTGGAACTCATGGACATGCCATAGGCACCGGCGGACATAACGGCGAGAAGGTCGCCCTGCTCCAGGGCCAGCTCGCGGTCATGACCGAGGAAATCGGCGCTCTCGCACACCGGGCCGACGACCTCGTAGCGCCGGGCAGCGCTGGTGCGAGGCTGTACCGGCTGGATGTCATGCCAAGCCTGGTACAACGCCGGTCGCATGAGGTCGTTCATGGCCGCATCGACGATGGCGAAGTCGCGACCGTCGCCATGCTTGAGGTACTCCACACGGGTCAGCAGCACTCCGGCGTTGCCGACCAGCACCCGGCCCGGCTCGAGCAAGACCTGCTGCGGATAGCCCTCCAACGCCTTCAACAACGTGGCCACATACTCGTGAGGCGGGGGCGGCTCTTCGTCCCGGTAGCGGATGCCCAGGCCGCCTCCAAGGTCCAGGTGATGCATCTCGATCCCTTCGGCGAAGAGCTGGTCCACCAGCTCGAGCAGCCTGGCCAGAGCTTCGAGAAACGGGCGACATCTCCGTGATTTCAGAGCCGATGTGGCAATCGATGCCCACGATCCGAACTCCGGGAAGACGCGCGGCCTCGCGGTAGAGCGCAAGCGCGTCCTGGAAGGGCACGCCGAACTTGTTCTGCTTGAGGCCCGTGGAGATGTACGGATGGGTCTTCGGGTCCACGTCTGGATTCACGCGCAAGCTCACATCGGCCGTCGCGCCAGCGGTGCTGGCCACCTCGCTCATGCGCCACAGTTCCGCTTGCGACTCGATGTTGAAGCACAGGATGCCAGCTTCCAGTGCCTGCCGGATCTCCTCCGCGCTCTTGCCCACGCCGGAAAACACCACCTTGCGCGGGTCCCCTCCGGCTGCAAGCACGCGTGCTAGCTCGCCGCCGGACACGATGTCGAAGCCGCTGCCGAGCCGTGCAAACAGGTTCAGGAGCGCGAGGTTGGAGTTGGCCTTGACGGAGTAGCAGATGAGGTGCGGCTTTTCGCCGAACGCATCGTCGAAGCTTTGGAACGCGGCGGTCAGTGCAGCGCGCGAATACACGTAGCAGGGCGTGCCGAACTTCTGCGCTACCTCCGTCAGCGCGACGTCCTCCACGCACAGCTGTCCGCCGCGATGGGAGAAATAGCTGGATGAGAATCGATCCAAAGTGTTGGCCCAAGACAGACTCGGGGCGCGTCTCGAGGCGCGGAAGCTGCGCCGCTGCTGTCTACTGCTGCGATTGCTGTGGCTGTTGTGCTGGTTGCGACTGCCCGGGTTGCTCCGATTGTTGCGGCTGCTGTGGCGACATCTGCCCCTGTTGCTGCTGCTGCTTCTCGCGCTGTTCCCGCTCTTCCAGCCGTTTCTTGCGCTCCGCCATCTCGCGCTCTTGCTCCGGTGTCGGAAGATATAGCGGGCCCTTCAGGCCGCAGCCCAGAAGCCAAACGGATACGAGCATTGCGACGACCAGCCGACGCATGGGTAAGGCGAGGCGCGGAGTTAGAGTCAGTTTAGCATGGTGCTCCTGAGGCACCGTGCCGGGACAGCATCGATGCAGCGCTCGGGCGCTAGAGGGCCATGAAATGCTGCCCCATCGCGTCAAGCTCGGCCCGGGCCGAGGCGTAATCCGGGCACAGCCGCTCGACGATGCGCCAGAAGCGCGCAGAGTGATTCATCTGCCTCAGATGCGCCAGCTCGTGCGCCACTACGTAATCGACGATATGTGGCGCCGCCTGCATGAGCCGCCAGCTCAAACGCACCTCGCGCTTGGCGTTGCAGCTCCCCCACCGAGTCTGGGCATTGGAGATGAAAACGCGCGGTGCCACAACCGCCAGCTGGCCGCTGTAGTACTCGACGCGAGCGCGGAAGTGAGCCTGGGCGTGGCGTCGGTACCACTTCACCAGAGCAGCGCGTACCGTATCGGCCGTGTGCGGCTCCGGCAGCGACAACGCCAGAACATCGCCATCCTGGAGCTGTGCCAGCGAGTAGTGCTCCGCAACCAGAAGCAGCCGTAGCTGCCGACCCAGGTAGTCGACCGGCTCGCCGTCTTGCCACAGACGCGCTCTCGGCTTGCGCGATTCCCAGCTCTGAAGCTTGCGCAGCACCCAGGACGCCGAGTCCTGCAGAAAACGTGCGATGTAACGATCGGACGTACGCCACGGAACGCTGACGGTGAGACCGCGCTCGTCGATCGTGAGGACGGCGCGTCGACGCTTGAGTCCGCGCTTGAGCAGGAAATCGACGTCGCGCTCACCTAAGCGGATGGTCCTCGCCTCGCTCAGATGGTCTCCATGCTGCACGACGTGGACAGCCGCGCCGTTTCCGTCTCGACCCAGTCTTCCACTCTCCTGTTCAGCTCTTCCGGCGTCAACCCTCGCGGATCAATGGGCTTGCCGATGCTCACGATGATGGTGCCCGGGAACTTCAGTAACGCGTTCTTGCGCCAAAGCTGCCCTGCATTGTGCGCGATGGGTAGCACTGGCGCTCCGGTATGCACGGCCAACCAGGCGCCGCCGATCTGGTACTTCCCGCGCTGCCCTGGCGCGATGCGCGTGCCTTCCGGGAAGATGATAATCCAGAAGCCCTGCGCCAGCCGCTCGCGGCCCTGCTCCAACATCTGCTTGAGCGCCTGCATCCCGGCGCCGCGATCGATGGCGATCGGGCTCATCATGGCCAGCCCCCATCCAAAGAAGGGCACGCGCAGCAGCGAGCGGCGCAGCACCCACACCTGCGGCGGCAGGAAGACCTCGAAGGCAATCGTCTCCCAGGCCGACTGGTGCTTGGCCAACACGATGCTCGGCTGCCGGGGAAGATTCTCCAGGCCCCATACCTGGTAGCGAACGCCGCAGATTACCTGGGCCAACCACACCACCAACCGCGACCACAGGGTAATGATGTGGTAGCGCGTGAAGGGCCGGAACGGGAAGGTCAGCAGCGAGACCACCGACCATACGACGGTCAGGGCAGCCTGCAGACACAGAAATACAATCGAGCGCAGGAGAACCAGCGCCCGGCTCATGCGATGATCGCCCGCACCGCTTCGGCCAAGTCCTGGTACACGCGGGTTCCGTCAGGCAAACCGCCAGCGGCACGCGTCTTCGTCCCCTTGCCCGTCAAGACCAACATGGGCTGGGCGCCGGCCGCGACCGCTGCCTGCGCGTCACGCAGCGAGTCGCCGATGCTGGGCACTCCGGCGAGGCTGGCGTTGAAGCGCCTGGCGATGTCCTCCAGCATGCCAGGCTTGGGCTTGCGGCAGGCGCAGCTCACCTCGGCCGGGTGCGGGCAATAGAACAGCGCGTCGATGCGCCCGCCCAACTGACCCAGCGCCTTGTACATCTTGTCGTTGATGGCGTTGAGCGCAGCCATATCGAACAGCCCGCGCCCGATACCAGATTGGTTGGAAGCGATCACCACACGGTAACCGGCGTGATTCAACCCGGCGATCGCTTCCAGGCTGCCTGGAATCGGCTTCCACTCCTCCGGGCTCTTGATGAACTGATCGCTGTCGATGTTGATGACCCCGTCGCGATCCAGGATGACGAGTTTCATGCGCTGACTCTCTAACTTCAGGCGCCAGATGTTACCGCAGACACACGGTCTTGGGCAGTTCGAGTCAACCCGCCGGGACGGGGCTCGTTTACAGCCCACTTGCATCACCACCACTGGGCGCGGAATCCGCGCCGGCCAAGCAGTACGCTGGAACGGTTTCTGCTGCGCGGCAGGGGCCGGTGACGGTCACCGGAAACCTGTGAAGGGATTGTCAAGAACAAGCACATGAGCGTAGACACCGACCTCAAGGCGGGCTTGATCCTCGAAGATCTCAGCCAGCAACTGTCCGACGCTGTCATCGACTATCACTTCGCCGGCGGCAACCACGAGTTCCGAATCCATCGCGGCGATGTCGTCTACCAAGTGGACTTCCCCGAGCGGGTTCTCCTCGAGCACCAGATCCGCGACCTGGAAAAAGTCGTCCCGCAGATCGTCGACCGCCTGCTGGCAGCGGGCGGGCCGCGCCGGATCACCATCGGAAACGACGCAGTCGGCCCCCGAGCTCTCGCCCCTGCTGCGTCACGCTGACCGCGCCGATCACGTCGGCCACGGCCGCCGTGCACAGCGGCGTGCGATCGGGGGCACCGTGGCATCTCACACCCAGCGGCAGCATGCGTGCGCTCCCCAGCGCTGCGCACACCACTGTCATCTGGCGGCTACACAGAAGTTTGACAATGATTCGCTTCGCGCGCCCGGATCACTAGACTGACAGCTACAAAGATGGAGACCATTCATGTGCCGGGAGGCATTTCATGCTGAGCTCTAGGATTGGTCAGAGGTGGATCTTCCGCTCCAACTCGGGGTGGCTGGGTGGAGACCGGATCACGGATGTGTCGGTCCTGACCGCTTGCTCCTGCTTCGTGCTGCTGGGGCTGCTGATGCTGGCGAAGGTCGGCTTGGACACCCTGCGATCCGACGCCGCAGCCCGTTGGCCGACGACGCTGGGCGCCGTTGTGTCCGTGCAGGTCGAGGAGCTGGAGTACGGCACCAGCACTTACTGGTTCCCGCGCGTGGGTTATCGGTACACCCTGCAGGGTCGAAATATGGTGAACACGCAGTTGACACCAGGTCCACAGCCGCACTGGCGCGACCGCGCAGACGCCGAGCGGTTTCTCGAACGCTACCTCAACCGCAGCGGCGTCGTGGTTTACTACAACCCGGACAACCCCGCGGAGACCGTCCTCGAACCCACGCACACCGGACGCACCGGGCCCATGCTCGGCCTCGGGCTGGCACTGGTCGCGCTCGGGTTCTGGTGCCTGGCGCTGTACGACTGGCTGCGTTAATTCGAGCGAACCCTGGCGCCGAAGCTCTGCGGCCGGTTTCCGCTCGCGCTCTGAACCGCTCCTAAGGCCACCGCGCCAGTTGCGGGTGCGCTTTCCTTTCGCGCCCCTCTCTCATGCCATCGCTTGTGCGTTGCTTTCGGGCACCGCAGTGAGCGCCTGCCAACGCAGCCCTGCTGCGCGGCATGCTGACGCCACGCGAGGATTGGAACTGTTCGAATCACCAGCGGCGTTCTTTGCTAGAATCCAGCGCACAATCCCCGTCGCTGCCTATGACCCTCCCACAGATCACGGCCCAGCGGGGCCGGTTCCTCGAGCTGGAGAAGCGGTTTCTGGGCGCCCAGCCGGCCATCGAGCACTGGCTGCGCAGCCAATGGCTGGAGCACACCGCGCCGTTTTACGCCTCAGTCGACCTGCGCAACAGCGGCTTCAAGCTCGCGCCGGTGGATACCAACCTGTTCCCGGGCGGCTTCAACAATCTCAATCCCGAGTTCCTGCCCCTGTGCGTGCAGGCGGCTATGGTCGCGCTGGAGAAGGTCTGCCCCGAGGCGCGCGGGGCGCTGATCATTCCTGAGAACCACACGCGCAACACCTTCTACCTGCAGAACGTTGCGGTGCTCAAGAACATCCTGCGCCGCGCGGGCATGAAAGTGCGCATCGGCACGCTGATCCCCGAAATCACCTCACCCACGCAGCTCGCTCTGCCCGACGGCAGCCAGCTCACGCTCGAGCCGCTGGTGAGGAAGGGCAACCGCCTCGGCGTGGAAGGGTTCGATCCCTGCGTGGTGCTGCTCAACAACGACCTCTCGGCCGGCATCCCCAGGATCCTCGAGAACCTCGAGCAGCCGGTCATCCCGCCCCTGTACGCAGGCTGGTCCACGCGGCTCAAGTCCAATCATTTCGCGGCCTACGAGCAAGTGGCTGAGGAGTTCTGCAAGCTCGTCGGCATCGATCCCTGGTTTGTGAACCCGTACTTCGGCGCCTGCGGCGAGATCAACTTTCAGGAGCACCAGGGCGAGGAGTGCCTGGCCAGCCACGTCGATATGGTGCTCGCGCGCGTGCGGCGCAAGTACCAGGAATACGCGATCGACCTCGATCCATTCGTCATCGTCAAAGCCGACGTGGGCACCTATGGCATGGGCATCATGAGCGTCAAGGACCCGGCCGATGTGCGCGACCTTAACCGCAAGCAGCGCAACAAAATGGCGGTGGTGAAGGAGGGTCTCCAGGTCACGCGCGTGATGGTCCAGGAAGGCGTGTACAGCTTCGAGAGCGTGAACGACGCCGTCGCCGAGCCCGTGATCTACATGATCGACCACTTCGTCGTCGGCGGCTTCTACCGCGTGCACACGGCCCGCGGGCAGGACGAGAGCTTGAACGCCCCGGGCATGCAGTTCGTGCCGCTCGCCTTCGAGGACACGTGTCTGCTGCCCGATCCGGATGCCAACCCGGATTGCGCGCCCAATCGCTTTTACGCTTACGGGGTCGTGGCGCGGCTGGCGCTTCTTGCGGCCGCCCGGGAGTTGGAGCAAGCGGCGCAGGCCTTCGAGGCGGGCGCAGCACAACCGAGCGCTGTCGGGCCGCAAGCGCTGAAGGTCGCCGGCGCCTGAGCCTGCGCCGGGCACCCCGAAGGGACAGCCGCGCGCGGAGCCCGCGCCTATGAAGCTCGCCTTCGTTCTCGATCCCCTGGACGACATCAAGACCTACAAGGACTCCTCCTACGCCATGCTGGAGGAGGCCTCCCGGCGCGCGCATGAGCTGTTCGTGCTGCACCAGGAGGACATCCTGTGCCGGGACGGCGTGGTCAATGGCATCGCCGCGGGGATCAGGCTCACGGGTCAAAAGACGGCTTGGTATACGCTGAGCGAAAAGCGTGAGGTGCCCCTGTCGGCGTTCGATGCGCTGCTGATGCGCAAGGATCCGCCGTTCGACATGGAGTACGTCTACAGCACGTATCTGCTGGAGCTGGCTGAAGAGCAAGGCGCGCGCATCATCAACCGCCCGCGGGCGCTGCGCGACTACAACGAGAAGTTTTCCATCACGCGCTTTATCCCGCTCACGGTCCCGACGCTAGTCACCCGCCTGGAGCGCGAGATCCGCGGCTTCCTCGAGGCGCACGGGGACATCGTGCTGAAGCCGCTGGACGGCATGGGCGGCGCCTCGGTGTTCCGTCTCCATCGCCAGGATCACAACATCGGCGTGGTGATCGAAACGCTGACCCACTACGGGCGCCGCACCGTGATGGCGCAGCGCTATGTTCCAGAGATCGTGAAGGGCGACAAGCGCATTATCCTGATCGACGGCAAGCCCGTGCCTTACGCGCTGGCCCGCATCCCGAAGCCCGGTGAGACGCGCGGGAACCTCGCGGTCGGCGCTCGCGGCATCGCGCAGGAGTTATCGCCCCGCGACCGCGCGATCGCCGCGACGGTGGGGCCGGCGCTGGCGGCGGCGGGCATGCTGCTCGTGGGGTTGGATGTCATCGGGGACTACCTTACCGAAATCAACGTTACCAGCCCCACCGGCATGCGCGAAATCATGGACCAGACCGGATTCGACGTGGCCGGCATGATGATCGACGCGGTGGAACGGCAAGTGAAAGGTGAACGGCAAGACGGCACTGCGTGACCCTTCTCACTAGCACATCAGCGCCCGGAGTAGAATTCCGTCTCCCTGGTCTGCGGACCCTTCGATGGTCGGAATTCTGATTGTTGCCCACGGTACGCTGGGCGAGAGCCTGATCCACTGCGCCAGCCACGTCCTGGGCAGCCGACCAATGCAACTGATGCAGATCGGCGTGACCGTGCACGACGACCCGCAGCAGCTTCTGCCCCAGGCCATCAAGCTGGTGAGGCAGCTGGACCACGGCGACGGCGTGCTGGTGCTCACCGATCTGTTCGGCGCGACCCCCGCGAACCTCGCGGTCAAGCTTCTTGTGGCCGGCCGCGTTGAAGGCGTGACGGGCGTCAACTTGCCCATGCTGGTGCGGGCGCTGACCTACCGCAACGAGCCTCTGCGGGTAGTGGTGAGTAAAGCCATCTCCGGCGGCGTGGAAGGCGTCGTGCAAATGCCGCCGGAAACGTGGGACATGCGGCAGCTGGAAGTTGAAATCGCCAACAAGCTCGGCCTGCATGCGCGTGCCTCGGCCAAGCTCACCCAGGTCGCCGGCAAGTACCAGAGCGAGGTCTGGATGTCGCGCAACGGCCGCCGGGTCAACGCCAAGAGCATCATGGGCGTGATGATGCTCGCGGCGGCCCGAGGCACGATGGTGACCATCGAGACCAGCGGTCCGGACGAGGAGGAAGCGATGGCCGCATTGCTGGAGCTGATCAAGGACAAGTTCGGCGAGTCGGAGTGAATGCGCGCATATGTGAACGAGTAGACCCTCCCTAACGCGACTCTGTACGCCGGCCGGGGATGCGCGAGCACCCTAGCTTCGCGCGCACCGCAGCATCATTCGCTCACGCCTTCACTGCTCATGAGCTTCACCATCCACGGCATCGGCGTCTCCGGCGGCATCGCCATCGGCCATGCCCACCTGCTGAGTCACACCCGGCTCGAGGTCGAGCACTACACCATCGCCGAAACCGAGGTGGCACCGGAACAGGCGCGCTTCGATGCGCGCGATCAGCACCGCGCGCAGCGAGTTGGCCGCGCTGGCCGAGCACATTCCCGCCGACGCGCCGCCCGAGTTCGAGGGCTTCCTCAATCTGCACCTGATGATCCTGGGCGATAACACGTTGTCCGAGGCACCGCGCGAGCTGATCGCGGCGCGCAAGTGCAACGCCGAATGGGCCGTGTCCCAGCAGGCGGAAGCGTTGCTCGACCAGTTCGAGCGCATCGAGGACGAGTACCTGCGGGAGCGCAAGGCCGACGTGGTACAGGTGGTCGAGCGTGTGCTCAAAGCGCTGACCGGCCAGCGCCGCAACCTTCCGGCGCCACGCCACAAGGCGGAAGACAGCATCCTGGTGGCGCACGACCTTTCGCCAGCCGACGTGATCCTGTTCAAGCAGCACCGCTACGGCAGCTTCGTCACCGACCTGGGCGGGGCCACCTCCCACACCGCGATCCTGGCGCGCAGCCTGAACATTCCGTCCATTGTCGCTCTTCACCACGCGCGCTCGCTCATCCGCGAGAACGAGCTGCTGATCGTGGATGGCAGCAACGGCGTGGTGATCGTCAACCCGGACAAGTACGTGCTGGCCGAATACAAGCTGCGTCAGGAGCAGTGGCAGCTCGAACGGCAGAAGCTCAAGCGCCTCAAAACCACCCGCGCCGCCACGCTGGACGGCACGCGCGTGGAGTTGCACGCCAACATCGAGTTGCCCGAGGACGTACACCAGGCCAAGGAGAACGCGGCCGCCGGTATCGGCCTGTTCCGCAGCGAGTTCCTGTTTCTCAATCGCGACGAGCTGCCCTCCGAGGACGAGCAGTTCGAGGCCTACCGCAGGGTGGCGGTGGAGATGAAGCAGCTGCCCGTGACTATCCGCACGCTCGACCTCGGCGCGGACAAGAACCTCAACGACGACGCCGAGCGCGTGGCGCCGAACCCCGCGCTCGGGCTGCGCGCCATCCGTCTGTGTCTGGCCGAGCCGCAGATGTTCCACCGTCAGCTGCGCGCGATCCTGCGGGCATCGCAGTACGGCAAGATCCGCTTGCTGATCCCGATGCTATCCACCGCTCATGAGTTGCAGCAGACCCTGCATCTGGTGCAGGAGGCCAAGAAGAGCCTGGACGCGGACGGCATCGCCTATGACCGGGACATCCAGGTCGGCGGCATGATCGAGATCCCGGCCGCTGCGCTGTCGCTCGGCACCTTCACGCGCCGGCTCGATTTCCTGTCGATCGGCACCAACGATCTGATCCAGTACACGCTGGCCATCGACCGCACCGACGACGCGGTGGCGCACCTGTACGATCCTCTGCACCCGGCGGTCCTGCACTTGGTGGCGCATGTCATCCGCGGAGCCAACAAGGCTGGCGTTCCGGTCGCAGTGTGCGGGGAGATGGCCGGCGACGAGCGGCTTACGCGCGTACTGCTGGGGTTCGGATTGCGCCAGTTCTCCATGCATCCGGCCCACCTGCTGACGGTCAAGCAACAGGTGCTCAAGTCTGATCTCGCCGAGGTAACGCAACTGGCCAACCGGATGCTCAAAACCGACGATCCGGACAAGGTGCACGCGCTGCTCGAGCGCATGAACGCGTAGATCGCAGCAGAGCCCGCCGTGCGCATCGACACCGAACAGCTGGCGCAGCACTTGGGCCGCGGGCTCAAGCCTCTGTACACCATCCACGGGGAAGAGATTTTGCTCGCGCTCGAGGCCTCCGACCGCATTCGCAGGCGCTGCCATGAGGCGGGCTACAGCGAGCGCGAGGTGCTGAGCGTCGAATCCGGGTTCGACTGGTCGCAGCTCGCCTTCAGCGGCAACAGCCTGTCGCTGTTCGCAACCAGACGGCTGTTGGAGTTACGCATCCCCGGTGGCAAGCCGGGGAACGACGGTGCCGAGGCGCTGCGCAGCTACGCCGCCGACCTTCCACCCGACACGGTCACGTTGATCTCGCTGCCCAAGGTCGAGCGGTCACAGCAGTCGAGCGGCTGGTTCGAAGCGCTCGACGCAGCGGGAGTGGTCATCGCGGCCAACTCCGTGACGCTCGCGCGGCTGCCGCGCTGGATCGCCAGCCGGCTGGCCCTGCAAGACCAACAGGTCGATGAGCCGACACTGGAGTTCCTCGTCAGCCGCGTGGAAGGCAACCTGCTCGCGGCGCACCAAGAGGTGCAGAAGCTCGCGCTGCTGTTCCCACCTGGCAAACTCGATCTCGAGCAGGTCAAAGATGCCGTGCTCGACGTCGCACGCTACGACGTTTTCAAACTGGGAGAGGCGCTGCTCGCAGCCGATGCGCCGCGCTTCGTGCGCATGCTCAACGGGCTGCGCGGCGAAGGCGTTGCGCCCCCGCTGGTGCTTTGGGCGCTGGCCGAGGAAGCCCGCGCGCTGCTCCATGTTGGGCGCGGCCTCGCGGCCGGGCGCGCCCTGCAGCAACTGATGCGCGAAGCGCGCGTATGGGGCGGGCGCGCCGAGCTGATGCCCACATCGGTCCGGCGCTTCACCTCGCGCGACCTGGAGGACACGCTGCTGCATGCGGCGCGCGTCGATCGGATGATCAAGGGCCTGAGCCGGGGCGACGTGTGGGACGAACTGCTCCAGCTCGGCCTGCGTCTGATTGGTCCGTCGCACGACGTCCGACCGAATCGCGGTAGAATCTCTGCACCTTC
Organism: uncultured beta proteobacterium; assembly: GCA_963705615.1. Classification (GTDB taxonomy): domain Bacteria; phylum Pseudomonadota; class Gammaproteobacteria; order Burkholderiales; family SHXO01; genus SHXO01. The sequence continues at coordinate 285,207 of CAVPKE010000001.1, read as the reverse complement.
GTAGGCGGGCGGCAGATGGATATCCAGTCGTATATGCACGGCGTCGGGCGCGAAGCCAGGAAGGCGTCGCGCGCCATGGCCCGGGCCGAGACGGCAGCCAAGGACCAGGCTCTCTTGGCGATGGCCGCCGCCATCGAGCGAGAAGTAGAACGGCTGTTGGACGCAAACGGGCGGGACCTCGACGCCGCACGCGTCAAGGGACTGGCGCCTGCCATGATCGACCGGCTCACGCTTGACCGCAGAAGTGCCGCTTCCATGGCGGAAGGCCTGCGGCAGATCGCGCAGTTGCCCGACCCGGTGGGCGAGGTGAGCGAGCTCAAGTACCGGCCTTCCGGAATTCAGGTGGGCCGCATGCGCGTGCCACTCGGGGTGATCGGGATCATCTACGAAGCGCGGCCGAACGTCACCGCCGATGCCGCGGGGCTGTGCCTAAAATCAGGTAACGCCGCTATCCTGCGCGGCGGATCCGAAGCGATTCATTCCAATCAGGCCATCGCCGCCTGCGTCCACGAGGGGCTGCGCGCTAGCGCATTGCCCGAAGCAGCGGTGCAGGTGATCGAGACCACCGATCGCGCCGCCGTGGGCGAGCTCATCACCATGCGCGAATACGTGGATCTCATCGTTCCGCGCGGCGGCAAAGGTCTGATCGAGCGCGTCTCGGCCGAGTCTCGGATCCCGGTGCTGAAGCACCTCGACGGCGTGTGCCATGTCTACGTCGACGATCGCGCGGATCTAGACAAGGCGATCCGCATCGCGGATAACGCCAAGACCCAGCGGCTGGGCACCTGCAACACGATGGAAACGCTGCTGGTGCACAAGGACATTGCCGCCGCGGTCCTGCCGACGGTATGCCGGATCTATCTCGCAAAGGGCGTGGAGCTGCGTGGCGACGCGCGGGCGCGCGCCATCGTCCCAGAAATGAGAGTGGCCAGCGAGGAGGACTGGTACACCGAGTACCTGGCGGCCATCCTCGCCGTGCGCGTAGTCGACAGCTTCGACCAGGCCATCGAGCACATCGCCGTCTATGGCTCGCAACACACCGACGCCATCGTGACCGAGGACTATAGTCGCGCCCGCCGCTTTCTGCGCGAGGTCGATTCCAGCTCGGTGATGGTAAATGCCTCGACTCGGATGGCCGACGGCTTCGAGTACGGCCTGGGCGCCGAGATCGGTATCTCCACCGACAAGCTGCATGCACGCGGACCGGTGGGGCTCGAGGGCCTCACGTCGCAGAAGTTTATCGTGCTCGGGGACGGTCAGATTCGCGAGTAGCGCGGGCGGGTTGCCGGGCGTCGGGCCGGCTCCCTCGCAAGCACCCCTTTCGACAGGCTCCGCACATTCAGGACAGCCATGAGCAGCCAGATCGACGTCAAGGTTCCCGACATCGGGGATTTCAAGGACGTGCCAGTGATCGAGGTCCTGGTCAGACCCGGCGACAGCATCAAGAAAGAGGATTCTCTCATCACGCTGGAATCCGACAAGGCCACCATGGAGGTGCCGGCGCCCGAGGCTGGCGTCGTCAGGGAGTTGAGAGTGAAGCTCGGGGACAAGGTCTCCGAGGGAGCCGTAATCCTGGTGCTCGAGACCGATGGTGCCGCCGCCCGGCCGCCGAAATCCGAAGCGCTGAAATCCGAGCCGCCGAAAGCGGAAGCGCCGAAGCCTCCTCCAGCGGTTCCGACGGTCGTTCCGCCGGCGGCGCCAGCAGTGGTCTCCGCGGGGCCCGTAGCCAAGGGTGACTATCACGCCGAAGTCATGGTGCTCGGTTCCGGACCTGGCGGTTACACGGCCGCCTTCCGCGCCGCAGATCTCGGCAAGAAAGTGGTGCTGATCGAGCGTTACACTGATCTGGGCGGGGTGTGCTTGAATGTGGGCTGCATTCCGTCCAAGGCGCTGCTGCACGCGGCGCGGGTCGTCGCAGAGGCAGAGGAGATGTCCCACTTCGGGCTCAAATTCGCAAAGCCCGAGATCGATCTCGCCGCGCTGCGCGCGTGGAAAGAAAACGTCGTGGCGAAAGGGACCAAGGGGCTTGCTGGACTGGCCAAGCAGCGCAAAGTGCAAGTGGTCACTGGCTCGGCGAAATTCATCTCGCCGCACATGGTCGAGGTGCAAACCTCTGACGGGAAGAAGACCGTCTCGTTCGATCACACCGTCATCGCCGCCGGCTCCCAGTCGGCCAGGATTCCCGGTTTCCCCTACGATGACGAGCGCTTGCTGGACTCCACCAGCGCGCTGCAGTTGAAGGACGTGCCCCAGCGGCTGCTGGTCATCGGCGGCGGAATAATCGGGCTGGAGATGGCCACCGTATATGACGCGCTGGGCTCGAGGATCAGCGTGGTTGAGCTGCTCGATGGACTGATCCCCGGTGCGGACCGTGACATCATCCGGCCGCTGCACAAGCGCATCGAGAAGCGCTACGAGGCGATTTACCTCAAGACCAAAGTCACCAAGCTCGAGGCCACGCAGCAGGGGCTCAAGGCCACCTTCGAGGGCGAAGCTGCACCCCAGCCGCAGACCTACGATCGGGTCCTGCTATCGGTGGGGCGGCGGCCCAACGGCAAGGCCATCAATGCGGAAGCCGCGGGCGTGCTGGTGAGCGAGCGCGGCTACATCGCGGTGGACAGACAAATGCGCAGCAACGTGCCGCACATCTATGCCATCGGCGACATCGTGGGCGAGCCCATGCTCGCCCACAAGGCAAGCTTTGAGGGCAAGCTCGCAGCCGAAGTGATCGCGGGGCACAGGGCCGCTTTCGATGCGCGCACCATTCCCTCTGTGGCGTACACCGACCCCGAGGTCGCGTGGATGGGGTTGACCGAGACCATGGCCAAGGCGCGGGGCATCGACATCGAGAAGGCCGTGTTTCCCTGGGCCGCCAGTGGACGCGCGCGCGCGGTTGCGCGCGACGAAGGCATTACCAAGCTGATCTTCGACAAGAGCACGCGGCGCCTGCTAGGCGCGGCCATCGTCGGCCCCAACGCGGGCGAGCTGATCTCCGAGACAGTGCTGGCGCTGGAGATGGGTGCCGATGCCGAAGACATCGGATTGACGATCCATCCGCACCCGACCCTGTCGGAGACCATCTTCTTCTCGGCCGAGATCGCCGAAGGCAGCATCACCGACCTGTACATGCCCAAGAAGTAGACCCTTGAGGGGTGAGTGCGCCCATGTCTGACCTGTTCGTCCCCCTGGTCACCCCGCCCGGCGCGCTGCGCGAACCCGCGCATTGGTTCCTGTTCCAGGGCAGTCAGCTCCTGGTGCGCCGCGAGGGGAGCCACGCGTGGGTGCCTCTCGTCGCCGATCCGCGCGAGCTCGGCCTCAAGCCCGTGCGTACGCAATATCTAGGCACGCTTGCGGGACGGCATTGCTACTCCGGCGAATGCGGCTCCGATGTCCCCATCGTCGAGGGCTATGCATGGTCCGGATTGCGCGCGCTGTTCGGCTTGCTGGATGACGCCATGTTCGCGCTCGCCGGGCGCGCCCTTCAGGTCATGGACTGGGACCGCTCGCACCAGTTCTGCGGCCGCTGCGGGACCCCGACGGTGGTGAAATCCGGCGAACGCGCGCGCCAGTGTCCAAACTGCGCGCAGGTCCATTACCCGCGCATCGCGCCGGCCGTGATGGCGCTGGTTCAGCGCCGCGACCAGCTCCTGCTGGCGCGTTCGCCCCACTTCCTGCCTGGCATGTACAGCGCCCTGGCCGGCTTCCTCGAACCCGGCGAGAGCCTTGAACAGTGCCTCGCGCGCGAAGTGAAAGAGGAGGTGGGCATCGAGGTCGCAAATCTGCGGTACTTTTCGAGCCAGCCCTGGCCCTTTCCCCATTCGCTGATGATCGCCTTCAACTGCGATTGGGCGGCGGGGGAGATCGCGCCAGACCCCGGCGAGATCGAGGCGGCTGACTGGTTCAGCCTGGAGAATCTTCCGGTGTTACCCAACAAGATCAGCATCGCGCGCCGGCTCATTGACGCCACAATAGCCAGAATGAGAGCCGGCATCCCGGTGAGTTGACGCCGACCAAAACCAAAGAGGAGGAGGCAATGCTTAAGATCTGGGGACGGAACAATTCCGTCAACGTGCAGAAGGTGCTCTGGTGCTGCGAGGAGATGGACGTGCCGTACCAGCGCCTGGATGCCGGCGGCAGCTTCGGCGTCGTCAATACCCCGCAGTATCGGGCACTGAACCCCAACGGCCTGGTCCCCACCATCGAGGACGGTCCGTTCGTGCTGTGGGAGTCCAACACAATCTTGCGTTATCTCACGGCCAAGCACAGCGCCGGCAAGCTGTGGCCGGAGGACCTCAAAGTACGGGCCGAGGGCGACAAGTGGATGGACTGGCAAATCTCCATGTTCTGGCCCACCTTCCGTCCGTTGTTCTGGAACCTGGTGCGCACGCCGGTGGACCAGCGCGACGAGAAAGCCATGGACGAGTCGCGCCTCAAGACCGGCGAGGTCCTGGGCTACCTCGACACCCACCTCAAGAACCGCATGTACGTCGCCGGCGATGACCTCACCATGGGCGACATCCCGATGGGCTGCGCGATTTGGCGCTGGATGGCGCTGCCGATCGAGCGGCCGGTCCTGTCCAACCTGCAGCGTTGGTTCGACGCCTTGCGCGAAAGGCCGGCGTACAAGGGGGTGGTGATGCTGCCGGTGACGTGAAACCGGACGGGCGCTTGAAGGTGCTCCAGTCAGGGCCATCGCGAAATGGCCCTCCCTCTATTTGCGGACCGCAAGCCTGCGCCGCCACAGGGCGGCTCGTCCCTCGAGCTGGGGATCGAATAGACGCAAATTTCCGAGCATTCGCTTCCGTTTGCTGATAATCTGCCCGCGGGGCGGCCCCTTGGGCTGCTCGAGGGCCCTGCCAGCCTCATCGGCTGGCAGATCGCTGGACTCCGGACTCGCGATCAAGCTGCGCGCATCGCGCCACCTGGAGCACCCCTCGCCACGGTACACGTTGGAGGACCACAGCTGCAACCAATCATCCTCGACCCGGCCCCGAACGTCGCTTCCCGGAGTGCGCGCTTGCCCGTACTGCTGGACTTGTATCGGCAGATGTTAGCGGCGCGCGAGGTGGACCGGGTCGAACAGCAGTTCACCGCCCGCGGCGAAGCGTTCTTCCATGTCTCGGGTGCGGGACACGAGGCCGTTGCAGCGCTGAACCCGCACTTGAAGCCACAGGACTGGTTGCATTGCCACTACCGCGACAAGGCTCTCATGCTGGCCCGCGGCGTGACGCCGGAAATGTTCTTCGCCAGCCTGTTCTGCAACGACGCATCGCACTCGCGCGGTCGCCAGATGAGCGCGCACATGAGTTGGCGCGAGGGTAACCTGCTCAGCCTGTGTGGACCTGTCGGCAACAACGCACTCCAGGCGGTCGGTGTCGCCGCGGAGGTACGCAACGATAAAGGGGCCCCGGTTGTAATCTGTGCGCTCGGCGATGGCACAGCACAGGAAGGTGAGGTGCTGGAGGCGATCGCCGAAGCGGTGCGTGCGACGCTACCGGTCCTGTTCTTGATCGAGGACAATCGCTTCGCCATCTCGACGCTGACCCGAGGCAGGACCTTCTATTCCTTGCCTGACTCGGAACCCGATTCCTTCTACGGCATCCCGTTGCTGCGTGTGGATGGGCGCGACCCGGCGGCTTGCTATGCAGCGTTCGGCGAGACGGTCGCGCGAATGCGGCGCACGCGCAAACCTGCAGTGGTCGTCCTGGACGCGGAGCGGCTCGGCGACCACACCAACGCGGACGACCAAAGCGTTTACCGCGGCACCGAGGAGATCCTGCAAGCGCAGCGCGGCTCGGACCCCATCGCGGCTCTAGCAGAGGATCTGGCCGGGCTCGGCGTGTCCTCAGCTCAGCGGGAGGAGATCGCACGGGAGGTAGTGAACGAGGTTCGGAAGGCTGCCCCCCGCGCGCGCGCCGGCGCCGAGCCTCGCGCACTGCTCGACGCTAAGAAACCTCTGACGCCCGAGCAGCGCTCTGCGCGGCGCGAGTACCGCGGCGCCGACGCCGCTCGCGAGTTGACGATGCGTGCGGCGCTGCAGTCGGTGTTGGCTGGGCGGATGCGCGAGGATGCCCGGATCACGCTCTTAGGTGAGGACATCGAAGATCCCAAGGGGGACGTGTTCGGCATCACCAGAGGCCTGTCGACCGCGTTCCCGGGACGGGTGCACAACGCTGCACTGTCGGAGTCCACCATCGTCGGTACGGCCATCGGGCGCGCACTAGCAGGCGGGCGGCCGGTGGCTTTCCTCCAGTTCGCCGACTTCCTCCCCTTGGCCTTCAATCAAATCGCATCCGAGCTGGGAAGCATGTACTGGCGCACCGACGGCGCATGGGCGTGCCCGGTCATCGTCATGATCCCCTGCGGCGGTTATCGGCCAGGCCTCGGGCCGTTCCACGCTCAGTCGCTGGAATCTCTGGCGGTGCACGTGCCGGGGATCGACGTGTTCATGCCGTCGACAGCCGCCGACGCCGCCGGCCTGCTCAACGCGGCCTTCGACTCCGGCAGACCGACGCTGTTGTTCTATCCGAAGGCCCTGCTCAACGACCGGGGGCTCGCAACCTCGGCTGATGTGCGCCGACAGTTTGTGCCGATAGGACGGGCGCGGGTCGAGCGGCGCGGCGACGACATCACGCTGGTGGCCTATGGCAACGCCATGCAGCACTGCCGCCGGGCAGCTGACGCGCTGGCAACAGCGGGCACACAGGCCGAGCTGATCGACCTGCGGTCGCTCTCGCCGTGGGACGAAGAGACGGTGCTCGTCTCTGCGCGCAAGACTGGCCGCTTGCTCGTGGTGCACGAGGACAATCGCAGCTGCGGCATGGGCGCGGAGGTGCTGGCGACGGTCGCCCAGAAGGCCGGTACACCCGTGCGCGTATCGCGCGTGACACGGGCGGACACCTACGTGCCGTGCAACTTTTCCAATCAGCTCGAGGTGCTCCCCTCATTCAAGGAGGTGCTGGCGGCGGCGGCGGCGCTGCTGGAACTTCGGCTGCAGTGGCAAGCCCCAGAGCAAGTTGCAGCGGGGCTGTACACGATCGAGGCGGTGGGCAGCAGTCCCTCCGACGAATCGGTGGTGATGGTCGAGTGCCGCGTCGTTGCGGGTGACACCGTGCGCGAGGGGGACTTGCTCGGCAGCTTCGAGACGACCAAAGCCCTGATGGACCTCGAGTCGCCTGTGGCCGGCACTGTGGAGCAGGTCTTCGTGGCTCCCGGTGAGTCGGTCAAAGTCGGCGCGCCACTGATCACGGTTCGGTTGCTCGACAGCAGCGTGACCACGTCGCGACAGACCATCATCGACAACCCTGGCATCCCAGTGCTGACTCGGCTGCAAGCCGAGAGGAGCGCGCCCTCGATGGTCCCGGCGCCGGTATCGCGCGCACTGCTGCGGGTGGGAATCAGTGCGTTTGGTGTAGCGCTGGGCTCGCGTGTCGTGGAGAACGAGGAACTGGTGCAAAACTTCCCCGGTAAGACCGCGCAGGAGATGGTTCAGCTGACCGGGATCGAGCGCCGCTGCCGGATTGGGCCGGGTCAGGATGTCGTTTCCCTGGGCGCGGACGCGGCGGCGCGGGCGTTGGATCAGGCCGGCCTGGCATTGGCGGACGTGGAAATGATCGTCTGCGCGACCGGCACGCCAGGCCTCGCGACGCCGTCGGTCGCGTGCCGGATCCTGTACCGTCTCGGCGGAGCAGGCGTCGAATGCCAAGCGCATGACATCTCGGCGGCCTGCGCGGGCTATCTCTACGGGTTGCAGACGGCATTCGACTTCCTCCAATCGCGGCCCGCCGCCCGCGTGCTGCTGGTCACCAGCGAAGTCCTGTCGCCGCTGCTCGACGGCAGCGATTTCTCCACCAGCGTCATCTTCGGCGATGCCGCATCGGCCACGGTGCTGGGCGGCCACGCCAGCTTCGATCGCTGCCGCCTGCGGTTGCATCGGCCCGAGCTGGCCGCCGAAGGGGAACCGGGCCGTTACCTCACGGTTCCGACCTTCGGCTCAGGCGATGCGATACACATGGACGGTGTTAAGGTTTTCTCCGGGGCGGTGAGAAGAATGGGGGCCGCCCTAAAGCGGGCGTGTCGGTCCCACCAGCTGAGCGTCAACGACCTCGATCTGGTGATCGCCCATCAGGCCAACCAGCGCATCCTGGACGCCGTCGGGCAACGCTTGAAGCTGCCTCCCGAGCGGCTGTACAGCAACGTGCGCGACTTGGGCAACACCTCGTCGAGCACGATCCCGATCTGCCTGGCGGAGATTTTCCCCGCGTTGCGCTCGGGCCAGAAGATCGGGCTGGCGGCCTTCGGCGGCGGCTTCACCTTCGGCGCGGCGCTGTTGGAAGGAATCTGACCCGCGTCGCAGGTCAGGCTGTGGAAGACAACAAGATAGGTCCCGCCGTGGGTCGGCTCGCGCGGGCCTGGATCACCATCGGCTGGGCCGGCGTCATCGCGGTCGGCGTCGCCATCGAGTTCGTCCAGCGCGAGACCGGCTATCGCAGTTTCGAGTACGCCGACATGGGCACCGACTGTGCCGGCATCGTCCTCGGCTGGATGCTCGCGCCGCCGCGACTGCCGAACCTGCTTGCCTTGTCCGAGCGCTGGCTCCCGTTTGCCTGAACGTCTGGCCGACAGTGCGTCCGGCTAGGCAGCGAGCGCCGGGATCCGCTCGCCCACAGTAGTGGTGCGCCGGAGCACGCGTACGTCGTTGATCCAGTCGAACTCGGTCGCGCTGTGGACCAGCGCGCGGTTGTCCCACATCACGAGCTCGTGCATCCGCCACTGGTGGCGGTAAACGTACTGTGGCTGTGTCGCGTGGGCGATGAGTCGTTTGATCAGCGTCCGGCCCTCTTCCTCCGGCAGCCCGCGCACATGCGACGCGTGCTGGCCGACATATAGACACTTTCGGCCGGTCTCGGGATGGATGCGGACAATCGGCCAGTCGACCGGCGGTGCATTGCGCTTCTGCTCCTCGCTCATCTGCGCGCGGGCACTGGTTTGGCGACGCGAATAGTCCAGGTCATGCACCGCGACCAGGCCATCGAGGTGGCGCTTGTTCTCGGCGGAAAGGCCTTCGTACGCCGCGTACATGTTGGCATACAACGTGTCGCCGCCCTGGGCGGGGATCCTCAGGGAGTGCAAGAAGGTCACCAGCCCCCTCTCGCTCGCCCAGGAACCGTCCGAATGCCAGACCGTGGCCCCAGGATCGGGGTGCTCGCCCTTGGGCTTCCCCTGCGCGTCGAGGTTCGTGATCCACAGGATCTCGGGCCGGCCGCTGTGGCGGTACTGGTCCAGCACATGCAGTTGCAGCTTGCCCCAATGGCGCGAGAACTCCAGATGCTCCCGGTCGTCCAGGGTTTGATCGGGGAATATCAGCAGCTGGTGCTGCAGCAACGCGCGATGCAACGTAGCCAAAGTCTCGGCGCGCAGCGGCTCGCTGAGCGCGAGCCCGCGCACTTCGGCCCCTACCGGAGCGGCCAAGGGCCGGACGTCGAATCGTGCAGACATGGAGGAGCACGGGTAACCAAGGATCGTCTTGTCAGCATACCAAACCGCCCCCGCCTGCGCGTGGAGGACGGAGGCGAGTTCAGAAAACCGACCAGGGGGTTGCTGGCTGGGCGTCGCGCCGCAGGGACTATGCAGAATATTCCCAAGGTGCGTAACAACGCCTGGCGCCCGTCCTGACGCGGTTTTTCGCAAGGTATTTCTGTCTCAGGACACTAGGTGGCGGGCGCGACTTCGCGCGCTTCTACTTTTCCGCTCGACGCGACGTTGTAGCGGCGGGGTCGACTTGCTGCCCTCGGGCTGTTGCCAACAGCCGGCGCAGGGTCGCGCCCATGGTTGCGGCCTCCTCGTCGCCAAGCTGGCTCTCGAAGAGATCTTTGATGCCCTGTGCATACACTGGCCACATGCTCTTGCGCACCGCCTTCCCCGACGCCGTCAGCACGGCGTAGGCGCCACGCCGATCTTCCTCCGAGCGCTCACGTTCCACCAGCCCTGCATCCTCTAACCGGTCCACAAGCCGGGTCAGGTTGCTGCGGGACAGGACGACCTTGTCGGCCAGCTCGCTCATCCGCAGCCGCTGCCCCGGCGCTCGCTCCAAGCCCCATAGGACATCGTACCAGGCAAGCGGCGGCAGCCCTGCCTGCGCCAGTCGGCTCTCGATTCGCTCCACCAGCACGGCATGTGCAGTCAGAAACAAAGGCCAGACCGAACCTTTTGATGTTTCAAGTGATTTGCCCATGACCATATGATCCAGACGCAAATTTTAGTTGCGCTTGCAATTAATATCAAGGTAGTATGTAGTTGCATCTGCAACGATCATATTTTCAATTTCTTTTGACTTGGAGGCTCACCATGCTGAAGACCATCGCCCGCAGCGAGCTCAACCGGCGCATTCAATCCGACAACCCGCCATTGCTGCTGGAAGCGCTGCCCGAGCGCTACTACGCGGACAAGCATCTGCCCGGTGCGCGGCTCTTCCCGCACGAACAGGTAGAGGAGCTCGCGCCGGCTGTTGCTCCGGATAAGAGCACGGAAATCGTCGTGTACTGCGCCAGCCGCACCTGCCAGAACAGCCACATCGCGGCGCGGCGTCTCATGCGGCTCGGCTATACCGACGTGACCGTGTACCAAGGCGGCAAGCTGGATTGGGAGGAAGGCGGCTGCGCGTTCGAGTCCGGAATTCCGGCCGAATCGACAGTCTGAAGGCCAGCGAAGCTCCTCTCCCCGGGCGCCTGCCGTCCGTTGCCACATACGCTGCTGGAGTGACGGTTACTCCGGTGCTGTCAGCAGTCCCGGTTGGATGTCGCAAGCAAGCACTCGCGCAATCTGCGAAACGGCTGAAGCATCGAGGAAAGAACGCGGCGCTCAGGGCGCGCGGTCGGGAATGCGCGCGACATCGGCCAGCCAGACCGTCGCTTCGCTGTCGCTGGGCGCGCGGTAGTCGCTGCGTGGTGAGAGCGAGCCGCCGGAACCGACCTTGGGCGCGTTGGGAATCGCGCTGCGCTTGTACTGTGAGGACTGGAAGAAGCGCCGCGCGAACACCGCTAGCCACTTTTTGATGTCGCCGATGGCGTACTGATTGCGTCGGTCCGCGGCAATATCGGGCCAGTTGCCCACGCGCCGGTCCCGCCAGGTGCACCAGGCCATGAACGCAACTTTGGCAGGGAGATAACCGAAGCGCAGCGTGTAGTACAGGTGGAAGTCCTGCAGCTCATAGGGACCGACCACCGCCTCGGTGCTCTGACCCGGCTCGAGCTCGCTCTTGCCCGGCACCAGCTCCGGGGAGATCGGCGTGTCGAGCACGTCCTGCAGCACGGCGCTCACCTGCGGGCCGAGCTGGTTGGTGCGGGAGACATAGCGGATCAGATATTGGATTAGCGTTTTGGGCACGCTGGCGTTGACGTGGTAGTGGGCCATGTGGTCCCCGACGCCGTAGGTGCACCAGCCTAGCGCTAGCTCGGATAGGTCGCTGGTGCCGACCACCGGCGCGTTGTGCACATTGGCAAGCCGGAACAGGTGGCTGGTGCGCTCGCCCGCCTGCACGTTCTCGAACGTCACGTCGTAGACGGGCTTGCCCTCCGCGAACGGGTGGCCGATGTCCTTGAACATCTGTAGGCAGCTCGGCCTGATGTCCACTTCACTGGCGGTCGCACCCACCGCGCTCATCAACCGGCGCGATTGGTCCAGCGTGCGTTCGCTGGTGGCGAAGCCGGGCATGGTGTAAGCGAGGATATTGCGCCGAGGCAGGCCCATCACGTCCATGGCGCGCGCACACACAATCAACGCGTGGGTCGAGTCGAGCCCGCCAGAGATCCCGATCACGACTTTGTTCGAGCTCATCGCCTTGAGGCGCTTGACCAAACCCTGCACTTGGATCTCGTACACCTCGTGGCAGCGCTGGTCGCGAGTGGCCGGGTCGGCAGGCACGTAGGGAAAGCGTTCGTAACTGCGCTCCAGCGGCAACGGCTCGGCGCTGGGCAGCGGCAGCGAGAACGCCACGCTGCGGAAGGTGGACACCACATCCGCGTGGCGCGCTACCGACTGGCCGAAACTGTTGGTACGCATGCGGTCCTGCGCGATGCGGTCGAGGTCGATGTCGCCCGTCGCCAGGTGCGAGGCGTACTCGAAACGCTCAGTTTCGGCCACGCGCGAGCCGTTCTCGTAGATCAAGCCATGGCCGTCCCATGCCAGGTCGGTGGTGGACTCGCCGTAGCCGGCCGCGCAATACAGATATGCAGCCATGCAGCGGCCGGACTGGTTGTTGACCAGCTCGCGCCGGTACTCGTCCTTGCCCACCGTGATGTTGGATGCGGACAGGTTGATCAAGACCGTGGCCCCGGCCAGCGCCGCCTGGGAAGACGGAGGAATGGGCGTCCACAGGTCCTCGCAGATCTCGACGAACAACGTGAACAGCGGCTGGTCCTCGGCCTGGAAGATGAGCCGAGTGCCGAACGGCACACCGCTTTGCCCGCACAGGTCGATCGACTCGCGCGCGCAGTAATCCCCGGGCGTGAACTGGCGCAACTCGTAGAACTCGCGATAGTTGGGCAGATAAGTCTTGGGCGCGAGCCCCAGCAGCTTGCCGTCCGAGATGACCGCCGCGCAGTTGTACAGCAGCCCGTCGACCTGCAGCGGCACGCCCACGACCGCCACCAGCGGCAGCCCGCGCGAAGCCTCGAGCACCTTTTGCAACGCCGCCCTGCAGGCGTCCAGCAGCGCTTGCTGGTGGAACAGGTCCTCGCACGAGTAGGCCGACAGACCGAGCTCGGGAAACACAGCGAGCACGGCATGGCGCTGCACCGCCTGCTGCATGAGCGCGATGGTCTGAGCCGCGTTGAATGCCGGATCGGCGACGCGCACCTCGGGAATGGCCACCGCGGCGCGGATGAAGTTGTGACTGTAGAGATTGAAGAAGGACACTTCGGGTCCCGTGACGAGGAGAAGATTGGAATTGTGCCTGAAGCTTGGCCGGCTGCCGCGGCGGCTGCGCGTCACGTCTCGGACTGGGCCGGACCAGTGTAGAACGCCGGCCACCTGTCCTTCACGAGCGGGCCGTCCGACCGGTACGCGTGGCACGAGTCGAGCAGCGCAGGCTTGCGCCCCGGGCTGGCGCTTCCGTCGCGTTTCGCGCGTGCCGGGTATATGGTCTGGAATGCCGTGGTCGCAATCGGTCCCAACAATTCGACCAGATGGGTGCAGCCTTTCACGCCGCCGAGCAGTGCGCGCGTCTTCAGCGTCCACCCGGGAGCGATCCGCACACCAACGAGGACTTTGAAATTGTCCGTGATGTCGCCGCAGACACTGTAGGGACCGAAGTCTGTCTTCGCTTCGACGTGTTGCACGACCAGGTCCGTATCCACCGTGAGACGGATCCACATCTCATGCAGCGGCTCGCCAGCGCGGACGGTGCCGCCCCGGTCCGGGTTGGGAACGTCGAAGGGCTTGGTGTCCAGCAGGTGGCCTTCGATGTCCCACAAGCCGTCGTCGCGCAGGTATCCCCGGCATTCGACGCGGCGGTGGTGCATTGGCTTGCGGCTTACGGATTGGCTGAGCGGCATGTGTTGCGTCGCATTCTTCGCAATTGACTAGATTGGTTCACCTCTCGCGTGCGCGCGAGCGCTGCGCGACGCGCTCGAGGACGGCGAGCTTTTCCTCCGGCGTCATCTCCAGCCAATCCCCGATCTCCTGCAAGGTGCGCCGGCACCCGAGGCACAGGCCCGAACCCGGGTCCATCTGGCACACGTTCTTGCAAGGCGAGGGAATGTAGACGGGAGGCAGACTCATGCGGCCGCCTGCCCTTCTTTCGTCGCGCGGCGGGCCGCCTTGGCGGCGAGCGCCCTGCCCGCTCGCGATACGGTCGGGCGGCCGAGCTCGTCGCAGATGAACTGCGCCGCTTGCAGCAGCTTGCTCATCTCGACCCCGGTTTGGATACCCAAGCCGTCCAGCATATAGAGCACGTCCTCGGTCGCGACGTTGCCGGTGGCGCCCGGAGCGTAAGGACAGCCGCCCAGACCTGCGACGGAACTGTCGAAAGTCGCCATGCCTGTCTCGAGCGAGGCGAGAATGTTCGCCAGCGCCTGACCGTAGGTGTCGTGGTAATGGCCGCCGAGCTTCTCAACGGAGACGCGGCGCGACACCGCTTCAACCATACGTCGCGTCTTACCCGGCGTGCCGACGCCGATGGTGTCGCCCAGCGAGATTTCGTAGCAACCAATTTGACTAAGCCTTTCGGAAATATCGGCCACCACCGCCGGATCGACCTCGCCTTCGAACGGACACCCCAGCACCACCGAGATGTAGCCGCGCACCTTGATTCCGGCGTCGAGCGCTGCTTTGCACACCGGAGCAAAGCGCTCGAACGACTCGGCGATCGAGCAGTTGGTGTTGCGCCGGGAGAAGGCTTCGGTTGCAGCGCCAAACACCGCGATCTCTTCCACTCCCGCTGCCAGGGCGGACTCGAGCCCTTTCATGTTCGGCACCAGCACCGGGTAGCTGACGCCGGGTTTGCGCCTGATGCCCGCCATGACCTGTGCGTTGTCCGACATCTGCGGGACCCATTTGGGTGAGACGAAGCTGGTCGCCTCGATCACCGGCAGGCCCGCCTCCGACAGCCGATTGATCAATTCGATCTTCACCGCCGTGGACACCACCCCCGGCTCATTCTGCAGCCCGTCGCGCGGGCCAACGTCCACCAGCTTCACCCGCTTGGGCAGGTTCATTGCAATCACTCCTCTTTGGCCTCGAGGGCAATCAGCTGATCGCCCTCCTTGACCTGCTCGCCGGGCGCGAATCGCACCTGCGCCACGCGGCCAGCTACGGGCGCGATGATGGTGTGCTCCATCTTCATCGCCTCGATGATCATCAACGCCCGCCCCTGCTCGACCGCCTCGCCCTCTTTGACCAGCACCTCGATCACGCTACCCGGCATCGGCGCCGTCAGGCTGCCCCTGGCTTCTTCGTCCTGCACCGTCTCGAACTCTCGCACCCGCAGGCGATGCGTGAGCCCGCCAACGAACACCGTAAGCTCGCCGCCACTGCGCACGACGGTGGCGTGCAGGGTCACGCCATCCAACTCCGCCACTAAGCTACCGCCAACCGAGCGCTCCGCCCGCGCCAACACCTTCGCGCCTGGCAACTCCAGCTGCAAACCGTTCCTGCGATAGTGCGCTGTGACGGAGACCTCGCGCGCACCGTCCACGAACACGAACGTGTGATGATTGTCCTGGTTCAACCGCCAGCCGTCTCGCGGGTTCCACGGCGACCAGGGATCACACGAAGCCCGGGCTACAGCCACGGCCTCCTCGTCGATGCGCATCAGCTCGGAGAGCACCGCGAGCGCCAGTACCTGGGCGGAAGCCGGCATCGCGTCCGGTATCAGTTCCCCACGGTAGCGCTCGATCAGGCTGGTGTCCAGCGATGCAGAGTCGTGATCCGCGGCTGCGAAAGCCGGGTGTGCGGCCAGCGCGGATAGCAAAGCAACGTTGGTGGCCACACCCGCGATCTGGCATTCTGCCAACGCCGCGCGCAGGCGGCGCAATGCCGCCTGCCGGTCCACATCCCAGCAAATCAGCTTGGCGATCATCGGATCGTAATGGACCCCGATTTCGTCGCCTTCCCGCACCCCACTGTCCACGCGCACTTGCGCCGAAGCCATTGGCAAGCGCAGATGCGCAACGCGTCCCGCGGCAGGCAGAAACCCGCGCTCCGGATCCTCGGCGTAGATGCGCGCTTCGATGGCGTGGCCGTTGACCCCCAGCTGCTTCTGCGTCAACGGCAGCGACTCTCCCGCCGCAACCCGGAGCTGCCACTCGACCAGATCGAGACCCGTGATGAACTCGGTCACCGCATGCTCGACTTGTAGCCGCGTATTCATCTCCATGAAATAGAAATCGCCCGCCTCGTCGACGATGAATTCGACGGTGCCGGCGTTCACGTAGCCGACGGCGCGGGCGGCAGCGACAGCGACCGAGCCCATCTGCCGGCGCCGCGCCGCGGTCATGCCGGGCGCCGGCGCCTCCTCCAAAACCTTCTGGTGCCGACGCTGCACGGAACAGTCGCGCTCGAACAGATGGACCAGTTTGCCGTGGCTGTCGGCGAATACCTGCACCTCGATATGGCGCGGGCGCGTCAGATACTTCTCCAGCAACACGCGATCGTTGCCGAAGCCAGATGCCGCCTCGCGCTTCGCGCCCGCAAGCGCGTCCCGTAGCTGCGGCGCGGACTGGACGACGCGCATCCCCTTGCCGCCGCCGCCGGCAGAGGCCTTGATGAGCAGGGGATAGCCGACTTTCTCCGCTTCACGTGCCAGTGCGTCCAGGTCCTGCGCATCGCCGTGGTAGCCCGGCACGAGCGGGATTCCGGCCTTCGCCATGATGTCTTTGGCTGCGCTTTTGGAGCCCATGGCACGAATGGCGTTCTCGGGCGGACCGACGAAGACGATCCCCGTCTGGGTGCAGTCGCGCACGAAATGGGCGTTCTCGGACAGGAAGCCGTAACCGGGATGGACCGCCTGCGCGCCGCTACGCCGCGCCACCTCGAGGATGCGGTCCCCGCGCAGATAGCTTGCGCGCGCCGGCGGCGGGCCGATCAGATAGGCTTCGTCGCACGTTACGACGTGCAGCGCCCCGGCGTCGGCTTCAGAATAGACGGCGACCGTGCGGATGCCTAGGCGTTTGGCCGTGCGCGCGATGCGGCACGCGATCTCGCCTCGGTTGGCTATGAGGATCTTGTCGAACATCTGGTGCCGGTCATGGCTTCGGCTTGGTCCAACCCGCGGGACGCTTGTCGAGGAAGGCAGCGATGCCTTCTTGCCCCTCGGGGCTCACGCGGATCTGGGCGATGCGCGTCGCGGTCTCTTCGGCCAGCAATTGATCTATCGGCCGGTGCGCAACGTGCGCAATGAGGTCCTTGGCGGCAGCGATTGCCTTCGGGCCACCCTTGAGCAGCTCGTCGAGGATGCGGTCGACGGCGTTATCCAACTCGCCGTCTTCCACCGCACTGTGGACCAAGCCGATCCGCAGAGCCTCCCGCGCATCGAAGCGCTCGGCGGTCAGGAAATAACGCCTCGCATTGCGGCTGCCGATCGCCGCGATGACGTACGGACTGATGACGGCGGGGATCAGTCCGAGGCGCACCTCGGACAGGGAGAACGTCGCGGCCGTGCCGGCCACTGCGATGTCGCAGCAGGCCACCAAACCCACGCCACCGCCGAACGCAGCGCCATGCACGCGGGCGATAGTGGGCTTGGTCATCGTGTCGAGCGTACGCATCAGGCTCGCCAGCGCTACGGCATCGCGGATGTTTTCCGCCTCGGAGTAGCGGGCCACCCGCTTCATCCAGTTGAGGTCCGCGCCGGCGGAAAAGCTCTTGCCTTTGGCTGCCAGCACGACCACGCGCACCGCCGGATTGTGGTCCAGGTCGCGCAGCGTGTGGGTAAGCTCCGCGATGAGATGATCGTCGAAAGCGTTGTGTACATCGGGACGATCCAGCGTCAGGCTGGCGACCCCGGTCGAGTTGACGCTGAGCTGGACGGATTGCGGATTCACGTTCGCGTCTGCCGCTGGACTCAAGAGCGTTTCGCCACTTCGTCGAGCATCACTTCCGTCGCGCCGCCACCGATCGAGAGCACGCGGGCGTCGCGCGTCAGCCGCTCAATCGCGGTCTCGCGCACGTAGCCCATGCCGCCGTGGAACTGCTGGCAAGTGTAGAGGACCTCGTTCACCAGTTCCCCGGTAAGAGCCTTCAGCATCGACACTTCGCGGATGCACTCGCGCCCTTGCGTGACCAGCCATGCGCAATGGTAAAGGAAGTGGCGCGCAGCATCTGTCTTTGCCTGCAGCATCGCCAAGCGCTGGCGGATCACCTGCTTATCGTACAACGCACCACCGAAGGCCCTGCGTTGCCGGACGTATTCCAGGGTAAGACCCAGCGCGCTCAGCGCGTGCCCGACCGCCATTGCGCCCAGAGCGATCCGCTCGGTCTGGAAGTTCTTCATCACTGCGTAGAAGCCCGCGTTCTCCTCTCCTAGCAGGTTGTGGTCGGGGATGCGGCAATCTTCGAACACCAGTTCGGCCGTGTCCGAGCACAGCCAGCCGGTTTTCTTCAAGGCGCGGCCCACACGCAGACCCGCCGTCCCTTTCTCGACCACGAACATTGAGATGGAGCGCGATCCCTTGGCGTCCGGATCGGTGCGCGCCGCGACGAAGTAGAGATCGGCATGCACGCCGTTGGTGATGAACATCTTGCTGCCATTCAACACCCAGTGACTGCCCTCGCGCCGGGCGCGGCTCCGAATACCCCTCACGTCCGAGCCTGCGTCCGGCTCGGTAATGGCCACCGCGGTGATGAGCTCCCCGCTGATGACCCCGGGCAGATAGCGGTCGAGCTGCGGCTTGGAGCCTCCGTGCATCAGGTGTGGCGACGCCATGTCGGTGTGCACCAGAACGGTCACGACAAATCCGCCGAAGGTGCACCGAGACAGCGCCTCGGCGAATACCAGCGAAGTCATGGCATCGGCGCCCGCCCCGCCGTATTCCGGCGGATAGGTGATTCCGAACAGCCCCAGCGCGCCCATCTTGCGCAGGACCGCGCGCGGGACATGGCCTTGTTCCTCCCACGCCTCGGCGTGGGGCTCCACTTCCCTCGCCAAGAAGCGAGCGATCTGCTCGCGCAGGGCGACGTGTTCCGGCGTGATGTAGACGGATTCCATACCGCTATCCGGCGCGAACAGATTCATCGTCACATCCGGAACACGCCGAAGGTGGTCTTTTCCACCGGTGCATTCAGGCTGGCCGACAGACCAAGCCCCAAAACGCGCCGCGTCTCCGCGGGGTCGATTACACCGTCGTCCCACAGCCGTGCGCTCGCGTAGTACGGATGACCTTGGGTCTCGTACTGCTCGAGGATGGGCGCTTTGAAGGCCCCCTCGTCTTCCTTGCTCCAGCCTTTCCCGGCCTTCTCCAGGCCCTCACGCTTGACCGTCGCCAGCACGGCGGCGGCCTGCTCGCCGCCCATAACCGAAATGCGGGCGTTTGGCCACATCCACAGAAACCTCGGCCCGTAGGCGCGCCCGCACATCCCGTAATTGCCCGCGCCGAAGCTGCCGCCGACGATGACCGTAAACTTGGGCACCTTGGCGCAGGCCACGGCGGTGACCATCTTCGCCCCGTCCTTGGCGATGCCACCGGCTTCGTATTTCTTCCCGACCATGAACCCGGTGATGTTCTGCAGGAACACCAGCGGGATGCCGCGTTGGCTGCAAAGCTCGATGAAGTGAGCGCCCTTGAGCGCAGACTCTGAAAACAGGATGCCGTTGTTGGCCACGATGCCCACGGGATAGCCATAAATGTGCGCAAACCCGCACACCAGGGTCGTGCCGTACAGCGGCTTGAACTCGTCCAGCTCGCTGCCGTCCACGATCCGGCCAATGATCTCCCGCACTTCGAACGGCTTGCGCGCATCGGTGGGGATCACGCCGTGCAGCTCGGATGGATCGAGCAGCGGCTCGCACGGCTCGCGCACTTCAAGCTCCACGGTCTTGCGGCGGTTGAGGTGCGCCACGATGCGCCGGGTCATCTGCAGCGCGTGCAGATCGTTCAGCGCATAGTGGTCGGCCACCCCCGACACGCGCGCGTGGACGTCGGCTCCGCCCAGCTCCTCGGCCGTGACGACTTCGCCGATCGCCGCTTTTACCAGCGGCGGCCCGCCGAGAAATATGGTCCCCTGGTTGCGGACGATGATGGCTTCATCGGACATCGCCGGCACATAAGCACCGCCGGCAGTGCAGGAGCCCATCACGACCGCGATCTGCGAGATGCCCTGCGCCGAGAGGTTAGCCTGGTTGTAGAAGATGCGGCCGAAGTGCTCGCGATCCGGGAACACCTCGTCCTGGTTGGGCAGGTTAGCCCCGCCGGAGTCGACCAGATAAATGCAGGGCAGGTGGTTCTGCTGTGCGATCTCCTGCGCGCGCAGGTGCTTCTTCACCGTGATTGGATAGTAGGTTCCGCCTTTGACCGTCGCGTCGTTGGCGACGATCACGCACTCCCGGCCACTCACCCGTCCGATCCCCGTGATGATGCCCGCCGCCGGTACCTGGTTGTCGTACATCTCCCAGGCCGCGAGCTGCGACAGCTCAAGGAACGGCGAGCCCACGTCGAGCAGCGTGCGCACGCGTTCGCGTGGCAGCAGCTTGCCGCGCGCAAGATGCTTCTCGCGTGCCGCTTCTCCGCCCCCCTGCGCGACGATCGCCACTTTTTCGCGCAGATCGGCCACCAGTTGCGTCATTGCGGCGGCGCTGACCTGGTAAGGCGCGCTGCGCGGATCGAGCTTCGAGGCGATGACCGGCATGCGAACCTGTCAGGTCGTCTCTGGCGTGAGCCACTTCTCCACCGCCGGCGCTCGATACCGCACCATGGCATCGAGCAGAGCCTTCGGCTCGGGCTCGGCAATCACCATGGCGCGGTTGCGCGGGTGCAGCAGCTGTTCGGCCAGGGCATGATCGAACAGCGCGAGCAGCCCGGTGTAGTAGCCCTTCACGTTGAGCAGTCCGCAAGGTTTGGTGTGTAGACCGAGCTGGGACCAGGTCAGGACCTCGCAGAACTCCTCGAAGGTGCCGAAGCCGCCGGGCATCGCGATGAAGCCGTCGGAGAGATCGGCCATGATCTGCTTGCGCTCGTGCATGGTCTGCACCACGCGCAGCTCGGTGAGCCCCTGGTGGGCAACCTCCCGGCGCTTGAGGGCCTCCGGGATGACGCCGATCACTCTGCCCCCGGCCTCGAGCACAGCGTCGGCGAGCGCGCCCATGAGGCCTACTCGTCCCCCTCCGTACACCGCGGTGATACCGCGGTTTGCGAGGATCTGGCCCATGCGGCGCGCGTTTTCTGCATACACCGGATCCGCTCCGGGGTTGGAACCGCAGAACACGCACAGGGCAGACAAACGATTCAAGGGCTGCACCTTAGAAGCCGCCGGTCTTCAGCCAGCGTTCGACCTGATCGAGCCGATCGTGTCCCCAGAACGGCTCCCCGTCGACGAAGATGTAGGGCGAGCCGAACACGCCGCGTTCGATGGCGGTCTGGGTCTCGCTGCGCAGCCGTTCCTTAAGCGCGGGCTCGCCGACCGCGGCTAGCACCTTAGCGCGGTCCTGGGCGAGACTCGGCGAGCACATCAGCGGTTGTCTCCGGGCTCGAGATGTCTCGGCCGTCGACAAAATAGGCGCGGTAAAGCGCCAATACAGCGGCCTCGATACGCTCTGGGGCATGCTGCTCCAGCCAGTAAATCGCCCGTGCGGGCGCTTGCGTGCTGATCGGGAAAGGATCCGGGAAGTTAAACGGTATGCCCAGGAAGCGCGCGGACCGAGCCATGTCGCGCTCGCTGTACGGCCCTTTTAGAGGCAAAGAGGGCAACGGCCCGCTGCCCGTCACCTTGAACACGGCACCCAACAGAAACGGCCGCCAGAGAACCGAGCGCCCGTACCGGGCGGCCAGCGGTGCAATCCTCGTTGCCGCGAGATAACCGAAGGGCGAGGAGAAGTCGAAAAAGAACTCTATCTGGGCTGCCATGTGCCCTCTTGGTGTCGGGTCAGCTTCGTCCGGGTGAAATATGCTTCCCGCGCGCCACGTCTTCAGCCTCTCTGGCGCCGCGGCGCACCAAGTCTGCCACCGGCTGGCGGTTCCGATGCCCTAGTATCGTCAGCGGAAAGGCCTTCTCCACCAGGTTCTTCGCCCTACCGTGACCCATCAGCCCGCCGATGAAGCCGATGCGTTTGGTCATCGAGATTGCACCATATGCCCGTGTCCGGAGTTCCGCCGTTCTTGCTCTTCCCGTCACCCTTCACTCATGCACCCTCAACCCTTCACTGAATTTCCACCGCCATCGCGGTAGCTTCGCCGCCGCCGATGCACAGAGCGGCCACGCCGCGCCTGAGACCTTGACGGCGCAGCGCGCCAATCAACGTGACCAGGATGCGCGCCCCGGAGGCACCGATGGGATGCCCCAGCGCGCACGCGCCTCCGTGCACGTTCACCTTGTCATGCGGGAGATGATGCTCCCGCATCGCCGCCAGCGTTACGACAGCGAAGGCTTCGTTGATCTCGTAGAGCTCGACGTTGTCCGCTGTCCAGCCGGTGACGTCCAGCAGCTTGCGGATCGCACCTACCGGCGCGGTAGTGAACCAGCCCGGCTCCTGCGCGTGCGTGGCGTGCGCCAGGACGGTCGCGAGCGGCGTGATCCCTCGCTTCTGGGCGGCCGAACGGCGCATCAGCACCAGCGCCGCCGCACCGTCGGAGATGGAGCTGGAGTTCGCCGCCGTCACCGTGCCGTCCTTGCGGAAGGCGGGCTTGAGCTGCGGGATCTTCTCGAAATTGGCCTTGAACGGTTGCTCGTCCTTGTCCATGAAGCGATCGCCTTTGCCCGCCTTGAGGGCGACCGGCACCGTCTCCCACGCGAACCAACCCTCATCGTTAGCTTTCTGGGCGCGCTCCAGGGACTTCACCGCGAAGGCATCCTGCTCGGCGCGAGTGAAGCTGTACTTGGCCGCACAGTCCTCGGCGAACGTCCCCATCAACCGGCCCTTGTCGTAGGCATCCTCCAGCCCGTCGAGGAACATGTGATCGATCACCTGCTGGTGACCCATGCGATAGCCGGCGCGTGCCTTGGGCAGCAGATAGGGAGCGTTGCTCATGCTCTCCATGCCGCCGGCGACCATGATCTCGTTGCTGCCACTCAGCAGAAGGTCATGCGCAAGCATGGCGGCCTTCATCCCCGAGCCGCACATCTTGTTCACCGTCGTGCACCCGGTGCCCAGCGGCAGACCGGCGCCCAAGCTCGCTTGGCGGGCGGGCGCCTGGCCTTGTCCGGCCGACAGGACGCAGCCCATGATCACTTCCTGGACGTCAGCCGGCTGCACCCTGGCCCGCTCGACAGCCGCGCGGATCGCAACTGCGCCGAGCTCGGGCGCCGCGAAGTCCTTCAATTCGCCCTGCAACGCACCCATCGGCGTGCGGGCGGCGCCGACGATGACGACGGGATCCTGATTCATGGCTAGCGTTCCTTGCGTTCTCACCCTACGGTGGGGTCTGGGTTCCGACAATCCGCTGCTTCGCGACGCGATCGATGGCTTCCAGCGTTTCCCGCTCCAGCTCTCAGAGGTGTGCTCAGTCGGGTTGCAACCATGCCGCTTCCTTCACGTCTGTGCGCCGAAGCGGTGCACAAAGCGCGCCGACTCCGGATAAGGAAAGACGTCCGCGATATGCCCCGCGGCGATGCGCGCCTTGGTCGCATTCCAGAAATCCGGCGACAGCAAGTCGCCGTGGTCCTCGAGGAAGCTCTCGCGCACCTTGTCGCTGGAGAGCAGGAAGGAGCCGAACTCCTCGGGAAAGACATCGTTAAGCGCCACCGGATACCAAGGCTCCGCGGACATCTCGTCTTCCGGTGTACGCGGTTCGGGAATGCGTCTGAAGTTCAGGTCCATCATATAGGCGATCTCGTCGTAATCGTAGAACACCACACGGGTCCCGCGCGTGACGCCAAAGTTCTTGAACAGCATGTCACCCGGGAAGATGTTGACCGAGGCCAGTTCCTTGATGGCGTTGCCGTAGTCGCGCACCGCGTAGCGCACCTGTTCCTCGCTGCCCTGGTCGAGGTAAAGGTTGAGCGGCGTCATGCGCCGCTCGATATAGAGGTGCTTGACGATCAGCGTGTCGTCTTCCTCCTCCACCAGAGACGGGGCCTCGCGTTTGAGCTCGGCGATCAGCGCCGGGTCGAAGCGCGCGCGCGGGAAAGCCACATCTTTGTATTCCAGCGTATCGGCCATGCGCCCGACGCGGTCGTGGCGCTTGACCAGCATGTACTTGTCCTGGACCGTCTGCCGGTCGATGTTCTTGATGGGCGAGATGGCGTCGCGAATAACCTTGAACACGTAAGGGTAGGAGGGAAGCGTGAACACGATCATCACCAGCCCACGGATGCCGGGCGCGATGACGAAGTCGTCGGTGGAATGCTTGAGGTGGTGCAGGAAATCGCGGTAGAAGAGCGTCTTGCCATGCTTCTGCAGCCCGAGGGAAGTGTACAGTTCCGCCCTCGGCTTGCCCGGGATCATGCTGACCAGGAACTCCACGTAGGCCGAGGGCACCTCCATGTCCACCATGAAGTAGGCTCGGCTGAATGCAAACAGCAGAGCGATCTGGCGCGGCTCGAGAAGAATCGCGTCCAGGCTCAAGCCTGCAACGTGGTGCACGATGGGCACCGCGAAAGGCAGCTCCGTGCTGCCATTGACGATCTTGCCGATCATGTAGGCGCGCTGGTTACGGTAGAACAACGCGCTCAGCACCTGGATCTGATGGTTCGCCTCAAGCCGCAGCGGCCGCGGTAGCTGCAGGCGAACGGCGCGCAGGACGTAGCGCAGATCGCGCTCGAGGTCGGCGAACGGGCGTTTGAGGTCAAGGTCGCGCAGGATCTGGCGCAGGACCCCACGCAGCCGGTCCTTGAGCGGGTAATAGCTGCGGTACACCGGCGGGTCGGACTCCATGTACTCCGTGGACACCGCCGGACGCACGAACATGAAGTCGTTGTGGTAGTAGGTCCGCCGCAGGATCCGGCAGCTCACCGAGTTGAAGAAGGTTTCGGCCAGCTCGGGCTGCCTGTGATTCGTGAGCAGGCCCACGTACTGCAGCTTGATTTCCTGCCACAACGCGTCGGGTAACGCAGCGGTATCGAAGTCGCGCTGGAGCCGTTCGACGGTTTCGCGCACGCGGTCGCCGTAGAACTGGATCCGCTCGGCATGGGCCTGGCGCACGGCGTGCCATTCGCCGCGCTCGAAGCGGCCTTTGGCCTCGCGGCTGATCTGGCGGAACAGGCGATAGTGCTTATTGAAGCCCTCCAGCAGCGCCTGGGCGATGGCGAACGCGATCTCGCTTGCGGGTGTGGTAGCGGGGGCGAGTAGCTCGGTCATCGATGCTCTGCGCGCTGGCGGCGCGCGGTCACTTCGTCTCGTCGAACAGCTCGCGCCCAATCAACCAGCGGCGGATTTCGGAAGTGCCGGCTCCGATCTCGAACAGCTTGGCGTCTCGCCACAGCCTGCCGGTCGGATACTCGTTGATGTAGCCGTTCCCGCCCAGGCACTGGAGGGCCTCGCCAGCCATCCAGGTTGCTCTCTCGCCGGCATAGAGGATCGCGCCGGCCGCGTCCTTGCGCGTCACCTGGCCGCGGTCGCAGGCCTTCCCCACCGCGTAAACATACGCCTTGCAGGCATTCATTGTCGTGTACATGTCGGCGAGCTTACCCTGCATGAGCTGGAACTCGCCGATGGACTGGCCGAACTGCTTGCGCTCGTGGAGATACGGCAGAGCAACGTCCAGGCAGGCCTGCATGAGGCCAAGCGGGCCACCCGCGAGCACCGCGCGCTCGAAGTCCAGGCCGCTCATCAGCACGTGCACGCCCTTGCCTTCTTCGCCTAAGACGTTGTCCGCGGGCACCTCGCAATCCCGGAACACCAGCTCGCAGGTGTTGGATCCGCGCATACCGAGCTTGTCGAGCTTCTGCGCAGTGGAGAAGCCCTTGAAGCCCTTCTCGATGATGAACGCGGTGATGCCCCTGGGTCCCGCGTTGACATCGGTCTTGGCGTAGACCACGAGCACGTCCGCATCCGGCCCGTTGGTGATCCACATCTTGGTGCCGTTGAGGATGTAGAGGCCGCCTTTGCGCTCCGCTCTCAGTTTCATGCTGACCACGTCCGAACCCGAGTTGGACTCGCTCATCGCCAGCGCGCCCACGTGTTCGCCCGAAATCAGCTTGGGCAGGTACATGCGCCTCTGCGCCGCGTTGCCATTGCGCCGGATCTGGTTTACGGCCAGGTTCGAGTGCGCGCCATACGACAGCCCCACCGCTGCGGAAGCGCGGCTGATCTCCTCCACCGCAACGATATGCGCCAGATATCCCATGTCGGTGCCGCCGTATTCCTCCTCGACCGTGATGCCAAGCAAGCCGAGTTGGCCGAACTTGCGCCACAGATCCATCGGGAACGCGTTGTCCCGATCGATCGCCGCGGCACGCGGGGCGATCTCGGCCGCGGCAAAGCTGTGCACCGCCTCGCGCAACATGTCAGCGGTCTCGCCCAGGCCAAAGTCGAGGCCAGGAATCGGGCGGACGCTCTGAGCGTCGCTGAGCTTCATTGCCGGTACCCTCCAGGAGGTGATGCGTCCATTATAGTCGCTGCCTGCCTGGCGCCGTCCGCGAGGCGCTCCCGGACTAAAGTGAACGCTGACCTTGCCGATGTCATGCTTTCCACCAACCTCCAGGAGCAGCTATGGCAACTGCCAACCCATACCTGGCACCGCAAGCCGCAGTCGGCGATGTCAGGGACGAGGAGTATCAACCGGTCCGGACCTTCTCGGCCTCTGGTCGAATCGGGCGAGCCCGCTACATCGGCTACAGCATCGGCTGGGCAGTCATGATCGGCATGCTTGCCGGGGCGCTGATGGCGTTTGCGAGAGGGACCAGCCTGGCGCCCGTGGTCGCGATATCGATGTTAGCGGCGTATGTCCTCTTGTTCGTGATTCAGTTCCTGCTCACCATCCAGCGCTGCCACGACTTCAACACTTCAGGTTGGGTCTCGCTGTTGATCCTGATCCCCTTGGTGAATCTGTTGTTCTGGTTCCTGCCGGGCACACCAGGGGCCAATCGGTTCGGGGCCCCGCCGCCGCCGAACACCGTGGGGGTGATCCTCGGCGCCTTGATCCTGCCTCTCATTTTCGTGGTCGGCATCGTTGCCGCCGTGGCGATTCCCGCCTACCACCAGTACTCCGAGCGCGCGCGGGCAGCCCAGCACAACTAGGGAAGCTCCGCATGCGGCGCTTTCCTAGAGCGGTCGCCTGTCTGTGGACTGGAGGATTTGTTAAGATGACATAACCCTTGGCGGGAGGTCGAAGATGCGGCCGCAGGCCCGCCGTGCCCACTTCGCCATCCCATGAACCAGCGTATCCCTGCCGCCGTTCCAATCTCCGGCGATCCGAACCTGAGCTTTCCCTTCCCTCAAGCGCCGGCCGGCGGCACTTGGCAGGAGGTCGCGCCTGGCGTGTTCTGGCTGCGCATGCCGCTGCCCTTCGCACTCGACCATATCAATCTGTGGGTGCTGCGCGATGGCGCCGGCTGGACCCTGGTAGATACCGGGCTCAACTCTGAAGCCACCCGCGCACTGTGGGACCAGATCGTTGTGAACAGCCTGGTCAGCCAGCCCGTTCGGCGGGTGGTGGTGACGCATTTTCACCCCGACCATTTCGGTTTGGCTGGCTGGCTCACCGCGCGTTTCGGCGTCGAGCTGTGGATGACCGAGTCGGAGTACGTCACCGCGCAGGTGGCGTTCGCTCAGCTGGGGGGATTTACCAACGATAGCTCGGCCGCGTTGTTCGCTCGGCATGGTTTGGACGAAGCCCGACAAGAGGCGGTGCGCACCCGCAAGCACTCCTATCGGCACGCCATCAGCGAGCCCCCGGCCAGCTTCCGGCGCATGCTGGATGGCGATCGGCTGGAGATCGACGGGCGTGGCTGGCTGGTGATAATGGGTTACGGGCACGCGCCCGAGCACGCCGCGCTGTACTGCGAGGAGCTGGGCGTGCTGATCTCTGGCGACATGGTGCTGCCCAAGATCAGCACCAATGTCTCGGTGTGGGCATCCGAGCCGGAGGGCGACCCGCTCGAGCTGTTCCTGCGCTCAGTGAGGCACTACGCCACGCTGCCGGAGCAGACCCTGGTGCTGCCGTCGCACGGGCTGCCTTTCTATGGTCTGCGCCAGCGTGCCGACGCGCTGCAGGAGCACCATCGGTTGCGGCTGGATGAAGTGCTCGTTGCTTGCCAGCGTCCCGTCAGCGCAGCCGATGTCGTCCCGGTGCTGTTCCGGCGCCAGCTCGACAACCACCAGATCGTATTCGCGATGGGCGAGGCGATCGCACATTTGAACCACCTCCTGCGCCAGCGTCGCGTAGTGCGCGAAGCGGATGCCGACGGCGTGCTGCGCTTCAGGAAAACGCGGTAGCTTTGCACCTCTGCGCAGACCCATCGAAACAATGGCTACTTCCCCCGACGCTGCACCGCTGCCGCAGGCGCCCGATCCGCAGCAGATCGTCAAGTCCTTCGCGGAGATCGCCGAGCGGAGCCAGAAGCTCGTGAACGAGTATCTGGAGCAGCACGGCCAAGGCGGCACGCCAGCGGTCACCGACGATCTAGGCCTCAGCCACGCTTTCATGGACCTGGGCGCCGCCTTGATGGCGAATCCTTGGAAGCTAGCCGAAGCTCAGATGCTGATGTGGAACGACTACCTGCGCCTATGGCACGGCGCGATGCAGCGCTTCCTCGGCGAGGAGCCAGGGCCGGTCGCTGAACCGGCCAATTCGGACAATCGCTTCAAAAGTGAGCTTTGGCAGAACAATTTCCTCTTCGACTACATCAAGCAGTCCTACCTGATCGCGTCCCAGAACATCCAAAAACTGGTGGCGGAAACCCAGGGCCTGGATCCGCAGACCGCGCGCAAGGTTCGCTTCTTCACGCGCCAGTTCGTCGACGCGCTGGCGCCGACCAACTTCGTGTTCACCAATCCGGAAGTGCTTAAGGTCACGGTAGAAAGCGGCGGCAAGAACCTGGTCGACGGCCTGCACAACCTGCTCGGAGACCTGGAGCGCGGCGGCGGGAAACTGGCCATCAGCATGACGGACTACAAGGCCTTCAAGCTAGGCGAGAACGTGGCCACCAGTCCGGGCAAGGTGGTATTCCAGAACGACCTGATGCAGCTCATCCAGTACAGCCCGTCCACCGCGCAAGTGTGGCGAGCTCCGCTGCTGATCATCCCGCCTTGGATCAACAAGTACTACATCCTGGATCTGCGCGAGAAGAACTCGTTCATCCGCTGGGCCGTGGGTCAGGGGCAAACGGTCTTCGTGATCTCCTGGGTCAATCCGGATCGACGTTTCGCGAGCAAAGGTTTCGACGACTACATGCTGGAGGGCCCTCTGGCCGCGCTGGATGCCATCGAGCAGGCTACCGGCGAGCGCGAAGCCAACGTCATCGGCTATTGCCTGGGCGGGACGCTGTTCGCCTGCCTGCTCGCCTGGCTGGCGGCCAAAGGTGAGAAACGGGTAAAGAGCGCCACCTTCTTCACCGCCATGATCGACTTCGCTGAGCCGGGCGAGCTGGGTGTGTTCGTGGACGAGACCGTGGTGTCCAACCTGGAAAAGAAGATGCAGGAGCGCGGCTATCTCGAAGGCTCGGAGATGGCCAACACCTTCAACCTCATGCGCGCCAACGACTTGATCTGGTCCTTCGTCGTCAACAATTATCTCCTCGGGAAGGATCCGTTCCCATTCGACCTGCTGTACTGGAACTCGGATGCGACGCGCATGC
The DNA here is from genome assembly GCA_963705615.1 of uncultured beta proteobacterium. Taxonomy (GTDB): domain Bacteria; phylum Pseudomonadota; class Gammaproteobacteria; order Burkholderiales; family SHXO01; genus SHXO01. The sequence continues at coordinate 255,825 of CAVPKE010000001.1, read as the reverse complement.
CGGCGAAGATGCACACGTTCTATCTGCGCAACATGTACATCAAGAATCTGCTGACCAAGCCGGGCGGGATCAGCCTGGTGGGCGAGCCGATCGATGTTGCGAGCATCACTACGCCGGCCTGTTTCGTGTCCGCGATCGAGGACCACATCGCGCCCTGGAAGAGCACCTACATGGGCGCGAAGCTGCTGCGGGGGCCGGTAAAGTTTCTGCTGGCGGGATCCGGTCACATCGCCGGCGTCGTCAACCCACCCGCGCCACCGAAGTATTGCCACTGGACCAACCCCGATCTGCCTCCGATCCGCCGACGAGTGGCTGGCGACTGCTCAGCGCCACGAGGGCTCCTGGTGGCCGGAGTGGTCGGCGTGGGTCAGCCAGTTCGGCGGCGACAAGGTGCCCGCGCGCACTCCGGGCGACGGGAAGCTGACGCCGATCGAGAATGCTCCAGGGTCCTACGTGAAGCTGCGGCTCGATCCTGCGAGTGCCAAGAAGTAGCGAAGCTCCACCTACCGCAGGTTGCGCCGGAAGTCGCGAAGGTAGGTCATGCCCTGGATCGCACGGCTGCCATACCAGGAGGTCATAGAGCCGTCGATGAGCGCCACGCGCGTGCGGCTTCCGGTAGGAAGCATGTCGAGCACCTCGACGCAGTGTCGCTCGCGAAAGCTGTAGGGCTCGCTCGATAGCAGCACCACGTCCACGTCCCTCAGCCGTTCTGGCGTCAGATTGAGAGTGGGGTAGCGGGCCGTGCCCTTCGCTTCGTAGGTATCCCAACCGACCGTGGCCAGCATGCGGGAGATGTAGGTGTCACGCGCCACCGTCATCCACGGCGACTTCCAGATCAAGTAGAGAACCCGCCGCCGCGGCAAACCGCTGGTGGCTGACACTGTCGCCCCATAACCGTGTTCGAAGCGCCGGCACAGTTCCTCCGCCTGCTCTTCGCGCGAGAAGATCCCTCCCAACAGCCGGTAAAGGACCAGGTTGTCCCTCGGCTCCAGCGGATGGGTGACGATCACGTGCGGCACGAACTGGGCCAGCATCTCCACTGTCGCGCGCGGGTTCTCGTCGATGTTGACGATCAGATGCGTCGGCGCCAAGCGCTTGATGCGCCCTGTCTCGATGCTCTTCGTCCCGCCCACCTTCGCCACGCGCTTGACGCGGTCCTTGGGGTGGATGCAGAAGCCAGTGCGGCCCACGATCTGCGGCGCCAGGTCGAGGTCGAACAGGAGCTCCGTGATGCTCGGCACCAGCGAGACGATGCGCGCTTGCGCCCCCGCGACCTGGTGGCGGGTCCCGAGCGCATCGGTCAATTCGCGTTCGTTGACAGAGGTGAGGGACATATCCGGTGGTCGCTGCTGGGGTTACGACTATTCTAGTGCGCCCTGGTGATCTGTACCACCACCCGATCCGCAGGCCGCTAACGGCGGCGACCCGCGGTAGAGCGTGCGTTCTTGCGCGCGGCCTTGGTCGCTCCGGGCGCGGCGCGAGATCGCGCATTGTTCGAATCCGCGCTTGTGATGATCGGGGCAGCGGAGAGCGGCAGCAAGCTCTCCTTGAGACAGCCCAGAACAAAGCTGGTCTTGGTCTGCCTGATTCCAGGGATACGGTAGAGCCGCTCGCGCAGCAAACGTTCATAGTCCCGTGTGTCCCGCACGGCGATCCGAATGTGGTAGTCGTAGTCGCCCGAAACGAGATAGGCCTCGAGAACCTCCGGGATCGCCTCCAGCGCTTTGCCGAACGCCTCCAATGAATCTTCGTGGTGATTGTCCAGAGTCACTTGCACGATTACGGTTTCGCTGAAGCCGATCGCCACGGGGTCGAGGCGAACGGTGTAGCCCTGGATCACCCCATCGCTCTCCATCTTCTTGATCCGAGTCCAGCATGGCGTGCTCGTCAAGCCCACGCGCGAGCTGACCTCTTGTAGGCTGGCGCGGGCGTCCTGCTGCAGGACTGCCAGGATGGCGAGGTCGAATTTGTCGAGGGGCACGCAGAAGCCAGTTTAGAAGATTTGTCTAGCAAATGGCAAACCGCTAGTCAGTTATTCTACAAGAGTCCGCAGCCACGAGAAACTTTGGTGACACTTTCTGCGTCAATGTGTTTAGGATCTGCGGATTGGAGCGGGTCGCGGCCGCCCCATAGCGCGTACGTAGACCCGCCTGCCGCAGTTTGGTGCGCAGATTGCTTTCCCGGACAAACTGCTTCCGATGATGCCAGCAGGTTGCAGGCGCCGCCAAGACCGCGTTGAACGAAAGGACGACCCAGAATCCAGTTAGCACTGCAGCACTTGCACGACTCGAGCGCAGCGACTCAACGGTCCCCGCGCTCGATCAGGGCGCCGCCCAACCTAGGCGAACAGCCCTGCGTCGAATCCTACAGGAGTGAGACATGCAAGCAGTCACGTTGGACGACAAGTACGTATCCGACAAGGGTCGGATCTATCTGACCGGCATTCAGGCCCTCGTCCGGCTCGCTCTGGTCCAGCGCCGGCGCGACCTGGCCGCCGGCCTCAATACCGCAGGCTTCATTTCCGGCTATCGCGGCTCGCCGCTGGGCGGGCTCGATGAGGCGCTGTGGAAGGCCCGCGAGCATCTCGACGCGCATCACATCAAGTTCCAACCCGGGATCAACGAAGAGCTGGCCGCAACCGCCGTTTGGGGCTCCCAGCAGGTGCACCTGCTCGGCGGCTCGGACTACGACGGCGTCTTCGCCTTGTGGTACGGAAAGGGCCCCGGGGTGGACCGCTGCGGCGATGTGTTCAAGCACATGAACTTTGCCGGGACGGCGCGGCACGGCGGTGTGCTGCTCGTTGCCGGCGACGATCACGCGGCTTACTCCTCGACGCTGCCGCATCAGAGCGATCACCTGTTCTCGGCATCCATGATCCCTGTCCTGTACCCCTGCAACGTCCAGGAGTACCTCGAGCTGGGATTGCACGGATGGGCCATGTCGCGCTTTTCAGGGTGCGCGGTCGCCTTCAAGGCGCTCGCCGACACGGTGGAGTCGTCCGCTTCGGTGGAGGCAGATCCGTTGCGCGTCAAAGTCGTTCTACCACAGGATTTCGTCATGCCGGAGGGTGGGCTCAACTGCCGGCCGTTGAAGGACCCGATCGGCCTGCAGGCGCGCAAGCAGGAAGCGCTGATGCAGGACTACAAGATCTATGCGGCCCTGGCCTATGCTCGCGCCAATCACCTCAACCGCACGATGATCGACTCGCGCCACGCGCGACTGGGCATCATCGCGTCGGGCAAGTCGTATATGGATGTGCTCGAAGCGCTGGAGGAGCTTGGCATCAACGAGCAGAATGCGGCGGAGATCGGCATTCGCCTGTTCAAGGTTTCCATGCCGTGGCCGCTGGAGCCGGACGGTGTGCGCGAGTTCGCGCGCGGTCTTGACGAGATCCTGGTGGTGGAAGAGAAACGCCAGATGGTCGAGTATCAGCTCAAGGAACAGCTTTACAACTGGCGCGCCGACGTGCGCCCTCGCGTGATCGGCAAGTTCGACGAGCAAGGGGAGTGGGTTCACCCACGCGGCGAATGGCTGCTTCCGCCCAAGGCTGATTTCTCAGTCGCGCAGATCGCACGCGTGATCGCTGCGCGCATTGCGCGCTTCCACGCCAGCGACCTGATCAAGGCGCGCCTCACCTTCCTGGAAGCAAAAGAAGCGGTGCTGAAGAAGGCGGTCAACACGCCGCCGAGGCCGGCGTACTACTGCTCGGGGTGCCCGCACAACACCTCGACAAAGGTGCCCGATGGGAGCCTGGCGCTGGCAGGCATCGGTTGCCACGTGATGGCGATGTCGATCTATCCCGAGCACACCAAGGCCACGACACACATGGGCGGCGAGGGCGTGCCCTGGATCGGCCAGGCACCCTTCTCGAAGCTGGCGCACGTCTTTGCCAATCTAGGAGATGGGACCTACTTCCATTCGGGCTCCCTGGCGATTCGCGCTGCAATCGCCGCTAACGTCAACATCACGTACAAGATTCTGTACAACGATGCCGTCGCGATGACCGGCGGGCAGCCGATCGACGGAACTATCTCGGTGTCCATGATTGCGCAACAGATGGCGGCCGAAGGCGTCCAGCGCATCGCGCTGGTCACGGAAGATCTGACGCGATACGAGGACCGGTCGCAACTGCCGGAAACCGTCACGCTGCACGACAGGAAGGACATGGACGCGGTGCAGAAGCAGCTCAGGGACTGTCAGGGCGTGTCGATCCTCATCTACGATCAAACCTGCGCGGCGGAAAAGCGGCGGCGGCGCAAGAAAGGCGAGTATCCGAAGGCCAAGCAACGCGTCTTCATCAACGAAGCCGTATGCGAGGGCTGCGGTGATTGCGGTGTGCAGTCCAACTGCACCTCGATCGTGCCGCTGGAGACCGAGCTAGGCCGCAAGCGCGCTATCGATCAATCCTCCTGCAACCAGGATTATTCTTGCATTCAAGGCTTCTGCCCCAGCTTCGTGACCGTGGAGGGCGGCGCGCCCAGGAAATCCCGAGCGAGCGACCCAGCGGCCTCTGGCGCATTTGATCTCCCGGAACCTTCGGCGCTTGCGCCGCAAGACGCGCCCTACAACATCCTCATCACCGGCATCGGCGGCACCGGAGTGATAACGATCGGTGCCCTGGTAGGCATGGCCGCCCATCTGGAAGGAAAAGGAATCTCGGCCCTGGACATGACCGGCATGTCGCAGAAGAACGGGGCAGTTACCTCCCATGTCCGCATCGCGCGCCGGCCCGAGGACATCAAGGCTCAGTGCATTGCCACCGGCGAGGCCGATCTGATCCTCGGTTGCGACATGCTCACGGCCGGGGCGCACGACGCCATCTCCAAGACCAGGCCTGGGCGAACCGTAGCGGTCATCAACACCTACCAGCAGCCGCCCGGCCCGTTCGCCAGAGATCCGGACTGGCAGTTTCCCGCCGAGCAGATCCGTGCGCTCATCGACGAGTCCGTCGGCGGCCAGTCGCATTACCTGGACGGCACACGCTTGGCCACTGCGCTGTTGGGAGATTCGATCGCAACGAACCTGTTCATGCTCGGCTATGCGTATCAGAAGGGGCTGGTTCCGTTGCTCGGGACCTCGATCCTGCAAGCGATCGAATTGAACGGGGTGGCGGTCGAAGCGAACAAACAGGCCTTCATCTGGGGACGGCGCGCAGCGGTGGACCTCAACCAGGTCGAAAAGATCGCGAGCCCAGCCCGACCCGTCGTCGTGCAACTGCCGCAGAGCGTGGATGCTCTGGTCGCGCGCCGCGTCGCGTTCTTGAGCGAATACCAGAACCCTGGTTACGCCCAGCGCTACCAGGACCTAGTCGAGCAGGCGCGGCGGGCCGAAGCCGCGGTCAGCACCGGCGACGCGCTGAGCAGAGCGGTCGCCAAGTCATTCTTCAAGCTGATGGCGTACAAAGACGAATACGAGGTCGCCCGGCTGTACACCGATGGGGACTTCGAGAAGCGGCTGAAGCAGGCGTTCGAAGGCGATTTCACCCTCAAGTTCAACCTGGCGCCCCCCCTGTGGGCCAAGCGCGATGGGCAGGGCCGGCTTATCAAGGCTCAATATGGCTCGTGGATCTGGCGCGCGTTCCAACTGCTGGCCCGCCTGAAGTTTCTACGCGGAACAGCGCTCGACGTGTTCGGGCGAACCGAAGAGCGCCGGATGGAACGCCAGCTCATAGAAGACTATCGGACGTCCATTTCGGCCGCGCTCGGCAAGCTGACCGCCGACAAGCTTGCGCTGGCGACCGAGCTGGCCAGTCTGCCCGAGCAGATCCGGGGTTTCGGTCATGTGAAGCTAACGAGCGTGCAAAAGGCCAAGGCGCGTTGGCGCCAGATCGAAGCCGCGCTGGAAACAAACAGCTCAGAGGCAACCCCCCACAAGAAGGCGGCTTAAGGAAGCTCTGATCGCCAGGGCCCGCCGCCGCGGGACTACAATGGTCGGTCTCACCAGGAACCTGCGATTGGACAACTGGAGCCTTGGATGACCGATCTCTCCGCCCGCCCCGCGGCCGCCGCTCACCGCGCCGCTGAACGCCGCATCCGGTTTGTCACCGCGGCCAGCCTGTTCGACGGCCACGATGCCTCCATCAACATCATCCGCCGCATGCTGCAGGCAAGCGGCGTCGAGGTCATCCACCTTGGTCACAACCGTTCGGTAGAGGAAATCGTCACCGCCGCGCTGCAGGAGGATGCACACGGGATCGCGGTGAGCTCCTACCAGGGCGGGCACCTCGAGTTCTTCCGGTACATGCTCGACCTGCTGCGGCAACGAGGCGGGGAGAGCATCAAGGTCTTCGGCGGCGGTGGTGGCGTGATCGTCCCCGCGGAGGTCCGTGAGCTGGAGGCTTACGGCGTCACGCGCATCTACTCGCCCCAGGACGGCGCCCGCATGGGGCTGCAGGGCATGATCGACGACATGGTCAAGCGTGCGGACGTCGACTTGTGCGCGCAGCTGCCGAGCACCTTGGACCGCTTGCTGCGCGGTGACCGCCGCGACCTTGCGCGCATCGTCACCGCGCTCGAAGGTCACGCGCTGCCGGAAGTCATGCACGAAGCCATCCTGGCGCACGCGGCCGAGCGCGATGCCGTGCCGGTGCTGGGGATCACCGGGACCGGCGGTTCGGGCAAATCGTCCCTGACCGACGAGCTGGTGCGCCGGCTGCGCCTGGATCAGGACGACCGGCTTCAGATCGCCCTCATCGCTGTCGACCCTTCGCGGCGCAAGAGCGGCGGGGCGCTGCTGGGCGATCGCATCCGCATGAACGCCATCAACGGTCCCAACGTCTACATGCGCTCGCTCGCCACGCGCGGCGCCGGCAAGGAGATCGCGGCCGCGCTGCCGGACGTCATCGCAGCGTGCAAGTGCGCAAAGTTCGATCTGATCCTGGTGGAGACTTCGGGGATCGGCCAGGGGGATGCCGCGATCGTCCCGCTCGCGGACTTCTCGCTCTATGTGATGACGCCAGAGTACGGGGCGGCCAGTCAGCTCGAGAAGATCGACATGCTGGACTTCGCCGACTTCGTGGCCATCAACAAGTTCGACCGCCGCGGCGCCGACGATGCGCTGCGCGATGTGCGCAAGCAGTTCCAGCGCAACCGCCAGGCTTTCAAGACACCACCCGAGCAGATGCCCGTGTTTGGTACCGTGGCTTCCCGCTTCAACGACGACGGCGTTACGGCGCTATATCAAGCGATCGCTCCGAAGCTTGTCGAGAAGGGTCTGCAGCTCAAGCCGGGTCGCTTGGGCCGTGTCGAAGTCCGCGCGTCCTCGCGCGTGCGCGCGATCGTTCCGCCTGCCCGCGCCCGCTACCTCGCCGAGACCGCCGAGACCGTGCGCGATTACAAGAAACACGTAGCAGAGCAGGCGAAGCTCGCGCGCGAGCGCCAGCAGCTCTCCGAGGCGAAGCGGATGCTGGCGCCCTCAGCCCAACCCCTCTCCCGGGTGGAGAGGGGCTCCCAGCCGACCGGCACCAACCTTCTCCCCGTGGGAGAAGGGCTGGGGATGAGGGAATCGGTTGGTCGGCTCGACGCCCTCATCGCCGAGCGCGAGCGCAAGCTCGATGCGCGCGCCAAGAAGCTGCTCGACATGTGGCCAAGCATGCAGCAAGCCTACTCTGGCGATGAGTACGTGGTGAAGATCCGCGACCGCGAGGTCCGCACCCAGCTTACGCACCAGACGCTGTCGGGCACCCCCATCCGCAAAGTCGCGCTGCCACGCTACGAAGATCATGGTGAGCTGTTGCGCTGGCTGATGCTGGAGAATGTCCCCGGCTCGTTTCCCTACACCGGCGGCGTGTTCGCCTTCAAGCGCGAGAACGAGGACCCCACCCGCATGTTCGCGGGCGAAGGCGATCCGTTCCGCACCAACAAGCGCTTCCATCTGCTGTCCAAGGACATGCCGGCGAAGCGACTGTCCACGGCCTTTGACTCGGTGACGCTGTACGGCTTCGAGCCCGACCTGCGGCCGGATATCTACGGCAAGGTAGGCAACTCGGGCGTGTCCATCGCCACGCTCGAGGACATGAAGGTCCTCTACTCGGGCTTCGACCTGTGCGACCCGTCCACCTCGGTGTCGATGACCATCAACGGCCCCGCGCCGACCCTCCTCGCGATGTTCATGAACACGGCCATCGACCAGCAGCTGGACAAGTTCCGCAAGGATAACGGCCGCGAGCCCACGGAGGACGAGGCCGAGAAAATCAAGGAATGGACGCTGGAGTCGGTGCGCGGCACGGTGCAAGCCGACATTCTCAAGGAGGACCAAGGTCAGAACACGTGCATCTTCTCGACCGAGTTCAGCCTGAAGGTGATGGGCGACATCCAGGAGTACTTCATCCATCACGCGGTGAAGAACTTCTACTCGGTGTCTATCTCCGGCTACCACATCGCGGAGGCTGGGGCCAATCCCATCAGCCAGCTCGCCTTCACGCTCGCCAATGGGTTCACGTTCGTCGAGACCTATCTCGCGCGCGGCATGCATATCGACGATTTCGCGCCCAACCTCAGCTTCTTCTTCAGCAACGGCATGGATCCGGAGTACTCGGTGATCGGGCGCGTGGCTCGCCGCATCTGGGCCGTGGCGATGAAGAACAAGTACGGCGGCAACGAGCGCTCGCAGAAGCTCAAGTATCACTGCCAGACCTCGGGGCGGTCGCTGCACGCACAGGAGATCGCGTTCAACGACATCCGCACCACGCTCCAGGCGTTGATCGCCACATACGACAATGCCAACTCGCTGCACACCAACGCGTTCGACGAAGCTATCACGACCCCAACTGAGGAGAGCGTGCGCCGTGCGATGGCGATTCAGCTCGTCATCAACCGCGAGTGGGGCCTGGCGAAAAACGAGAATCCCAATCAGGGCAGCTTCATCATCGACGAGCTGACCGAGCTGGTCGAGGAGGCAGTCCTCAAGGAATTCGAGGCGATCAGCGAACGGGGCGGCGTGCTCGGGGCGATGGAGTTGGGCTACCAGCGCGGCAAGATCCAGGAGGAGTCGCTCTACTACGAGCACAAGAAGCACGACGGCTCGTACCCGATCATCGGGGTCAACACCTTCCGCAACCCGCATGGCGACCCGATCCCGGACAAGCTGGAGCTGATCCGCTCGAGCGACGAAGAGAAGCAGAATCAGCTCAAGCGCCTGCATGACTTCCACGAGCGCAACAAGGCAGCCAGCGGCCCGATGCTCAGCCGCCTTCAGCAGGCGGTCATCGACAACAGGAACGTTTTCGAGGTGCTCATGGACGCGGTGCGCGTCTGCTCGCTCGGGCAGATCACGCACGCGCTGTTCGAAGTGGGTGGACAGTATCGGCGCTCGATGTAGAGCACCGGGATCCCACCATCCTGGCGAAAGCCAGGATCTTTGGGCAGTACCAGCGGTCCCGTGTGAACGGCAGGGGCCACCCGCCCCTGGTGAAAGTCAGTATCCATAGCGAAGGTCGCTGTTCAAGGTAAAGGACCACAGCCCACCGATCGCGGCACGGACCCGACTTGCCCTAGGGAAGCTCTGATCTATTCTCCCATGCGCGACCGAGGGGATTTGGGCCGAGGGCAAGACGGCGAGGACGCCGTGTAGCCGGCCTACACAAGGAGGAGCCGACGCAGCCCTCGGCCCAAATCGCCCGGTCCCTTGAAGAGACGAAAATTTATCGGGTTGCGTCAGGTGCGGCGCCTGCTGTGTTGCGCTCCTTGCAAAGGTACCTACCTTAGCTGCGGAGCGGCGCCTTGCATCATCCGCACCTGACACAACGCGCATCGCGAGAATAGATCAGAGCTTCCCTAGATGTCTCCGAACGCCTTTCCACCCGTGGTCCGCGCCGCGCTCTGGATGTCCGGCGCGCTCGTCTCCTTCACGGCGATGGCGATTGCGGGGCGCCAGCTCTCGGTAGAGCTGACGACCTTCCAGATCCTCTTCTTCCGCAGCTTCGTCGGCCTGGTTGTCGTCGTCGGCCTCTTGCAGCGGTCGGGTTGGTCGCGGGTCAGAACACGCATATTCGGAACGCATCTGCTTCGCAACATCGCACACTTCGGTGGCCAGTACGGGTGGTTCTACGGCATCGCGCTTATTCCCCTGACCGAGGTCTTCGCCATCGAGTTCACGATACCGGTCTGGACCGCGATCCTGGCAACGCTCTTCCTAGGCGAGCGGATGAACGGGCTGCGCGTCCTGGCGGTCACGCTCGGCTTCGTCGGCATCTTGGTCATATTGCGTCCCGGCATAGCGGTGGTCAGCGCACCGGCCTTGGCGGTCCTCGCTAGCGCGCTGTGTTACGCGGTCTCGCACATATTCACCAAGCGTCTTTCCGGCACCGAGGCGCCGCTGACAATTCTTTTCTACATGACTGTGATCCAGCTGCCGCTTGGGCTCGCGCCCGCCCTGCCGCATTGGGTCTGGCCGACAGCCGCCTTGTGGCCGTGGGTCGGGGTCGTCGCCGTGACAGCGCTCTCGGCGCACTACTGTTTGGCGCGCGCCTTCCAGCTCGCCGACGCGACGGTGGTCATTCCGATGGACTTCCTGCGCTTGCCTTTGATCGCCGTCGCTGGGTTCCTCTTCTACGGCGAGCCAATGGAGATCTGGGTTTTCGTTGGCGCGCTGATCGTCTGCGCAGCAACGTGGCTCAATCTGAAGAGCGCATCGACCTCGCGCCAGGCTCGTTCCAGGACCAAGGTGCAGGCGACATCGTAGACGGCGACAAGGGCGAACAGTTACGGTCCAGCGCGACTAACCAGACTCGCTCAGTCCTCGCCCGATTCAGCGAGCCAGAGGCGCCGCCACCCCTCGAACCCCAGGCGCCGAAGCGTTTCCATGTTCCTCGCAGGGATAGCGGCGATATCCGGAGTGGCCGCCGCTGCGCGCTCCACGCTCGATTCCCGCAGCAGGTGGAGCATCGGGTAAGGCGAGCGGTTGGTGTAATTCTCGATGTCGCCCGGACCGCTGCCAGCGAACTGGTAACGCGGGTGGAAGCTCGCGATCTGGAGTTCCCCAGTGAACCCGAGCGCCTCGACGGTCGCCTCGGCCTTGCCAAGAAAATCGTTGAAATCGAGAAAGTCGGTAAGAGCGCGGGGATGGATGAGCAGAACCGTCTCACAGGTTTGCGGGTCTGCCCCGTGCAACGTCCGAAGCTCGCGGGAAAGATCGGCCAAGAGCGCATCCTCCGATCGCGCTTCGCTGACGCAATAGCGGATACGATTCTTAACGTAAACCGTTTTCGCGAACGGGCACAGGTTCAGCCCGATGACGGCTTTTTCGATCCAGTCTCGGGTCTCGGCGATGACCGTGGCGGCACTCGCCTGCCGTTTGACGTCACCGAGCTTTGAGGGGTGAGCGGCCATCCTTTTCATCATAGCAGGCCCACGTGGTCGCAATGTTCGGCGTGGGCGCGTCTAGGGAAGCTCCCTAGCTCGTCGAGGTTCCCACTCCGACGTAACGCCTGCGGGCCGGCTTGAGCACGATCAACGCCAGCAACGCAGTCGCGAAGTTCATCGCGATCACGACGGCGAACACGGTTATCCACGTCCCCGTGCGCTGGTACAGCAGGGCGGCGAGCGGGCCCCCGAGAATGGAACCAACTCCCTGGGCCATGTAGAGAAAGCCGTAGTTCGTGGTGGCGTGACGCGTGCCGAAGGTATCGGTCAAGGTCGAAGGGAACAGCGAAAAGATTTCGCCCCAGCCGAAGAAGACCAGTCCCGAAAGCAGGACGAACAAGACCGCGTTGTCGCGCGTGAGCAGCCACGCCGTCATCGCCACGCCTTCCAGCAGGAAGGCGATGAACATCGTGTGCTCGCGCCCGATGCGATCTGACAGCCAGCCGAAGAACGGCCGGGTCAAGCCGTTGGTAAGTCGATCGAGCGTCAGCGCGAGCGGCAGCGCGGCAAACCCCAGGACCGTGGCCTGGGTAATGCCGAAGTCTCTTGCAAAAGCAGCCATCTGCGAGATGACCATCAGCCCCGAGGTGGACATCATGGTCATCATCCCGAACAGCAACCAGAAGACCGGCGTGCGCAGCATCGAGCCGGGCGCAACGTTGCGCACCGCGGGCGCTGGCAGGACCGTGCTCGAAGCATCTTGCGCTTCCGGCGGCTGTTTCAGCGCCAGGGCAGCGAGCAAGCCGATCGCCCCGATGATCCATCCAAAGACCACCAATGTCCGCTCGTAGCCCGAGGCGGCGAGGCTGCTCGCAATCGGGAAGGTCGTGAGCATCGCACCCATACCGTACCCGGCGGCGACCAGGCCAGTGGCAAGGCCGCGTTTGTCGGGGAACCATTTGACCATCAGGCCGATGACTCCGATGTAGACGATGCCCGTGCCGATGCCGCCGAACAACCCGTAGGTTAGATAAAGCGCGAGAAGACTCTCTGCGCGCGCAGCTAGGACCCAGCTCGCGCCGGTCAGCACCGCACCCACGGCCAGCAAACGTTTGGGCCCGAACCGGTCCGCGAGGAATCCCTGCAGCGGCGACAGGAAGGTCTGCAGCACGATCAAAAGCGAGAAAGTGACCTGCAGCTCGGGCAAATTGACGCCAAGCTTCGCGGAGATCGGCTTGGTGAAGAGCGTCCAGACGTACTGAGGGCTCGAGATCGCCATCATGCAGATAAGGCCGAAAACGAGCTGGACCCAGCGTGTGGAACCTGCCGACGTGCCCGCGTCGCTACCGTCCTCTGCCTTCGCAGTCGTACCCGCCGCGGTCTCAGGCGTCATTCCTCCCCCCTGCTACCTGGCCACCGGATTGTGCCGCCACACGAGCGGCCTCTTGCCGGCCTCGACAGCTGCCAGCTCTTCCAGGTACTTGGACGGCGCCATGTCATACGCGTAGTCGGTAAGTGCCGCCATCATCTCCTTCACCCGCTCGGGATATTTTCCGGCGACGTTTTCCGCCTCTTCCGGATCGTTCGCGATGTTAAACAGCTCGACTTTGCCGGGCAGCGTCGCTTGCACGATGAGCTTCCATTCGCCGATGCGCACGGCGCCGCGAAAGTCTTCGACGTTGATCAGCATTTGCTTGCGCGGGCTCAACTGCCCTTCCGTGATCACCGGCCATACGTCCACGCCGTCCAGCTTCTTGGGCTGCTCGAGCGAAGCGCCCGCGAGCTTCAAGATCGTCGCGAACATGTCGCTCACGTGGAGGAACTGCACTACCGTCGAATGGGGCTTGATTTTCCCCTGCCACCAGACGATTGCGACGACGCGAACCCCGCCCTCGTACAGGCTACCCTTCCCTTCCCGGTAGATGCCGTTGTCGGCGGCGAAGTCCCGGACATCGCCGTCCCCCGTCGGGTACTTGGTGGGCAATGCTCCGCCGTTATCGCTGTGAAAGACGATCAACGTGTCGTCCAGCATCTGGCGACGCTCGAGCGCGGCCAACACCTCGCCCACTGCATGATCCAATGCCGAGACCGTAGCCGCATAGTTGCGCTGCGCCGCCTCCGGAAGCTCGCGATACTGCTCCACGAATTCCTTCGGCGCTGCGTATGAGGCAGCGGGCGCGGTGAACGAAAGCATCAGCAGCAGCGGCCGCGCGCCGTCGTGGCGCTCGATCACCCTGACGGCGTCCTTGGCCAGCAGCGTCGTGACGTAGCCCTCTTCCCGCAGCGGCTGTTCGTTGCGCCGCCAATCGACCGCCGACGATTTCTTCAGCACGGGGTCTACTTGCCCGGAGAGAGTGCCGTAGAAGTAATCGAATCCCCTGCGCGTGGGCCAGAACTCGGGCTGTGCATGTCCGAGCTGCCATTTGCCGATGAACGCCGTGCTGTAGCCGGCCTGCTTCAGCGCTTGAGCCAGCGTGCGCTCCTCTACCGGCAAGCCGAAGCGGCTCGAGGGCATGATCGACATCGTCTGCAGGCCGTAGCGCATCGGATAGCGTCCGGTCATCAGAGCTGCCCGCGTCTGCGTCGAGAAGGGTTGCGCATACAGCGCATTGAGCACGGCTCCGCTCGCTGCGAGCCGATCGAGGTTGGGAGTGCGGATCGAGCCGCCATGAAAACCGACGTCCTTCCATCCTAGATCGTCGGCCAGGATGTAAACGATGTTGGGGTGCCCATCAGCGCAGGCCGTCCCGACAATGGACAGCGTCAGGCAGCAACTTAGCGTTGCTGTGCAACAACACCGCCACCAGTGCCGAAACCCGGCCATGTGTAACCCTCCCCGCTCTCACATTTGCTGGAGCTGCGTATGATACGATTTAGGCGCGATCCGATCGATACGCTGCTCGCCGAGGCAAGCTGCAGCGATTGGCGCTGCGAAACGCATAGTCACTCCCCGCTGCATTGACGCTCTGAAGTGGAAACACCTTCGTCCGCGCTACCCGAGCGCCAACTGCTAATCGAGTGGCTCAGCCGAGCCGCACGGCGCATGCAGACGCGTCGTCGCCTGCACGAGGGGGGTTGGATCGTGTGCGCACTGCTCGCCACGCTGGGACTCTACCTTCTGCTCGAGATCTTCCGCCTGCCGAGGCCGGTCCTGGCCGCCTCATCGGCGCTCCTGCTGCTGGCTGCAGGCGGGGCTGCTGCATTCTTCAGCTGGCGCTGCACTCATCTGCCAAGCCTGTCCTCTGCGGCAGACGAGGCTGACGCACGGGCCGATCTGAAAGACGAGCTCAAGAGCGCCTACTGGTTCGCGCGTTTGGATGCCCAGTCTGCCGCAGAGGCGCTGATGCTGCGTCACGCAGCCGACAGGGTGCGGCGGCTCGATCTGCGTGAGCTTTTTCCGCTGCGTTTGCCGGGTAGCTTCTCCGCCGCCGCTGCGTTGGGCGCGATCGCCCTGGCGCTGGCTTTTGCCGGCCGCCATGCAACCCATCCGGCGGCATCCGGCATCGCTCTAGGAGGTGATCTGAAAGGGGAGGCACGCGTGGGTTCTCGCGCCGGAAACGCGGACGACCAGGCGGCGTTCCGTTTCCACGCTGCGGTGGAGTCGCCGTCCTCGCTCAATGCTCATGAGGAACGCGAACTCTGGAGGAAAGCCGAGGAGCTCGCCCAGAGTCTGAAGGGCGCCGAAGAGCGCGCGGAGTTGCAGCGCGCCATTCAGGCACGCGATGTCAAGCGCGTGCGGGAGCTTCTCGAACCCTCGGAGCAAGCCGCGCTTGCCAGCCCGGCCGGACCCGACGCCCGCGCACGGGCGGATCAAGTATCGGCCGAGGTGGCGCAGGGCATCCTCGAGCGGCTGCAGTCGCTGTTGGGCCAGGGTAGCGAGCCGAAGCGCGAAGAAGCAGCCCAGGCTGGCAACGAGCACGAAAGCGGGACGCCGGGTTGGCGCGACAACGGAGCACCGGAAACGCAACGGCGCGACACGGAGCAGCAGACGACGATGGACGCGCTGAACGACGCGCTGAGAGCCCTCTCTCAAGCAGCGACCGGCGATCGCCCGATGGCAAACAGTCCCCCTGGCCAGACGTCCCAGAACAACGGCAGAACCAATATCAACGGAGGCGCCATGGGCATGCGCGTGAACACGAGCCAGGCCGGGGCCGGAGGCGAAGACACGCCGCCAGACACGCCCAGCGAGGGCGTTGGTGAGCCGGTGCTCGGAAAGCCCACTTTGCGGCTTGCAGCACAACTTCAACGCCTGGGCACCGGCGCTGCCCAGAACGACCCGGGTTCTGTTGCGAGCGAAGGGTTTTACGCTGCCACTCAGGCGCAGGCCGCGCGCCTCGACTTCGCAGCCGCGCAAGCTCCAGAGCGCAGCGCCAATGAAGCCGTGCTGATGCGAGAGCAGGTGCCCATCGCGTACCGCGCGTCCGTCAAGCGCTATTTTCTGACTGAGCACGGCAAGGAACACTGATGTGCGGCTCCGTGTGAAGACCGCTCGACTCGGCGGTCGGGCGCATATTGATTTGTCCCCCTCCCCACCGTTCCAACAGCGTCGTGACTCGATCGGCGGTTAGCTCGCGTGCCTAGTCGAGAAAGAAAGCAGAGGCTTCATTGAGATTTCTCGCCTTCTCGCCGCTCGCCGCTTACGCGCTTCTAGCCGGGGTTGGAGCGCTGATTTGGCTGTTGTATCTCATCAAGCCGCGGATGCCGCGGGTGAAAGTTGCTTCGACGTTGGTGTGGCGACGCGTGCTGGGCCAGACGCTCGCCCGCAACGACCGTTGGCGCTGGCTCCTTTCGTTGCTGCTCGCGCTGGCGACTGGCTTGAGCCTGGCATTCGCGCTGACCAGACCGGAGGTGCGCGCGCTGGGTGCTTCGCACCAGCGCATCGTCCTGGTCCTCGACAACTCCGCGTCGATGGCGGCGCGCACCCGCGATGGAAGCACGCGCTGGCGGCACGCACTCGAAGGCGCGCGCCGGATCATCGAACGTGCAGGTGCTGGCAGCGAAGTCCTGGTACGGGATACCGCTGGCCGCGCGCCGGTCACCGGCTTTCTTCCTCTCGGGCAGGCGCTCGAGCAGCTGAGGCGCGTTCCGCTCTCTTCCGAGGCAGGCGGACGGGTGCCACCGCTGCCTGTCGGTACAGCGATCTCCAGCGCGCATTTGTTCACGGACGGAGTCGGGGTGGACGCTGTGCCGCGCGGGGTTGCGGTGCATTCCGTCTTCGAGGCGGCCGATAACGTCGCCATCTCCGGCTTCGAGGCACGGTCGGTCCCGGGCGACCCGACGCACTACGAAGCCTTCCTGCAGATCGTCAATGCGGCCCCGACGCAGACGCAGGTCACGCTGGAGGTCGAAGGTGTCGGCGGGTTTCGTCTCGAGCGCAAGTTGCAAGTCGCTGGCGCCATCACTGTGAATCAGATGCTGGACGTAAGCCGTTTCGAGCAGGGTCTGCTGCGGGCACAGGTCTACTCCGAAGGGGATGCCTTTGACCTCGACGACACGGCCTACTGCGTCGTCGCGCCCCATCGGAGCAGGCGTGTCTTGCTTGTCACGAGCGGCAACGCCTTTCTCGAAGACTCTTTGCGTGCGCTACCCGGAGTCGTACTGACGGTTCGCAACCCGGCCGAGCTTGCTGCGCTGCCAACCTTCGACGCATACGTGTTCGACCGGTATGCGCCGCGCGAAGCGCCCGCGGCCGGTGCGCTCCTGTTCCGTCCGCCCGGGGTCGCCTGGGTCGACGCGAAATGGCGAACCGTGAGCCAATCGATGATCACAGGCTGGGACGAGTCGCATCCGCTCACCGCCGGCGTGGCGTGGCGCGATCTGCGCCTGGAGAGTGCGCAGCTGGGGGATCCGGAACGATCCGCAGCAGTGGTTACGGCGAAGATGGCCGGCGGCAACGCAACGGGCGCGCTGGTCGTCGCCGGTCGCGCGCGCGCGCGCTGGGTCGCAGTCGGGTTCGCGCTGCAGGACTCCAACTTCCCGTTGCAACCTGGCTTCCCGGTGTTCCTCGGGACGGCCTTGAGCTGGCTCACTGAAACGGCCGGAGTGGCGAGCGAGAACCTCGGCCGGATCGAGGTGCCGATCGCCAATGCGCAAGTCCGCGACAACCGCGACCGCCTAGTCGCCGCCACCGCCACGGCGAGCGGCACGCTGTTCGAAGCGCCAAGGCCCGGGGTCTACATCGTGAGCAGCGCCCAGCAGCGGCTCATCGTAGTTGCCAACGCGATCGACCCGCGTATAGCTCAGATCAATCACAGCCGTATCGGGCCGGACACGGTGAATCTGCAGCCCGCAGGCCGAGCGCGCCGCTCATGGCCCGAGCCGTGGATTTGGCTGCTTGCGATCGCCTTTGTCCTGCTCACCGTCGAGTGGGCCACCTTCAGTCGCCGGATCACCGTATAGCCATGCAGCTGGGTTTCGCGACGTGGTGGCCCCTGTGGCTGCTGTGGGCCGTGCCGCTCATATGGTGGCTTGCGCGGCGCAGTCGCGGCGCAGTCAGTCGACGACGGATTGCCCTGGCCGCAGTCCTGCGCTCGCTGGCCCTGGTATTTGTCGCGCTCGCATTGGCCAGCCCTAATCTGTACACGCGCACGCACGCGATCTCCGTCGTGTATGCGCTCGACATCTCGCGCAGCATCGCGCCCGCCTTCCTGCGCACAGCGCTGGACTGGATGCGGGAGGCCAATGCTCAGTACCGCCCCGCGCATACCAGCTATGTGGTCTTCGCGGACCATGCCGAGCTCCTTAAGAATCTGGACGACATCCCATCGGTCGCTGTTCGCCAGGCCGGTGAGAGCAACAGCGCCATGGTGGTGGACCAAAGTGCCACCGACATCGAGCAGGGCGTCGCCACTGCGTTGTTCGGATTTTTCCCGGACTACGCGAAGCGGCTGGTCCTGATCACCGACGGCAACCAGACGCAGGGCGACGTGTGGCGCGAGTTGCCGCGGCTGCAGTCGGAGCGCGTGCGCGTCTTTGCGCTCCCGGCGCCCACCGGGTTCGCGGCGAACGCGTGGATCGACGGGCTCGAGACGCCCGAGGGCGTGCGTCAGCAGCAGCCGGTGGCGCTGCGGGTCCGGCTATTCTCGAGCGCGGCAACGCAAGTGCGTTTGCAGATCGCTGTGGCGGGCGATGTGGTGGCCGATCGAAGCGTCAAGCTCATCTCCGGCGAGAGCGAAGTGCCGTTCGAGCTTCGCTTCAAGCGCGCCGGCGCAAACCCGGTCCTGGTGCGGCTCGCAACAGCTGACGGCGATGCGGAAACCCGGCTTCAGAGCGTCTGGGTAGGCCCGCGCCTGCGGCTGCTCTACGTCGATGGCGGCCGGGCTCCTGCGCGTTACCTGGCCGATGCCCTCGCATTACAGGGGATCGACGTCAGGGCGATGACGCCGGAGCAGTTCGCGGAGGAGCCCGCGGCCGCGCTGCGCGGCGTTGACGCCGTGCTGCTGAGCGATGTTCCCGCCGATCGGCTCGATGAACATAGCTACGCGCCGTCTGGAAGCGTTCGTGCGCGACCTCGGCGGCGGGCTGATCTTCGTTGCCGGCGAGAATACGTACGGCAAAGCGGGCTTCTCGGGCAGCGGCGTGGAGCGCCTGCTCCCGGTCAAGTTCGAAGCGCGCCGCAAGCGCAAAGAGCTGGACTTGGTGCTGCTGATCGACCGCTCGTACAGCATGCATGGGCGCAAGCTCGAGCTCGCGAAGTCGGCGGCGCTCGCGACGCTGGACCTGATGGAAGAGCAGCACCGGCTCGCGGTGGTCGCATTCGATTCCCAGCCGCACGATGTCGTGCCGCTGGTCGAAGTGGGCAGCAAGCGGCGCGCGGAGGACTTCATCAGCAGCATGACATCCGCCGGCCGCACCGACATTTACAACGCACTGTGGCGCGCCCGCGAGCTGCTCAAGGACTCTCACGCCAAGACCAAGCACGTCATCTTGCTCTCTGACGGCGAGACGGCCCCGCCCCCGAACGCACGCCCCGCCGCCGCGCCCGCATCCGACAGCAGAGCGATGCTGGAGATGCTTCATAGCATGGGCTACGGTCACGGTGCGATCGACCAGCTTGTGGTTGACGAGAGACCTGCGCACCCGCCCTCCGCGACCGGCGGTTTCGAAGACCTGGTCGCGGACATGGCCGCAGCCAACATCACCCTGTCCACCGTCGCGATCGGCGAGAAGCCCAATCTGACCCTGATGAGCGGCCTGGCGCAGTGGGGCAACGGCAAGAGCTATGTTGCACAGCGGGATAGCGAGATTCCCGCCCTGTTCGTCACGGAGGCGCGGCGCCTGCTCGGCGAGTCGCTCATCGAAGAGCCGTTTCGGCCCATCGCCAAGGGACGCAGCGAGACGTTGGCCGGCATCGATTTCGAATCGGGGCCCGAGCTCAAAGGCTTTGTCACCGCCAAGGCAAAGCGCTTTTCGGACGTACTGCTGCAAGCCAAGCAGGAGCAGCCGTTGCTGGCCGAGACCCGCTACGGCCTGGGCAAGACCGTGGCGTTCCTCTCCGACGCCAAGAACCGCTGGGCGGTCGACTGGCTCGCTTGGCCCGGCTACGGGAAGTTTTGGGCGCAAGTGGTGCGCGACGCTGCACGCGGTGCGGCCACCCAAGAGTTCGCATGGCAGGTCACAAGACATGGCCGCGAAGGCTGGCTCAAGCTGACCGCGTTGAACGCGGACGGCGCTTTTCGCAACGACCTGTGGCCCAACGCGCGCGTGCTGCGACCGAGCGGCGAATCGACCGTAATCGTGTTGCGTCAGTCCGCACCGGGTACCTACAGCGCTCGCATAGCGCTCGATGCGGTATCCGCCGCGCCGTATCGGTTCGAGTTGCTCCCCGGCCCCGGCCTGTCTGCGCAAGAGATCGCCCGCATCGGCGCGCGCGTGCTCTACTACCCGCAAAGCGACGAATTTCGCCCGCGGCCAGCCGACGTCGCCACGCTGAAAGCGCTGAGCGAGCGCACCGGAGGCAAGTTCGCCCCGAAGACCGACGAGATCTTTGCGCGCTCGTCGGACGGCGGCGTGCTCGCCACGCCGCTCTGGCCCGAGCTCGTGGCCGGAGCGCTTCTGCTGTTCCTGCTGGATATCGGCGTCCGGCGGGCACCCTGGTCGGTCCTGGATGGGGCGGGTGCGCGCCGCTGATCGCACTCGCACGACAGTCGGCTTCTCCTTCACCGCTGCGCCTGCACGCATCCTCCGCGCCGCGCTGCAACCAAGCGCGATATGGAGCGTGGTGCAGTGCACCTCAACCCCTCGCACAGGGCTGAGCCGCGTCCACACGTGCCTGATGTGAGCTCTTCCGCCGCAAGACAGCGGTCGCACCGGTTCGGTTGACAGCGTCGAGACGATGGGATTCTAATCATCGTACCGTCGGCAGCGGAGCAGCTCTCGTAGCACGGGGCTGCTGACGCGAAGGCGGCCGCGCATCTGAACTCCAAGAAGCGAACGGAGCGATGTGCGTAACACCGGGGTCTCGGGCGCGGTAACGCGATGGCCGTGGTGCATCGAGCAACTAACAAGCTGTTTACCGGGGGGAGCAAGCATGAGTCGAGTCAATCGCAATCTGCTGACTGGCATGGGGGGGATGGCGTTCGCGGTTCTAGCCGCTTCCGCGCTGGCGCAGGCAAGCAATGAATGGACGGTGTACGGCGGCGATTACGCCAACACGCGCTACAGCACGCTCAATCAGATCAATACCGGCAACGTCAAGAAGCTGAGCGTCGCGTGGATCCGCTCGCTGGGTTCGCTCGAGTCACAGGAATCGACGCCGCTCGTCGTCAACGGCACGATGTACGTGACCACGTCGACCGGTCCCAAGCACGTCTTCGCGCTCGACGCCAGAAACGGCGCGATCAAGTGGAAGTACGATCCGGAGCTGCCCGCCGACTACATGGCGACCGTGTGCTGCGGTCTGGACAACCGCGGCGTGGCGTACGCCAACAGCAAGCTGTTTGTCGGCAGGCTGGATGCGAAGCTGGTCGCGCTCGATGCGAACACCGGCAAGGAGCTATGGGTTGCGACGGTCCAGGACTACAAGAAAGGGCATGCCATCACTTCACCTCCCATGGTGTACAAGAACTTGGTGGTGACGGGTATCGCTGGCGGTGAATATGGGGTTCGCGGCTTCATCGAGGCTTTCGATCAGAACACCGGGAAATCGGTGTGGAAGACCTACACGGTCCCTGGCCCGGGGGAGCCCGGCAACGACACCTGGAAGGGCGATTCGTGGAAGACCGGCGGCGGATCGACTTGGTACGTGGGCTCTTATGATCCCAAGCTGAACTTGGTCTTCTGGGGCACCGGCAATGCCGGACCTTGGGGCGGCCAGACCCGGGGCAACGACTCCAGCAACGTCCTACCGTATACCAATCAATGGACAGCGTCGCAGCTCGCTTTCGACGCCGACACCGGGAGAATCGTCTGGGGCTATCAAATGACGCCCAATGACGTGTGGGATTACGACGGGATCAACGAAGGTGTGCTTGCCGACCTCAGCATCGGCGGCGCCAAGCAGCCGACCCTGATGAAGGCTGACCGCAACGGTTTCTTTTACATCCTCAACCGCGAGAGCGGCAAGCTCCTGTCCGCCGAGCCTTTCGTATACGTCAACTGGGCAAAAGGCGTCGACATGAGCACAGGGATGCCGATCGAGAACCCGCCCAAGCGTCCGCGCCTGGGGGTCTGGGCGCGAGATGTATGCCCCAACCTCATCGGCGGGAAGAACTGGGAACCGATGTCTTACAGCCAGCAGACCGGACTGGTCTACATTCCCACGTTCAACATGTGCATGGACATCGCAAACAAGGAGGAAGAATACAACCCCGGCAAGTTCTACCTCGCCTCCGAGTTCGACCTCGGCAAGCCGGGCAACGAGGGCAGGCACCTCGGAGAGTTCATCGCCTGGGATCCGGTGGCGAACAAGAAGGTGTGGGGCATCAAAGAGGACCTGCCATTTCTGGGCGGCGCGCTGTCGACCGCGGGTGGGCTCGTGTTCTACGGTAACGTTCATGGCGAGCTGAAGGCGGTGGATGCCCGCAGCGGCAATGTGCTGTGGAAGTTCAATGTCGGGACCGGCATCCTGCAGGGCCCGGTCACCTACGCGATCGACGGAAAGCAGTACCTTGCGGTAGTGGCGGGCCGCCTCAAGGGCCCGCCCTCCTTCTTCGGCAAGATGGGCCAGCGTTTTATCGAAGCCAGTCCCGAGGGCGGCATGCTGGTGGTGTTCGAGCTGGGCAGCTAGCGAGAACAGGTAAAGGTCGAGCGGCAACGAGCGGCGAGGTCGTGAGGCCTCGCCGTTTCGCGTTAGAGCAGGAAGGAAACCATGCGTGTCGTGACAGGCCACGGAGCGTGGTGCGTCATTCCGTTGCTCGCTGCTCTGATGCTTGCGCCCGTGCGGTGCGAAGCGGAGGGGAAGTCAACGCGCCCCGAGAACCCCTACGCAGGCCGTGCCGACATCGCCGAAGAAGGGCGCAGTCTGCTCAATCAGTATTGCGCTCATTGTCACGGTCCGAACGCCGAGCAGGGCGAGCGCCCGCGCGACCTGCGCCGGCTCAAGATCCGCTACGGCGACAACGCCATCAGCATGTTCTGGACCACGGTTAACGCAGGTCGCATGGACAAAGGCATGCCGGTTTGGGGGGGCGTGCTGTCCGAGGATACGCTTTGGCGCATCTTCACCTTCCTCGAGAGCGTCCAGACCCAACCCTGACTCTCCCGCCCATTCCGATCCTTCTGGCGTTGGCCAAACTGCTCCTGCATTGCCTGCGGTTCTTGTCGGCGCTGGCGCTACAACCCGTTCAACGCGTACCTCGATACTCGCGTCCGCACTTTCCTCCAGCGGTCGAGGTGAGTTGTCTACGCACCTCGGCTCGCGCTTGGATGACCTGGAATGCGTAGCTCCCATTAACTCGCACCGCTTAGCGTAGGATATGCCCCTTTGCTGAGAAGGAGACTGGCGATGCGTTACCGAACGTTCGGCCGCACAGGCTTGCAGGTGTCGGAACTGGTCTTCGGCGGCGGCTGGGTCGGCGGCGTGCTGATCCATCAGGATGACGCCACGAAGCTCAAGACCCTGCGCCGCGCCGTGGAGGCCGGCATCAACTGGATCGACACGGCGCCTGCTTACGGCAAGACTCAATCCGAGCAGGCGCTGGGCTGGCTGCTCAAGGAGATCGACACCACTCCGTATCTTTCGACCAAGGTCTTGCTCGACACGGCACGGCTGGACGACATCCCGGGCCAGGTCGAGCGCAGTCTGCACGAGAGCCTCCAGCGGCTGAATCGCGACTCCGTCGATCTCTTGCTCCTGCACAACTCGATCGAGCCGACCGGGGCCGCTGGTACCGTTACGCCGGACCATGTGCTGCGCGCCAAAGGCGCCGCCGATGCGCTGGAGCGGGTGCGCGAGAAGGGGCTCACCCGATACATCGGCTTCACAGCGCTGGGCGATGCGGCGGGCTGCCGGCAGGTCATCGACAGCGGGCGCTTCGATGCCGCGCAGGTGTACTACAACCTGCTCAACCCCAGCGCCGCGCGCTCCATGCCGAAGAGCTGGACCGGCCATGACTTCGCCCGCCTGATCGCCGCATGCAAGGCGCAGGGGACGGCGGTCATGGCGATCCGCGTGTTCGCCGCTGGTGTGCTCGCAACCGACGTCCGGCACGGGCGCGAAGTCATGATCACGCGCGGCACTCAGATCGCTGCCGAGGAGCGCCGCGCGCAGGCCGTCTTCGCAACACTCGGGAACGCATTTGGCACGCGCGCCCAAACCGCGTTGCGATTCGCGCTGACCAATCCGGACCTCGCGTGCGCGATCATCGGGCTGGCCGAGCCCGCGCACCTGGAAGAGGCGCTGGCGGGCGCGCAAGCGGGCCCGCTTCCGCAGCAGGCCTTGGATGCGTTGGAGCAGCTATACGCCGCTGATTTCCGGCAGTAGCCTTTTATTTTGTTGGTTTGCGCGACACCCGTGGTAGGGCTCGATTCGCGATCCGTCTACGGCTCGATATCGCCCTGGAGCGCCGGTGCAAGAACAAATAACGAAGAGGGAGGCCACCTTCATGCCGTCGCAGCTCTCGCCCGAACTCCAACGCAAAACCATCTTGAAAGTCTCGTGGCGCCTGCTGCCCTTGATCGTCGTTTGCTACCTGGTCAATTACATCGACCGCACCAACGTCTCCTTTGCCGCGCTCACCATGAACAAAGACCTGGGCCTGAGCGCTTACATGTACGGTTGGGGCGCCGGCATCTTCTTCTTCGGCTACGCCTTCTTCGAGGTGCCAAGCAACATGGTGCTGCAGCGGGTCGGCGCCAGGCTGTGGATCGCCCGGATCATGATCACCTGGGGGATCATCTCCGGACTGATGGCCACCGCTAAGGGACCGGTCAGCTTCCTCGTGCTGCGCTTTCTGCTGGGCGTGGCCGAGGCCGGCTTCTTCCCCGGCATGATCTTCTACCTCACGCAGTGGTTTCCCTCCGCGGTTCGGGCTCGCGCCATATCGATCCTGTACATCGCGGTGCCCGTCTCAAACGCGATCGCCGCGGTCCTCTCGGGCATCATTCTGGGGATGGACGGCATACTCGGATTCAAAGGCTGGCAATGGATCTTCATCATCGAGGCGATCCCCGCTGTCTTGCTCGCCTTCGTCGTCCTGTTGCTGATGACGGACCGGCCGGCGGTTGCAAACTGGCTCACAGCCGAAGAACGAGAATGGCTCGAAGGCCAGCTGCAAGCGGAACGAAGCCACGTCGAGAGTTCGGGACGCCTCAGCATGCTTCAGGCACTTACCGACTGGCGAGTATTGGTCCTTTCCGCGATCTATCTCACCGGTGTCACCGCCAGCTACGGGGTCGTCTTCTTCCTGCCGCAGATCATCAAGAGCCTCGGCCTGTCCAACTTGATGACGGGTTTCGTGACGGCAATCCCGTATATTTTCGGAACGCTCGGCCTCATCATGTGGGGTTACTCGTCGGATCGTCACAAGGAGCGACGCTGGCACCTCATCGTCTCGACTGGGCTCGCTGCCGTAGGATTGTTCTGCGCGGGCTGGTTCAGCCACTCGTTCTGGGCCGTTGCTGCGATCGCGGTTGCCGCCATCGGTATCTATGGGTCGAGGCCTTCCTTTTGGCCGATGCCCTCGTTGTTTCTTACCGGAGGGGCGGCAGCCGTTGGCATGGCGCTGATCAATTCCATCGGCAATCTCGGCGGTTACCTGGGACCCATCGCCGTCGGCTGGATCAAGGACAGCACCAAGAGCTTCGAAATGGCTTTGTACTTTCTGGGGGCGTGTGCACTGCTGTCGGCAGTGATCACGTTCCGTGCCACGCGCGCGACGGATGCTTCAAGAGCGCTCGAGCCCGATGGCGGGAAGCGGTAAGGCAGGGGGTCCGGGACGTCAGGAGGGCGTGGCCGGCTCCACGTTGAGAGTCGTCACGCGGCGCAGCTCGCGACGATACTTGCCGTCATCGAAGGGCCGCCCGCGATGCATCGTGGCGAGGTTGTCCCAGATCACAAGATCGCCGACCCGCCACGCATGGCGATATACGAACTGCGGCTGGGTCGCGTGCTCGATGAGGTCGCGCAAGAGCAGCCGCCCCTCGGGAATGGGCCAATCCATGATCTGCGAAGCATGCGAGGCGAGGTAGAGGGCCTTGCGCTGGGTGCGCGGGTTGGTGTGGACGAGTGGATGGACTGCGCCTTTGAGCTTGTCCTGCTCTTCCTGCGAGAACTCGAACCCGAGCGTCTGCCGCGAGTAAGCGATGGAATGGTGCGCCCGCAGCCCCCCCAGCGTCGCTTTGATCTCCGCGTCGAGGGCATCATAGGCCGCACGCATGGCGGCGAACTCCGTGTCCGCCGCCACCGGCGGAACCAGCCTGGCCGAAAGCATCGAGTAGCGGCCCGGCGGGTCCTGGAACGACGCGTCTGTGTGCCACAGGCGGTTGCCCAGCGCATACATGCGGCGCCGATCCTGGGATTTCAGGATTCCACCACCCTCATCCAGATTCGAGATGTCGGCGAGGGCTTCGTTCCCGAACCGGTTTTTACCCAGCACGGCCGCCCCGGTGTTGGAGTGCAGGGTGCCGTCGAAGCGCTGAGCGAACGCAAGCTGCTCCTCGTCGGTGAACGGCTGATCCCGAAACACGAGGACCGAGAATTCGTCCATCCCCGCGCGGATCTCGTCGAGCGTCGGGCGATCGTGAACGCGCCGAAGATCGATCGCGCCTACCTCGGCGGCGAAGAGCGGTTGCAGCTTGCGGAACGTCAGGGCCACGGCCGGTTTCCCTGAAGAGGGGAACGCATATTCTAATAGTTCCGGCGGGGTTCAGGCTGCGCATCCTTCCACAAGCTCCGCCCCGGTCATCTCAGCGGATCGCCCGAGCGCCCTCGGGTGACACATACGCCTGCAACCCGACGAAAGTCCTGAAGATCGCTCGAGAAATGCCGATTTGAGATTTTTCTGCGTTGCTGGCACCGAAACACACCGGGAAAAGCTGTCCGGCGTCAAAGATCTTTAGGAGGTTTCATGGGTATGGTTATGGCCGCCACCAAGGAAGAGGGCGTAACGAAGATCGCGTTACTGCTTATCGTGATGATCGCGTCCTTGACGCTGCTCATCCGGTCGGAGAAGTGCCGAGCGCATGACGTCGC
This sequence comes from uncultured beta proteobacterium, assembly GCA_963705615.1. Lineage (GTDB taxonomy): Bacteria > Pseudomonadota > Gammaproteobacteria > Burkholderiales > SHXO01 > SHXO01. The sequence goes on along the minus strand of CAVPKE010000001.1, from coordinate 228,891 downwards.
GGTAGCGTACGACAGCGCTGAACCGGACAAGACAGTCGCCATGGACGGCGTGTCGCTCTGGCTTAAAGCTCGATTTTCTGAAACCGACCTCGAAGCGTTCCAACCTGGAGACCTGAAGGCGGAAGCGTACTACTGCAGCTGCTACGACAAGCCCAACAAACACTATCCTTATTCCATCGTTCTGCTGAAGACCCCCAAGGGCGATTTGGTGGCGAGGCCTGAAGGTACGGACGGCGCGCTGATTTTCACGGCATTGGCGGTCAGGCACGGAAATCAGTATTGCCAAGTGGAATCGGAGACAGACTGCTACGGTTCGTTCTCGCATCCTTGCGAGTTCACCGACTTCCGATATGGGCAGTATCTGGCGGAGTTTTTCCCGACCTGCAAATCGGATTGAGCTGACCTCGTCTTGGTCCCGCTTCGAAGCTAGAAATCGCCCAGTGAGGTCCGCGTAGTCCGCTGCGACTCACGCGCCTAGAGCTCCCCCAACCTCAGGCTAACGTCGCGCGCACGAACTGACCAGCGTCGAACTCTTGGGCGACGCGATGGTCCTGCTCGAGCAGTGCTTCGCTATCGACGTCGGCAAACTCGATGGCGCCCATGTCGGCAAACGCCTTCTGCACCCCCTTGCCCCACAGCCCGATATCCTTGACGGTCGGAACGATTCGGCTGAAGAGGCGCTTGCGGAACAGCCGCATATTCTCGGACGACATCGCAGCCTCGACCGCTTGCTCCACCGGAAGGCCAAGGTTCTCCCACAGCTCCTTCTGGTTGAAGCGGTCGCGCATGTGATAGCAGGCTTCAACGACGAATTCCTCGCGCTCGTTCCGCTCGGCCTCGCTGAGCTGGGGATAGAGGTCCCGCAGCGCTAGGCGCCCGAAAGCAACGTGGCGCGCCTCGTCCTGCATCACATAAGCATTGACGGAAGCGGCGAGGCGATTCTTCGCGTAGTCGCGGATGCGCTGGAAGGCCGCTAGTGCGAGCCCCTCGATCAGGATCTGCATGCCGAGGTACGTCATGTCCCAGCGCCGATCGGTCAACGTCGTCTCGAGCAGCGACTTGAGCCCGGGCGTGATCGGGTAGGCGATGCCGAGCTTCTCGTTGAGCAGCCGTGCGTACGCCTCGACGTGGCGCGCCTCATCCATCACCTGCGTTGCCGCGTAGAACTTTGCGTCCAGGTCGGGCACGGTTTGCACGATGCGGGCGGCCGCCATCAGTGCGCCCTGCTCGCCGTGCATGAACTGCGAGAGCGTCTGCGCCTGCTGGTGCTGGCGCACTCTGATCCGCTCCTTGTTGTCCATCTTCTCCCAAAGCGGGGAGCCGAAGATCGGGATGAGACGGTCGTCGATCTCCTGCGGGTTCTCGGGATCGAGATCGAGCGACCAGTCGATGCGCGTCGCCGCGTCCCACTGCTGCTTCTTGCCCTTGTCGTAGAGCGCAAGCAGCTTCTCGCGCTCGTCCTCGTACTCCCAGCTGAACGACGTCTCGGTCTCGCCGTTCAGTTTCCACCCGGTCTGTTCTACGGGCAGCTGATACCGATACATCGTCGCCATGGCGTTCTCCTTGGCGCGAGGGAATGGAGAATTGCACCATACCACACAGCGCCGCGGATCGACGTAACAGGACTAGGGAAGCTCTGATCTATTCTCGCGATGCGCGTTGCGTCAGGTGCGGATGGAGGCAAAGTGCCGCAGCATCCGCTCGGCGTTGGGCCGGCGCCCGGTGAAAAGGCGAAACGCCTCGACCGCTTGGAATACCGCCATGCCACCGCCATCCAGGGTGCGACACCCGATCCGTTTCGCCACGCGCAGCAACTCCGTTTGCAGCGGAAAATAGACGATCTCCGCCACCCACAGCGCGGGACGCAGCAACTGCTCGGGCAACGGGAGGCCCGGGTACTTCGCCATGCCGGTCGCTGTCGCGTGGATCAGTCCCTCGGCTTCGCGCATCGCCCCGGCGAGATCGGTGCCCGGCACAACCCTGCCCCCACCGAACCGGGCGGACAACCTGGCGGCGAGCTGGCTCGCGCGAGCGCTGTCCAGATCAAGGATTGTCAGGTGCTGCGTTCCCAGTGTCAGAGCCGCATACGCGACCGCCGCGCCACCGCCGCCAGCGCCCAGCTGCACCACGCGATCCAGCTTTGCTTCGGGAAGCCCTCGGCGGAAGCTCTCCACGAAACCCCACCAGTCGGTGTTATGGCCAACCCGTTCTCCGTCCCGCAGCAGTACGGTGTTGACCGCGCCCAGGGCGCGCGCTTCTTCGGATAGATCGGTTAACAGCGGAAGGATCGACTGCTTGCAGGGATGGGTGACGTTCAGCCCCGCGAAGCCCAGGCGCTCGGCCGCAGTCAGCAGCTCGGGGAGCGCCTCAGCACCGAGCCTTAGCTGATCCAGGTCGATCAACTTGTAGACATAGCGAAGCCCCTGCTCGGCACCCTCCTGTTCGTGCAGGGCCGGGGCGCGAGATGCCTGGATCCCGGCGCCGATCAAGCCAGCGAGGACCGCCGGTTGGAGCTCTTGCCTCATGACGGTTAGAGCGCTCCAAACAAATAGGTGACACTATATCGGGAGGCCTGCTCCGCGCTATCATTTTCGCGTCGCATGCAGCAGTCGGCAGATGGACGTTTCAACCCAAAGTCGCGACGCCGCTGACCTCTGGCGAGGCCAGGAAGGGCGGTGGCCGCGCCGTAGCCGCAGCCTAGAACGCGCCGGGTAATGGGGGGCTCTGAATGCAGCAATCGATCCGTGTCCTGTTGGCGAAGGTTGGACTGGACGGCCATGACCGAGGCGTGAAAGTCGTCGCTCGCACGCTGCGCGACGCCGGCATGGACGTCATCTATACCGGCCTGCATCGCACGCCGGAAGAGGTGGTGAGCTCCGCGATCCAGGAAGACGTCGACATCCTGGGCATGAGCCTGCTGTCGGGCGCCCACATGACCATCTGTCCGCGCGTCGTGCAGCTACTCCGCGAGCGGGGAGCGGAAGACATCATCGTCGTCGTCGGCGGCGTCGTACCGGACGAAGACGTCGTGGCCCTCAAGCAGATCGGGGTTAGCGAGATTCTTCTGCAGGATACGGCGCCGCGCCAAATCGTCGAGACGCTCACGCGTCTCGTCGCTGAGCGCGGCCCCCGCTAAAGGCGCATCGACCAGACTCGGGGAAACGCGCCGCGATGGAAATGGAATGCTGGGAATTCCCGCCGCGCTACGATGCGTCCTATCGCCCCGAGGTTTCCAGCCGCTACTGGTTTCCGGTGCGCGAGACGATGCCTTCGGCCGAGCGCGAGCGGGCGATCCTAAAGCGCCTTCAGGATGTCTGCCACTACGCCTACGCAAACTCGGCGTTCTACAGAAGGAAGTGGGACGAAGCGGGCTTCCATCCGTTCCGCTTGCGTTCGCTCGAGGATTTCGAAGACAAGGTACCGGTCATCACCAAGCGTGACCTGCGCGCGTCGCAGGCCGAGGCGCCACCCTTCGGCGAATACCTGTGCGTGCCCGAAGCGGAGATCTTCCATGTCCACGGCACGTCCGGCACGACCGGGCGTCCCACTGCGTTCGCCATCAGTCGCGCAAGACTGGGGGGCGATCGCGAACGCTCACGCACGCGTGATGTGGGGCATGGGCATCCGGCCCGGCGACACGGTGTTTCTGGCAGCGATCTTCAGCCTGTATCTGGGAAGCTGGGGTGCGCTCGCCGGCGCCGAGCGCCTGGGGGCGACCGCCTTCCCGTTCGGGGCCGGTGCATCCGGCATGACCGCGCGCGCGGCGAGCTGGCTGGCTCAGATCCGGCCCACGGTTTTCTACGGGACTCCGACCTATGCGCTGCACCTGGCGGACGTCGCGAGCAAAGAGGGGCTGGACGCGCGCCGGTTCGGCTTGAAGGCTCTCGTCTTCTCGGGTGAGCCCGGGGCATCGATCCCGTCAGTGATCGACAAGCTGGTCGCTGCTTATGGAGCAAAGGTGTTCGACTGCGGGATCGATGGCGGAAATGACGCCCGTGGATGAGCGTCGCGGGCAGCGCTGAAAGCTCACCTGGGATGCTGTTGTGGCAGGACATCGTATACACCGAGGTCTGCGATCCAAAGACCTTCCGGCGGGTTCCCTATGGGGCGCGTGGCACACCCGTGTACACGCACCTGGAACGCACGTCTCAGCCGATGATCCGACTGTTATCAGGCGATCTCACGATTTGGGAAGACGGCCCCAACCCATGCGGTCGGACCTACCCGAGGCTGCCTCAGGGCGTGTTCGGCCGCATCGACGACATGTTCACCATCCGCGGCGAGAACGTCTATCCGAGTGAGATCGATTCCGTCCTGAACCAGATCGGTGATTACGGTGGCGAGCACCGCGTCTGCATCACGCGCGAGGGTGCGATGGACGAGTTGATCCTCCGGGTGGAGCCGACCGCAGAGGTATTCGCCGACAGCGGGCGGACCCAGCAGTTCAAGAACGACGTTCACCGGAACATCCTCAAGACCCTGGCCGTGCGTGCGGTGATCGAAGTCGTCGCCCCACAGACCTTCCCGCGAACGGACTTCAAGGCCCGCCGAGTGATCGACGACCGGGAGGTCTTTCGCGAGCTGGCCAGGAAACTTCAGGAGAGCTAGCCCCGGTGGCGTCGCCCGTTTCCTCGATGGAGCTGCTCGCGCGCATGCGTCTCGGGGACGTGGTCGCGCTGGGACGCCTGATCTCGCGCGCTGAGGCTGGAGCGGAGGAGGCTCGCGCAGCGCTGGCGGAGGTGTACAAGGCGGCTGGCCGAGCGCATGTCGTCGGCATCACCGGCGTGCCAGGCAGCGGGAAGTCCACGCTGGTCGGCAAGCTCGTGCAGCAGATCCGGCGAGATGGCCGAACGGTTGCTGTCATAGCGATCGACCCGTCTAGCCCCTTCTCGGGTGGCGCCATTCTCGGCGATCGCATCCGCATGAGCGAGCTCGTGCTCGACCCGGGCGTTTTCATACGCAGCATGGCTACACGCGGCGTCCACCGGAGGGCTCGCCCGCGCGGCGCTCGCAGCGGCAGACATCCTGGACGCGGGCGGCTTCGACATGATCGTCATCGAGACCGTCGGCGTGGGTCAGGACGAAGTGGAGATCGCTCGCGCTTCGCACACGACGGTGGTCGTCTCGGCGCCGGGGCTGGGAGACGATATTCAGGCCCTCAAGGCCGGTATTCTTGAAATTGCAGATATCCATGTGGTGAGCAAATGCGATCGTCCCGATGCGAACCGGACGCTCACCGACCTGAAGTCGATGCTGGCGCTTGCCGCATCCCTGACCGAGGCGCCCGCATGGCAAGTGCCCGTTGTGGCCACCAGCTCGGAGACCGGACAGGGGATCAGCGACCTGGTCGCAACTATCGATCAGCATCGATCGGTCCAGCAGTCGAGCTCGCTTGGCGAAGCGAGACTGCGTCACATCGCGGAGTATCGCGCGCTCAAGACCGCAGAGGATCTGCTGCGCACCCGCTTCTCCGCATCCCGCAACGCTCGACTGGCCGAGTTGGTCGAGCGGATCTCACGCCGCGAGCTGGATCCCTTGGCCGCCGCCGAAACGCTGTTGAACAACGCCGCACTCTCGAGGTGAAAGATGAATGCACCCAAGGAAGCCGAAGGCCTGACATCGTTCGAGAAGCAACTGGAGCTGTGGGAGAACAACGAGGTTGCCTCCTCTTTGAACAAGCGGCAGGAGCGCCAGAAACAGTTCTTCACGCTCGGCGGATTTCCCGTGAAGCGGGTGTACACCGCCTTGGATTTGGAGTCGGCCCCGTTGCAGGACATCGGTCTGCCGGGACAGTACCCGTTCACGCGCGGTCCTTATCCGACGATGTACCGCAGCCGCTTGTGGACCATGCGCCAGATCGCGGGTTTCGGCACCGGCGAAGACACCAACAAACGCTTCAAGTACCTCATCGCCCAGGGGCAGACCGGGCTGTCCACCGACTTCGACATGCCCACCCTCATGGGCTACGACTCCGATCATCCCATGAGCCACGGCGAAGTCGGGCGCGAGGGCGTTGCCGTCGACACGCTGGCGGACATGGAGGCGCTGTTCGACGGCATCGACCTGGAGAACATCTTCGGTGTCGATGACCATCAACCCCACCGCCTGGATCCTGCTGGCGATGTACATCGTGCTGGCGCAGAAGCGGGGCAACGACCTGAACAAGCTGTCGGGCACCATCCAGGCCGACATCCTCAAGGAGTACATGGCGCAGAAGGAGTACATCTTCCCGATCGCGCCGTCGGTGCGCATCGTGCGCGACTGCATCACCTACTGTGCCAAGAACATGAAGCGCTACAACCCGATCAACATCTCGGGCTATCACATCAGCGAGGCCGGCGCATCGCCCATTCACGAAGTCGCCTTCACGCATGGCCAATTGCGTCGACCTACGTCGAGGAGGTGCTGAAGACCGGCATGCACGTGGACGAGTTCGCGCCGCGCCTGGCGTTCTACTTCGTCGCCAGGCCGACTTCTTCGAGGAGATCGCAAAGTTCCGCGCCGCGCGCCGCGTCTACGCAAAGCTCATGAAGGAGCGCTTCGGCGCCAGGCAACCCCGAGTCCATGCGATTGCGCTTCCACTGCCAGACGGCGGCGGCGTCGCTCACCAAGCCGCAGCACAAGGTCAACGTCATCCGCACCACGCTGCAGGCGCTTGCGGCGGTGCTCGGCGGCGCGCAAAGCCTGCACACGAACGGAATGGACGAGGCGTTCGCGATCCCGACCGAGGAAGCGATGAAGATCGCGCTGCGCACCCAGCAGGTCATCGCCGACGAGACCAACGTCGCGAACGTGGTCGATCCGCTGGGCGGCTCCTACTACGTCGAGAGTCTCACCACCGAGTACGAGCGCAAGATCTTCGACATTCTGGACGAGGTGGAAAGGCGGCGGCGGTACGGTCAAGCTGATTCGAGGACGGGCTGGTTCCAGAAGCACATCGCAGACTTCGCGTACGAGACGGCGCTGCGCAAGCAAAGCGGACGAAAAACCAGTCATCGGCGTGAACAAATACGTCGACTCAGGGGAACGCGCCAATGTCGAGACTCCATCCCTACGATCCGACGACCGAAACGCGCCAGATCGAGCGGCTTCGGAAGGTGCGCCGCACTCGCAACAATGCTAAGGTGCAGGAGCTGCTCGAGTAAGCTCGTCGAGGTCGCGAAAGACGACGCGCAAAACCTCATGCCGGTCACCATCGAGCTGGTGCGGGAGGGGGCTTCGATGGGCGAAATCGTCGAAAAGCTGAAAACCTTGTGGGGAACCTATCGTGAGACGCCGGTGTTTTGACTCTTTTGCTGCGCGGTCCATCGCGGGCTTGAACGCCTCCACCGGATGATCGTTCTGCCCTACCTCCAAGACTTTCCCAAGATCGGACCGGACACGACGGCAGACCCGACCTCTGCGGTGATCGGTCGCACCGAGCTGGGCGCCGGCTGTCATCTGGAGCCGCTTGCCACGTTGCGCGCAGACGGCGAGCAAATTAGCGTTGGCCCCGATTGCTGGTTCGGGGAGGCAAGCACGGTTCACATCGCGGACAGCGTCTTCCCGGCACACGTGGGTGCACATGTCACTGTGGGTCGCTACGGCTTGGTGCACGCCTGCACCGTGGCGGATGGATGCGTGATCGGCGAGAACGCCGTCGTGATGGACGGATCGGAAGTCGGTCGCGGCTCAGTCATCGCCGCGGAAAGCGTCGTCCCGCCCGGCAAGAGGCTCGAGGGAGGATGGCTGTATGCGGGAACGCCGGCCAGACCGGTCGGGCCGATCTCGAGCGAAAGAGTCGAGAAGCTGCATCGCGTGTTGCGAGGCACAGCTGGCCGCGAGGAAGACGTTTCGGGGATCGATGCGCAGGTCGTACGTGCCACGAACCCCGTTGGCGCTCTGCGCCGGAGACCGGGCGCGGGGGTTGCAGACTTCGCTGCAGCAGACGCGTACATCGCTCCGTCGGCCAGTATCGCCGGTGAGTTGCACCTGGGGCGGCATTCGAGCATCTGGTTCGGCGTAGAGATCGACGCGGACAACGCCGTCGTCGAACTGGGAGAGGGCAGCAACATCCAGGACCATTCCCGGTTGTATCTGGCGCCCGGGGAACGGCTTCGTATCGGTCAGCGCGTCACGGTCGGGCACAACGTCCGCATGTACGCGTGCGAGATCGAAGACGAAGCGATTGTCGGTATGGGGTCGATCATCGGCAAAGGAACGGTGGTCAGGGCCGGTGGCTGCGTCGCGGCCGGGGCCATCACCGAGCCCGGCACGGAGGTCGCGGCCGGGTATATCTGGTCGGGGCGACCTGCGCGCGAGTCGAGATTCCTGTCACCGGCGAACCGTACTATCTTCGCGCTCGGTGTGGATGTTTACGTCCAGTATTCCAAGAACTACCGGGCCAGAGCAGCGCCCTAGTTCCTATCGCCGTAGGAGGGCACGCCTCTCTCGTCCACTGACTTGTAGATGACGGCGGCGCCCGTCGTAGCCGCGCCGATGGCGAAGTTCCTGCCTTTGTACTGCCCCTGGAAGCGCTCGATGGGCCGTCCGGTATATTGCCAAGAGGCTTGGTCCAAGCCACCGTGGCCGCGTCAGAGAGCTGACTGCAGACTCAATTGGCAGGATTCACCGTGAAGAATTCGCCGACGGCGCCACGTATCTCGGGCACGGTGATAAACCGTGCGTACCCCGCCGACGCTGGCAGCATGCAGGTCATGTGATACCCCTTCGCCCCAAGTTCGGTTTGCAGGTTCATGCGCGTCGCCGAGACAACCTCACCCAGAGACCCGGCAGATCGCTCGTCATACTCGACGCTGCTTACCACGAACGCGTTCGGCTGGACCTCACGGAGCGCCGTAGCAGGATCGTCAAGACCGAATCTGCAATATGGGTAGCTGGACCTCAGGGATTCCCGCGCCACCAGTTGCTGGTCCTGGAAATAGACGTCGGGGCTGCCGGTCGGAAGCGAGATGTTCTGCCTGAGCGTGAGCACTGAGCCCGATCGCACGTCCTCCGGCGCGCCAGCAAGGGGGTACTTGGCGCGATGCGGGTGACAGGCCAAGAGCTGAAGAACTCCCAGAAGAACCAGTGCCGTTCTCAAGCGTGGCATAGAGGACTCGTCGATAGATGAAAAGGGCAGCGTGGATACTCAAACGAGCATTGAGTGGACACGTAACCGCGCGTGATACTACGCGATCGGTCCTGCCTCGGAAAGCCCCGCAGTGACCCTCGCGAATACCGATGACAGTAGAGCGAGGCGCGAGCGAGCCAGAAGAGCGACAATTGCGGAGCGGGTCACCGCACAGCGGACAGAAAGAGGAATCCTCGATGGGATCAAACGCCGATACCACCCCGGTCTGGTTTATCACCGGCTGCTCGACGGGTTTGGGGCGAGCGCTTGCCGAGCGCGTGCTGCAGCACGGACACCGGGCGGTCGCCACCGCCCGCAATCCAGCACGCATCGAGGATCTCGTCTCGCCGCATCCGAAAGACGCTCTAGGTCTCGCTCTCGATGTGACTGACGCGGGCCAGGTAGCCGACGCGGTGGCGCGGGCAGAGAAGGCCTTCGGCTCCATCGACGTGCTGGTGAACAACGCCGGCTACGGCTACCTAGCCGCGGTCGAAGAAGGCGAGGAAGAAGAAGTCCGCGCCATGTTCGAAACGAACTTCTTCGGTCTCGTCGCGCTGACCAAGCGCGTGCTGCCGGGGATGCGAGCACGCGGGCGCGGCCACATCATCAACATGTCGTCGGTTGGGGGGCTCATCGGCAATCCAGGCAGCGGCTACTACAACGCGACCAAGTTTGCGGTCGAAGGGCTGTCCGAGGCGCTGGCGAAGGAAGTCAGAGCGCTCGGCATTCGCGTGACGGTGGTGGAACCCGGGCCATTCCGCACCGACTGGGCCGGTCGGTCCTTGAGACAGACACACCACCCGATCGCGGCCTATGCAGCCACTTCCGGCGCGCGCCGGGCGGAGATTGCCGGCCGCAGCGGCAAGCAGCCGGGCGACCCGGTCCGGGCAGCGGAGGCCATCATCAAAGTGGTGGAAAGCCCGGAGCCACCGCTCAACCTAATCCTCGGCAACGATGGGCTCACGCGCGTTCGCGCCAAGCTCCGTGACCTGCAGAGTTCGATCGACCAATGGGAAGCGGTTACCGTGAGCGCTGATTTTCCGCCGCCACCTCAGCAGAGATGAGATCCGCTATGACGCGCATCGCAGTGTTGGACGATTGGCAGGGTGTCGCACGCAGCAGCGCCGACTGGTCGCGCCTGTCGCAGCGTGCTCAGCTCGTGTTCTTCGAGACACCATTCGAGGGAGAGGACGCTGTGGCTCAGGCGCTCGCGGAGTTCGACGTCATCATTGCGATGCGCGAGCGCACCCGCTTCCCGGCATCGCTCATCGCGCGGCTCGCGCGGCTGCGCATGATTGCGCTCACGGGTGCGCGCAGCTGGACGCATGGACGTCGAAGCGTGCACCGCGCGCGGCATCGTCGTGTGCCACACGGCCGGACAGCAATCCACGCCGGCGACCGCGGAGCTGACGTTGGGTTTGTTGCTCGCTGCCGCACGTCTCATTCCAACTGCCGATGCAACCATTCGCGCTGGCGGCTTCCAGAACGGGGTCCCGCCGGGCACAGTGCTGGAGGGACGCACCCTGGGCGTCATCGGCCTGGGCAAGATCGGTTCGCGCATGGCGCGCTACGGTCAGGCGCTCGGGATGCCGGTGCTGGCATGGAGCCAGAACTTGACTGAGGACAAGGCCCGGGCGGCCGGTGCCAGGCTGGTCGACAAGGCAACGCTGTTGGCTGAAGCGGACGCGGTGAGTCTGCACGTGGTGCTGTCCGACCGCACGCGGGGCATCCTAGGCGCCGAAGACTTGGCGCGCATGAAGCCGGGTGCCATCCTGGTGAACACCTCGCGCGGTCCGCTCGTCGACGAGACTGCGCTGCTCGAGAGGCTGCGCTCCGGCAAGCTGATCGCGGCACTGGACGTATACGGGCAGGAGCCGCTACCGCCCCGGCATCCGCTGCGCAGCGCGCCCAATACGGTGCTGACCCCGCATCTGGGGTACTGCACGCGCGAGGTGTACGCCCAGTTCTATCGAGAGTCGATCGACAACGTGCTGGCTTTCCTCGACGGCAAGCCCGTTCGCCTTCTCAACCCGGAGGCTCTGCGATCCGCTTGACGTGGGTCCCCGAACCTGCTGCGCATCTCGGCGGAGCATTGCATGCAACGAAGACTTGCCGCGATCGTGAGCGCGGACGTGCGCCGACCCTGAGGTCCTGGCCCGCGTGCTCGACGCATTCCGTGCCGCAGGCCTGTCGGAGTAGAAGACGATCGCCCTTGTTTCTGCTCCATAGGGAAGGCATTGGCGTAAGATTGACGTAAGGATGCGTCAAGCATAATGAAAAGCGCTTGGATTCGAGGCCGACGGTCGAAAGGGCCAGCGGCGCGAGTGGACAGAGATGGCCGCGTGTCCTAACCCGCATAACGACAAAAAGTGAACTCTCGGATCGTCTCGCTTGCCAAGACCACGCGTCCGAGCCTGACCGGCATCCTGCCGCGCGATCGGCTGTTCGCGGCCCTCGATGCCGCGCGCAAGAAGTCAGTCATCTGGGTTACGGGGCCCCCCGGGTGCGGGAAGACCACGTTAGCAGTCAGTTATCTCGAGCGAACCAAGCTGCCCTCGCTGTGGTACCAAATCGATGAGGGCGACGCGGACGTCGCGTCGTTCTTCTACCATCTGGGGCTGGCGGCAGGGGAGCTTCGACGCAAAACCGCGCTGCGTCTGCCTCAGCTCACTCCGGAGTATCACGCTGGCATCGCACCCTTCGCCCGGCGCTACTTCCAGGCGCTGTACGCTCAGCTCGGCGCGTTCGCGCTGGTGCTCGATGGTTACCATGAAGTTCCGCCACAGTCCTTGTTTCACGAAGCCATCCGCATAGCACTCTCGGAAACGCCCCCCGACTGCTGTGTCATCCTCATCAGCCGCAGCGATCCTCCGCCGATCATGGTGCGGCTGCGAGCCAACCAGGCGATGGAAGTGATCGGCTGGCATGACTTGCGGCTCACGCAGCAAGAGAGCAACGCGATCGTCCGTCAGCGCGGCCATGCGCTCCCCGACCACGCGCTCACCGAGCTCTACACCAGAACGCAGGGTTGGGCCGCCGGACTGATCCTCACGCTGGAGCAGGTCGCCGAGCGCGATTCGATCGAGGACGTGCCGGACCTGTCGACTCCGCAGCTGGTGTTCGACTACCTGGCGGGCGAGGTTCTCCAGAAGACCGATTCCAGGACGCAGACGTTCCTGCTCAACACGGCGTATCTGCCTCAGATGACGGCAGACATGGCCAAGAGCATGACCGGGGAAGCCGATGCGGGCGGGATCCTTGCGGATATGTACAGCAACAATTACTTCATTACGCTGAAGCAGGCCAAGCCGCAGCCCGTTTACCAGTATCACCCGCTGCTGCGCGAGTTTTTGCTTTCGCGGGTGGAAGAAGCCTTCAGCAAGGACGCCCGCAACGCCCTGAAGCGGCAAGCTGCGGCGCTGCTGGAGGAAGAGAGCTCCATTGGAGATTGCGTGTCATTGCTACGCGAGATCGGAGACTGGGAGCGCATGGTGCACGTGATCCGTAAGCATGCCGAGGCGATGCTCAATCGCGGCATGGCAGAGACCCTCGCGCAGTGGGTGGTGGCGCTGCCGAAAGAGGTTCAGCAACAAAATCCGTGGACGCTCTACTGGGTCGCAGTCGCGCGCATGCACGCCTCGCCTCGGGAAAGCCGCATTCTCCATGAACAGGCGTTCGATCTCTTCCGGGCACACGCCGAGCCCGACGTGATGGGGCTGCTGCTGAGCTGCTCGGGTGCCATGGACGCAATCTTGTACGAGCTCGATGACTTCACTCTGCTCGACCGCTGGATTCCGATCATGGACGAGCTGCTGAAGCAGCACCCGGAGTCGCTTTCGCATCCAGCCGGCCTGCGGTTCGTCACCAGCCTCCTGACATCGATGGTGATTCGCCAACCGCGCCATCCCGATCTGGAGACGTGGGTCGAGCACGCGTACCGGGCGTCGGTAGCGCAAGACGATCCGAACCTGCGCATGCTGGTTGAGCCGCGCGTTGCCATTGCCATCATCTGGGGCGGGCACTACCCCAAAGCGTGGGCGGTGATCGAAGGCATGCGCCGGGTCAGCGCACAGCACGAGATCTCGCCTTTCGCGCTCAACATGCTCAAGGTCGCCGAAGCCATGTATTTCATGCTCACGGCACAGCACGACGAGTGTCTCAAGGCCGTGCGGGAGGGGCTCGAGATCGAGCGTACGGCCGGTGTGAGCGTGGCGACGCACCAGCTCCTTGCCTTTGGCGCAGGCGGGGCACTGACTTGCGGCGATCTCGACACCGCGAAGCTGCTGCTGGAAGAGTTCGCTAACCAACCGCGGCCGCCAGCACGATGCGATCTGTGCTTGTACCACCTGTTCTCAACCTGGCATGCCATGTTGTCGCAGGACAACCTGCGCTCGTTTCAGCAGCAGAAGTTGGCGCTGCGGGCCGCGGTCGAAGTGGGGTGTCCGTACTTCGAGGTTCTGTGCCGGCTCGCGGCGGCGCAGGTGCTCTATGAGAGCGGAGAGAACAGCAACGCCATGGCCCAAATTCGACACGCCTTCGATCTGGGGCGCGTCATCAAGAACCGGCTTCTCGAATTCACCGGTTTGATGTCCTACGCCCAGATCGTCCTGGAGGACAAGCGGCGCAGGCGGTCCGGGCTGCGGGCGTTGCGGCAGGCGTTGACGGTAGGCAAGCCGCGCAACTACTCGGCATTCACGCTGTGGCGGCCCGACCATCTGGCACGGCTGATGAGCCGAGCCCTGGAAGCTCGAATCGAAACCGACTACGCGACCGCGATCATCCAGCGCTGCGGTCTGACCCTCGACGCATCGCACTTCGCGCTGTCGAGTTGGCCGTGGCGCTTCAAGGTACGTACGATGGGAGAGTTCGAGCTGTTGCGGGACAATGTGCCGGTCGTGTCCTCGGGCAAAGCGCAGAAACGCCCGCTTGACCTGCTTAAGGTCCTGATCGCGGAGGGCGGTCGCCAGGTCAGCGAGGTGCGCATCACGGAGGCACTATGGCCCCGCATCGACGGGGACTCGGCACACCGGTCGTTCACCTCTACCCTGCACCGGTTGCGCAAACTCTTGGGCGAGGATCGCGCGCTGGTCCTGTCCGAGGGCAAACTGTCTCTGGACGGACGCTTCGTATGGACCGACACCTGGGCGTTCGAGCAGCTTGCGGCACAGATCGACCAGTCGCTGCGCGGCGCCCGCGAGCGGGTCGAGGCCTCCAAAGCAAGCGCTCTGGCCGAACGGTTGCTCGAGCTGTACAAGGGCCCGTTCCTGGCCACGGAATCGGACGAAACCTGGGGCGAGAAGATGCGTCAGCGGTTGCGCAATCGATTCGTGCGCGCGGCCGGCGACATCGCGCGCTTCTGGCAGCAGGCGGGAGAGCTTGAGCGCGCCATGGACTATCTTGCCCGTACGCTCGAGGTAGACGACCTGGCCGAAGGCATCTATCACCAGCTCATTCAGCGCCGAAGCGGTGGAGCTGTACTCGCGTTGCCGTTCGACACTCCAGGCGAGGCTCGGCGTTGAGTTTCATGAGGCGGCCAAGCGGCCGCGTCATGCCCAAACGGGACCGGTGGTCTAGCCCAGCGCGGCGGTGTCTCGGACATGCGCGCGACCGGTGCGAGATGCCGGATCAAGCCGAGCGCCGAGGGCGTCTCCATCGTGATGCGAGCGATCTCTTGCTCCGGCAGTTCGTTCGGAACGTCTGTGATCGCCTCGGGATCGAGCAGGCCGCGATCGACGATCCATTGGCCGGTGCGCGCGAGCGACACTCGCACGCGCCAGCTGCCGCCCTCGCGTGCGCGGCGCTCGAGCGCGACCATCGCACCGAATGCCATCAGGTAACCGCTCACGTAATCGATTGCCGAGACCGGCATGATGCGCGGTGCCTCGCCGCCGCCCTGAATCGTCGCCAGGCCGCTCACGCACTGCACGACGGTGTCGAAGCCGCGCCGCTCCGCCCACGGACCGTCTCGACCCCAGGCGCTCAGTTCGACACAGACGATGCCGGGGCGCAGCTGGGCCAGACGCTCCCCGCTGAAGCCGCGCGCAGCGAGCGCCCCGGGACGATAGGACTGCGAGAAGACATCGCAGCGCCCGTCGCGGATGAGCGAGGTGAGAGTCTCGGCATCCGCGGGCCGACGCAGGTCGAGAAAGGTCGACAGCTTGCCCAGCCCGGTATCGATCTCGATGTCCCCCGAATGCGGCAGATGTGGCCCCGATACCTTCAGGACATCGGCGCTATGCTCGGCGAGCGTGCGCGCGCAGGTCGGCCCTGCCAGCACGCGCGTCAGATCGAGCACGCGGATGCCGGAGAGCGGCCGGTCTCCCTTGGGCAGCGGCTCAGGTGGCGCATTTCCGAGGCGCTCAATCTCGAGCACGGGTAACGAGGCTACCGCCTTCGATTGCGGGTGCTGCAACCATTCTTCCGGCGCGCGCACCAGACCCGCGCAGCCGCGCGCGGCATGTACCGCGTCCTCGAGCGCCAGCCCGTCCCAATCCCGGAGCGCGCGTGCAATCGCATCCCGGTCGGCGTCGTTTGGGAGGCCGAGCACACCCAACGCCGCTGCGCGATGGTTCGGAAAGTTGCAATGCAGGAACACCCAGCGCTGGTCGCGTGCCGCATACAGGCCGCTCACCGGGTCGAAGCCGCTCTTCGCTGGGGCACCATCGATGCGCAGATAGCGCGTGCTGCGAAGTGCCGCCGCGGCGTGGCGCAGATCGACCGAGATCGCCTGGCGTCGACTCTTCGCTGCCCGCATCGCCCACAACTGGGCTGCGGCCAGCGCGGAAGCGGCGATCGCCGCGGATGCGGCCGTGCCGATGCGAAAGCGCGTCGGCAAAACTGGGTCGTCGCCGCGTATCTCGATTTCGCCTGCCTGCGGCTTGGCGAGAGCGGCGAGATTCAGCAGTTCATCGAGGGCGGTATGGGGCATGGCTTGTGACTATACCGCGTCGGTCCTGGACGAAGGGCGAAGACCTTGACCGATAGGTTGGCCGGCCGCTCTATTGAGCATGGCACAAACCGCTAACGACGCGCAGGTCGGTAATCGTCATTCCGGCGAAAGCCGGAAAACGCGGCGCAGGAGCGTTTCGAGGAACGGCCATCCAGCGCCGTCAGTCAAATGCGCCTGGGTCCCGGCTTTCGTCCGGGACGACGAACCTTGTAAGCCAATTCCGCAAGCCTCAATAGGTTGTGCGGCGAAGCCCGGGGTGGAAGAATCGCCGGGGTGTCTGCCTCGATGATCCTGCTCGAAGCCGCTCGCGCGCTCTCGGCCGCGCTGGCGAAGTTCGACTTTCCGCCGCCCGTCGCACATGCTTACGACCCGCACCAGTACGCGTGGGCGCCCTACGAGCAGTATGTCCGCCGCTACGGCACCGGCCGCAAGCGTGTCGTACTGCTGGGCATGAACCCCGGGCCGTTCGGGATGATGCAGACGGGCGTGCCCTTCGGCGAGATTGCGGCGGTGCGAGACTGGATGGGGATCAGCGCTCGGGTCCAAAAACCGGCTCACGAGCATCCGAAACGACCGATCGAAGGCTTCGCTTGCAAGCGCTCGGAGGTGAGCGGACGGCGGCTGTGGGGCTGGGCAGCCCGTCGCTTCGGAACAGCGAATGCATTCTTTGGCGACTGGTTCGTCCTGAACTACTGCCCGCTTGCCTTGCTCGAGGCGTCGGGCCGCAACTTTACGCCGGACCGGCTGCCCGCACCGCTTCGGGACACACTGCACGAGGCGTGCGATCGACATCTGGCGACCGCGCTCACTGCGCTCGCGCCGGAATGGGCGATCGGTATCGGTGGGTTTGCGGAAAAGCGCATTCGCGCCGTCCTCGAAGGTAATCTGATCGACAGCACCCTGGCAAGGAGCATGCGCAGCGGCCAGATCCTCCATCCGAGCCCGGCGAGTCCAGCCGCCAATCGTGGCTGGGAGGAGTCGGCCGAGAAGCAGCTCGCCGCGCTCGGTGTGGCGGACTTCAAGCGGGAGGCGCGAAAGACCGTTGGCTCCCGGGCACGATGACTTCCGCATCTTCTGCCCGGTACAGGGCATCTACTTTTGGCGCGCGGTGGCGCAGTACCGCGCGCTGGTTGATCGAGCCCTTGTCGGTCACTTCGCTGCCGTCGATCGACGGCGGCTCGTGCAGCACGCAGGCCCGCGCCACGCGGCTGGCGCTGCCGGTGCCCGCTTCCCACAGGCGGTCCACCAGCTTCTGAAAGAATTCTCTGACGGCCGCGGCGGACAGCACTTCCTCGGGCGTGGCGGACTCCGCCAGGCGCGCGAGCCGGCGACACTCGTCCAGGCGCGGAAAGATCAGGATGCCGACGTCGTCGCGGTCCGGTCCGGTGACGACCACGTCCTGCACGCATGGCGCGCCCTCGGCGATGATCCTGGCGCGCAACGGGCCGACGCTGACGAAGGTGCCGGTCGACAATTTGAAGTCCTCGGCCATGCGGCCGTCGAACATCAGGCCGAGCTGTGGTTGCGCCGGGTCGATGAACTTCACCGCGTCGCCCGTGCGGTAGTAGCCCTCGTCGTCGAAAGCCTGGGCGGTGAGCTCGGGTGCCCGCCAGTAGCCCGGCATCACGTGCGGTCCGCGAAAGCGAACTTCGATCTTGCCGTCCACCGGGACCAGCTTGACCTCGACCCCCGGGCAGGGCAGCCCGACGTGGCCCGGATTTCACCGCGCTGCCGACGGCGAATACCGATGCCGGCGAGGTCTCGGTCATGCCCAGGCCGGTGATCATGCGCACGCGCTCCCCGATCGTGCGCTCGGCGTGATAGTCGAGCCGATCCCATACCGGTTGGGACAGGCCGGCGCCGGAGAAGAAGAATGCCTGGACGCGGCGGAACAGCGATTCGCGCAGCCGCGTCGTCGTGCTCCATCGCACGCACGATCTCCTCGAAGCCCTTGGGCACGTTGAAGTACACGGTGGGCGAGATCTCGCGCAGATTGCGCAGCGTCTCGCCGATGCCCGCGGGCGTGGGCCTGCCGTCGTCGATGTAGAGCGTGCCGCCGTTGTAGAGCGCAATCCCGGTGTTGTGGTTGCCGCCGAAGGTGTGGTTCCACGGCAGCCAGTCCACCAGCACCGGCGGCTCTTCGGCGAGGAAAGCGCAGGCACTGGCCGACCATCTGCATGTTGCTGCAGAGCATGCGGTGCGTGTTGATCACGCCCTTGGGCTCCTTGGTCGAACCCGAGGTGAACAGGAACTTGACGATGGTGTCGGGGCCGACCCGGGCGTGCGCGGCATCCACCGCTGCGCCCGGCCTGCTGGCGAGCAATGTCTCGAAACGGCGTGCTGCGACGGCCGTCGAGCTCGTCCGTCCGCCAAGCACCACCTCGACGTCGTCGCGCACCGTTGCGCCTAATCGCCTTGGCGTAGACGGTCGCGCTGGAAGCGAACACCAGACCGGGGGTGGTCGTCGCAAGCACGTGGCGCAGCTTGGCGTAGTCCTGGGATAGCAGCGAATACGCCGGCGAGACCGGCGTGTAGGGAATCCCGGCCCACATCGCGCCCGAGCGCCAGCGTCAGGTGCTCGAGATCGTTCTCGGACAGGATCGCGACGGGCCGCTCAGCCGACAACCCGCGCTCGATCAGCGCCTGGCCGACGCTGCGAGCGCGCTCCAGCATCTGGCGAAAGCTGATGTGCCGCCATCGCCCGGCGCGATCGCGCTTGGCAACCAGCGTTCGCTCGGGTGCCTCGCGCGCCCAGTATTCCAGCCGATCGGTGAGGCGGATGGGATAGGCGCCCAGCGGCTCGGTGGAGCGCAACACCCGTACGCCGCCCTCATGCTCGGTGATGTGTGCCTCGACGCAGCCGCCAACGTTGACGGCCCGGTAGCGCGGCGCGCGGTTCACAAGTTCCTGCCCTCTTCCCTTGCGGTTTCCTGCACAGGGGTTTGCGTTTAGCCTATAGCATAACGATCCGGACGACGGCGCGGCTATGCCTCGCATCGCCGTCGTCGCCTTTGATTGCCGCGGAGCCCGACCATGAACGATCCAAGAGCTGGTCGCGATCGACGTCCACACGCACGCCGAAGTGTCGTGCCGGAACCCCTTCGACAACTACGGCGAGGAGTACGACCGCGCCGCGGACAAGTACTTCCGCTCCGACCGCCGTCCGACCATCGACGAGACCGTCGCGTACTACCGCGAGCGCAAGATCGGCCTGGTGATGTTCACGGTCGACGCGGAGACGCAACTCGGGCCGCCGCCGCATCCCGAACGAGGAGATGGCCGAGGCGGCGCAGCAGAACAGCGACATGATGATGGCCTTCGCCAGCGTCGACCCGCACAAGGGCAAGATGGGCGCGCGAGAGGCGCGCCGGCTGATCGCCGAGCACGGCGTCAAGGGCTTCAAGTTCCACCCCACGGTGCAGGGCTTCCATCCCTACGACCGCATGGCCTGGCCGATCTACGAGGTGATCGCCGAGCACAAGCTGCCGGCCATCTTCCACAGCGGGCACTCGGGCATCGGCAGCGGCATGCGCTGCGGCGGCGGCCTGCGGCTGGAGTACTCCAACCCGATGCAGCTGGACGACGTGGCGATCGACTTCCCCGACATGCAGATCGTCATCGCGCACCCGTCCTGGCCGTGGCAGGACGAGGCGCTGTCCGTGTGTCTGCACAAGCCGAACGTGTGGATCGACCTGTCGGGCTGGTCGCCGAAATACTTCCCGCCGCAGCTGGTGCAGTACGCCAACACGCTGCTGAAGGATCGCATGCTGTTCGGCTCCGACTACCCGCTGATCACGCCCGATCGCTGGATGAAGGATTTCGGCGAGGCCGGCTTCAAGCCCGAGGTGCAACCGCTGATCCTCAAGGAGAACGCCGTTCGCCTGCTCAAGCTCGCCTGAGCTTGCCGAATGGCGCGCGGCTAGGGCCGCGCTCGACGGCTGGACTCTCAGGCGGGCAGGATCAGTTGCGGTTGAGCTTCGCCTTCACTTCCGCTGTGCGTCCAGGCACGCTCCGACCGACTTCTTGAACCCCCGCATCCAGCGACCGTCCGCCAGCATCTTCGCCAGGCGCAGCCGCTCGTCGTCGTCGGAGATGTTGATGTACGCGGTGTTGGCCATGCGGCGCGACGCGCCTTCGACTGTCTTAAACGCCTCCTCCATCTCCGCCTTTGCTTGCGGATCGCTCGCCGCGACATCGTAGGGATCGACGCACACCGTGTAGTTCGAATCGGCGAGCTCCGGGTTCGGGAACAGATCGCGCGCGAGCTGTAGTAGCGTCTGGCCTTGTTGGGTCGTGAGGTTCTTGAGACCGGCGGCCCATGCCTGCGTGGCCGGCGCTGCTTCCTTCGCGACGGCTGGGATCGAAGCCACACAACCCACGAGTACAACGACAAGGAGCGATGCCCGTCGGAGAAAAGGGTTCTGAGGACGCCGGAGAGGGGAGATGGTGGTCATGTTTTTCGGTCCCGATGATCGAGGCGTCATTGTTCACGAAATCTTCCGCGGTTGCCACCGCTCGCTCACGCTTTTCAAGCCAGGGTGCCGAATCTTGAATATCATAGGAGCGGGTACCAGAAAGGGATTGAAACCGCCGGGCCGCCATCTGGAGGAGAACGCACATGAGCGCAGTCACGCCGAAAGCCGCCAACCACGCCAACCTGCCGCCACTTGCCTCCCGCTTCGTGGACGTCGCGGCGCTGCCCTGGGAGAAGAGTCCCTACCCGGGGTGCGAGACCAAGACGCTGCTGGTGGACCGCGCCTCGGGACTGCTGACCATCTTGTTGAGAATGGCGCCGGGGGCAAAGTTGCCGGACCACGAGCACGTGCTCATCGAGCAGACCTACGTGCTCGAGGGCAGCCTCGTCTGCGGTGAGGGCGTGTGCCGGGCCGGCCAATTCGTTTGGCGGCCCGCGGGCAGCCGCCACGAAGCGTGGGCCGGACCCGATGGCGGCCTCATGCTCGGCATGTTCCAGATCCCGAATCGTTTCTACCAGAACGGGCGCGAAGTCGATTTTCTCGGCAACGACTGGGAGCAGACCTGGGCTGCCGTGCATGCGCGGCGGGAGCTCGCCTAGTTCGCATGAGGAGAACGCCTGACATGTGTCCATTGTGTTCGATGGGGCGCCGGCGGTTCCTACAGAACTTCGCGGCGGGTGCCGTGACGGCGCTGAGCGCGGGAACGCTAGGCACTGCAGCCGCACTCTCATGGCCGCGCGGAGCGTGCGCAGCCGAGCCCGTCATCCTCGGCAAGGGTCAGTACCGCTACCAGGTTCTGGAGGGTTGGGGCGAGCTGCCGCCGGGCGTTACGTATCGAGACGCTGCCGCGGTGTGCGTCGACAGCAAAGACAACGTGTACGTATTCACCCGGGGCGCTCACCCGGTCATCGTCTTTGACCGCAACGGGAAGTTTCTGCGCTCATGGGGCCAGGACATCGGCTTTACCAACGCCCACGGCGCCTCGATTGGACCCGACGATCTGCTGTACCTCACCGACGACTTCGGGCACGTGGTGCGCAAGTGCACGCCAGAGGGCAAGGTGTTGATGACGATCGGAACGCCCAAAGTTCCCGCCCCCGCGTTCAGCGGAGATCCATTCAACCGCTGCACGCACACGGCCTTGTCTCCGCAGGGCGATATCTACGTGTCCGACGGCTATCAAAACGCGCGTGTGCACAAATACTCTCCGGACGGCAAGCTGCTGCTCTCGTGGGGCGAGCCGGGGACCGATCCCGGGCCAGTTCAATCTGGTGCACAACATCGCGTGTGACGACGAGGGCTGGGTTTATGTGGCCGACCGCGAGAACCACCGCGTGCAGGTGTTCGACGGGAACGGGAGGTACCAAGCCCAGTGGAACAATCTCGCGCGCCCTTGTGGCCTGTACGTTGCCAGAGGTAAGAGCCCGCTCGCGTTCATCGGCGAACTGGGCCCGGAGACGGCGGCCACGCTGACCCGAGGTGTGCCGAACCTGGGGCCTCGCGTCTCCATCGTGTCGGCGCAGGGAGAGATTCTGGCCCATCTCGGGACGCAACCGATCGGCGAGGCGCCCGGCCAGTTCATCGCCCCGCACGGCATCGCGGTGGACTCGCGCGGTGACATCTACGTCGCAGAGGTCGCCAACACACTTTGGCCCCAGGTATTCGGCAAGAAGCCCGACTACGAGCTGCGTTGCTTCCAGAAGCTGGTTAGGCTGAGCTGATCATGCGGCGCGCTCCGGCGGCGTCAACGCAACGGGCAGTGGGGAGAATCGAATGCGACACATCGCGAAAACCGTAACCGGAATACCAGCCACCGATGGCGCAGGTGTGAAGCTGAAGCGCGTCATCGGCTCGCCTGCCCTCGATTCGATCGATCCGTTCCTCATGCTCGACGAGTTCGGCTCCGACGATCCCGACGCCTGGATCGCCGGCTTCCCCGATCATCCGCACCGAGGCTTCGAAACGGTGACGATCATGCTCGAGGGACGGGTCAAGCATGCCGATTCGGTCGGCAACAAAGGCGTGCTCGAGAGCGGAGACGTGCAGTGGATGACCGCCGGCCGCGGCATCATCCACTCCGAGATGCCGGAACGCGCCGATGGCAGGCTGCGCGGGTTCCAGCTCTGGGTGAACCTCCCGGGTAAGCTGAAGATGAACCCGCCGCGCTACCAGGACGTCTCCGCTGCGCGCATCGCTTCGGCAGTCGGCGGTGGCGCGACAATGCGGGTGATCGCGGGTGAAGCGTTCGGCGTGACGGGAGCGGCGACTACCCTGATCCCAGTGCGCCTGCTGGATGTGTCGATCGGGCCCGACGCCACATTCGAGATCGACGTTCCAGATTCACATGCGTGCTTCGTCTACGTGTACGAAGGCGCGGTGCGTGGCCCCGATCGTGCTGGAAAGACTCGGGAACTGGCCAAGGGTGAGCTTGCCGTGCTGGACGGCAGCGGCCCCGTCAACCTTGCTGCAGGCGGCTCCGCAGCGAAGCTTCTGTTCGCCGACGGCGCACCGATCCGGGAACCGGTCGCCCGCTACGGCCCGTTTGTGATGAATACGCGCGACGAGCTGGTCAAGGCCTTCGACGACTACTCGCGCGGTGAGCTCGACCAAGCCACAACCTGATATCGTCGGAAAGATCCGAATCGGCGCTGCATGCCGCAAGCGACTTCGCAACGATGACTCAAACGGCCGCCAAACAACCCGAACCCAGCTTCGTAACCGCCGAGATCGGCTACACGATCGATACCGGCGTCAAGCCGGTCAACGAGACGTTCGAGGCCGGCCAGATCATCCGCCGCCGCACGGGCGCGACCGAGCAGCGGCCGATGCGCATTCGCGATGGACGGCCGCTCGTCGGCCAGTTGTCCCTTGACCAGAACGGCTTCGTTCTGGTCGAGCATCGGACGGCGGTCACCGATTTTTTCGACACGCCTCAGCTCGAGGCGCTGTACTACCCTGAGATCCAACGGTTGGTCCAGGCAGTGTCGGGCGCCTCGCGGGTCGTCGTCTTCGATCACACGCTGCGCACCGGGGATTTGACCGAGCAGCAGGCAAGAAAAATCCGCGAACCGGTGCTATGGGCGCACAACGACTACACCGAGTGGTCCGGGCCGCAGCGCGTCCGCGAGATTCTGCCCGTGGAAGCGGAGCGGCTGCTGCAGCACCGCTTCGCCATCATTCAGGTGTGGCGGGCGATCGACAAGCCTATCCAGTCCAACCCCCTCGCACTGCTCGACGCGCGCAGCGTGTCGACCAGCGACCTGCTCCCTGCCGAGCGTCGCTATCCCCACCGGGTGGGAGAGACGTATCAGCTGCGCTACAACCCGGATCACCGCTGGTTCTATTTCCCCCAGATGCGGCGCGAGGAGGCGGTGGTTTTCAAAGTCTACGACTCGCAAACGCACGGCTCCGCGCGCTTCACGCCGCACACCTCGTTCGTCGACCCTGCCACTCCCGCCCACGCGCCACCGCGCCAGAGCATCGAGGTGCGGACGTTCGCTTTTTTCGCGCCGGCGGGGCGCTGAGCGCCTTGGCACGCACTTTCTCGCGCCGCAGCGACGCGAAGCCCACACCCTGGTTCCGAAAATGGGCACGCCGGGTCGCCTCCCGGAGACGGTGCATTCGCGCTGCCATCCCAGCAAAGCATTCCAGTCCCAGGGTTTAGCCCGAAAGAACAGTGCCGTACCCGTGAGGGCGAGGGCTTCGCTCGAAGCGTGAATTGTGAACTGATGCTGGCCCGCGCGTTGCAATGTATAGGGATCGCGGGTCCAGGAGGCTGCTCCACGAAGCGTTCCGCCCCCGCCCGACTGCAAGCTGGAACCGGGAGCACGTCCATGTTTCGATCGCTATATATCTGGCCAGAAAGGCCCTTGCTGTCTCTGCTCGCTCTGCTCGTGTTGGCGATGCCCTTTCTATACCTCGCCCGCGAGCCGATGCATACCCTGCTCCGGCGCACGAGCCGGGCGATGGTTCGTCCGCTGCGCCTCGGCGCGCATTGGCTCGGCGATGCCGCCGTGAAACTGCGCGCGCGCAACCGCGAAGTGCTCCTGGCTCATGGCTCGCGCGAGCTGCGCCTCTCCATCGAGCGCGAGTTGGAGCGCGTCACCACCCTGGTCCAGCGCGATCTCGAGGGTTATCCGGCGCTCCAGCGCAAGCTGATGGATGAAATCACGCGCATCGAAGAGGATTACAAGCGCAGTGGGGAGGTTCCTCCCCCGTCTCCCGAGTGGGTGAAGGCGATCGAAGCGCTCGCGAAGATCAGGGCCACCGGCGACGGTGTGGTCGAGCGCATCCTGGCCGACATCCGCGATTCGCTCGACGACATCTACAAGAAAGTGGTAGCCGAATACCGCGCCTCCTATCAAGGGCGGCATAAGATTCTCAGCAGTTGTCTGCCGTTCTGGCGGTCCGCCAGCCAGACGCTGTCGCAGGTCGAGCGCAACATCACCAGCCTGAACGATAGCGCCGCCAAGATCGACGCCAATGTCGCCAAGCTCGAAGGCATTTTCGCGCGCCGCACCGAAGTCGAGAATGCGCTCACCTCCTCCGCCTCTACGCAGTTCTTCATCTCCTCGCTGGTGATGCTGATCGCCTTCGGGGGAGCCTATGTCAATTTCAAGCTGATCTCGCTGCCGATGTCGGCGATGGTCGGCGGGGGTGACTACATCACCGATACGTTGCGCGCCTCGGAGATCGCGGCCCTGGTCATCATTCTGTTCGAGACCCTGATGGGCCTGTTCCTGATGGAGACCTTGCGCTTCACGAGCCTGTTTCCGCTGGGCAATATCACCGAAAAGATGCGCCGGCGGCTGATGTGGGTATCACTTTCGATCTTGTTAGTGCTGGCGGGTGTTGAGGTAGCGCTTGCGGTAATGCGCGACTCCATCATCGCGGCTGACGTTGCGCTCAAACAGAGCCTCGGCTCGGGTGCCGCGCAGACCGAAGCGGGCTGGGTGACGCGCATCCCGACCTTCGGTCAGATGATCCTCGGCTTCACCTTGCCGTTCGCGCTCGCGTTCGTGGCGATTCCGCTCGAGTACTTCGTCGGCGCCGGACGCATTGTGCTGGGCGCCGCCCTGGTGTTGCTCATTCGCGGCACGGCCTTCTCATTGCGGGTAGGCGCAAGCCTCGCCAACGAAGGCGGCAAGCTCGCCGTGAATCTTTATGACGTGCTGATCTTCGGACCGCTGGCGATCGAACGGTGGGTGGGCAAGGTGCGACGCGTCTCGGAACGAGAAGACGAGCCCGCCCGCCCGCCCGCATTCCCGAAGCCCGCCGCAAGCACTGAGGAGATGTTATGAGGGCCGCGCTGCACGGGTTCGTCTTTGCCGTATTAATTGCGTGCGCCGGCTGCGGCCCGGCGGTCAACCACAGCCAGTCGGTCTACGTACTAGTGGACACCTCGGGCACATATACCAAAGAGGTCGGCAAAGCGCAGGGGGTGGTGAACTATCTGCTCGGAAACCTGGACCCTGGTGACTCGCTCGCCGTGGCTACCGTCAAGAGCCGCAGCTTCAGCGAGAAGGATATCGTGGCCAAGGTGAGCTTGACCAAGGACCCGATCCAGGTCAACGGCCAGAAGAAGCTGTTCAGCGAGAAGATCGCGGAGTTCGCCAAGTCCACGCAAAGCGCTCGGGGCACCGCCTATACCGACATCACCGGCGGCCTCGTCCAGGCCGCGGAGTTTCTCAACGAGACCGGCGCCGGCAGGAAGACCATCATCATCTTCTCCGACATGCAGGAAGAGCTTGACTACAAGACCGTGCGCAACTTCCCGATCAAGCTCGACGGCATTCGCATCATCGCCCTGAACGTTTCCAAGCTCGGCACCGACAACATAGATCCGCGCCGCTACATGGGCCGCCTGGAGTGGTGGGAAAAGCGCACACGGGCTGCAGGCGCGACCGAGTGGCGCGTCGTGAATGACATGGAGCACCTGGAGCGAGTGTTCGCGCGACGCGGCTAACCACGTCTGGAGAGCATCAAGTCCGCCCGCCGAGCGCGATGCCGGCGGGCGGATTCGCTTCTGGAGCACACCTCTACGCGCGCCGCGCTCCCGCGTATGAGGCAATTCAGAAGTCAATACCGCATTTCAGCCGAATCTCCCGCTGGGTCTTTTCTATCAGCTGCTGGCTATACGTCCGCCCTGGGCAGGGACTACCGCCGCCAACCAGCTGCGGCACCCACGTCAGCGTCACCCACCAGTCTTAAGAAGTGCGGGAAGGCCGACTCGGAGAGGACTACGCGTGCACCAGCCTCATTGCCGATCGCCGGAGGAGCCAGACGGCGATCGCGATATTCGACAGGTTCCACGCGATGCCGTGAAGGAAGGCGGCGCTGTAGGAGCCTGTCCAGTCGAAGATCGCGCCCGACAGCCACCCTCCCAGCGCCATGCCAAACACTGAGGCTGTCAGCACGGTGGCCAGCCTCACCCCCGCCTCTCTGGGCGAGAAGTATTCGCGCACGATGATCGCGTACGAGGGCACGATCCCACCTTGGAACAGCCCGAAGAGGGCTGAGATGACATACAGCGGCACCAGTCCATCGAACGGCAAGAACAGAACGAGCGCCGCAACCTGGAGGCTCGAGCCGAGGAGCAGCGTGCGCAGCCCACCGATCCGGTCCGAGATAAAGCCGAACGCGAGCCGGCTGACAATGCCGAAGCTCAGCATCAAAGACAACATCTGGGCGCCGCGAGCGGGTCCATAGCCGAGGTCGCCGCAGTAGGCCACGATATGCACCTGCGGCATCGACATCGCTACGCAGCACGCGAAGGCCGCAAGAGCAAGGAGGACCTGCAGGGCGGCAGGCGGCAGCCCGAGACTATGCGGGCGCCGCGATCCGATTTGCGAGCCGTCGTCGGCCAGTGCGGGGATAGGCGATGGCCGCCTCAGCACCAGAGCGAGCGGGAGCATGCTAGCCAGGCACAGCACGCCGATACCCAAGTAGGTGTGGCGCCAGCCGATGGTCGCAATGAAGTGCTGAACGACCGGCGGCCAGACTGCACCAGCAAAATAGTTCCCGCTCGCGATGATTCCGACAGCGGCGCCACGCCGGCGCGTGAACCACATCGACGTGTCGGCGATAAGCGGTCCGAAGGTCGCCGAGCTGCCTACACCGATCAGCAGGCCCTGAGCAAGGGCGAGCTGCCAGAGCGTTGCGGCCGAACCGGCCACGAGATAGCCGAGCGTAAGCGCGATACTTCCAGCGGCAACAGAGACAATGATCCCCAAGCGATCGGAGATCCGGCCCATCAAGATGCCGCCCAGGCCAAAACCGATCATCGTCATCGTGTAAGGCAAAGACGCATCGGCGCGCGCTACGCCGAACTCCGCTTGCACCGCAGGCAGGGCGACGATGATGGACCACATACCCACGCCGCCGATCGTCGACAGCAAGAACGCGGCAAGCAGGCGGGTCCACGCGTACGCGGACTCCACTTCACCCTGCCATGTCTTGCGGGCGTTGACGCCGACGCCCGCAGCCCTCTCGGCTCTGGCCTGACCGCCCCTCATCCTCTACCCCTGAATCTTTCCCACACGAGGACCTGAGTCATCGGTCACCGCCGGGCGGCTGCCAGGGCTGCCGCACCTGCGGGACCGCCCCCATCAGCAGCTCAAGTGCGCGCCCCAGGGCCCTCTCGCCCGCCTCCGAACCTTTGTAGTGGCCGAGTCGCACGACGATCAGGTCGTGTGTCGGGATGATGATCGCGTACTGGCCGCCAGCGCCCGCCATGAAGTACGCATCCTCTGGGACTGGCCATCTCTTCGTCCGATTGAGCCAGAAGAACCCGCCGTACACGTGCTGCGACCACGCCGGCGCCGGCGTGCGCACGAAGTCAGCCCAGCCCTCCGGAAGAATGCGCTCGCCGTTCCAGACGCCGTCCTGCAGATAAAGCAACCCCAGGCGCAGCCAGTCGCGTCCCGTGCCCAGCTCGTAGCCTTGGAGCAGAAAATTGCCGTACGGGTCGGGCTCCAGGACCATGTGTCGGATTCCGAGCTTGTCGAACAGATGCCGCTGTGGGTACGAGAGGTACTCCTGTTTCCGAGCGAGTACCGCCTTCTTGATGAGGTAGTTGATGACCAGCGGGTCGGAGTTGCGATAGCGCCCGACCGAATTGGGCGGCCACTGCGAAGGACGCGTGACAGCCCAGTGGAATGCGTCGATCGCGCCCGTATAAACGTAGAGATGGTCCGGGTAGCCGCGGGACGGGTCGAAGTCCGGGTCCTGCGGCGCGACGAACCGGAGTCCGCTGGACATGCGAAGCAGATCTGCGATGCGGATGGCGTGTCGTGGATCGCCCCGCCGCTGCCATTCGTCTACCGGCGCCGGCTGCCACAGGTTGTAGACGCCCTCATGGATGAGCTGACCCATGAGGGTGGCCGTGATGCTCTTGCCCATGGACCAGCTCGGAAGCGGCGTGGTGTAGTCCAGCCCTGCTTGGTACCGCTCGGCGACGATCCGCCCCTTGTATGCCACCACGAATGCCGCGGTGAGCGCTTCCGGAGGGTCGAATGCCGCTGAGACGCTGGCGGCTATCTTCGCGCTGTCGACTTCAGGGGGAAGCGGCGTATCCGGGAGCCGATCTCCCATCGGCCAGGGTTGCGTCTGCGCCTCGGCGAGAGCAGACGTGATGCGCACTGGAGTGAAGTAGACCGAATCGGCGCCACGCGGCAGCGTCACGCATCCTTGATCGCCGTACCACTTAGCGGTGCGGGTAACTCCGTTTGGCAGCGTCAAGTGTACTGCGTGCTGCTGCGGGTCCACCACCGTCTTGGCGACTGCGCGTCGTTCCGCGCGCGGAGACACGAAGAATCCGTCCTCGTCCGCGGCCGTTGCGAGGTCGCGCCCGGTGATGAACAGCGACGAGCACAGGATCTTCGCGAACCCCGCGGTCATGAGTTCGAGCGGATCGCCCGGTGGCACCTCCCAGCCCGTGGACAATTCCTTTGGCGGAGCCGGCTGTTGAGCGTTGCAGACCGCCCCTAGCGACAGCAGAACGCTAGCGATCAACCAGAACGATGTCGTCGTTCGAGTCGGCGGCGGCCTCCATCGCCGGCAACGATCGATCCAGTTTCCGTATCCCATGACTGCCTGACCCACCTCGATCCCACGCTCGGTGGGCTGCCGTCCATACTGATATCAGAATGCTCCCAGAACCTGGCCTTTACTTGCCTTTGAACCGCGGCGCTCGCTTCTCCATGAACGCGCGCCGGCCCTCCTTGTAGTCCTCGCTCTGCATGCAGCGCGCGGTAAGCTGGTTTTCTTCGGTGAAATCGCCGTGGGCATCGATCAGCGCGTTGATGATGCGTTTCGACGCCTCTATCGAAAGCGGCGCATTCGCCGCCAGCTCCAGAGTGAGTGTCCGCACGTAGCCGTCGAGCTCGCCTGCTGGCAGCACGCGGTTGACGAGTCCGATGGCGAGCGCCTCCTGCGCGCTGTAGCGCCGCCCGGTGAACATGATCTCGCGCGCCGCGGCGTGCCCGACCGTCGCCACCAACCGGTTGGTGCCATGCACGCCATAGCCCACGCCGAGGCGCGCGGCAGGGATAGCGAACTGGCTGGAGTCTGCGGCGTAACGCAGGTCGCAGGCAAGCGCCATCTCCACCCCGCCGCCGATGCAGAAGCCATGGATCAGCGCGATGACGGGCTTCGCCGAGTCCTCGATCGCGTGCTGCGCGGCATCGACCAGGCCGTCGTATTCCTCGACGCTGCGCTGGCTCGAGCGGCGCGCCTCGAACTCGGAGATATCGGCGCCCGCCGCGAAGGCAACCGTTCCCTCGCCGCGCAGGACGATACAACGGATCTCGGGGTCGGCATCGAACTCGGCCATGGCCTTCGGGATCGCACGCCACATGTCGCCGCTGATCGCGTTGCGGCGCGCGGGGTTGTCAAACACCATATGGCCGATCGGCCCGTCGCGCTCCGCGCGCAGTCTTGGTTCACTCATCGGTCACTCTCAGATCACGTTTGCCGCACGCAGGACAGCGATTTGCGCCTCGGCATAACCGAGCTCGCGCAAGATCTCGTCGTTGTGCTCGCCCGCCGGCCCGATCGCGCGCTTCATGCGCGCCGGGGTGCGCGAGAGCTTGATCGCAGGTGCAACCAGATTCAGCTCGCCGCCTTCGGGCTTGGGCACGGCAACCGACATGCCGAGGTGCTGCACCTGAGGATCGGCGAACACTTCGTCCATCTTGTATATCGGTCCCGACGGCACGCCCGCCGCGTTAAGCAGGGCGATCAGATCCTGCGACCGGTACTTGCGCGTGCGCTCGGCGATCGCCTGGTTGAGCGCGACGCGGTTCTTCGAGCGCAGCGCCTCGCTCGAGAACCGCGTATCCGTCGCCAGCTCCGGCGCCTCCAGCGCCGTCGCACAGGCGCCCGTAGATCACCTTGCCGGCAGCCGCAATGTTGACGAATCCGTCAGCCGTCGGATACACGCTGGTCGGCATCGAAGTCGGGTGATCGTTGCCCGCCTGTCCCGGCACCTCACCTTCTACGAGCCAGCGGCCGGCCTGAAAGTCCATCATCGTCACCATCGCAGACAGCAGCGAGCTCTGCACCCACTGCCCCTTGCCAGAGCGGCTTCGCTCCTGCAGGGCGATGAGCACGCCGAGCGCCGCGAACACTCCCGCACTCAGGTCGGCGACTGGTATCCCTGCGCGCACGGGGCCCTGCCCGGGCAAGCCGGTCACCCACATGAGGCCGCCCATGCCTTGGGCCACCTGGTCGAACCCGGCCCGGTCGCGATACGGGCCATCCTGCCCGAAGCCGCTGATGCTCGCGTAGATCAGCCGTGGATTCTCCCGGGCCAGCGTTTCGTAATCGACGCCCAGCTTGTACTTGACGTCGGGCCGGTAGTTTTCGACCAGCACGTCAGCGGTTTTCACTAGCCGCTTGAGCACCTCGACACCGCGCGGGTCCTTCAGGTTGAGCGTGATCGAGCGCTTGTTCCGATGCAGGTTCTGGAAGTCCGAGCCGTGGCGCGGGCCGAAGCCATCGTCGCCCCCGCCCGAGGGCATCTCCACCTTGATGACATCGGCACCCCAGTCGGCGAACTGCCTGACGCAGGTCGGCCCTGCACGCACACGCGTGAGGTCGATTACGCGTAGATGGGCAAGCGCTTCCGGAGCAACCACGTCATTGACCTCGCGCCGTCCAACGCCCCGTTTCCACCTGGCGGAAGAAGTCCTCGAGCAGCCCGTTGAACAACGCCGGTTCCTCGAGGTTATGCATGTGTCCGGTCTTGGGCAGCACGGCGAGCGCGGCCGTGGGGATCGTCCGCTTCATCAGCAGCGAGGGCTCGAGCGTCGGCTCGTCCTCGTCGCCGGCAACGATGAGGACTGGGGCTTCGATACGCGCCATCTCTGCGGTCAAATCGTAAAGCGAGGGCCGCCGCGCCTGACAACCGAGCTGTGTGTTGGCGGAGCCTTGCGCCGAGTGTTCCGAGAAGTTGCGGATGAACTCGGCGAACCCGCGCGGATCCTTGTCCCTGAGCTGAGTCCGTGCGGGGCCCTGGCCGTAGCTCGCTGCCAAGTTGGCCATACCTTCTTCGAGCATGGACTTGGCGAGAGCGTGCGCCTGCTCCTGAAACTGCCGGTACTGCGACGGATGGGCGCCGTAGCCGCAGCCGGCCACTACCAGGGACAGCGCCCGAGGGGAATACGCCATACCGAAATGCAGCGTGGCGAAGCCTCCCATGGAATTGCCCACCACATGCGCCCGCTGGATGCCCAGCGCGTCGAGCACGCAGCGGATATCGTCCCGTGCGCGCTGCTGGGAGTAACTCTGAATCTCGCTGGGCACCTCCGACGGCGGATAGCCGCGCGCGTTGAAGGCGATGCAGCGGTAGCGGCGGGAGAAATGACGCACCTGCGGCTCCCAGCTGCGGTAGTCACCCGCGAATTCATGCGCGAACACGATCGGCGTGCCGGAGCCGGTCTCCTCATAGTAGAGCTTCACGCCATCGTCCGTATTCAGGGTCGGCATACCGAACTCTCCTGGCAAATCACAGCTGCGCAGAGCCGTCGTTGCGGCTCAGGACGCTGGTGTCCCGTCCCGATGATTTTCGGATAATTAACGAGACAGGACACTAGGGTAACGAAAAAATCGCAAACAAGGGAGGGCAACGATGACACCCAGGGGTCGGTCCCCGGTATCCTATCCGCGATGGCGTAAGATGATCGCCTGCTGAGCCGACCTGCGATCGATGACGATGTCGCGTGCTTTGTCTCATGTCCGAACCGAGTGACTGGGCCTTCCCGCCGGAGCTTCAACCCAACCCGGAGCAGGCGCGCTTCGACCTCGAGGCCGCGCTCAACTCGGTCGTGATGGTGCGCGCCGAGATCCCTCAAGACGCATTCACCGCCTCGATCCTCGGCACCGAGCGGGTCGGCAACGGCGTGGTGATCCGCGCCGATGGGCTCGTGCTCACGATCGGGTATCTGATCACCGAGGCGCAGACGATCTGGCTGACGACGAACGCGGGCACCGCCTTGGCCGGCCACGCGCTGGCCTATGACCAGGTGACCGGGTTTGGGCTGATCCAGCCGCTCGGGCGGCT
The DNA here is from genome assembly GCA_963705615.1 of uncultured beta proteobacterium. Lineage (GTDB taxonomy): Bacteria > Pseudomonadota > Gammaproteobacteria > Burkholderiales > SHXO01 > SHXO01. The sequence continues at coordinate 195,793 of CAVPKE010000001.1, read as the reverse complement.
GGGCGTTCCCGCGCTGCAGCGCGGCTCGGCCAAGTCGTGCGCGGTCGGCGACGACGTGACCGTCATCGGCCACGGCGGGCGTAGCCACGCGCTGCAGGCCAAGATCATCGCCAAGCGCGAGTTCGCGGGCTATTGGGAATACGTGCTCGACGAGGCCGTGTTCACCGCGCCGGCGCATCCGCAGTGGGGTGGGACTGCGCTCGTGGGCAGAGATGGCCGGCTGCTTGGCATCGGGTCCTTGCTTGTCCAGGAGGCGCTGGGGGGCGAAACCGTGCAAGGCAACATGATCGTGCCGATCGATCCGCTCGAACCGATCCTGGGTGACATGCTCGCGATGGGCCGGGCCAATCGTCCTCCGCGCCCCTGGCTCGGCATGTACACGACGGACGCCAGCGGGCAGCTCGTGGTCGGCGGTTTAGCCGACGGCGGTCCAGCGGATCGCGCCGGGGTGCGGCCGGGTGATCTGGTGTTGGAGGTGGCGGGCGAGCGCGCGTCTACACTCGCCGACCTGTTCCGCAAAGTGTGGCGTCTGGGTTCCGCGGGCGTCGAGGTTCCGCTCACCCTTGGGCGCGAAGGCGCACTCGTACGCATGCGGGTGCGCTCCGCCGACCGCAGCGACTTCCTGAAGAAGCCGCAGCTGCACTGAGATTCGAGATGCCACGATCTCGAGCGTTGGCCGGCCGTCACGGACTCGTCCAGGTTCGAAGTCGGAAACGGGGCAGCGCGTGAGCAGCCCGCAACGCTGCGCCGCAGCATCCGACCGCGCTGCCACTTGCCGCAGAAAGCCGTATACCATTGCACCGCGCTCGTGATCCCGCAGCGGCGCGCGTCGGGTGGCAACCCCGCCGAGACAACAAGAGATGAGCTGCGCACGCCGCCATGAACACTGCCTCGCCGCCAAGAGCGAGCGCCGCCGAGACGTTCCCGAAGCTGCTGCTCGAGCACGCACGGGTTCGCGGCGGCCGAGATCTGCGTGCGCGAAAAGGACCTCGGCATCTGGCAATCCTGGACCTGGAGCGAGGCTGCGTCGAACGTGCGCGCGCTGGCCTGCGGACTGGCGGCCATGGGCTTCAAGCGCGGCGACAACCTCGCCATCATCGGCGATAACCGGCCGCAGCTGTACTGGGCGATGACCGCCGCGCAGGCGCTCGGCGGCGTCCCGGTGCCGCTGTACCAGGATTCGGTGGCGCAGGAGATGGCCTATGTCCTGGACAACGCGGACGTGCGCTTCGCGGTGGTCGAGGACCAGGAGCAGGTGGACAAGCTGCTCGAGATCAAGGACCGCCTGCCCAAGCTCGAGAGGATCATCTACGAAGACACGCGCGGCATGCGCCATTACGGCCAGCCGTTCCTGCACGCGTACGCGGACGTCCAGCGGGCGGGAAGGGACTTCGACGCCTCCTACCCGGAGTTTTTCCGGCACGAGGTGGAGCAGGGCAGCGCCTCCGATGTAGCCATCATGCTCTACACCTCGGGCACCACGGGAAAGCCCAAGGGGGTTTGCCAGACCCACGCTGCGCTCATCACCGCGGCGCGCGGGGGGTGTCAGTTCGACAAGCTGGGCCCCGGCGACGAGATTCTGTCCTATCTGCCGATGGCCTGGGTCGGCGACAATCTGTTCTCCTACGCGCAGGCGCTGGTGGGCGGCTTCACTATCAACTGTCCCGAGTCCGGCGACACCGTGATGACGGACATGCGCGAGATCGGCCCGACCTATTACTTCGCGCCGCCGCGCGTGTTCGAGAACCTGCTGACGCAGGTGATGATCCGCATGGAGGATGCTGCCCGGGCCAAGCGCGTCCTGTTCCACTACTTCCTGGCGGTAGCGCGGCGCTGCGGGGCCGAGATCCTCGACCGCAAGCCGGGCGTGTCGGTCCTGGACCGCTTTCTGTACGCGCTGGGAAATGTCCTCGTGTACGGCCCGCTGCGCAACGTGCTCGGCATGAGCCGCGTCCGCGTCGCCTATACCGCCGGGGCCGCCATCGGCCCGGATTTGTTCCGCTTCTACCGTTCCATCGGCGTGAACCTCAAGCAGCTCTATGGCTCCACCGAGACCTGCGCCTACGTGTGCCTGCAGCCGGACGGACAGATCAAGCTCGACACGGTCGGGCCACCCGGCGCCGGGCGTCGAGGTGAGGATCGCGGACAACGGCGAGGTCCTGGTTCGCAGCCCCGCCATGCTCAAGGAGTACTTCCGGCGCCCGGATGCCACGGCGGAGGTATTCGACGAGACAGGGCTACTTTCGCACCGGCGACGCCGGTTTCTTCGATCCGGACGGGCATCTCAAGATCATCGACCGCGCCAACGACGTCGGCAAGCTTGCCAGCGGCGCGGTATTCGCCCCCAACTACATCGAGAACAAGCTCAAGTTCTTCCCCTACATCAAGGAAGCAGTGGCTTTCGGCCACGGGCGCGATACGGTCTGCGCTTTCGTCAACATCGATCTGGGCGCAGTGGGCAACTGGGCCGAGCGCCGCAACCTCGCCTACGCCGGCTACACCGACCTGGCCGGCAAGCCGCAGGTCTACGATCTGATCCAGGGTTGCGTGGAGCAGGTCAACGCCGAGCTGGCCGCCGACCCCATGGTGGCCCACTCGCAGATCCACCGTTTCCTGCTGCTGCACAAGGAGCTCGACCCGGACGACGACGAGCTCACCCGCACGCGCAAGGTCCGGCGCGGTTTCATCGCAGAGAAGTACGCCGCGCTTATCGACGCGCTGTACTCCGGCAAGAGCGCGCAGCACATAGAGACGGCGGTGAAGTTCGAAGACGGCCGCACCGGGACGATCGCGGCGGACGTGCAGATCAGGCACGCCAAGCTGTTTGCCGTCCAAGCACAGCAGGAAGCCGCCTTCAGCTGACGAAGCGAAATGATGAGCCAGCGACGAACAGGCGAAATGCTCCTGAAGGTCGACGGTATCTCATTGTCCTTCGGAGGCGTCAAGGCGCTCGATGACGTCAGCTTCGATGTGCGCAGCCACGAGATCCGCGCCATCATCGGGCCCAACGGTGCCGGCAAGAGCTCGCTGCTCAATGTCATCAACGGCGTGTATCACCCGAGCCAGGGCGCTGTGACCTACAAGGGCACGACTCGCCGCCAGATGCGGCCGCACGAGGCGGCGGGCCAGGGGATCGCGCGCACGTTCCAGAACATCGCGCTGTTCAAGGGCATGACGGTGCTCGACAACATCATGACCGGGCGCACGCTGAAAATGCATGCCGGATTCCTGTTCCAGTGTCTGTACTTCGGCAAAGCGCGCCGAGAGGAGCTCGAGCATCGCGAGAGGGTCGAGCACATCATCGATTTCCTCCAAATCGAGCACATCCGCAAGACGCCGGTCGGACGGCTGGCCTACGGGCTGCAAAAGCGCGTCGAGCTCGCCCGCGCGTTGGCCGCCGAGCCGGAGCTGCTGTTGCTCGACGAGCCGATGGCGGGCATGAACGTCGAGGAGAAAGAGGACATGTGCCGCTTCATCCTCGACGTGAACGACGAATACGGCACCACGATTGTGCTGATCGAGCACGACATGGGGGTGGTCATGGACCTCTCCGACCGAGTGGTCGTGCTCGACTACGGCCGCAAGATCGGCGACGGGAGCCCGGATGAGGTGCGCGGCAACCAGGCCGTCATCGACGCCTATCTGGGCGTGCGGCACTAGAATCGGGGCGTCATGGGCTTCTTCCTCGAAGTGGTGCTCGGCGGGCTCATGGCCGGCGTGCTGTACTCGCTGGTGGCGTTCGGCTTTGTCCTGATCTTCAAGGCTTCCGGCGTGTTCAACTTCGCACAGGGCGCCATGGTCCTGTTCGCCGCGCTCACGCTGGTACGCCTCATGGAGTTGCTCAAGCACACATTCAGCCCGTTCCTGATTGCGCTGGCGCTCACCATTGTGGTCATGATCGCGCTCGCGTGGGTGATCGAGCGGCTCGTGCTCCGACCGCTCGTGAATCAGCCCGGCATCAGCCTGTTCATGGCGACTCTGGGTATCTCCTACGTGCTCGACGGTTTCGGCCAGGCGGTGTGGGGCAGCGACGTCTACATGCTCGACGTCGGCATCCCCAAGCGACCCATAATGCTGTTCGAGTCCGCGGTGCCGGGCGGCGTGCTGGTGCCCAGCGAGGATCTGGTCGCAGCGGTGATCGCCGGCCTGCTGGTGGCGGGTCTGGGGTTGTTCTTCCAGAAGACGCGCATCGGCCGCGCGCTGCGCGCGGTGGCGGACGATCATCAGGCTGCGCAATCGGTCGGCATTCCGCTGAACTACATCTGGGTCATCGTCTGGACAGTCGCCGGACTGGTCGCGCTGGTGGCGGGCATCGTGTGGGGCTCCAAGCTCGGGGTGCAGTTCTCGCTCAGCCTGATCGCTCTGAAGGCGCTGCCGGTGCTGATCCTGGGCGGCTTCGAATCGATCCTCGGCGCTGTAGTGGGCGGCCTGATCATCGGCGTGGGCGAGAAGCTGTCAGAGGTCTATCTCGGCCCCCTGGTGGGCGGGGGCATCGAGAACTGGTTCGCCTACGTGCTGGCGCTGCTGTTCCTGCTGATCCGGCCCGAGGGGTTGTTCGGTGAGAAACACATCGATCGCGTGTAAGCGCGCAGCACGCACCACCCAGCCACGAATCACGGATGTTTTACCGAGAAGCCGGACAATTCAAGACCACCTACGGCGCCGACCAGGCGGTGTTCCCGATCCGTCAGGACCAGGTCTTCATCGCGATCTGGCTCGCCGTCGGCTTCTTGTTGGTGCCGCTCGTCTCCAGCGAGTACCTGCTGCGCGCGATCTTCATCCCCTTCCTGATCCTGGCGCTGGCGGCGCTCGGGCTCAATCTGCTGGTGGGGTACTGCGGTCAGCTGTCGCTGGGCACCGGCGGGTTCATGGCGGTGGGCGCCTATGCCGCCTACAACCTCGTGCGTGCGCATCCCGGGGCTCAACCCGCTGGTGGCGTTTCTGCTGGCGGGTGGCGTAGCTACGCTCGTGGGGATCGCGTTCGGCATTCCCAGCCTGCGCATCAAGGGCTACTACCTGGCGGTCGCCACCCTGGCCGCACAGTTTTTCCTGGACTGGGTGTTCAGCCGGGTGGCGTGGTTCACCAACGACACGCCGTCGGGCTCCATCAGCGCACCTCCCGTCACGTTGTTCCAGTTCACCTTCGACACGCCGGTGAGGAAATACCTGCTGTGCCTGGCGATCCTGGTGTTGTTCGCGGTGGTCGCGAAGAATCTGGTGCGCGGCCGCATCGGTCGCGCCTGGATGGCCACCCGCGACATGGATGTCGCGGCGGAGATCATCGGCATCCGCCCCATGTACGCGAAGCTCTCGGCTTTCGCCGTGAGCTCATTCTTCATCGGCGTGGCCGGAGGCCTGTGGGCGTTCGTCCACCTCGGCTCCTGGGAACCGCTCGCCTTCGACGTCAACCGTTCGTTTAGCATCCTGTTCATGGTCATCATCGGCGGACTCGGCTCGCATCCTGGGTAGCTTCCTGGGCGCGGCCTTCATCACCGTGCTACCGCTGCTGCTCAATCAGCTGCCCCAGTGGTTGGGCATGTCCGATCTCCACCGCGATGATCTCCCATCTGGAGGCCATGATCTTCGGCTGCCCTGATCGTGTTCTTCCTGATCGTGGAACCGCTGGGGCTGGCGCGGCTGTGGCGCATCGGCAAAGAGAAGCTGCGCCTGTGGCCGTTCCCTCACTAGATCGCAGCACGAGCGGTCCCGCAGCCGGCCGCGCTACCATACCGAACGAGGAGGAAATCACGATGCCAAAATTCTTCGACGCAAGACCCTGCTGCTGGCGGCCGCCGTGACGGCCAGCGCTATGGCGCGACGAACGAGGCGCTGGCGCAGGCCAACGAGCAGTTCATTCCGGTGCTGGTCTATCGCAGCGGCCCCTACGCCCCCAACGGGGTGCCTTTCGCGAACGGTTATGCGGACTACCTCACCCTGGTGAACGAGCGCGACGGCGGCATCAACGGCGTCAAGATCGTCTTCGAGGAGTGCGAGACCGGTACGCCACCGACCGCGGCGTGGAGTGCTACGAGCGCCTGAAGGGCAAGGGCCCGACCGGCGCGGCCGCGATTCAGTCCGCTGTCCACCGGGCATCACCTACGCGCTGACCGAGAAGGTCTACCGCCGACAAGATCCCGACTGATCACGATGGGCTACGGCCGTTCCGAGTCGGTTGACGGCAGCGTGTTCCTGTGGAACTTCCCGCTGCTCGGGAACGTACTGGGACGCGGCCGACGTCCTGATCCAGCACATCGGCAATCTCAACGGCGGGCTGGACAAGCTGAAGGGCAAGAAGATCGTGCTCCTGTATCACGACTCCGCCTACGGCAAGGAGCCGATCCCGCTGCTTCAGGAGCGCGGCGAAGCGCCACGGGTTCGAGCTGACCACCATCCCGGTCACGCATCCGGGCGAGAGCAAAAGGCCGCCTGGCTGCAGATCCGCCAGAGCCGGCCCGACTACGTGCTGCTCTGGGGCTGGGGCGTGATGAACTCGACCGCGATCAAGGAAGCGGTGGCGGTCAACTATCCCGCGCGACCAGATGTTCGGCGTGTGGTGGGCGGGCGCGGAAGCAGGACGTGCTGCCGGCCGGCGACGGACGGCGAAGGGCTACAACGCGCTGGCGTTGCAGCACTCGCCCGGCACCAGCGTCCCGGTGCATGCCGACATCCTCAAGTACGTCTACGGCAAGGGCAAGGGCGCGATGGCAGAAGGACGGACTCGGGTCCATGCTCTACAACCGCGGCATGATCAACGCCATGCTGCTGGTCGAGTCGATCCGCACGCGCAGGAGAAAGTTCGGCAAGAAGCCGCTCACCGGCGAGCAGGTGCGCTGGGGCATCGAGAACCTCAACCTCGACCGAAGCGCGCCAGCAGCTCGGTGCTGGTGGGCATGCTGCAGCCGCTCAAGGTGTCGTGCAAGGACCACGAGGGCGGCGGCAGGTGCAGTATCCATGCAGTGGGACGGCACCAAGTGGGGTTCGTGTCACCGACTGGATCAGCCCGACCAGCAGCTCGATCCGTCCGATGGTCGACGAAGCGGCGGCGAAGTACGCCAAGGAGAAGAACATCACTCCGCGCGACTGCAAGAAGAGCTGAAGCTCAGTCGCGGGAAACGGGAGCGGGAAGGCGAAGCGCAAAGCCCTCTCCCGTTTCCATTTCTCGCTTCCCTCATCCCTTTCTCCCGAAGCACGTGTCCGCCGTCCCGAAGCCCGAAGCACAGGGCCGCGCCTGCCTCAACGGTCAACAACATCGAGGTCATCTACGACCACGTGATCCTGGTCCTGAAAGGCGTGTCTCTGCAGGTGCGAGAGGGGCAGATCGTCGCGCTGCTCGGGGCCAACGGCGCCGGCAAGATCCACCACGCTCAAGGCGATCTCGAACTTGCTGCGCGCCGAGCGCGGAGAGGTGACCAAGGGGTCGGTCGAATTCGACGGCGAGCGCATCGACCAGCTGAACGCCGTCCGAGCTGGTGCAAGCGCGGCGGCGTGCAGGTGATGGAGGGGCGCCACTGCTTCGCAGCACCTCACGGTCGAGGAGAACCTGCTCACCGGCGCATTCACGCGCCGCGTGGGGCGCGCCGAGATCGCCGCGACCTCGAGAAGGTCTACGCCTACTTTCCGCGGCTCAAGCAACGGCGCCACTCAGCTCAGGCCGGCTACACCTCGGGCGGCGAGCAGCAGATGACGGCGATCGGCCGAGCGCTCATGGCGCGCCCGCGGATGATCCTGCTCGATGAGCCGTCGATGGGGCTGGCGCCGCAGATCGTCGAGGAGATCTTTGAGATCGTGCGCGGATCTGAACCAGAAGGAGAGCGTGTCGCTTCCTGCTGGCCGAGCAGAACACCAACGTGGCGCTGCGCCACGCGGACTACGGCTACATCCTCGAGAACGGCCGCGTGGTGATGGACGGCCAGGCGGCGAAGCTGCGCGAGCAACGACGACGTGAAGGAGTTCTACCTCGGGCTCTCGGCCTCCGGGCGCAAGAGCTACCGCGATGCCAAGCACTATCGCCGGCGCAAGCGTTGGCTGGCGTGAATTCAGTGAACGAGTGAAGACGTGAAGGGTATTCGCTTCGCGCCGCGCGCGGAGGGGCTGCTTACGCATTCACCCTTCAAGCATTCACCGGCAACCCGATGATGCCAAAATTCTTCGATGACTTGGAGACCCGCAGCCCGGAAGTGCGCGAACGTCAGCTGTTCAACGCGCTGGCGGATCAGCTCGCCAGCGCCAAGAAGCACGCGCCGTATTTTGCGAAGCTGCTGAAAGACGTCCATCCGCACGAGGTTGCTCACCGCGCTGCGCTCGCCAAGCTGCCGGTCACGCGCAAGTCGGACCTCATGGAGCTGCAGAAGACAGGCCTTCCGTTCGGCGGAATGACTGCTGTGCCGGTCTCGCAGCTCGCGCACATCTTCGCATCGCCCGGCCCGATCTACGATCCCCAGGGCGACAAGAAGGACTTCTGGGGCTTCGCTCGCGCCCTGTATGCCGCCGGCTTCCGCGAGGGCGAGCTGGTGCACAACACCTTCTCCTACCACTTCACCCCCGCCGGCTTCATGCTGGACCTGGCCGCCCAGGCGCTCGGCTGCCCGGTGTTCCCGGCCGGGGTGGGTCAGACCGAGCTGCAGATCAGCACCATCGCCGAGCTCAAACCGGTGTGCTACGCCGGAACGCCCTCGTTCCTGAAGATCATCCTCGACAAGGCCGACGAGATGGGCAAAGACGTGAGCAGCCTGAAGAAGGCGAGCGTGGGCGGCGAGGCGTTCCTGCCCAGCGTGCGCCAGATGCTGAGCGAGCGCGGGATTGCGGGCTACCAAACCTACGGAACGGCGGATGTGGGGCTGATCGCCTATGAAACCGAGGCGCGCGAGGGACTGGTGGTGGACGAGGCAGTGATCGTGGAAATCGTGCGCCCGGGCACGGGGGACCCAGTTCGGGAGGACGAAGTCGGCGAAGTGGTGGTCACCACGCTCACGCCGGAATACCCGCTGATTCGCTTCGCCACCGGCGATCTGTCGGCGCTGCTACCGGGCATCAGTCCGTGCGGGCGCACCAACATGCGCATCAAAGGGTGGATGGGTAGGGCGGACCAGACGACCAAGGTCAAAGGCATGTTCGTGCGCCCGTCGCAGGTCAACGAGGTGGCGAAGCGCCATCCGGAGATCCTGCGAGCGCGGCTCACGGTGACGCACGACGCGGGCAACAACGACGCGATGACACTGCAGGTCGAGATCGACGGCCGCCCGCCCGAAGGGCTGGCCGCACGCATCGCTGAGAGCGTGCGCGAAGTGTGCAAGCTGCGCGGCGACATCGCCTTCAAGCTGCCCGGCACTCTGCCCAACGACGGCAAAGTGATCGAGGATCTGCGCAAATACGAGTGAAGCGTGAGCACCCCCATCAGTCGCTATCCGGTGCCGAAGCTCGAAGATCTGCCGCTAGACGTCCGCGACAGGATGCTTCAAGTGCAGGAGAAGGCGGGGTTCATCCCCAACGTGTTTCTCGCTTTGGCGCATCGGCCCGACGAGTTCCGCGCCTTCTTCGCCTACCACGATGCGCTGATGCTGCGCGAATCCAGCCTGACCAAAGCCGAGAAAGAGATGATCGTGGTGGCCACCAGTGGCGTCAACCACTGCCCGTACTGCGTGATCGCGCATGGCGCGATCCTGCGGATCTACGCCAAGAACCCTCAGATCGCCGATCAGGTGGCGGTCGATCATCGCAAAGCAGACGTCACACCGCGCCAGAAAGCGATGCTCGACTTCGCCGTGAAGCTGGCCCGAGCGCCGGAGGCGGCGACGCAGGAGGAAGACCTCCAAGCCCTGCGGGCGCTCGGGTTCAGCGACGAGGATATCTGGGACATCGGCGCAATCACGGGCTTGTTTGCCCTTTCTAACCGCATGGCGCACTTGACCGGACTGCGCCCCAACGACGAGTTTTATCTGCTCGGACGCATCCCCCCGGCGTCCAAGGCCTAGCGGCTGCCTCGCGCTGATTCGCCATGCGCGAATGTCAAGAGCGTTCGCTGGTATACTTTTTTGCTCGCTCAGGTTTAGCCCGCGCCTGCATCACGAAGGCATAGCGCGGCCGCCAGGATGGCCCCTACCGGGGCCGAACCTTACCAGGGGCCAGATCATGGACATGTCTCCGCTTCCAGATACCGATCCACAAGAGACGCAGGAGTGGCTCGATGCCTTGGACGGGGTGCTCGAGTACGAGGGCCCCCAGCGCGCGCACTATCTCCTCGAAAAGCTGATCGACAAGTCGCGGCGTTCGGGGGCCAACCTCCCCTACAGCGCCAATACTGCATACATCAACACCATTCCGCCAGGGCAGGAGGAGCGCTCGCCCGGCAACCACGAGCTCGAGAACCGCATCCGCTCCTACGTGCGCTGGAACGCCATGGCGATGGTGGTGCGCGCAAACAAGGTCTCCTCCGAGTTGGGTGGGCACATCGCGAGCTTCGCTTCCGCTGCCACGTTGTACGACGTGGGCTTCGACCACTTCTGGCACGCGCCCAGCGAAAAGCACGGCGGCGACCTCGTTTACATGCAGGGCCACTCGGCACCTGGCATCTACGCGCGCGCTTTCCTCGAAGGCCGCATCAGCGAGGACCAGATGGACAACTTCCGTCAGGAAGTGGAAGGCCGAGGCCTGTCCTCCTATCCGCACCCCTGGCTGATGCCGGATTTCTGGCAGTTCCCGACGGTGTCGATGGGCCTGGGACCGATCACCGCCATCTACCAGGCGCGCTTCATGAAGTACCTGCGCGACCGCGGCATTCTCGATACCGACGGGCGCAAGGTATGGGCCTTCATGGGCGACGGCGAAATGGACGAGCCCGAGTCGCTCGGGGCCATCTCGCTGGCGGCGCGGGAGCGGCTCGACAATCTCATCTTCGTGGTGAACTGCAACCTGCAGCGGCTCGACGGGCCGGTGCGCGGCAACGGCAAGATCATCCAGGAGCTGGAGGCGGATTTCCGCGGCGCGGGCTGGAACGTGATCAAAGTGATCTGGGGCAGCTACTGGGACCCGCTGCTGGCGAAAGACAAGAACGGCCTGCTGCTCAAGCGCATGGAAGAGGCGGTGGACGGCGAGTATCAGACGTTCAAATCGAAAGACGGCGCCTACGTGCGCAAGCACTTCTTCGGCAAGTATCCCGAGCTGCTGGAGATGGTCGCCAACATGTCCGACGACGACATCTGGCGCCTCAACCGCGGCGGCCACGACCCGCACAAGGTATACGCCGCGTACGCTGCGGCCGTGAAGCACCAGGGGCAACCGACAGTGATCCTGGCCAAGACCATCAAGGGCTACGGCATGGGTGAAGCGGGCGAAGGCCAGAACATCACTCACCAACAGAAAAAGATGGGCACCACTTCCATCAAGGCCTTCCGCGACCGGTTCAACATCCCCATCCCCGATGACAAGCTGGAGCAAGTGCCTCTGTACAAGCCGGCCGAAGACAGCCCCGAGATGCTGTACCTCAGAGAGCGCGTCCAGGCGATGGGCGGCTCGCTGCCTCAGCGCCGGCGCAAGGCCGAGCCTCTCGAAGTGCCGGAGCTCTCCGCGTTCGACGCGCTGCTCAAGAGCAGCGAGGAGCGCGAGATGTCCACCACCATGGCGTTCGTGCGCATTCTCAACACGATCATCCGCGACAAGAAGATCGGCAAGTACGTCGTGCCGATCGTGCCGGACGAATCACGCACCTTCGGCATGGAGGGGATGTTCCGCCAACTCGGAATCTATTCGTCGGTCGGCCAGCTCTATAAGCCCGAGGACGCCGACCAATTGATGTACTACAAGGAAGACAAGCACGGCCAGGTCCTGCAGGAAGGTATCAACGAGGCCGGTGGGCTGTGCTCCTGGATCGCGGCGGGCACGGCCTACAGCACGCACGGGATCTCCATGATCCCCTTCTACATCTTCTACTCCATGTTCGGCTTCCAGCGCGTGGGCGACCTGATCTGGGCCGCGGGCGACAGCCGCACGCGCGGGTTCCTGCTGGGAGGCACCGCCGGCCGCACGACGCTCAACGGCGAAGGGCTGCAACACGAAGACGGCCACAGTCACTTGCTGTCTTCCACCGTTCCCAATTGCATCTCCTACGATCCCACCTTTGCCTATGAGCTGGCGGTGATCATCCAAGACGGGATGCGCCGGATGTACAAGGAGCAGCAGGACGTCTTCTACTACATCACGGTGATGAACGAAAACTACGCCCACCCGGCGATGCCGGCGGGCGCAGAGGTGGGCATCCTCAAGGGCATGTACCTGTTCTCAGAGGGCGCCGCCGACAAGAAGGCGCCGCGCGTGCAGCTCATGGGAAGCGGAACGATTCTGCGCGAGGTGATCGCCGCCGCTGATCTGCTCAAGAGCGATTTCGGCGTGCTGGCGGACATCTGGAGCTGCCCGAGCTTCACCGAGCTGCGCCGTGAAGGCATGCAGGTGGATCGCTGGAACCTGCTGCATCCCGAGCTGCCGCAAGGCAAGTCCTACGTGGAGCTGTGCCTGGAAGGGCGGCAGGGACCGGTGGTGGCAGCCACCGACTACATGGAAGCCTTCGCCGACCAGATCCGACCCTTCGTCAAGCGCAGCTATCGTGTGCTCGGGACCGATGGATTCGGTCGCTCGGATTACCGCAAGCAGCTGCGCAAGTTCTTCGAGGTGGACCGCTACTGCGTGGCGGTGGCCGCGCTGAAGGCGCTGGCAGACGACGGTACGGTGCCTGCGGCCACGGTGACGCGCGCCATCGCGAAGTACGGCCTCGATCCGAACAAGCCGTACCCACCGTCGGTCTGAGGGACCGGCGCGGGCAGCTCGCAACAACGAGGAGATAAAACCTTGGGAGCCATCAAGGAGGTCGTCGTCCCAGACATCGGTGACTTCAAGGACGTGCCCGTCATCGAGGTGCTGGTGAAGCCAGGTGACAGCGTGAAGGCCGACGACTCGCTGGTCACGCTCGAGAGCGACAAGGCCACCATGGAAGTGCCTGCGCCGTTCGGCGGCGTGGTGAAGGAGATGAAGGTCAAGGTCGGCGACAAGGTGTCAGAGGGGGTCCTGATCCTCACTCTCGAAGCGCAGGACGGGACACAACAACCGGCCACCAAACCGGCCCCCGCGCCGGCCGCGTCCGCCCCCGCTTCCGTGGCGTCGACCCCCGCCGCGCCTGCGCCGGTGCAGGCTCAATCGGCGCTCGCAACCGCGGCGCCAGCGCCCGCTGCCGCCTCGGCGACTCTGGCATTGGTGGACGAGGTGGGCTTCGCGCATACCCATGCCAGCCCTGGCGTGCGCCGCTTTGCGCGCGAGCTGGGAGTGGATCTGACCAAGGTCAAGGGCTCGGGCCCCAAGGGGCGCATCCTCAAGGACGACGTGCAGGGCTACGTCAAGAGCACCTTGGCTCGGCCTGCGCCGGCGGCAGTCGGCGGCGGCCTCAGCGTGCTGCCGCTGCCGGTTGTCGACTTCACCAAGTTTGGCCCGACCGAGGTCAAGCCGCTGTCGCGCATCAAGAAGATCTCGGGCGCCAATCTGCACCGCAACTGGGTGACGATTCCGCACGTCACCCAGAACGACGAGGCGGACATCACCGAGCTGGAGGCTTTCCGCAAGCAGATGTCCGATGAGGTGCAGAAGCAGGGGATCCGCGTCACTCTGCTCGCGTTCCTGATCAAGGCAGCGGTCGCAGCGCTCAAACGCTATCCACAGTTCAACGCCTCGTTGTCTGCCGATGGCGAGAGTCTGGTGCTCAAGCAGTACTTCAACATCGGTGTCGCGGTCGACACCCCCAACGGCCTGGTGGTGCCGGTGATCCGCGACTGCGACAAGAAAGGTGTGATGCAGCTCGCCAAGGAACTCGGTGAGGTAAGCACCAAGGCCCGCGAGGGCAAGCTCTCGCCTACCGACCTGCAGGGCGGGTGCTTCTCGATCTCCAGCCTGGGCGGTATCGGCGGGCTCAACTTCACCCCCATCATCAATGCACCCGAAGTGGCGATCCTCGGCGTGTCGCGCTCGGTGACGAAGCCGGTCTGGAAGGATGGCCAATTCGTGCCGCGGCTGATGCTGCCGCTTTCGCTGTCCTACGACCACCGCGTTGTCGACGGCGCCGAGGGGGCGCGCTTCATCACTTACCTGAACGGCGTGCTCAGCGACATCCGCAGGCTGGTCCTGTGAAGCGTGAATAAGGTGAACGAGGTGAAGCAGCGGCAGGAGCTCAGGTCTGTAGCGCGGCACCGACATCTCGCCAATTGCCGATCGTAAGTGACCAACGGCTGGCCGCTCCTCACCGCTCACGCACACGATTCCGCTTGGCAACTCTGTCCGCCCCCATCGGCATCCTCGGCGGTACCTTCGACCCGATCCATTTCGCGCATCTGCGGCTGGCGGAGGAGCTGGCCGACGCGCTGGGGCTGTCTCAGGTCCGTTTCATCCCCGCCAGCATTCCGCCGCACCGGGCTACGCCCCGCGTGACTGCCGCTCACCGCCTGCAGATGACGCGGCTGGCTTGCGCGGGCAATGCGCGCTTTGTGGTGGACGACCGCGAGTGCCGCCGCTCGGGCCCTAGCTACACGGTCGACACTCTGCTGGAGCTGCGGACGGAGCTGGGCGCGCAGGGTGTGCTGTGTTTGTTGATGGGTGTGGACGCATTCCTGGGTTTGACCACCTGGTCGCGCTGGGAGCGGCTGTTCGAGCTGGCCCACATCGTTGTTGCGCACCGCCCGGGGTTTGGCGTGGAGCTGAGCCCCATGCCCGAGCCTTTGGCGCACCAATTCCAAACCCGCAGCGCGTCGGCGGCCTCACAGCTGCAGCAGTCGGCCACCGGCTTGATCTGGCTGCAGCCGGTCACGCCCCTCGATATATCCGCCACGGCCATCCGCGCGGCGATCCGCGAGCAACGCAGCCCGCGCTATTTGATTCCCGACTCCGTTCTCGATTATATTCACCGCAGTTCACTGTATAAGGACCTGGATGCAGGCTGAGCAGATCAAGCAGTGCGCCGTGGAGGCGCTGGAAGAGATCAAGGCTCGCGAGATCGTCGTTCTGGATACCCGCAAGTTGACGCCGATGTTCGACTACATGATCGTCGCGAGCGCAGAGTCGACGCGTCAAACCAAGGCTCTGGCCCGCAATGTGGAAGACAAGATCCGAAGCGGCGGCGGCAAGGTCCTGGGCACTGAGGGAGAGCAGGCCGGAGAGTGGGTACTGGTGGACATGGGCAGCGTGATCGTCCACATCATGCAGCCCGCGATCCGCGAATACTACAACCTCGAGCAGCTGTGGGGCGGGGAAGTGCCGCGCCGCGTCTCGCAGCTGCGCCGCGGCGCCGAGCTCCTCGCTACCGACGGGCGCGGCTCAGCCCGCCCTTAACCTCGTTCACCCGGGGCTTCGCAACCCCCGCCCCGCAGCGGTCGTGCCCGGGCCAGGCATGAGGCTCATCGTGTGCAGCGTCGGGCACCGCATGCCGGCGTGGGTGAGCGCAGGCTTTAACGACTACGCCCGACGCATGCCGCGCGAGATGCCCATCGACCTGATCGAAGTACGCCCCGAGCGGCGACCCGCGAAAGCGGCGAGCCCGGCGCAGCGCGCGACGATGGTAGCTGCCGAGGCTGTCCGCATCCGCGCCGCACTGCCCCGCGGCTGCGCCATGGTGGCGCTGGACGAGACGGGGAAGTCCTTCACCACGAGTGAGTTCGCCCGTCGCCTCGCGGATTTCAGGCGGGAGGGGCGGGACGTAGCCTTCGTGATTGGCGGGGCCGACGGTCTCGACCCAGGCCTCAAGCAAAGCGCTGCGCTGCTCCTGTCGCTGTCGGCATTGACCCTACCGCACCAGCTGGTGCGTGTGTTGCTTGCCGAGCAGCTGTACCGTGGCATTTCGCTTCTGCACAATCATCCTTACCATAGAGAATAACCGTGCACCCGGTCGCTCGTCACATCTACCTGGCTTCGCGCAGCTCGCGCCGGCGCGAGCTGCTTAAGCAGATCGGCGTGAGCTTCGAGGTTCTGCTCCTGCGCGAAGGTCCACAGCGCGCGGCCGATTTCGACGAAACCCCCCTGCCTGACGAACTCCCCCACAACTATGTGCTGCGTATCGCTCAGGCCAAGGCCGAGGCCGGCTGGGCTCGGCTCGCGCAGCGCCGGCTCATGCGTTTTCCCGTGCTGTCGGCCGACACCACCGTCGCGCTGGACACATACATCCTCGGCAAGCCGGCGGATCGGGAGCAGGCGATGGCCTTCCTGCGGCGGCTTTCCGGCCAGACCCACCAGGTGCACAGCGCCGTAGCGGTCAAGTTCGACAATCAGATCGAGGTGTCCCTGTCCACCACCGAGGTCCAGTTCCGCGACCTGGAGGAGCAGGAGATTCGTCAGTACGTCACCAGCGCCGAACCCCAAGACAAGGCCGGTGCCTATGCGATCCAAGGGCGGGGGGCCGTGTTCGTGCGCGCCATATCGGGCAGTTACTCGGGAGTCATGGGACTGCCGCTGTACGAAACGAGCAGACTTCTGGCCAAGTTCGGCTATCCGGCAGTATGACAAGGCCGCCCGGCGATGAACGAGGAGATCCTGATCAACGTCACCCCGCAGGAGACACGGGTCGCTGTCATCCAGCAGGGTGTCGCGCAGGAGCTGCATGTCGAGCGCACTACCGGGCGCGGCATGGTGGGCAACATCTACCTCGGCGTGGTCAGCCGAGTCCTGCCCGGCATGCAGTCGGCATTCATCCAGATCGGTCTGGACCGTGCCGCGTTCCTGCATGTAGCCGATATCTGGGACCACCGCCAGAACGCCGAGCCGGCCAAGCCGATCGAGCGGTTGCTGCACGAGGGCGAGAAGCTGCTGGTGCAGGTGATCAAGGACCCGATCGGGACCAAGGGCGCGCGGCTGTCCACCCAGATCAGCATCGCCGGACGCTTGCTGGTCTACCTCCCCCAGGAGTTCCACATCGGCATCTCTCAGCGCATCGAGGACGAAGCCGAACGCGCCCATCTGCGCGAGCGCTTGCAGCTGCTGCTGCCGGCCGAAGCCAAAGGTGGCTTCATCATCCGCACCATGGCCGAGACCGCGACCGACAAGGAGATGCTGTCCGACATCGAGTATCTGCGCCGCATCTGGGGTGGCATCCAGGACAAGGCCAAGATCGTGAGCGCCCCTGCGCTGCTGTACCAGGACCTGAACCTGAGCCTGCGGGTGCTGCGCGACATCGCGAACGACGAGACCGACCGCATCCTGGTCGACTCACGCGAGACCTGTCGAAAAGCTGCATGCCTTTGCCCAGGACTACACGCTCAATTTTCTGGAGCGCGTCCAGCTCTACTCGGGTGAGCGTCCGCTGTTCGATCTCTACGGCATCGAGGACGAGATCGAGCGGGCGCTCGCCCGCCGGGTGCCCTTGAAGTCCGGTGGCTACGTCATCATCGACCAGACCGAGGCGCTCACCACCATCGACGTGAACACCGGTGGCTTCGTGGGCGGGCGCAGCTTCGACGACACCATCTTCAAGACCAATCTAGAGGCGGCGCACGTGATCGCGCGCCAGCTGCGGCTGCGCAACCTGGGCGGCATCATCATCGTCGATTTCATCGACATGGAGAACGACGCGCACCGCGACTCGGTGCTGACCGAGTTCAAGAAGGCGCTGTTGCTGGACCGCACCCGCGTCACGGTGAGCGGTTTCTCATCGCTGGGGTTGGTGGAGATGACACGCAAGCGCACACGGGAAAGCCTGGCCCACACTCTGTGCGAGCCCTGCCCGATGTGCCAGGGGCGCGGCGAGGTGAAGACGGCGCAGACGGTATGCTACGAAATACTGCGCGAGATCTTGCGCGAGGCGCGGCAGTTCGACGCGCGCGAGTTCCGCATCCTCGCCTCGCAGGCCGTGATCGACTTGTTCCTGGACGAGGAGTCGCAGTCACTCGCGATGCTCGGCGACTTCATCGGCAAACCCATTTCGCTGCAAGTGGAGAACATCTACAACCAGGAGCAGTACGACATCGTACTGATGTAGGTTGGGCGGCAAGCCGCCTTAGGCGCGGTTGGGCGGCTCAAGCCGCCTTGCACGGTTGGGCGGCTCAAGCCGCTTGGCGCGGTTGGGCGGCTCAAGCCGCCTTGGCGCGCGCGGCGCGCTGGCGCTCGGCGGTGCCCAGCACTTTGTACTTGATGCGCAGCAGGTCCTCGACCTGCTTGCCCAGCGCCATCTTCTGCGTCTCGAGCTGATGCAGGCGCTCCTGCAGGCTGGATAGATCTCCGGACAGCTTCTTCAAGTTCTCTACGCGCCGCTCGAGCAGGACCTGGTGCTCCTTGAGCTGATTGGAGATGGGGGTGAGCGCGATCTTGAGCCAGCTATCCAGGTCTTTACGCACCGCCTGAAACAGCACGCGCGCCTCGGTCACCAGGCCGTTGTAGAAGCGTTTCACCAGGAAGTGCTTCTCGGTCATGACGTTGACCGGGTCGCGGCAGAAGCGCTCGGTGTTGGCCTTGAGTCCCTTCATGGTGAGGATGTGCTTCTCCAGGTTAAGCGCGGGAGGCGTCAGGTTGACGAAACCGTACTGCTCCTGGAACTGCTGGTACACCTTGTCGACGAAGCTGCGCGTCTCGGACGCGAAGCTCAGGATCTTGTCGGCCTGACGCGTGAAGGAATCGAACAGCGAGTTCATGCTGCGCCACAGGCCCGCGGTGGTCCAGCTGCCCTCGATGTCCTTGGCACTCTTGGCGAAGATCTCGTCGATGTGCTCCTCGTCCAGGTTGGCCATCAGCGCGTGCCCCTGCTTGAGCACGGTGCCATAGGAGTTCTTGAAGCTCTCCATGTGCTGGAGATAGACCGCGCGGTCTCGCTCCAGCCGCGCCAGCATGGTCTTGGCCAGCTCACGGTTCTTTCCGGACAGCTTGGACAACTCCTGCAGCTCGGCCTGGGTAGCGGTGAGCTGCGCCATGACGCTTTGCAGCGAGCCCTCCACCATCGCGCCCATTTCCTTGACCACCGCGGTGCGCAGGATCTCCTGCTTGGCCGGCACGATCTCGTTGGCCAGATAGCCCTTCGAGCTCGCGTATGCCGCTGCGCTCGAGCATGCTCTGATCGGAACGGATGCGCGCGAGCAGCGCCTTCTGCGCGGAGAGCGCGATCACATGGTCGCGCGGCAGCTCCAACAATCTGCACGTCTCGTCGATCTGACGACCGATCGAGACGTCGATCTCGCTCAGGCTCTTGAGGTCGTCCCACAGCAGATCGATCTTGTTCAGCACCGCGATGCGCCGGGTCTGGTAGGTCTGCACGTAGCGCTGCCAGATCTCCAGATCCGATTTCGTCACCCCGGTGTCGGTGGCGAGCAGGAACAAGATGGCGTGAGCGCTCGGAATCATCTTGAGCGTCAGCTCCGGCTCGGTGCCCAGCGCGTTCAGGCCCGGTGTGTCCAGGATCACCAGTCCGCTCTGCAGCAGCGGGTGCGGGTAGTTGATCATGGCGTGGCGCCAAGCCGGTATCTCGACCTTGCTGCCCTTGGTCACGACCGTGGTGGTGACAAAATCCTTCTGGTCGAGCAGCCCCAGAGCGGAGGCTTCTTCCACCCGCACCGTCTTGGTCTCGGCCAGACTAGCCATGGCCTTGGCCATCTCGTCCTGGGAGTGGAGGTTGAGTTTGATCTTGACCCATTCGATGGGGTGCTGCTTGAGCGAGGCGATGCTGTCCTCGCGCTTGCGCGTCTCGATCGGCAGCAGGCGCACGTAGGGCTCGTCCGCCGCTTCGTAGAAGATTTCGGTCGGGCACATGGTGGTGCGCCCCACATCCGAGGGCAACAGGCGCTGCTTGAAGTCCGCGAAGAACATCGCGTTGATCAGTTCGGTCTTGCCGCGCGAGTACTCGGCGAGGAACGCGAGCACCAGGCGGTCGTTGCGCAGGCCCTCCAGCAGGTCATAGATGCGCAGGCTGCGCTGGATATCGACGTGGCCATGCTGGTCCAGCCACTGCTGGTAGGCCTCGATGCCGCCGCGGATGTCCTCCCGCCAGCGCTGGTAGCCGGCGATCTGACTTTCCAGCTGGTTGCTCATGTCCTGTCCCAATCCTCGATGACGCGCAGAGCTGTGTCCCCCGGCGCAAGGATCTCGACGGTCTTAGCTCGCCCGCGTGCTCCTTGTGTGATGGTCACCCGGCTGGCTGGAACGTCCATTGTTTTTCTCAAGAATTCAATGAGAAGCGTGTTTGCCCGGCCCTGGAGAGCGGGCGCTGCGACGCGCACTTTAAGCCTCTCGCCGTGTTTCCCCGCGATCTCGGTGCTGCGGGCGTTGGGCTGAACGTGAAGTCTGATGCAAAGAACGTTCCTATCGGCGTCGAAGCGATGCCACCCGGGCACGGTGGGGCACCGTCAAGCGCTGGCGTGCACTACCGCCGATTCCAGCCAGGCAACAGCCATCAGGAGCAGCTGGCACACGACCACGACGAACAGCGGGGAGAGGTCCACGTTGCCCACGGGTGGAATGCGCTTCTGAAACACCCGCAGAAAAGGACGGACTAGAGCGTTGAACAGCGCCATGACCGGGCTGTAAGGGCTTACCCAACTCAACAACGCCTGGACGATGACCGCGATCATCAGAATCCACAGGCACAGCTTCACCAGCTGCACCACCGCCAGGAACCCGATCAGCACAAGGCTGACCCCGACGGCCGGCTCCCCTTTCAGCCAGTAAGTCGCCAGGATCAGCACCACCTCCGTGAGCCAGGCCAGCAAGAGTGTGGCAAGGTCAAGGCCGCGCAGCCCCGGAATCACGCGCCGGGCGGGCACTACGATCCAATCGGTTAGGGCCGCCAGGAACTGCGTGAGCGGGTTGCGCGCCGGAGCCCGCAGCCACTGCAGGAGGAATCGCGACAGCAGCGCGAGGGCGAACAGGCCGAGGAAGGTCTCTAGAAGGAATTGCAGCGCCTGGCCGAACATGCTGAAGGGCCTAGTCCCGTCCCAGCTCGTCGCCGAGCTCGCGAGAGCGCTCAGCGGCCTGGCGGACCGCCTCCACGATCAGCGCCTTCACCCGGCCCGCTTCCATGCTGCGCAGCGCACGCTCGGTGGTGCCGCCCTTGGAGGTCACGCGTACGCGCAGGTCAGCTGGCTCCTCGCCGCCGTCGCGGGCAAGCTGAACAGCGCCGAAGAAGGTATCCAGGCTCAGCCGGCGCGCATCCGCGGGGGTGAGGCCGAGCTCGCTCCCCGCCTGCTCGAGCGCTTCGATGAAATAGAACACGTAAGCGGGCCCGCTGCCGGAGACGGCGGTGACTGCATCCATGAGCTCCTCGCGCTCCACCCACAGCGTTGACCCAACCGCGCCGAGAATGCCTTCTGCAGCACGGCGCTCCTCCCCCGTGACCGAGGGCATGGCATACAGCACCGACACCCCCGACAGCACCAGCGCCGGCGTGTTCGGCATCACCCGCACGATCCGTGGATACCCTCGCAGCCAGCGCGACAGGTCTGCGCTGCGGATACCGGCGACAATGGTGATTATCAACTGCGATTTCAACAGCGGACGCAAGCCCTCGGCAACCGCGCGCAGCTGCTGCGGCTTGACTGCCATCAGCACCACGTCGCTGCTGGTGGTCTCGGCAGCGGGCGCGGCATAGCTCGACACGCCGAATCGAACCATCAGACGCTCGCGGGCCTCCGCGTCAATTTCGACCACGCTGATGTCCCGCGCGGCATAGCCCTTCTGCAACAGCCCGCCGATCAGCGCGCTGGCCATGTTCCCGCCACCGATGAATGCGATCTTCACGGCTGCAGAGAGTTTCGCGCCGAGTGACCCAGACCCGGATCGTCGTGCATCGCGCAACACATCAAGTCTGGCCCGACTCGATCAGCTGCTTGAGATGCTCAAGCCCGGTTTTGTAGACCCCGTTGATCATCTCGACGACCTCGTCGTCGCTCTTGCCGCTGTCCGGCTTATTGTCGAACGTGCCCTGCCAGATCACCTTCGTCATCCCGCCTTTGCTCTTCTTGACGCTCATGGTGGAAACGTAGTGTGTGATCGGCAACGGCGAATCACCCACGATGCGGTAGCGAAAGTACATCTTGCCGTCATCGAACTTGAGCAACTGCTCGTCGAAGCTTTCGCCGCTGCTAAGGGTAAGCGTGCGCATGGCGCCCTTAGTGTTGTTCTTTCCGGACTTGATCACGTCGCCCTGGAATGCGGGGTGCCATTTGGCCAGAGCGTCAAAGTTCTTGACGAAGTCCCACACTGCCTTCGGGCTGCCCTTGATCTCGATCGATTGCTGTGCGATGAGCTGTTTGTCGGCGCGCGCTGCGAAAGGCAACGTCAACGCGATCGCCAGGCCCAGAGCCAGCGTCTTGTGCATGCTTTTCTCCTTAGGTTGTTGGGAACCGCGGCGAGCCGCGGCCAGCGCCCGATCTGCGAGAGTCAGAGTATAACGCGGCGCGTAGACCCAAAGCGCAGGGCGGGCACCATGAAGCCGCAAAGTGCGAAGAGTCGTAGCCGCTGTCTAGAACGCGGCGCGCTTGCCGGGGCGATCGCCGAAGATCGCCCGGCCAACACGGACCATGGTCGCCCCTTCCGCGATGGCGACGTCGAGATCGTCCGACATTCCCATGGACAAGGTGTCGAGCACAAAGCCGCGCACAGCAAGATCGTCCCGTAACTCGCGCAGTAAGCGAAATTGGCGGTGCAGCACATCAGCATCCGGACTCGGCGCGGGGATAGTCATCAGGCCGCGCAGTTGCAGGCGCGGCAGGAGCGCGACCTGCTGCGCGAGCTCTGCCAGTGCAGACGGGGCCACACCGCTCTTGGAGCTCTCCCCGCTCACGTTCACTTGGATACAAACCTGCAGCGGCGGAAGCAGCGGCGGCCGCTGGTCTGCCAGCCGCTGGGCCACTTTCAGGCGATCCACGCTCTGCACCCAATGGAAATGCTCGGCCACAAGCTTGGCCTTGTTGCTCTGGATCGGTCCGATGAAGTGCCACTCCAGAGCAAGGTGCAGGGGCTGTTCAGGGGGGGTGAGGTGGGTGCCGACACCCGAGGTGGTGCTCTGGGTGACCGGCGTGCTCCCGGGCAGACTCAACAACGACTCGAGCGCAACGATCTTATCGACGGCCTCCTGCGCGTAGTTCTCGCCGAAGGCACGCTGGCCGCAGCTGGCGGCCGTATGGATCGCCTGTGGCGGAAACGCCTTGCTGACCGCGATCAGCCGGACGTCTTCGGGGTTCCGACCAGCGGCTTTGGCGGCCGCAGCGATGCGGCCACGGACCGTCTCCAGCCCTGTGCGTATCGGGAAATGGGCATAAGATTTGCCTGTCACTTAGGTCCGCCGCCGCGCCCGCGGCGCTGTTGCCCGTCACCGTCGGGAATTATATATGGACATCTCCGAACTGCTCGCCTTCGTCGTCAAGAACAAAGCCTCCGACCTGCATCTGTCCTCGGGGCTTCCGCCGATGATCCGTGTCAACGGCGACGTCCGGCGCATCAACTTGCCGCCCATGGAGCACAAGGACGTGCACGCCATGGTCTACGACATCATGAGCGACGCGCAGCGCAAGCACTACGAGGAGAACCTCGAGTGCGACTTCTCCTTCGCCATCCCGAACCTGGCGCGCTTTCGCGTCAACGCGTTCGTCCAAAACCGCGGCGCCGGCGCGGTGATGCGGACCATCCCGTCCAAGGTAGTGAACCTCGAAGAGCTCAAGGCGCCCCCCATTTTCAAGGAAATCGCCGATCAGCCGCGCGGGATCGTACTGGTGACCGGGCCCACTGGGTCGGGTAAATCGACCACGCTAGCGGCGATGGTCAACCACATCAACGAGAACGAATTCGGGCACATCCTGACCGTCGAGGATCCGATCGAGTTCGTGCACGAGAGCAAGAAGTGCCTCATCAACCAGCGCGAAGTGGGCCCGCACACATTGAGTTTCGCCAACGCGCTGAGGTCCGCGTTGCGCGAAGACCCGGACATCATTCTGGTGGGTGAGATGCGCGACCTGGAAACGATCCGGCTCGCGCTGACCGCGGCCGAAACCGGCCACCTGGTGTTCGGCACTCTGCATACCAGCTCCGCGGCCAAGACTATCGACCGTATCATCGACGTGTTCCCGGCGGCGGAGAAAGAAATGACGCGCGCCATGCTGTCGGAGTCGCTGCGCGCAGTGATCTCTCAGACCCTGCTCAAGACCAAGGACGGAACCGGCCGCCTGGCCGCGCATGAGATCATGATCGGCACACCGGCCATCCGCAACTTGATTCGCGAGAACAAGGTGGCGCAGATGTACTCCGCCATCCAGACTGGTCAGCAGTATGGCATGCAGACGCTGGACCAGAACCTGCAAGAGCTGGTGCGCCGCAACGCGGTCGCGCCAGCCGAAGCGCGCGTGAGAGCGGCGAACAAGGATCTGTTTCCCGGCTGACGGGCCACGCACCGCCCAATCGACCGGGACGCTTGAGAGGAAGGGGATATGGAACGAGATCAAGCAATCAAGTTCGTGCACGAGCTGCTGCGCGTGATGGTCAGCAGGAAGGCATCCGATCTGTTCATCACCGCCGGGTTCGCTCCCGCCTTCAAGGTGGACGGCAAGGTGACCCCGGTGTCCAACCAGAGCCTGACGCCGACCCACACAATGGAACTGGCCCGCGCCATCATGAACGACAAGCAGGCGCAGGAGTTCGAAGCCTCCAAGGAGTGCAACTTCGCCATCAGCCCGCCTGGCATCGGCCGCTTTCGCGTGAACGCCTTCGTGCAGCAGGCGCGGGTGGGGATCGTGCTGCGTACTATCACAACCACCATTCCGCGCATCGAGGATCTCGGGCTGCCCGAGGTGCTGAAGGATGTGTGCATGACCAAGCGTGGCCTGGTGATCGTGGTGGGCGCGACCGGCTCCGGCAAGTCGACTTCGCTGGCGGCCATGCTGGGCTACCGCAACGAGAACAGCTACGGCCACATCATCACCATCGAGGACCCCATCGAGTACGTGCACGAGCACAAGAACTGCCTGATCACCCAGCGCGAGGTGGGCGTCGATACGGAGTCGTGGGAAATGGCCCTCAAGAACACGCTGCGGCAGGCGCCGGATGTGATCCTGATCGGCGAGATCCGCGAACGCAGCACGATGGACCACGCCATCGCCTTCTCCGAAACCGGCCACCTGTGCCTGAGCACGCTGCACGCCAACAGTTCCAACCAGGCGCTGGACCGGATCATCAACTTCTTCCCCGAGGACCGCCGCGCCCAGCTGCTGATGGACCTGTCGCTCAACCTGAAGGCCATGATCTCGCAGCGGCTGATCCCGAAGCGCGACGGCCCAGGCCGCGTGGCCGCGATCGAGATCATGCTCAACACGCCGCTCATTTCCGACCTCATCTTCAAAGGCGAAGTGCACGAGCTCAAGGAGATCATGCGCAAGTCGCGCGAACTGGGCATGCAGACCTTCGACCAGGCCCTGTTCGATCTGTACGAAGCCGGGTTGATCAGCTACGAGGATGCCATGCGTAATGCCGACTCCATGAACGAGCTGCGCCTGGCGATCAAGCTGCACGGACACGAGGCCAAGGAGAGAGACGTCATGTCCGGGCTGGATCATCTCAACATCGTGTGACCGCGCGAGGCGGGCGCTGACAGCAGAGCAGTTGCAGCTACCCCCGCCCCTGCTTCTCGCTGCTCAGTCCTGACTCTTCGCTTGGCCGGCGCCGCATGCTGCCGGCGACAATCTCGAACCCGTACAGGCGGCATTCGAGCGCTCCGTTGTAGAGCGGGATGCGGCGCGAAGGTTTCAATCCGATGAGCTTCGGTAGACGCAGGTCGCCTGTGAAGATCCAGGCGCTCCAGCCGGCGTACTTCGCCTTCAGCGCATCGCCCAGCTTGGGATAGAACGTGGCCAGCTCTTGCTGGTCGCCGAGACGCACGCCATAGGGCGGGTTGGTCACGATGATGCCCGACTTCGCCGGCGCGGGCAGCTCGAGCACGTTGGCTTGTTTGAGCGACACCGCTTCTTGCAGCCCGGCTGCGGCCAGGTTGGCGCGCGCCAGCTTGAGCTGTTCTCCGTAAAGATCGGCACCAAAGATAGGCAGCGCCGGCACGCTGACCTGCCTGCGCGTCTGAACTCGAAGGGACTCCCACAGCCGTGCATCGAAGCTGCGCAGAGCCTGGAACCCGAACGAGCGCGAGCCTCCTGGTGGCATGCCCAGCGCCATCATCGCGGCTTCCACCAGCAAGGTGCCGCTGCCGCACATGGGGTCGAGCAACGGCACACCGGGTCGCCAGCCGGTCAGTGCCACGATGCCGGCCGCGAGATTCTCCCGCAGCGGCGCGTCGCCCTGCGTTTGCCGCCATCCGCGCTTGAACAGCGCCTCGCCTGAAGTGTCGAGGTAGAGGGCAAAGCGCGCAGACTCGAAGAAGGCGTGGATGCGCACGTCCGGTTCGGTTGTATCGACGTCGGGGCGGGCACCGGTGTCTGCCCGGAACCGGTCGCACACGGCGTCTTTGATGCGCAGGGTGATGAAATCGAGGCTTCGCAGCGGACTCCCGATGGCCGACACCTTCACGCGGATGGTCAGGCGCGGATCAAACAGCTCGGACCAGGGTAAGGCCGCGGCCCGCTGATAGATGTCCTCTTCGCGGCCGTAGCTCCACTCGCCGAGCTGCCACAGGATGCGGCTGGCGACTCGGCTCTCCAGGTTGGCGCGGTAGCACAAGCGCCAATCGCCGGAAAACCCCACCCCAGCATCAACCTCTTTGACCTCCCCAGCCCCGAAGCTGCTCAGTTCAGCAGCAAGAATCGGCTCCAGCCCGCGCGGGCACGAAGCAAAAAAGCGAAGCGGGGATTGGGTGCGCTGTGTGCGGTACGCTGGTGCGGCGACCGGCCGCTGCGAAGCTCGCGAGGCCATCCGCGATTATCGCTTATGAGTCGGAGGCGCGTGCTTTGGGCGCGGCCTTGAATCCGCCGTCACAGCGGCAGGAACACCTCGACCTCGAGCTTTCGGCGGTGGTTGCGGTACATGGTAAGTTTGGTGATACGCGCCACCAGTCTGTTGCCTCGATCCATCTGGCGAGCCACGGCTGCGTTCTCTGCGCGAGGGATGTAACCCAGCTGATGGCCGTTCCATTCCACCCGCACCGCATTGCTGTCATGCGCGTTCTCCGGCTCGCGCACCAGTGTCAGCGCGTCGCCTACCTTCATCTGATCCCACACCGCTTTCGCATCGTGGTAGCGCAAGCCAGCGGTCAGCGAGACCTGCACGACAATTTCGCTCGAACCGCGCTCCTGCGCTGAGCCCACCGCCCAGGCCCACAGCGCGGCGGTCATGACACATGCCAGCCAGCACGCTCGCCAAAGCATCCGCTCAGAACGGCTTGAGCACGACCAGCAACACCGCGCCAAACAGGATCAGCACCGGCAACTCGTTAAACCAGCGGTACCAGAGGTGCCCATGGCGATTGCGATCGTGCTTGAAGTCTCGCAGCAGCTTGCCACAGTACAGATGATAGGCGATGAGGATGGCCACCAGCGCCAGCTTGGCATGCAACCACGCGCCCCACGGCCCATATCCGACCCAGAGCCAGACGCCGAAAACGAGAGTCAGCACCGCGCCCGGCGTCATGATGCCGTAGTAGAGCTTGCGCTCCATAAGCTTGAAGCGCTTGATTCCAGCCGGGTCCGTGGCTTGGGCGTGATAGACGAACAGGCGCGGCAGATAAAATAACCCCGCAAACCACGTGACCATGAAGATGATGTGCAGCGCCTTGACCCAGAGCTGGAGCATGAGTCTTTTCTCTCAGGTGAGCAGCCGCCGGCGGGTGAGCACTAGCGCCAGATAGAATCCGGCGGCGGCATAGGCGGCCAGCACCACGACGTGCAGCCACGCCAGATGTGGGACGCGCCCGGTGACCAGCGGACGCGCCAGGTCGATGGCATGCGTCAGAGGCAGCGCAGCGGAGACGTCCTGCAGCAGCGGCGGAAGCTGAGCCACGGGAAAGAAAACGCCGCACAGCAGCACCATGGGCGTGATCACCAGCGTGAAGTAATAGAGGAAGAAATCGTAGCTTGGGGCGAGCGCGGTCATCACCAGACCCAGCGAGCCGAACGTCAGCCCGATGAGGACGGTCAACGGGATGATCCATAGCGTGAGCGGCGAATGCGACAACCCGAGCACCCAGATGATGACAAGGATCGCGATGCCGGATAGCACGCTCTTGCTCGCTGCCCACAGCGCCTCCGCCAGCACGATGTCGTCCAGGTTCATGGGCGTGTTGAGAATCGCATCCCAGGTCTTCTGCACGTGCAGGCGCGAGAACGCGGAATACAGCGCCTCGAACGTGGCGCTGTTCATGGTGCTGTAGCATACCGTCCCGGCCGCCAGGAAGGTGATGTAGGGTATGCCGTTGACTTCGGGCAGCAAGCTGCCCAACCCGAAACCCAGACCCAGCATGTACAGCATGGGGTCGGCGAGGTTCCCGAGCATGGAGGGGATGGCGAGCTTGCGCCACACGAGGAAATTGCGCTTCCAGACTTGTGCGAAGCGCCTGCTGACGCGCGGCGGAGCGAAGTCCTTGGTGCGCATGTGTGAGTGCGAAGCTTCCCTAGTCTCTCAAGTCGCGCCCGGTCAGCTTCAGGAAAACATCCTCGAGGTTGGCGCGCCGGTGCAGATAGCGCAGCTCTTCTCGGCCGCCGAGGGTGGCCAGCACTCGATCGCCGTCGTGCGTGTAGCAGAATATGGTCTCGCCGGCCTGTTCGCAGCGCTGGCACAGCACCCGCCCGTGCTCCTGTACCCAGGACAGCGCGCCATCGCCATAGACCTCGACGACCTGCGGCTCGATGTGGCGCACGATCAGTTGCTGCGGCGAGCCCTCGGCAATGATGCGCCCGCGGTCCATGATGGCCAGCCGCCGGCACAGGCGTTCTGCCTCGTCCATGAAGTGAGTGGTCAGGAGGATGGTCTTGCCCTCCGCCACCAGCCGCTTGAGCCGCTCCCAGATTAGATGCCGCGCCTGCGGATCGAGGCCGGTGGTTGGCTCGTCCAGGAAGATCAACTCGGGATCGTTGACCAGCGCGCGCGCCAGCGATAGCCGGCGTTTCATGCCGCCCGACAGAGTCTGGATGCGTGCGCCTGAGCGCGCTTCCAGGCCGGCGAACTCCAGCAATGGTGGGATGCGCGCCGCGATTTCGCCGTCGCGCAGGCCGAAGTAACGACCATAGACCAGCAGGTTCTCGAACACGGTGAAGTCCGGGTCGAGGTTGTCCGTCTGGGGCACCACGCCAACGCGCAGCCGCGCCTCGCGCGCTTGCAGTGGCACAGCGTATCCGAGCAGGCGGATGTCCCCTGCGTCCGGGTCGGTTAGCCCGAGCGCCAGACGCAGTGTCGTAGTCTTGCCCGCACCGTTCGGACCGAGCAGGCCAAAACACTCCCCCGCGCTCAACTCGAGATCGATGCCGCACACCACTTCGTTTGCCCCGTAGGATTTGCGCACCCCGCGCAGGCCCAACATCGGCGTGCTCACTGCACTCCCGGGCAGGAACAAGAGCGCTGAATGATGCGCTGGAGCTCGACCAGGTTGCCGTGGAAGAAGTGACCCGCGCCCGGCAGCACTACCACCGGCAGCCGTTGCGGCCGCGCCCAGGCCAACAGCTCCGGCAGCGGCACCACGTCGTCGTCTTCGCCATGAATCACCAGCGTATCCTGCGCCACTGGCGCCAGCTGGAAACGCCCGACGGCGGGAGCCACCAGCACCAGCCGCGCCGCGGGCGCGGCGTGCTCGCGTAGCCGCCCGGCCACGCGCGACTGCACATATGCGCCAAACGAGAAGCCGGCCAGCAGCAGCGGCAGCGGCCCATAGCGCGCACGCATCTCACCGGCGACTACGAGCCAGTCTTCGGTTTCCCCGATCCCTTCGTCGTGCACGCCCCCAGTCGCGCCCGCGCCGCGGAAGTTCATGCGGACCGCGACGTAGCCTTGGGCGAAGAAGGTCTTCGCCAGGGTCTGAACCACCTTGTTGTCGAGCGTCCCACCGAACAGCGGATGAGGATGAGCGATAAGGGCAAGCCCTCTACGCGCTCGCGCTGCTGGGTTGGTGGCGGCCTCAATCTCGGTGCCGGGATCGTTGATGACGATCTCTAGCTTGCCCGCGGGGCCATCGATGAGGAGGCGCTGCTGGTGGGCCGTCTTCAAATCCGCAGCCGCTCGACCACGCGGCCGTTGACGAGGTGCTCCTGGATGATTTCCTCGACGTCCTCCTGGTCTACATAGGTGTACCAGACCTCCTCTGGGTACACCACGATGACCGGGCCTTCCTCGCAGCGGTCCAGGCAGCCAGCCTGATTCACGCGCACTTTGCCCACGCCTGCGAGCCCCAGCTGCTTGACCCTTGCTTTGGCGTAGTCGCGCATCTTGTGCGAACCGTGGTTGTTGCAGCAGGCTTCGCCATTCTCACGCTGATTGCAGCAGAAGAAGACATGCCGTTGATAGTAGCTCATTGCAGTCGCCGGCGCGGAGAGGAACCGGCGCATTATAGCGTGTCGCGCAACCGCACCTGTTCTTCGGCGCAGAAAGCAAACGGCCCGGCGTGAAGCCGGGCCGTGATCAGGCCGCCGTTCCCAGGTCCGGATCAGCGTTCGTTGTCGCGCGGGATGCGCGGGATAGCCGCGTCGAGCTGTTCGAGCCGATAGCCGTAGCGATACACGGCCGCCAGGCGCCATCCGTGCTCGGGCGTGAGTCCGAGCTTGTTGCGGATGCGGCTGACGTGCGTGTCGAGAGTGCGTGAGGTGACTACAGCGTTGGGACCCCACACGCTTTCGCGGATGTGGCCGCGCGAAAGCAGCCGACCCACGTTGCGCAGGAACAGCACCGAGAGGTCGAAGTCCTTGGCAGTCAATTCCACCGGCCGCTGTTCGCGCGTTACAGTGCGCGTCTGACAGTCGACTCGGTACACGTCCAACTCGAGCACCTCGGGCTGCTCGTTGTGGTGCTTGCCGCGCCGGGCGATGGCTTCCAATCGGGCGATTAGCTCCAGCCGGCGCACCGGCTTGACCATGTAGTCGTCGGCCCCTTGCCGCAGCGCCATCACGACGTCGTCCTCCCGGTTGCGGGCGGTGACGAACAGGATGGGCAGTGAAGCCTGCTGGCTGGCACGGATGCGCTTGAGCACGTCCACGCCGCTGATGTCGGGGAGGTTCCAGTCGAGCACGAGAACGTCGAAGCTCTCCTGGTCGAGCGCGCGCATCAGCCCCTCGCCTCGATCGTAGTGATGGCAGTGGTGTCCCGCCAACTCGAGCCAGTGACTGAGCAGCTCCGCCTGGGACAGATCGTCCTCGACGACGGCTACGCGCAGCGTGGATCCGGGCGCAGCCGCTGCGGGTTGAAGGGGAGTTGCGGTCTTCACTTCTGGATCTTTAAGAGTGGCCGAGGTCATTTATCGAAAGGTCACGCGCAGGCGCGAAAGGAACTGCTCGACAGCCGCGAGCTGCTCTCCTAACGCGCGTTCGTTACGGACGATTGCGGCGCCCTCGAGCGCCGCACCGAATGCGGACAGCTCGGGAAAACCGAATCCCTCTCCGGCGCCTTTGAGATCGTGGCCGATGCGCCGGATGGTCTCGTAGTCCCCGGCGGCGAGCGCGATGCGCGCGCTGTCGAGGTCCTCGCGCTTGCGCGCGAGAAATCGCTGTACCAGGACCTCAAGGTCCTTTTCGATCGACACGGTGAGCGCCGGCAGCGCACTGGCGCGCCCCGCCTGGTCCGGACTAACCCCGATCAGGCCGCTCATTGCACACCGCCGCCTGCAGCGCGAGCCAGTGCCCGCGCGACGTGATTGCGCAGCCGCTCGCTGGTGATGGGTTTGCCAAGCAGGGCGTCGCACCCACTTGAAAGCGCGCGCTCGGCTTCCGGACCGTCCTGATAGGCGGTCAACGCAAAGATCGAGCCGCGATAGCCCCTTGCGCGCAGCGCGGCTACCGCGTCAAAACCACTCATGACGGGCATGTCCATGTCCATCAAGACCAGGGTCGGGTGCTCGGCGAGCGCGAGGTCGAGCGCACGCCGCCCGTCCTCGGCCAGGAGCACGAGAATGCCCATCCGGCGCAGCTGGTGCGAAACCAGCTCGCGGATGTCCTCGTTGTCTTCCGCGACGAGGACTGAGAGTGGTGATGAACCCATGCTGCTGGATTCTCCATGACATGCTGCGATGCATACGCCGCAGGGGTGCGACGCGATTCTGGGAGGATGGTTTGCAAGAGCCATGCCACGCGTTGGACGCTGATAACACCTGACGGAACACGCAGTTCCGCGCGTGGCGCGCGCACGAAAGGGGGCGCGATAGCTGCGGGGTGCGCCGGATTGTCACACTACGCGCCTCCCCGGCACGGGAAAAAGTTTACAGTGCTTTGACAAACATCTCTTTCGCACGGCGGAGCACCATGCCCATTCAACACGTCACCGCTGCGGCGGCCGGTGGCCCCTCCTGTCCATCCCCAGCTCAGGGCAGAATCGGGCAATCCATCGTGAGTAACGGCCACAAGCTGGACAGCAGTGCGTGGCGCCGGTTAACGCTCAGGAAGTGCCCGCAAGCACGTCTGGATCGACGCGAGGGCACAAGGGTTTCCGGGGAGCCATGTTCACCCGCCAGGCGCCAGCTACCAACAACGGTGCCTAGACCCGGGGCAGCAGGAGTTTCCGGGAGAGCCCCGAGCGCGAGGTAGCCGCAGCGGCACATAGCCGAGCAGGTTGAGTGCGACATCCGCCGGCGCGCGAAAGCGTAGCCAAGGTTCGAGCAAGAACTTCATCGGACTGCCCGCAAGCAGCCGTTATGGCCTAGGCGGATACAAGCTGGCGTAGGACAGGAGCTGCGTGTAGGCTACAGACAGGTATTTCAGCAGGCGAGGCCGGCGAGCGAAAGTACAGGGAATTTCGCTGTCGAGCGCGCGGCTCATGGCATCCTACGACATCTTCAATGGCGACGCGGACGGCATCTGCGCGCTACACCAGCTGCGGCTCGCCCAACCGCGCGATAGCCTGCTCGTTACCGGTGTCAAGCGCGATATCGCCCTGGTCGCGCGCGTGCGTGCGGCGCCCGGCGACGAGCTGACGATCCTCGATGTCTCGCTCGCGGCAAACCGTCGTGCCGTGCTCGACGCCCTGGAGGCCGGTGCACGCTGTCTATATTTCGACCACCATGCCGGGGGCGACATTCCCGCTCACCCCCGCCTCGAGGCGCATATCGAGCCCGTGCCCGGCGTATGCACCAGCCTGATCGTCGACAACTACCTCGGCGGCCGTTTCCGCGCCTGGGCGGTTGTAGCGGCCTTCGGCGACAACCTGTCGGGGCCGGCGGCGCAGGCCGCTACGCCGCTAGGCCTGGGCGCCGACGAACTAGCCCTGTTGCGCGAATTAGGCGAGTGCATCAACTACAACGCCTATGGTGATGTGCCCGAGGACTTGTATTTCCACCCCGCCGAGCTGTACCGACGGCTGCGACCCTATCCCGACCCGCGGGAGTTCGCCGCGCACGATCGTGCATTCGAAACGCTGCGGGAGGGCTACCATGAAGACCTGGCTCGGGCCACCCGGGTCGCGCCCGTGCTCGATACGCCGACCCACTACCTGGTGGTCTTGCCAGACACGCGCTGGGCTCGGCGCGTGCACGGCGCGCTCGCGAACGAGCTTGCCACCTCTCACACGCACCGCGCTCATGCGGTGCTCATAGAACGCGGCACGACCTATCGCGTCAGCGTGCGTGCTCCAGCGGCGCGGCCCGTGGGAGCCGCGGAGTTGTGCAGCCTCTTCGCATCTGGCGGGGGAAGGTCGGAGGCGGCGGGGATCAACGCCTTGCCCGTCACAGAGCTCCCGAAGTTCCAGCGCGCTTTCGAGTCGTCCTTCGGGCCACCGGCTACTGGGCTTTGATCTCGGTCCAGATCCGGTTCATCAGACGCCGCTGCTGTGGCGTCATATCCTTGAGCATCTCCAGTGTCTTGGCCGCCTGCGGGTCCGGGAAGATTGCGCTGATCTGCTTGATCTCCGGCTTGATGTATTTCTGGGCGTCGGCGTTCGGGTTGCCGGAGCCGATCATGTTGGTGAGATCGGCCGAGTTGCGTCCCTCGAGCATGAAGTTGATGAACATGTAAGCCAGATCCGGCCGCGAGGCGCTCTTAGCGGTCACCATGCAATCGAGCGCCAGAACGGCGCCTTCCTTCGGCAAGCTGTGGCGGATGCGGAACTTCTGACCGGCTTTCTGAGCGTCCTGGTCTGCCTGGTAGATGTCGTTCGAGTAACCGTGCACCAGCCAGATGTTGCCCGACGACAGCTCCTTGATATAGCTGGAGGCGTTGAACGCGGCCCAGTACGGCTTCGCCTTGAGGATGACTTCCTTGGCCTGTTGCCAGTGCTTGGGATCCCGGTCGTTCACCGAGTAACCGAGATACTTCAGCGCCGCGGCCATCAATTCGCTCTGACTGTCGAGCACGGTCACCCGGCCTTTGATCTTCTCCAGGATCTTAGGATCGAAGATCGTGGCCCAGGATCCGAGCGGGACCCCCAGCTCCTTGATCTTCTGCTCGTTGTACCCGATGAGTGTGATCGACATCGCGTAGGGCGCCGAGTACTTGTTGCCTGGATCGAACTCGGTGTTGAGGTACTGCGGCATCACGTTCTTGAGGTTGGGCACTTTGGAGTGATCGAGCGGCTGCAGCCACCCCGCCTTGGCCATTCCGGCCACGTAGTTGGAGGTCGGCACGTAGACGTCGTAGCCTTTGGCCCCAGCGGCGAGCTTGGCCAGCAGTTCCTCGTTGTCCGAGAAGTAGCTCTGCTTCACCTTGCAATGGCACAACTTCTCGAAGCGCTCCACCGTCTCCGGCGCGATGTAGTCGTTCCAGTTGTAGACGTTCAGCACGTCTTCCTTGGCAAGCGCCGGAACAGCAGCAAGCAACAGAAGGCACACCAGCTTCTTCATCGATCACCCTCCAGTCCGGGGTCCAAAACGGAGCTAGCGTAGGACAAAACGCACGGGCGGGCTACTGGCCCGGATGCGGCTTAGGACCGCGGCCTGCTGGAGTTCACACCGAGCCCCGCGGGCGAACGTCAACCGCCCGCACGCAGCGCTCCTGGCGAAAGCCGAGATGCGATGACGATCAGGGCCAGGGTCAGCAGCATCAGCAGGGTCGAGACGGCGTTCACTTCCGGCGTGACGGAGATCTTCACCATGGTGTAGATCTCGAGCGGCAGCGTGAGCGCGCCGGCCCCGGCGGTGAAGTAGGTGATGACAAAGTCGTCGATCGAGAGCGTGAACGCCATCAGCGCGCCGGCGATGACCCCGGGCATGATGAGCGGCAGCGTAACCAGCCGGAACGCCTGGAACGGCGTAGCGCCCAGGTCGCGCGCCGCTTCCACCAGGCTTTCGTCCATGCCAGCAAGGCGCGCCCGCACTACGATCGCCACGAAACCGATGCAAAAGGCGATATGCGCGAGGATGATCGAAGTGAGCCCCAGGGTCAGATCGATGGCAACGAAGAAGATCAGCAGGCTCACGCCCATCAGGATCTCGGGGATGGCGATGGGCGCCACCACCAGGACCGGCAGCAAGCGCAGCTTGAAGCGGTACATCGCGTACCCAGCCATAGTGCCAAGCACGGTGGAGACGGCGCTGGCGCTCACTCCGATCAGCAGCGAATTCCAGGCTGCGCCAAGCATCTCCTCGTTGTGGAACAGCTTGCGGTACCAATCCAGCGTGAACCCCACCCACTGGGCGTTGAGACGCGAGTCGTTGAACGAGTACGCCACCACGATCACCAGCGGCGCATACAGGAACAAGTAGCCGAGAATCGCAACCAACCATAGCCACTTCGAGCGACGACTCATGCCATCGCCCTCGCCCGCCGCGCATACCAAGCCGCCAGGCCGGCCAGTCCGACCGCGACGACAGTAAGCACCATGGACAGCACGCTCCCGAACGGCCAATCGCGCGTGTCCAGGAACTGCTGCTTGATCACGTTTCCGATCATGATCCCGCTGGTGCCGCCCAGGAGGTCGGGGATGGCGAAGATCCCGAAGGCAGGGATAAAGACCAGAGCGGCCCCGGCAAACACGCCGGGCAGCGACAGCGGGAAGGTCACCCGCCAGAACCGCTGCCAGCCATTGGCTCCCAGGTCCTGCGCTGCGTCCAGCAGAGCGGGGTCGTGCTTCTCCAGGTTCGCATACAGCGGAAGCACCATGAAGGGCAGGTGCACATATACCAGCCCGATGACCACGGCGAAGGGAGTGAACAACAGCCGCACCGGCCCCAACCCGAACGCGTTGAGGAGCGCGTTGAGGGCGCCCGCAAATACCGACTGCGGTCCGAGGATGATCATCCAGGCATACACGCGGATGAGAAAATTGCTCCAGAAGGGCAGGATCACCAACAGCACAAGCAGATCGCGGTGGCTCCTGGGGCTGCGCGCGATGAGCATGGCCAGCGGATAGGCGATCACGAGGCATAAGACGGTGGTGATCACGGCGTACCAGAAAGACTTGAGGAACAGCTCCGCGTAGAGGGCATCCGAAAAAAAGCGCTGGTAGTTCTCCAGAGTGAGATTGACGATGCGCTGCCCGTCTTCGCCCCGCTGGACCAGCGGCGCCAGCCCGCCGAATTCGCCCGGGTAACGGAACGAGGCCAGCACCATGATCAGCGTCGGGATCGCGAAAAACACCACGAGGTAAAGCAGCGGCGGGCCGCTGATCAGCCACGTGTTGAGGCGACGGCCGGTCATGGAGCCCGAGTCAGTCGGTGAGAAAGCGGCCTGCGTCGATGCGCCAGCTGATCTCGACTGGATCGCCGGCCTCGAAGAACTTGGCGCGCCCGGGCGCGGAGTTGGGCAACATGGCCTCTATCCGGCTGCCGTTGGCCAGTTCGACCACGTACACCGTGACGTCGCCAAGATAGAGAAAGTCGAACACGGTCCCGGCGAAGTGATTTTCGTCCGCGGCGGGCGTGAGCCGCTGGCCGATCGCGACCTGCTCGGGGCGCAGCGCGAGCACGCCCTTGGTGCCGGTCGCCACGCCGTCTGTCGGAAGCGCGGCCACTTCGCCCAGGCCATCGATGGTCAGTTGCATCCGGCCACCGTCCACGCGCACCACCTCTGCGTCGAGGATGTTGCAGGTGCCGATGAAATCGGCCACAAAGCGGTTCTTGGGAAAGCCGTAGATCCTGGACGGTTCGTCCGTCTGCTCTACCCGGCCGTGGTTCATGACCGCGATGCGATGCGCCAACGCCAGCGCCTCCTGCTGGTCGTGGGTCACATAGATGAAGGTGATGCCCACTTCTCTCTGAAGTGTGATCAGCTCCAGCTGCATCCTCTCCTTGAGCTTGGCGTCCAGCGCGGCCAGCGGCTCGTCGAGCAGCAGTAATTTGGGCCGGTTGATCAGCGCGCGCGCGACGGCGACGCGCTGGCGTTGGCCGCCGGATAGCTCGTTCGGGTAGCGTGCGGCGAAGCCGTCGAGGGAGACGTCCTCGAGCGCTTCATCCACCCGCGCCTTGACTTCGGCGGGGGTCGGCCCGCGCCATCTTGAGCGGAAAGCCGACGTTGTCGGCCACCGTCATGTGCGGGAACAGGGCGTAGCTTTGGAACACGGTGTGGACATTGCGCCTCTCCGGGCGGCACGCCCGCCATGTCCTTGCCGTCCAGCCAGATGCTGCCCCCATTGGGGACATCGAACCCCGCGATCATGCGCAGCAGCGTCGTCTTGCCGCACCCGGAGGGGCCCAAGAGACAGAAGAACTCGCCCGCCTCCATGCTGAGACTGACGTTGTCTACGGCGACGAAATCGCCGAAACGTCGAGTGACGTCGCGGATCTCCAGAAGCGCCATCGCCGGGCCCGAAACAAAGCCCGCATTCTAACTCGGATGATCAGCGCCAGAATCGGGACTGGGAGCCGCGGCTGCCGCTCTCCCCGCCCCAAGAGCGCAGCCGGGGCCGGCCGGCGCTGCAACAGGCAGCTCAGCACTTCGTGCGAGGGGCTAGCTACCGTGGCAACAGACGGGCGAGGTCGAGCGAGTGCCGCGACCTCAGTCCTTGGGATCGCTAGAACTTCCAGGTCAGATCCAGCTGCAGGAGCTTATAGCTCGTGAGCGGCTGAACGGTCGGCATGTCC
Source organism: uncultured beta proteobacterium (assembly GCA_963705615.1). Classification (GTDB taxonomy): domain Bacteria; phylum Pseudomonadota; class Gammaproteobacteria; order Burkholderiales; family SHXO01; genus SHXO01. Next base: position 157,728 of record CAVPKE010000001.1, on the reverse strand, counting down.
GGGTTGCTGCCCGGGGTCGGACCGTTCGGCGTTGATGCGATGGGCTTGGCCGAAGCGCATGGTGGTGATGATCGCATCGGTGGGGCTGTAGGCAACCGCGAAGAACAACCCCTGCATGTTGGTCCGACCTTCGAAGAAGTCGGAGTCGATGAGGTTGGGATCCAACGCGTTGAGATCGATCTGCTGCCAGTAGGCGCGCGCCTCCCAGGTGCCCTTCTTGGCGGCGTTCGCTGTTCATGATCAAGCCCAGGCTGGTGCCCACCGCCAGCCCGACCTGCCAGGCCAGACCCTGGCTGCCCAGCAGAGGCATAGCTGCCCTGCGCGGCACGCTGGTCCGCGTCGATGTTGTACGCCAGGTCCCCGAACAGCCGCGTATCGATGCCTCCGAACGGGTAGTTGACTTCCCAGGGCACCTCGAAGTAGCGCAGACCGTTTATGCCGTTGGCAAACGCCAGTCCTGCCGCCGCATCCGGCTGGATCGCGGGATTGGTTGCGTATTCTGCGCGCCCGCAAGCGAAGGGGCCGGCGAATCCGTTGCTGTTCGGGTTGGTCCCAGTCCCAGAAGTAAAGCTGTTGCCGTGGCTGAAGCCGGAGTAGTTGTAGAAGCCCACCGCCGCCTTGGCCGATTTTCTCTCTCCGAACTTGTAGTTCACCCCGCCCTGCCAGGCGAACTGGTAGCCGTCGTAGCTGGCGTAGCCGAGGCTGCCACTGTTGTCGTTCGGCGAGAACTGCGAGTAGACATACTGCCCGAAGTTGCCAAACAGGCTCAGCCTGTCGTTGAGCGTGAAAGTTGAACTTCTCCGCCAGCCCCTCGGGGTTGATGTCCGGATCCCAGACCATGGGCGTGGTATACACGGGGTTGGGCATCTTGCCCGGCCTGCAGCGTCAGCCACGGCGTGGCGCGCCAGCCCATATAAACCTGACCGACGAATTGATCCCATTCTTGCCGTAGGGTGCGGCCCCGCCGCTAGCGTTGCTGTTGGTGTTCCCGAAGGTCACCCAGGACGAGCGGGGGTTGGTGCTGGTGTCCAACCGCAGACCGTAGAACCAGTCCTCCACGAGGTCGCCGCGGATGCCGATGCGCACGGCGTAGCGCCAGCGGTCGAGGGTCTCCGTCGTCGGCGCCGTTGGTGCCGGGGATCGGAAAAGTGGAGGTGCCCGCCCGGCTCTCGTAGCGCAGCCGCACATCGCCGAACAGCTGGATGCTCTTGATCCCCGGGCTGGCGTCGAACTTGGTCTTCTTGGCGGCCGCCTCCTTCTCCTGCTTTCGTCTCCTCCTTTGCCGCATCCTGGGCGGCTTTCTGCGCCTGGCGCCGGCGCTCGTTGCGCAGCTCGATCTGCTCTTCTTCGCGCGCCTTCTTCAGCGCCTGGTACTCGTCCTCGGACAGCACGCCCTTGTTCTTGAGCTTCTCCAGCAGGTCGTCCATCGGGTCGCTCTGCTGGGCATAAGCCGGCGTGAGGGACAAACCGAGCAGCGCCGCAGCAGCGAGGGCAGCCGCAAGCCCATTCCAGCGGCCAGCTTTGGATCGGAACGCCATTTTCGTTCTCCCCTGGTGAGTGAGATCAGGCTGTTTTTTCCGCGCTGCAGAAGACACCGGACATGGCGTGCAGGCAATGGCCCACCCGCGCCGTGCAGAGATTGACCGGTGCATCCAATGGGGGGATTCTGCGTAACGACTATGACAATTTGATGAACGGGTAGTCCGATGCCAGGCGCACAGGCGGCCTAGCCGGACCCTGGGGGTAGGCCCGCGTTCGGCGTAGATAGCTCACGGCCCGACCATGATGCGAACGCGCCAGCACCGGCCACTGTGTCCGGCAGGCCTACCAAGATGACAAACAACTTACACTGCAGCGCCCAACCCCTGTTCGGGGCGAAGCCGGGCGCCTGGGGTCAGGTCAGGAGGTGCAGGAGTTCGGCTGCGAGCAGCGCGGTGAGCAAGACGGAGAGCGCTATCAGCCACCGCGTTTGTCGCTTCTGCTGCGCGCTGACAGCTGCAAGCTGCTGGGCCAGCGTATCGGATTCGTCATCTGCAAGGCGCCGATGCAACAGCCGCGGGAGCTGGGGCAGCATCACGCCCCAATAGGGCGCCTCTTCGCGCACATGGCGCGCAAACGCGCGCCATCCCAGCTGTTCCGACATCCAGCGCTCGAGATAAGGCTGGGCCGTCTTCCACAGGTCCAGGTCGGGGTCGAGGTCCCGACCCAGGCCTTCGATGTTGAGCAGCGTCTTTTGCAGCAGCACGAGCTGCGGCTGAATCTGAACGTTGAACCGGCGCGAGGTCTGGAACAGCCTCAGCAGCACGCGCCCGAAGGAGATCTCTTTGAGCGGCTTGTCGAAGACCGGTTCGCACGCCGCCCGGATTGCATTTTCGAACTCGTCCACGCGCGTGTCTTTCGGAACCCAGCCCGCCTCCAGATGGGCTTGTGCGACACGACGGTAGTCGCGCCGGAAGAAAGCCAGGAAGTTCTGTGCTAGGTAGTTCTTGTCCACCTCGGTGAGGGTGCCCATGATGCCGAAGTCGAGCGCAATGTAACTGCCCCGCGGATCGACGAGGATGTTCCCCGGATGCATGTCGGCATGGAAAAAGCCGTCCCGGAACACCTGCATGAAGAAGATCTCCACGCCGTTGCGCGCCAGTTGCGGGATCTCGAACGCCCTGCGCGCGCAGCGCGTCCACCTGGCTGACGGGCGTGCCGGCCATGCTCTCCATCACCATCACCTCGCTCGAGCACCAGTCCCAGTACACCTCGGGCACGCGCAGCAGGGCGGAACCGGCAAAGTTGCGCCGCAGCTGACTGGCATTGGCTGCTTCGAGCATGAGATCCAGCTCCTCGTCCAGATGGCGCTCGAACTCCGCCACCACCTCGCGCGGCTTGAGCCGCTTGCCCTCCTTCCAGAGCAGTTCCATCAGGGCGGCAGCGCTGTACATGAGCGCCACATCGTGGCCGATCACGCGACCCACGCCGGGCCGCAGGATCTTGACCGCGGCTTCGGTCCCGTCGGGCAGCCGCGCCAGGTGCACCTGCGCTACGGAGGCGCTGGCCAAGGGCTTGACGTCGAAGCTCGCAAACACCTCGAGCAGCGGCTTGCCGTAGACACGCTCTAGGGTCGCAACGACCAGCTCCGAGTCGAACGGCGGCACGCGATCCTGAAGCTTGGCCAGCTCGTCGGCGATGTCGGACGGCAGCAGGTCGCGGCGCGTGGATAGCACCTGGCCGAATTTCACGAAGATCGGGCCCAGGTTTTCCAGGGCCAGCCGCAGTCGCACAGCGCGCGGCTGGTCGAGGCGGCGCCAGAATGACAGCCTGCGCACCAGCACGCGCAACACCCGGACCCGCTCATGCCCGAGCAGGAACTCGTCCAGCCCGAAGCGGAAAGCCACCAGCAGGATGATGAACAGGCGAAACAGGCGCATCGCGGGGGAGGAAGCGGACTTCAGGCGCCTGCGCGTGGCGCGGCGAAGCGTCCGAGGCGTTCGATGCGTTTCTCCAGGCGCTGCGCGTCGTCGCGCAGCGCGTCAACTGCCTGCACGAACTCGCGCAAGGCCTCGTGGCTGACGAGGAGCGGCTGCTCGGCAGTCCAGTACTCGGCCAGCGCGTGGGCGAGGTTGGACGCCGCGTTGGCCTGCCAGGCAAGCAGGTCAGACCCGGCTTGGGTGAGCCGGTGCGCAGCGACGTCGCCGACGATCTGGCTGAGGTCCTCTTCTATGTCCCAGCGCAACCCGCTCAACACGCTGGTGAGGGCAGAGGCCAGCGCCGTGTCGCCGTCGACTTGCACATCCTGACGCGCAGACTCATCGTGCAGCCATACCAGGCGGATCAGCGTGGGCGCGGTGAACCGCACGACGGTCGCGGGCTCGGTCTGAGCCCCTGCGGGGAGCAAACGGCCGTCGGCTGCGACAGTGAAGGCAGCGGACACTGGTGGGATCTCAAAGCGAACACTGCAGCCGGCAAACGGGATAAGACGCTCACGCGCCCAGTCGGCATCGCGCAATAAGTGGTTGATGGCTGCTGCCGCCGGGCCGGAGAGCATGCCTGGCCACGTGCCCTAGAAACGAAAGCCGCGGTGCACTGCGACCACGCCGGCGCTGAGGTTCCAGTACTCCACCCGCTCCAGTCCGGCTGCCTCCATCATCGTCTTCAGCTGTTCCTGAGACGGGTGCACGCGGATCGATTCCGCCAAATAGCGATAGCTGGCCTCGTCCCCAGCCACCAGACGACCGAGCACAGGCAACACGCGCAAGGAATAGGCATCGTACAGAGGCCGCAGCGGCGCCCATGCATGCGAGAACTCCAGAACCAGGACGCGCCCGCCGGGCCGCAGCACGCGCGCCATCTCTCGGAGCGCCTGCGCTTTGCGCGTCACGTTGCGCAGCCCGAAGCCGATGCAGGCGCAGTCGAAGTATCCGCCAGCGAAAGGCAAACGCTCTGCGTCGCACTGGACCACGGGGGTCACGAGCCCGGCGTCGACCAGCCGGTCGCGCCCACGCCAGAGCATGCTGGCGTTGATGTCGGTGAGCACCACCTGGCCGGAGGCGCCCACGCGCCGTGCGAACACGCGTGCTAGATCGCCGGTGCCCCCGGCCACGTCCAGCACGCGTTGGCCCGGGCGCACCCCGCTGCATTCAACTGTAAAGCGCTTCCACAGCCGGTGTAGCCCGCCTGACATGAGGTCGTTCATCAGATCGTAGCGCGCGGCCACCGAGTCGAACACCCCTGCAACCCGCTGCGCCTTCTCGCCCTCGGGGACGGCCTCGAACCCGAAGTCGGTGGTCTTCTCGCGCGTGCCTGTCACGGTTCACCCTGCGCTCTTGACGCTGCTGATCACAGTTTCTTCCAGCTTGCGCCCGGGCCGGACTGACGCACTACGCGCTCGGACACCGCGCTGCTCGGCTCCCGGCTGGCCCCGGCCCGGGCGAGCCGATCGAGATATTCTTGCCACAAGCGGTCCTGATTCGTGCCGAGGTGATATAGGTAGTCCCAGGAGTACAACCCGGTGTCGTGACCATCCGAGAACACCAGCCGGACGGCGTAGCTTCCAACCGGTTCGACAGCCGTGATCTCAACCTCGCGCTTCCCCGCCTGGAGCACCTCCTGACCGGGCCCGTGACCGCGCACCTCGGCGGAAGGGGAGTAGACGCGCAGCAATTCGCAGGGCAGGCGAAACACTGCGCCGTCAGAGAACGCGATTTCGAGCAACCGCGAGGCCTGGTGCAGTGCGATCTCGGTGGGCTGGGGTGTGCTCATTCGTTCCGGCAAGGCTCCGGCGCGGGCGGGGTCGCCGGCGAGCCGGGGAGGACGGATGATAACCGACGCCAGCCGGGTGCGGAGAGCCCGCCGTAAATTAGGTTGTCACGGCGCTGTAACAATGCTTTCATATGCTTGCACCCGCGAAATCCTTTACTTTCGGGAGAAGCCGAATGCCGGCGACCGTGCTGGTGATCGAGGACGAGCCCGCGATCCAGGAGCTGATCGCCTACAACCTCAAGCAGGCCGGCCATCAGGCGTCTGCGGGCCGACAATGCCGAACAGGCCATCCGTCTGGTGCAAGACGCGCTGCCGGACCTGGTCCTGCTGGACTGGATGCTGCCTGGGCTGTCTGGCATCGAGCTGGCGCGGCGGCTGCGTGCCGACAAGCGCACCAAATCGATTCCCATCATCATGCTCACGGCGCGGGCCGACGAGCAGGACAAGCTGACCGGCCTGGACACCGGCGCCGACGATTACATCACCAAACCTTTCTCGCCGCGCGAGTTGAACGCACGGGTCAAGGCGGTGTTGCGCCGGCGCTCACCGCAGATGACCGATGACATGGTGCAGGTGGGCACGCTCAGGCTCGACCCGGCCACTCACCGGGTGACCGCCGACAGCGAGCAGGTGCACCTGGGGCCCACTGAGTTTCGCCTGCTGCACTTCCTGATGACCCACCCCGAGCGCGTGCACTCGCGCACCCAGCTGCTGGACCAGGTGTGGGGCGACCACGTGTTCGTGGAAGAGCGCACCGTGGACGTTCACATCCGGCGGCTGCGCAAAGCCCTGGAGCCCTCGGAACACGATCGTCTGATACAGACCGTGCGCGGCGCAGGCTACCGCCTGTCGGCCAGCTAACCCGGACCTGACATCGCTCCAATGAGCGCGCCTGCGCGCTGTTTCGAGCTCTTCTCACGCGCGTCGTCGCGGGCCTGCTGAGCGCAACGGCCAGCCGAATTCTGGGATAATTCCGCGCGTCAACGCGGGCCGTTCTGGCCCATTAGGAGTCAGAGGAGTGCTCAAACTCTGGGGACGGCCGCTGATGGCGGCCGCGGTGGTGAGCATCGTCGCGCTGATCCTGTGGCCGATCCTGGGCGCGACAGAGGCTGCAGTCGCCTGGGCAGTTGGGCTCCTGCTTGTGCTCGCGCACCACTTTGCCAACCTTTCACGGCTGTACCGCTGGCTGGAAAACCCGAGCTCGGCTACCTTGCCCGAAGGCAGCGGCGAGTGGGAGGAGATCTTCGCCTTGCTGGCCCGCCTGCTGCGTCGGCGAACGCAAATCGAATCGCGTCTGTCCGCGGCACTCGAGCGCTTTCAGCAGGCCGGCGCGGCCCTGCCGGAAGGTGTGATCGTCCTCGACGACAGCGACCGGATCGAGTGGTGCAACCCCAGGGCGGAGGTCTACTTCGGCTTGTCCAGCCAGCGTGACCGCGGCCAGCAGATCACCTATCTCGTGCGCATGCCCCAGTTCCAAGAATACCTTGAGACCCGCAACTACCGCGAGCCGCTGCTACTGCGGCTGTCGCGCAACGACCAGGAGCTGACTCTGTCGGTTCAGCTCGTTCCCTACGGAGATCGCGAGAGGCTGTTGCTGTCTCGGGACATCACGCGCTGGGAGCGGATGGAGACCACGCGGCGGGACTTCGTGGCCAACGTCTCGCATGAGCTGCGCACGCCGCTCACGGTCCTGGGTGGATTCCTGGAGACGCTGTCCGACATGCCGCAGCCCGATCCCGACATGCTGCGGCGCTCGCTGCAGCTGATGAGCGAGCAGGCCGCTCGGATGCAGCGTCTGGTGGAAGACCTGCTCACTCTGTCCAAGCTAGAGAGCGCACAGAATCCGTTGCGCGAAGATTTCGTCGATTTGCCAGAGATGGCGCGCGCGCTGGTTCGCGACGCGCAGGCTCTGAGTGCCGGCAGACACCGCTTCAGCCTGCGGGTCGAGAACGAGGCGGGCTTGAAAGGCGGCGCCGACGAACTGCGCAGCGCGCTGTCGAACCTGATCAGCAACGCCGTGCGCTATACCCCGGAAAGCGGCGAGATCGAAGTCAGTTGGTCGAAGCGCGACGGCGAACCCGTGTTTGCTGTCCGCGACACCGGGATTGGTATCGAGCCCCACCACATTCCACGTTTGACTGAGCGATTTTACCGAGTCGACCGCAGCCGGTCGCGTGCATCCGGCGGCACCGGCCTCGGGCTGGCGATCGTCAAGCACGTTCTATCCCGTCACCAGGCGCGCCTGGATATCGCAAGCCAGCCGGGCAAGGGCAGCACGTTCTGCGTCGTTTTCCCCGCGGCTCGCTCGCTGGTGCGCCCGCCGCCGATCCGCCAACCGGCAGCGGAATCGGCTGACTCGGAATAGAGAAGCTCGATGTGACTCACACGACGCATTCTAAGTCGGGTGCTGCGCAGCTCCCCTATAGCAGTCCGCGCTTGACGCTGAGCAGTTGATCCAGCGTATGCCGCATGTTCATGGCGAAGTCCGGCGGCAGCGGGTGCCCACCTTCGCGCACCTTGCGGCCCCAGATCGCAAAGGGCCAGTGCGGGTCGTCCTTGAAGCGCGGAACCACGTGCCAATGCAGGTGCGGGACCTGGTTGCCCAGGCTCGCGAGGTTCACCTTCTCCGGCTGCAGCACTCGGATCAGCGCCTGCTCGAGCGCGAACACCACCCGCATGATCTGGCTTCTGCCGCTGGCGTCCAGGTCGGTCACCTCTCTGACATGCCTGTCCCAGATCACGCGGCACAGGCCGGGGTAATCGGTCTCATAGGCCCATACAGCGCGGCAGTAGTCGTCTTCCCAGAGGACCTCACCACCGGCTTCCTCGCAGAACACGCATCCCATGTCCTCCTCCCTCGCGTCCGCCCTCACAGCAGCACACGCCCGCAGCCGTCCACGGCGCACGACGCGGTTTCCAGCGGTCGCGTGCCGCTCTCCTGTCAGTTGAGGCGCCCGGCTTCGATCTCCCACAAGCGAAGGTGCATGGCGTCCCAGCGTGCCGCGCCGCTCGCGGCCCGCGAGCGGATGTTCCCGCAGATAGGGATTCATCTGCGCTGCGAAAGGCCTACCGTCAATCCCTGAGCAAAGCGGGGAAATTGGCGCGCCCAGCGGGATTCGAACCCACGACCCTTGGCTTCGGAGGCCAATACTCTATCCACTGAGCTATGGGCGCGCAGGCAGCGAGAGTGAGCGCGAAGGATAGCCGCAATCGGCTTAAGCGTCCATCGCCCTGCCTGTGAGGCCCGCTTCCGATCCCCTATACTGCGGGTCCTGATGCGAGTCTGAAGGCGAGGATTTTCCATGACCGACGTGCATGTCGAGGACCATTCCACTGCGATCCGAACACCCCAGCAGCTTATCGTAGTCGTGCTGTTGGCCTTCCTTACTCCGATCCTGCTGATCGTCATGATCGTGCAGATGGTTACCGGTGGCCTGAAGGTGGACATCGGCGGACGCGCGATGTCCGAGGATGCAGTGGCGCAACGCCTCAAACCCGTGGGCGATGTGGCGCTGGCGGATACCAGCGCCACCCAGGGAGTCCGCAGCGGCGAAGAGGTAGTGAAGACGGTCTGTCAGGCCTGTCACGGCGCGGGCTTGGTCGGTGCGCCCAAGCTCGGCGACAAGGCGGCGTGGCAGCCGCGACTCGCCCAAGGCGTGAGCAAGGTCCACGAGCACGCCATCAAAGGCATCCGAGCGATGCCACCCAAGGGAGGCAACCCATCCTTGTCGGACGCCGAGGTGAATGCTGCGGTGGACTTCATGCTCAACCAATCGAAGTAGGACGAGATCGCCAAACCGAGGCGCGAGCTTTCCGCTCGCCTTCACGTAGCCCCTCAGCCCGCGCCCCATCTCAGTCGCCTCACGTGATGGCTACCTACGCGATTGGCGATGTGCAGGGTTGCTTTCAAGCGCTCTTGGGTCTGCTCGAGCGGATCGCATTCGACCTCAAACGCGACCGTCTGTGGTTCGTGGGCGACCTGGTCAATCGCGGGCCGGATTCGCTCGCCACGCTGCGCTTCGTCAAGGGCCTGGGTGAGAGCGCAGTGTGCGTGCTTGGCAATCACGATCTCCACCTGGTGGCGGTCGCGGAAGGGCATGCCGTCCTACGCAAGGACGATACGCTGGAGGAAACGCTGAGCGCTCCGGATCGTGCAGAGCTCATTGCGTGGCTGCGCCAGCGCCCGCTCATGCATACCGAAGGCGGCTACGCGATGGTGCACGCCGGGCTGCTGCCATCCTGGACGGTGGCGCGAGCGCTGGAATTGGCGCGGGAGGTGGAGCATGCGCTGCGCGCGCCTAACTATGCCTCGCTGTTGGCCCGCATGTACGGCAACGGGCCGGACCGCTGGAGCGACCAGCTCACCGGTTACGCGCGGTTGCGCGTGATCGTCAACGCCATGACCCGCATGCGGGTGTGTACGCGTGACGGCGCCATGCAGCTGCGTTACAAGGGCGACAGCGCCGTGTTACCGGCCGGGGTCCTGCCCTGGTTCGCTGTCCCTGGGCGCGCCAGCAGTGCAACGCCCATTATCTTCGGCCACTGGTCAGCACTGGGCCTGGTGCTGGAGCCGAACGTGGTCGGACTCGATACCGGGTGTCTGTGGGGGAGAAAGTTGACGGCGTTGCGCCTGGAAGGCCGGCGGCTGTTCCAGTTTTCCTGCCAGGACGCGGCAACTGCAAAGCGTCGGCGGTAGCGCATTCTGCCGCCCGCGCGATGTCGCGCCGGGTCTTGCCGCTGACATCGATAGTGGCGGCGAAGGTCAACTCCGCATGCAGCGATCGCTGCGCGAGGATCAGCCGAACCGACTCCCACAGCGAACGCTCGCCCACGTAGGAGGCATCCAGATTGACGCTGCCGTCCGGGTTGACATAGCGCAACGCCACCACCACCACGCGCGCACCCGCCCCCAGCGCGGGCTGAAAGAGCGATGCATGGAACGGCTTGACTTCAGTGCCATCGGTGGTGGCGCCTTCGGGAAACATCGCGACGTGTTCGCCGCGCGTGAGCGCTTCCACGATGGCGCGATTGGTGCGCGCGGTGTCCTGCAGCTTGCTGCGCTCGATGAAGATGGTTCCGGCACCCGACACGAGGAACCCGACCAGGGGCCAGCGGCGGATGTCAGACTTGGCCACGAAGCGCACCGGCACCACGGAGTCGAGGACCCAGATGTCGAGCCACGACACGTGATTGCTGACGATCATGGTCGGCGCGTGACCGGAAGGTAGCGAACCGTGCACCGTTAGTCGTAGGTGCAGTATGCGTAGAAGCTGCCGCGACCAGCGCTTGATCGCGGCGACCCGCTGCTTCCAGGAAAAAAAGGGAAACAGAACACCTACGCGATAACAGCCATAGACTAGATGGAGCAGGAGCCGGGTGAGCCGGTAAAGCCGGACAAAGCCCGGTGTCGACCCTTTCCGAGCAGCCTCGCGCAGCAAAGTGTTACCCGAGCGGGTCCTGCCCTGGTTCGTCATCGTCGGCCACTGCTCAGCGCTGGGCCTGGCGCTGCAGCCCGCCGTGATTGCACTGGACACGGGCTGTCTAGGGGGGAGGAAGTTGTCGGCGTTGTGCCTGGAGGACCGACGACAGTTCCAGTCTTCCTGCCGGGGCGCGGTAACTGCAAAGCGTCGGCGGCAGCACATTCGGCCGCGCGTGCAATGTCCGCCCGGGTCCTGGCGTTGACGTCGATGCTGGCGGCGAAGATCAGCTCCGCGTGCAACGATCGGCGTGCCACGACAAGCCGAAACGACTCCCACAACGAACGCTCTCCCGCGTAAGACGCATCTAGATTGACGCTGCCGTCTGGGTTGACGTAGCGCAACACCACCACCACCACGCACGCGACCGCCTCCAGCGCAGGCTGGAACAGCGATGCATGGAACGGCTTGATCTCGGTGCCATCGGTGCTGGTTCCTTCGGGAAACATCGCGACATATTCACCACGGGTGAGCGCCTGCACGATGGCCCGATTGGTACGCACCGTGTCCAGCGGATTTCTGCGCTCGATAAAGATGGTTCCGACGCCCGACGCCAGGGACCCGACCAGCGGCCAGCGGCGGACATCGGACTTGGCCACGAACCGGACCGGCACCACGGAGGCGAGGACGCAGATGTCGAGCCAGGACACGTGATTGCTGACGATCAAGGTCGGCGCGTGACCGGGTGGCAGCGAGCCGCGCACCGTCAGCCGCAGGTGCACGATACGCAGAGCCTGGCGCGACCAGCCCTTGATGCTCGCGCAAGCGCCGCTTGTGGGACAAGAAGGGAAATACGACGGCTACGCCAACGCAGCCGTACACGATGTGTAGCAGCAGCCGGGTGAGCCGATACAGCCGAGTGATGCTTGAGGTCGACCTGTCCCGTGCGGCGTCCTGGGATCGAGGCAGACTGCGGCTATGCGGCATGCCTCAAAAAGTGCTTTGCGTAGCGCGCGGCCACGCGGGACAGAGGCAGCAGCATCAACAGGTCGGCCGTATTGAAGTCCGGGTCCCAGGCCGGCTCACCGCAGACGTAGGTCCCGACTCTCAGGTATCCCTTGATCAGCGGCGCGATCGACGGCGTTGCGGTCCGATCGAGTTCATGCAGCGGCAGTGGACAGCGTGGGAACACACGGTATTCCGCCGGGCTCAGGTGCGACTCGCGCAGGCGGTCGAAAGCCGCTGCCGCACCATGTCCGCCGTCGACCATGCTTAGGCTGGCGCAGCCCAGAATGTACTCGTGGCCGGTCCTCCGCACGTATTCGAACACACCCGACCACAGCAGCGCGATCACCCCGCCCCTGCGATGGTCCGGATGCACGCAGGAGCGCCCGATCTCGACCGTGCGGTCGCGCAGGTGGTTCAGCCGCGTCAGATCGAACTCCTGGTCGGAATAGAAGCCGCCGATGCGCTTGGCGGTCTCCCCCGTGAGAATGCGATAGGTTCCCACGACTTCTCCGGTATCCTCTTCGGTAACCAGCAGGTGTTCGCACCAGGCGTCGAACGGGTCGCGGTCGATGCCCTCCGCCGCCCTCGGCAGCCGCGCGCCCATCTCTTCGGCGAACACGCGGTAACGCAACCGCTGGGCTTCCAGAACCTCGGCCTCGCCGCGCGCTAGGTGCACGGCTAGTTTGCGTTGCGATTCAAGGCGAGGGTCGCGCCGTGTTTCCAGCATGTTTCCACTCCATTAAAGAACACCAGCGAACACTAAGTTTTCGCTATGACAAGTGGGTGAAGCGCAGGTGAAGCTTTCGCGACGATCGCCGGAACTCGGCCACGAGATGGCGAGGTCGAAAGGTCGCGGCGGGCCGCATAGAAGGAGCCGCCCCCGCAGTTTCGCGGGTAGAGATGTGGGGCCGTATCGCCGACTCGGGACCTGCCGGTGTGCCGCATTGATCTGTGGCTCTCCTCGTGTGAGGGGTATGCACGGACCGTTGCGTTCCGCCGCTTTCACGCCCCGATCCTGGGTCCTGATACCTGCTAGTCAAGTCAAAGATGGGGCCCCAGCTTACCAGATCGAAGTAGCGAACGCTTCCTTGAACTGCGCCCCGATCTCGTCCCGAGTAACCTGGTGGTTCTGCCCGCCCCGGCTGGCGATCTTGATGGCGCCCATGAGCGATGCCAGCCGGCCCGTCGTGGGCCAGTCCCAGGCATGGCCGATGCCATACAACAGCCCGGCCCGATAGGCGTCGCCGCAGCCGGTCGGATCGAGCACCGCCTGCGGCTTTGCGCTTGGGATACGATGGGTCTCACCTCCAGCATGGATGAGCGAGCCTTCGGCGCCCTGCGTAACGATGAATGCCTTCACCATGCTCGCCAGCTCCGCGACCGACCTACTGGTCTTCTCCTGAAGCAGGCGCGCCTCGTAGCCGTTGACGGCGACGTAGTCGGCAAGGCGCACGAACTCGAGCAGCTCTTCGCCGTCAAACATGGGTATGCCCTGACCCGGATCGAAAACAAAGGGGATGCCCGCTTGGTGGAACTGGCGGGCGTGGTCGATCATGCCCTGACGGCCGTCGGGCGCCACGATGCCCAGAGTCACGTCCTTGGCGTCGCTCACGCGGTTGAGGTGTGAATGGTTCATCGCCCCGGGATGAAAAGCCGTGATTTGGTTGTCGTCCAGATCTGTAGTGATGAAGGCTTGAGCGGTAAAAATATCCTTGACCTGGCGGATGTGAGTCTGGGGCAGCTTCAGCTTATCCAGCCGGTAGGCGTAGGGTTGGTAGTCCTCACCCACGGTGGCCATGATCAGCGGCCGTTCGCCCAGCAGACGCAGGTTGTAGGCGATGTTGCCGGCGCATCCGCCGAATTCGCGGCGCATGTCGGGAACCAGAAACGCGACGTTGAGAATGTGGATCTGGTCGGGGAGGATGTGGTTCCGGAACCGGTCTCGGAACACCATGATGGTGTCGTAGGCGATCGAGCCACAGAGCAGGCAATGCATGAGCGCTTGTCCCCTTGGTTCGTGGCGAGCAATTCTAGCGGGTGATCAAGATCGGTTTGAGGTCCATCGATCGCTCGATGCGCGTAGCTACCTCATCGGCCTGAGTCCGGTCCGCATAAGGGCCGGCGTGGACGCGGTACAGTCCGTCGCGCGCGTACAGGCCTATCGCGCCTGCCAGCCAGTTCATTTCGACTCGCATGTGAGCGAGAAAACTCTCGGCGTTCTGGCGCAGGCTGAAAGCGCCGAGCTGCACGTACACGCCGGTGGGTTCCTGCGCTACGGCGGCCTCGACAGGCCGCTGCGCTGAGGCTGCTTCGGTGGTCCCCGGCGCGTGCGCCGCGACGCTCGGCGGCGGGGTCTCGCCGGGGACGATGCTTTCTACTTCAACCAGATCGCTACCCGAGCCGACTACTCCGAGCTTGTAAGCCGCCGTGTACGAAAGGTCGATCAGTCGGTCACCGTGGAACGGGCCACGGTCGTTGACGCGCACCACGATGGTCTTCCCGGTCCGCAGGTTGGTGACGCGCGCGTAGCTCGGAATGGGAAGCGTCGGATGTGCCGCGGTCATGGCGTACATATCGTATGGCTCGCCGGAAGCGGTGGCCTGGCCGTGGTAGCGCCTGCCGTACCAACTCGCAGCCCCGCGCGCCTGGTAGGGGCCGAGCCGGGTCATCGGGGTGTAGGTGCGGCCGAACACGGTGTAGGGACGCGACGTGGAGGCCTTGATCGGTTCGAGCTTGGGTTCAGGATCCGATATCTGGTCCAGGTTGGCAGGCGGATTCGCACCTGGACCGTCGTCGAGATAGTAGCCGCCGGGTTTGCGCGGCGCGCTCGTGTCCGGGCGAGGCGGCGAGGAAGAACAGGCAGTGAGAGCAACCAGTCCCAAGACCGCCAAGGCCTGTGCGGCGTTAAGGGTGAAGGCTGAAGGGTGAAGAGTATTCGCTGGGCACATGATGTGATGGCCACCCTGCCCGACTTGCGCGCGAATTGCGTGCTTCAACGACCTCCTACCCTTCACCCGTCGGCCTTCACTAGCTCTTCACCAGCCGCTTGTGCGTGTGAATACTCATCAGGATGCCCATTCCCATAAGGAGGCTAACCAGCGACGATCCGCCGTAGCTGATCAGCGGCAGCGGCACGCCCACCACCGGCAACACCCCGCTCACCATGCCCATGTTCACGAACACGTAGGTGAACAAAGTCAGCGTGATGGCGCCGGCCACCAGGCGTGTGAACAGGGTCGAGGCATTGAAGGTGATGAACAGCCCGCGCCCGATGATGAAGAGGAACAAGGTCACCAGCACCAGATTGCCGAACAGCCCGAACTCTTCCGAGAACACCGCGAAGACGAAGTCCGTGCTGCGCTCGGGAAGAAAATCCAAGTGCGCTTGCGTGCCGTTCAGCCAACCCTTGCCGAAAAACCCGCCGGACCCCAGTGCGATCGTGGCCTGGATCGTGTGATAGCCCGCCCCCAGCGGATCCTGATTGGGATCGAACAGCGTCAGGATTCGCTGGCGCTGATAATCGTGCAGCATCGACCACGCCAGTGGCAGGCACGCCGCCACGGCCGCAGTCAGGCCGATCAGGATCTTCCAGCTCAACCCGGCCAGGAAGATGACGTAGAAGCCCGCGGCCGTAATGATCAGCGCTGTACCCAGATCGGGTTGCTTGGCAACCAGCGCCACCGGCACCACTAGCATCACCGCCGCCACCGCGAAATCGCGCAGTTTGAGCACCGCTTCGTAGCGGTCGAAGTACCAGGCGAGCGCCAAGGGCACCGCTACCTTCATCCACTCAGAAGGCTGGAATCGGATCACTCCGATGTTCAGCCAGCGGCGCGCGCCGTTGATGATCTCGCCGTAGCGCCACACGAGGACCAGCAGCAGCAGCAACAACAGGTAGACCGGCAGCGCGAGCCGTTGCAGATAGTGGGGCGGGATGTTGGCTGCGATCCACATGACCACAAGCGCGACCACGATGTTGGCCAGCTGAGCGCCGATCCGGCTCACGCTCTCGCCCGAAGCGCTGTACAAAGTGATGAGTCCAACCAACAGCAGCGCGCCGATCGCCGCCAGCAGATGGCGATCGATGTGGCGGCCGAGGAAGGCGAGCAGGCGGCTAATCATTCTCGTCGCCCTCATCTCGCGCGCCGGGCTTGACCGGGGGCTCCT
This sequence comes from uncultured beta proteobacterium, assembly GCA_963705615.1. Lineage (GTDB taxonomy): Bacteria > Pseudomonadota > Gammaproteobacteria > Burkholderiales > SHXO01 > SHXO01. The sequence continues at coordinate 141,886 of CAVPKE010000001.1, read as the reverse complement.
TGCCGAGGAGGTAGAAGTCCAACACGGTGCGCGCCAGGGGTGCCGCGGCCGAAGCTCCGTGCCCGCCGTTCTCCACCAGCACTGCCAAGGCGATGGTGGGTGCGTCCGCCGGGGCGTAAGCGATGAACAGAGCGTGGTCGCGGTGGCGCTCTTGGACCCGCCGCTCATCGTACTTCTCGTTCTGCTTCAGGGCGACCACCTGTGCCGTGCCAGTCTTGCCGGCGAAGCGGTATTGCGCGCCGGCGCCAGCGACCGCAGCGGTGCCGCCGGGGCGTGTGACGTCGACCATGGCGTCGCGTACCAGGCTCAAGTTCTGGGGGTGTAGAGGGACGGTCCCGACCGGCTCGACCTCGATGCTGGTGAGCTTGTTGGTCCGGCTGTCCTGGATGTGGCGCACGACGTGCGGACGGAACACCGTGCCCTTGTTGGCGATGACAGCAACCGCCTGCGCCAGTTGCACTGGCGTGGCGAGATTGTAGCCTTGGCCAATACCCACCGAAATCGTGTCGCCGGCGAACCACTTCTGCTGGAAACGCCGCATCTTCCACTCCTGCGATGGCAGCAACCCCCCAGCTTCGCCGTCGATGTCGATGCCGGTGCGCCGGCCGAAGCCGAACTGGCCGATAAAGTCGTGGATGTTGTCGATTCCCAGCTCCTGCGCCACCCCGTAGTAGTAGGTATCGCACGAAATCACGATCGACTTGTGCATGTCCACCATGCCGTGCCCGCCAGTCTTCCAGTCGCGGTAACGATGGCCTGCCGCGCCGCGCGAGGAAGAAATACCCGGGATCGTAGATAGCGTGATGTGGATTGCGCTTGCCGAGTTCCAGGGCGGCCAGCGCCATGAACGGCTTGAAGGTGGAGCCGGGCGGATACATGCCCTGCAGGGCGCGGTTGTTGAGGGGATGGTCGGGCGAGCTGTTCAGTACCTCCCAGCTCTGGGGGTCGATGCCGTCGACGAACACGTTGGGGTCGTAACCCGGCTTGCTGACCAGAGCCAGCACGCCGCCCGTGGTCGGTTCGATGGCCACCAACGCGCCGCGCCGCTCGCCGAAGGCGCGTTCCGCTACCTCTTGCAATCGCGCATCCAGCGACAGCAGCAGATTGTTGCCCGACACTGGCAGGGTGCTGCGCAACGTGCGCACGGCTCGCCCGTTGGCGTCGGTCTCGACTTCGTCGAATCCCGTGGTGCCGTGCAGATTCGCCTCGTAACGCCCTTCCAGGCCCACCTTGCCGATGAAGTCCGAGCCCTTGTAATTCGCGGCCAGCTCCTCGTCGTCCAGCCTGTCCTGATCGGTTTGCGTAAGCCGGCCGATGTAACCGATCACGTGCGAGGCCACTTCTCCGTTGGGATAATGCCGGAACAGGCGTGCGCGGATGTCTATGCCGGGGAAGCGGAACTTGTTGGCCGCGAACCGCGCCACCTCCACGTCGTTGAGCCGGGTGCGGATGGGGAGGCTGGCAAAATCGTGGGCCTCCTCCAGCAGCTTGTGGAAGCGCTTGCGGTCCTTGGGCGCAACCTCGACCACGGTCGCCAGCTCATTGATCAGCGACTCCAGGTCACCCACCTTAGAAGGCGTGATCTCGAGCGTATACGCAGCGTAGTTATGCGCGATCACCGCACCGTTGCGGTCCAGCATCAAGCCGCGGTTGGGACTGATCGGAACGATGGAGATGCGGTTGTTCTCGGCCAGCGTATGGTAGTACTCGTGCTGCAGAACCTGCAGGTAGAAGAACCGGATCAGCAAGAGAAAGAAGACGACCAACACAAAGCCGGCACACACCACCAGTCGCATCTGGAAGTTGTGCAACTCCTTCTGATGGTCGCGCAGTTCGGCCCGCCGACCCCCTCCCAGTACTATCGGGTCGCGCTCCTCGCGCGCTGCCATGCGGCGGAACATGCGCAATCTAGACAGCATCCGGGTCGGACCTGGGTCGCAGGGGCACGCGTATCACGTTGAACAAGAGTGGCCACATCCCTGCCCCCAGCAGGCTAGGCACGAAATACATTGCGCCCGGAAAATCGGCGCCGGCCATCAGCCGCACGCCGAGCATGATCAGCTGGGAGGCGATGAGGATCGCCGCCACGTGCACGATCTGGTGCCGCATGCCGAACATCACGATCCGGCGATGCAGCAAGATGGCCAGGTACATCAGTACCGCGTAGGCCAACGCGTGCTGCCCAAACAGGCTACCGTCCGCCACGTCCATGATCAGACCTAGGAACCAGGCCGGCAGAAATCCCACCCTTCGGGGATGGTAGACCACCCAGTAAATGAGCGTCAGCGCGATGAAATCGGGACGGATCTGCTGCAGCACGCCCGGCAGTGCAAACAGGTTAAGGACGAGGGCGCTGACCAGGGTCAGGGCGATATAGCGCGTCTTCACGGGCAGCAGAATCTCCTGGTGCGAGGTCCTGCCGCCGGCCGGCGCGCGCAGCCAGTCGACGTTCACTTCTTCGCCTTCCTGCCCCTGGGTCCGGGCTCATCATCTGTAACCGGATTGCCCGGCAGCTGGTCCGCGGTGGACACGATCAGCACCTGACTGAAGCTGGTCACGCCCGCGGTTGGCGTGCAGGTGATGCGGGCGAAGGCGTAGGCGGCATTGCGTTCGATGTTGGACACCACTGCCACCGGCAGTCCTGGCGGGTAGGTGCCATCGATACCCGAGGTGACCAGCACGTCGCCGTTCTGAATATCCGCATTCACGGGCATGAAGCGCAGCTCCAGTGTTCCGTCATAGCCGATGCCGAACGTGACCCCGCGCAAGCCGCTGCGGACCGATTGGATCGGCACCGCCTGCTCCTTGTCCGTGACCAACGTGACTTCCGATACCCAGGGAAACACGCGTGTCACCTGGCCGACCACACCAGTCTCATCGACCACCGCCTGGCCTGCCTTCACCCCGTGCTGAAACCCCTTGTCCACCACCACCCGCCGGGTAAAGGGGTCGCGATGCGAATAGAGAATCTCGGCCGCAATGAACTCGCGCGGCAAGCGCTCGCGCAGCCCGAGCAGCTGGCGCAGATGCTGGTTCTCGCTCTCCAGGGATTTCCCCAGCTGCAGGGCGCCGGTGTGGAGCAGCTCTTGCCGCCTAAGTTGCTCGTTGTCCCGCTGCAGCTGGGACTGGGTCACGAAGAAGTCGCCGATGCGTGCGACCAGGCCACCCGGCACCGAGGACAGCCGCTGCAGGGGGTAGACCACCGCTGCGATGCCCTGGCGCAAGACCGTGAGGTAGTTGAAGCGGGCATCCGCCACCAACAAGACGACTGACACAATCGAGAAGAACGTAAATCGTGTGAGGAGGCTCGGACCGCGCTTGAAGAACGGTGGCGGCGAGTATTCCATGAGGTGACTACAGTCGACGAGCGGATGGCAGAGCGCCTGCCTTTAAGCAAGAAGCGTGCGTCGCGCGGAAACGCGCGCGCGGACAGGCCCCGCTCCTCAGTCGCTGGTGAAGATGCTGCCGAGCTTGTCCATCTTGTCCAGCGCCTTGCCCGAGCCGCGCACCACGCAGGTCAGAGGGTCATCGGCCACGATCACGGGCAATCCGGTTTCCTCCATGAGTAGGCGGTCTATGTCGCGCAGCAACGCCCCGCCTCCCGTGAGCACCATCCCCTTCTCGGCGATATCAGCACCCAGCTCGGGCGGCGTCTGTTCTAGAGCCGACTTGACCGCGCTGACGATCGCGTTGAGCGGCTCGGTCAGCGCCTCGAGGATCTCGTTGCTGGAGATGGTGAAGCTGCGCGGGATGCCCTCAGCCAAATTGCGGCCCTTGACCTCCTTTTCCTTCACCTCGCTGCCCGGGAAGGCGGAGCCGATCTCCTTCTTGATCTCCTCTGCCGTTGTCTCGCCGATCAGCATCCCGTAGTTGCGGCGGATGTAGTTGATGATGGCCTCGTCGAACTTGTCACCACCCACCCGCACCGAGCCCGAATAGACGATCCCGCCCAGGGAGATGACACCGACCTCGGTGGTGCCGCCCCCGATGTCCACCACCATCGAGCCGGTCGCCTCTTCCACCGGCAGTCCGGCACCAATTGCCGCCGCCATCGGTTCTTCGATCAGCTCAACCTTGCGCGCGCCGGCGCCGTAGGCCGACTCGCGAATAGCGCGGCGTTCCACTTGAGTTGAGCCGCAGGGCACGCAGATCACGATGCGCGGGCTGGGGGAGAACAGGCGGTTGTCATGCACCTTCTTGATGAACTGCTTGAGCATCTGCTCGGTCACCGTAAAATCGGCGATCACCCCGTCCTTCATGGGACGGATGGCGATGATGTTCCCTGGCGTGCGGCCCAGCATCTGCTTTGCGGCCAGACCCACCTCTTGGATTACCTTCTTCCCGTTGGGACCGCCTTCCTGACGGATGGCCACGACCGAGGGCTCGTTCAGCACGATACCTTTGCTGCGCACATAGATCAGGGTATTGGCTGTGCCGAGGTCGATGGCGAGATCGTTCGAAAAGTAACCGCCAAGGAATCCGAACATGAAGCTCCTGGTCTGTCGAGTCAATGGTGCATGGAAGGAACAAGTTATAATACTCTACTTGAAGAATGCGTTGGAAGCGCCGAGCCGGTCGGGCGCACACTCCAGCCACCTCTAACCGAAGCCTCCTCCATGCCCCTGTCTCTGGACGACGTCACACGCATCGCCCAACTCGCCCGCCTCGAAATCAGCGACGCCGAGGCACAGCAGGTTCTGATTCAGTTGCAGGCCATCTTCGCGTTGATCGAAGAGTTGCAGTCGGTCGACACGCGCGGCATCGAACCGATGTCTCATGCCCAGGACGTTAGCCTGCGATTGCGCGAGGACCGGGTGACGGAAGAGGATCAGCATGAGCTGTTCCAGAGCCTCGCGCCGCAGGTCCAGGCCGGCCTCTACCTGGTGCCGAAGGTCATAGAGTGACAGTAGGTGCAGTGAGGAGCGAGGCGTCAGCCTGCTCCGATCCTGGGTTTCTCACCGCTTGCGCCTCACACCTCACTCAATGATCAACGCCAGCCTCAGCGAGCTCGTCCAGGCGCTCGCCCGAAAACAAATCTCCAGCGTCGAGCTGACCCAACTGTTCCTCGACCGCGCGCAACGGCTTAACCCGGAGCTGAACGCGTTCGTGACCCTGGACCCGGAGGCGAGCCTGGCCCAGGCCAGGGCGGCAGATGAGCGCATCGCCAACGGCCAAGTGCAGGCGCTGACCGGCATCCCGGTCGCTCTCAAGGACATCTTCCTTACCAAGGGCTGGCTCACCACCTGCGGCTCGAAGATCCTTTCCAACTTCGTCGCACCCTACGACGCGCACGTGGTTGAGAAGCTGCATGGCGCGGGGGCTGTGAGTCTCGGAAAGACCAACATGGACGAGTTTGCCATGGGCTCGTCCAGCGAAACCTCCTACTTTGGTGCGGTCGCAAACCCCTGGGACCGCGACGCCGTCCCGGGTGGGAGCTCGGGTGGCTCAGCGGCGGCTGTCGCAGCCCGCCTTGCGCCCGCTGCGCTCGGGACAGATACGGGCGGCTCGATCCGCCAGCCGGCAGCGCTGTGCGGCGTCTCGGGATTGAAGCCGACCTACGGCGTGGTGTCGCGCTACGGGATGGTCGCGTTCGCCTCCAGCCTGGACCAATGCGGTCCCATGGCGAAGTCCGCTGCCGACCTGGCGTTGCTGCTCACTGCGGTGGCGGGCTTCGACGCCCGCGACTCGACGAGTCTCGAGCGTCCGAGCGAGGACTACGGGCGCGACCTGAAGCGGTCGATCGCGGGCCTGCGCATCGGCCTGCCGAGAGAGTTCTTCGGCGAGGGGCTCGCTCCCGACGTTGGCCGGGCAGTGCAAGCAGCCGTGGCCGAGTATCAGCGGCTGGGCTGCCAGCTGGTCGAGGTGAGTCTGCCGCAGACCCGGTTATCGGTCCCGGCCTATTACGTGTTGGCGCCGGCCGAGGCCTCCAGCAACCTGGCCCGGTTCGACGGCGTGCGCTATGGCTACCGGGCACCTGAGTACAGCGACCTGCGCGACATGTACATGAAGACCAGGGCGCAGGGGTTCGGCGCCGAAGTCAAGCGCCGGATCTTGATTGGGACCTACGTCTTGTCGCACGGCTACTACGACGCCTATTACCTGCAGGCACAGAAGGTTCGTCGCCTGATCGCCCTGGATTTTGCCGACGCCTTCAAACGCTGTGACGTGATCATGGGCCCGACTACGCCAACGACAGCGTTCAAACTCGGGGCTAAGATCGCGGATCCCGTCCAAATGTACCTCAACGACATCTACACCGTTCCCGCCCCGCTCGCCGGCATCCCGGCGCTATCGATTCCCTGCGGTTTCGGCGACGCCAACCTACCGGTGGGACTGCAGATCGTGGGCAATTACTTCCAGGAGGCGCGCATGCTCAATGTCGCACATCAGTACCAGCAGAGCACCGATTGGCACCTTCGCATGCCTGCCGAGCCCGGCTAGAGCCGAAGGCGACAAACAGCATCGGGGTTTCCTCCATTGAGGGTATGAGTTCCGCTATGCAATGGGAAGTGGTGGTCGGGCTGGAAACGCACGCTCAGCTGTCGACAGCGTCAAAGATGTTCTCGGGTGCGCCCACGGCGTTCGGTGCCGCACCCAACACCCAGGCTTGCGCGGTGGACATCGCGCTGCCGGGCGTGCTGCCGGTGGCGAACAAGAGCGCGGTCGAGCGGGCGATCTGCTTCGGGCTCGCGGTTGGCGGAACCATCAATCGCCGCTCAGTATTCGCGCGCAAGAACTATTTCTATCCGGACCTCCCCAAGGGCTACCAGATCAGCCAATACGAGCTGCCCATCGTGCAGGGGGGCAGCATCCCGATCCAGATCGGGCGAGACAGAAAAGACCATCCGCCTAACCCGCGCCCATCTGGAAGAGGACGCCGGCAAGCTGCTGCACGAGCAATACCACGACCTGAGTGGCATCGACCTCAACCGGGCCGGCAGCCCACTGCTGGAAATCGTGTCGGAGCCCGAGATGCGCAGCGCCGAGGAGGCGGTCGCCTATGCCAAGACGCTCCACGCGCTGGTGCGCTGGATCGACATCAGCGACGGCAACATGCAGGAAGGGTCGTTCCGCTGCGATGCCAACGTCTCGGTGCGCCCGAGGGGCAGCGACAAGCTCGGTACGCGCTGCGAGATCAAGAACCTCAACTCGTTTCGATTCTTGGAGCGCGCCATCGGATACGAGGCGAGGCGCCAGATCGAGATCCTGGAGGACGGCGGAAAGATCATGCAGGAAACCCGGCTGTATGATCCAAACCGCGATCAGACGCGCTCCATGCGATCGAAAGAAGACGCTCACGACTACCGCTATTTCCCGGATCCCGATCTGCTGCCCCTTGAAGTGAGCGCGGCTTGGGTCGAAGAGGTCGCGCAGGCGGCTGCCCGAGTTGCCGGGCGTCAAGCGCGACCGCTTCCAGCGCGAGTTCGGGCTTACCGGCTACGACGCAGGCCTGCTCACCGCAACCCGCGAACTAGCAAACTTCTACGAAGCATTGGTGCGCGCACTGGGAGGAGGCCACAAACTCGCTGCCAGCTGGATGCTTGGGGAGTTCAGCGCCGCACTCAACCGCGCCGGGCTGGATGTGTCAGGCTCCCCCGTAAGTAGCGAGCGGCTGGCCGGGCTACTGAAGAATGTCGAGGGCAACAGGATCACCCGCAGGAGCGCGGGCGAGGTCTTTGACCAGATGTGGGACGGTTCGATGGAGGCCGATGCGATCATTGAAGCTCAAGGGCTGAAGCAGATCTCAGACAGGGGAGAGATCGAGAACATCGTGGAGAAGATCATCGCGGCCCACCCGACTCAGGTGGCGGAGTTTCGCGCGGGGAAAGAGAAGGCCTTCAATTTCTTCGTGGGCCAGGTCATGAAAGCCAGCGGCGGCAAGGCAAACCCCGCCCAGGTCAACGAGATCCTACTCCGGAAGCTTTCGGGATGAGGCGCGCGACGCAACCGCTCGGGACGCAGCAACGTCCGATCAGCGTTGCGTCACCTCGAGGTAGCGCTTCTTGTCTTGCTCGTACCTGGCTTTGATGACCTCGATCTGGGCCTTGTGGCGGTCGATCTCGGCCTGGATGGTCTCGACCTCGAGTTTTTGATCGGTGATGTCTGACGCAAGAACGTCGGGCACCCGCTTGCCGGCTTTGGCCAAACCGGCCGCTTGCTGCTCCAGGCTGGTCAACCTGTCGTGCGCCTTCTTGAGGCGGGGCTCTAGCCCCCGTATGGCCTGGGTGGGAAGCTGCAGCGTACGGTCCCGTGCATCGTCTATCTCCTGGGGGCTGGTATAGGTGTTCACCAGCGCCAGATCACGCCGGCGCTGCTCGAAGGCATGCTGCTTTTCCTCGCGCTCGCGCACAGCCTTGTCCTCGGCTGCTTTGCGCTGTTCCGGCGTAATCGTCGACGTAACGGCCGAATCCCACTTTCGCAGCGTGATCCCGTGCGAGCTCATTTCCTGGGCGGCCTGATCCTTGTACTCGGGGGGGATGACCTCGCCGTAGTGGGTGACGCCCCTCTCGTCCGTCCACTTGAAAATCTTGGCGGCGCCGGCGGCATCGGCCAGGCCCAGCGCGAGCGCCAGTCCAGTCACAACGACGACAGGTTTACACCGCATCCTTTTGCACTCCGTACTGACGGCGATAACCCATGACCCACTGCAACTCGCGTGCCATTTCTCCTCGCGCTTCGAGGTAGCTGCACAAGTCGTCCAACGTCGCGATGCTGGCCACCGGCAGGTGAAGGTTCTGTTGCACCTCCTGCACCGCGGACAACGTGCCCTGGCCGCGCTCCATGCGATCGAGCGCGATGACGACACCGCACGGGGTTGCCCCCCCGCTGCGTATGATGTCGACCGACTCGCGCACCGACGTTCCGGCCGAGATGACGTCGTCGAGGATCAGCACGCGGCCCGCCAGTGGCGCCCCGATGATCACTCCGCCTTCGCCGTGGTCCTTGGCTTCCTTGCGATTAAAGGAGATCGGCACATTGCGCCCATTTTGGGCAAGCGCCATTGCGGCGGCTGCGACCAGCGGAATGGCCTTGTAAGCCGGGCCGAACAGCTGGTCGAACGCGATCCCCGAGTCCAGGATAGCTTGCGCGTAAAATTGCCCCACTCGCCGCAACGAGTCTCCGTCGTTGAACAGCCCGGCGTTAAAAAAATACGGCGAAAGGCGGCCCGCCTTGGTGGTGAACGAACCGAAACGCAGGGCGTTACGCTCCAGTGCGAACGCGATGAAGTCCCGTCGAAAGCTCAGACCCAGTTTCCTTTGCGCATTATCACGCTGAATCTAAACGGCATACGGTCAGCCGTCAACAAAGGCCTGCTGCGCTGGCTGCCGCGTCAGAGAGCCGATGTCGTGTGCGTTCAAGAGGTCAAGGCACAGGCGCCTGATCTTACCGACGCCATGGGCAACCCGACGCCGCTGCGCGGGTACTTCCACTTTGCCGATAAGAAAGGCTACAGCGGGGTCGGCCTGTACTGCACGCGCGAGCCGGATCAGATCATCCGAGGCATCGGAATCCCGGACATCGACGCCGAGGGTCGCTACCTTGAGGGCCAGTTTGGAAAGCTCAGCGTGGTATCGCTGTATGTGCCGTCCGGCTCGAGCTCGGAGCAGCGGCTGGCGATCAAGTTCAGCTTCCTCGAGCGCGTGATCCCCCGTCTGCATGCGCTCGCAACCAGCGGGCGAGACGTCATCATCTGTGGCGACTGGAATATCGCGCATCGGGAAATCGACCTCAAGAACTGGCGCGCGAACCAGAGGAACCCTGGGTTCCTTCCGGAGGAACGGGCCTGGCTCTCGGGGGTATTCGAGAAGCTGGGCTACGTGGATGTATTCCGGCGGCTCGACCCGCGTCCGGAGCAGTACACCTGGTGGTCCAACCGCGGCCAGGCTTGGGCCAAGAACGTGGGCTGGCGGATCGACTACCAGATCGCCACACCCGGCATCGCCGCCAAGGCGGTCAAGACGTCGATCTACAAGACGAAGCGCTTCAGCGATCACGCGCCTCTGCTGGTCGACTATGACTATGAGATGCCGTGATGTTCGTGATTCGTGATGCGCAATTGGTCGGCGGTAACCTCGAGCGGTCGCGGATGGCTCGCGCCTGGAGATTCGTAGACTGCAGACACATCGCTGATGACGAGTCACGAATCACGTCTTCTCTCGTTCCACGGCGCCACCCACCACAGCAGCAGCATCCCCGGCACCGCCAGCAGTGTGCACAGCAGATAGAAGTGAAACCAGCCAGTCTGCTCGACGATCCAGCCGGTGGTGGCATTGATCAGCGTCCGCGGCACCGCCGCGAGGCTGGTGAACAGAGCGAACTGGGTGGCGGTGTAGCGCGGGTTGGTGGTATGCGCGATGAAAGCCGCGAACGCCGCCGTCCCCAGTCCCACGCCCAGCGCCTCGAAGCCGATCGCGCAAGCCAGCGCGACGCGATCGCCTGGAAGTTGTGACAGAAGCGCGAAGCCGAGGATCGACAACGCCTGGGCGGCGCCGAAGATCCACAGCGCGCGGTTGATCCCCAGCTTGACCATCCACAGGCCGCCCAGAAGCCCCCCGAACACGCTCGGCCACAGCCCTGCATTCTTGGCGATCAGACCGATCTCCGATTTGCTGAACCCCATGTCGAGATAGAAGGGGGTCGCGAGTGCGGTAGCCATGCTGTCGCCGAGCTTGTACAGGAAGATGAACGCCAGCACCAGAACCGCTTGGTGCCAACCGGTACGGCCGATGAACTCGACGAAGGGTTCGACCACGGCGGCGCGCAGGGTGCGCGGAGCACCGGACGGAATGACCGGCTCCGAGATCAGCAGCGTCATGACGATGCCCGGCAGCATGAACAGGGACGTGATGATGAACACGATCGGCCAGGGATAGTGGTCGGCCAGCACCAAGGCCAACGAGCCGGGGATCAGTCCGGCGACCTTGTAGGCGTTGACGTACACGGCAGTCCCCAGACCCAGCTCGGCATCGCTCAGGATCTCGCGCCGATAAGCGTCGAGCACGATGTCCTGGCTCGCGCTCAAGAACGCCGTCAGTGCCGCCAACCCGGCGATCGCGCGCATGTCCGTCGCCGGCACCAGCCCACCCAGCAGGGCTATGGCCAGCAGCAGCGCGCACTGAGTGATCAGCATCCAGCCGCGGCGGCGTCCCAGCCAGAGAAAGCCGAAGCGGTCGAGCAACGGCGACCAGAGGAACTTCCAGGTATAGGGAAATTGGATCAGCGTGAACAGGCCGATGGCTTTGAGGTCCACCTGTTCGGAGCGCAACCAGCCGGGAACGAGTGTCAACAGGACGTACAGCGGCAGCCCGGAGCTGAACCCGGTAAACACGCAGATCAGCATGCGCCGCGTGAACAGGACCTCGCGCACCGACGGTGGTCTGTCGGCCGGAACCGTATCCAGCGGCTGCGTTCCAGGCACGCCCGGGTCAGTGGCTATGGCTGCGGGCCCCGGTCGAATCGATACACCGCCAGCGAACCGAGCAGGTTGGGCAGAGCCGACACCACCCGGCCCTGGTCCATCACGACGCGCTCGAGGATGCGGATCCCGTGGTCGGCGCAGAAGCTCTCGAAATCGCGCAGCGTGAACAGGTGCACGTTGGGGGTGTCGTACCACTGGTAGGGCAGCGTCGGTGACACTGGCATGCGGCCAGCCAGCACCTGCAGCCTGTGTCCCCAGTAACCGAAGTTCGGAAACGTGACTATCGCCTGCCGGCCGACCCGCAGCATCTCGCCGATGATCTGCTCGGTATGGCGCACGGCTTGCAGCGTCTGGGACAGGATCACGTAATCGAAGGAGCCGGACTCGAAGCCCGCCAGTCCGGATTCCAGATCGCTCTGCAGCACGTTCACGCGGTTGCGCACGCTCGCCAGGACGTTGGCATCGTCGATCTCGATGCCGTATCCCATGGCGCGGCGTACTTCTTTCAAGTATCGCAGCAACGAGCCGTCGCCGCAGCCCAAGTCCAGCACCTGCGCCCCGGGCTCTATCCACGCCGCGATAGCATCGAACTCGGGCCGGCCCGGGAGCCCGCGGTTCGCAGGTGTGGACCGAACGCATTGGCGTGCCGGCTCGTGTCATCCGATATCGATGTTGTCCAGGTAGGCGCGGATCAAGTCGTGGTAGCGCGCGTCATCCATGAGAAACGCATCGTGGCCGTGCGGCGCGTCGATCTCCGCGTAGGACACATCGAGCCGGTTGTCGACCAGCGCCTTGAGGATCTGGCGCGAGCGCGCCGGCGAGAAGCGCCAGTCCGAGGTGAACGACACCACCAGGAACGCGGCCTGCGCGCGCGCCAACGCCTTGGTGAGATCGCCGCCGTACTCCGCGGCCGGGTCGAAGTAGTCCAGCGCCTTGGTGATGCGCAGATAGGTGTTGGCGTCGAAGTAGTCGGAGAACTTGTCGCCCTGGTAGCGCAGGTAGGACTCGATCTCGAACTCCACGTCGAAGTTGAACTTGAGCGCGCCGTCGCGCAGCGCACGACCGAACTTCTCGGCCATGGCGTCGTCGGACAGATAGGTGATATGCCCGATCATGCGCGCCAGGCGCAACCCCCGCCGCGGAACCACATTGTGCGCATAGAAATCGCCGCCGTGAAAATCGGGGTCGGTCATGATCGCCTGGCGCGCCACCTCGTTGAAGGCGATGTTCTGCGCCGACAGCTTGGGTGCAGCAGCGATCACCAGGGCGTGACGAATCCGCTGCGGGAAGCTCATGGTCCACTGCAGCGCCTGCATAGCACCGAGGCTGCCCCCCATGACCACGGCGAAACGCTCGATACCCAGGTGATCGGCCAGCCGCGCCTGCGTATGAACCCAGTCCTCGACTGTGACCAGGGGAAACTCTGCACCCCACGGCCGGCCGTTGGCCGGGTTGATGCTGGCGGGTCCGGTGGACCCGTGACAACCGCCCAGGTTGTTGACGCCCAGTACAAAAAATCGATTCGTGTCCACCGGCTTCCCGGGTCCAACCAGGTTGTCCCACCAACCCACATTGGCCGGATCATCGGCGTAAATGCCGGCCACGTGATGCGACGCGTTGAGCGCATGGCATACCAGGACAGCGTTGTCCCGGGCCTGGTTCAGCCGTCCATAGGTCTCGTACGCCAGCTCATAGCGCTCAACCAGCGCGCCGCTGCGCAACCGGATGGGCTGGTCGAACTGCGCTTTGTGCGGGATGACAACGCCGATCGATCCCGGGGCGTTCATCTCTCGGTCGCCATGGGCGAGGCGATCAGGATGGCGAGTGCGCCTGGGACATGCGGCGCATCGTCTGCCGCACGGCGTCTTGCCGCATGGACTGGTACAACAACTGCATTTCGTTGTCCTTGGCCAGCACCGCCTGAGCGTCGTAAGTGAGATCGCGCAGCAGCAGGATCTCGTTGGGCGCAATCCAGTCCTTGTTGGCGTTGTCATGCAGACGGAAAACCACGCGGTAGCGCAGCTGGTACTCTGCAACCTGCCCGGCCGTGGTCAGCGACAGGATCTGCAACTCCTGGGCCTCGCTCAGCACCTGCAGCACGACTTGCGCCTCCTCCGGCCGAGCCGCGAGCTTCGGCTGATCGCCGCTAGCGATGTAGCGCTTCAGCTCGCCGGCGAAGGAAGAGTAGCTAGGTGCATCGATGTACAGAGTCTTAAACGGCGGCGGGGTCGCCGCGCTCAAGTGGAAACCGCAGCCCGCGAGAGCGGCCAGGATGAGCACCAGCAGCCATGCAACGCAGCCGAAGCGCTGGCGCGTGATTCGCCCGTGGGGATGCCTCATGCCATTGCCTCAGACAACCACGTTGACCAGCCGGCCGGGCACCACGACGACCTTCTTCACGGGCTGCCCGTTCGTGTACCTCAGCACAAGTTCGTTCCTGACAGCAAACAACTCCACCTCACCAGGTTCGGCCGACTTGGGCACCCGCAAACTCCCGCGCCTTTTGCCGTTTATCTGAAGCACCAGTCAACCTCTTCCTGCGCGAGGGCCGATTCAAGCGGCTCTGGCCAGGTAGCAGCAAAGACGTCTTGCCCGAATCCCAACTCCCGCCAGAGATGGTCTGCAACGTGCGGGGCTACAGGCGCGAGCAGCCGGAGGAGAATGGACGTTCCCTCCTTGTAAACACCGTCTCGAGCCGCGCGCACACGCGTTTTATTTGCGGTGATGTCGGGCGAGTGGCTGCTGATCATCGCGAGGTATTGATCATCCAATGCATTGAGTATCTTCATGCACGCCGCTACGACGGTATTGAACTGATTCCGCTCCATGTCGTAGTTCGCCTGCCGCAAGTGCAGATGAATCTGCCGGCGAGCGTCCGACTGGGTCTGGTCCAACTCCTCCGGGTCGACATCCGGGATCTGAGCTAGGCCACCGCGGTCCGCGAGCTCCTCCGAAAGCCGATAACAGAAGTTCCATAGCCGTTTCAAAAACCGGAACGAACCTTCCACGCCGGCGTCGGACCACTCCAGTGTCTGCTCGGGCGGGGACGCGAACATCACGAACAGCCGCGCCGTGTCCGCGCCGTACTGGTCGATCAGCGCCTGCGGGTCGATGCCGTTGTTCTTGGACTTGGACATGGTGCCCATACCGCCCGACTCCACCGGATGGCCGTCCGCCCTGAGCTTGGCGCCGATGCGCTGCCCGCGTTCGTCCACCACCAGCTCCACGTCGCCCGGGTTGTAGTAGACGACGCGGCCGCCGTCGATTTTGCGGAAGAAGATCTCGTTCAGCACCATCCCTTGCGTCAGCAGGTTGGTGAAAGGCTCGTCCAGCTGTATCAGCCCGAGGTCGCGCATCACCTTGGTCCAGAAGCGCGAGTACAGCAGATGCAGGATGGCGTGTTCGATCCCGCCGATGTACTGGTCCACCGGCATCCAGTAGGAAACGCGCTCGTCCACCATGGCGCGCGCGTTGTCCGGACAGGCAAAGCGCAGGTAGTACCAGGACGAATCCACGAAGGTGTCCATGGTGTCGGTTTCCCGTCGTGCTTGCACGCCGCACTTCGGACACGGAACGTCCACGAAAGCGGGCGTTTTGGCGAGCGGGTTGCCGGTGCCGTCTGGCACCAGGTTCTCGGGTAAGACCACCGGCAACTGATCGTCCGGGACCGGCACGTCACCGCAGTTGTCGCAGTGGATGAGCGGAATGGGCGTGCCCCAGTAGCGCTGCCGCGAAATGCCCCAGTCGCGCAGCCGATACTGGACACGCTTGCGGCCCAGGCCCTTCTTCTCCAGAGCCGCCGCAATGGCGTCGACCGCCGCCTGGAACTCCAAGCCATCGAAGGGCCCGGAGTTGACCGTGACGCCATGCTCGACGTACGCATCGTTCCACGGCGCGACCGTATCCCGGTAAGCTCCCGTCTTGGATCGGATCACGCACTTGATCGGGAGGCCGTAGCGGATTGCGAACTCGAAGTCGCGCTGATCGTGCGCGGGCACCGCCATCACCGCGCCTTCCCCGTATCCCATCAGCACGTAGTTGGCCACCCAGACCGGCAGCTTGTCGCCGGACAGCGGATGGATCACGTACAGCCCGGTAGGCATGCCTTTCTTGTCCTGGGTGGCGAGCTCGGCTTCCATCACCGGGCCGCGCTTGCACTCTTCGACGAAGGCCGCGAGCTGCGGGTTGGTAGCGGCGGCCCTGGCCGCGAGCGGATGCTCAGCCGCCACGGCGCAGTAGGTCGCGCCCATGAGCGTGTCCGCGCGCGTGGTAAATACCGTCAGCACGCCGCTGCCATCCTCGTATGGGAAGCCAATCTCCACGCCCTCGCTGCGCCCGATCCAGTTGGCCTGCATGACCTTCACGCGCTCGGGCCAGCCGGGCAGATGGTCGAGCGCCGCGAGCAGCTCGTCGGCGTAGGCGGTGATCCGCATGTAGAACATCGGGATCTCGCGCTTCTCCACCAAAGCGCCGGTGCGCCAGCCGCGGCCGTCGATCACCTGCTCGTTCGCGAGCACGGTCTGGTCCACCGGGTCCCAGTTCACAACACCGGTGGTCTTGTAGACCAGCCCTTTCTCCAGCATGCGCAGGAACAGCCACTGATTCCATCGATAGTAGTCGGGCCGACAGGTCGCCAGTTCACGCTCCCAGTCGATGGCGAAGCCCAGCGACTTGAGCTGCTTCTTCATGTAGGCGATGTTGTCGTTGGTCCACTTGGCCGGCGGCACGCCGTTGGCCATCGCCGCGTTCTCTGCCGGCAGGCCGAATGCATCCCAACCCATCGGCTGGAGCACGTTGTAGCCTTTCATGCGGTGATAGCGCGCGAGCACGTCGCCGATGGTGTAGTTGCGCACGTGCCCCATGTGCAGCTTGCCGGACGGGTAGGGGAACATGGACAGGCAATAGTACTTGGGACGGTCCTTGCGCTCGATCGCGCGGGCCGCCTTGGCCTGCTCCCAGTCCACCTGCACCTGCTTCTCGAGCTCGCCGGGGTTGTACCTCTTGAGCTCACTAGCGCGGTACTGCGGCTGCATCATGATCAATGGCCTGACTCTCAAAGTGCGAAATTATACCTGCAGCCTGACCACGAGCATCCGCATCAGCGCTGAACGCGGCGACGCACTACCGCTCGACACCGCCCGGGTATAATCGCTCAGACCTGCGTCGACCGCTACGTGATCTCCAGCGACATTCTCGCCCGCCTCAACCCGCAGCAGCTCAAGGCTGTGACGTTGCCGCACGTGTCCGCCCTGATCCTCGCCGGCGCGGGCAGCGGAAAGACCCGTGTATTGACCACCCGCGTGGCCTGGCTCATCCAAACCGGCCAGGTCGGCCCGCATGGTGTCTTAGCGGTCACGTTCACCAACAAAGCGGCGCGCGAGATGCTCACCCGTATCTCCGCGATGCTGACGATCAACACGCGCGGCATGTGGGTCGGCACCTTCCACGGCTTGTGCAACCGCATGCTGCGCGCGCACTACCGCGACGCGGGCCTGCCCCAGACGTTTCAAATCCTGGACAGCCAGGATCAGCTGTCGTTGATCAAACGCCTGCTCAAGTCTCTCAACGTGGACGACGAGCGTTTTCCGCCACGCGAGTTGCAGTACTTCATCAACGGCAACAAGGAAGCCGGACTGCGCCCGGCGAGCGTGGAGGCGTACGACGAGCACTCGAAGCGGCTGACCGAGCTGTACGCCGAGTACGACCAGCAGTGCAGCCGCGAAGGCGTGGTGGACTTCGCGGAACTGCTGCTGCGCTGCTACGAGCTGCTGACGCGCAATGAGATCTTGCGCAGCCATTATCGCCGCCGCTTCTCTCACATCCTGGTCGACGAGTTCCAGGACACAAGCCGGCTGCAGTACCTGTGGCTCAAGCTCCTGGCCGGAAGTGACAACGCCATCTTCGCTGTCGGGGATGACGATCAGGCAATCTACGCCTTTCGCGGCGCCTCGGCGCAGAACATCTTCGAATTCGAGCGCGAGTTCGCCAACGGCAGCCTCATCAAGCTGGAGCAAAACTACCGCAGCCAAGGCCAGATCCTGGAGGCCGCCAACGCGCTGATCAATCACAACAGCAAGCGCATGGGCAAGGATCTATGGACCGATGCCGGGGAGGGCGAGCCGCTGCGTGTGTACGAGGCAGTGACGGACGCAGACGAAGCGGCTTTCATACTTCAGGAGGTGAAGAACCTGCGGTCCGAAGGAATGGCGTTGTCCGAGATGGCGCTCCTGTACCGCTCCAATGCGCAGTCGCGGGTGTTGGAGCACGCGCTGTTCAACGCCGGTTTGCCCTACCGCGTATACGGGGGTCTGCGTTTCTTTGAGCGCCAGGAGATCAAGCATGCTCTGGCCTACCTCCGGCTGGTTGCAAACCCCGACGACGATGGCGCGTTCGCGCGCGTGCTGAACGTGCCTGCCCGCGGCGTTGGAAATCGCAGCCTGGAGCAGCTCCAGGACACTTCCCAGCAGCGCGGCGTCAGCCTGTGGCAGGCGGCCTGCGCCAACCCGCCAGCCGGCAAGGCAGGTCAGGGCGTGATCGGGTTCATCCGATTGGTCGACGGGCTGCGCCAGGATTGCCTGGCGCTGTCACTGCCCGAGGTGGTGGCGCTCGTGATCGACCGCAGCGGCCTGAGGGGTCACTACCAATCGGAGCGCGAAGGTAAGGACCGCATCGAGAACCTGGAGGAACTGATCAACGCGGCGGCCGCATTCGACGGCGAAGGCGACGCGCTGGTTCGTGCGGAAGACAGCTCGGCGGTCGGGTTGCAGGCGCAGGACGCACCGGCGGGCGACCCGCGGCTGCGCTTGCTCAACGATTTCCTGGCCCACGCCGCTCTGGAAGCAGGCGAACACCAGGCCGTCCCCGGGCAGCAGGCCCTGCAGCTCATGACGGTGCACTCGGCCAAAGGCCTGGAGTTCGACGCCGTGTTCATCAGTGGACTCGAAGAGGGGTTGTTCCCGCACGACAACAGCCTGAACGAAGCCGACGGCGCGGAAGAGGAGCGGCGGTTGATGTACGTGGCGCTCACCCGCGCCCGGCGTCGGCTGTACCTGAGCCATGCGCAGACGCGGATGCTGCACGGCCAGACGCGCTACAACATCGCATCGCGCTTCCTGCGCGAGATCCCGGAGCACCTGGTACGAAGTGCCGGCGCGAGGATGGCTAGCGCGGCCCACAGGGTTAGCGCTTATGCAGTGCCGTCCGCTGCGTCGCCGTGGCGCGTCGGCCAGGACGTGGTGCATCCGAAGTTCGGTCCGGGCGTGATCGTAGGCGTGCAGGGACGCGGTTCGGACGCGCGGGTGATGGTCAATTTCCGCCGCGATGGTATGAAGGAATTGGCGCTGGAGTACGCCAAGCTGCTCCCCGCCTAGGGCGTGCAGCCGCCCTAGGGAAGCTCTGAGCGAGAATAGATCAGAGCTTCCCTAGACGTCGAGACGCAGCGGCATTGCGGCGTCCTCGATGTGGTGCCGGAGAATGCGGCGGAAGCGCTCGGGGTCATGAGCGTGCGTCAGTTCTCCGGGGCGCGGCAAATGGAAGTCGTACAGACGTGAGACCCAGAAACGCAGCGCGCCGGCACGCATCATCACCGGCCAGGCGTCACGCTCGGCTGGGGTGAACGGGCGCACTTGCTTGTAGCCAGCGAGCAGCGCGGTCGCACGCGGCTGGTTCAGCGTGCAGTCCACGTTCATGCACCAGTCGTTTACCGTGATGGCGACGTCATAGATCAGCACGTCGACACATGCGAAGTAGAAATCGATGATGCCGCCAACGCGGGGTTCGTCATCCGGCCGACTGTCATGGAACAGCACGTTGTCGCGGAATAGGTCGGCATGGATCACGCCCCGTGGCAGGTCATCGTGGCGGTGGCCAGCCTGGAAACGGATTTCCGCCTTGAGCAAGTCTACGTCCTCGGGGCCCAGGAACGGATAGATTTCCGGCGCCACGGCGGTCCACCATCGCGGCCCGCGTAGGTTGTCGAGGTGCCCGCGGTAGGTCTGGCCCGCCAAGTGCAACTCCGCCAGCACCTCCCCTACCCGCGCACAGTGCTTGGGTGTGGGCTCCATGACCGGCTGTCCCTCGAGGCAGGTGACGATGGCAGCCGGCTTGCCGTTCAGTTCATCCAGCAGGGTGTTGTCCAGGTTGGCGATCGGCTTCGGCGATGGAATCCCGTGGCTCGACAGGTGCGCCATGAGATCGAGATAGAACGGCAGCTCGTGCGGCTTGAGCTTCTCAAACAGCGTCAGGACGAAGCGCCCATGTGTGGTCGTAACGTAGTAGTTGGTATTCTCTATGCCGGAGGCGATACCGCGCAGGTCAACCAGTACGCCGATCGAGTAATGCTTGAGCCAGGCGGCGAGCTGCTCCGGGGTGACGGTGGTGAAGACGGACATGGCGGGCGCTGCGCGCGATCAGAGGTTGAGGTGCGCCTCGCGCTCGGCGGCCGACGGCTCGAAGCCGCGCTTCTCGTAGTGATCGAAGATCGCCTTGACTACGTCGCTCGGACGATCGATCACCTGGATCAGGTCGACGTCCTCCGGGTCGATCATCTTCTCATCGACCAGGGTGCCGCGGATCCAATCCATCATCCCGCGCCAGAACGGCTCGTGCACCAGGATCACCGGCATGCGCCGAATCTTGTGCGTCTGCACCAGCGTGAGCGCCTCCATCAGCTCGTCCAGGGTGCCGAAGCCGCCCGGCATCACCACGTACGCCGACGCGAACTTCACGAACATCACTTTGCGCGCGAAGAAGTGCCGGAACGCCTGGCTGATGTCCTGATAAGGGTTGCTCAGCTGTTCGTGCGGCAGCTGGATGTTGAGCCCCACCGAAGGAGAGCGCCCGTGGAACCCGCCCTTGTTGGCCGCTTCCATGAGCCCCGGGCCACCGCCCGAGATCACGGTAAACCCGGCGTCGGAAAGCTGGCGGGCGATCTGCTCCGTCAGCTCGTAGTACGGGTGGCTGGGCAGCACGCGTGCGCTGCCGAAGATGCTGACGGCGGGGCGGATGCCGTTCAACCGCTCGGTCGCCTCGGCGAATTCTGCGATAATCTCGAACACGCGCCACGCCTCTCTCCCTGACCAGGACTTCTCGATCAGCTCGGGCGCCAGGGGTCTTGGGATCTTGTCTGCGGAGTTCATCGTTCGTCGGTTGTCTCGAGGCGGCGCGTCTGTCGGCGCCGGAAGCGGCAGCGGTGGGAGCGGGGCTCGCATGCGCGCTGGACCTGCGCTCACGCGAGCGCTAGGGAGAACTGCGCCGGTGCTGAAATGAAAACGCTTCTGCTGGTTGACGCTTCGTCCTATCTATACCGGGCATTCCACGCGCTGCCCGATCTGCGGACCAAGGCGGGGGAGCCGACCGGCGCCATCTATGGCGTGCTCAACATGCTCCGCCGTCTGCACAACGAAGTGCCGGCGGATTATAGCGCCTGCGTATTCGACGCAAAAGGCAGGACCTTCCGCGACGACTGGTACCCGGGGTACAAGGCCGGCCGGCCGTCCATGCCGGACGAGCTGAGCGCGCAGGTCGGTCCGCTGCATGAGTCTATTCGTGCCATGGGCTGGCCGCTGCTCGAAGTCGAAGGCGTCGAGGCCGACGATGTCATCGGCACCCTGGCACTGGAGGCCGAAAAACAGGGCATCCGTACGGTCATTTCGTC
Organism: uncultured beta proteobacterium; assembly: GCA_963705615.1. Taxonomy (GTDB): domain Bacteria; phylum Pseudomonadota; class Gammaproteobacteria; order Burkholderiales; family SHXO01; genus SHXO01. Next base: position 120,812 of record CAVPKE010000001.1, on the reverse strand, counting down.
GGGGGACAAGGATCTTACCCAGCTGGTGGATCCGCTGGTCACGATGGTCAACACGATGTCCAACGAGACCTTCGACGAAGCCGGCGTGGCGGCCAAGTTCGGCGTAAAGCCGGCGCAGATCGTCGACTACCTCACGCTAGTCGGTGACAGCGTGGACAACATCCCGGGGGTGGACAAAGTCGGACCAAAGACCGCAGCCAAGTGGCTCACCCAATATCTAACGCTCGACAATCTGCTGGCCCACGCCGACGAGATCGGCGGCGCGGTCGGTGAGAACCTGCGCAAGGCCAAGGACTGGCTGCCCCAGGCGAAGCGTCTGCTGCTGCTAAGGCGCGATGTACAGCTGCCGCTCACGATGGAGCAACTCAAGCACGTACCGCAAGACAACGCCAAGCTGGCCGAGCTGTTCGAGCGCTTCGAGTTCCGAACCTGGCAACGGGAGCTGGGCGACACGAGTGGTTCCGATTCGGCCCGGCCACAGCCTGATGTCCGGCCCCGTGAATACGAAACCATACTGGGCGAGGATCAGCTTGCGGCATGGCTCGCCCGCATCGACGGCGCCGAGCTGGTCGCGGTGGACACGGAAACCACCAGCCTCGATCCACTGGTCGCCAGGCTAGTGGGCATCTCGCTGTCGGTCGAGCCAAGCAGCGCTGCCTATCTTCCGCTCGCTCACCGCTACGCCGGCGCGCCCGAGCAGCTTCCCTTCGACGCCACCCTGGCGCGCGTCAAGACTTGGTTGGAAGATGCGTCCAAAGCCAAGGTCGCGCAGAACGCGAAATACGACCTGCACGTGCTGGCTAACCACGGCATCCAGATGCGCGGCGTGAGGCATGACACACTGCTGGAATCCTACGTGCTGGAGAGCCACAGGCCGCACGACTTGGACAGCCTGGCGCAGCGCCATCTTGGCGTCAAGACCATCTCCTACGAGGAGGTGGCCGGCAAGGGCGCTGCGCAGATCGGCTTCGACCAGGTGTCGGTAGAGCGCGCCGCTGAGTACTCGGGCGAGGACGCGGACATCGTCTTGCAGCTGCACCGGAGGCTCTACCCCGATATCGAGCGCGACGATAGGCTCGCCTTCATCTACTCTCAGATCGAGATGCCAGTGACGCGAGGTCTTGTTTGACATGGAGCGCCACGGGGTGCTGCTCGCTACTCACCTGCTGGACGCCCAGAGCCGGGAGCTGGGTGCGCGCATGTTCGATATCGAGAAGCAGGCGCAGGAGCAGGCCGGACAGCCGTTCAACCTCAGCTCCCCGAAGCAGATCCAGGAGCTGCTGTTCGACAAGCACAAGCTGCCGGTGTTGAAGAAGACGCCAGGCGGTCAACCCTCTACGGACGAAGACGTTCTGCAGGAGCTGGCGCTGAACTATCCGCTGCCCAAGCTGATCCTCGACTACCGGAGCCTGGCAAAGCTCAAGAGCACCTACACCGACAAACTTCCGCGCATGGTCAACCCGCGCACCGGTCGCGTGCACACGAACTACGCGCAGGCGGTGGCGGTGACGGGACGTCTGTCGAGCAACGAACCGAACCTGCAGAACATCCCGGTGCGCACGCCCGAAGGCCGCCGCATCCGCGAGGCCTTCATTGCACCGCCAGGTCACCACATCGTTTCGGCAGACTACTCCCAGATCGAACTGCGCATCATGGCCCACTTGTCACGCGATGCCAACTTGTTGGCCGCGTTCTCCTCCGGCGAGGACGTGCATCGACGCACGGCCTCGGAGATCTTCGCAGTAGCGCCCGAGCATGTCACCAGCGAACAGCGGCGCTACGCCAAGGTCATCAATTTTGGGCTGATCTACGGGATGTCGGCCTTTGGCCTCGCCTCTCAGCTCGGCATCGAGCGCGCCGCCGCTCAGCAATACATGGACCGCTACTTCACACGCTACCCCGGCGTCGCGCAGTACATGCAACGCACGCGCGAGTCCGCCCGCAACGCAGGCTACGTCGAGACCGTATTTGGGCGGCGCTTGTTCATGGTCGACATCAAAGCCTCCAACAACCAGCGACGCCAGGCTGCGGAGCGGGCCGCCATCAACGCACCGATGCAGGGCACGGCGGCCGATCTCATCAAGCTCGCAATGATCGCCGTGCACCGCTGGTTGACCGAGCACAAGCTGGGCGCGGCACTCGTTATGCAGGTGCACGACGAACTGGTGCTGGAGGTGCCAAACGCGCAGCTTGCACTGGTTACCAAGGAGCTGCCAGCACTGATGACCGGCGTGGCCAAACTCGAGGTTCCTTTGCTCGTGGACGTCGGCGTCGGTTCCAACTGGGACCAGGCGCACTAACTTCCCCAACCGGAGAGACGAGCGCCCGGGCGCGCGGCCTTATCTCGTTTGGAGGGCTGGGCTCGCGGCTGCGCTGCCCAGAGCAAACTGGATTCGGTGCAGGCGCGCATAGATGCCCTGGCGCGCGAGCAGCTCCCGGTGAGTACCGATCTCCACGATGGCGCCCTGGTCCAGAACCACGATGCGGTCGGCGTTCTCGATGGTCGACAGGCGGTGCGCAATAACGATGGTGGTGCGGCCTCGCATCAGAGTTTCCAGGCCCGCCTGTACCTGGCGCTCCGATTCGGAATCCAGAGCAGACGTGGCTTCGTCCAGCACCAAGATAGGCGCGTTTTTCAGCAGCGTGCGTGCAATAGCCAGACGCTGTCGCTGACCACCAGACAACTTCACCCCGTTCTCGCCCACCAGCGTGTTCAGCCCTTCGGGCAGCGCCTGAATGAACTCCCAGGCGTGAGCAGCCTTTGCGGCAGCGACGATCTCATCTGCGCTCGCGCCGGCCTTGCCCCCGTAAGCGATGTTGGCCGCGACGGTATCGTTGAACAGCGTCACATCCTGGCTTACCAGACCGATGTTGGCGCGCAGGCTGGCGAGACGGATGCTTTCGATATCGTTGCCATCGACGAGTATGCGGCCAGCGGCGAGGTGGAAAAAGCGCGGCACCAGGTTTGCCAGCGTGGTCTTGCCGCTGCCGGACTGACCCACCAGCGCCACGGTCTCGCCCGAACCGATCTCGAGGTTGATGTCTCTTAGCGCGGGACGCTCCGCGCCGGGATAACTGAAAGTCAGCCGATCGAAGCGGAGCTCTCCCCGCGCGCGCCCAAGCTCGACAGTGCCACGGTCGTCCTCGGGCTTTTGGTCCACCAACGCAAATACGCTCTCGGCAGCGGACAAGCCGCGCTGTAGAGGTTCCGCAATCCCAGTCAGGCGCTTAAGCGGCGCGGTGATGAGCAACATCGCTGCGATGAAGGACACGAAGCCGCCCACGGTTGTCTTGTCGGCCTGCACCTCGAGCGTGACTTGGGCGATCACCACCGACACCGCGATGGCTGCCAGCAGCTGCACGATGGGGACATTGGCCGCTGCCGCGGCCTGTTCCTTCACCAGCAGACGGCGCACGCGGTTGACCGCTGCGCCGAAGCGCTGAGCCTCGTAGGCCTGACCACCGAAGATCTTGACCACCTTCTGATTCTCGATGCTCTCCTGCAGCACGTGGTTGACGTCGCCCATGGCTTGCTGCGTCTGCCGCGTGAGCCCCCGCAGCCGGCGGTTGAACAGGCGCACCACGATGGCAATCGGCGGAATCATGACGAAGGTGATCAGCGTGAGCTTCCAGTTCAGCCACAACAGATACGCCAGCAACGCGGCAATCGTGACCGAGTCGCGGATCAACACCGTCACCACGTAAGTTACGGCGATGGCGATCTGGATGACGTCGAAGGTGAACTTGGAGATCAGCCTTCCGCTCAAGTTGTCGGCAAAGTAACCGAGCGGCAGCATGAGCAAGCGGCCGAACATCTGCTGGCGCAGGTCCATGATCACTCGCAGCGACACCCAGTTGCTGGTGTACTGCCCCAGGAAGGCACCGGTGCCGCGCACCGCGAACAGAAGCACGATGAGCCAAGGGGCCCAGCGCATCAGCACCGGGTCCTTGTGCAAGAAGGTGCCGTCCAGGAACGGCTGGGCCGCCGCGGGCAGCGCCACTTCCGTGGCGGCGACGATGAGCATGCCGAGAATGGAAACGGCGAACACGCGCCAATAGGGACGCACGTAACCCAGCAGGCGCAGATAAAGCCGATGGCCGGTCATAGCCGCACCATAGCACTCATCGCGGCAATTTCAAGGGAGAGCCTCGCGCCGTGGACATTGCGTAACGCGCGCTCGACTGGTCAGTCGCCGCGCCCGCCCTGAACCTCGTCAAGCCAGCGGGGCGCATCAACGCCCGGCGAGGATCGCGCCGTAGTCGGCAACCCAACGGGAGTAGCCCACACAGTTGCGCCCGCCGCCGCAGTCGGCTGTTGGGGTGCGCCAGAACCACAGGCGGTCGAACTCGTTCATTCCGTTGGTCTCGCATCCCTTGTCGCCGAGCAGCTTGTTGCCCTTGCAGGCCGACGGCACTACCGGCACTGATCCGAAGCGGGCCGCGAGGTCCCCTTGAACCTTGGGGTCAAGGGAGTGCTCCAGCCACAGGTAGGCGCAGTTGGGGTGTTTCGCGTTTGCATGCATCATCGTGGTGTCAGCCCATCCCGTCGCACCTTCCTTTGGCACCACGCTGGTGATCGGCTTGCCCTCGGAGCGCAGGAAGTTGACCTGGAACGCCCAGGAGGAGGAAGCAACCACAGCCGCGTTGCGAAAGTCGTCGATCTGGACCCGGGCGTCGTGCCAGTAGCGACCCACCAGCTTGTGCTGCTCGCGCAGCAGTTCAAGCACGGTTTGATATTGTTTTTCGTCCAGGGCGTAGGGATCCTTAATCCCCAGCTCCGGCCTGCTGGACATCAGGTACAGGGCAGCGTCGGCGATGTAGATAGGGGCATCGAAGGCCTGCACCCGTCCCTGGTTGGACTTGCCATCGGGCAGTTGCATCGGGGTGAACACCACCTCCCAGCTCTTGGGTGGGGTCTTGAACACGTTGCTGTTGTAGGCCAGCAGGTTGGAGCCCCATTGGTAGGGGACGCCAAAGTTCTTGCCGTTGACGAAGTGCCAGGGCGCCTTCTGCAAGCGTGGGTCAATGTTCGCATAGCTGGGTATGAGGCCAGTGTTGATCTCCTGCACATGTCCGCCGGCGATCAGGCGCAGGCTTACGTCCCCTGAGGCAGTCACGAGGTCGAAGCCGCCCTCGCTCATCAGCGCCAGCATCTCCTCCGATGTGGTGGCCGTCTTGACATTGACCTTGCACCCGCTCTTGGTTTCGAAATCGGTTACCCAGTCGTAGTTCTTGTCGGTCTCGCCCCGCTCCAAGTAGCTGGGCCACGCGAGGATGTCCACAGCACCTTCGCCCTTTCCGATTTTCTCGATCCGGGCCAGCGCGGAAGGCAGGGCGAGCAGCACGGCAGCCAGGCCGGCGACAACTACGCCCAATGCGATGTGCAACGAGTTAGATCTCACCCTCTGAGTCTGCTCAGCGTTGTGACGGCATTACCTACGGTGCTCCCACCCTGCGGCCAGCTCGGCCCCTGGGGACAGCGGTTTGAACGACCTCTGCGCTATTCCGTGCACTCGCACCCATCGGTTGCCGGGTTGCTCAAACGTCCTCTACGGTGCAGACGCCACGGACAAAGCGCACGGATTGTAGCAAGCCGAGCGGTCCTAGTTGAAGCTGGACAGCGCGCCCGCTGAGAAGGTCCGCGCAGACGAGGACTAGGCATTGTATTTGTTGTGGGTTTTTGAATTGCGCGGGCATCGAGCGAAGGCGAAGTATTTTTCGTCGCACAAGTGGTTGACCGAAGAAGCGATGCACCCGTGCCCCGGACTGTAGGCGAGTTTAGGGTTCGCGACAGCATCAGGCGGGGTTGTTGGTGTCGCGATAGGGCGCTCCATACGCAGGCAACTCACCGCGATCGAAGGAAACACTGAAGGCCCGGACCCCGCCGGCCGCAGCGTTTTCATTGGCTTTCACAGTCCCGCAGCCGAGCCCGCAAGCGCGCGCGCTCCCTCCTGATTACGACCGAACCCGGATTCGCTCCACATTTTCGCTGCAGCGGTGTGACGAGTTGGCTGCTGTCGCCTGCCGTGCATCAGCGGCGCAGGATCCGCTTTTCGCCTAAAGCGTGCGACTGGATGGCCGATCATCTTGGGGACCGATCCGCGGGATTTCGCACGCGCTTGAAGGAAGCTGTGGTGGCCAGCAAACGATATGCCAAAGAACATTCAAAAAAAACTGTTAACAGTTGACTTAGCGAGATTTTTGTAACTATAGTGTGTCGATGGAAGCGGAGCTCGATTCCCTCGACGCAAAAATCAACCAGCTCGTACAGCTATGCCACCGTCTTCGCAAAGACAACCACGAGTTACGTCAGCAGCTGGCCGCGGCACAGAACGAAAGCAAACAGCTGACAGAGAAAATCGAGACCGCCCGGGCACGCCTGGAGAATCTCCTGAGCCGGCTGCCCGAGGACGGGGGGTGAAGTCGGATGGACGAGGCATTGAAGTCACCATCCTCGATCGAAAGCTTCGCATCGCCTGCAAGGAGGAGGAGCAGGAAGATCTCCTGAAGGCGGTGCGGTATCTGGACGCCAAGATGCGGGAGATCCGCGACGGCGGCAAGGTGATCGGTGGTGAACGCATCGCCATCCTCACCGCTCTCAACATCGCCCACGAGCTGTTGTCGACGAGGCTCGGCGCCGGGTTTGACATGGGGGCGTTCAAGCGTAGAATGCGCGGCATGGCGGCAGCGATCGACGAGGCCATGTCCGCGCAAGAGGATCTGTTCTAGATCTTGCCTGGCGGGCGGCGCGCGCCAGCGCGCGACTTAGGCCTCGTAGCCGTTCCGAGTTCGAAGTTACCCCCTGCGGTGTTTGTCCAGGCTGTAAATTCTGTGAACCAATGTCGTAAGCCTGGTTGCGGCCTCAATGTAGCGCTGTTGTGCGCGTCCGACCCGGAAGCGCCTGATGTGCTCGGAAAGCGACCACCTTGAACCTCAGGTTCAAGAAGCCGGCCTGACGGCATTTGCGGGGGGCCCTAATTCGGAGGAGCGGCTTGACCGCTCCTCTTTTTCCGGCTGTGTGCCTGCCGCTGCTTCGCTCGCCGCAGACAGGGTGCGGGCGCGCTGCAAACGCGCTTCCCATGCGCTACTGGCTGATGAAGTCCGAGCCCGACGTGTTCAGCGTCGACGACCTGGCCCGCGCGCGCGGCAAGATTACAGCCTGGTGGGGGGTACGCAACTATCAAGCGCGCAACTTCATGCGCGACCAGATGCAGCTTGGTGACCAGGCTTTCTTCTATCACTCCAGCTGCCCGCAACCAGGCATCGCCGGCATCGTCGAAGTATCCAGGCTCGCCTATCCCGACGCCACGCAGTTCGATCCCCGCGGCGAATACTACGACCCGGCCGCCACGCCCGAGAAGCCGCGCTGGTTCAATGTCGACGTAAGGCTGGTACGCAAGACCAGTTTGCTCACGATCCAGGAGCTCCGCCATCACCGCAGGCTGGCGCGCATGCGCGTGCTGCAGCGTGCCAATCGGCTGTCGATCACGCCCGTGGAGCGCGGTGAGTGGCAATTCATCCTGAAGTTGCTCGACCTGCCTGAAGCGGAGTGACCGGTCATGCATGCCTGGTCACCCGAGTGGTGGTGGCTCGCGTATCTGGCGCTTGGCTTGGTCGTCGGCTTCTTCGCCGGCATGCTCGGCATCGGCGGCGGCGTCATCATCGTGCCGCTGCTGGTGTTTCTCTTCACGGCCCAGCACTTCCCGGAGCAGCGCGTACTTCACCTCGCGCTGGGCACTTCGCTAGCCAGCATCGTCTTCACCAACCTGTCTAGTGTGCGAGCTCATGACCTTCGCGGCGGTGTTCGCTGGGACATCGTCATCGCAGCAGCTCCGGCGGTCATAGCCGGCACGCTGCTGGGCACCTTGGTCGCCGCCCGGATGCCCTCTCGCTACCTCGCAATCATCTTCACCGTGTTCGTGTTCTTTTCTTCGCTGCGGATGTGGGCGGATCGAGAGCCGAAGCCGACCCGCACTCTACCTGGCAAGCTCGGGCTGTCGACTGCGGGCCTGTTGGTAGGCGCCCTTTGCAGTCTCGTCGGCGTGGGCGGCGGGATTCTCGTGATTCCGCTGATGACCATCTGCAACGTACCCATGATCAACGCAATTGGGACGTCTGCGGCGCTCGGGCTGCCCATTTCATTGGGAGGGGCGCTCGGCTATGTCGTCACCGGGCTGAACCAGCCCGGCCTACCACCGCTCAGCCTGGGCTATATCTACATCCCGGCGCTGGCGGGGCTGGTGGTAGGCAGTTTCGTCACCGTACCGTTCGGGGTGCACGTGGCCCACCGTATGCCGGTGATCGCTCTACGGCGCATCTTCGCGATCATACTGTTCGCGCTGGCAACGAAGATGCTGGTGTCGCTGGTTTAAGGAAGCTCCAGTGGAGCCGGGCCAGGTACGCTTGCCGATTCGAGGCGCTCACGCTGGCGAGTTGCTACCCCTTCGATCCTCGGGCTGGTCGGTCGGTGAGCTGCTCGCGCAGCAGGTTCTTCTGCACCTTCCCCATGGCATTACGCGGCAGATCCGAGACAAAGTGCACGCGCTTGGGCACCTTGTAATTTGCCAGTTGGGTCTTAACGTGCCCAATGACCGCAGATTCGCTCAGCGGCTTACAACTCCGGTCGAACACGACCGCCGCTGTGACCGCTTCACCGAAGTCGGGGTGGGGTACGCCCACCACCGCAGATTCGACTACGCCGGGCATGGCGTCGATCACCAGCTCGACCTCTTTTGGGTAGACGTTGTAGCCACCGGTGATGATCAGATCCTTGGCGCGCCCGACGATGGATAGATACCCGTCGCAGTCGATCACGCCAACGTCGCCGGTGCGAAACCAGCCGTCAGTGGTGAACTCCTCTCGTGTCTTCGACGGGTTGCGCCAGTAGCCGGCGAACACGTTGTCACCCTGGATCTGGATCGCACCCGGCTGCCCTGCAGGCGTCGGCTGGTCCTGCTGGTCCACCACACGCACCGAGATGCCGCGCAGCGGAAGGCCCACCGTGCCGCCGCGACGCTCGCCGTCAAGAGGATTGGATGTGATCATGCCGGCCTCCGACATGCCGTAGCGCTCGAGGATGGTGTGGCCGGTGCGCACCTGGAATTCTCGGAACGTATCCAAAGACAAAGGCGCCGAACCCGAGATGAACAGGCGCACGTTAGCACAGGCTTCTGGCGTCAAGCCGGGTTCGGCCAGCAACCTCGTGTAGTACGTTGGCACACCCATCATGACCGTCGCCTGTCGCAGGTCGGATAAAGTCGCCTCTGCGTCAAACTTGGTCCTCCACAGCAGCTTCGCGCCGGACAGCAGCGCGCAATGGTTGGCCACGAACAGGCCGTGCACATGGAAAATGGGCAGCGCATGCAGCAGTGCATCCCGGTTGCTGAATCCCCAGCTGTCCACCAGCACCATCGCGTTCGACACCAAGTTGCGATGAGTCAGCATCGCACCTTTGGAGCGCCCCGTGGTGCCGGAGGTGTAGATGATCACCGCGAGCTGGTCCGGCGCCGCCGTCACCGTTGCAAACTCACCGGGTGCCTTCCGTACCGCCCCGGACAGCGAGCCCCCTCCGTCGGCGTCGAGCGTAACGACCTGCGCGCCCAATCCCGAGGTTCGAACCAGCTGTCGGACACCCGCCTCGCCGGACGGCGCGCACACGATCAGCGCCGGCTCGGCGTCGGACAAGAAATAGGCCAGCTCGGCCAGCGGATACGCGGTGTTGAGGGGCAGGTACACGAGACCTGCGCGCAGACAGGCCAGGTACAGAAACAGGGATTGCGGCGATTTCTCGACTTGCACTGCGACGCGGTCTCCGCACTGCAGTCCGAGGTCGCACAGCGCTGCCGCACAGCGGGCGGTTTCCCGATCGAGCTCGGAGTACGTGCAACTGCGACGGGTGCCGATCTCGAGTGCGGGCCGCGCCGCATTGATCGCGAAGCTGCGCTCGAGTGCCGCGTATGCATTGGCGTTAGGCATGATCAGCTCGCGCTCGCAACAGCAGCGTAGCCTTCGAGCCGGCGGTCGAGAAAAGCGTCGATGACGCCAGTGCGTAGCAGCGCATCCGTGTCGACCGGCCGCTCCGCGCTCGCACCCAGAATCTGGCGCACCGCTGCTTCGGGCAGGATCCGAATGCGCGCGCTGTGCAGCGCGGAAACACGCTTGGCGGGTGCAGCGAACGCCACGTAGACCGCCCCTGCCGCGGCGCCAGGGATCCATAAGGACACGTCATGCCCGCACTGCGCCAGCCAGGCGCCGGCCAAACTCAGATGCGCCAGATAGGCGGACAACATCGAAGCTTCGTCCCGTCGTGTGGCGGCGTGCCCGACGGCGTCCAGCAGCAGCAGGACTGGGCACTTGGGATTCGATCGATGCAAGTCCAGCAGCGCGTCGGCCAGCTGCCAGCAGGCGGGAGCGCCCACCACACCTCCGCTCAGCAGCCCCAAGAACGCGGGTCGCTCGGAGCCGGCCGGCGGCAGCGCGAGGCAGACATGTCCGCGCGCTTCAGGTGCATAGCCGGGGGGCAGCAGTCGCTCCAGGCGCCTGATGGACAGGTCAGGGTCGTCGGGCACCGCCGCGGTGTCGGTTGCGGTTCGCGTCAGCCGCTGCCCCAGGCTGGAGTGCTGCGCCATCCAGTCCGAAGCACTGCTTCCGAGCACGCAATCGCGCAGCAACCTCGCTGCGCTATCTCGGAACGCGATGACGCTATCCGTCGCCAATTGCTCGCTCAGCCCGAGACGGGTCCGCGCTTCTCCTCCCATCAGCGCGCGAACCTGGGCGCCATCGGCCGCGTCGAGCTCACCTTTTCCACCGAGCGTTTCGATCACACCCGGCCCTGACACCGCGAGGAGCGTCTCGCCGGAATACACACGGACGCCGCACACACAGGCGAGCATGCTGGCACCACCGAAGCAGGACTTGCCCAGCAGCGCGAGCATGGGCACACGGGCGAGTCGCGTCAGAAGAGCCTCACGGAACAATCGGCGGAAGGCGCCCAAGGCGTCCAAGCCTTCGTCGACCTTCGCACCCGCCGAATCGACAACCAGTAACAGCGGGCGGGGCTCGCGACGCGCCGTCTGAAACAGGTTGCACAAAGCCTCGGCTTCGGCTACGCCAAGCGCCCCGCGCGCGCGGCTCGGGTCAGTGGCCGCAATCCACACCGGCTCGCCTTCGAGACAACCGCCTCCGGTCATGAGCGTGGTTCGTGGCACGCTGCCAGTCAACGGCGTGAAGCTTGCCGGGTCCAGCACGCCGTTCACGCGTGCCGCAGGCACTGCGGTACTGAAGCGTTCCACTCAGGTCAGGCACCAGCGGCGGATGATCTCTTCATAGCCGGCCACTGATCTCTCCACGCGCTCAAGGACGCAATACTCGTCGGTCTGGTGTGCCATCTGCGGTTCGCCCGGGCCAAGGACAACGGTGGGGGGATCGCTGTAGGCCCGGTTGAGGGCCGCGGCATCGGTGAAATACGTGGCCACGCGCGGTTCGGGCGTCTCGCCCAGGATCGGCGCCATGACGTCGAACACGCTCTGGATCCATGGCTCTCCGCGGCTCGGTGTACACCGCCTCCACGTCCATCAACGTCTCTAGCTCCACCTCGGGGCCTAGCTGCCGCGCCAGAAGGCGAATCAACTCCTGGTGAACTACTGTGGGTACCGTGCGGATGTCGATGCCGATTTCCGCTTGGTCGGGCACCGAGTTGATGTTGAGCCCACCGTGAAACGTACCGACGTTGAGCGTCGCCTGCCCCATCAGTCCATGCGGTGGATTGGAAAAGCGGAACTGCTCCAGCCGGTTGACGGCGTGCGCTGCCTTGTAGACGGCGTTCACCCCCTTCTCCGGCATCGAGCCATGCGCGGTGACGCCGCGCGTTCTGGCTTTGAGCCACAGCGCGCCCTTATGCCCCACGAACGGATAGTTGGAGCTGGGCTCCGCTACCACCAGTGCTCCGGCTGTTCCCAGCACGCCGTCGCGGTAGAGATGAAACGCCCCCTCGCAACCCGTCTCCTCTCCCGCAGTGATGACCAGGCTCACACCGCAGGAGCTGGGGAGATGTTTCGCCATACTGACTGCGGCGACGGTGAACGCGGCCACGCCGCACTTCATATCGCTGGAGCCACGCCCGTACAGCTTGCCTGCATCGGTGTCGGCGGCGAACGGATCCATGCGCCAGGGCGCTGCACCCAGCGGCACCGTATCGATGTGGCCGGTGAAGCAAAGGGGAAGCTTCGACCCACTGCTTCCGAGTGTGGCGATCAGGCTTACGCGTCCCTCACCAAAGCTGTGGTACTTGGCCTGAAAGCCCGCCGTTTCCAGCAGAGCACCGAGATACCGTGCGCAAGGTTCCTCGCGGCCGGGCGGGTTGATCGTGTTCATCCGAACCAGCTCTTTGGTGAGTTGGACCGCGTCCTGCGCTTTCACCACGAAAGGATCCTCGTGTCGACTTCGGGATGGACCGCAACGGCTTTGAGGCTATGGGCTCACGCCCTGCTTGTCAACGTCGTGGGTGCGGACGCGATCTAGACTAAGCATACTGGCACACTTCTCGGAGCGTCCTTCGACCACGTCGCAGCAAAAACAAAAAAAGCAGCCGGAGCTGCTTTTGTCAGGCCCCGGCCTAAACCGGAGTGATGGTTGTTCTTCGTTATTGCTCTTCTTTTGTTGTTATCTCTTTCTAAGTCGGCGGATCGCCGCGAGCTGCGCCGCGAGCGTGGCTAGCTCGCCTTCCACGGTCGCGAGTTCCTCCTTCCCTTGGGCGTTGCGGCGCGCTTCCTCGGCTCGCTGCAACGCCTCGAGCGCCTTGGCCTCGTCCAGATCGCGACCTCGGATGGCGGTGTCGGCCAACACAGTGATCACATTGGGCTGGACTTCGAGGATCCCGCCGGCGACGAAGATCAGCTGTTCTTCGGCCTCGCCCGGCACCTTGATGCGGACCGAGCCGGGGCGGATGCGCGTGATCAGCGGAGTGTGCCGGGGATAGATGCCCAGCTCTCCCGCCTCGCCCGGCAAGACGACGAACTCCGCCTCGCCCGCGAAGATCGATTCCTCGGCGCTGACCACGTCGATGTGTATGGTGTGTGCCATTGCTTGTCTTAGGGCACCATCAGGTATAGCGGGTCCACCCGCTCCTCTCGCTGCATTACTGCAGCGTCTTGGCCTTCTCGAAGGCTTCCTCGATCGGACCGACCATATAAAAGGCCTGTTCGGGCAGCTGGTCGCACTCGCCATTGACGATCATCTTGAAGCCCTTGATCGTCTCCTTGAGCGGCACGAACTTGCCCGGGGAGCCGGTGAACACCTCGGCCACGTGGAACGGCTGCGACAAAAAGCGCTGGACCTTACGCGCCCGCGCCACGGTGAGCTTATCCTCGGGCGACAGCTCGTCCATGCCCAGGATGGCGATGATGTCGCGCAGCTCCTTGTAGCGCTGGAGGGTAGCCTGCACCTGCCGCGTCGTGGTGTAGTGTTCCTCGCCGATGACGTTGGGGTCGACCTGGCGCGACGTCGAGTCGAGCGGGTCAACGGCCGGGTAGATGCCCAGCGCTGCGATATCGCGAGACAGGACCACCGTCGCATCCAGATGCGCGAAGGTAGTCGCGGGCGAGGGGTCTGTCAGGTCGTCCGCGGGAACGTAAATCGCCTGGACCGACGTGATCGAGCCGACCTTGGTGGACACGATTCGCTCCTGCAGCCTGCCCATCTCCTCAGCCAGCGTCGGCTGGTAACCGACTGCCGAAGGCATGCGGCCCAGTAACGCCGACACCTCGACTCCGGCCAGCGTGTAACGATAGATGTTGTCGATGAAGAACAGGATGTCGCGCCCCTCATCGCGGAAGCGCTCGGCCATGGTCAGCCCGGTCAGGCCCACGCGCAGCCGGTTGCCCGGTGGCTCGTTCATCTGGCCAAACACCATCGCCACCTTGGACTCGGACAGGTTGTCCAGTTTGATGACGCCCGCTTCCGACATCTCGTGATAGAAGTCGTTGCCCTCGCGCGTGCGCTCGCCCACGCCGGCGAACACCGAGAGCCCGCTGTGTTGCGTCGCGATGTTGTTGATCAGCTCGAGCATGGCGACTGTCTTGCCGACGCCGGCGCCGCCGAACAGGCCGATCTTGCCGCCCTTGGCGAAGGGACAGATCAGGTCGATCACCTTGATGCCGGTTTCGAGCAGCTCGACCGAGGGAGCCAGCTCGTCAAACTTCGGTGCCGGCTGGTGGATGGCGCGCCGCTCATCGGACTGGATCGGCCCGACCTCGTCGATGGGCCGGCCCAGCACGTCCATGATGCGCCCCAGCGTGCCATTGCCCACTGGCACGGAGATGGGCGCGCCGGTACCCCTGATCTTCATGCCGCGCCGCAGGCCGTCGGAGGAGCCCAGCGCGATGCAGCGCACGACCCCGTCACCGAGCTGCTGCTCCACTTCGAAGGTGAGGCCTCGCTCCGCGAAACTGCTGTCGCCCACATCTTCCAACACCAGCGCGTCATACACCTTGGGCATCGCCTCGCGCGGAAACTCGATATCGACCACCGCGCCAATGCACTGGACGATCGTTCCTTCAGCTTGCTCTAATGCCATGACTGCTCCTGTGCAATCGAACCTGGGTGGACTAGACTGCCGCGGCGCCGCCGACGATCTCGGCGATCTCTTTGGTGATAGCGGCCTGACGGTTCTTGTTGTAGATCAGAGTCAGCTCGTCGATAAGCGTCTCAGCATTGTCGGAGGCGGCCTTCATAGCCACCATACGGGCCGACTGTTCGGATGCCATGTTCTCCGCGACGGCTTGATAGATCAGGGCTTCGACATAGCGCGTCAACACGTAGTCCAGCACGCCCTTGGCCTCGGGTTCGTAGATATAGTCCCAGGCACCTTCGGGTGCGCCGAGACGCTCGCCGGTTAGCGGCAAGAGCTGCTCCATCACCGGCTCCTGCCGCATGGTGTTGATGAAGCGTGTATAGAAGATCATGAGACGGTCGAAGCGGTCGCTGCCGTAGCCGTCCAGCATCACCTTCACCGGACCAATGAAGCTTTCGAGATGCGGCCTGTCGCCGAGATTGGTCACGTGCGAGAGAATATTCGCACCCAGTCGCTGCATGAAACCGAGCCCTCTGTTGCCGATGCAGCAGACATCAATCTCTTCGCCCTCCGCCTGCCACTGTTTGTACTGATTCAGCACCATGCGCAGCACATTGGTGTTGAGGGCGCCGCACAGGCCCTTGTCCGTGCTGATGACGATGATGCCGACGCGCTTGACCGTGTCGCGCTCCAGCAAGAACGGGTGGCGGTATTCGGGGTTGGCATGGCTGATGTGCGCCGCGACGTTGCGGATCTTATCGGCGTAGGGCCGCGCTGCGCGCATCCGCTCCTGCACCTTGCGCATCTTCGAGGCCGCCACCATCTCCATGGCCTTGGTGATCTTCCGGGTGTTCTGCACACTCCGGATCTTCATCCGGATTTCTTTGGTGCCTGGCATATGCCTCTATGTTCGCCCCGCGTCAGCGTGGGCGGAAGATTCGCGCGACAGCGCTTTGTTTAGGGCCCGCGGCAGCGCCCAATCAATAACTTGTCAATAACTCCCGTTCTTCTTCCAGTCCTTGATGGCCTCGTGGAGCAGCGCCTCGTCTTCTTTGGAGAGGTCCTTCTTCTCCTCCATGCGAGCTACCAGCTCAGCGTACTTACCTTTGATGTAATCGCGCATCGAACGCTCGGCAGCTAACGCCTTCTTGACGTCGATGTCGTCGAAGTAGCCGTTGTTAACGGCGAACAGAGTCAGCGCCATCTCCCACACCTGCAGCGGAGAGTACTGCGGCTGCTTCATGAGTTCGGTTACCAGACGGCCGCGTTCGAGCTGTTTGCGCGTGGCCTGGTCGAGATCCGACGCGAACTGCGCAAAGGCGGCGAGCTCACGGTACTGGGCCAACGCCAGCCGCACGCCCCCGCCGGTGTCGCGCCGCTTCATGATCTTAGTCTGGGCCGCGCCGCCCACCCGGGACACCGAGATTCCCGCGTTAATCGCAGGACGGATCCCGGCGTTGAACAGATCGGTCTCGAGGAAGATCTGGCCGTCGGTGATCGAGATAACGTTGGTAGGTACGAACGCGGTGACGTCACCGGCTTGCGTCTCGATGATCGGAATGGCAGTGAGCGAACCGGTCTTGCCTTTCACCGCGCCTTTGGTGAAGCGCTCGACCCACTGCTCGTTCACACGCGCACCGCGCTCCAGCAGGCGGGAATGCAAGTAGAACACGTCGCCTGGATAGGCCTCGCGGCCAGGCGGACGGCGCAGCAACAGCGAGATCTGGCGATAGGCCCACGCCTGTTTGGTCAGATCGTCGAAGATGATCAACGCGTCCTGTCCACGGTCGCGGAAGTACTCGCCCATGGTGCAGCCGGAGTAGGGGGCGATGTACTGCATCGCGGCGGACTCGGAAGCAGAGGCGGCAATGACCACGGTGTACTCCATGGCCCCGTGTTCTTCCAGTTTGCGCACCACGTTCGCGATCGTGGATGCCTTCTGCCCGATCGCAACATACACGCAGAAGAGGTCCTTGCCCTTCTGGTTGATGACCGTGTCGATGGCGACCGCGGTCTTGCCGGTCTGGCGATCGCCGATGATGAGCTCGCGCTGACCACGCCCGATGGGGACCATCGAGTCGATGGCTTTGAGCCCGGTCTGCACCGGCTGCGAAACGGACTTGCGCCAGATTACGCCTGGCGCCACCTTCTCGATCACGTCGCTGAGCTTGGCATTGATCGGGCC
Source organism: uncultured beta proteobacterium (assembly GCA_963705615.1). Lineage (GTDB taxonomy): Bacteria > Pseudomonadota > Gammaproteobacteria > Burkholderiales > SHXO01 > SHXO01. Next base: position 104,058 of record CAVPKE010000001.1, on the reverse strand, counting down.
CTTGCCGTCGATCGGTTGCCCCAAAGCGTCGACCACGCGCCCTAACAGCTCGGGGCCGACCGGCACCTCGAGAATGCGGCCGGTGGTCTTGACCGTGTCGCCCTCGGTGATGTGCTCGTAGTTCCCCAGGACAACTGAACCCACGGAGTCGCGTTCCAGGTTCAATGCAAGGCCGAAGGTGTTCTGCGGAAATTCCAGCATCTCGCCTTGCATGACGTCAGCCAACCCGTGGATGCGGACAATACCATCGGTCACGGAAACTACGGTTCCCTGCGTGCGCATCTCGGCGCCGACGGCAAGATTCTGGATCTTGCTTTTGATCAGGTCGCTGATCTCGGAAGCGTTCAGCTGCATGTTTAACTCCTACCCTCGTCCCTAATTGGTGAGCGCCGTGGCCATGTTATTGAGCTGGCCGCGGACAGAGCCGTCCCAAACGTCATCTCCAATTTTCACGGTGACACCACCGATCAGCTCCGGCGCGACGGCTACGGTCGCCTGCACCTTGCGCCCGGTGCGCCGCTCGAGGCTCCCAACCAGGCTCGCGAGCTGCTGGTCGGACAGTGGGAAAGCAGAGTCGACCGAAGCCTCGACAATGTTCTCGTATTGTTCGCGCAACTGCTCGTACAGCTCAACGATGTGCGGCAGGGCCGGCAGGCGGTCATTGCGCACCAGAACCACGAGGAGATTGCGGGCGACGCCGTCCAGCCGCTCTCCACAAATACCAAGAAGGAAGCGCTCGACATCGTCTTTCGTGAACTTTGGATTGGCCAACGCCACCTGCACCTGGTCGTTCGCTCCAGATTTCCGTCACGAAACCCAGCATCTCCGACCACTGCGCGAGCTGCCCGTTGTCCTTCGCGAGGCCGAATACGGCCTGCGCGTAGGGACGGGCAATGGTGACGAGTTCGGCCATGATATTCGATGACTCAGAGTTCTGCCGCCACTGCATTGAGCAGATCAGCGTGGGCCCTAGCGTCCACTTCCCGCCGCAGGATCTTCTCCGCCCCCTGCACTGCCAAAACGGCGACCTGCGTCCGCAAAGCTTCCTTGGCGCGAAAGACTTCCCGGTCGATCTCAGCCTTAGCACCGGCAATGATCCTGTCGCCCTCGGTCTTCGCCTGGACTTTTGCTTCCTCCACGATCTGGGCAGCGCGCTTGTCGGCTTGAGCCAGGATCTCCTGCGAGCGCTCGCGCGCTTGGCCCACGATATCTTCGGCGCGCCTCGACGCGAGTTCCAAGTCCTGCCGGCCGCGCTCGGCGGCGGCCAGCCCGTCGGCGATCTGCTTCTGCCGCGCCTCGATTGCCCGGAGTAGCGGAGGCCAAACGAACCTGGCAGTAAACCAGACGAAGATCCCGAAGGCGGCGGCTTGCGCGAGCAGGGTGAGATTGATGTTCATGGCTAGTCTCTAGCTGGCGGGGTCGCGACGGCCGAGAAACCCTACTGTGTTATGACGGCAAGCAGAGGGTTTCCGAACGCAAACAGCATGGCCAAGCCGACGCCGATGATGAACGACGCGTCGATCAGACCGAGCAGGAGGAACACCTTGGCCTGCAGTTGCGGAATGAGCTCGGGCTGACGCGCCGCGCCCTCGAGAAACCGGCTGCACATGATGCCCACGCCGATACAAGCGCCGGCAGCGCCCAGCCCGATCATGAGGCCGATGCCAATCCCGGTGTAAGCCTGGATCATCGCCAACAGTTGCAGTTTGTCCACGTTTGCGCCCTTTCTGGATCTGAGGTTAGAAGTGATCGAAACAAATCAGTGAGTTTCGTACGCCATTGACACGTAAACAATGGTCAGCATCATGAAGATATAGGCTTGTAGTACGACAATCAGGATGTGGAAGATCGCCCAGCCAGCGCCGAGAAGCGAACCGAAGAATGTCCCCGCGAGACCCGTCGCCGCCCACAAACCCAAAAGCAAGAAAATAATCTCGCCGGCATACATGTTTCCGTACAAGCGCAACGAGAGCGACAGCGGCTTGGACAGATACTCGACCAGGTTGAAGAGCAGATTGGCGGGCCAAAGCAAGGGATTTGAGCCGAAGGGCGTGCAGAACAGCTCGTGCATCCAACCGCCCACCCCCTTCACCTTGATGCTGAAGAAGATCATCAGCGAAGAGCACCGAAAGAGACAGGGCGAAGGTCGTGTTGACGTCGGCAGTGGCGACCTGCCGCCAATAAGGCAGATGAAGCACGTGCTCGTAGAACAGGCCGGTGATGTCAACCGGGAGAAAATCCATGGCGTTCAGAAGCAGGACCCAGACGAACACCGTGAGTGCGAGGGGCGCGATGAAAGCATGCCGGTCGCCATGGAAAATCCCTTTCACTTGATCGTCGACGAAGCTGAATGCGAGCTCTACGAAGGCCTGGCGCTTGTTCGGCACACCAGAGGTCACGCCCCGCACGATCCACCACAGGGTGCCGAATCCGACTATGCCCAGAAGCACGGAGACCACCACGGTGTCGATATTCAGGGTCCAGAACGAGCCCTGCCCGACCGGGTGAGTCAGATTGGTCAGATGGTGCTTGATGTAGCTGGTTGCTGTGAGCTGCTCTTCGGCGGCCATTCTATCGATGCTAGTTAACCTGCGATGTAGCGGTAAGACGAGTTACGCTTCGCGCACAAAAAACGCCATCCCGAAAATCAGGATCGAAATAGCGAACGATCCGATGAAAGCAACCGCGACGACGTCCTTGTAGGTCGCAAACACGAGCCACAACAAGACCACGGCGACGAAGATCTTGGCCGCCTCGGCCCGAAAAGCCGTGATTAAAGTCCCTGGAAGCGAGTTCGATTTGCTCAGGGAGATAACAATTGAGAACGATATTCCCGCGCAGATGCTGACCAAACCGCCGAGCATCGCGGACACAGCGCCGTGAACACTGGTCAGCAGACCCAAGACCAGCGTCATGGCACCGGTCGCAATCATCTGCCAGCGTAGGACGGTTCGGATCGCCTTGCTCTGCACGAGAACCATCTTCCGACCTTAGCCGCCCCAGCGCAAAGTTTGCGATTTTAATCAGCTTACTCCACGCCCGTCAACGCAATCTCGCGGCGCAACGGACCTGGTCGGATCAGCTGCGTCATTTGCGAAGACGGCTCAGGACAACATCCAGCTGATCCAGGCTCCCATACTCAACTATCAGTCGGCCCGCACCTTTTTTGCGCGCTACGATCGATACGCGAGTTCCCAGATGTTCGGAGAGTTCCTCCTCGAGCGCAACCAAATCGCGGTCGCGCGGTGGACTCTTGCGAGATTTGGGCGCGGACAGGGCCTGGCCGACCAGATGTTCGGTCTGACGCACCGAGAGATCCTTCGCCACCACTAAATTTGCCAGCTCGATCTGCTTAGCACCGGACAGTGCGAGGAGGGCGCGCCCGTGCCCCATATCAAGCTTGCGGCATAGAACCAGGTCTTGAACCGGTTTGGCCAAAGACAGCAGGCGCAGAAGGTTGGTTACACCGCTGCGCGAGCGACCGACGGCCTCGGCCGCCGCCTCGTGGGTCATGCCGAACTCGTCGATCAGCCGCTGAATGCCGGCCGCCTCTTCTATCGGATTGAGGTCCTCGCGTTGAATGTTTTCAATCAACGCCATGGCGAGCGCCAAGTCGTCACGCACCTCCCGCACCAGGACCGGAATCGAATCCAGGCCGGCTAGCTCGGCCGCTCGCCAGCGGCGCTCGCCCGCGATAATCTCGAAATGCCCATCACCCAGCGGACGCGCAAGGATGGGCTGAATCACACCTTGGGCTTTGATCGATTCCGCCAGTTCTGCGATGGCGCCGGGATCCATCTGCGTGCGCGGCTGGTACTTACCGGGCCGCAGCTGTGTCAAGGCGACGTTCATCAGATGCTCCGGCGATTGCAGCTCGTCACCGCCGAGAAGCGCATCCAAGCCACGGCCGAGACCTTTGACCTTAGGCATGTACCTCGCGCGCCGGCTTGGACAACATCTCCCCGGCCAAAGCAAGATACGCAAGCGCTCCCTTCGACTGGCGATCCAGAGCGATGACCGGGACCCCATGACTTGGAGCTTCCGCCAGCCGCACGTTGCGCGGAATCACAGTGCGATACACCTTGTCACCAAAGTGCTGTTGCAGCTGGTCTGAGACCTGTTGCGCCAAGGTATTGCGAGGATCGTACATGGTGCGCAACAAGCCCTCGATTTCCAGCTTTGGGTTGAGGTGAACGCGTACCTTCTTGATCGTCTGCACCAGGTCGGACAGGCCCTCCAGGGCGTAGTACTCGCACTGCATGGGAATCATCACGGCGTCAGCAGCACACAGACCGTTGACGGTCAGAAGGTTGAGGGCAGGTGGGCAGTCGATCAGGATGAAGTCGTAGTGGTCCTCAATCTCCCTGATAGCCTCCTTCAGGCGCGTTTCCCGCTCGGGCATATCGACCAGCTCAACCTCGGCCCCAGCCAACTCGCGGTTCGCCGGCACCAGATCGTAGTTAGCGCCTACTTTCAGCTTGACCCCTGACAGTGGCTGCGCTCCAAGCAAGACGTCATAAACCGTTGCCTTAACTGCGCGCTTGTCCACCCCGCTGCCCATGGTCGCGTTGCCTTGCGGATCGAGATCGATCAATAGAATCCGGCGCCCAGCCAAAACCAGACTGGCAGCCAAGTTGATGCTAGTTGTGGTTTTCCCCACCCCACCTTTTTGGTTAGTCACTGCCAGTATCCGCGCCATCACGCCTCAGCTGCGCGGAGCGGTTCGAGGAGCACGAGGTGCCGGGCCGCCCGCAACCCTGGAACATGCAGAGCCACGACCTTTCGTACCCGTGTGTCCGACCCGAGTTGGGCTAGTTCTTCATCCGGATGCACCCCCTTCATTGCCGCCAACATCGCCCCAGGCAGGCACAGATGGCGTGCCGTCTCGACGAAGCCGGGCAGGTCCGAAAAGGCGCGGGAGACTACCACATCAAAGAGGCGAACCGGACGCCACTGCTCCGCGCGATCGGTCACGACCTGCGTCCCCTGCAGCCCCAACTCCAGCACGGCTTGACGCAGAAACGCTCCCTTTTTGTGGTTGCTGTCGACGAGCACGACGTTCCATTCCGGTCGCGCGACGGCCAGGGGTATGCCTGGTAACCCCGCTCCGCTACCCACGTCCACAATCCAAGTTCCTTCGATGTGCGGCAGAACAGCGAGGCTGTCCAGTAAGTGATGACTCACCAGTCGAGAAGTCTCTCGGATCGCCGTGAGGTTGTAGATACGATTCCACTTGGACAGCAGCGCGAGGTATTGCAGAAGACGGGTCTGGGCTTCCGAGGACAGCGTCAAGCCGAGCCCTGCGAGGCCCTCGCTGAGCTGGACTTCGGCGTTCATCCCGGCGTGGCACGCTGTCGCTGATGGAGAGGGGGGGCCGGCACCGCCTTCCGTTCAGCCGCTATCTCCGACGCTTTCAGCCCACGCTTCAGGTGCACCAACAAGACGGAGATCGCGGCGGGCGTAACCCCGGAAATGCGCGCCGCTTGCCCCAAAGTTTCAGGTCGATGTTGGTTCAACTTCTGCTGGACCTCTACGGATAGCCCGCGCACGGTCCCGTAGTCCAGATCGGAGGGAAGCCGGGTGGTCTCCTGCGCTTCTCGGCGCGTCACTTCATCTCGCTGCCGATCGATATAGCCCTGATATTTCGTCTGTATTTCGATCTGCTCTGACGCCCGAGCGTCGCTCAGTCCGGGCCCAGCGCCGGGCAAGGTCATAAGCGTCCCATACACAACGCCAGGCCGCCGGAGCAGATCCTCCAGCGTATATTCCTTTTCAAGCGTCGCACCGAAAACGCTCTCCATCTGTGCTTGGGTAAGCACCCTCGGGTTGACCCACGTGGTTCGCACCCTCTGCATTTCACTTTCGATCTGCTCGCGCTTGCTCTGGAATGCCGCCCACCGCAGGTCGTCGACCGCCCCGAGGCGGCGACCTACCTCGGTGAGGCGCAGGTCTGCATTGTCCTCGCGCAGACTGAGACGGTACTCGGCGCGGCTGGTGAACATACGATAGGGTTCGCTGACACCGCGCGTAATCAAGTCGTCTACGAGTACCCCAAGGTAGGCTTCGTCCCGTCGCGGGCACCAGGGCGTGCGCCCCTGCGCTTGCAAGGCCGCGTTAATACCAGCTAACAGTCCCTGAGCAGCAGCCTCTTCATAGCCGGTAGTCCCGTTGATCTGTCCGGCAAAAAACAGCCCGCTTACCGCCTTCGTCTCAAGCGACGATCTCAAGCCCCTCGGATCGAAATAGTCGTATTCGATGGCATAGCCAGGCCGCGTGATATGAGCATGCTCCAAGCCCTCGATCGAGCGCACCAGCTCGACTTGTACATCAAACGGCAGGCTAGTCGAGATACCGTTGGGATAGACTTCATGCGTGGTCAAGCCCTCAGGCTCCAGAAAAATCTGGTGGCTGTCCTTACTCGCGAACCGCACCACCTTGTCTTCGATGGACGGGCAATAGCGCGGGCCGACGCCCTCGATGAGACCGGTATACATCGGAGAACGGTCCAGACCCCCCTTGATGATGTCGTGGGTGCGGGGATTAGTGTGCGTCACCCAGCAGGAGACCTGGTGCGGGTGCTGCTCCCGGCTGCCCAGGAAGGAAAATACAGGCGTTGGATCATCGCCCGGCTGCTCAGTCAGCAGCGGAAAATGAATGCTCCGGCCATCCAGGCGGGGAGGTGTCCCGGTTTTCAATCGCCCCACCGGCAACGCAAGTTCCCGCAATCTTCGCGCAAGGCCCAATGACGGAGGTTCACCGGCTCGGCCGCCTTGATGCTGCTTCAGTCCGACGTGAATCAGCCCCGATAGAAATGTTCCCGTCGTCAAAACCACCGCCCGGGCGCGAAACTCCACACCGAGCTGGGTGACGACGCCGACCACGCGATCTTTCTCCACCAGAAGATCGTCCACGCTTTGCTGGAAGAGCCAGAGGTTGCGCTGGGTCTCGAGCCGGGTACGAATAGCTCGCTTGTAGAGCAGGCGATCCGCTTGTGCGCGGGTGGCTCGAACCGCGGGCCCCTTGCTGGCGTTGAGGATCCGGAACTGGATGCCAGATTCATCCGCAGCGCAAGCCATGACCCCACCCAGTGCATCGATCTCCTTGACGAGGTGACCCTTTCCGATCCCACCGATAGAAGGGTTGCAGGACATCTGGCCCAATGTCTCGATGCTGTGGGTCAAAAGGATCGTTCGCTGCCCCATGCGCGCCGAAGCCAGCGCTGCCTCGGTGCCGGCGTGACCGCCGCCAACGACTATAACATCCAGTTCTTGCGGAAAAAGCATTGGGAACTCGCGCCGAGAGGGCGCAAATCATAACGCAAGACGTACCTACTGGCGAAGGTTCCACGTGAAACAAGCGAAGGCTCTTGTTCCACGTGAAACAATTCAGCTACTTGCCAATGCAGAATTTGGAGAAAATCTCACCCAGGAGGTCGTCTGCAGTGAACTCGCCCGTGATCTCCCCCAGCGCGATCTGCGCAAGACGAAGCTCCTCCGCCAACAGCTCCGGCTGCTTTAGGCGGCTCTCAGCATTCTCCAAGTGTCCGGCGGCACGCGCTAGACCCTCGAGGTGACGCTCGCGAGCTAGAAATACTCCTTCCACCTCAGGCAACCGGCCCGCGGTCTCGAGGATAGCCGCGTGCAAGAGGCCAATTCCTGCTGCAGTTTTCGCGGATACTTCGACTCGGACCTCACCGTCCAGCTGATATCTGCTCGGCTCGCGATCAACCAAGTCGATCTTATTCAACACCATGATTCTCTTGCTTTTAACCGGAATCTGCGACAGGATCCAGTCGCGCTCTGCGGGGTTCGGGCGCTGAACGTCACCCACGACCAGCACCACATCTGCGTCCCCTACAGCCCTCCATGTCCGGTCAATCCCTAACTTCTCCACGGGGTCCTGTGCTTCCCGCAGACCGGCTGTATCCACCAGATGAATTGGCATCCCCTCGAGTAGAAGCTCGCTTCGAACGGTGTCCCTAGTGGTGCCGGGAAGCTCCGTGACAATGGCCACTTCCTCGCCAGCCAGTCGATTGAGGAGGCTGGACTTCCCTACATTGGGTGGGCCGATCAGAACGATTTGTGCACCATCTCGTAGCAAATTCCCTGAGCTCGCACGCTCTCGGATCCCAGTCAGTTGGCGCCGTAGAGACTGGAGCGCCGACCACGCTGCCCGTTCGCACAAGGTGCCGGCATCGTCGTCCGGGAAGTCGATGCTTGCTTCCAGCTCGGCTCGCAGCGCGGTGAGATTGGAGACAAGCGCCTTGATCTCTTGCGAGAACTCACCCTTGAGTGAGCGCAGCGCAGCACGTGCAGCAGCCTCCGAACTGGCCTCAATCAGGTCGGCGACGCTCTCTGCCTGAGCCAAGTCCAGCTTTTCATTCAGGAAAGCGCGCCGGCTAAATTCTCCCGGCTGCGCCAAGCGCGCTCCCAGCGCCAGGCACCGGCGCAACAGCAGCTGCAGCACCGCAGGCCCTCCGTGACCCTGCAGCTCAAGCACATCTTCCCCCGTGTAGGAGTACGGGCTGGGGAAGAACAGCGCAATGCCCGTATCGAGAGCACGCCCGCTGGAATCCAGGAAGTCGGTCAGAGTCGCTCGCCGCGGAGAAATTACCCGCCCCAGCAAGGGCGGCATGAAGCGATTCAGCTCAGGGCCAGATAACCTGATCACTCCGATCGCGGCGCGACCGTTCCCGGTCGCGATGGCCGCGATGACGTCAGCTTCCCTCATGAGCGGTCTTGGCCCGCTCGAGCACGTGCGTAATCCGCCACTGTTGGGCGATCGATAGGATATTGTTCACGAGCCAGTAGAGGACCAATCCCGAGGGAAAGAAGAAGAAGAATACGCTGAAGGCAATCGGCATGATCTTCATCAGCTTCGCCTGCATTGGATCCGGCGGCGTTGGGTTCAGCCAGGTCTGGATGAACATGGTGGCGCCCATCAACACGGGAAGGATGTAGAAGGGGTCTGGCCGCGACAGGTCCTGGATCCACCATACGAAAGGTGCCTGGCGCAGCTCCACACTCAAGAGTAACACCCAGTACAGGGCGATAAACACCGGGATCTGCACCACGATCGGTAGGCACCCCCCGAGTGGATTGATCTTCTCGGTCTTGTATAGCTCCACCATGGCTTGATGCATGCGCTGACGATCATCACCGTACCGTTCCTTGAGGCGCTGCAGTTTGGGCGCGAGGACCTTCATTTTGGCCATCGACTTATAGCTGGCGGCAGACAAAGGGTAGAAGATGAGCTTGATGATCACGGTGAGGAGGATGATAGCCGCACCCCAGTTGTTGACCATCTTGTGAATCTCATTCAGCACCCAGAACAACGGGACAGCTAGCGGTCGCAACCAACCGTAGTCCACGGTAAGTTCTAGTCCCGGCGCCAGGGTCTTCAGCAGGGCCTGCTCCTGTGGACCCGCATACAACCGAGATACGACCACGCTCGTTTGGCCGGGGTCGAGACGGCCCACCGGCAAGATCACTCCTGCGGCGAACAGCCCGTTATCCAGGTTCCGAACGAAGTATTCCCGCGATTCGCCTGGCTTCGGTAACCATGCGCCGAGAAAATAGTGCTGCACGATGGCGATCCATCCATCCGTGGCTGACTTGGGGTAACTGACTTTATTCTTAACGATGTCATCGAAAGACGCCTTGTGCAGCTTGTCCTTCTCGGTATACAGCTCCACCCCACTGAACACCGGCACCATTTTTGAATCACCGACCGATGGTTTGGTGTCGCGCACGAGCTGGAAATAAGCGAAAGGCTCAACCGCTGCGGTGCCGGCATTAGTAGCTTCGAAGCCCACGTCAACGACATAGCTGCCGCGATGGAGCGCATAGGTCTTGACGAGCTGGATGCCATTTCCAGCTGCCGCCTTCAGCCGCACCGTCACCGTTTCCGCACCGGGGGCAAGCTCATATGAGCTCTGCGCGGCCTTAAACAGCGTAGTGTGGTTAGGCAACCCTTCCCCGATCAGTCCGCTCTGCGCGATATAGATATTGTGCTCGGTCTCCTGCAGCAAAACGAAGTTCAGCTGCTGGTCAAAGGTATCCCGATACTTGGTCAATTGCACCCTGCGCATATCACCACCCATCGTGTCGATCTCTACGATAACGACGTCGGTGGCGACGCGAATGCGCTCGCCTCGGGTAAGCATGGGATCTGTGGGGCGCGGCGGCGACGGTGGGGCTTGAGCTGGGCCAGCGCTCGGAACCGGTGGCGCTGTATCTCCTTGCGCAGCGGGCGCGGGTGCAGCCGGCGCAGCGCTTTTCTGATGATCGCGAACCCAGGCATCGACCAGCAGAAACACGGAAATCGCGAACACCATGCCAGCAAATATCCTGAAACTGTCCATGGGTCAGCGTCGGTCTTGATTACCGGGCACCGGGTCATATCCGCCGGGATACCAAGGGTGACAGCGTGCAAGGCGCCTGATAGCCAGCCACCCGCCTCGCATTAAGCCATGGCGGAGTACCGACTCCTCAGCGTACTGCGAGCAAGTCGGATGAAACCTGCAACTGGGACCTAGAAGCGGACTGATGCTGGCCTGATAGACGCGGATCAATGCTGCCGCAACGCGCTTCATTTGATTGCGGCTATCAGTAGTGTGCGCAACTCCTCGCACGCTGCGACGATCTCAGTCGCCGACAGCGTGCGTCGCGGGCGCACCAGGAAATCAAAACCAGCCAACTCTTGCTGCTGGCGTCTGAAGGTCTCCCGCACCAGGCGTTTCAGAAGGTTGCGATCCACCGCGCGTCGCGCAACACGTTTTCCGACCACTATCCCAAGGCGCGAAAACACCTCGCCGTTAAACGATGTTTGTACAAGGAAGCGCTCACTTCTCGCGGTGCGCCGCGAACGCAAAAGGGCCCCAAATGCCTGCCCTCCAGAGAGACGAGCGCGCCGGTGGAAGGCCTCAGACCGCAAGCCGCTTGCGGCCCTTGGCGCGGCGGCTGTTGAGAACCTTCCGGCCACCCAAGGTTTTCATGCGTGCCCGGAATCCATGTGTGCGCGCACGGCGGATTTTAGAGGGCTGATAAGTGCGTTTCATCGTGACCTGAAAAAGATATGGGAAAAAGCTGGGTATTAGATGGTGGAGCGACCATGGTTGTCAATCAACCTGCATCGGCTCCTGATAGGCTGTGGATAACTTCGAACGGGGTGGTAGAATGCTAAATTCCGTTGACACGGAGAAATCGAGACGTCTCGCCAACCGACCCGCCATGGACGGCCTCTGGGATCACTGCCTTAAACACTTCGAAAAGGAATTGCCGCCTCAGCAATTCCGGACCTGGATCCAGCCGCTCCAGGCATTGTCGCAGGACCGCCTACTCACCATCACTGCGCCTAATCGTTTCGTTCTGCAGTGGGTCAGAGACCGCTTCTTGCCGGTCATCGAGCAGCTCGCCCGCGAGGCGACTCCGCATCGCATCGCCGTCGTGCTGCAGTTGGCCGACAATTCGCAGCTCAGTGCTTCCGGCGCTTCTGCAGCGCTCTCGAATCCGCCGCTCGCGGAACCGATCAGGCCGAAGGTGCGCGAGCACACGCGGCTAAACCCGTCCTTCAGCTTCGATTCGTTCGTCACCGGCAAAGCGAACCAGCTCGCGCGCGCCGCCGCGCTACAGGTTGCCGAGCATCCTGGCACGGCCTACAACCCGCTCTTCATCTACGGTGGTGTGGGCTTGGGCAAGACGCATTTGATCCAGGCGATCGGCAATCTCGTGCATGACCAGAACCCCCAAGTCAAGATTCGCTACATCCATGCAGAGCAGTATGTATCCGACGTGGTGAGGGCATACCAGCACAAGGCATTCGACGGCTTTAAGAGGTATTACCACTCCTTGGATCTGCTACTGATCGACGACATCCAATTCTTCAGCGGGAAGAACCGCACCCAGGAAGAGTTCTTCTATGCGTTCAACGCGCTAGTTGACACGCACAAGCAGGTGATCATCACTTGTGACACCTATCCCAAGGAGATTGCGGGAATGGAGGACCGGCTAATCTCGCGCTTTGGCTGGGGGCTCACAGTTGCGATTGAACCACCAGAGCTGGAGATGCGGGTCGCAATCTTGATCAAGAAAGCGGAAGCCGAGGGCGTGCGTCTGCCGGAGGATGTTGCATTTTTTATCGCGAAGCACATCCAATCCAATGTACGCGAGCTAGAGGGAGCGCTAAAGCGGGTACTGGCCTACTCCAACTTCGCTGGCCAGCCTTTGTCACTCGAACTCGCCCGCGAGGCACTCAAGGATGTGCTCGCGATTCAGTTCCGCCAGGTCTCCATTGAGAACATCCAGAAGACCGTTGCTGACTACTACAAGATCAAGGTCTCCGAGATGTATTCCAAAAAGCGCTCGCGCAACGTCGCCCGCCCGCGCCAGGTCGCCATGGCATTGGCCAAGGAACTCACCCAGTTGAGCCTGCCCGATATCGGCGATGCATTCGGCGGACGCGATCACACAACAGTGTTGCACGCCTGCCGCAAGGTGGCGGAACTGAAGTCGGAAAGTCCCGATATCCATCGCGACTTCGAAGCGCTGCTTCAGGTTTTGAGAAGTTGACAGCGCATGAACAACCTGTGGGTCACTCTCCTCGATTGGCGCTAGGCTGCAACGACTCACAATCTGTCCACAGCGTACACACCGGTTGTCCCGCTGTTCTAGAACCAGCGCCGTCCGGGCACCGGCGAGCCGAAAGGGGGTTGTCCACAGTTGCAATGGCTCTCTATTAGTACTTATCAGGAACAATAAACAATGGATTTGCTACAAGTAGACCGAAACCTCTTGTTAGCGCCGCTCCAAGCCGTGAGTGGTGTCGTGGAGCGGCGTCATACGCTACCGATCCTGTCCAACGTGTTATTGGAAATCGGTGCCGGGAAGCTTTCCGTCACCGCTACTGATCTGGAGATCCAGGTCGCGTCTGAGGCACAGTCCTCCGAAGCTGGCCAGTCGCAGGCCACTACGGTGTCGGCGCGCAAGCTGCAGGACATCTTGCGTTCACTACCTGAGGGTGCTGTCGTATCGCTCCAACTCCAGGACAAGCGCCTGCAGCTGAGGGCTGGAAAGAGCAAGTTCAGTCTGCAGACGCTACCAGCTCAGGATTTCCCGAAGATAGCGAGTGGCGGTGGAACTGCCGCCGAGGCGCAGGTGCCGCAGAAGGAATTGAAGCGGCTACTGGCGTTGGTGCAATACGCGATGGCGCAGCAGGATATACGCTACTATCTCAACGGGCTGCTGCTTTCGTTGCGCGAGGACGCTCTGGTGGTGGTCGCCACCGATGGCCACCGCCTGGCGTTGGCCAGTTTGGCGATCAACCTGGGTGCCGCGCGCAGCGAAGTCATCTTACCGCGCAAGGCCATTCTGGAGCTCGCCAAGCTGCTGGGAGATACAGATGATCTGGTCACGCTGCGCGTCCTGGAGAATCAGGTCAGCTTCACGTTTGATCGTGTCAGCTTCGTCACCAAGGTGGTGGATGGAAAGTTCCCAGATTTCCAGAAGGTCGTCCCCAGTGGGTACAAGAAGCGCTTCGTGCTCGATCGGCTAACGCTGCAGCAAGCGCTGCAACGCGCGGCGATCCTGTCCAACGAAAAATTCCGTGGTGTGCGTTGGGTGCTGACCAGCGATAGCCTGCGCATCATCTGCACCAACAGCGACCAAGAAGAGGCGGAGGAAGAACTGGAAGTGAGCTACGCCGGCGATGCACTGGATGTTGGGTTCAACGTAAGTTACCTGCTCGACGTACTGGCCAACGTTCAGTCCTCGCAGATAGAGTGCTCTCTAGGCGATTCCAACAGCAGCATGTTGATGACTATCCCGGGCGACGCCCACTTCAAGTACGTCGTCATGCCCATGCGCATCTAACTCAAATACGCGAGTGATGGATCCAATCCCCAGCAACGCAATGTCCGACTACACCGCTGGCAGCATCAAGGTCCTGAAAGGCCTGGAGGCGGTGCGCAAGCGGCCGGGCATGTACATCGGAGACACCAGCGATGGCACCGGCCTGCATCACATGGTGTTCGAGGTCGTCGACAACGCCATTGACGAAGCCCTAGCCGGCTACTGTGACGATATCAAGGTCACGATCCACTCCGACAACTCGATCACGGTAGTGGACAACGGGCGGGGCATCCCCACCGAAATCCACCCCGACGACGAACTCGGGCGCTCTACCGCCGAAATCGTCATGACGGTGCTGCACGCCGGCGGGAAATTCGACAGCAACTCCTACAAGATATCTGGCGGCCTGCACGGCGTAGGTGTGTCAGTGGTAACCGCTCTGTCGGAGTGGTTGCGGCTGACCATCAGGCGCGAAGGTCACGTGTATCAGATGGAGTTTCGCAACGGCGAGCCAGTCGCGCCGCTGAAGGATATTGGCACGACCGAGCGCCGTGGCACGGAGGTCCACTTCCAGCCCAGCAGCACGGTGTTCGGCAACGTCGAGTTCCACTACGACATCCTGGCCAAGCGCTTGCGCGAGCTGTCGTTTCTCAACAATGGTGTGCGCATCGAGCTGGTCGACCAGCGCAACAACAAGGAAGAGATATTCCAATTTGCCGGCGGCATCCGCGCCTTCGTGGAGTTCATCAACCGCACCAAGAACGTTCTGCATCCGCATATCTTTCACGCGCTGCGCGAGCGTGACGGCATCGGCGTCGAAGTTGCCATGCAGTGGAACGACTCCTACCAGGAATCGGTCTTGTGCTTCACCAACAATATTCCTCAGCGTGATGGTGGCACCCACCTCACGGCTCTGCGCGGGGCCATGACCCGTACGCTGAACCAGTTCATCGAACAAAACGAGTACGCCAAGCGCGCCAAGATCGAAACTACCGGCGACGACATGCGCGAGGGCCTGGCCTGCATCCTGTCGATCAAGCTGCCGGACCCGAAATTCTCCTCCCAGACCAAGGACAAACTGGTCTCCTCCGAAGTGCGTCCGGTAGTCGAGGAGTTCGTGTCCGCAGCTTTGATGGATTTTCTGCTCGAGCACCCCGGTGATGCCAAAATCATCGTTGGCAAGATCATCGAGGCGGCCCGAGCTCGCGAGGCGGCGCGCAAGGCGCGCGAGATGACGCGGCGCAAGGGTGTTCTGGACGGATTCGGGCTGCCCGGGAAGCTGGCCGACTGTCAGGAGAAGGACCCGGCGCAGTCAGAACTGTATCTGGTGGAGGGAGACTCTGCCGGCGGTTCGGCCAAGCAGGGGCGCGACCGCAAGTTCCAGGCGATCCTGCCGCTCAAGGGCAAGATCCTCAACGTCGAG
The DNA here is from genome assembly GCA_963705615.1 of uncultured beta proteobacterium. GTDB lineage: Bacteria > Pseudomonadota > Gammaproteobacteria > Burkholderiales > SHXO01 > SHXO01. The sequence goes on along the minus strand of CAVPKE010000001.1, from coordinate 88,788 downwards.
AGAGCGCGTTTCGACAAACTTCTCTCTTCGCAGGAAATTGCGACTTTGATCATCGCGCTGGGCACGGGCATCGGCAAGGAGGAATACCGGCCGGAGAAGTTGCGCTACCACCGGATCATCATCATGACGGACGCGGACGTGGATGGCTCCCACATCCGGACGTTGCTGCTGACGTTTTTCTATCGGCAGATGCCGGAGCTGGTGGAACGGGGTCACATCTACATCGCCCAGCCACCGCTGTACAAGGTCAAGCATGGCCGTGACGAGCGTTATCTCAAAGACGATCATGAGCTGAAGGATTACCTGCTGAGGATGGCGCTGAAGGACGCTGAGCTGCATCGAGGCGATCAGCTCCCGTTTCTGACTAAGGAGGCCCTCGCGGAGGTCGCGCGCGAATACATCTTGGCGGAGGCGGTGATCGAGCGGTTGTCCCCGCGGATTGATGCGGGTGTCTTACACGCGCTTCTGCGCGGGCCGGAGCTGGACCTCTCCAGCGCTGAGGCCGCCGCGGCCACCGCCGCCGCGTTGGCACGTGATCTGGAGGGTCAGCATGTGACCATCTCGCCGCGCTTCGACGAGAAGACGGAGTCCCATATACTGGTCGTCAAGAAAATGCAGCACGGCAACCTGCGCCTCAACTACGTAGACCGCGATTTTGTCGACAGCGGGGACTATGCGCAGATTCGCAAGACCGCCAAGATGCTCGAGGGTCTTGCTGGGGCCCGGCGCCTTCGTCCAGCGCGGCGACCAGAGGCAGCCGGTGAACGATTTCCGCCAAGCGGTGGAATGGCTGCTGGATCAGGCCCGCAGTGGCCTCACCATACAGCGGTACAAGGGGCTCGGGCGAAATGAACCCGACCCAACTGTGGGAGACGACCATGGATCCCAAGTCCCGCCGCTTGTTGCGTGCCCAGATCGAAGACGCCATCGCTGCGGATGAGATCTTCACAACGCTGATGGGGGATGTAGTCGAGCCGCGGCGCGCGTTCATCGAAGCCAACGCTTTAGGGGTTCGCAACCTCGACGTCTAGTGGACTGTAACGGGAGAATCGACAGGAGTTCACCCTTCGACTCTGGGGCGACGCGCAGAGCGAACGGGTCGTTGCTACGATTACAATTATTACGGTCCACTAGCGGCTGGCCGCTTCGGGCCTCAGGTGCTCTTGCGACGCGCGGCCGTTTTGGATGCGGTGGGCGCAGCGGCGCGCTTGGAAGATTTGCCGCTCCTGCGGATCCTTGAGAGGGGGCCGTTGCGCGCTGGCCGTTGGATTCGGGCTGGAGCGCGTTGCCGTGGGTCTGCCTGTACTGTCTGCTTTGGTCGATCCGGCCTTGGGCTTCGTGCCCTTTTTCGTCTTGGCCTGCTTAGCGGCGAGGATCGCCAGCGCCTGCTCCAGCGTCAGCGTGGTCGGATCGTAATCCTGCGACACGGTGGCATTGACGCGCCCGTGCTTGACGTAAGGTCCGTAACGGCCGCTCAGCAGCGCGACTGGCTGCCGGTCTTGTGGATGCAACCCCAAATGCTTGCCTCCGGGTCCACGCGCGGTCTTCGGCGCTGACAATAGCTCCACGGCCCGCTCCAGGGCGATGTCGTACACGCTGTCGCTTTTGGGGATCGATTTGTATGCGCCGTCATGCTTCACGTACGGGCCGAAGGGGCCGATGTTGGCCGAGACTGGCTTGCCCGTTTGCGGATGTTGACCCAGTTGCCGGGGCAAGGCCAGAAGCTTCAAGGCGGTGTCCAGATCAGCTGTCGTGATCGGGGTTTTCTTGGGCCAGGCCGCACGCTTGGGCTTGCTCTTGGACTTGGGGTCGGTTGGCCCGAGCTGGACGTAGTAGCCGTAAGGCCCGCGCATGAGCAGGACGTCAAGCCCGCTTTTCGGGTCTTTCCCCAGTTTCATCGGACCGTCGGCCAGCGCGACCCCAGGGGCGCGTGTAGTCGCAGTCGGGGTAGCGGCTGCAGCCGACGAACAGTCCGCGCCGGCTGTTCTGCAGATACAGTTCGCCCTTCTTGCACTTGGGACACTTCTCCCCCAGCGGGGCGCCGCGCGCCACGTCCTGTTTCTCCGCCAGCGTAGTGGAGAACGCCTGCCAGAACTCCTTCAGCACCGGTACCCAATCGCGCTTGCCGTTGGAGATGAAGTCGAGCTGATCCTCCATCCGAGCGGTGAAGTCGTAATCGATGTAAGGATTGAAGTGCGCGATCAGAAAGCCGCTTACCAAGCGTCCCAGGTCGGTGGGCATGAAGCGCTTCTTGTCCAGGTAGGCATAGCCTCGGTCCTGCAACGTGGAGATGATGCTGGCGTAGGTGGAAGGGCGGCCGATCCCATACTCCTCCAGCGTTTTCACCAGGCTCGCCTCGGTGTAGCGCGGGCGGAGGCTGGGTAAAGTGCTGCTCGCCGAACAGGCGGTCGACCGGGACGTGCTCACCCTCCTCCAGCGGCGGCAGCCGCTCTTCACCCTCCTCAATGACGTCGTCCACGTCTTCCTTGTAGACGGCGATGAAGCCGGGGAACACCAGTGTTTGCCCGCTGGCGCGAAACAGCGTGTCCGCGTGTCCCACGCGCAGGTCCACCGCCGTGGTGTCAAAGCGGGCGGGCGACATCTGACACGCCAGCGTGCGCTTCCAGATCATCTCGTAGAGCCGCGCTTGGTCCGGAGTCAGGTGCGCGCGTACCTGATCCGGCGTCCGCGAGATGGAGGTCGGCCGGATACCTTCGTGCGCCTCCTGAGCATTCTTGGATTTGCTGCGGTAGTGCACTGCGCTCTTGGGCAGGTAATCTGCACTTGAAGTGTTTGGCGATGTACGCCCGAATCTCGTGCAGCGCTTCGCCTGCGAGGTTGGTCGAGTCCGTGCGCATATAGGTGATAAGCCCTACGGTCCCGCCGCCGATGTCCACACCTTCGTACAGCTGCTGCGCAGTGCGCATGGCGCGGTCGGCACTCATCCCGAGCTTGCGCACCGCCTCCTGCTGCAGGGTCGAGGTGATGAACGGCGGCGACGGGTAGCGCAGACTTCGGCTTGCGCTCCACCTTGACCACGGTCCCGCTGCCCTTCGCGCTCTTGAGGATGTCGCCGACCACCGCTTGCTGCTGGCTGTCGGTGGTGATGGTGAACTGCTCGACCTTCTCGCCCTTGTATTGACTCAGCCGCGCACTGAACTTGTCCTTCCCTTTGTGGCTCTCGAGGTGGACGGTCCAGTACTCGCGGGTCTTGAAGTTCTCGATCTCCTGCTCGCGCTCGACGATCAGGCGCAGCGCGGGGCTCTGCACACGGCCGGCCGAGAGGCTCGGCCCGATCTTCTTCCACAGCAGCGGGGAAAGATTGAAGCCCACCAGGTGATCGAGCGCGCGCCGCGCCTGCTGTGCATTGACCAAGGGCATGGAGATGCCGCGCGGGTGTGCCACCCCGTCCTTGACTGCGGACTCAGTGATCTCGTAGAACACGACGCGCTTGACCGGCCGATTTTTGAGCGACTTCTTGCCCTTTAGCATCTCGGAGAGGTGCCAGGCGATGGCCTCGCCTTCGCGGTCCGGGTCGGTTGCGAGCAGGACCTGGTCTGCATTTCCCGCAGCCTTGGCGATGGCGTCTACGTGTTTGGCGTTCTTCTCCACCGGGGCATAGCGCATGCGAAACCCATCGTCTGGGTCGACGGCGCCTTCCTTTGCCTCCAGGTCTCGCACGTGGCCATAGGACGCCAGGACCTCGAAGTTGCGTCCGAGGTACTTCTTGAGCGTCTTTGCCTTCGACGGCGATTCAACGATGAGTAGGCTGCGGCCCATGCTGCGGGTGCACAAAAGAGGAGCGGCAGATGATAGGCACTCAAACCCACCAGCGCAAGCCAAAGCTCTCGCGTTCGGGTCGGGTATCCGTCAGCGCATCCGTTGCAGCAAACCGCCGGGGAGCCTGCTCAGGTAGCCATCGAGCTCCAGCTTCAAGAGGATGGCCGATGCGGCATCGGGCGCCAGGCCGACGCGGTGGCAGATGGTATCAGCGTCGACGGGCTCGAACCCCATCGCAGTAAGCACTTCAGACTCATGAGGTTGCAAGGGCGGGGCTGCGTCCCCCGTACGTGGCGACGCCGGGCCCATGCCGAGTTCGTCCAGGACGTCCTGCGCCGTTTCTACCAGTTTGGCGCCCTGCTTGATAAGCCAGTGGCAGCCCTTGGACAGCGGAGAGTGAATGGAACCTGGAATGGCAAACACTTCACGGCCCTGCTCGAGAGCCTGGCGCGCTGTGATCAAAGATCCGCTGCGCAGCGCTGCCTCCACTACCAGACAGCCGCGTGCCAGGCCGCTGATGACGCGGTTGCGGCGTGGAAAGTTTGCCGCCAACGGCGAAGTTCCCAGGGGGAACTCCGAGACGAGCGCGCCCTCGGCCGCGAGCCGGTGTGCCAGCTCGCGGTTGCGCGCGGGGTAAACCTTGTCTAACCCTGTGCCGACGACGGCCACGCTGGAAGACGCGCCGCTCAAGCCACCCCGGTGAGCCGCGCTGTCGATCCCGAGCGCGAGCCCGCTGACGATGGTCAAGCCGGCATCGCTGAGGACCTGAGCGAAGGCCTCGGCATCCTGAATCCCGCGCGGCGTTGCGCTGCGGCTACCCACTAACGCCAACGCCGGTTGGTTGAGCAGGTCGATGCGGCCCTTGACGAACAACAACAGAGGAGGATCAACGATCTCCAGGAGGGCCCGGGGATAGCGCTCGTCTCCGAGCGTCAGCATTTGGTTTCCCGGCTCCTGTAACCAGTGGAGGCTACGGCGCACGAGTTCGGCGTCTGGGCCGGCTCGCAGGGCTATCGCAGCGGGTTCGCCTGCGGCGCGAGCTAGTTCGGCAGGAGCGGCCTCCAATACATCCCGCGGGCTGCCGAAGGCCTGCAGGAGTTTGCGCTGGGTGGCCGGACCGACCTTGGGTGTCAGCGCAAGTCGCAGCCAGGCGTCAGCGTCTTCGATCGGTTCACGTCCGCCTGCGCCGGGCATCGGCGCCGCTGCGCCAGGGAGTCAAGGATTCTTGACGAAGTCGTTGACGTTGACGGGGCGGCTGGCTGCCATCACCAAGCCAAAGGATACCTTGTTGAACACGCGGTAGATCATCACCAACCCGTACTCCTGCGGGGGCAGCCGCAAGGTCTTGCCATCGACCGAAACGCTCCCCTGGTTGCGTAATAGCGAAAGTACGTGTCCGGGTTCGAGCCCGTCGCGCCCGCCGCGGTTCAAGACCACCATCGACAGCGGTCCGATCTCATACAGCGTTTCACTGGTTCCGGCGATGACCTTGCCGAGCACTTTCCGCTCCGGCGCTCGGGGTACATAGGGCAGCGTCGGCAGCTCCGTCATCACCGTCAAGCGGTCGCCGCTGCTGACTTCCTGGCGAGCTCGCAGGATGCGCAGGGCGGATACTTCGCCGAAGGACTGAACCTCGACATCGCCGAGGTATACCGCCTCTCGACCGAGCAGTTCCTTGGTGTCCGGATCGAAGAACAACCGGCCCGGGCGGAATACGTTCCAGAAGCTGCCCTTGCTTCGCTCAACTCCCACCGCAAAGGCGGTATCGTTGGCGCTGAGGACTACGCGGCTGTCGATGCCGGCGACGATCTTCGGAGCAAGCGCGATGGAATCAGGATCTACCACAAGCGAGCGGCTCAGGAAGGGGGCGAGATCCTTTGCGGCTATGGTGGGAATCGCCGCCGCTAGAGCGGTTGATCGCACGCGAGGCTCGAGCTTACTCACCTGCAGCTCATAGCCGTACCAGCGCGACAACCCGCCGTCGGGTACACCCTCGAGGCGCAGTCTTGGGGTGGCACCGGACAGGTCGAGGATGATGACTTCCCCCGGGTAGATCAGGTGTGGATTCTTGATTTCATCCTTGTTCATGCCCCAGATCTCGGGCCACTTCCAGGGATTCTTCAGGAAGCGGCCGGAAATCCCCCACAGCGTATCGCCGCGCTTCACCGTGTAACGCGCCGGTGGATTGTCTTGCAGCTTGATATCGGATGCGCCAGCCGCGGGCGCGGGTGATTCAGCGGGGGCGGTCTCTTGCGGTGGGGTAGCCGCTTCTGGCGCTGCCGGGGGCGCCGCGTCCTTCATGGGCTCATCCTCTGCGACCGCCGGGCTTGCGCCGAGCATTCCGACGAGCAGCAAAGGGATAACCGATATAATTCTCGTCATTTATGCCCCCACTGTCTTCCGGACCTCCGGAGGACGTGCTGCCGCTTCTGCGGCATCCTTGAAAGTCCGCGTGACCGTAACAATCTTGTTTAAATTCTGCACGTAGTACCCTCAATTGGCAAGCAAATTATGGCTCTGCTCTCGATTCTCCGCTACCCTGACGAACGCCTGCACACCTTGGCTGCGCCGGTGGAATCGGTTAACGGCGAGATCCGTCGTCTAGTTGAGGACATGGCGCAGACAATGTATGCCGCCCCAGGGGTCGGACTGGCTGCCACGCAGGTGGATGTGCACAAGCAGGTCATCGTGATCGACATCTCCGAGACGCGTGATCAACTGCTCGTCTTAATCAACCCCACAATCCTGGAGACCCGTGGTGTATCGGACTTCGAGGAGGGCTGCCTGTCCGTTCCCGGGATCTTCGAAAAGATCGAGCGCGCGGAATGGATCAAAGTACGCGCCCTGGATCGCGTTGGGCAATCGTTCGAGCTCGAAGCGAATGGGTTGCTGTCGGTTTGCATTCAGCACGAAATGGACCATCTGCAGGGCAAGGTGTTCGTGGAGTACTTGTCGCGGCTCAAGCAGAACCGGATCCTGGCGCGCATCAAGAAGCAGGAGAAGCAGCAGCGGCGGGCGCTGTGATGCGACTGGTGTTCGCTGGCACACCCGCTTTTGGCGCGTCGGCATTGCGCGCCTTGCTGGAAGCTGGGCACGACGTCGCGATGGTGTTGACACAACCAGATCGGCCGGCGGGCCGTGGTCTCAGAGCCGCGTCCGAGCGAGGTCAAGGCGCTGGCCGTCGCGCGCGGACTGCCGCTGGCTGAACCGACAATGCTTAAGTCGGGCGAGGCATTGGAGGGTTTGCGATCGGCGCGGGCGCAAGTCATGGTCGTAGCCGCGTACGGCTTGATTCTGCCTCCGTCAGTCCTCGAGCTATTTCCCCTCGGCTGCATCAACATCCATGCCTCGCTGCTGCCGCGCTGGCGCGGCGCCGCCCCGATTCAACGGGCCATTCTCGCGGGCGACCGGGAGACGGGCATCAGCATCATGCGTATGGAAGCGGGCCTGGATACTGGCCCCGTCTATCTCACGCGTAGCCTCGTCATCGATCCCGACGATACGGCCGGCTCGTTGCACGACAAGCTTGCGGCGCTGGGCGGGCGCTGCGTGGTACAAGTGCTAGCCGGACTCGAAGCGGACGACATCCGAGCCATCCCTCAGCCCGACCACAGCGTGACCTACGCAAAGAAGATCGAAAAGCATGAGGCGACGATCGACTGGTCCCGTGCGGCCGCGCAGATCGAGCGTCAAGTGCGCGCGTTCAATCCGTCTCCGGTTGCCAGCACCAGCTTGCGGGGCGCGCCGCTGCGGGTATGGCGTGCGAGCGCCGTTTTTCAGCAGCAGGACACACCAGGCCGGGTAATCGAAGCCACGGATGCCGGCATACTCGTCGGGTGCGGTAGCGGTGCGCTGCTGCTGCAGGAGCTGCAGCGAGCCGGTGGCAGGCCGCTGCCGGCTGCAGACTTCTTGCGCGGGATTCCCCTTGCGCCCGGGGAGATTCTTGGCCAGTGATCGATACCCAGCTGCGGGCCACGCGCGTGGTGCTCCAGGTACTGGCTGGGCGCAGCCTCGCATCCGAGCTCCGCAAGATGCGTTGCGGCGTCCCGGACGACTCTTGGGGAGCGCTACAGGACGTCTGCTTCGGTGTGTTCCGTCACTTGGGCTTGCTGCGAAATGTCCTCGCCGCGCTGGCGACGCGACCGCTGACGGATCGCGATCTGGAAGCGCTGCTGTTAGTTGCGCTGTACCAGCTGCATTTCACGCGAGCCGCGCCCTACGCTGTGGTGGACCATGCCGTGCGCGCTTGCACGCGCCTGCGCAAAAGCTCGGCTAAAGGGCTGGTGAACGCGCTGTTGCGCAATTTCCTGCGCCGGCCCGAGGCCCTGCTGTCGCAGGCGCGTCGAACGGACGAGGGGCGCTGGTCTCACCCGCAGTGGTGGATCGACGAGGTCAAGCGCGCCTACCCGGGGCGCTATGGCGCGATCCTGGAAGCAGGCAGCGCGCGCCCGCCGATGACGCTGCGTGTCAACTTGCGCCTGATCCAGTGCGAGGACTATCTTGCTTTGCTGCGCGGCAGGGGCATCGGCGCCGAGCAGGTTGGTCCGGTCGCGCTACTGCTGGACGAACCGCTGGGCGTGGAGCAACTGCCGGGCTTCGGCCAGGGGTTGGTGTCAGTGCAGGACCTCTCGGCTCAGTACGCGGCGGGGTTGCTGGATCTCGCGGTAGGTCAGCGCGTACTGGACGCGTGTGCGGCACCCGGAGGCAAGACGGCACACATTCTCGAACGTTGCGAAGTCGATGTGACTGCTGTCGACAGCGATCCGGCCCGTCTGGCGCGCGTGCGCGAGACGCTGGACCGGCTTAGGCTGAGTGCGCGGCTAGTATGTGCGAACGCGGCTGATCCCTCCAGCTGGTGGGACGGCACGCCCTTCCAGCGGATACTGCTGGATGCGCCTTGTACCGCGTCGGGCATCGTGCGCCGGCATCCCGACATCAAGTGGCTGCGCCGGCCGCAGGATGTCTCAACCTTGGCTGCGCAGCAGCGGTGCCTCCTGGAGGCGTTATGGCATATGCTTGCGGCAGGTGGTAAATTGCTGTACGCGACTTGCTCGGTCTTTCCGGCCGAAAACCAATTGCAGATTGCCGCGTTCCTGCAGTCTCATCCGGAGGCGAGGCTGCTGCCACTGTCCGGCATTCCGGACGGCCCGGAGATCGGGAACATCAAGGGCCAGATCCTCCCTGACTCCCGGCATGATGGTTTCTTCTACGCCCTGCTGCAAAGGGCCTGACGGGCGCACGCCGCGACTGCTGCGCGGCCCGCTCCTCGCACTGGCAGTGGTGTTTTGTGTAGCAGCGGCGCGGGCCGAAGGTATCCACATCAAGTCCGCCGAGCTGATTGCCTCGGATGCCGGCTACTCGCTGGAGGCCAACTATGAGATCACCCTCTCCCACACTCTAGAGGAAGCCCTTCTACGCGGGCTCGCGCTCCCATTCGTGATCGATTTCGAGCTCACATACCCGCGCTGGTGGACGCTCAACCTGTGGAACCGCACCATCGCACAGTTTCGTCAGCAACACCGGCTGTCGTACAACGCGCTGACCCGCCAGTACCGGCTGTCCTTCGGCAACTTGCACCAGAACTTCGACACGCTGGAGGAAGCCCTTGGAGTTCTAGGGCGCCTGCGCGAACGGGCAGTGTTTACCCGCGAAGACGTCGACCCGGACAACGTGTACCTCGCTGAGCTGCGCCTGCGGTTGGATACCTCGCAACTGCCCAAGCCGTTGCAGATCAATGCGCTGGCCTCACGCGAGTGGAACCTCTCCTCCGACTGGTACCGCTGGACTTTCCGGCCATGACCGTTTCCCGCCGCCCGATGAGCAAGTCGATGCGCAGGGTGCGCAAATCGCTGCTGTCACGCGGCATGAAGTACGTGGTTGCGCTGATCCTTGCGCTCGGTGCGATCATGCTGTATCTGCTGTCGAGCGCCAACTCGAACACGCCAACGTTCGCGCGCGATCTGCAGCTGCTGTTGTTTTTCGGGGTTGCGCTGGTGCTGGGCCTGATGGTGCTGGTGGGCTATCAGCTCCTGGACCTGCGGCGCCGGTTGGTAGCGGGGCTGTTCGGGTCCAAGCTCACGCTGCGCCTGGTGCTGTTGTTCTCTTTGGTGGCGGTGTTACCCGGAGCGCTGGTGTACGCCGTTTCCGTGCAGTTCTTGAACAGAAGCATCGAGTCCTGGTTCGACGTGCGGGTAGACAAGGCTCTGGAAGGTGGCTTGAGCCTGGGTCGGACGACCTTGGAGAACCTACTCAAGGACCTGACGTTGAAAGCGGGGGGGATGGGTCAGGCGCTGGCCGATGCCAGCGCCTCTCAGCAGATCGCGGTGCTCAACAACCTGCGCGAGCAAATGGCGGTGGAGGAGGCTGCACTGTTCCACCCCGATGGGAGGATCATCGCCTTTTCCGTCAGCGAAGGAACGGGTCTCGTTCCACAGCTGATTCCTCGCGCGGTGGCGCGCAAGGTGCTCCTGCAGCAGCCGTATAGAGCAGTCGAATCGGTACCGGACAAGGGGCTACGGCTGCGCGTCGTGGTGCCGGTTAACAAGCTGTCGGGCGAAACCGGGCTGCTTCAGCTGGTGCAGAGGGTGCCGCCCGAGCTTGCGCGCAACGCCGAGATTGTGCAGAGCATGTACCAGGAGTATCAGGAGTTGTCCCTGTCTCGTCAGGGCCTCAAACGCCTTTATAGTTTGTCCCTCACGCTGGCGCTGCTGCTTGCACTGCTCTCGGCGTTCGCGCTGGGCATTGTGTTCAGCGAGCGGCTGTCCGCGCCGCTTTCGGTTCTCGCTGCCGGTACTCGCGCGGTGGCGCAGGGTGACTTCAGCCAGCGCCATCCGGTGCGCAGCCACGACGAACTCGGTATCCTCACCGAGTCGTTCAATACCATGACCACCCAGCTGGCGGAGGCCCGCGGAGAGCTACTGCGCAACCAGGGCCAGTTGGAAGCCGCCAAGGCCTACCTCGAAAGCATCCTCGCTAAACTCTCCGCGGGAGTGCTGTCATTCGACAGCGCGCGCTGCCTGCGCTCGGCTAACCCCAGCGCCGAACAGATATTGGGTGTCGAGCTGACCGCGTTGATCGGCGTACGCTTGGACGAGTGGGGCCCGCGCGACCCGCGTCTGGCCGAGATCGGCGGCGCCATTCTGAGGGCGATCGATCAGGGCGGCAGCGAGGCCTCGGAAGCCCAGATTGAATTCGGCAGCGAGTCCGGGAAGAAAGTGTTGTTGCTGCGCGGTTCCGCGCTGCAGGTTGGAGTTGAAAGCGGCTTCGTGCTGGTGTTCGACGACATCACGCGGCTGCTCCAGGCGCAGCGCTATGCTGCCTGGGGCGAGGTGGCTCGTCGCCTCGCGCACGAGATCAAAAATCCGCTCACGCCCATCCAACTCTCGGCCGAACGCCTGACCCACCGGCTGACCAGCAAGCTTGCGGCGCCGGACGCCGAAATGCTGACGCGCGCGACCCAGACCATTGTGGAGCAGGTGGCGCAGCTCAAAGGCATGGTGGATGCCTTCAGTCAGTACGCCCGGATCCCCGACATTCGCCTCGAGCCGCTCGACCTCAACCGCCTGGTGCGCGAGGTCCTCGCCCTTTACGAATCGCATGGTCGTGGCATCGTGCTGGAGCTGGACGAGACGCTGCCGCAGGTTGAGGGCGACCAGGCACGTCTACGGCAGGTGATCCACAACTTGCTGCAGAATGCAGAGCAGGCGGTGGCGGAGGTCAAGCGCCCACGCATCGTGATCTACACGCAGCGCGACCTGGGCAACGCGCGCCTGACCGTGCAAGATAACGGCACCGGTTTTCCGCCAGACATTCTGGCCCGTGCCTTCGAGCCCTACGTGACCACCAAGTCCAGAGGGACCGGGTTAGGATTGGCCATCGTCAAGAAGATCGTCGAGGAGCACAGCGGCAGCATGGAGATCCGCAATCTGAAGCCTGCCGGTGCCGAGGTTGCGATTTCGCTGCCCGTAGCGAGAGACAAGCTGGCAGCGCAGTCACAGCCGGCGAAGATCAATGCCGGATGAAAACATGAGTCAAATACTGGTCGTCGACGACGAGGTGGGGATCCGGGAGCTGTTGTCGGAGATCCTGCGAGAGGAGGGGCACCAGGTGCGCTTGGCCGAGAACGCTGGCGAGGCGCGCCTGATCCGCAACCGCGTACGCCCGGACCTCGTGTTGCTGGACATCTGGATGCCGGACACGGACGGGATCTCCCTGCTCAAAGAGTGGGCTACCGGCGGCCAGCTGACCATGCCGGTGGTGATGATGTCGGGCCACGGCACCATCGACACGGCGGTCGAGGCCACACGCATCGGCGCATTTGGTTTCCTGGAGAAGCCCATCGCGTTGCAAAAGCTGCTGACGACGGTGGGCCAGGCGCTGCGCACCCCCGCTCCCGTCTCGCAGCCCGCGCTCGATCTGGCTCACCTGGGCAAGGCGCCACTCATCGCGGAACTGCGCCAGCGCTTGGAGACCATCAAGAACCTGAAGACCCCGGTGCTGCTGACTGGCGAGCCCGGCTCCGGAAAGACGCTCTGCGCTCGCTTCCTGCATCTGCCGAATACCCCGTGGGTGGCGCCCGCCAGCCTTGCTGTGCTCGACGACGCGGCTACCAACGTGGTGGGCCAGGCGGCCGAAGGCACGCTGTACCTGCACGCAGTGAGTGAGCTCACGCCCGAGCAGCAGCAAAGCCTGCTGGCGCAGACGGGCAAGCTCGAGCGTTACCACACCCGATTGATCTGCTCCTCGTCCAAGCCTCTGCCGCGCATGGTCGCAGAAGGTGGCTTCGATGCCCGCTTGTACTCGGCGATCGCACCGATCCAGGTGCGCGTACCGAGCTTGCGCGAGCACCCGGAAGATGTTCCCGAGTTGGCGAAGCTGGTACTGGAGCGCTGCGTCGAGGCTAAGGAGGTGCCGCCGCGGCAGCTGAGCACGGGTGCGCTGAATGTGCTGCGCGTGTACGACTGGCCTGGCAATCTGGCCGAGCTGGAGAACGTGGTGAAATCAACCGCATTGCTCGCTGTGGGCAGCGAGATCGGTGTGGCCGAGGTCAACAACGCCGTTTCGCGGTTGGACGCTCCGTTGGGGCGCGCGTTGGGCTCGTTGCCTCTGGACCTGGCGCTGCGCGAGGCGCGCGACGCCTTCGAGCGCGTGTACTTCGAATACCACATCAGCCGAGAGGCCGCGAACATGAGCCGGGTGGCCGAGCGCGTCGGGCTGGAGCGCACGCACCTGTACCGCAAGCTCAAGCAGCTCGGCATCAAGCTGCCGCGCAGGGAGCAGTAGCGCGCCGGCTACATCCCCTGTCTGGCGATCACACGAACGACGAGATGGCAACCCGACAAGAGCTGGCCAACGCGCTGCGCGCACTGGCCATGGACGCGGTGCAGAAGGCCAACTCCGGCCATCCCGGGATGCCGATGGGCATGGCCGAGATCGCGGAGGTGGTGTGGAACCATCATCTGCGCTTCAACCCTCTCAATCCGTTCTGGGCCGACCGCGACCGTTTCGTGCTGTCCAACGGCCACGGTTCCATGCTGCTGTATGCGTTGCTGCATCTGACCGGGTTCGATCTGCCGATGCGGGAGATCGAGCATTTTCGCCAACTGCACTCCAAGACGCCGGGCCATCCCGAGCGCGGGCTCACGCCGGGCGTGGAGACCACCACCGGTCCGCTGGGCCAGGGGTTCGCCAACGCCGTTGGGTTCGCTATCGCAGAGCGCGCGCTCGCCGCCGAGTTCAACCGACCCGGGCATCGAGGTCGTCGACCACCGCACCTACGTGTTCATGGGCGACGGCTGCATGATGGAGGGCATCTCCCACGAGGCGGCAAGCCTTGCCGGGACGCTCGGCCTGGGCAAGCTCATCGCCATCTACGATGACAACGGGATCTCGATCGACTCCGAGAAGTCGACCATCGAACACTGGTTCACCGACGACACGCCCAAGCGCTTCGAGGCCTACGGCTGGAACGTGATCCGCGCGGTCGATGGTCACGATTTCGAGGCGGTCGACCGTGCTGTGCGTGCCGCCAAGGCGGTCACGGACCGACCCTCTTTGATCTGCTGCAAGACCATCATCGGCAAAGGTGCACCCAACAAGGCCAACACCGGTGCAGCACACGGTGCAGCGCTGGGTGAGAAGGAAGTCGCGGCCGCGCGCGAGCGCCTCGGTTGGAAGTACGCGCCCTTCGAGATTCCAGCCGACGTTTACGCGGGATGGGATGCGAAGGCGCGTGGCCAGCAGCTCGACGCCGGCTGGCAAGCGAAGTTCGAGCGCTACGCGCAGCAGCATCCGGCGCTGGCCGCGGAGTTCCGGCGGCGCATGGCGGGCGAGTTGCCAAGCGGGTGGCGTGCACACTGCAGCGCCTTGTTGGCGGCAGCGAACGACAAGGGCGAGAGCATCGCCACGCGCAAGGCGTCACAGAACGCCATCGAAGGCCTGGCGCCGATGCTGCCGGAGCTGATCGGTGGCTCTGCGGACTTGGCCGCCTCCAACCTGACGCTCTGGTCGGGTGCGAAACCAATGACCCGCGGTGGCGGCAACTATATCTTCTACGGTGTGCGCGAGTTCGGCATGTCGGCGATCCTCAATGGGCTTGCGCTGCACGGCGGGATGATCCCTTTTGGGGGAACCTTTCTGACTTTCTCGGATTACGCGCGCAATGCGCTGCGCATGGCCGCGCTGATGCACGCTGGCAGCATATTCGTCTATACCCACGACTCTATCGGGCTGGGCGAAGACGGACCCACACACCAGCCTATCGAACACGCGGCGAGCCTGCGCTACATTCCCCACATGGAAGTCTGGCGGCCGTGCGACACGATCGAGACAACGGTCGCCTGGTTCTGCCGCCATCGAACGCCGGGCCGGGCCGACTGCACTGCTGCTGTCGCGCCAAAACCTGCCGTTTCAGGCGCGCACCGCCAATCAGCTCGCGCTCATCGAGCGCGGCGGCTACGTGCTGTCCGAGGCTGCCGGGAGCAGCCCGCGTGTGATCCTGATCGCCACCGGTTCGGAAGTAGGGCTTGCAATCGAGTCCCAGAAGCGGTTGCAAGCAGAAGGCATCGCGGCGCGGGTCGTTTCCATGCCCTCCAGCACGCGCTTCGATCGACAAGAGCAGAGCTATCGAGACTCGGTGCTGCTGCCCGGAGTCAGTCGGGTCGCGGTAGAAGCTGGCGTGAGCGACTTCTGGCGCAAGTACGTCGGGCTGGAAGGTGGAGTGGTGGGCATCGACCGCTTCGGCGAGTCGGCGCCGGGAGCTGACGTATTCAAATACTTCGGCTTCACACCCGAAAATGTCGTCGCCACAGTCAAACGGGTGCTTCACGTACAGGGCTGACCATGGACAAGAGCGGGCCATCGGGCAGCGGCATGCGGCTGATCGCTGACATCGGCGGCACCAACGTGCGTTTCGCATTGCTGCCGATTGGTTCCACCCATCCGCAACAGGAGAAGAATCTGCTGTGCAGCGACTTTCCGGGTCTGGAACAGGCCGCACGTCACTATCTCGTCGCTGCGGGGGTGAGCGCGGTGAACGAAGCCGCGGTCGACGTTGCCACTGCGGTCACCGGCGATGTCGTCAAGCTGACCAACAGTCCCTGGGTATTCTCCATCGAGCAGACGCGGCGCGCGCTGGGGTTGACGCGGCTTGCTGGTGATCAACGACTTCACCGCGTTGGCGCTCTCGTTGCCGCTGCTGCAGCCCGAAGAGCTGCGCGCCGTGGGTGGCGGCAGCGCCGTGAAGGGCGCGCCCGTTGCGCTGATCGGTGCCGGCACCGGACTGGGCGTCTCGGCTCTGAGTCCCTTGCGGCGGGCACTGGGTGCCGATCCAGGGCGAAGGCGGCCACACTGCGTTCAGTCCCATGGACGAGCGCGAAGACGGCGTGCTGAGCGTGCTGCGCGGCCGCTTCGGACATGTCTCCACCGAGCGGCTGGCGAGCGGTCCGGGGTTGGTGGCAACCTATGAGGCGCTATGCGTGCTGGACCACAGTGCCGGCCAAAGCGCTCAAACCTGAGCAAGTGGCGGACGCCGGATTGAACGCGTCCGATCCGCAGTGCGCCGAGGCGCTGCGCATGTTCTGCGCCGTGCTCGGCACCGCGGCCGCTAACCTGGTGGTGACGCTCGGCGCGCGCGGCGGGCGTGTACATCGGCGGCGGCATCGTGCCGCGCATGGGAGACTACTTCCTGCGCTCGCCGTTTCGCGCACGCTTCGAGCATAAGGGGCGCTTCTCCAACTACGTCTCCCAGGTGCCGGTCTGGATCATCCTGGCGGAGAACCCGGCCCTGCGCGGGCTGGCATCCGCGCTTCGAGTCGGGCCTCACGACGGCA
Source organism: uncultured beta proteobacterium (assembly GCA_963705615.1). Taxonomy (GTDB): domain Bacteria; phylum Pseudomonadota; class Gammaproteobacteria; order Burkholderiales; family SHXO01; genus SHXO01. Next base: position 72,679 of record CAVPKE010000001.1, on the reverse strand, counting down.
TGAGATGCGCCTTCGGGAGCGCTCGGCGTGGGCTAAGAGATGCGCTTCTCGCTCTGCGGATCGAAGAAGATCAGCTTCGATAGGTCGAACATCAGACCCATCGTTGTCGCCTGGGTGCGGTGCTGCCTCGGGATGCACGCGGCAGGTCACCGGCGTCCCGTTCAGGTGAATGAGTACCAGCGTATCCGGGCCTGTCGGCTGGACGACCTCGATCTTGGCCGAGCGCGACACCACGTGCGGGTTCTCGCCGCTCCACGGCGATCGGTCGGTGATCTGCTCGGGGCGGATGCCCATGATCACCTCCTTGCCGACCCAGGGGCGCAGGCCTTCCTGCAGCCGGTTGCGGCGCCCGGCATGACGAAGTGCTCGGCGTCTTCGTGCAGCTGCACGCCCACCGTGCCGTTCTCGGCCACCACCGGGCAGCGGATGAAGTTCATGGAAGGTGAGCCGATGAAGCTGGCGACGAACAGATCGGCCGGGTTGTCGTATACCTCCTGAGGGGTAGCGAGCTGGCGTACCTCGCCTTCCTTCATCACCGCGATGCGGTCGCCGAGCGTCATGGCCTCGATCTGGTCGTGGGTGACGTAGACGATCGTCGCCTTGAGCCGCTCGTGCAGCAGCTTGATCTCGGTGCGCATCTCCACGCGCAGCTTGGCGTCGAGGTTGGACAGCGGCTCGTCGAACAGGAACAGCATGGGATCGCGCGCCAGCGCCCGTCCCATCGCGACGCGCTGCCTTTGTCCTCCGGACAGCTGGGACGGCATGCGGTCGAGCAGATGCTCCATCTGCAGCGTCTTGGCGACGCGGGCGACGACCTCGTCCTGCTTCTCCTTGGGCACTTTGCGAATCTTCAGACCGAAGCAAATGTTGTCGCGCACGGACATGTTGGGATACAGCGCGTAGGACTGGAACACCATGGCGATGTCGCGATCCTTGGGCGACAGGTCGTTGACGATGCGCCCGCCGATGGCGATCTCCCCGCTGGTGATCGTGTCCAATCCCGCGATCATGTTCAGCAGGGTCGACTTGCCGCAACCCGACGGTCCCACCAGGATCAGGAACTCACCGTCCTGCGCCTCGATGCTGATCCCTTTCAGGACCTGTACCGGCCCGAAGCGCTTCACGACGTTGCGAATGGAGAGCGAGCCCATGCCCGATGTCCTCAGCCCTTGACGGCGCCGGCCGTCAGGCCGCGCAGGAAATACTTGCCCGCCACCACGTATACGAACAGCGTCGGCAGCGCAGCGATGATGGCTGCCGCCATGTCGACGTTGTACTCCTTGACGCCGGTGGTGGTGTTGACGAGGTTGTTCAGCGCCACCGTGATCGGCTGCCGCTGTCCCGAGGAGAACACGACCCCGAACAGGAAGTCGTTCCAGATCTGGGTGAACTGCCAGATCACGCACACCACGATGATGGGAGGCGACAGCGGCAGGATGATGCGCCAGAAGATGGTGAAGAAACCGGCGCCGTCGATGCGTGCAGCCTTGGTGAGCTCGGCCGGCACGGTCACGTAGAAGTTGCGGAAGAACAGCGTGGTGAAGGCGAGCCCGTACACCACATGCACGAAGATCAGACCGGGGATCGAATTGGCGATACCCAGCCAGCCCAGGGTCTGGGCCATGGGCAGCAGCACCACTTGAAAGGGGATGAAGCAACCGATCAGAAGCACCGGTGAACAACAGGTCGCTGCCCTTGAAGCGCCACATGGTCAGCACGTAGCCGTTGAAGGCGCCGACCAGCGTCGAGATGATCACCGCGGGAACCACGAAGCTCACCGAGTTCATGAAGTTGCCCTTGAGCCCGCCACAGAAGACCCCGGTACAAGCGCTTCCCCACGCCTTGGTCCACGCCTCGAAACTGACCTCCCTAGGCAGCGCCACCAAGTTGCCTGCGCGGATATCGTCCAGCGTCTTGAGTGACGTGGTGATCATCACGAACAGCGGCATGAGGTAGTAGAGTGCAAACAGGATGAGCAAGGCGTAGATCACAGTGCGCCCGATCAGTTGCGAGCCGGCGGTCTGCGTGCGATAGGGTTCAGCCATGGCGCTGCCTGCGCGTCTCCGAGTACATCATGGGCACGATGACCGCGACGATGGTCACCAGCATCATCATCGCGCTGGCCGCCCCCAGTCCGATCTGGTTGCGGTTGAACGCGAAGGTATACATGAAGGTGGCCGGCAGGTCGGACGAGAAGCCAGGTCCGCCGCCGGTCAGCGCCATCACCAGGTCGAAGCTCTTGATGGCGATGTGCCCCAGAATGATGAGCGCGCTGAAGAACACCGGCCGCAACGACGGGATGATGATGCTCGTGTAGATACGGACCGGGCTCGCGCCGTCCACCTGCGCTGCCTTGATGATGGAATCGTCGATGCCGCGCAATCCCGCCAGGAACAGCGCCATCACGAAGCCGGTCGACTGCCACGCGCCGGCGATCACCACCGCATAGATCGACATCCCTGGTGTCGACGATCCAGTCGAAGGTGAAATGCTTCGAAGCCGAGCTGCCGGACCAGGTGCTCGAAGCCGAGCCCGGGGTTGAGAATCCAGCGCCAGGCCGTACCGGTGACGATGAACGACAACGCCATCGGGTAGAGGTAGATCGCGCGCAGGAATCCTTCCGCCCGGATGCGCTGATCCAGCAGGATCGCCAGCAACAGGCCAGTCAACAGACACAGTGCGATGAACAGACCGCCGAAGATGCCAAGGTTTCTGAGCGCCGTCCACCAGCGCTCGTTCGCGAACAGCGCAACGTATTGCACGAGCCCCGCGAAGTCGTAGCGTGGCAGCAGACGCGATTCGGTGAAAGACAGCCAGGCCGTCCAGAGGATGAAGCCGTAGACGAAGATCAGCGCGCATAACAGCGTCGGGCCGAGCACGATCTTCGGCAACGCGGTTTCGAAGTAGTCAGCGAAGCCCTTGCGCGGGCGCACGAGCGCAGCGCCGGCGGCAACCGGAGGTGGATTCACGTGCCTCCCGTCCTGGTGAATCGCGCAGCGACCGGCGGGACTGGCGAGGCCCCGCCGGTGATTGTTTTAGCTCTGCTTCTTGCCGGCAGTGGCCATCTTCTCGGCCGCCTGCTTCGGGGTCATGCTGGGGGTGTTCATGAAAGCCGTGACGACATCGAACATGGCACCCTTGTTGGCCGGAGGCATGGCCATTTCATGCGCCCAACTCGGTACCAGCGCACCCGCTCTTGGACGAGGCGACGAAATCCGCAGCGGAGTCCTTGGCGCATTGGTCGAACTTGTCCAGGTTCATGCCCAGGCGCACCGGAATCGATCCTTTATTGAGATTGAAGACCTCCTGGAAGTGGACGTCCATGATGGCCGAGGCGAGGTCCTTCTGGGCTTGTTGTTTGCTGGGATCCTTCTGCTGGAACATGATGAAGCTGTCGATGTTGAAGGTGTAGGCGCCCTTGTTGCCCGGAGCGGGTGCGCAGATGTAGTCCCTGCCCGCGACCTTGCCGGCCGCGGTGAACTCACCCTTGGCCCAGTCGCCCATGAACTGCATCCCGGCCTTGCCGTTGATCACCATCGCCGTGGCCAGGTTCCAGTCGCGGTTGGCCGCGTCCTTGTCGATGTACTTCTGGACCATGCGCAGGGTAGCGAAGGACTTCTCCATCGTCGGGCTGTTCAGCGCCTTTGGATCCAGTTCCACAAATGCCTTGTGGTACCACTCGCGCCCCACCCACGCCCAGCGAGATCGACTCGAACAGAGTAGCGTCCTGCCAAGGTTGTCCGCCGTGCGCAACCGCGATCAAGCCCGCTTTCTGGATCTTGTCCGCGGCTACGGCGAACTCGTCCCAGTTGGTCGGGATCTTGGCGCCCGCCTTCTTGAATACCTCGGGGTTGGCCCACATCCAGTTCACGCGGTGCACGTTCACCGGCACTGCCACGTAGTGGCCCTGGTACTTCATCACATTGCTGACCACCGGCGGCAGCAAAGAATTCCAGTTGCCGGCCTTGGCGGTGTCGTCCAGGTTCGCCAGCACGCCCTCGGCGGCCCACTCCTGGATTCCGGGCCCTTTCACTTGCGCGGCGGTCGGCGGTTGGCCGGATACCACGCGCGACTTGAGCACCGTCATCGCCGTCTCGCCGCCGCCGCCAGCCACCGCGAAGTCCTTCCAGGTGTCGCCTTTCGCTTCGAGCTCTTTCTTGAGTTCGGCCACGGATTTCGCTTCGCCGCCCGAAGTCCACCAGTGCAGCACCTCCACTTCACCGCCGGCATACAGGGGAGTAGACGGGGCCACGGCGGCCGCGACGAGGGCGGCCGCGACGAGGGATCGTTTCATGAGTTCTCCTCCAGGGTAACAGTTTGACTGACTATTAAACTCATTCGTCTCGCGCCGAGCGACGCGGGCTTGGGCTGTACTATACGAGAGCGGTAAGGCTTGCGCAACGAGGCGCCCGCCGCCCTCGTCTGGAGTAGAATCGCATTCGCCCTCGCTTCCTTCAACTCTTCCGGAGCAGTTCTCATGAGTATTCGCGTTGCCATCAATGGCTACGGCCGCATCGGCCGCAACATTCTGCGTGCTCTCTATGAATCGGGGCGCAGCAAGGACATCCAGATCGTGGCGGTGAACGACCTGGGCAGCCCGGAGACCAATGCGCACCTCACGCGGTACGACACGGTGCACGGCAGGTTCAAGGGCACGGTCGTGGTCGAAGGCGATGCGATGATCGTCAACGGCGACCGCGTCAAGGTATTGGCCCAGCGCGACCCGTCTCAGCTGCCGTGGAGAGATCTCGGCGTGGATGTGGTCCTGGAGTGCACCGGTCTTTTCACCAGTAAGGAAAAGGCTTCGGCGCATTTGAAGGGCGGCGCCAAGAAAGTCCTCATCTCGGCTCCCGGTGGCAAGGACGTCGATGCCACGGTCGTATACGGTGTGAACCACAGTGTGCTCAAGAGCAGCCACACCGTCGTCTCCAACGCCTCCTGCACGACCAACTGCCTCGCGCCGCTGGTCAAGCCGCTGCACGACAAGATCGGCGTGGTGTGCGGCCTGATGACCACCATCCACGCCTACACCAACGACCAGGTGCTGATCGACGTGTACCACGAGGATCTGCGCCGGGCCCGTTCCGCCACCCAGTCGCAGATTCCAACCAAGACCGGTGCTGCGGCAGCGGTCGGGCTGGTGCTCCCGGAGCTGGCCGGCAAGTTGGACGGCTACGCCATCCGAGTACCCACCATCAACGTCTCGCTCGTGGACCTGAGCTTCGTCGCCAAGCGACCGACGACCGTCGATGAAGTCAACGGCGTGCTCAAGGCCGCCTCCGAAGCGGAGCTGAAAGGCATCCTGGCCTACAACAAGGACCCGTTGGTGTCGATGGACTTCAACCACGACCCCCACTCGAGTATCTTCGACGCCACGCTGACCAAAGTATCGGAGAAGACCTTGGTCAAAGTCTCCGCCTGGTATGACAACGAATGGGGTTTCAGCAATAGGATGCTGGATACAACAGTGGCATTGATGAATGCCAAGTAGGCGACGAAGGGGTCCAACCCCATTCGTTGCGGCGAAGGCTAACATCGCTCCGCGATGTTAAGGGCGCCTCTGGCGCCCGGCCGAAGCCACAATGAGTGGGACGACGTATGCTTGCGCACAATCGTCGTCATCCGTGCGTGTAGGATTACGACACACGAGTCACGAATCACGGTTCTTCCATGCCGATCCTCAAAATGACCGACCTCGACCTCGCGGGCAAGCGTGTGCTGATCCGCGAGGACTTCAACGTTCCCTTGCAAGACGGGATCATCACCGACGACACGCGTATTCGGGCGTCCCTTCCTGGGATCAAACACGCGCTGTCCAAGGGCGCACGGGTGATGCTGGTTTCTCACTTGGGCCGTCCCACCGAGGGTCAGTTCGACGAGAAGGAATCGCTGGCGCCCGTTGCGAGACGGCTGTCCGAGCTGCTCGCGAGCGAGGTCCCGCTCAAGCGCGATTGGCTCGCCGGCGTCAGCGCGGAGCCGGGCAAGGCAGTGCTGCTGGAGAACTGCCGCTTCAACAAGGGCGAGAAAAAAAATGACGATGCCCTGGCGCGAAAAATGGCGGCGCTGTGCGACGTCTACGTGAACGACGCTTTTGCTACGGCCCACCGCGCTGAGGCCACGACGCACGGCATCGCCAAGTATGCGCCGGTCGCCTGTGCGGGACCTTTGCTCTCCGCGGAGCTGGAGGCCCTGGGCAAGGCGCTGGAGAAGCCGAGACGCCCTTTGGTGGCCATCGTCGGCGGCGCCAAGGTCTCCACCAAGCTCACGATCCTCGGGGAGCTCGCGCGCAAGGTCGATCAACTGATCGTTGGCGGCGGGATCGCGAACACTTTCATGCTGGCAGCGGGGATGAAGATCGGCAAGTCCCTGGCTGAACCCGATCTGGTGGCCGAGGCGACCAAGGTCGCGGCGCAGATCAAGGCGCAAGGCGGGGAGGTCCCCTTGCCGGTCGACGTGGTAGTTGCGAAGGAGCTGTCTGCGACTGCGGCCGCTACGACCAAAGATGTCTCGCAGATCGCCGCAGATGATCTGATCTTGGACATCGGGCCGAAGACCGCAGCGGCTCTCACCGATCTGCTCAGGCAGGCCGGCACCATCGTGTGGAACGGGCCGCTGGGTGTGTTCGAGCACGATCAGTTCGCAGCCGGCACGCGAGCCATCGCGCAGGCCATCGCCACCTCTTCGGCGTTTTCGCTGGCGGGTGGTGGCGAAACCGTCGCCGCTCTGGGCAAGTTCGGCGTCACGGGTAAGATCGGCTACGTGTCCACGGCGGGCGGTGCCTTCCTCGAGTTCCTGGAAGGCAAGAAGCTCCCGGCGGTGGAAATCCTCGAACAGCGCGGCGCCGGCAGGGCTGTCTAAACCATGCAACGAAGCACGAAAATCGTAGCTACCCTGGGCCCGGCGAGCAGCGAACGCGAGGTGCTCAAGCGCATGATCGCGGCCGGCGTGGACGTCGTGCGAATGAACTTCTCGCACGGCCAGCGCGAGGATCACATCCAGCATGCTGAGCTGCTGCGGGAGGTGGCGCGCGCCCTCGAGCGTACCGTGGGCTTGATGGTCGACCTCCAGGGGCCGAAGATCCGCATCGGCAAATTCGACACCGGCCGCATACGGCTGGAGAAGGGCGCGGCGTTTGTTCTCGATGCCGATTCCGAGCTGGGAAACCAGGAGCGAGTCGGCCTGGACTACAGGGAGCTGCCGCGCGACGTCCGGGCGGGGGATGTGCTGCTGCTGGACGATGGTCGCATCGTGCTGGACGTGCGCGATGTGCAAGGCAGCCAAATTCGCACCGTGGTGCGCCACGGTGGGGAGCTGTCGAACAACAAGGGCATCAACCGCCAGGGCGGCGGGCTCACCGCCCCGGCGCTAACGGCCAAGGACATGGAAGACATCAAGATCGCCGCGCAGCTCAAGGCGGACTTTCTCGCGGTGTCTTTCCCGAAGAGCGGCGCCGACATGTACATGGCGCGCGAGCTGATGCGCGCGGCGGGTGGCCAGGCGCTGCTCATCGCCAAGATCGAGCGGGCGGAGGCGATTTCGGCGCTGGCGGAGATCATCGACGCTTCCGACGGCGTCATGGTGGCGCGCGGCGACCTCGCCGTGGAGGTGGGCGACGCGGCGGTCCCGGCAATGCAGAAACGCATGATCCGGCTGGCGCGGGAAAGGAACAAGCTCACCATCACCGCCACCCAGATGATGGAGTCCATGATCACCAACCCAGTACCCACTCGCGCGGAGGTGTCGGACGTCGCCAACGCTGTGCTGGACGGCACCGATGCGGTGATGCTCTCCGCCGAAACCGCGAGCGGGAAATATCCGGTGGAGACGGTCGAGGCCATGGCTCGCATATGCCTCGAAGCGGAGAAATCCAGCGAAGTGACGCTGGACCGGGAGTTCCTGGATCGCGTGTTCACGCGCGTGGACCAGTCCATCGCCATGGGCGCGCTGTTCACCGCCTACCACCTCAAGGTGAAGGCCATCGCTGCGCTCACTCAGTCCGGCGCCACTGCGCTGTGGATGTCGCGGCTCAACTGCGGCGTGCCGATCTATGCGCTCACGCCCGAGGTGTCGACCCGCTACCGCCTGTCCCTGTTCCGCGACGTGTATCCCCTCATGCTGCAGTACGTGGGAGACAACCGCGAGACGCTGCTACGCTTGGCTGAGGAGAAGCTGGTGGAGGCGGGGGCTGTGAGAGAGGGCGACCTCATCGTGGTCACGGTCGGCGAGCCCATCGGCCAGCCGGGTGGGACCAACACGCTGAAGATCATCAAAGTCGGCGAGCATTGGGCCTGATGACCGCCACCCCCGGACGGCAAGGACGGATACGAACTATTATGACCCGCACTCTGCAGCTGCTGCTCCGGACTGAGCTGGGGCCGACATGAGCGAGGCGCTGGTCGGAATCGTCATGGGCAGCGACAGCGACTGGGAAGTCATGCAGCACGCTGCGCGTCAGCTGGAGAGCTTCGCCGTCGCGCATGAATGCCGCGTCGTCTCTGCGCACCGCACTCCGGACGAGATGTTCCGTTACGCCGAGGCGGCCGCGCAGCGCGGCCTGCGCTGCATCATCGCCGGCGCCGGCGGCGCCGCGCACCTACCCGGCATGCTGGCCGCGAAGACCACAGTTCCCGTCCTCGGTGTGCCGGTACCCAGCCGGCACCTGCAGGGGCTCGATTCGCTGCTGTCGATCGCGCAGATGCCAAAGGGTGTCCCGGTCGCCACGTTCGCGATCGGCGAGGCGGGCGCCGTCAATGCGGGGCTGTTCGCAGTCGCGATTTTGGCTGCCACCGATGCGATGCTGGCGCAGAAGCTGAACGAGTTCCGCCGCTCGCAAGAAGCGGCGGTCAAGGCGATGCAGCTGCCGCCTGCCAATTGATCTTGCGAGCATGATCCCTCCTGGCGCCTGGCTGGGCCTGCTCGGCGGCGGCCAGCTCGGCCGCATGTTCACCATGGCCGCCCAGAGCATGGGCTACAAGGTGGTCGTGCTCGACCCCGGCAGCCACAGCCCCGCCGGCAGCGTCGCCGATGATCACATCGCTGCCGACTATCTCGATGCCGCCGCGCTCGAAGAGCTCGCATCTCGCTGCGCGGCGGCCACCAGCGAGTTCGAGAATGTTCCGGCCGCAGCCTTGCGTTTCCTCGCACGCCACTGCGTCGTGAGCCCCTCGGCGGAGAGTGTCGCGGTGGCTCAGGACCGCATCGCTGAGAAGGAGTTTCTTGCTGCGGCCGGGATCGACGTCGCCCCATACCGCACGGTGCACGGGGAGCAGGATATAGATGACGGTCTGGCGCCGCTGTTGCCGGGCATCCTCAAGCGCAGCCGGCTGGGGTACGACGGGAAGGGGCAGGCGCGGGTGACGACGTTGGAGGAGGTGCGGGCAGCGTTTCTGAAGCTCGGGGCTGAGCCCTGCGTACTCGAGCGGCTGCTGCCTCTGGACCTCGAGCTGTCGGTGATAGTTGCGCGCGGCTTCGACGGTGCGGTCGTGAGCTGGCCCGTGGCGGAGAACCAGCATGCGCATGGAATCCTCGATTTCAGCATCGTGCCGGCGCGCATACCGAAGACGCTGGCCGAGCAGGCTCGCGCCGCGGCGGTGACCGTCGCTTCGCGTCTGGACTACCACGGCGTGCTGTGCGTGGAGTTCTTCGTCCTGCGCGACGGCCGGATGCTGGCTAACGAGATCGCACCGCGGCCGCACAACAGCGGCCACTACACCATCGACGCCTGCGTCACCTCGCAGTTCGAGCAGCAGGCCCGAGTCCTGTGCGGCGTGCCGCTGGGCGCCACTCAGGTGCATTGCCCGGCGGTCATGGTCAACCTGCTGGGGGAACTGTGGGCCAGCGGCGAGCCGCGCTGGGAACATGTGCTGCGTCACCCAGGTGCCAAACTGCACCTGTACGGCAAGGCGGAAGCGCGGCCCGGCCGCAAGATGGGCCATTTCACGGTGCTCGCCGACAGCGGCGAAGCGGCCCTGGCGGTGGCGTTGCAGGCGAAATCGCTGTTGCTGTCCGAGGCGCAGGCGGGCAAACTCAAGAGCGCGTGAATCCTGGGAAGCAGCAAGGGCTCGGGGCGAGAGCACACGCTGACGAGCCTGGCCCGAGGCAACCGCGGACCTGCGTCGATGACCAAAACTCTGTTTGAATCCGCTCTTGGTTCTCTGCGGCTGCTCCACCGCGGCAAGGTGCGCGACGTTTACGCGGTCGACGGCGAACGTCTGCTGATCATCCAGACGGATCGCCTGTCGGCCTTCGACGTCGTCCTGCCCACTCCTGTGCCGGGCAAGGGCGAAGTGCTCACGGCGCTGTCCAACTTCTGGTTCCATCGGCTGGCGCATATCATCCCCAACCATCTGCTCGATGTCGCCCCCGAATCCGTAGTATCAGTTGGAGAGCGCGATCAGGTCACCGCGCGCGCCTTCGTGGTTCGCCGGTTGCAGCCGCTGCCAATCGAAGCCATCGTGCGCGGCTACCTCGCCGGCTCGGGCTGGAAGGAGTATCGGAGCTGCGGTGCGATCTGCGGTATTGCGCTGCCTGCGGGATTGCGCGAGGCCGACAAGTTACCGCACGCGATCTTCACACCATCCACCAAGGCGCCCGCCGGCACCCACGACGAGAACATCGGCTTTGCGCGGGCGCAAGAGCTGCTCGGTCCGGCCGCTGCCGCGCGAGTCCGCGACAAGGCCGTCGAGCTGTACACCGAAGCGGCCGAGTACGCGCGCACGCGCGGTATCATCATCGCTGATACGAAATTCGAGTTCGGCACCGACGCGGCTGGCCAGCTCTATCTGATCGACGAGGCGCTCACGCCGGACTCCTCGCGCTTCTGGCCAGCCAATCGGTACCGCGTTGGGACGAGTCCGCCCAGTTTCGATAAGCAGTTCGTGCGCGACTGGCTGGAAGCACAAGGCTGGGACAAGAAGCCGCCGGCGCCCGCGCTCCCGCTCGACGTGCTGGTCAAGACCGCGCACAAGTACCGCGAAGCTCTGCGATTGCTTACAGCGAAGCAAACGACATGAACCACGACGGACGCAGCATTGCCTCGTGCGTTGCGTGGTAAATGAGCCTCGTCTCTGATTCCGAGATCACAGCTGCGGCCGCCATCCTGCGTGCAGGTGGGCTGGTGGCGTTCCCTACCGAAACGGTCTACGGGCTGGGAGCGGATGCATCCAATCCGCAGGCGCTGCGTCGCATGTTCGCTGCCAAGGGACGGCCGCCAGAGCATCCGGTGATCGTGCACCTCCGAGGAACAGAGGACCTCAGGCGCTGGACGCGTGACATCCCAGCGACAGCCCAGAGACTCGCGGAGTATTTCTGGCCCGGACCGCTCACGCTCGTTCTCCAACGTGCGGCTGGCGTATTGGACGCTGTCACTGGCGGACAGGATACGGTAGGGTTGCGCGCGCCGGCGCATCCGATTGCTCAGCGGCTGCTGCAGGCGTTCGGTGGCGGGATCGCGGCGCCGTCGGCCAACCGCTTTGGGCGCGTTAGTCCCACCACCGCGCAGCACGTGCGCGAGGAGCTGGGCGATGCGCTCGACTTGATCCTGGACGGGGGCCCTTGCGAGGTCGGGATCGAGTCCACCATCGTGGATCTGTCGACGGGCACTCCCGTGCTGCTGCGTCCCGGGCGGATCGGTGTCGCCGAGATCGAGGCGGTTGCTGGGCTGCCAGTGTTACGCGCCACGTCTGGGTCGCCGCGCGCGGCGGGTACGCTAGCTGCTCACTACGCGCCGAAGATCCCTCTAGTGCTCGCTGCCTCCGCGGACCTGGAGCTGACGGTGCGCGAGGCGCCCGGTGCTGTCGCGGTGCTTGCGCGCCGCGCTCGAGCGCTGAGCTCTGGCGCCGCGCAATGGCATGTCGCGCCCGCCGACGCGCAGGCCTACGCTCACGACCTCTATGCCGCGTTGCGATCTTTCGAGCGCTCGGGCTGTGCGCTGATCGTGGTGGAGACGCCGCCCGAAGGCGCGGAATGGGAAGCAGTGCGCGACCGCCTCACCCGTGCCGCTGCCGGCAGCAGTATCGGTCCCGACGGGGCCTGATCGGCCCCCGGATGCTAAGACGTCTGTTCTACCACGTCTCGGTAGCAGTGCCAGCTGGCGCACGCCAGCACTGGGAAGATAATGATCAGGCCGATCATCAGGGTGGCGAAGCCGATGGTAGTCAAGACAGCGATCAATGCGGCCCATAGCAGCATGCTCCCCGGGTTAGCGCGCACCGCCTCGATGCTGGTGACAGCGGCGGTTACGGTATCCACGTCACGGTCGAGCATCAGCGGCAGCGAAACCACGCTCAAACAAAATACCGTTACCGCGAGCGCTCCACCCACCAGGAGGTAAGCTGCCACCAGCTCCAGATAGGCACCGGAGAACCACACCTCGGAGGCGAAGCGCGCCAGGTGCGGTACCTCCCCGCCATAGAAGAGCGCGAACAGGATCGCCGATATTCGCTCCCAAGCCAGCAGCGTGAATGCCAACCCTAGTCCGAACAGCGCGATCGATCCGCGATTGTGGCGCCAGTCGTCAAACAGATGCACGGAGTCGACCGGCTCGCCGCGCTCGAGCCGGCGGGACAGCGCGTACAGGTTGATCGCGAGGGCAGGCGCTACGAGCAGGAAGGCCGACGTCAGTGCCGGCGCCAGGTGCGTGTAGCCCTGCGAAAGCCATAACAGGACGCCGCCCGCGGCGGCTGCTACCACCCCATACACCAGGCTGATGGACGGAGCGCGCCACACGTCGTTCCATCCCTTTGCCAGCCAGCCGAACGGGGCGTCCGCCGCGACGCGACGAACGCGAGGCGTGTGAATGGAAGGATCCGGGTGCATGGAGGTTTGTGCCATCGTGTATCTCCTTCGAAAATGGGTGATCAGGCGGCCGCGCGCGCTGTGCGGACGTTGCCGGCCATGGGCGCTGCAAGATAGTCCAGCGCTGCCTGCACGCCTGCCTTGCGGATCGGCACCCCCGCGAGTGCGAGCCCCATCTCCACGCCGCACAGTGTACCGGCCAGCATGAGGTCGTTGAAATGGCCCAGGTGGCCGATGCGGAACACCTTGCCTTTCAGCTTGCCCAGGCCAGCGCCCAAGGACATGTCGAAGTGCTCCAGGATCACGTTGCGCACGCGGTCGGCGTCGTGACCTTCGGGCATGACCAGAGCGGTCAGGGAGTTGCTGTACTCGGCGGGATCCATGCACAGAATCTCCAGCCCCCAGGCGCGGACCGCGCGCCGGGTCGCCTCCGCAAGCCGGGCATGACGTGCGAAGACATTGTCCAGGCCTTCCTCCTGCAGCATGCCAAGCGCCTCGCGCAGACCGTAGAGCAGATTCGTGGCGGGCGTGTATGGGAAAAAGCCAGCCTGGTTCGATGCCAGCATTTCCTCCCAGTTCCAGTACGCGCGCGGAAGGCGCGCGGACTTGGCAGCATCCAGCGCCTTGTCGTTCACCGCGTTGAAGCTCAGGCCGGGCGGCAGCATCAGGCCTTTCTGGGAACCGCCCACCGTTACGTCCACGCCCCATTCGTCCATGCGGTAGTCGATCGAAGCGAGCGAGGAGATGGTGTCCACCATCAGCAGCGCCGGATGTCCGTTGCGGTCCAGCGCGTGGCGCACCTCGGGCACGCGTGTCACCGCGCCGGTGGAGGTTTCGTTGTGCACCACGCACACCGCCTTGATCGCATGTGCGCGATCGTCGGCCAGCCGGAGCTCAATGGCCGCGGGGTCGGCTCCGCGGCGCCAGTCGCCCGGGATGAAGTCCACCTCGAGCCCGAGGCGGCTGGCCATGCGCCGCCACAGCGTCGCGAAGTGGCCGGTCTCGTACATCAACACATGGTCACCCGGTGACAAGGTGTTGACCAGAGCAGCCTCCCACGCCCCCGTGCCCGAAGCCGGGTAGATCACGACTGGATGGCGGGTCTGGAAAACGCGCTTCATGCCTTCGAGAACCTGCATGCCCAATGCAGCAAACTCCGCGCTGCGGTGATCGAGCGTCGGGTTGTCGATAGCGCGCAAGACCCGGTCCGGAACATTCGTGGGACCGGGAATCTGGAGAAAATGGCGGCCGGTATGGGTGGACCCGGGATGGGTAGACATGGCGGGCAGCGTCGCGGTGGAGGAACTGTCCAGGCTACCGAAACTCGCCGCTATACTCAACCTGGGGCCTAAGAATGAGGAGCTGGTAAGATGATTGCGGGCATTCCCGAGAATGTCCGCAAACTCACACCATGAATGCTCCGGCAGTAGCTGTTCAGTTCCATCCGCGCGCTTCTGCACGCACCGCCTCAACCCTCGAGAAGCGCCTGCTCAAGGAAGTCGACGGCGAGGTGCTGTTCGATGCCTTCTCACGCGGGCGCTACAGCACCGACGCTTCCATCTACCAGGTGGAGCCGGTAGGCGTGGTCGTGCCGCGCAGTGCGGAGGCGGCACGCATCGCGCTGCAGATCGCGGTTGCGGAAGGCGTGCCGATCTTGCCGCGCGGCGCCGGAACCTCGCAGTGCGGCCAGACCGTCGGCGCGGCGCTGGTCATCGACAACTCCAAGTACCTCAACCAGGTGATCGCGTTCGACGCGCAGGCGCGCGAGGTCACGGTGCAGCCCGGCGTCGTGCTCGACCGCCTCAATGCGTTCCTCAGACCCCACGGGCTGTGGTTCCCGGTGGACGTGTCGACTTCGGCCCAGGCGACCATCGGGGGGATGGCCGGCAATAACTCCTGCGGGTCGCGCTCGATCCGCTACGGCAATATGGTGCACAACGTGCTCGGAATCGAGGCATGGCTCTCGACCGGCGATGAGCTCAACTTCGGCCCTGTCGAGGACGTCGAGCGCGGCTCCAGCGCGTATCGCGCCTTGATCGACAAGGTGCACGCTATCGCCAGGCGGCGCAGCGGCCGAGATCGATGCGCGCTGGCCGAAGGTGCTGCGCAGGGTGCAGGGCTATAACCTCGACATGGTGGTGCCGCGTGCGTCCCACAATCTTGCGCACCTCCTGGTGGGCTCGGAAGGAACGCTGGCGTACTCCCGGCGCCTGCGTCTGAAGCTCGCGCCGATCCCGAAGCACAGAGTCCTGGGAGTGTGCCACTTCCCGACGTTCCACCGGGCGATGGACGCGTCGCAGCACATCGTGAAGCTGGACCCGGACGCCGTGGAGCTGGTCGACCGCACCATGATCGACCTGGCGCGCGGCAACCCCGCGTACCTCTCGATCGTGGAGCGATTCCTGAAGGGGGAGCCCGACGCGATCCTGTTGGTCGAGTTTGCCGGTGAGCAACAGACCGACCCAGTGCGCAAGCTGACGCAGCTCGTTTCGATGATGGGAGACCTGGGGCTGCCGGGCTCGGTAGTGGAGGTTACTGATGCGGCGCTCCAGCGCGATATCTGGGAGGTGCGCAAGGCGGGCCTCAACATCATGATGTCGATGAAAGGCGACGGCAAGCCGGTGTCCTTCATCGAGGATTGCGCGGTGCCGCTGGAGCACCTGGCCGAGTACACGGACAAGCTCACGCGCGTGTTCGAAAAGCATGGCATCAAGGGGACGTGGTACGCCCACGCCTCGGTCGGCACCCTGCACGTGCGCCCGGTTTTGAACATGAAGACCGACGGCGCCCAGAAGATGCGGGCGATCGCCGAGGAAGCCTGCGCTCTGGTCAAGCAGTTCAAGGGCGCATATTCGGGCGAGCATGGCGACGGGCTGGTGCGCTCCGAATGGATCGAGCCGATCCTGGGCGAGCGGCTGACGCGCACGCTGGCGCAGGTGAAGGAGCTGTTCGACCCCAAGGGGCTGATGAACCCCGGCAAGATCGTCCACCCGAGCCGGATGGACGATCGCTCGCTGTTTCGCTTCAAGCCAGGGCACGCCGCGCCCAAGCTCGACACCGTGCTGGACTGGAGCGAATGGGGCGGCTTCGATCGCGCGGCGGAGATGTGCAACAACAATGGCCATTGCCGCAAGTTCGACGCCGGGACCATGTGCCCCTCCTTCCGCGTGACCGGCGACGAGCAGCACCTCACGCGCGGGCGCGCCAATACGTTGCGGCTGGCGCTGTCGGGTCAGCTCGGGCCCGACGCGCTCACCTCCGAGGCGATGTACGACACGCTCACGCTATGCGTGAGCTGCAAGGGCTGCCGGCGCGAGTGTCCCACTGGTGTGGACATGGCCAGGATGAAGCTCGAGGTGCTGCACCACTACACGAGCCGTCACGGTCTCAGCGCGCGCCAGAAGCTGATCGCCTTCTTACCCCGCTACGCGCCCTGGGCCTCGCGCTTGGCGCCTCTGCTGAATGCACGTGATCGCGTCCCGGGTCTGGCAGTGCTGAGCGAGAAGCTGCTCGGGATCTCCTCCAGGCGGAGGCTGCCGAAGTGGCGGCGGGATGTTTTTGTTGCAACCCCTGCACGCTTCGCTGCGCCTTTTCTAAAACAAGGAAAGGCGATTTCCAAGGCTGCGAAACAAGAAGCGGTGGTCTCGGATTCCAACCTGTCCGAAGTCGTCCTGCTGGCGGACACCTTCAACAACTACTACGAACCGGACAACCTGCGCGCCGCGCTGGATGTGCTGACGGCTGCGGGCTACCGCGTCCACGTCGCTGCTGCGCGAGATGGCGCACGCCCGCTGTGTTGCGGCCGCACCTTCCTGGCGGCGGGTCTGGTGGAAGAGGCGCGGGCGGAGGCGCGCCGGGTGGTCGATGCGGTGCAGGTTTTCGCCGAGCGCGGAGTGCCGATCGTGGGCCTCGAGCCATCCTGCTTGTTGACGCTCAGAGACGAGCTGCTGTGCCTGTTCCCGCGTCATACAGTCGAAACGGTTTCGCGACAGGCGCTGCTGTTCGAAGAGTTCCTGGTCCAGGAGCACGCCGCGGGGCGCCTGAGGTTGACGCTCGAACCGCAGCCGGGCAAGCGCGCACTGCTGCATGGCCATTGCCATCAGAAGGCCTTCGGCGCCATGTCCTCGGTGGAGAAGGCGCTGCGCCTGGTCCCGGGCCTCGAGCTGGAGACCGTCGTGTCGAGCTGCTGCGGGATGGCCGGCGCGTTTGGCTACGAAGCGGAACACTTCGATGTGTCGATGCGGATGGCAGAGGCAAGCCTTCTGCCCAGCGTGCGCGCAGCTCAGTCCGGCACGCTGATCGTTGCGGACGGCACCAGTTGCCGACATCAGATCCAGGACGGGGCCGGACGCGAGGCGGTGCACGTGGCGCGGGTGCTGCAAGCCGCATTGCCGCGCGGGACCGTCCCGCCAAGCTTGATGAACCGGACAGCCAAGACCTTCCTCGGGTTCGTGTTGCCCAGCCTGTGCAACGCCGGCATGGCCGCCTGGCTGGCCTGGCATCTGCTGCGGGTCCCGACGTACGCGCGAACCCTGAGCTTCCGTACCTTCGTCTGGTTTTATGCCGCTGGCGGGCTTGCCATCGTGCTGTCTTGCGCGGCTGCGTTTCTGCTTCTGGCCACAGACGAACCTCTGGCTACGGATCCGGTGGCACGCAGACGATGGCTTATCGTTGCGCTGGTCAACACGACGGTGCCGAGTCTGCTCATGCTGGCTTTGATCTGGTTGCGGTAGGAGATCTCGGATGACGACTGAGTCGAAATGGAAGTTCCACGGCGTGCGCGTGGTCAAAGGCACCGAGCTCGACCCGAACACCGCTCAAACCCCCGGGATGAACCGCGCCGCCGCCATCACCAACGCCCGCGCCGGTGCGGAGAAGCTGTGGGCCGGCACGGTGGTCATCCAGCCCAGGGCGAAGACTGGCGCGCATCACCATGGTCCGCTGGAGAGCGTGATCTACGTCGTCAGCGGCAAAGCGCGCATGCGCTGGGGCGATAACCTGGAGTTCGTGGCCGACGCGGGGCCGGGAGATTTCATCTACGTCCCACCCTATGTCCCGCACCAGGAGATCAACGCGAGCGACGAGCAGCCCCTGTCGTGCGTGCTAGTGCGTAGCGGACAGGAACCCGTCGTTGTGAACCTGGATATTCCGATGGTCGAGAAACCGGAACAGGTGCACTGGGTGGATAACATCCATCCGGATCCGGCGGCGGACACCAAGCGCTGAACGGGTGCTCAGCGGTGGTCCGCTGAGGCGCGGTCTGCCGTAGGCGAGTCGAGCCGGTGCTCGAGCTCTCCGATATAAGCGGCGAGCGTGTTGCCGGCGTGCTCGATGTCGGTGCGCAGCGCCTGCTCGGCCGCGTCCACTCGGGAGACGAGCCTGGCGTCGGAGTCGCCGCTGAGCGTGCGCAACGCCGCCAGCTCCTGACTGAGAAAGCTGCGCAGCTCCGTGAACCGCGACGCCTCCGCGCTGTCCGCCAGTTCGCGCTGGCTTTTGAGCTCCTTGGCGAGCCGCCGCGCTTCGAGCGTGGTGCTGGTCTGCAGATAGACGACGAACGCCAGGAAGGCCGCGGTGATTGCGCCGATCAGGATCAACATGAGCACGCCGAGCGGCGCCTGGACCGTGGTCACGATCAAACTCAGCTGGGTGGGCGCGGTAAACGCGCCCCAGTTCAACGCCGTGAACAGCGCCACGACGGCAAGCAGAATCAGCAGTGCAACAGTAGGCAGCCTCACCCCGTTCTCCTCTCGCCAGCCGGATGATCAATCGCCGGCGTAAGCCTGCGGACGCGCGTCAGCCGCCCGCGCGGTGATGGCGCGGCGGATGTTGGCCAGCGGCGCATCGTCGCGCAATACCGCCCGCCGGCCACGCGTTTCGACTCCCAGTTCGCGCCAAAGCCTGGGAAGATCGACCTGGACCGGAGCCGCGCGCCACTCCTCATACATCTGCGTGAGCACATCCACGCCCGTCGCACCGTCTCCGGCCTTGAGCGCCTCGCGAACCGACCAGCGGTGCTCCAGCGTGCCGCCGCCCTCGAGGACCGCGCGCAACGCCTGCTGCAGACCGACGCGGTTACCGGTGCGGATACGGATCTTCACGTCCGCGACGAGGCAGAACAGTGCGCCGCCCCAATAGGTGCGGGCCCAGGTCGGCGTGAAATCGAGTCCGCGATCACCATCCGCCGGCAAACCGCGTGACATGTCCCGCGCGAACTCCGCCCACACGCGCTCAGGCGATAGTTGCCCCGCCTGAGCGCGTGCAACCGGTTCGACGTAGGTGGCGGCACCCTCCTGCAGCCAGTCGTGCTCGTCTGCCAATTGCGGCAAAGCCAGATGCACGAACTCGTGCGTGAGGATCCAGTCGGACGCGAACTCGGCAGAAGTAGTCTGATCGCCTACGCCGATGCGGATAAACGCGCCCGAATGCGCAAAGGTGCGCGCCCAGCGCACACCGCTGCCGTCCACGCGCTCCATGAGCAAGCGCGCGCGCTCGACCGGGAAGTGTCCATAGTAGGTGTCGATGGCTTGGATGCTCTCCTCGATCCACGCGCGCACTTCGGGTGGCGCACCCGCGCCCGTGAGCTGGCCGCCCTCGATGCGCAGCTCGACGCGGTGCTCGGACGGGGCTGAAGCAAAGCTAGCACGGTTGGTCGGATGCGGGGCGTTGAGGACGCTACCGCTGCACCCGGCCACGACCATGGCCAGGCTCAGGAGCGCGAGCAGACGGGAACGGCGGGAGCCCGGCATGGCGTATTTTTATAGTGAATGGTCTCAACGCCAGTATGCCTTGGCCGCGGCCCGGCGCAAGTGCCGCCGGCCCGATGCTGGCCGGCGTGAACGCAATCCTCGTCAGTGGATCTCGGGCTCGGGCGTGGGCGCGGTCCCTTCGAGAAACCGGAAGTCGCAGCCCTCGTTGGCTTGGGAAATGTTGTCCTGGAACAAGGCGCCGAAGCCACGCCGATACTTGGGTTGCGGCCTCCGCCAGGCAGCGCGGCGGCGCGCGAGTTCGTCCTCGCTTACTCTGAGATCAAGCCTGCGCGCGGACACATCCAGCTCGATCGGGTCCCCGGAGCGGACGAGCGCCAGCGGCCCACCCACGACGATCGCGTTGGTCGAGCCGCCCAGCGCCATCAGCGCTGCGATGGCGTTGTCGAACGAGCCAGGCGTGAGCAGATCGCGCGGCTTGAGGTCCTCCCAGACCATCTCGACGATGCGCCGGCCGCAAGCTTCGGCCATCCGCGCATGTCCGGCGTCGGCCGCCGGGATCGACGCTGAACCCGGTAGCGCCAAACCCAGCGTTTCGACCAGACTGGTCATGGTCGACGCCGTGCCCATCGTCATGCAGTGGCCGGCCGAGCGGGCGATGCCCTCTTCGATTTCCTCCCACGCCTGCTCGTCGATGTTGCCGGCGCGCAGCTCCGCCCAGTACTTCCACGAATCGCTGCCGCTGCCCAGCGTATTGCCTCGCCAGTTGCCCCGCAGCATGGGGCCGCCCGGCATGAAGATCGCGGGCAGGTTCATGGACACGGCGCCCATGATGAGCGCCGGGGTGGTCTTGTCGCACCCGCCCATGAGCACGCAGCCATCCGCTGGATAGGAGCGCAGCAACTCCTCGGTCTCCATCGCCAGAAAATTGCGGTACAGCATGGTGGTGGGCTTCTGAAACGGTTCGGACAGCGAGATCGCGGGCATCTCGACCGGGAAAGCCCCCGGCTTGCCAGATGCCGCGCTTGACCTCTTCCGCGCGCTCGCGGAAGTGGCTGTGGCAGGGATTGATCTCGCTCCAGGTATTGATGACCGCGATCACCGGCTTGCCATCGTAATCCTGGCGCGAGTAACCCATCTGCAGGGTGCGCGAGCGGTGGCCGAACGATCGCAGATCCTTGGCGCCGTACCAGCGGTGGCTGCGAAGCTCTTCAGGTGTTTTTCTTGGCATCGGTGCTCAGAATTCGACCCTGCAGATACCTTATCACTTCCTGTGATACTCACACCATGAGCCGCTCTTGATCTGCCTCAAGCGCGCCCGCGTCGAGGTGCTGTAGATTTTGCGCTCGGGGAAGTCATGGATCACATCGTCCTGTTTGCTGCGCTTGCATTGCATGCTGCGTCGCCGAGCGCGCTTGAGCTTCAATCGGGAACCGAACTGAGCGCGTTGTTCGCGGAGCAGGTCGAGCGGCGCCTCGATCTGCCCGAGGGCGAACGCAGCCGATACGCCCAACGGCTCTCCGCCGCGCTGGCTTCCGCGGGTCTGGCAGACTTGCCCTCCCAGTACTTCGTGCTGGTAGACATCGCTCCCAAGGCGCAGGCTGTCATGATCTACTGGAAGTCTGACGACGGTCAGTTCCATTTTATTGGGGCCTCGCCCGCCTCGACCGGTAGACCGGGGGAATTCGAGCATTTCCGGACGCCGACCGGCGTCTTCGAGCACTCGATTGCCAACCTCGACTTCCGCGCGGAGGGCACGAAGAACGAATACGGCGTCCGCGGCTACGGAGTCAAGGGGATGCGCGTGTACGATTTCGGCTGGCAAAAGGCGCGTCGAGGCTGGGGCGGGGACGGCGAGAGTCTGATGCGGCTGCAGATGCATGCAACCGATCCGGACATGCTCGAGCCGCGAGTCGGAACGCGGCAGTCCAAAGGATGCATAAGGATTCCCGCGACGCTGAACGCATTCATCGATCGCTATGGACTGCTGGACGCGGACTACGAGCGCGCCGCGGCGCAGGGGAAGCATCTCTGGGTCCTGCGGCCCGATCGGCAGCCGACGCCTTGGTCCGGGCGCTACCTCGTCATCGTGGACTCGGCGCGATCTGGCCACCCGGCCTGGGCGCCATGACGGCGTCGGGCGAGCTGGTCGGGATGCGCGCGCCCAGGCTGGCGGCCCGTTGATCTGCATCAAAGGCGGGTATCGTCCGCCCTGATAGGTTGCTTCTGGCGCGCTCGCAAAGGCTGCCGGCGCCGCAACTCAAGCGAGGAGGAACATGGAACGCGGCGTGGCCGAGAAGCCCGTCCTTATCCGCAAAGTGGCCGGAAAAGGCTGGCCCGAGCCTAATCTTGCAGGCTACGACGCCGCGCGCGCATCGTTCTCGTGGGCGGCGGCGCGCCGCGAGCTGGAGGGTCTGCCCGCCGGCGGACTCAACATCGCGCATGAAGCCGTGGACCGGCACATCGCGGCCGGCCGTGGCAGTCGGCTTGCTGTTCGATGGCTCGGCAAGAGCGGACAGACCAAGGACTACACCTATGCGCAGCTCGCCGAGCTGACCAGCCGGTTCGCGAATGTGCTGGCCGGGCTGGGCGTCGGCAAGGGGGACCGGGTGTTCGTGCTGGCCGGCCGCATTCCCGAGCTGTATGTAGCGGTGCTCGGGGCGCTGAAGCATCGGTGCGTCGTGTCGCCGCTGTTTTCGGCGTTCGGTCCGGAGCCCATCGCCACGCGCTTGAGGATCGGCGAAGGCATCGCGGTCGTCACCACAGACGGCTTGTACCGGAAAAAGCTGGCACCGATCCGTGCTTCCGTCGCATCGCTGCGGCACGTGCTGGTCGTGCCGGAGGAGGAAGGCGCCGAGCTGCCTCCCGATACTCTGGATCTGCGCGCGCTGTTGGCGCAGTCCTCGCCCGCCTACCGCATCGGGCCCACCGACCCCGAAGATGCCGCGCTGCTGCATTTCACCAGCGGCACCACCGGGAAACCCAAAGGTGCCGTGCACGTGCACGAGGCGGTGGTCGCGCACCACATCACCGGCAAGCTCGCCCTGGACCTGCATCCGGACGACGTGTTCTGGTGCACCGCCGACCCCGGCTGGGTCACCGGCACCTCCTACGGCATCATCTCGCCGCTCACCAACGGCATCAGCATGGTCGTCGACGAAGCCGACTTCGACGCCGAGCGCTGGTATTCGATCCTGGCGCAGCAGCAAGTCAGCGTGTGGTATACCGCGCCCACCGCAGTGCGCATGATGATGAGAGGAGGAGCGGACGCGGTGCGCCGGCATGCGTTTGACAAGCTGCGCTTCATCGCGAGCGTCGGCGAGCCGCTCAACCCGCAAGCCGTCCTGTGGGGCCAGGATGCCTTCGGCCTGCCCATCCATGACAACTGGTGGCAGACGGAGACGGGCGGGATCATGATTGCCAACTTCGCTTCCATGCCCATCAAGCCCGGATCGATGGGCCGTCCTTTGCCCGGTATCGAAGCGAGCATCGTGCGGCGAAGGCCCGACGGCACGATCGAGACTGTCGTCGAACACGACGTGGAGGGCGAGCTGGCGCTCAAGCGGGGCTGGCCCTCGATGTTCCGCGCCTACCTGCACGAGGAAGAGCGCTATCGGAAGTGCTTTGACGGTGACTGGTACCTCACGGGCGACCTCGCGAAGCGCGACGCGGACGGTTACTTCTGGTTCGTGGGCCGTGCCGACGACGTCATCAAGTCGTCCGGTCACCTGATCGGGCCGTTCGAGGTCGAGAGCGCGTTCCTGGAGCATCCCGCAGTGGCCGAGGCGGGCGTGATCGGAAAGCCAGACCCCGTCGTAGGTGAGGTGGTCAAGGCCTTCGTCGCGCTCAAGCCCGGCTTTGTCGCCGGCGATGCGCTGAACCGTGAGCTGTTGGCCTTCGTGCGCAAGCGCTTGGGCACAGCCGTGGCACCCAAGGAAATCGCGTTCGTTGCCACGTTGCCCAAGACGCGCAGCGGCAAGATCATGCGGCGCCTGTTGAAGGCTCGAGAACTGGGGCTGCCGGAGGGGGACACTTCTACGCTGGAAGTCGGGTGGCGCATGAGCCTTCCACGCGATATCGGCCTTAGCCTTCTGCGACAGATGATCGGCATCCGCCGCTTCGAGGAGAAGTGCGCGGAGCAATACAGCGCGGGCAAGATCCGTGGCTTTCTGCATTTGTACATCGGCGAAGAGGCGATCGCGGCCGGCGTGATGCCTCACCTCACACCGGAGGATGCAGTGGTTGCGACTTACCGCGAGCACGGCCACGCGCTGGCGCGCGGGATCCCCGCCGGCAGCGTCATGGCCGAGATGTATGGCAAGCAGGAGGGCTGCAGCCGCGGGCGCGGCGGATCGATGCACCTGTTCGACGCCTCGCGCCGGTTTTACGGCGGCAACGCGATTGTGGGCGGCGGGCTTCCCATCGCGGCCGGACTCGCGCTGGCCGACAAGATGATGAAGCGCAAACGCGTCACCGCCTGCTTCTTCGGGGAGGGTGCGGTGGCCGAGGGCGAGTTCCACGAGACCATGAACCTGGCCGCCCTGTGGAAGCTACCCGTGCTTTTCCTTTGCGAGAACAATCTCTACGCGATGGGCACCGCCCTGTGGCGCTCGGAGTCGGACACGGACTTGGTGACGAAAGCGGCCAGCTACAACATGGCGGCGGAGAACGTGGACGGGATGGACGTCGAAGCAGTGTGGGAGGCCGCGCGCAAGGCTGCCGACACGATCCGCCGGCTGTCGGTGCCCTATTTCCTCGAGTTGCGCACCTATCGCTTCCGTGCGCACTCCATGTTCGACGCGGAGCTGTATCGCAGCAAGCACGAGGTGGAGCAGTGGAAGCGCCATTGCCCGATCGCGGGCCATATCGAGCGCTTGCAAGGGCGGCGCCAGCTCACGCCGCAGGACGTGCAGGCGCTGGAGGCGGAAGTCGCGCGCGAGATCGCGGAGGCGGTTGCGTTCGCAGAGGCGGGCACCTGGGAGCCGGTCGAGGACCTGGAGAAAGATGTCTATGCGCGTCCCCCGTTGCCCGAAGGCATACAGGCTTCCAGCGAGCGTCGGCCGCTGAACTGACCCGTACCGACAAGCCGTCGATCTGTCCATGAAAGACTGTCTGCTCGCCTTCTACTCCCGCACTGGCTACACGCGCCGGGTTGCGGAGCAAATCGCGAAACGCCTCGACTGCGATATCTGCGACATCCAGGAGCGGCACCCGCGCGGCGGCTGGAGCGGCTATCTGCGCTCAGGGTTCGAGGCGCTCACCGGCCGCGTGCCCGCGCTGCAGGAGCATGGCTACGATCCCTCACGCTACGCGCTGGTGGTAGTGGGGACTCCGGTGTGGATCGGCCAAGCGGCTTCCCCCGTGCGCGCATTCCTCGCCCATCATCCGTTGCGCGAGGCGCGCCTGGCCGTGTTTTGCACCTACGGCGGCAACGGTGCGGAAAAGGCTTTGGATATGCTGGAGGGCCTTGCTGGAAAGGATCCAGTAGCGCGTCTCGCGCTGACCGACGGAGAGATCGACTCCGGGGCCACCGCGCGCAAGGTCGAGGCTTTCGCGGACATGGTCCGCGCCGGGTTGCCGAAATGAGCTAGACCGTGCAGACCACCTATCGAGAGGCTTTACGCCAGGCGCTGCGAGAAGCGCTGCAGCGCGATGCACGCGTGTTTCTCATGGGCGAGGACGTGGGAAGCTATGGCGGAAGTTATGCGGTGAGCAAAGGCCTGCTGGAGGAGTTTGGCGAGGAGCGCATCCGCGACACGCCCTTGTCCGAATCGGCCTTCGTGGGTGCAGGCATCGGCGCGGCCATGAACGGCATGCTGCCCATTGTCGAGGTGATGACGGTGAACTTCAGCCTGCTCTGCCTGGATCAGATCGTGAACAACGCCGCCACCCTGCGCCATATGTCCGGGGGCCAGATCAGCGTTCCGCTCGTGATCCGTATGGCCACCGGCGGTGGGCGGCAGCTCGCCGCTCAGCATTCGCACAGCCTGGAGGGCTGGTATGCGCACATTCCGGGGCTGCGCATCGTCGCGCCCGCCACCCTCGAGGACGCGCGCGGCATGCTCTGGACCGCGATCCAGGACCCCGACCCGGTGATCGTGTTCGAGAACGCGATGCTCTACAACCTGGAAGGCGATCTGGCGGCGGACGCTGGAGCGGTGGACATCGACTCCGCCGCGGTGCGCCGTGAAGGCGCGGATGTCAGCCTGATCACCTATGGCGGCAGCCTGGGCAAGACCCTGCAGGCAGCCGCCCAGCTCGCCGACGAAGGCATCGACGCAGAGGTAATCGACCTGCGCACGCTGCGCCCGCTCGACACAAGCACGATCCTCACGTCAGTGCGCAAGACCCACCGCGCGCTGACCGTGGATGAAGGCTGGAAAAGCGGCAGTCTGGCTGCCGAGGTCTGCACACGCATTGTGGAAGGCGCTTTCTACGAACTGGACGCGCCGGTGGCCCGCGTTTGCAGTCGCGAAGTGCCCGTGCCCTACGCGAAGCACCTCGAGGACGCCGCGCTCCCTTCGGTGCCCGCGATCGTAGCGTCCGCGAGACGGCTGGTGGTTGGCCATGACTGAGTTCCGCATGCCCAGTCTCGGAGCCGACATGGAGGCTGGCACGCTGGTCGAATGGCAGATCAAGCCTGGCCAGCGGGTCAAGCGCGGGGACGTGGTGGCGGTGGTCGAGACGCAGAAGGGCGCGGTGGAGGTGGAGATCTGGGACGACGGCGTGGTGGATCAGCTGCTGGTCGAACCCGGCACCAAAGTGCCGGTGGGCGAAGTGCTGGCGCGTCTTCGCGCCGAAGGCGAAGCGCCGGCCCCCGCGGCCGCGCCTGCGCCACCCGCCGCTCCGCCGCGCGAAGCCGCGAAGCCTGCCTCTCCGCCTCCCCCGACGCCGGTCGCACACCCAGCGCGTTTCAAGGTCTCGCCCGTGGCTCGCCGCCGTGCCCAGGAGCTGGGCGTGGATCTCTCGCTGCTCACGCCGAGCGGACCCGAGGGCGTGATCTCGATGGGCGATGTCGAACGAGCTGCCCAGTCCAGGCCAGCGGGCGCAGCGAGACCGGCCGCGCCGGACAAGCTGGCGGCCATGCGCCAGGCGATTGCGGCCGCTATGGCCAAATCGAAGCGCGAGATCCCGCACTATTATCTGGGGACGACCATCGACGCGTCGCGGGCGACGGACTGGCTCGAGCAGGAGAACCTGAAGCGTCCCGTCACCCAGCGCGTGCTGCTTGCTGCGGTGTTGCTGAAGGCTGTAGCCGTGGCGCTGAAGGACGTCCCCGAGCTCAACGGCTTCTGGATGGACGGGGCGTTCAAGCCGGCCCAAGCGGTGCACTTGGGCGTAGGGATCGGATTGCGCGGTGGCGGGCTGGTCGCTCCGGCGATCCGCGATGCCGTCGGTAAGACTGTGCCGGAGATGATGCAGGCGCTGTCGGACTTGGTGACCCGAGCTCGCGGCGGGGCGCTGCGCAGCTCCGAGCTGTCGGACGCGACGGTGACTGTGACCAATCTCGGCGAGCAGGGGGTAGAGACAGTGTACGGCGTGATCTACCCGCCTCAGGTCGCCTTGGTTGGGTTCGGCAAAGTGGTCGAGCGGCCCTGGGTGGAGAACGGCGGGCTATGTGTGCGGCGTTTGATCCACGCGACGCTATGCGCCGACCACCGCGCGAGCGTAGGGCATCGGGGCGCGTTATTTCTCTCCGCGCTCGATCGTCTGCTGCAGGAACCGGAGAAGCTCTGATGACTCGCGACGACATCCGCAACACGCTCATCGATGCGCTGGCCAGCGTTGCGCCCGAGGCCGACTTCGATGCGCTCAAGCCCGAGCGACCATTGCGCGACCAGCTCGACATCGATTCGTTCGATTTCCTGAACGTGATCTTGCGGGTGCACGAGAAGCTGCGTGTGGACATCCCCGAGGCCGACTACGCCAAGCTCGCGACGCTCAACGGTGCTCTGGACTATCTCGAAACTCGACTGACATCCGGCCATATCACCTGAACCCGAGGACAAAACCATGACAGCCAAGACGCTTTATTTCCACGAACACGCACGCGAGCGCATTCTCACCGGGGTGAACGTGCTGGCCGATGCGGTCAAAGTGACGCTCGGCCCGAGCGGCCGCAACGTGATCCTCCAGCAGTCCTACGGCGCGCCCACCGTAGCCAATTCTGGCGTGGTGGTGGCCAAAGCCATCGAGCTGCAGGATCCGTTCGAAAACATGGGTGCGCAGATGGTGCGCGAGGTCGCGGCCAAGACCTCGGAGGTGGCGGGCGACGGTACCACCACCGCGACCGTGTTTGCCCAGGCCATCGTCAGGGAAGGCATGAAATACGTAGCCGCCGGCATGAACCCCATGGACCTCAAGCGCGGGATCGACAAGGCGGTGGCGGCCACCGTGGACGAGCTGAAGAGGATTTCCAAGCCCTGTACCGCCAGCAGCGAAATCGCCCAGGTCGGCGCCATTTCCGCCAACAACGACCGCTCGGTGGGCGAGATCATCGCGCAGGCCATGGAGAAGGTCGGCAAGGAAGGCGTCATCACCGTGGAGGACGGATCGGGGCTCGCCAACGAGCTGGAGATCGTGGAAGGCATGCAGTTCGATCGCGGCTATCTGTCCCCCTACTTCATCAACAATGCGGAGAAGCACGCAGCGATCCTCGACGACCCTTACATCCTGATCCACGACAAGAAGATCTCCGCCGTTGCCGAGCTGCTGCCGTTGCTCGAGGAGATCACCCGGGTGAACCGACCGCTGCTGGTCATCGCAGAAGAGGTGGAGGGCGAGGCGCTGGCCACGCTGGTGGTCAACAGCATCCGCGGGGTGCTCAAGACCTGCGCGGTCAAGGCCCCGGGGTTCGGCGACCGGCGCAAGGCCATGCTGGAGGACATCGCCGTGCTCACCGGTGGTCATGTCGTGTCGGAAGAGCTTGGGCTCAAGCTCGAGAAGGCCGGGCTCGCGGATCTGGGCCAGGCCAAACGCGTGGAGATGGACAAGGAGAACACCACCATCATCCACGGTGCTGGCGATCCGAAAGCGATTCAGGCGCGCATCGCGCAGATCCGTGCCGAGGCCAAGGATACCAAGAGCGACTACGATCGCGAGAAGCTGGAAGAGCGCGCCGCCAAGCTGGCGGGCGGCGTGGCGCTCATCAAGGTGGGCGGCTCTACGGAGACCGAGATGAAGGAACGCAAGGGGCGCGTCACCGACGCCTTGAATGCTACGCGTGCAGCGGTGGAAGAAGGCATCATGCCGGGCGGTGGTGTGGCTCCGCTGCGCGCGCGCTCCGTGCTGGATAAGCTCAAAGGTGACAACGACGAACAGACAGCGGGAATCCGCATCGTGCTGCGCGCGCTGGAAGAGCCGCTGCGCCAGATCGTGGCCAACGCCGGCGTCGAGCCCTCCGTGGTGGTGAATGCCGTGCTCGAGGGCAGCGGAAACTTCGGATACAACGCGGCCACCGGTCAATACGGCGATCTGATGGAGATGGGCGTGATCGACCCGACCAAGGTCACGCGCAGCGCCCTGCAGAATGCGGCTTCGGTGGCGGGGCTCATCCTCACGACCGACTGCATGATAGCGGAATCGCCGGCGTCCAAGTCGGCGGCGCCCGGGCCCGGCGACATGGAGATGTGACCCGGGTGCGCGCCCATCTCAGGGGCGCCAGGCAGTGGACCGCAAGGACTGACCTGCGTCCGCGTGCGTGGTTTCGCCATCTCCAAGGGAGCGTGATATCGCCAAGACGAAGGCCGGCGCGTTGCTGGAGATCGACGGTGCCTATGGCGAGGGTGGCGGACAGTTGTTGCGCACGGCTTTGGCGCTGTCGGCGGTCACCGGTCAGGCGATGCGCGTCTATAACATCCGCGGCAGGGCGCGATAAGCCGGGCCTCGCTCCACAGCATCTGGCAGCGGCGCGCGCGGTCGCGGCCGTGTGCGGGGCGACCGCCGAAGGTTTGGAGCTGCGTTCGCAGCAGATTTCATTTTCCCCGCTTCGGCTGAGCGGGGGCCGGTATCGCTTCGAGGTCGGTACCGCCGGCAGCGTGCCCCTCGTGCTGCAGGCGCTGCTTCCGGCCATGATCGCTGCCGCCGACCACTTCGAGGTGAGCGTGACGGGAGGCACCGACGTGCGAGCCGCTCCGCCCATCGACTACCTGCGCGAGGTCCTGCTCGCACACCTTGCGCGCATGGGCGCGGAGGTCGAGGTGACGATCGTCCGGCGCGGCTATTACCCTGCCGGCGGCGGCGAGGTCCATGTGCGGATACGCCCCGGCCGGCTACGTCCTTGTCATATCGACGCAGCGGGCGAGCTGCGCAAAGTTTCCGGTCTGGCCCACGTCGCACGCTTGCGTCCGGACATTGCGACGCGGATGCGCGACGCCGTCCTGTCGCGACTGCCAACATCTGCTGGGTCTGCGCTCGCAATCGAGGAGCGCGTCCTGGCCGACGACCAGGCCGCTGGACCGGGCGGCGCGATCGTGGCGTGGGCAACCTGTGCGCACTCGGTACTCGGCGCCGGGCGCGTGGCCGAGCGCGGCAAGCGGGCAGAGGATCTGGGTGAGGCTGTCGGTGATGAGTTGCGAGCGGACCTGGAGAGCGGCGCTGGAGTCGACGTCCATGCGGCCGATCAGTTGCTCGTCTATCTGGCGTTGGCCGGCGCCGGGACGTTCACGACGCGCACGCTGTCCAGCCACGCGCGCACCGCGATGTGGCTGATCGAACAGTTCCTTCCGGTGCGCTTCGCGACCGAGAGCCGCAACGGCCTGGCGCGTGTGAGTGTGGAGGGGACGTGACACGGCTCGCGCCGAGTGCACTTCGGGGGCAGCGCCGGTTCGAGAAGGGGGCGATCATCACTTGGACAACCACGCCTTCAGCTCCTTCATACTGCGGGTGTTGAGCACATCCTTCTTCTCCAGCCACCCACGCCGCGCCTGCCCGACGCCGAAGCGCAGCATGCCGAACTCGAAGGTGCTGTGCGCGTCGGAGTTGATGGACACCAGCACGCCTTCCTGCTTCGCCATCTGGCAATAGATGTCCAGCAGGTCCAGACGTTCCGGGTGGGCGTTGACCTCGAGCGCGATCCCGTTGGCCTTGGCCTTGCGGATGATCTTCTGCATGTCCACGTCGTAGGGCTCGCGCTCCTCGATCAACCGGCCGGATGGATGCGCGAGGATCGAGACGACGGGGTTGTCGAGCGCCGTCAGGATGCGTTGAGTCTGCTTCGCGCGCGGCAGGTCGAACTTGCTGTGCACCGCCGCCACCACGATGTCCAAGCCGGCGAGCACCGAGTCGGGCAGATCCAGTGTGCCATCCTCCAGGATGTCCACCTCGATGCCTTTGAGCACCGTGATGCCCTTGAGCTCGTGGTTGAGTCGATCGATTTCGACGCCCTGCTTGGCCAACCGTACCGGATCGAGGCCGTGCGCCACCGTCAGCCTCCGGGAATGCTCGGTGATCGCGACGTACTCCAGCCCCGCGCCCTGGGCCGCCTGTGCCATTTCACGGATCGTGTTGTGGCCGTCGCTCGCTTTGGAGTGCGCGTGCAGATCGCCTCTGAGGTCGGACAGCTCGATCAATCTGGGCAACGTTCCGGCCAGTGCCGCTTCCACCTCGCCGCGGTCCTCGCGCAGCTCGGGCGCGATCCAGGGCAGTCCGATCGCTTTGTAGACCGATTCTTCGGTTTCGCCGGCGATGCGCCTGTCGGCCTTGAAAACTCCGTATTCATTGATCTTCAGCCCCTTCTCCTGCGCGATGCGGCGTATCGCGATGTTATGGGCCTTGGAGCCGGTGAAGTAGACCAGCGCCGCGCCGTAACTGTCTTTCGGAATGATGCGGACATCGACCTGGATGCCGGCTTTCAGCACGACGCTGCCGCGGGTAGGGCCGCTGGCCAGCACCTCCTTGACCTCCTCATAAGCTGTGAAGCGGTCCATCACCCCGCCCGCCTCCTCGGCGGTGACCAGGATGTCGATGTCGCCCACGGTCTCGCGCATGCGCCGGAAGCTGCCCGCGATCGTCCACGCGCTCAACGCCCTTGACGCGGCGCAGATAGGCGACGAAGGCTTCGGCGTACTGGGCCGCGACCGCGAGCTTGAACCGCCGCGCCTGGGACAAATGCGCCTGCGCCGCCTCGACGATCTTCTGCTCGGTCTTTTCCCCGAAACCGGGAAGCTCGCGGATGCGACCGTCGCGCGCAGCCCGCAGCAACTGCTCGAGCGTCTGGATGTCCAGGTCGTGCCACAGCACCTTGACGCGCTTGGGCCCCAGCCCAGGGATCTTGAGCAGGTCAGTGATGGCAGGCGGCATCTCCTTGTGAAGCCGCTCCAAGTATTCCGATCGACCGGTCTCGATGATCTCCTGGATTTTCTTCGCGAGGTCCTCGCCGATGCCGGGAATCTCGGTGAGCTCAGTGCCACGCTCCATGAGCGTCTTTACATCCGTTCCCAGATCTCCGATGGTGCGCGCCGCATTCCGGTAAGCGCGCACCCGAAACGGGTTCGCTCCCTGGATGTCGAGCAGATCTGCGATCTCGTCGAAGATCGCCTCGATGGTGGCGTTGTGGACGGGCATGCGTCTATGCGGGAGGCGCTAGGATGCTGTGGGCCGCTGCTGGTTCATCCAGCCGCGGCGCGGCCGGGCGTTCTCGCTTGCGCACGTCGAAGCGAGATCCCGTGGCGTACCAGGCTGGTCTCGAAATCCGCGAAGTCGCTCGCTTTTCCACCGGCGTGGCTCCAGATCTCCTCGAGCCGTTCCAGGATGCGAGCGGGATCGTGCATCCGCGCGGACACGTATCCGAGATCGTGCGCCGCGCGAATACCCATCCCGCAGGGGAGCGGGTCGGCCTTGGACCAGATGCCTCGCAGCTCGCGCAGGAAGATGGCCACCGTGACAGGCCCGATCCCGGGGCCGAGCGCCATGAGCCGCCGCTCGAGGTCGGTCGAGTCGGCGGCCGCGTGCTCCACCGCACGCAGATCGCCCGAATAACTGTCCACGAGCGCTTGGCAGACCGTCAGGAGCTTGGTCGCCGTCTTTTCATCGTAGCGCACGTAACCGGCGCGATCCAGGATCTCCACCAGGCCGCGCCAGCCGGTGCGCAACACCGCGCCGGGGCTCGACGCACCCGCTGCAACCAGCTCGCGATAGGCGCGCACAGCAACGCCATGGGAAATCGGCGCGCCCAACAGTACCGCGGCGAGAAACCACCTGAAAAGCTCCTCCCGCTTGCGCGATCTCAGGTCGATGCCGAGGGCGCTGGCGAATCGGCCGCCGACCCGTCGTACCAGCTCCCGAGGTGCGAGGCGCCCCCGGGCCCGCGACTCACGGCTATTCCTTGCCGTAATCGAGCGGCCAGCGTGCGCTGAGGTAATCGACGACCTGCCCGTCGAGACCCGGCGAGCGGTAAATCCAGACCGCGCCATGATGGTCCAGCTTATTCAGCCGCTGCGAACGAATGTTGATGTCTTGCAGCGCCAACTCGCCGCGCGTATAAGCTTCGACCTCATCGCGCGCCTTGGGGTCCGCGCGCGTGAACAGCCACTCGTTGAAGAACAGGTCCTGGAGCTGATCCAGCCGATGAGCGATTGCATCGTCGACCCGGATCGGCCGGTCGAGCGTTGGTGCTGAGCGCGAGTAGTCGTAACGCCAGCCGCCGTAGAGGTCTGATCCTTCGGTGGCGAGAAACACGGTGTTCTCGGCCGAGTAGAAGCTCTCGAGCTTGAAGTATGCGGGCAGATAGCGGTAGTCG
Organism: uncultured beta proteobacterium; assembly: GCA_963705615.1. GTDB lineage: Bacteria > Pseudomonadota > Gammaproteobacteria > Burkholderiales > SHXO01 > SHXO01. The sequence goes on along the minus strand of CAVPKE010000001.1, from coordinate 39,442 downwards.
TGAAAACCGGTCCACCAACCGTAGACGTCGTTGTCGAGCGTAAAGTAGACCACAGCGCACATCAGGCCTGGGCCGCGCGGGGCATAGGCCAGGAAGACTTCATGATCGGCCATGGCTGTCTCCTCAGAGATCTCCCGCTACGCCATGTCGTCGCGCCCATTCCTTGGCGCGCGCAATGCCGACGCGGATCGCGAACCCTTCGTCGTGCCCCTCCTCCAGCAGTGCGTTCGCGATCTCGATGGCCTTAGAGCGCACGGCGGGATCGAGATGCGTCATTGCCGGCGGGTAGTACGACTCGCTCCAGGGCATCGCCGTCAGCCCGTTTCGATTCTGCTCAACGGCAGACCAGCACGGGTATCCGGCTGTGGGTCAGGACCTTGTAAGTCTCACTGCCGAGCAGGATGCCCTGCACGCCTCTTCTGCCGTGTGATGCCATCATGATCAGGTCGCATCCTCTCGTTTCTCGCGGCCTGGATGATCGCCTCATAAGGGTGATCACTGGTGGTAGAGGCGGTCTCACACCGGATGCCTGCCTGCTTCGCCGCGTCTTGGATTACGGCGAGGTATTTCTCCGCGTGGGCCCGGGAGTCCCTGGCGAATTCTTCCTTCGTGTCCTCCAGCATCTCGGTGCGGTAGGTGAACACGTGGAACTGCGGGATCACGTGAAAGCCGGTCACCTTGGCGCCGATGCTCTTGGCGAAATCCACCGCCTTGTGGATGGCCATTTCGGACAACTTTGGAACCGTCTGTAGGTAGCAGGATATGTTTGAACATCGTGTCCTCCTTTGCGACGCCTTCCGCGCCTGAGCAGTTCAGCCGCTTTCAACGTTTCCAATACACGCGGACCAGGTACTCGTTCGGCGAGTACTTGAGCTCCAGCTCGCCCTTCCAGGCGTGCTTCAGAGCTTCGCCGATGCGCCGCGCAAGATGGGTTCCGGTGGTGGTGACGACCATCCCAGGCTCTTCCTTCTTGACCTCGATGATTCGTTCCAGAGGGTGCTCCGCTTTGGCCCTTGCTTCCTCGTTGCTCACCAGCCCAGAGATCTCGGCGCCGTTCTGCGCCAGAAACGATCCCGACAGCGTGACGTAGCCCGCGGGGTAATGGTCCTGGATACGCCGGCAAGCAGGGCACACATGCTCGTGCGCGCCAGCATTCTTGGGCCCCCATTGCCAGCGGCCGTCCTGAAAGATCGCCTCGCATCGAGGGCAGAACGCCGGTCCGCTGGGTTTGTATCGCTCCTGATAGGGGTCGTGAACGACCTCCTCGATCTGGCGATCCTGGTGGCCTCGCGTCCGGCTGCGAATCCGATCGTGCGTTCCCATGGTGACTCCTCATTGGGTTTCAAAGAAAGGGTTGGGTCTCAAAGTAAAGTTGGGTTTCAAAGTAAAGGGGCGCGCGGTCCAGCAGTCAGCTGCCCCAGCCACTGCTGCGACCGCTCCGCGATCTCGCGCTGGTCCATGTGTTCCGTGTCGATAGTCCAGGTCCGCTCGCGCTCGTCGCCGGTGAGCGCATCCTGAGTTTGCAACTGCCGGTCGAGCACGGCGCTAGTGGCTTCCGAGGCGTCATCGGTGCGCTGCGCGATCCGGCGCCGCAGCTCGAGCTCACTCGCCTCGATATGCAAAATCGCGAACGGCGCGTGCATCTCGCGGGCCAGGAGTCGGAAGCGCTCGCGCTGGCCGTGCTCCAGGAACGTGGCATCGACCAGCGCCGGAAATTGAGCCTCCAGCACGCGTGAGGCCAGCTCGGCGAGGCGACCGTAGGTGGCTGCGCCCGCAGCATCGGTATACATTCCCTGGCCCACGGCCGAGCCGCTGCGCGCGTTGCCGCTGAGCCCGTGCAGCCGCTTGCGCTCGATGTCCGAGCGGATCCGGATGGCGCCCACGCTCTCCAGCACGACCTGCGAAACACTGGTCTTGCCCGAACCGGAGAGTCCGTGCAGGATCACAAGCGCGGGCCTGGCGGCTTCGATCAGCTGTTCTGCAAGCGCGAGGTGGGCGCTGCACTTCGCCCGCAGCGCCGGTATGGCCGCGCGCTCCACATCGTCCTGCGCCGCCCGCATGGCCGCCACCTTCGCTCGCACCAGCGCTCGGTAGACCATGTAGTACCTGAGCAGCCGCACGCCGGAATAATCACCCGTGATCTCGAGGTAACGGTTCAGAAAGCGGAACGCTAGATCGGGGCGTCGTCGCTGGATGAGATCCATCACCAGGAAGGCTGTCTCGTTGATGACGTCGATCCAGCGCAGCAGCGGACTGAACTCGATGCAGTCGAAGATCCGCACGCGGCCTTCGATCAGCACCATGTTGCCGAGATGTAGATCGCCATGGCACTCGCGCACGAAACCCTCGCGGCGGCGCTGCTCGAACGCGCTCGCGAGGCTTGCGTGCTGCGCTTGTGTCCACTGCCGCAGCCGCTCCAGCACCGCACGGTCGCGTTCGTTCTCGATCAGAGGCAAGAGCTGGTCGAAGTTCTGCAGCGCCGGGCCTACGATGCTTTCCGGGTTGCCGTAGGGCTCATCTGCCGGTGCGGGAGGCAAGGTTGCATGGAATCCAGCCACCAGATCGGCGATCTCATAGGCGTGCGCGCCTGTCAGCTCGCCTCGGGCGAGCACGCGCTCGAGCATTCCCGCCTGGTCAAACTGTCTGCATCCGAACCGCGTACTCGAACGGCTCGCCGTCACCGCAGATGCGCGGCTGGGCGGGCCGGCCGCTGATCGGAACGACCTCCAGATACAGCTCGGGCGCGAGGCGCCGGTTTAGCCTCAGCTCCTCCTCGCAGCACAAGCGCCGCTTCTCGAGCGTCGAGAAGTCCAGGAACCCTAAGTCGAGCGGTTTCTTGAGCTTATATGCGTATTCGCCAGTCAGGAACACGTCGGAGATATGGGTCTCGATGTGCTCGACCTGCCGCACAGGGTGAGGATAGCAGGCAGGATCGAGCAGCGCGTGGACCAGATCGCGATGAGGATCTGGCCGAGCGTGCTCCGGGAGGCCGACCTTCCGATTGGCAGGGAAGCTCATGATGTGCCCCGCGCCTATCCGCGCCTCACGCCAGCTCAGAGTCGATTCGGTACGTGCGCTCATCCTGGCGCGGGGTCGGCTGATGCTCCTGACTGGTTTGTGCCGCACGTGTCATTCTTCTGGCTGCTAGGTTCGCAGCTCCGCCTCGTGGCGCTGTTCCCGCGACACCATCTTGGCCAGGGCCGTCATCTCCTCGGCCAGCAGGTTCAGTATGTCATCGGCGGTGACGATCCCTACCAAAACGCCCTGCGCGTCGACGATCGGAACCCGCCGCACACCCTTGGCGCGCATCAGCTCAATGGTCTCGGATACGCCGTCCCTCTCGCGGGCGAGCACCAGTTCCGGCCCTGCAACCTCCCCGACCATCAGCGCATCTGGATCGAGGCCCTTGGCCACCACACCGACCACTATATCGCGGTCGGTCACGATGCCGCACGGCACGCGCCGCCCGTTGGACTCGTCCACGATAACCAGGTCGCCCACGTGATATTGGCGCATCAGCTGCGCCGCTTGCTTGACGGTATTGTCGCGACGCGCAAATACCACTTCACGGTTACATATCTCGCCAATGGCCATAGGGGTTTTCTCTGTTCGTAAAGAAGCCGGATCGTTTGGAAAGGCTACCTGTACAGCCAGCTCCGGCCTTGATGCAGGTCAACAAACTAAGACGCGGAGCGCCAGCCTGCGCCGCGGTCCGAAGCTTCCTGGATCAGTATGATGTTGCGCATGAAGGATACGCAGTGTGTGGCATTCCTGCAGTGGGCGCTGCCCCGGCTCGGCTTGCATTGGCCCGGGTACCGCAAGGTCCGCGATCAGGTGTGCAAGCGGGTGCAGGCGCGGCTGAAGGAGCTGGGTCTGTCAGACGTGGTGGGGTACCAGGCGCTGCTGGAACGCAGCCCGTCCGAATGGGTCCGGCTGGAGGCGATGTGCCCGATCACGATCTCGCGCTTCTGCCGCGACCGCCCGGTCTTCGACGACCTGACGAGCGCGGTGCTGCCTGCCCTCGCGGCTGCAGCTCGGCAGCGCGGGGAAGGAGTGCTGCGATGCTGGTGTGCCGGCTGCGCTTGCGGCGAGGAGGTGTACAGCTTGCGCCTGATGTGGGACATGCGACTTGCCGCCCGCTATCCGGGGCTCGATCTCGAACTGCTCGGCACCGATAGCGAGGCGCAGGTGCTGGCACGCGCCCGCAGCGCCTGTTATCCCCGCAGCAGCCTAAGAGAAGCGCCACCAGACTGGCTCGGGCAGGCATTCACGATTCAGGACGGCGATTACTGCGTGCGGCCGGAGTTCCGCCGCCACATCGCCTTCGAGCTGCAGGACATCCGCCGCAGCCTGCCGGAGGGACTGTTCGACCTTATCCTCTGCCGCAACCTGGTGCTGACTTATTTCGAGCCGGACTTAGGCCGAGCCGTCCTGACGCGGATGGTCGCCCATCTGCAGCCGCAAGGCGCGTTGGTTGTCGGCATCCACGAACGCTTGCCGGAAGGTTTCGCCGGGCTCGAGCCCTGGCCGGAATGCCGGGTTTGCTACCGCCGCTGCGGCGACGGCGCCGACCATCCCCAAGCGTAGGCTGGCCCTGCTGGCCAACTCGCGAAGAAGACGCACGATCCTGATTCTGACGGCGGGTCGTCCGTCTCGGACTCCTCGTCACCCGTGGCCGAGAAGACGCTCCCGCAGCGATTCTGCCTGGCGCGTCTGCTCCCATGTGAACTCCGGGAGCTGGCGGCCGAAGTGTCCATAGGCCGCAGTTTTCCGGTAGATGGGCCGCAGAAGATCGAGTTTGCGAATGATTCCAGCGGGAGTGAGGTCGAATTCTTCCCGGATCGCATCTTCAACACGACGCTCATCAACCGCTCCGGTGCCATGCAGCTCGACGTAAACGGACACGGGTTCCGGTACACCGATGGCGTAAGCGAGCTGCAGGGTGCAACGGCTTGCCAGACCCGATGCGACGATCGTTTTCGCGACGTTGCGTGCGATATAAGCGCCAGAGCGGTCCACTTTCGTCGGGTCCTTGCCGGAGAAGGCTCCACCGCCGTGTGGGCAGGATCCCCCATAAGTATCGACGACGATCTTCCGCCCGGTCAGCCCGGTGTCGGCGTTCGGTCCGCCGATCTCGAATCGCCCCGTGGGATTGACCAAATACTCGATCCGTTTGCCGCGCAGTGGCTCGGGTATGACCGGCTCGATGATCCGACCTACCACCTCTCTTCGAATCGTGTCGCTATCGACGTCGGGCGCGTGCTGCGTGGACAGCACGACCTTTTCCACCGCAGACGGCCTGCCTCCTTCATAACGGACCGTCACCTGTGACTTCGCATCCGGGCGGAGCCACGGCAGCCCCCCTGCTCTTCGCACCTGGGCCTGCCGTTCAACCAGCCGATGGGCAAGCCATATAGGCAGTGGCATGAGCTCTGGTGTCTCGTCGCACGCGTAGCCGAACATGAGCCCTTGGTCACCGGCTCCGATCACTGCGCCCTGCCGGTCGACACCCCGACTGATGTCCGGGGATTGGCGGTTGAACGCGACGCGCACTTCGCAGCCATCCGGGTCGATGCCCGTTGCGGAGCTCCGATAGCCGATGTCGCGCAGGACAGACCGGGCAATTGAGGCGGCATCGCGCTCCATGCGCTGGAAGGACTCGACGCTGTCCGTTCTGAACTCTCCGGCCAGCACAACCAAGCCTTTGGTCACCATGGTTTCGCAGGCGACGCGCGACTGCGGGTCTATGCGGAGAAAGGCGTCGAGAATGGCGTCGGAGATCTGGTCCGCGATCTTGTCGGGATGGCCCTCGGAAACCGACTCGGAGGTGAAGAGATGGGGTCTCGACATGCTGGTGTTCGTTTGCAGCCTCTATCCGGATGACGCGTGTGATGTCGACGATATGCGTTTCGGGCGTCATCGGGGAAGTGAGCTCTGGGAATCAGAGCTTTGGGGTCGGTTCGTGCGCGTAGACTCGTTCGCGCTGCTGCTGGCAAGACAAGCAGCGCTTCGCGGTCGGGTAGGCGAGCAGGCGCTCGAAGCCGATGTCTCCCCTGCAAGCGATACAAGTTCCGAAACTCCGGTCCCCGATCCGCGCCTTGGCCGCCTCGATGTCGCGGATCTCCTGGATGTGCCGGTCGATGATTTTAAGCTCGAGGTCGGCCAGCGCATCGGCGACCGATTCGTCGCCGATGTCCGCCGGCGTGCGGCCGAGCAATTCCACATACTGCTGGTTTTCGGTGTGCTCCAGCTCGCCGCGGACTTCCTCCAGCAGCGACTGGTAGCGTTTCTCGAGCTTGGCTTTGAGCTCCGAAAGCTGGGTCGGGTTGAGAGCCACCTGATGTCCTCCTCGCTGCACACGGTTTGAAAGATCGTTCGACAGGTTGCGAACCTGCGCCGGCGGCAGAGCTTCCCTAGCGCTGGTAATAAGCTCGGCACTGGACTTCCCGGCCGCGCACGACCCGCTTGCCAGCGAGAGGTCCGCGCGCCTCCGTCACCACCGTGCGTTGTCTCTCCACGTGCTGGTCATCGTAGAAATACACTACCACCCAGTCTTGCGTTCGCTTGAGCTCGTGGGCTCGGGCCGTGTTCGAGAACAACACCGTGAAGTGCCACTCGGCCCGCGTGGTATGAAGCACCGGTAGCCATGCTTTCGCCTCCGGGTTGAAGCGCTTGGGCGCGATGGTCGGCAGCTCTCCGGTCTTGGCCTTCTCACGGTACTCGCGATCTACATCCAGCAGCAGCTCGACGGGTGGCTCGACATCTTCAGCTGCCAAAGGCGTACGGCGGCGCAAGCGGGAACGGTCCAGGATATCCGCGAGGCCTGCGCGGATCGCCGCGGCACGGCGCTTGCCCACCCCGGATACGCGCTCGAGCCGCCCATCGTGGCACGCGGCCTCCAAGGCTTCCAGCGTATCGACGCCCAGCGCGTCGTGGAGCCGCTGTGCAAGTTCCGGCCCCACGCCCGGCACGGTACGGAACAGGCTCACGGGGTCCAGACTCCCGCGCAGCCGCTCGAGTTGCGTCCAACGCCCTGTTTGAAGCATCTCGGCGATTGCGGAGGCGATCCCTGCGCCGATCCCCGGGAGCGCGTCCAGCCCTTCCATCCCGTTCTGCGCGAAGGTTTCGCGCAGGCTTCTTGGAAAGCTGCCGACGGTATCGGCAGCCTTCCGGTAGGCGCTCACTCGGAACGGGTTTGCACCCTGCGCTTGCAGAATCTCCGCGGCTTGCCGCAGCCATGCCGCGATGTGCTCGTTCTCCGGTGGCGGTTGCGGGCCCGCGTGAGCAGCAGCAGGCGCTTGGCCAACGCTAGCGTGCATGTTGACCTACAAAATTGCCTAGTGCCTGGCGAGCAGTACACCGATGATTGCACCGAGCGCGGCGCCCACGCCGGCCGCGACGCCCGCGGTCTTCCACGGATTCTCGTGAGCGTAGATATCCACGTCGTGCACGGCCTGGCGCGCACGCGCCTCGGCCGCCGCTTCCAGCTCCGCAACTTGTGCTTTCGCACGCGACAGCGCCGCTTCGACGCGCGGCCTGACGCCCGCGATCTTCTCTTTGGACTCGCTTCCCAGCGCCTTGAGCAATTCTTCGGTGTCCCCGATGACGGCCCGCACGTCGTCGACGAGCTGTTCGCGGGCTTTGCTGTAAGTTGGCATTCCACCCTCACTCAGGTTCATAATTGAAATTTAGCCACGCGCAATGAGCTGCTTGGCTGGATCAAGAGATATGACTGTTCGAGGCCACGCCGAATCCTGCGTCCTCACAGGCCATCTAGCCTCTGTCCCGCAGCGGCTGGTTCAGCGCGCCTCGAGTTGAGCATTCACCTCAGCCTCCGCCTCCAGCCAATCCTCGAGCTCGTGGCCAGGGTCGAAGTTGCGTCTTTGTGCGCGATAGTACGCAGCCAGCGCGATCATCTGTTCGCGTGCCTGGGCGCTGACCCGTTTCTCAGCTTCTTCCCGAGACTGTTCGGCTTCTTCGCTGTCAACCGCCGCACGTCCCCTGTGCAAGACCCTCCTGCTGCCCACGACAGTATCCATTCTCGTCTCTCCTGTTCTGCACTAACAGCAGATTAGGCTGTCTGTGGTCGCACCCATTTGATCCTGGTCAATACCCGACCGCGGATGCGGGGGGAATAATCTCGATCAAGACTGGGCCTCTCGCTGCAACCCGGTCCCCATCCTCGCTTCGGAGGAACCCGAAATGCCGACTTATGTGATGCTGACGCGCGTGTCCCCGGAATTCGTCCGCTCGACGCACGCCCTGGAAGAGCTGAGCAGAGCGCCCCCTGATCATCCGTGTCCAAGAGTAACAGCGCGCATGGAAAGCCCGGTATCGCGCTCGTCGCCGGCGACGCGCATCCGGAACTGGTGCGTGACATTGCACGCCTCATCGACGCGCGCCTGATACCGACCTCGGTCTCGGCATTCGCCGACGGGGAGACCCGGATCCGGATCGAGGCCGACGTTCAGGACGCCGACCTGTACATCGTGCAGCCGACTTCGCCGCCCACCAACGAGCGCTTGATGACGCTGGCGCTGATCGCCGATGCGGCCTGCGCCGCCGGGGCCGCACGCGTCACCGCAGTCGTGCCTTATTTCGGCTACGCGCGCCAGGATGTGCGCAAGAGCGCCGGCGAGCCGCGTTCGGCGCAATTGGCTGCACGCGTTCTGCGCACTGCGGGGATCGACAGGCTGGTCGCGCTGGAGCTGCATTCAGCGGCGCTGGAAAGCGCGTTCGAGATGCCCCTCATACAACTGCAGGCCGACGAGCTGATGCTGCCGGTAGTCCGCGGCTGGGGCATTCGCGATCTTGCGATCGTGTCTCCCGATGCTGGCGGGATGAAGCGCGCGCAGCGCTATGCGTCTGCCTTGGAGGCTTCTCTGGCGGTCGTCGCCAAGGGGCGTCCGCGGCCCGACGTCGCGGTTTCTCTGCAGGTCCTGGGCGAGGTGCGCGGCCGCGCTTGCCTGATCGTCGACGACATGGCCAGCACTGGCCGCACGATTGTCGGCGCCGCCAAGGCCTTGCTCGATGCGGGAGCCCAAGAGGTGCACGCGCTGTTCATCCACGCGGTCATGGCCCCCGGCGCGCTGGACGACATCTGCGCCGGATCGGTGCGGCGGATCATCACCACTGACAGCGTGCGCAGTAGCCCGGACCCGCGTCTGGAGGTGATCTCGATCGCGCCGCTTCTGGCACGCACCTTGACGCAGCTCGGCGCTGGAGCATGAGCGTGCGCTGCTTCCTTCGAAGCTGAGCCTTGGGACGGGATTCCACGCGACAGGCGCGTAGCGCTCGAGTGTCCTGCATGAGTCCTTAGACCCGACGGCCCGATCGGCGACGGCACGCGGCGAGCTTATCGTCACTTCCCTTTTTGTTCTCGTGTCCGCCATGCGCCGAGTTCCCGCAGCGTGCGCAGGAAAGTGATTACATCCTCCCGGGTCAGCATTCCGACCACTTGACCCTGGACCATCACGGGAAGCTGGTTGACCCCGTCGCGGTCCATCAGCTGGAGGGCGGCCGACAGTCCGGTCTCGGGGCCGACGCGTTTGGATTCCTCGAGCGGCACCATCACCTGCGCGGCGGTCGCCGCGTTCCACTCAGCCCGCGGCACTGTCTTGAGCCGATGAGGAGTGATCAGTCCGACGGTGCTGTCTCCGCGACTGACCAAGAAGCAGCGTTGTCCGCGGCCCAGGATGTGTTCGTCCGCCAGCTGCTGCAGAGTCAGGTCTGCGGAGACGGTCGCGCAGCGGCTGCTCATGGCCTGCGCGACGGTGTGGCCGGCGAGCAGGTCCTGCACCAGCACCTGCTGGGCTTGAGCCGTCGCGGCGGCATCCAGAAACCACCCGATGAAGGCGATCCACACTCCGCCGCCGAAGTTGCCCGCCAATATCTGCCAGGCCCCCATCAGGATCAACAGGAAACCGAAAAACCGCCCTGCATTTGCCGCAACCAGCGTGGCCCGTCGCATGTCGTGCGTGACGGCCCATACGATGGCGCGGAACACGCGGCCGCCGTCCAGCGGGTAGCCGGGAACGAGATTGAACAGCGCCACGCCGAAGTTGATGTAGGCCAGATACCTGGAGAGCCCCAAGAGAGGCTCACTTGCAGTGAAAGCCGGTTGCAGCGCGTAGAACAGCAGCCCGAGGACGAAGCTCACCAGCGGCCCCGCGATCGCGATGAGGAACTCGGCGCGCGCGCTGGGCGGCTCGCCCCCGATGTTGGCGACGCCTCCGAAGACGAACAGCGTGATGCTGCGCACTGGAACTTTGTAGCGCAGAGCCACGATGCTATGGCCCAGCTCGTGCAAGAGCACGCTCAGGAAAAACAGGATGGCCGTCGCAGCCCCCATGAGCCAATAGAGCCACGACGGCCAGTCGTGGAATTCGGCAGGATAGTAGCTCGCCGCCAGCATCCAGGTCAGCAGGGCAAATATCAGGAACCAGGAATAATCGAGACCGATCGGGATCCCTAGAATCCTGGCCACCGGGATAGTCTGTCGACTCATTTGACGTCCCTCACAATGGTCGCGGCGCGCCTCCCGTTTCGTGCCGCTGCTGCCTTCGTCACCACTGAAGCTCGATCCTGTGAGTCGACCGAAGCAGCGCCGAGGCGCCGAAGCGGTGGCTCTCGCGATCCAGGGTGGAGCATAGCCAGCCGGCGTCGGTCTCGGAGGCGCGCTGCAAGCGGAAGCGCTTCGTCTGCATGGGAACCAGCTCCAATCCAAGGAGCTGGCCTGTGTTTGCGTCAAGCCTTGGAAAGTACATGCAGCCGAGATCGCCGCGAAACAGTTCGTAGCCAGTGATCCCCTCGTAATCGTTGATGAAATCGCCGCACCCGTAGATGATGAGCTTGCCGCGGAAGACCTCGAGGCCTTTCGGGTGATGCGACGAATGGCCGTGAAAGAGGTCGACGCCAGCGTGTTCGATCAGCGCGTGGGCGAAGCGCACTTCGGCGGGCGAAACTTCGTAGCCCCAGTTCGACCCCCAGTGGATCGAGGCGACGACGAGGTCTCCGGCGCGCCTGATCGACAGTACTCTGCGGGCGATCCGCTCCACCGTGCGCTGCGACAGGTCCGCGAGAAAGTCGACGCCGGGCGCGCGGTCGGTCGCGGCCCAGTTCGCAGGGACTCCGCTGCTCTCGGCCGCCAGCGAGAAGACCAGAACGCGGCCGCTGTCTCCGAAGGAAAGCGCAGCCGGCGCTTCTGCTTCGAGTCGGGTTTTTCCAGCGCCCGCCGTCTTGAGCCCGGCGGAGTGGAGCGTGTCGAGGGTTTCGATCAGCCCCGACGCGCCCCAGTCCAGCACGTGGTTGTTCGCCAGAACGCAGCAGTCGATCGCCGCGGCCGACAGGCAGGCGACATTCTTGGGGTTCATCCGGTAATTGATGCCTTTGTCGAGCCAGTCGTCGCTGTGCGTAACCGCGGTCTCGAGATTGACGATCCGGGCTTCGGGCTTGACACGGTCCAGCTCTTCCAAAGCGTCGCCCCAGATATATGACGGGTCCACCGAGCGCGGGATAGGGCCGTTTTTCTCCTCCGCGAGCCGGACGTAGGTGAGGGCGCTTTGCACGTAGCGCTCGTGGATCGCAGGTTCGCTGGGGTCCGGCAGGATCTGGTCGATTCCGCGGCCCGTCATCACGTCTCCGCAGAGAAACAAGAGGATCTGTGCCAAACGCTGGCTCGGTGTAGAAGCGTCGGGGTGTGCGCGCAGCATGAGCCCGGCGCACTCTAGATTAATGTTACGCTCAAGTCCGCCCGTGACGTCTGACTTGTGTCAAAGGACCGGGCCGTGCTGCGCGGATTCGCGCTATCGCGCGCTCGCGTCAGTATCAGCGTCTTCAGTCCGTGAGCGCGAGGCCAGCCGCTGAGGTGACAGGGATTGCATGTCGCAGCTAAACGCGAGCTGCGCGCGTCTTGCGCTGCCAAGCAGTTGGCTTGCGCTAGGTCAAGGACAGTTGTCGCGCGTTCGTGTGTACTATTTCGCGAGGCTTCGGGCCAGACGCCGTGCGTCGAGCCGAGGGGTCGGGCGCTCGGGCCTCCCGGGCGGTTTTCGCCAGCCCAGCGGCCTGTCTCAAGGGCTGCTGCCGAACGGCAGGGGAGCATAGCCATGGACTGGAAAGAAGAGGTTGTAGAAAGCGTCTGGCAACACGGCCGGGCGATGTCCGAGGCGGATCCGTCTGTCTGGCGGCAAGACATGTGCGGCGCCTGGATTCGGCGCGACCAGTTCGGCCACGAAGGCTCGGCGTTCGGCTGGAGGATCGAAAACATCACCAGCGGCGGGCCGAGCATCTCCCAAAACCTTCGCCCCCTTCACGTGCGCAACCGATTCGACATAGGCGCCAATACCCCGCATTGCCAAATGACGGCCGATCGGGTCGACGTCCCGGCCGGCGAGTACGTCAGCCCGCCGCGCAACCGAAGCATCTAGGGGAGCAGAACTTGCACCCATCGATACGGACTACACGTGGCTATCAGACCATCGATTGACGCTGCCCACCGCGTTAGCGCTGAGCTGTCGACAGTAATAGAGGCACTGGTCAATGACCCGCAGCGGGAGCAGCCGCCGACGCTCGAAGACGTGCGGGCCGACCTGCAGCAGACCGGACTTCAGTGGTCTCGCAACGGCGAGTTGCTTCACCCGCAGGACAGGACGTCGCTGCTGATCGAGCTCGACGGCCTGATCGCGCAGTACGGCAGCAAAGCATCTGCGGTCGATTTCGTTCCCCGCTAAGACCAGCGACGGTTCGTCGCGGGCACGCCCGGCGGTCCGGAAGGATGATCTCGCCACTGCCTGTCGGAAAATTACCACGCGAGCTGCTGGCGACAACTCTTACGCCCGCGCCAATCAGCGCCGTCGGCTACGCGCTCAGTGCCGCGTTTCTCCGTGGCCGTCGACTGAACGTACGGCCCCGACCAGCGCGCTCAAATCCCACTCGTCGGATAAAGTGTCGTGGCGCAATACGAAGATTCGACCGTCATCGACCTCTACCTTGAAATATCGATGCGCAGGATGGAGCCAGCGGTCGAGCAGCGCGACGACTTCGAAGCGGCGCTGGCCGAGCCAGAAGGCGCGAGGTTCCTGCTCACCTCGGTAACCGGCATGGCATTCGACACGGATGGGCATGATCTCAGAAGTTTAATCTAGGCGACCGGCGACTTGGATCCCGGCATCCCGCGCTCGTATATTGCCCGAGGGGCAGCTCCAGATGTTGACAGGGATCAAGGGGCATTGGGCACACGCGCCTAGCATTGCACCGGCAGAGGTCGGCGAAGTACCGCGGCGCTGGATGTTAGACGGTGCCCTGCCAAAAAGAGGTAGATCCTTCCGGTGTTGATCGCACCCTCGTTTTTAGCCCCATGCACCCCCTCCTCATCCTTCAACTCATGATCTTGCTGACGCTGGCGAACGGCACGCCGGTCGTCGCCAAAAAAATTTTCAGGCGGCGCTTTGCTTGGCCGCTCGATGCGGGGATCAAGTTCCCCGACGGTCGGCCATTGCTCGGTGGTTCGAAGACAGTCCGCGGCATCGTGCTCTCGGTGCTCGTGACCGCGGCATGCGCATCGCTCACAGGGCTGAATGCGAAGATCGGCATCATCGTGGCCGCCACGGCCATGGCCGGCGATCTGCTCTCGAGCTTTGTCAAGCGACGGCTCGACCTCCCGCCGAGCACCCGAGCCACCGGTCTCGATCAGATTCCGGAATCGCTTTTCCCGCTGCTCGCCTGCCGCGGGGCGTTGTCCTTGAGCGCTGCCGATATCGCCGCAGGAGTGGCAATTTTCTTTATCGGCGAGGTGATCCTCTCCCGCCTGCTGTATCGCTTACGTCTGCGCGACCGGCCGTACTAGCGCAGAAGCATCAACGCGCTGCAGCTGATGAAGGGTGATCTCCGGCGGGCAGTTGAGACGCACGGGGACGATGCACGACCCGGCGCCCACTGAAGTGTAGCCTTGCATGCGGTGATAGCGCCAGGCGCCCGATCCGAAACGCCGTGGCAGACGCGAATCCAAGGTGATCGGGATCGAGCCCGGCAGGCAGATCTGTCCGCCATGGGTGTGGCCGCTCAGCATGAGATTGAAACCGGCATGAGCCGCCTGGCGGTAGATCTCCGGCGTATGCGACAGCAGGATCGAGAATTCCTCCATTGGGATCTGCGCGGCCGCCTTTTCGATGTTGTCGACGCGAAAGTAATGCGCGTCGTCGATCCCGGCGAGATGGATGCGCTGATCGCCGCGCCCGATCACATCCGATTCGTTCAGCAGCATGCGGATGCCCATGTCCTCCAGCTGCGGCACCATGCGGATCGAATCGTGATTGCCAAGGACGCCGTAGATTGGGCTCTTTGAGATGTCGCCTCAGCCGCGCCAGCCCGTCGAGAGTGGCATCGAACGGCCCGAAGGTCTTGGCCCGATAGTCCCCTGTCAGGACGCACAGATCGTAGGCAAGCCCATCGACCAGATCGACGACGCGCCGCATTGCGCCCTCGTTCATCTCCACATGCAAGTCGCTGAGGTGGAGCATGGTAAGGCCGTCGAATCTCGGCGGCAGCGTTGTCGAGCGCACGATATTGTGCCGCAGCTGGACGCGTTCGGCATTGCGCCGAGCGCGCCAGTAGAGCCCGGTTAGCCGCAGCGCATTGCGTATCAGCGGTTCGCTCAAGTACCAGTTCTCGATATGGAAGAAATTGAGGCCTTGGCCGAAGATCTGGGCCTCGTGATCCGACTCGATCCCCAGGCGCTGCCGCGCGTACAGGGGGCCGAGGCGCTGCTCGAGCTCGGGCAAGATGTCCTGGTGCATGTCGCTTCCGCCGCTTCCTGCAAGCCAATCACGCGCTAGGCGGGCCGACTGCTAACGCAGAGCAGTTCGTTCCTGCGGCGCCGCAGCAGGCTGTTGCCGCGGACCAAGCAAGGTCTCGACGCGCGCGCGGTCGAGATGTTCTTCTTCTTCCAATGTCCCGGTAAGCCGGTCGAGATCAGGGCCGGCGCGCGCGTGAAGAACCACGGGCTCTTGTTGCCCTCTGTACCGAGCGGCTGCGCCTCGCGCAACCGCCCCCGAATCTCGCTGTCCCGCAGAACCACCTCGGCGACCTGCCCGCGTCCCGCCAGTTGCTTGAACTCGCTGTAGCTGATGTCGACGCCCGTCGGCCGGAGCACCAACGAGTAGACCAACGCTAGAAGGACCAGCATGGCCACGACGTACGGCAGCGCCGGACGCAGCGGGCGAAGAGGCGAGCCTTGCTGGGGGTCCTGTTTCTCAGTCATGGCGCGAGGTTTTTCACAGGACCATGCTAACAGCCTTCGGCGGCCCCGCTGTGATCTGCATCAAGGGCATGCCCGCAGAGTGGCGCGCTGCCACGTGGTGGCGGTCCTGGCCGGCGGCGGACCCGATGTGCCCGCGCCTCGTAGGAACTGAAGATGCCTACTGCGCACGCGCGTGTCGCCGGAGGTCGTGCGCTCCCCGCACACGTTGGAAGACCTGCAATGGCCGTGCACCAGATCCTCGCATCGCAGCGCTCAGTGGACGTGCACGAAAGGATAGCGGCTGGACAGCTCGCGGGTGCCCCGTCCGGTGGCGAGCGCAACGCTTGCGTTAGATCAAAGAGGCGGCTCGTCATCGGTTGTCTACTGTAGTCGTTCGTGGTGAGCTCGTACGGCTGTCGAGGGAACCGGATCGGGTGGCTTGAATGGCGACCAGCTCGCAACCGGCTGTGCCTTCTGCCAGCTAACATAACGACTCTGGCGGGTGAACCATCTGCAAGGCCGGTGTTCTCATCTCAACTTTTCAAGACGAAGGATCTTTTCATGACTGCTCATTTGCCTCAGGTCGGTGCCCCAGATTCGGAGCTCAAGACATCGCCCATCTTCGATCAGGACGACGAGATCTCGCTCGATCTCGAGCTCGAAGCGGGCGCTTGCTATTTCAATGACGTTGCATATCGCATCGGCGAATACGTGCTGAGCGGCAGTGAGATATTGCGCTGTGAGGGCCGCGGGGTTTGGATGCGCGAAGGGGAAGTGCAGCCGTAGTCGCACATCATCGCGGGCGCGAGCTCCCTTCAAGCTCGCAGTCATAGAGCAGGGCATGTAGGCGCGCTTCTGCATCGACGCTGCAGGTTGGTTTCTCGCGGAATATCCGCCAAGTCTACTTGGCAGGTACTCGTCACGCGACACCACTCGGCGCTATTGATTGAAGTCAATTGCGCGGCACGGTCGGCGTACTAGGTTAACGGAGGCGCCTCGACAGAGTGTGTACTGATGCCGTAAGAACAAGTGGAACATCTCAACCTTGACCTCATCCCGGCCGCGCAGGCAGTAACTCTGCCGGGCTTGTTCGAACGCCGCTGCGAGCGCACGCCCCGAGCCGAGGCGTATCGTCAGTACGATGAGCAAGCTGCGCAATGGCGCAGCTACACATGGAGCGAGATGCGCGCATCGGTAAGAAGGTGGTGCGCATCTCTCTCGAATAGCGGGCTCATGCCGGGCGAGCGCGTTGCAATCCTCTTGCGTAACAGCGTGGAATGGGTTTGCTTCGATCTCGCCGCGCAGGCGCTCGGTCTGATCGTAGTCCCGCTCTATACCAGCGACAGTCCGGGCAATATCGCTCATGTCCTCGCGGATTCCGGGGCGCGGCTTCTGTTCGTGGGTACCGCTGAGCAATGGAGTCCCCTTGCGCCCCTGCGCTCCCGTTTCCTCGCGCTGACGCAGGTGCTGTGCCTGCGGAGCGAGCATCCGCAGCATCTCGAATCCGGCCTGTCATGGCGAGTTGTCGCAGCGTGGCTGGTTGGCGAGGAAGCTGAATTCGAGATTCATGCCAAGGATCCGGACGCTATCGCGACGCTGATCTACACCTCGGGAACGACCGGTCCGCCGAAGGGCGTGATGCTGTCGCATGCCAACATCCTGGCGAATGCCGAGGCCGTGCTCGCCAAAGTGCCCTCATACCGCGAGGACCTCTACTTGTCTTTTCTGCCGCTGTCGCACGCCTTCGAGCGCACGGCCGGCTATTACGTCGCCATGATGGGAGGCAGCACCGTAGCGTTCGCTCGCTCGGTGCAGCATCTCGCCGAAGATCTGCAGCTGGTACGCCCGACGGTGTTGATCTCCGTCCCTCGCATTTATGAGCGCGCGCATACGCGAATGCAGGAGGAGCTCGGTCGCAGATCGAAAGCCACGCAACGTGTGGTGCGATGGACAGCAGAGCTGGGCTGGCGCCGTTTCGAAGCCGGGCAAGGTCGCGGCAAACGCCTGAGCGCGGGACAGTGGCTGCTCTGCATCGTCCTGCAATGGCTCGTCGCGCGTGAGATACGAAACAAACTCGGCGGCCGGCTGCGAGTCTGCGTCAGCGGCGGTGCTGCGCTCGCCCCTGAGCTTGCGCGCTGGTTCATCGGGATGGGGCTGCCCCTGCTGCAGGGCTATGGTCTTACCGAGGCAGCGCCGGTGGTCTCGGCAAACACCGCGACAGACAATCAGCCGTCATCTGTTGGTACCGCGCTCCCAGGCGTGGAGCTGCGGCTCGGCGCAAGTGATGAAGTGCTGGTGAGGAGCCCTGCCGTCATGCGCGGCTATTGGAACCGTCCGGAGGACACGAGCAAGGTTGTGGATGCCGAGGGTTGGCTGCATACCGGCGACATCGGGCGGTTTGAAATGGGGCACCTTTACATCACGGGGCGCATCAAGGAGATTCTGGTCCTGTCTACCGCGGAGAAAGTCGCCCCCGTCGATCTGGAGATGGCCATCACTGGCGATCCCTTGTTCGAACAGGCAATGGTGCTCGGCGAGGGTAAGCCCTATCTCTGCGCGCTGCTGGTTGTAAACCAACAGGCATGGGATAAGCTCTGCGCAAGCCTGGGGCTTGTATCGGAAGACCAGTCCGAACTCGCCTCGGCGCCTGCTCTGAAGGTGGCTCTCGATCGTGTCGCAGCCCGTCTCGAGCCGTTCCCGGCCCACGCACGAGTGCACAAAGTTTGGCTGACGCGCGAGCCATGGACAATCGAAGCCGGTCTCATCACGCCGACGATGAAGCCCAAACGTGATGCGCTTGCCCAGCAGTTCAAGGATCAAATCGAAGCGCTGTATCGCGATGCGGGTTGAATGGCCGAGGACGCGCAGTGGAGTGCGGCTACGACCGGTTAGCAGAACTTCAAGAAGAGATCCTGTGGCTCTGCGAGGCTGCCCACACGCCGGTGATCTGGGCCACACAGGTCCTCGAAGGGCTGGCCAAGACGGGGCAACCTTCGCGCGCGGAGATTACTGATGCGGTCGTGGGCGAGCGCGCGGAATGTGTCATGCTCAACAAGGGCCGACGCGAAGTGGGCGCTGCTGGCAAGGAAGGCCCAGGCGGTGGGTCGGAAGGCGTTGCTCGACCCGGGACGCGCGTTAGCTCTTGTCGTGCAACTCTCAATAGATGAATTGGCCGGTTAGGCCTTGTGTCAGCTCGGGTTCGTGAAGTCGGGCTGGTTGCCCTGGCTCAACCGCGAGCGAGCTGGATCAAGGTCGGCAACACGTCGCCGAAACGATTGCCCTCCGCCGGCTTGCCGAAGTCGAAGTAGATCCGACGGAAAAGCCCGTAGAGCTTGTCGTAAGTTTCTCGTGTTTGCAGCTGCGGCGTGAACGTCGTGTGCGCGGGACAGACGTGCTCCTGCGCTTCCTCGATCGAGCGGAACGCTCCCGCGGCGAGGAACGCGAAGATTGCAGCGCCGAGTCCGGTCACTTTGCTGCTGGGCACCAGCACCGGCCGACCCAGCACGTTCGCGTACACCTGGTTCAGCACAGCATTCTTCTGCGGAATGCCGCCGCCGTTGATCACGCGTTGCGAGCGTGCGCCATACTCGTGCATGCGATCGAGGATCACGCGCGTGTGGAACGCCGTGCCTTCGATGGCGGCGAACAGCTCGTCCTGGGCCGTGTTCTCCAGATTCCAGCCGAGCGTGATGCCGCCCACGTTGGGATTGACCAGCACCGTCCGGTCGCCATTGTCCCAGGTCATGCGCAGCAGACCGGTTTGTCCTGCGCGATAGTCCTCCAGACCCTTGCTCAGCTCAGCGACGTCGTACTGGCGCGGCGCGCGATCGCGTTGAAGATGTCGCCCGTCGCCGAAAGCCCGGCCTCGATTCCGATGTATTGCGGATGCACGCTGCCTTGCACCACGCCGCACACGCCGGGAATCAAGCTCCTCCTGGCTGGCGTAGGCCGATGATGCAGGTGGAGGTCCCGACCACGTTCACCACGTCGCCTTCCTTCGCCCCGGCGCCGATCGCATCCCAGTGCGCATCGAAGGCGCCGACCGGAATCGGAATGCCCGGGCGAAGCCCGAGTTGTTCCGCCCAGCGGGGAGCCAGATGGCCAGCAATTTGGTCGGAGGTGGCGTACTGGCCATCCAGCTTATCGCGCACGCCCGCCAGCAGCGGATCGACCTTGACCAGGAAACTCTCGGGTGGAAGTCCGCCGAGGTCGGGTTCCACATCCACTTGTGGCCCATGGCGCAGACGCTGCGCTTGACTTGCTTGGGATCGGTGATCCCGCAGAGCGTGGCCGCCACCATGTCGCAGTGCTCGAATGCAGTGACCAACTGGTCACGCTTCTCGGGATTGTGCCGCAGCCAGTGCAGCAGCTTGGCAAAGCCCCACTCCGACGAGTACACGCCGCCGCACCACTGAATGGCCTGGAGTCCTTCGCGGTGCGCCCAGTCGGTGATCTCGGCCGCTTCATGCTTTGCCCGGTGATCGCACCACAGGTAGTAGTCGCCGAGGGGCCGCAAGCCTTCGCCAACCGGAATGACGCTGGAGCCGGTGGTATCGAGCGCGATGGCCTCCACTTGGTCGCCCGAGATACCGGCTGACCTGACTGCTTGCCGCGTCGCGTTTGCCAGAGCCCGCATGTGATCTTCGTGGGACTGGGTCGCGTAGTCGGGATCTTCGTGCTTGCGGTGCAGGGGATACTCGGCGACTGCTGACGCGAGCAGTCCTCGCTTGCTGTCCACGATCGAAACGCGGACGCTCAGCGTGCCGAAGTCGACTCCCGCGACGATGGCCATGCTTTGTCCAGTCCCGCCGTGCTAGTTGTGGTGCCAGTACATTTCCCAGCCCAGATAGCGCGTGGCGGCTTCGTAAACCGCGCTGGCCGAGGTCGACAAGTTCGCCGCCACGTGGTGCTCGAAGCCGTTCTCGCAGATGTAGTGCAGCAGGCTTCTGCAGCTTCGGGATCTCCACCACGCCGGCGCCGCCGAAGGTGCTCAGCGGATCGTTCGTAAACTCGCCCTCGCCGACGTAGCCCCGCATCCGCCCGGCGGCGTCGTCGGTGGAGAAGCGGGCGAAGCTCATTGGGCTGGCTCTCACGCGGCCCACGCACGGTGCCGTAGGTGTTCTCCTTGCCGACGGTGCCGGCGATGATCTCCTGGTAGTCCATTCGGGCATCCTGCGAAGAAATGCTTAGGGCAGGTTGCTGCAGTGGAAGCAGACGGCCTTGTCCGGGTCATCGCCGTAGTTGTTGTTCCAGTCGAGCAGCGCGCTGGGCGTCTGCGAAGCCAGCGCGCAGGGCGTGCATGCCGACGGCGCCGCAGATATCGACCTCGCAGGCGCTCGGCAGCAGGTCGTTGCTCATCATGCTCATGACGGTGCAGGGCACCACGCCGAAGATACTCCTCCATCGACGTCCAGCACTGGACGGCGCTGACCGTGCACGTCGGTGGACTTCATCCAGTCGTCGATCACGACGTCCGAGCTTGGCCATCTTGATCAGAGCCGGCTCCGGGACCCCGCTGGTGGGCACGTACTTCCGGATTGCGGCCAGCTTTGCCTTGTACCGCTGCGTCGATCGTCCTTCAGCCGGGCGATGCGGCCGAGGATCTCGGAGAGGTCGACCGTCTCGATCGAGATGCCGTGCGACTCGAGAATCTTCTCGCTGTAGCGCACCGTGTTGAACGGCGGCCGGGCGCGCGCCGATGCGCCGACGCGCAGACTCCGCAAGCCGTTTACGACCCGGCAGACTGCGGCGAACCATTGCAGGTCGCCAGGAACTCTTCGCGACTCGGGACTGACGGTGTGCAGACGTGGTCAGAGAGTACGGAATGCCGTACTGGCGCAGATTGTTGCAGGCCGACATCTTGCCGCAGAAGCTGTCGCGGCGGTGTGCGATGCTCATCTTCCCGGCTCGTCGGGAGTGGCCTGCACCAGCACCGGCACGTCGAGTTTCGCCAGGCGCAACGTGTCGGCGATCGCGCGCTCGTCGCCGAAGTTGGGCAGCGTGACGATGACGCCGTCGATGCGGTCCCGGTTCTGCTGAAACAGGGCCGCACAGCGCTTGGCCTCCTCGTGGGTCTCGACCGCGCCATGTTTGCTCTGTTCCGGGCCCAGCACGATGCAGCCCATCCCCGCCTTCTCGAGCGTATGCATCATCTCCTCGCGGCCCGACTTGGCAAGCTGATCTGGAAAGAAACCGCGGTTTCCGATGATGACGCCCATGGTCATTTTGCGATTCGACATAGTTCCCTCATGCGCCAACCAGGCGCTTGGCTGTGACCTGACCGTAATAGGCATTCGGCCCGTGTTTGCGCGCGAAATGCTTGGCCTGCAGTTCACGTGCGATCGGCTGGGCCTCTGCATTGATCAGCAATGTGCGGTAGGCCATCTCGGCCACGTACTCCAGAATCACGGCATTGTGAGCGGCGGCGGCAGCGTCCGGCCCCCAGCAGAATGGGCCGTGTGCCGCTACCAGCACCGCGGGGATCGCGTCCGGGTCGAGCTGCGCAAAGGTCCGGCAGATTGCGACGCCCGTGGCCTTCTCGTAGTCCCCGCCGATCTCTTCGGAACTGAGGGACGAGGTGACCGGAACCGGCCCGTGGAAATGATCGGCGT
Organism: uncultured beta proteobacterium; assembly: GCA_963705615.1. GTDB lineage: Bacteria > Pseudomonadota > Gammaproteobacteria > Burkholderiales > SHXO01 > SHXO01. Next base: position 17,596 of record CAVPKE010000001.1, on the reverse strand, counting down.
GGGTCGTACCGAAACAGGGAATCGGGCGCTGCGCCTGAGCCCAGGCGCTCGCCGACTTCGAATGAGTGTGGGCAACTCCGCCGATGTTCGGAAAATGCTTGTACAGTTCGAGATGTGTCCGCAAGTCGGTGGAAGGGCGAAGCTTGCCATCGATGATCGTGCCATCCAGGTCGGCAACGACGATCCGCTCCGGCGTCAGCTCTTCGTAAGGCACACCGCTTGGCTTGATCGCGACCAAACCGTCTTTTCGTGAGATGCCGCTCACGTTGCCGAACGTATAAACCACCGTTCCGTGCCGGACCAGGTCAAGGTTCGCAGCCAACACTTCTTCGCGCAGGGCGCTGAGCAGCATCAAGAATCTCTCTGCAAAGGGGTCCAATGAGGAACAGCCGACAACCCGCGATTCGCCAGTCGTTCCGGCGTCTCGAGCTCGATGACGCGGTCGCCCTCGGTGTAGTTCACGTCCATGACGACGAAGCGGAAGCCCTTCGACATGTTGGGCGACAGGATTAGCCCCGGTGTGTTCATGACATCGGCGAAAGCCAGATACAGGGGAAGATTGTACGCACCGGGGTCGGTCTTGTCGGCGGCGAAGAACAGGAACGGCTCGTTAGGCCGCTCTTCGAACTCCATCTCCGCCACCGCCGGCCCCATGCCGTGCACATTCCCCGAGAATGCGTCCTTCAGCAGATCTTGCCCGGCGCCGTACAAGCCCTGCTGCTTGGCCAGGTTGGTCCCGGCCACGAAGGCATCCCAGGCTAGCCGGTGGATAGCCTCGTGCTTCACGCCATGCGTATGGGTCATCAGGATCGCGATATCGTCGCCCGTGTGGCTGACGTAGCTGTCCGAAATCAGGCCCTGCCCGTATCGCTGCACGTGGCTGGTCACCGATTCGAGGAGCTTACGCGAGGGGGCGATATGGCCGCCGATGGAGCCGATATCGGCTTTGATGACGCTTAGCGTGATCCTCATTTGAAGTGACTCCGCAAGAACAACTCCAAGAAAAATGCGGGTCATCTTTGTCGACGCACAAAACGTGGTACCCCCAGTGCGAGCGTCGCCAAGCCTCGAACCGCAAGACTCAACGCGAAGAATGCGCTTCGGTGACGATAGGAGCTTTGACGCGGATCAAAGGCGGAGCATTCACTGGCATGACTGCCTGTGTTTGTCTGTGCAGCAGCGCGCTCCGCGCGGCGTGGTCGCCGAGCTTGGCCAAGGTACAGTTGCGAATGGGTAAGCCGCGGGACCGCATCTGCCACGATGCGGGATTTCATCTCCCCTTGATCCGCGTCAATGTTCGGGCTGTACTAAGACTTATTCTTGGCGCTGAGTCTTCCGCATCGAGCGGCCAGACGGCACTAGTACATTTTCATGGGCCGCCAGTCACCCGCGACCGAAGGAAGGCAGGGGTACGATCCACATGATCGGGTAACAGCCACGCATAACATAATAGGAGGGCAGAAATGAATAGCTTGACTCGGGTCGGGGCAATGTGTCTTGCCGTTCTCGCCGGAGCTGTTTCGCTCCCGGGCACGGCCTCGGCAGTCGATTACAGCTGCGCGGGACTTCGGTTCGTGTTTTTCCCGGGCGGTCCGGAAGGCGACAGCTTCGCGTCCATCGTCTACAACGGGGCCAAGCTGGCGGCACAGCAGACCGGCTGTCAGGTCGACTACGTCTGGTCGGATTGGAATCCGCAAAAGATGGTGCAACAGTTGAGCGAAGCCATCGCCCGGAGGCCTACTGGCATTTCGATCATGGGCCACCCGGGTGAGCAAGCCCTCGCGCCGCTCGTGGACCAGGCGCGCAAGGCCGGCATCATCGTCACCGATGCCAACGTCGACCTGCCCAACATCGAGGCCAAATACAACGCGGATGGGTTCGGCTACGCCGGGGCATTACAGTATTCGGCTGGAGCGGGCCTCGGCAAAGCGGCATTCGCGGCCTGCAAATTGAAGTCGGGGGATGAGGTGCTTCTATGGGGCCTCCTCGGGCAGGCAGGGCGCGGCCAGCGCACTAAGGGCATCAAGGACGTGCTCGAGAAGGACGGCGTCAAGGTCGACTATCTCGAGATTTCCGACGCGGTCAACAAGGACTCCGCCCAGGGCATCACCGTGTTTACAAGTTTTGTCGCCGCCCACCCGCGCCTCAAAGCCGTGATCACTGACCACGGCGTGCTAACCGCGACCATCCCAGCGATGATGAGGGCCGCGGGCAAGGCACCGGGCTCGATCTGCGGCGCAGGTTTCGACCTGTCCGCCGCTACGGCGCAGGCGATCAAAGACGGCGCGATCACCATCGTGGCCGATCAGCAGCCATTCCTGCAGGGCTATCTGCCGATCGTCTCGATGTATCTGACCGCGAAGTTCGGCTTTTCCGGGCTGCACGTGGACACGGGTGCGGCCTTTGTGACGAAGGCGAATATCGACCTGGTGGCGCCCTTGGCCAAAGAGGCGATCCGCTAAGCGGGCAAGGCGGCCTGCCAGGCACGCCCGGCAGGCCGCTGCGCCACCTGAGAACTCCTTAGGGATGTCTGTACATGGCTGAGCCGGTGCCGCTGCTGTCCCTGCGCGGGATCAGCAAGTCGTTCGGCCGCATCGAGGCGATCCGAGACATCGATTTCGATGTCTTTCCCGGCGAGATCGTAGCGCTGGTGGGCGACAATGGTGCCGGCAAGTCGACTCTGATCAAAGTTGTCACCGGCGTGTATCAGCCGAGCTCTGGAAACATCTTCTTCAAGGGCAAACTCGTCAAGCTCAAGGACGTGCAAGCCTCCCGCCGACTCGGCATCGAGGCCGTCTACCAAGAGCGGGCCCTTGCCGATCAGCAGGAGATGTGGCGCAACATTTTCGCCGGCCGTGAGCGCACGACACGCGGTGGCTTTCTGGACATTCCCGGTGAGAAGCGCGAGTCAGAACAGCTGTTGCGCGGTATCATGGGTTTCACCTCGCGCGCCGTCACGGTGGATTCCGAAGTGGGCAGCCTGTCGGGCGGGGAAAAGCAGGGCGTGGCAATCGGGCGCGCGCTCTACTTCCATGCCGATCTCATCATTCTCGACGAGCCGACGATGGGCCTCTCGGTGATGGAGACGGAGAAGGCGCTCAGATTCGTCCGCGGAATCCGCGACCAGGGAAAGTCCGCGATCTTCATCGAGCACAACATCTTCCACGTCTACGATGTGGCGGATCGTTTCGTGATTCTCGACCGAGGACGCATCGTGGGGCGGTTCCGCCACGAGGAGCTGTCGCGAGACGAGCTGGTGGCGCGCATGGTCGCCCTCCACGAGGCCGGCCAGCTGCGTTGACATGAGCGATCTCGCCGTTTCCCCGCCGGATCTGGCGCCGACGCAGCGGCAGCCGTGGTGGCAGCGCCACCGCATGCAGATCAGCACCGTGACCATGCTGGTGCTGCTCTATATTGTGTTCGTGGTGTTCGCGCCGGACGTCTACCTCAGGTTCGACATCTACCGCTCCTTCATGATTTCGATCCCTTTCTTCGGGATCATGGCCATTGCGATGACCTTTATCGTCACGCTGGGCGAAATCGACTTGAGCTTTCCGTCGATCTGTGGCATCGCCGGGTGGGCGTTCTCGCAGCTGTATATGAGTACGCATGTTTTCATCCTCGCGTTGGCGGTAGCGTTGCTGGTCGGCGCAGGCGCGGGGCTGATCAACGGGCTTCTGGTGGCGCGCGTGCGCATCCCCTCTATCGTCGCTACGATCGGCACGATGTTTCTGTGGCGGGGCCTGGTCAACGTTCTGACCGAGGGCAGGGGCCTGCCGATGGCCGAGATCACCGCGGACCCGTTCAACAAGGTCTTCGTCGGCCAGCTGTTCGGGCTGATTCCGGCGCAATTTCTGTGGTTCCTCGCGTTTTCGGTCTTGCTGGGCGTGATTTACAAGCGACACCGGTTCGGCAGCCACGTGCTGTTCGTCGGTGACAACCGCGAGGCCGCTCGCATGATGGGGATCAACGTCGAGCGGGTGACCATCCTCTGCTATGTTCAGATCGGGGTCGTCGCTGCCTTTTCCGTCGTCCTGCTCCTCAACCAGATGATGTACTTCTGGTCGAGCACGGGCGATGGGTATCTCCTCACCACCCTGGCCGCGGTGTTCATCGGTGGCACGTCGGTGTTCGGCGGCAAAGGGACGATGATCGGCACCTTCGTCGGCGTACTCATCATCGCCTCGCTCGAACCGGGCATCATCGCTCTTGGGCTGACCGGCTTTTGGACGCAGTTCATCTACGGCCTGTTAATCACCGTGTCGGTGACTATCTATGCGCTCATGCAACGCCGCCGCGAGTGAGCGCGGATCGTGTACCTCCTAGCTCGATGCCCGCGTCCTTCGGCCCGGGCTGTGCTGCCCAGTGACGCTGGTCCGACGTCCAGACGATGCGGGAATTGTGTTAGATCAAAGCGCGCGGCAAGGGGAGGGATAACGTGATACGCAGCTTCGCCAGACCGAGGTTGAAAACGGTCAGGAGGTGACTCATGCGCGCGGAGCCCGCAGCTCAGACTCGTGAATTTCGGCCAGAACCGGGGCGGGTTCTGTTGGCTCTCGCGCTGTGCCTCAGGCTGATTGTTCCCCTGAGCGCCCAGGCTGAGCGCAGCGCCTCCTCCGAAGCCGAGGGGCCGGCGGAGCTATCCAGGCAAGTATTGGAGCTGCCAAGCTTTTCATCGCTCGTAAAGCGGGAGGGGCCGAAGGTCGTGAACATCAGTAGCACTCAGACCGTTCGAGGGCTGCCGCGCTTGCCCGGCACCGAGCGCGACGATCCGTTCTCCGAGTTCCTTCGGCGGTTCGCACCACCGGATTCCGGCGCGCGCGAGTTTCACGTGCGCACCCTCGGGTCGGGCTTCATCATCAGTGCGGACGGCTACATTCTGACCAATGCTCATGTCGTCGAGAGCGCACGCAACGTGATCGTCTACTTGACGGACAAGCGCCAGTTCCAAGCGAAGGTCATCGGCGTCGACCAGCGTACGGATGTCGCATTGGTCAAGATCAGCGCGAAAGATCTCCCGGTCGCGATCATCGGTGATCCCGAGAAGTTGGAGGTGGGCGACTGGGTGGTCGCGATCGGTTCTCCGTTCGGGTTCACCAACAGCGTGACTCAGGGCATCGTGAGCGCGAAGGGCCGGGCTCTTCCCGAGGAAGCTTACGTGCCGTTCATCCAGACCGATGTGCCGGTGAATCCCGGAAACTCGGGCGGGCCGCTGTTCAACCTGAAGGGAGAGGTGGTCGGCATCAACTCTATTATCTTCTCTCACACAGGAGAATACATCGGGTTGTCGTTCGCGATCCCCATCGACCTCGCCATGAAAGTGAAGGACGAGCTGCTGAAACACGGCAAAGTGCGACGCGGTCGTCTCGGCGTAGCCGTCCAGGATGTCGATGAGCGCCTGGCGGAGTCCTTTGGGCTGAGCAAGCCTTCCGGGGCTTTGGTCAGCTCGGTGGATGCCGGCGGGCCGGCTGCTCTGGTCGGCATCGAGCCCGGGGACATCATCCTGAAAGTCGAAGGCAAGGACGTGGCGGGCTCCGCCGACGTATCCCGAGTGGTGGCCGACACGGAGCCGGGCAAGTCTGTCAAGCTCGAGATCTGGCATCGGAACGCGGTCGCGCAGATCGACGTCACGCTGGGCGAGCTGGCTGCAGAGCAGCCGCGGCAGCCGTCAGGTGTCAAGCCGGCCGTGCCGGAACGCCTAGGGCTCTCGCTGCGCGAGCTGACAGCCGCGGAGCGCCAGAAGCTGGGCACGCAAGGGTCGTTGCTGGTCGAAGATGTGACGGGCGAAGCCGCTGAGGCGGGCATCCAGCCCGGTGATGTTGTGCTGGCGGTCAACAACACGCGCGTAAACACTCTGAAGGCGTTCCGGTCGGCACTGCAAAAAGCGCGCAAGAGCGTGGCGCTGCTGATCGAGCGCGATGGCGCGCCGGTGTACGTCCCCTTCCGCCTCGGGGAACGCTAGGACTTCGCGCCCGTTCAGCATTGCGTCGAAGGCAACCGAGATCGGCAACTTACCGGCGCCCATGTGGAACTGACATCTTCTGAACGCGACCTGCTCACGGGAGCAGAACCGTCGCCGAACGCGTTACTCACAGACTTGTACCAACTCACGATGATGCAAGCCTACTATGAGACAGAGATGACTGCGCCTGCGGCATTCGAGTTCTTCGTGCGCAAGCTGCCCCCGACTCGCAACTTCTTCCTGGCTGCAGGTCTCGATCAGGTCCTCGACTACCTTGCGCAGCTGCGCTTCACGGACGCGGACATCGCTTGGCTCCGCGGCCTGGACAGATTCAGCGATGTGTTCCTCGATCGCCTACGGAGCTTCCGCTTCACCGGCGATGTGGATGCGATCCTCGAGGGGACCGTGTTTTTCCCGGACGAACCCATTCTGCGCGTCGTGGCTCCGCTGCCTGAAGCGCAGCTGGTGGAAACCCGCATCGTGAACCTCCTGCACCTTGAGACGCTCATCGCCTCCAAGGCGGCGCGATTCGTACTTGCAGCTCCGAACAAGACTCTCGTGGACTTCGGTCTGCGTCGAGCGCATGGGGCCGAGGCCGGTCTGCTCGCCGCACGCGCCTCCTACATCGCAGGGTTCGACGGCACCGCAACGGTCATGGCTGGACAGCGTTTCGGAATCCCGCTCTATGGGACGATGGCCCATTCCTTCGTCCAGGCGTATGAGAGCGAGATCGCGGCATTGGAGCGCTTTGCGCTCGCCTATCCGAAGGGTTCGACCTTGCTGATCGACACCTACGACACGGAGGCGGCGGCAGGCAAGGTGGTAAAGCTTGCAGCGCGCCTGCGTGAGGCTGGAGTTCACGTGGCTGCCGTCCGCATCGATAGCGGGGACCTTGGCGCCCACGCGCGCCAAGTACGCCGCATTCTCGATGCAGGGGGCCTCGCTGATGTGAAGATCTTCGCCAGCGGCGGTCTTGACGAGTATCTGGTCGACCGGCTGGTGAAAGAATCCCCCATCGATGGCTTCGGCATCGGGACCAATCTGGTCACGTCGCAAGACGCGCCCGGTCTGGACTGTGCCTACAAGTTGCAGGAGTACGCCGGGCGAGCCCGGCGGAAGCGCTCCGAAGGCAAGGCCACATGGCCTGGGCGAAAGCAGGTATATCGCACGCTCGATGCCTCGAACCGCATGCTGCGCGACGTGCTGACGCTCGAAGGGCAAAGCGCCGACGGCGCACCGTTGATGCAGCAGGTCATGCGCGCCGGGAAGCGTATTGCGGATCGCCTCCCCGATGCGGCAGTCCGGGAACGTGCGGCGGCATCGCTTGCACAGCTGCCAGACGCCTTGCGCGGACTAACGACAGCGCCTCCGTATGTCGTGCAAGTCGCTCCTTGCGTGCGTCAACTGGCGGACGAGGTGGATGCGTACGAGCGGGCGCAGACCGGAGCGCAGTAAGCGGGTGAGCGCGTGGGCTTGGCTAGATCCGCCCGAAGTTCCGCTGGGAGATCCTCAAGCCTACCGTTCGTCAAATCGGTTCCGGCCCGGCTGCATCGTGGGTATTCCTTGGGGACAGTCCCTGCTGATCCGAGTCTCAGGGAGCCCTGCCGACCGACGCGCCAGAACTGAGTGGGGCATCAGCACGTGACGTGAAACAGGCCTATCTTGTGTCCCTTTGCTCGATTGAAGGCGGAGATGGCACGAGGCGTCGGTTCCGCGAGGACTCGACAGCCCTTGCGCGCGAAGAACTCCGCTGCTTCGGGAGACAGGCGCACATTGTCGTACTGGCCGGTCCCCAAGACCAGCAGGTCGCTGCCCTTCTCGTAGACGAACTCGGCCTCGGGCAGCGACATGACGTGCGAGGTGCCAAAGATCTTCTTCGATAGCTTCTTCTTGCGCTTCTCGATCTTTCCGGAGAGTCGGACGAGAACGTCGTGGAAGTAGATCTCACCGTCGATGGTGATGCTGCCGAATTGGGTGTTGTCGATCTTCATCGTGCTCCTCCTCAACCGAGATCTGCCAGATTTTGCTGCCCGCGGCCTCGATCGCATGATAGCAGTATGAACGCGACGCACCAATTACGATGGCGCCGCCGGGGAACGGTGGCGAGCATTGGGAGTGCCCTGGCGTGAGACGCCTGCGGCTCGCGATCGTCGGCTTCGGCCGGCTGGGGAGTGCCTGTGGCGCCGCGCTTGCGGCGGCGGCGGATCTCGAGCTCGTCGGTGTCGTGCGCCGCGGGAGCGCAGCCCTGCCGGCGGCATTCGCGCATGCCACGGTCGCGGGACATATGCGGGATCTGGAGCACGTGGATGCTGCGCTCCTGTGCGTGCCGGCGGAGCACACGACGGGCGTGGCGTGCGAGCTGCTGCAGGGCCGCATGCCCATCGTGGAATGCGCACAGCTTGGCGCGCTCGCGCGGGCAGAGCATTACGCTGCGATCGAGAGCGCAGCGCGCCATCATCGCGTGCAGGCGATGATCGGCTGCGGATGGGATCCGGGTGCCCTGCCTCTGCTGAATCGGCTCTTCGAGGTCCTCATCCCGCGCGGAAGTACGGTGCTGGGAAGGCATCCCGGCAAGAGCCTTCACCACAGCGCAGCTGTCGAGGAGATACCGGGCGTCAAGGAGGCGTTGACAGGAGAGCTGCGCGACGCGGACGGCAAGCTCCGGCGCTACGTCTATTTCCAGCTTGCCAACGGTGCGAACGCCGAAGAGGTGCGGCGGTCCATCGAGTCGGACCCGTTATTCGCAGGCGAGGAGACAGAAGTCTTCGAAATGGCGGACCTTGAGTCACTTGAGGCGTCGAGCGGATTGGTGATCGAGCGGCGGGGCTTGGCGACGGCAGGGGAACATCAGTCCCTCAGCTTGGACGCGCGCTTCGATGTCTGGACATTCGCTGCGCGGGTGATGCTCGATGCCGCGCGCGCAGTACCGGAACTGCCTCCGGGCGCTCATCGCTACGGCCTCCGCTGCTCAGACGCAACCGGCGCCAGTCAGCGCACATGATCCCGATCCGCTCGCTTCTCGACCGGATCCGCTGGGACTCCGAGTTCGGGCGAGCGGCGTTCACGATCGGTTATTACGACCGAGTCGAGCGCAAGATCGTGACGGTACCGCTCGCGCGCATCCACCTCAGAAGGCTCGGCTTGCCGCGCACGCTCTCGAGCGCGCGTGCGGCTTGCTCGGCGAGCGATTCCACACGAGACGGCAGCAGCCCTTCGAGTCCGAGGTGCTCACGCTCAGCGGTGGTGAACGCCGTGCCCTTATTGAGCAGGGGATCGCTCAAATATTGGAGCCCGGCCACGTCGCCGTCGCGCCGGGTGACAGTCGCACCCATTTCCTTGGAGATCAAACTCTCGCGAGCGCTCTTCGGCAGGCGTCCTCTCGAGCGCTCGCTCGTTCAGCATTTCCCGCTCAGTCCAGCTTGAGCGTGCGTCGCTTGGCCTTCTCGACTTTGGGCAGCGTGATCTCGAGGATTCCATCCTTGAAGTTCGCGTTGGCCCGATCGGGATCGACCGGGGCGGGAAGAGCAACGGTGCGGGAGAATGCGCCGCGCGAAATCTCGCAGCGGTAGTATTCGCCTTTCTCTTCCTTCTCTTCATGCCTCGTCTGCCCTTTGATGGTAACCGAGTTGCCGGTGATGGAGACGTCGATGTCCTTCTTCTCCACTCCCGGTACCTCGGCGCGGAGCACCACCTCCTCGTCGCGCTCGACAAGGTCGACATGTGGCATGCGGACCTCTGCAGCCAGGTCGCCTAGCAGAGGACGCCCCCAGCGGAAGGGCCGCAGCCACCCGCGGGGGAAGCGCGCCTTCGAAGAATCTGTCCAGCATGTGCTCCATCTCTTCGAACGGCGTAATTGCCCTTGTCGGAGTTGTCTTTGCGGCTTCTTTGCCCTTTGACACGATGATTCCGGTTTTCGCTTCCTCAGCCATGGTTCATCCTCCAAACTCGAACTGTTCGACTAGACGACAACAAACACAACGTCGACGCGCTTGTGTGAAGCGCTGGATAGGCCCACCGATCTCAGCACCCGCACTACCACAACAGATGCGCGTTGAGCACTAGCCTAAGCCGCCCGGACTCCGGGCGGATTGATCAGGATCAATAACCCTTCACAGCATTCGGGTTTCATCGCCCACGAGTGTCATCCCCATGAAGGTGATCCCGGTCGCCAGGCGTCTAGCGCACCCGCAGGAATGGATAGCGGCTCGATTGTTCGCGCAAGATGAGAGTGACGCCGCACTGGTCGCCCAGGGTTTCGGCTGCCAGGATGTAGTCGGGGTTCCCGAAATCCGTCTCCAGGCGCGTGCCACGCGCTTCTGCAAGGGTGAAGATATGTGCGGCCACCGCGCGCTCGATCTCCTGCGTTGGTATCCTTCCGGCCAGGCCGCGTCGCTCGATGCGCACGCAGAAGGTGCCGCTCTGCATGCGATCGAGGAGCGGAGCGAGTGCGTTTTGGAGCTGGTCGGCGAGCGAGTCGGGCGTGAATGTGAAGGTGCGCTCGACGGGGATCACGCGGGCGATCATGTTCGCCCAGGGTTCGGCACGGGTGCGCGCGGCGAGGACGTCTTCCAGGAAATGGGGCACATCCTCGACTTTCCCGACGCACACATCCTTGAACGAGGTGGAGGCGAACCACCCCAGACGGCCAAGCTGACGCAGCACTTCGCGCAAATGGCGAGGGCCGGGAATGATCGTGACGACCAGGTTCCAGTCCTTCATGCGGCAATCCCTGCCGAACGCCACGTCACCCCACTGGGGTGCCGCGTCTGCCTTCCTCCTTTACGGAGCTTGATGCCATGATCATCAATAGGTTCAGCTTCGGCGGCGCCGCCGCCATCGTCACCAGCATGGCCCTAATCATCGGTCTGGACGCGGCGACGGCCACCAAGCCTACGATCATCGGGGGATTGCTGATCGTCGCAGTTGCCGACAACCTGACCGACTCGCTCAGCATCCATATCTACCAGGAATCCGAGCGGCTCGAAAAACACGAGGCCTTTGTCGCGACCTTGACCAACTTCGCAGCCAGACTGCTCGTCTCGCTCAGCTTTGTCCCTCTCGTCCTGCTGCTCCCCCTGCACCAGGCCGTTTTCGTCTCTCTCGGCTGGGGCCTGTCGCTCCTTTCCGGGCTGACGTATTTGCTGGCACGCAGCCGGCGGGCCAACGTCGTTTCGGAGATCAGCAAGCATATCGCCGTCGCGCTGGTCGTCATCGCCGCGAGCAAGGCGATCGGCGCGTGGATTCTCGCCAGCATGACGTAGAGGCGGAGCGGCCGTAGCCGTCGGCGGCTAGCTGTCCTGCCAGTTGCAGACGCGTGCTCAGATCCGCCCGAACTCCTTCAGCAGATCTTCCACCGTTTTGCCTTTGGCGACCCATTCGCGCGTGGCCTGCTCGCGCGCCGCCTGTTCGCGCGCAGCCTTCAACACGATCTCGGCCTCGGCCAAGCGCACCACGGTGACGCCGATCTCATCGGCGATGACCAGATCACCGGGATGAACCGTGACGCCGCCGCAGCAGATCGGAACGTTGATCGAGAGCTCCTCTTTCCGTCCCGAGAACATGGTGTGCGTCCCGCGCGGCGTGATCGCACGTGTCCAGATCGGGAAGCCGATGTCTCGCAGCTCATCGATGTCCCGGCCGGCGCCGTCGATCACCATCGCGCGGATACGCCGGTTCTTGGCCAGGCCGCCCATCAGGCCGCCGCAGACCGATGTCTCGGTTTCGCCGCCGGCGTCGACCACGATGATGTCGCCGGGCTGGCCCATCTCCAGCGCTTTCAAGGGATCCACCAGGTCGCCCTTGAGAGAGCTGGACCGTGAGCGCCTGCCCCACGGCCTTCGCGACGAAGGCGGGCTTGATCCCGCTGTCCATCACGCCCTGGCGATACTGCGAGTCGGCGAATACGCACGAGGCGCTATAACACTTGGCCACCTCGGTGAACGCCTCGAGCAGATCCGGCCGGCGCTGGAACTCACGAAATTCTTTTAGCATTTCCTCCTCCTTTGCTTTACTGCTCGGCGCGGCCCGGCCGCCTCACGGCAGCGACCACGAGCCGTCAGTCAAGCGCACTCTGTTGACCGGGTTAACGGGGCGCTGCCCCGTCAGAACGCGAGCGACTTCGCTCGCAGCCACTTCTCTCGCCATCCGGATCGATTCCTCCGAGTAATACGCCGAGTGTGGCGTGACGATCACGTTGTCCAGCGTAAACAACGGGTTTTCCTGCGGCGACCACTGGCGCCGCTTGGCCGGCTCTTCTTCGACGTCGTCGAGCCCAGCGCTGGCGATCCAGCCTTCGCGCAGCGCGCGATACAGCGCGGCGTTGTCGACCTCAGGGCCGCGCGCGGTGTTGATGAGAATGGCGCTGCGCTTCATGCGTTTCAACTGCGCCTCGCCGATGAAGTGTCGCGTTTCCGCAGTCAACGGAGCCTGCAGGACGAGGTAATCGGACTGCTCGACAAGGCGATCCTTGTCGACTCGAGTGACGCTGTACTGGGAGAAGACCGCGTCGTCGACGTAGGGGTCGCACGCGATCACCTGCAGCCCGAACCCGGGGGCGCGCGAAGCGACGGCGCGGCCGATCCTGCCGAGCCCGAGGATGCCCAGGACACGACCGCGCAGCCGGTAGGCCGGGCGGCCAGCCTTCCAGTTCCACACGCCAGAGTGGCTCGCCCGGTTGTAATCCAGCAGCCGGCGCGCCAAGGCCAGCATCAACGCCATCACGTGGTCGGCGACTTCTTCGGTACAGTAGTCGCGGACATTGGTGACGAGAATGCCGCGTTCGGTTGCCGTATCCACGGCGACGTTGTCGACCCCGATGCCGTAGCGCGCGATGACCCGGCAGCGCGACATAGCCGCAATGGTCTTGGCCCCGACGTGCGCATACTGATTGATCACGGCATCGCAATCGCGCGCCTCGACGATCAGCTCGTCCTCGGACTTCGCCTGGATCGCCACCAGCCGCAGCCCTGCGGCTTCGAGGATCTGGCGCTCCACGTCGACATCGCCGAAGTCGTAGTCGGCGATGACCACTTTCGGACGATCCATCATCGTTCCTTGCGACGGTCCCTTGTGTCGGGTTCGATCACACCTGTCGGATCGGCCTATCTGCTATAAGCACCGGCGGAATAGGTGAGTTCGTACGAGTGCGAATAGATCTCGACGATGTTTCCCCACGGATCCTCGCAATACACCATGCGATACGGTTTCTCTCCCGGGTAATAGTAGCGAATCGGCATGCGCTGCTTGCCCCCGGTCTCGACGATCTTCTTGGCCAGCCCCTCGATGTCCGGATCGGTGATGCAGAAGTGGAAGATGCTGGTCTTCCAGTACTCCAGGTTGTTGTCCGGCTTGACGTTGTTGGGGAACTCGAAGATCTCGATTCCGATCCGGTCGACCGTCGCCAGATGGCAGATGCGGAAGCTGGTCCAGTTGGGGCCGAAGACGTCCGTGCACATGATGCCGATCGCGCTCTCGTCCTTCTTGATGGTGGTCGGCTTCATGATCGGGTACAGCCCGAGCACCTCGGTATACCATTTGAAAGCGGCATCGACGTTGGGCACCGACAGGCCGATGTGGTTGAACCCGCGTGGATAGGTCATGGTTTCTCTCCTTCAGTTGCGGCCGGAGGCCGAGCCGGTTCAGCTTGCCGGCGCGGCGCGAGGAGGCGGCCGAGCTCGCCGCGCCACATGTCGATCCCGACCGCCAGCACAATGATTGCGCCGATCACGATGTTCTGCGTCGACGTCGGAACGGCGTTGAGGTTCAGGCCGTTCTGAACGATGGTAATGGTGAGCGCCCCGAACAGCGTCGCCAGCACATCGCCGCGCCCGCCCGCCAGACTGGCGCCGCCGATCACCGCGGCGGCGATCGCCTGCAGCTCCAGGCCCACGCCGTAATTGGGCGAACCCGAGTTGAGCCGGGCCGCCATCAGCACCGCACCCACCGCGGCCATGAAGCCCGCGATCACGAATGCGTAAAGCTGGGTGCGGCGCACGTTGATGCCGGACAGGCGTGCGGCGGCTGCATTGCCGCCCACGGCATAGATCGAGCGTCCCAGGCGCGTGTAGCGCATCAGCCAATGCGCCACGGCGAAGAAGGCGACCACGTAGTAGAGCGGCAGCGGGATCCCCAGGAAAGTTCCGTAGAACAGCGGTTCCAACCGCTCGGAGGCGCTGAACACGGGCGAGCCCTTGTTGAACATGAAAGCCATGCCGCGATAAGCGCTGTAGCCGGCAAGGGTGGTGATAAATGCCGGGATCCTGAGATAGGCGGTGATCAGCCCGTTGACCGCGCCGATGCCGGCGCCGGCCACCAGGGTGAGCGCGATGGCCGGCCAGAAGCCGAAGCCCCAGAACCTGAGCATGCAGGCGAGGAGCATGGTCAACAGCGCGATGGCCGATCCGGGACTCAAATCGATGCCGCCGATAAAGATGACGGCAGTCGACCCGATCGCCACCAGCGCCACGATGCTGACCTGGAGCGCCAGGTTGTTCAGGTTGCCCGCCACCAGAAAACGGTCCGTCGTCGACATCACCAACAACGTCACGACGACGGTGGCAATGGCGGGCCCTACCAGGGGATTTGCAAGCCAGCGCCTCATGCAGCGCGCATCCTTTCTTCCGAGCTCTCCAGCAGGTCGGCCTTGCTGAGCTCGCCGGCCTTGGCGATGCGAACGATCCGCCCGCGCCTCACGATCGCCACGCGGTCCGACATGGCCAGCAGCTCCTTGTCATCGGCGCTGATCAGGATGACGCCCTTGCCGGCGCCGGTGAATTCATTGATGAGCTGGTAGATCGCCACCTTGGTCCCGATGTCGATCCCCTGAGTCGGCTCGTCGAGCACGAAAACCTCGGCGCCGGCGTTGAGCCAGCGTGCGACCAGGATCTTCTGCTGATTGCCGCCCGAGAGACGGTCCACCAGTTCGAACTCGGCCTCGGGCGTCACCTGCAGCCGTTGGATCAGTGCGTGGCTCGCCTCATGCTCGCGCCGCAGGTCGAGCCAGAGGCCGCGGTCGTAGTCGGCGAGATTGGCGGCGGTGATATTCTCGGTCCCGGTGAAGTTGAAGAACAACCCGTCGGTCTTGCGGTTCTCGGTCAGCAGTGCGATCCCAGCCGCGATGGCGTCTGAGGGGCGATGGATGCGCAGGACGCGACCGTGCAATCGGATCTCGCCGCGCGTCAGCGGATCGACGCCGAACAGCGCCCGCGCGATCTCGCTGCGTCCGGAGCCGAGCATTCCCCAGAGCCCCAGCACCTCGCCGCGCTTGAGGGCAAAGCTGACTCCCCGCACGCCACGCTCGGTCGCTATGTCGCGCACCTCGAGAAGCACCTCGCCCGCCTCGCTGCGAACCTTTGGGTAATGTTCCGCGACATCTTTCCCGATCATGCGCGTGATGACGCCGGGGACATCGAGCGGTGTTTCGGCTGCGGTGCTGACGACACGACCGTTGCGCATCACCGTAATCACGTCGCAGAGACGGACCACTTCGTCGAGCCGGTGCGAGATGTACAGAATGGCGGCGCCGCCGTCGCGCATCCGCCGCAGCAACGCGTGCAGGTGTTCGGTTTCGCGCAGCCCCAGCGCCGTGGTCGGCTCGTCGAGGATGATGACGCTGGCCTTGGCGGCCATCGCCTTGGCGATCTCGGCTAGCTGTTGCTGGGCGACCGGCAGATCGCGGATCAGCGCATCGGGCGGAATGTCGATCTCGAAGGTGGCCAGCACCTGCCCGGCCGCCTCCCGCATGCCGTGCCAGTCCACGTGCACGGACCGCCCCAGCCAGCGGCCGAGGAAGATGTTCTCCGCCACGGTCATGTGCGGCACCAGAGAGAACTCCTGGAACACCGTGGCAATGCCTAGCGCCCGCGCTGCAAGAGGGCTGTCCAAGCGCACCGGTTGACCTTCGTGCAATATGCTGCCGGCGTCGGGCTGATGCGCGCCGCACAGCGTCTTGATCAGCGTCGATTTGCCGCTGCCGTTCTCGCCGACCAGCCCGTGAATCTGCCCGCGCCGAAGGGCGAGCGAAACATCGTCGTTCGCAACCACCGGCCCGAAGGTCTTGCGGATGCCGCGCAGCTCCCAGACGATGTGGTCGGGCGTGCTCATCGTGATTCGCCCCCGGATCGCAGTGCGATGTCCTTGTAACGGCCGGATCGCAACCTTTGCCTGGTGGCGATCCGGCCTATCCGCTTAGCGCCTAGTATTGCTTCGAAGGCTTGGGATAGAGCCTTTCGGGGTGGCGCAGCTTGTCCACCACGTTGTTCTTGTCGACGATGTCGGTCGGGGTTTCGACCCAGCCGCCCGGGTATTTGTTGTCGAGCACGTTGGCGGCCACCGCAAGCGCGATCTGACCCATCACAAAGGGGGTGGTGTCTACGGTAGCAGTGATGTTGCCCGAAGCGATCTGCTCGAGGCCGGCGCCCGTGTCGCCGTCGTTGCCAAAGAGCATCAGATCCTTGCGGCCGAGCGCCTTCGCCGCCTGCGCCGCACCCATGATCTCGTAGTCGTTGGCCGCGAAGATCATCTGGATCTCGGGATGCGCCTGCAGCATGTCCATGGCGGCGATGTTTCCGCCCTCGACGTTCCACTTGCCGTCGAGACTGGAGACGACCGTCAAGTTCGTGCCCTTGATGGCGTCGAGGAAGCCGCCGCAACGCTCGGTCGAGTGGTAGCCGGGCTGTCCCTCGAGAATGCCCACCTTCATGGGCTTGCCGCCGGCGAGCTTGAGTGCGTACTGCCCCTCCTTGAAGGTGCCACCGCGCTGCGAATAGCCGACCACCCCGTGGACCGGGGCGGGGAAGTCGGCAATGTCGGAGTTCACGATCACCACGGCGATCCCCTGGGCGACCGCCCGCTTCACCAGCGGCGCTGCTGCATGCTCGTCGTGCGTCGACAGGATGATTGCGGCGACGCGCTGGGTGATCACGTCCTGCAGCATTCCCATCTGGCCGTTGATGTCCGCTCCGCTCTGCGGCGCGAGCATGAAGGTGGTGATGTTGCGCTTGGCTGCCGCCGCCTTGACGCCTTCACCGATGGCAATGTAATAGTTGAACTCCGTGGCTGGCGGCATATACGCGATGCGCGCCCCCTTCGAGCCTTTGAAGCCCTTGATGGGGGCTTGGGCCGCGGGTTTCAGCGGCTTGGGCGTTGCATACTCCTGCGCTGCGGCGATGCCGCTCAACAGGGTTGCGAGCGCGAAGCCGAGGATCGCGGCAAACAGAACATTTCGATTTCGTAACATGATCTCCTCCTTAGGGCAATCTCTCTCCGAGAAAAGTAATACCGCCGGCTCAACCGGCGAATTTCGCCTCCGCTAACCCCCTGACACCTGGTTTTATGGCGAACAGCGCGCCAGAGGCAGGATCCGCGCTGAGCTGATCGGCGCTCATCCGATAGCGCGCCGTGGTGATGTAGAGCGTGTCGAGATCGACGCCTCCGAACGCGACGCAGGTCGGGTTCAATACCGGCATCTCGACGACGCGGTCGATGCGGCCGTCCGCGAGTAGCGCACCACCCTGCGCCCGTTCCATTGGGCATTCCAGACGCAGCCTTCGGCATCTACACAGGAGCCGTCGGGCAGGCCGGGCTGGTCCTTGAAGCCGGCGACGACTTTGCGCTTGCCAACGTTCCCGCTGGCGA